>CAWHIE010000006.1:0-27251 GCA_963829335.1 uncultured Methanoregulaceae archaeon
GAACGATAGACGACACGCCGACTATATGATTATCCTCCCCCCTTATTGGACAGACGGTCATCAGGGTATTCATCGTTGAACCGTCCTTGCGTATCATGTTCATGTCATACCTCCGGATACACTGTCCCTGCCTGAGCCGGGCGAGAAACATATCAAAAACCCCTTGAAGATCCGGGGAAACGAGGCTGTGAACTGACTTTTTGAGTATTTCTTCTTCAGTGTAACCGAAAAGCTGCTCAGCCGCCGGGTTCCAGCTGACCAAGCCGCCATCCGTTGACATGCCAATAATGGCCTCTCCTGATGACTGGACCAACCCCCGGTATTTCGCCTCGCTGATCTCCAGCATTTCCTGGAACTTTTTCTGGGTTGTTGTATCCTCTATAATGTACGTATAGCCATCGCTTCCGTTCTCAAAGACGGTGGGTACCTGTTTTAAACGGAAATACCGCAATTTTCCTCGCACAATGCTTGAGAAAACAGTACTATCCCCGGTTTTTGACTGGGTTTTGTGCTCCTGCAGACTACTCCAGAGATTATGGATAAACGGACTATCAATCTCCTGAACACGCAGACCGGTCAAAGCCTCACGTTTCAGGTTAAGCAATGCCGGGACATGTTCATTTACCTGCAGAATTTTACCATCGGAATCGACCACGATCACAAGGTCAGAAGAAAATTCCAGCATGGTCGAGATGGGCACCCTCTGAGTCAGGAAATATACTTTTCCGGACCAATTTCCTCCATCTCTACCTGGCCGGAGATGAGGAGTATCTCAAGATATTTTGCAACCATATTCCGGTTCAGCTTCATATGTGAAGAGAGATCCGAGATGGTCATTCCTCTCGGGCGCCATTTGAGGACCTGCTTGATCCGTGTTATCTTTTCCTGATCGAGATATCCCATATGGGGTGATTGGACATAAAAGATAATAAATAAAATCTTTTTCTTATCATGGATCAGATTATATGTCCATCTCCATCAGGATGACAGACTACAGTACAGTTTTCTGTTTAGATTCATATCTGCATGGCATATGTGGTAGCATATTCCTAAGGCACAAATGCAACGCAAATTTTGATTATCCCAAAAAATCACTCACAATTATTCCAGTTTGGAGGGAGGTCGAATTACATGGAGCTTACTCATGATGAAGAGGCATGTAAACGCAGTCCGGATACTGAAAAATCTCTTGAGGCACTTGAAAAATTTACTCTGCCGATTATTGAACATTTCATCAATGCCCTTAACCATGAGGACAAATGGGTGCGGTATCTTGCGGCAGAAGCCCTTGGCAACTTGGGGGATCTACGGGCAGTCGCACATTTAACCATGCTCCGGTCTGATACAGATCCGGATCTGCGATTCGTTTCTGATCAGTCCCTGAACAAGATTGCCTACGTACGGGAAATATTACATGATTCGAGAAAAATGGGATGCGACACCTGCCTTATCCGGTATATCGCGGAGGAAGTACTTGATCAGCGGAACCGCCCATGCTCAGCATAAAAAGACTCGAATCTGGTTGAAAAAAGACATTATAATTCCGCCAAATGTCACGGACTAATGGAGTTTCCTTTGAATACAGCGAGAAAGATTGGCAAAGAAAATTATAAAGAAAATGGAAGGATGATTGTGGGAAGGAATAGCAATAAACCGGTTCCTCTGGAAATACAGGCTCTGAACCGGCAGGCAATGGAGATATCAAGCCATGGCGATTATCCAGGTGCATTAAAACTGTTTTCTCAGATTGTATTTATCGCCCCCCACTTTGCAAAGGCACAGTATGAAATGGGCAGATGCCTCGAATGTCTCGGGCGATACAAAGAGGCAGCCGAAAGATATGACACGGCATTACGATTGGATCCACTCTTGTCCGGGGTCGACCTGTAACGGATACACACTGATAATTTATCTAAACGGCTAAGAATCCATTAATATTAAATTATCCGGTTATTTTTTTGATCCAGTTTGATGTTCCTGGCCCCGGGAGGACTTTTTTGTCAATATCGATTGAATTGCGTTTTTGTCAATCCAGTTGCATGAAATCCTTAAAACCCAAGGATAATACGGTCGGTGACAGTCCGGAAAGTCCGGGTGTTTTTTGGATACATTCAATGATTTAAACTACCGGTGAGTTTATACGATTGGTAGTATCTCTTAGATTGAAGACAGAATATCCATCCTGATACGAGTTTCTTTTATGCCTTATGATCCATCCCAGGTCTACCAGCCCGAAGCCGACACGTACCTTTTACTGGACGCTGCATTAGCAGAGGTGAAACCCGGTGACCAGGTTCTTGAAGTCGGGACCGGCTCGGGGATTATTGGTGCTGAGCTCGGAAGGGTTACCGGCGTGGTCGCAACTGATATCAACCCTCATGCAGTGTTTTGTGCCCAGAAAAAAGGGATTGAAGTAGTACGAAACGATCTGCTTTCCGGTATCCGAGGCACTTTTGATCTTATCCTGTTCAACCCCCCCTATCTTCCAACACTTCCTGAGGACAGGATTGATGACTGGCTCGAGTATGCCCTTGACGGTGGGATGAGCGGACGTGAAGTGATTATTAGGTTTGCCGAAGATGCAGGCAGAGTACTTGCCCCCGGCGGGAGGATCTTGTTGCTCATCTCCTCGCTTACCGGGCTTCCGGAAGTTCGTGATCTTCTTTTCCGGAAGGGTTTTGTATCAGAGATTATTGTGAAAAAGAAGATCGAGGATGAAGATCTCTATGTCCTTCGGATAATGAGAAGGGCTTAGAGAGATGGCCCAGAATCTTCAGGGATTTGTCCGACAAGATCAGATTATCAACCGTCTCCGCATCAGATTGATTGAGATAATACAGAATAGAGCGGTTACAATCAGAATCCAGATAAGGTGGAGCACGAGTATCCCTGATAATGCGGGCAACGTGAGCATGCGCATGATGGCGACCAGATGGGTCAGTGGGAGCAGGGCCAGCGCAATGTACTGAAAAATTACTGGCAGCAGGGTAATCGGGAAAAATGTCCCGGAGAAGAGTGCCATAGGTGTGATGAGAAGGAACGACGGATAGTTCAAGGTATCGATGCTTGGAGTAATTGCGGTGAAGCACATCGCGATGCCGGCAAACATCAGGCCACCAAGAAATGCGAGCGGGATGGCGAGAAGCGACAGGGGTAAAGAGATGACCCCGAATGCCACGAGCACCGGGAGCATGATAATCACATACAACATACTACGGGTTGCCCCCCAGAGAAGTTCTCCTGCAATTACGTCCTCGATCGAAAGCGGGGTTGCAATCATCGCATCGAAGCTCTTCTGGTAATACATCCTGACATAGGAGCCGTACGTGCACTCGAAGAATGCCGAGTTCATGACCGAAATAGCAAGGATCGCAGGGGCGATAAAATTTACATAAGGTATACCGGAGATCTCCCTGACATAGGATCCAATGCCAAGACCGATGGCAAAAAGGTACAGGAACGCCTCGATCAAGGGCGGGAAAAAGTTCACCTTCCAGGTCCTGAAAAAAACCACGAGGTTCCGGTGCCAGACCTTCCATGCCCTCCGGGTGATTTTTGGTATTGACCAGAATTGTTGCATGATCACTCCCGCAATTTTCTCCCGGCCAGTTTCAGGAATACATCCTCAAGGGTAGCTTGGCGGGTCATCACATTCTGGGGGGTGCAATTATCGAACAAAATACGGGCGACTTCGCGGGACGATTCAGTTGCAACCTGAATGGTGTCGCCTATAACTTCAAAAGGAATATTTTCCCGTTGCAGACAGGTGAGCACCTCTTCAGATGTGCTGATTTCAACGATCTCGGTCCCCACATATTCTTTGACGAGTTCTGCCGGTGAACCTTCAACGAGGATATTCCCATTATCCATGATTACGAGCCGGTCACAGAGACGAGCAGCTTCGTCAAGATAATGGGTGGTGAGTACGATCGTATTTCCCTGAGCCTGCAGCAATTTCAGTCTGTCCCAAATCAGGTGACGAGCCTGGGGATCAAGACCGATTGTCGGCTCATCGAGAATGAGTAGATCCGGGTTGTTGACAAGTGCCCGGGCAAGAATTAGTCTCCGTTTCATACCTCCTGATAGTTTTTCGATGGTAACATCCCGCTTTTCCTCTAACTGAACAAACTCCAGGAGTTCCTCGGCCTTCTTGTGGGCTACATCGGGCGGCATGTCAAAATAACGTGAATACGTAAAAAGATTGCCGTAGCAGGTGAAATCCGGATCGAGATTTGTCTCCTGAGGGACAACACCAATTCGCTGTTTTATCTCTGCAGGTGATATATCCGGGTCCAGTCCAAAGACCCGCAGAGTCCCTGAAGTCCGTGGTGAGACGCATGCGATTATTTTCATAGTCGAGGTCTTGCCTGCGCCATTGGGGCCCAGAAACCCGAATACTTCCCCTTTTTTTACCGCAAAGGTGATACCATTTACTGCAGTTACGTTACCAAATGTTTTTTTCAGGGCTGTTGCTTCAATAATATCAGGAATCGGGTCACCACCTGAATCAGTGGTTCGGTGTTCATCCATAAAAATCCCGCCCCCTGTTGCAGCGCGAAATAAGGAGAGATATCGTCGGTTATCGGTTGGAAACCGGAACCATACTTTAAGTTTTTTGGTTTACAGCAATGATTGTCGGTTTTTTCTGCCAGATGTTTGTACTTTTTGATGCAGAACTTGTGCATGAAGATCCAGAATAAATATCACTTCAGTTTCCTCAGAGCCTTTTCTGCGGCTTCTCGAACTTCGGAGAAAGAGTCATGTTCAAGATCGTTCAACGGACCTATCGCCCGGCGGTCACCCAGCTTGCCCAGGACTTCTGCAGCGCCAATTCTGATAATTACCTCTTTGTCTGAAAGGCAGC
Source organism: uncultured Methanoregulaceae archaeon (assembly GCA_963829335.1). Classification (GTDB taxonomy): domain Archaea; phylum Halobacteriota; class Methanomicrobia; order Methanomicrobiales; family Methanospirillaceae; genus Methanoregula. Next base: position 4,865 of record CAWHIE010000006.1, read on the forward strand.
GGATCAACGGGTCAACGGTGTCACGGTCTCTGATTTTTCCCATCGCAGAGATGGCAGCAACACGTACATACAGATCAGAATCCCCGAGTGCCGTTATCAATCCGGGAATAGCAGAGGAATCCCCCAGCCTTCCTAATGCCTGTACAATCTCGCTGCGAACCCCGGGATGCGGATCTGCGAGTGCCTCAGTAAGGGGGGCGATCGCCAGAAGGTTCCCTGATTTCCCCATCAGTAGTGCTGCATTCCTGCGTTTTTTTATGGTAATGCCATGGATCTCGGTACTAAGGCGGTTGATGTCGGTCATATGACATAAAATTCATTTTTCACATTCGCCACCGCTCTCGTACGCAGTAATAACCTTCTGTGCATCTTCCGGAGAGAGACGATCATGGATAAGCTGGGTGAATGCCTGAATATCCTCTGCCGGAAGACAGCCCAGGCTTTCCTCACCTTTGTGGATCAAGTCAATGATGTACCTGAGTTCTTCATCGGAAAGTCTGCCGATTCTCCGGATAAAATCATCTGTGTCCTCAGAAAAATGGTTGGAAACCGGAGGAAGGATCGAGTGAAACATATGCCCCGATCCTGAACAGGTAAGTTCTCCACATTCCGGTGCAAGTTTTTTTAATATTCCGATGTCTTTTTCAGAAAGGTCACGGGGCATGAACTTGTATCCTCCTCAGAGTATCTCATCATCCTGTGTGTTTATGAAATTCCAACTCGTGTTAGAGATATGATAGGATTTTGCCGATGAATGGTCTGTGTCCGGAGTTCGACATACGCAGTGCCCAACAGATTTTCATATACCAGTCTTCCCTGAGAAATCGGCTGGTTCATTAAAAAAAAATAATAAAAAAATCAAAAGTATTTACCGAACCAGTTCCTGATACCCGCAAGAACGCCCCCGGAACTCTGTGATTTCTGTGTTTTTTTGCTTTGTGGGGGTGAGGGACGGGAGATCGTTCGTTTCGGGGCCGGGGCTTCCCGTGCGGGTATATCCCGGAGGGTTCCCTTTGGCTCATCATCCGAAGGTTCGAAACCCCAGGCAAATCCGATCTTGTAGGCATTCTCGTTCTGGCGAATCCAGTTAGCGGCGTTCATGTAACCCCGATCCTGTGCCTTTTTGATCGTATCCTGGTGGTCCTGGGTGAAATGAATTTCGCGCTGGAGCGCGATTAATTCCTCGTATACCTTCCCGGGGACTTTGATCTTCTCTCTGCTCATAACTCCTCATATACGGTTATGAAGAGATACGATATTAAAGGCTTCTCTTGGGAAAAACGTTAAAACAATGGGCTGATTGGGCATCTTTTGCGAACGGAGATCTAAACAGAAGCCTGGAGATAAATTGCTATGAGGATCCCGATCGCTCTCTGAATCTCATATCCGTGTCCTGTTGATAAAAATGACGGGGGGGGAGATTCTTAAATCATATTACCGCTTAAAACGAAAACTCATTGAGTTCTTAATCTATCGTTTTTTCCGATCCACACATCATTATCAAGACTGTATATCTCCATAAGCATCAGGTACTTAACATATGATATCGTGGGATGTAGGGACCGGAATTTTTAGTGCGGTTATAGCAATTTTCACAGTGAGTATTCTTTACGCATGTATTCGTTGGTGGAGATGGTTTCGACATTAAATCTCTTACGGGGGAAATAAAAAAGTTCATTACCCGAAGGGATTCGAAAAAATGCAGATAGTCCAGGCAATCCCGTGATTTTATGTCGGATAATAGAAAATATTTTGTATTTCCTGTTTCTTCTGTATTGCCTGCTTCTCTATCCTCAAACGGAAAAGATGCTATCCCGGGAAAAATCCCAACAATGTCCCTCAAATGAGATAGGTTACCATGGGAATTCTCCACCGAAATCGTCTGTCAGGTTGGTGGAGGATTGTTCATTTCAACAAATCCACAGACGGTGGAAAAGTTTAAACAACTGAAACTAAAAACAACTCTCAAACTGGAAATCTCAAAAAGGAAGTGCTGCTATGGGGATTCGAACCCCAGTCGCGAGCGTGAGAGGCTCGCATGATTGGCCGGACTACACTATAGCAGCAACTGTTCACTAAATTGGGCGATGAGTTTACTTATAGTTTTTTACAGGTATACCCCGGTTGATGATGGAGGGGTACTTGTTGCCTGGTCGCCTTTAATTCCATAGTATATTTTTCTTTTTTTTCCAGGTACCGTTGAACACCTAACCTACGGAATAATCGCCGTCCCCACTTCCCGGATGTAATTCCGGAGACTTCGCCGGAGGGTGTCCACTTTTCCCGATGTTCAGCGATGAAAAATATACAGGGTTTTGAAGCCACATGGTGTAGGTCACTTCGGCTGCCAATCCCGACAAACAACTATATCTCGGACATGCGGCGATTAATATAGGAATGAGTAGTCTTGAAGAACAGATCCAGGAGCTGGAGGCGGAGCTGACCAAGACTCCGTATAACAAGGCTACTTCCAAACACATCGGGCGGATAAAGGCAAAGATCGCACGACTGCGCGATGAAGCAGTCAGCCGTGCGATGAAATCCAGCGGGGGAGCAGAAGGCTTCTCGGTCAAAAAATCCGGTGATGCAACTGCGGTCCTTGTCGGGTTCCCTTCCACGGGTAAAAGTACTCTCCTCAATAAACTGACCGGTACTGACAGTGCGGTGGCCGCGTACGAGTTCACGACACTCACGGTCGTTCCCGGTGCTCTCGAGTATAAGGGTGCAAAGATTCAGCTCCTCGATATTCCGGGACTGATAGCCGGAGCAGCGATGGGTAAAGGGAGGGGCAAAGAAGTCATCGGTGTCGTCCGTGGAGCGGATATCATCATTATACTCGTTGATGTCTTCAACGAGCGGCACTTCGATGTGCTGATAAAAGAACTTCACGATGCGGGGATACGGATTAACGTTCCGAAACCGGATATCACCATCAAAAAGGCTTCATACGGCGGAGTCCGGCTTCATGCTGTAGGAGCCCTCAACCTCGAAATTGAGGAAGTTCGGTCTATTCTTTCCGAGAGTAAGATGATGAATGCGGATGTGCTTGTGAGGGGTGGCGCAACACAGGATGACCTGATTGATGCCATACAGGGGAACCGCGTCTATGTACCGGCGTTCATTGCGGTGAACAAGGTCGATCTTGTAGATAAGGAGAGATACCTGGAGATCGAGCATGATATTTCTGAACGATTCGGCAGCCCCCCTCTTATGATTTCGGCCTCTGCCGGCTATCATCTTGAAGAGGTCAAGGATGCGATTTATGATTGCCTCGGTTTTATCCGGGTCTACTTAAAACCTCATGGCGGCGATGCCGATTTAGAGGAACCTCTCATTGTAAGGACGGGAAGTTCGGTTCAGGATGTCTGTGTGAAACTCCACCGTGACTTCGTTTACCGGTTCCGGTATGCACGGGTATGGGGTAAGTCAGTCAAACACCCGGGTCAGAGAGTGGGATTGCCTCACAAACTCATTGATGGGGATCTGCTCACGATCATTGCAGAGCACTGACAGCACTCAGGATTACTGACAGGGGCGCCTCTGTTTTAATGCCATATCCAGAGAAATGCGTCCGTGTTGCGGGATATCCTGAAGTTATGATGCGCTCGATAACCGTGTCGATAGGGGGTGGTGAACAGCCGGTAATTTTGGCAAGCTGGTGGTAGTCATAATAACCCGATGTTGGCAACTCTTCCAGGCAGAGATCGATCAGCTTTCCCAGCTCTTTCTCGAACCAAGTACCATCGCATCCATGTGGTGCCGCATCTGCATGAGGGTCTCTTTATGCTGAATGCTGCCGAGCCAGAGCGGTCCAATAGGATTAAGGGGTTCGTTACAACAGGGGCAGGAGACTTCTTTCGGAAACATTGCCCGATGTTCGGTGCGGTAAGGACACCCCGGACACTGGAGGATATACCCGATCCGTGCCAGGGTCTCATCAGCAGCACGGGCACCGCGGAGCAACCGGAGATGGAGCCGGACAAAATGTTCCCTGGTATAACAGAAGACCGGTTCAATCCCGCGATCGTATTTAATCGTCTCCCGGAACGACAAATCCGAGCAGGATTCGCAGCCCCACCTCTCCGTGATATTCAGTATTCATCGGCTGCGCAAAGTACCGGTGCCTGCCAGCCTTCAGATGAGCTCCCGCATAAAGGGGCGGTATCTGTAGCGGTTACAAAAAGGAACCGCCGGGTTCCCCTCACTGCTGCATCTATGTTCATCGCCGGAGTTCCGAACGGATCGAGGTCCACAGCATCGAAGGATCTTTCTGAAAGCAGGGCGTTCGCGTCACGTTGTACAATTTCCACCGGCAGATTCGCCCGGCAGGCATTATGCGCGATCAGTTCGATTCCCTGCGGGTCGCGGTCGTTAATGGTAACGGGAATTCTGCACTCATTTGCAACCCTGATACCCGGACTCCTGAGGCACCCATTGCATCGAGGTAATCCGACGGCTTGAGTATCGAAACAAGCAGGATCGTGGCATCACGGTTCAGCTCCATACGCCGGTTGAAGAAGATGGGGGCGCTCCCAGGAGGAAACTGAGCCGCCGCATCCTGTACTGGGACAAAAAAGGTAGTTTTTCCTTCCGTTGTCCCGATTAAATCCATTGCGAGAGTATTGTTGCAGCGCGCAAAACTTATACATATTCCTCCACAATGGATATGGGCAGGGCGAGTGGCTTAGCCCGGACATAGCGTCAGCCTCCTAAGTCTGAATGCCGGGGGTTCAAATCCCCCCTCGCCCGTTGCACATGAAGAAGAAGGCCCTTATTCTGGTGCATTTTAATACGTATCAGTCAGATTTGATATCTGATGAGGTTTGCAGGTTTTTTTACCATCACCCGCCCGGTAAATTCTTTCGTTGCCGGTTTTGCGGCAATAGTCGCTTACCTTATTGATACCGGTACGGTAATTCCCCAGACAATTCTCCTCTTTTTTGTCGTAGCCTTCATCACGGCCGCCGGGAATGTTATCAACGATTTTTTCGATACAAAAATTGATGCCATAAACCGTCCCGATCGTCCTATTCCCTCAGGAGCAGTTTCCCGGTCAGCTGCCCGTGGGTTTGCAGTCACCCTGTTCCTTGCAGGAGTTCTTGTGAGCCTTTTTACGAATTCTCTCTGTATCGGGATTGCGGTGGTGAACTCGCTTATCCTCCTTGCGTATGCAGGAAAACTTAAACGCACCCCGTTCCTCGGTAATATTACGGTGGCCTACCTTTCGGCAAGTATCTTTTTATTCGGTTCAGCGCTGAACGGATGGAACGGGCTTGTTCATATCATTCCTATCGCTGCTATCACCTTCTTTGCAATGATATCCCGGGAACTGGTGAAGGATGCCGAAGATGTTGAAGGCGACAGAGCAGGAGAGGCAGATACCCTGCCAATCCGTATCGGCATTAAAAAAACGTCAGAGCTTGCTCTTATCTTCGCCATACCTGCTGTCGCGGCAAGTTTCATTCCTTATTTCTGGTGGGGCTGGGGTACAGGGTATCTTGTTGGCATCCTTATCGTCGACATCATCATTATCGTTGCAACACTACGCGGCCTGGGGTGTACAACCCCGTCGTGCATGAAGGCTTCGATGGCATCGTCACTCCTGAAAGTCGGAATGTTCGCGTCGCTGGTTGTGTTTGTACTATCCGCAGTTTTTTACCGTTTGGTATAGTAAGAACAACCGGTCAAGCAACAAGTATATCCCCTGATCATTCCTCATTTACCCTGAGGAAGGCATGCCGACAGTCATCCGGAATGGCGATACATTCTACGCAGAAAAAGGGGCGTATTTCGAAGGAAATGTAAAGATAGACGGGAATTTCATCGTTCCTGCACGCACTCATTTCTGGGGACGACTTACAGTGACGGGAACCCTTGAACTGGGTCCGGGCTCCAGCGTCGCGCTTGATGTGAACTGCTGGAATGCGGTCATCGGGCGCCAGTCCAGGATTAAAGGAACACTGGTGGCTCATGGAGATGTCACAATCCTGGATAATGCCGTTGTACATGCTGTTTCAGCGGGGGGAAGGTCATCCTGGCGTACCGGTGTCCATGTTGGAGATGTAACAAGCAAAGATACCATCATTATCCATGGCAGGATCAAGAGCGGGAAATTATTGGGCAAAAACATGAAGGTCCTCGGGGAGTAATTTCGGATCGACGCCGAGGATCGCCACTTCGTAAATATCCCCCCAGTTCACCAGTGTTTCGACACAACCTTCTTTTATCGTAACAACCCCCATTGCGACGAGACCTATCTTGTCTGCCATATCGATTCCTTCTTTCACCTCAGACAGGCATCCAACACCAATTATTGCCTTCGGGTGATATTTCTTCACCATCCGCTTGATAAAGGAGGAGCCCGGGACGATAAAGATCCGGTAGCCCAGCTTTTCAAGCATAATCCTGGCCTCACCAACGGTACACTGTCCGCAGTTACGACACTTCAGCCCTTCAGGTGTGAGGTGTGCCGGGCATTTTGAGGAGCGCAGGCACTGGGGCATGAAGACAGCCCGTTCAGAAACCGGAATACGCTTGAATTCTGTAATATTCATCGCATTGTGAAGTTTTATAAAAAATGCGAGCATTTCGCGCTCTTCAAGACCAAGGAGCCGAAAGAACGCTTTCATTAACCCTTCAAAAAATACGAGACCGGACCTGACGAGTGTCGGAAAATAAAGTCTGCCTTTCCTGATGGAATAAATGGAGATGACGACGAGAATAAAAGCCGTGAGCAGGGCTCCGAGAATGATAATAACCGCGGCTTCCCCGATCAGATACATCAGGTCATTCCAGGCAATAAAATCAAGACTCATTTCCGTGAAGGTATGCTATTGAGGACTATTTTATGCTCTTCAAGGATATGATTGAGTCGATGTCAACGGGCGGGTGCAAAACCCCATGTTCAGTGATGATCGCAGTGACAAGACTCATGGGAGTTGCGTCAAAGGCATAATTTTTTACCCTTGCGGCATCCGGAACCACGCAGAGGTTACCCATTTTCGTTACTTCCTCTCTGTTACGCTCTTCGATGATTACATCCTTCTCCTTTTTTTCGGTATCAAAGGTTGAGAGAGGTGCGGCCACATAGAACGGGATAGCATGATGACAGGCGCAGACCGCATGCATGTAGGTACCGATCTTGTTGAAAACAACGTCGCTGGTGATCCGATCCGCTCCCACAAGGACGGCGTCTATGATATTTTTGCGCATCAGGTGCGCCGCTGCAGAATCGGTAATCACCGTCACCTCAATTTCGTCCCGCACCAGTTCCCAGGCGGTAAGCCGGGCCCCCTGTAACAACGGGCGTGTTTCACACGCGTATACCTGAATTTCTTTACCGTTATCGATCGCAGACCGAATCACTCCCAGTGCTGTACCCCACGAAGAACAGGCAAGTGATCCTGCATTGCAGTGCGTTAAAACCGTGCATTCTTCAGGAAGCAGGTCAGCACCATATTCACCTATTGCATGGCAGCATGCCGTATCTTCACGGGCAATGGTTTCTGCCTCTTCAAGTGCAATCGAGCATGATGAAGGCATATCATCTGCCTGAACAATTTTATCCAGTACCCGGTCGATCCCCCATCCAAGGTTGATGGCAGTCGGCCTGGTCATCCGAAGGATCTCGGCATCCCGGCGCACATCTGATAAAAATTCTTTCAGATTTTTTTTCGGAGAAACCTGAGCGGCCAGCGCAATTCCGTAGGCTCCTGCGACCCCGAGTGCGGGTGCTCCACGTATCTCAAGTCTTGTTATCGCTCGTACTAACCCCTCAATGCTCTGGCATTTGACAATCGTGCATGATCCGGGAAGACGTGTCTGATCAATATAGCAGAGACTTCCTGTTGCCGTATCCCACCACAAGGTGGCAGTCTCGTTCACTCGGATCGCGTCCTGATCGCATCTATAAAAGCTCTCATGGCCGCAGATCCACCGGATGCGACACTGTCTGGAATATCCCGGGAGCTGTCACAGTACCTGCGACGTAGATCCCGGGACGCAGCGTAGCGCCCGTGTCAACAGCATCATGGGCCGGTTTGATGAACCCGGTATCTTCAAGAGGGATACCGAACCGCTTTGAAATCTCTTCAGTTCCTTCGGCCGGCCCGATACCTATTGACAGTACAACCAGATCCGGATGGACGACCTGAACCTCAGATGTCTCAGAATTTTCAATCTGAAGGGTCATGCCGTTGCTGTCAGCAAGTACATCTGAAGGCATTCCACGGAGGAACCTGACCCCCAGGTTCTTCGCACGCTCAAAATATTCTTCATATCCCTTACCGTAGGAACGGATGTCCATGTAACAGATGGTTACATCCGTTTCCGGATTTTTTTCCTTGATCAGCATCGCGTTTTTTATTGCCTGCATGCAACAGACACAGGAACAATAGGGGCGTCGGACGGTAACATCCCGTGAACCTACACACTGGATGAAAATGATACTTTTCGGTGTTCTGCCATCGCTCAGTCGTTTGATTTTTCCTCCTGTGGGACCGCTTGCATTCATCATGCGTTCAAGTTCGAGGCTCGTGATCACGTCAGGAAGCTCAAGATAGCTGAATTGTTTCTTATTCCGGGCATCAAATACCGAATATCCGGTAGTGATAATGATGCTGGATGCAGGTATGGTGATAATCTGTTCTGCATCACTTCGCTTTATTGCATCCGGGCTACATATGTCGTAGCAGAGGCCGCATTCGATACAGTGTTCCGGATCCTTGACGACGATATCGGGTACTGCCTGGGGGTGCGGTTTATAGATTGCTTTTCTCACACCGATTCCGGCATCGAAACGGTTGTAAACCTCCACCGGACAGATCAGGACGCAGTCGCCACATCCGGTACAGGCAGACTCATCGATATACCGGGGGGATGTTTTTATCGTCACAAGGAAATGTCCGGCCTCGCCTTCAATTTTCTCGACCTCGGAACACGTATGAATGGTAATCCGGGGGTGGCGCTCTACATCTGCCATCTTGGGGGACAGGATACACATCGAGCAGTCATTTGTCGGAAAGGTCTTGTCCAGTTGTGCCATATGCCCGCCGATGGTCGGTTCCCGTTCGATCAGGTGCACCTGGATCCCATGATCAGCGACGTCCAGTGCAGCCTGGATCCCGGCAATCCCGGCACCTATGACAACGACTTCACCCATGGTTTACATACTCCATGGCAAGCTCCACGTAAGAGATGGCGTTATTAAGGATGTGCTGCTGCTGGACCGCGTCCGTCTGTTTGACAATCTTACCCGGAACACCAATTACCACTGAGTTAGGCGGGATTTCCTTTCCTTCCGTGATTACCGCACCTGCTCCAATGATCGATCCACCCCCAATCTTCGCACCGTTGAGCACAATTGCCCCCATACCGACCAGTACCCGGTCATGAATTACACACCCGTGCAGGATCGCCCCGTGCCCTACCGACACCTCATCGCCGATAATGACAGGAAATCCTTTGCTGGTATGAACGACACAATTATCCTGAATATTCGACCTGTCTCCGATGATGATACGGTCTCTGTCTCCCCGGATCACGGCGCCAAACCAGATACCCACCTGGTTTCCGATCGTGATATCGCCGATAATTGTTGCATTACCCGCTACAAAAAGCGGCTCGCCGGAGATCTGGACATCCATACGCATAATAACATAGGAAATTAAGAATCAAAGAGTATGAAGGTTATGGTTGGGGGTACTTTTGACCCCCTTCACGACGGTCATAAACGTCTCCTTACCCGATCATTTGAACTTGCCGGACCTGATGGTTATATTGTAATCGGTCTAACCAGTGATTCGTTTGCGAGCCGTAAGATCCACCCAATCCGGCCGATTCGCTTTGCGGAAACTGGACCTCGAGCGATATATCCTTGCCCATGTTCAATCAACCAGATGGGTCATTGAGTCGCTGGATGACCGGTATGGCTCAGGAATAGATGCCGACTTCGATGCTCTTATTGTGTCTGAAGAGACACTTCCGGTTGCCGTCGAGATTAATAAACTGCGGCGTGAAAAAGGCAAAAAGAAAGTAGATATCCACCAGATCAGTTGTGTTCTTGCAGACGATGGACACTGGATCTCCAGTACCAGGATTTACCGGGGTGAGATTGATGTCCATGGACATCTCCTGAAATGAGCATCAGAAATGCAAAAAATCCATCGGTTAAAATATATAATGTGAATCCAGCACTTTCATAAGTATCGGGGGCTCAGGATTAAATTCTGATTATCTCCCTTCCCTGGATCTGATAAACAGGGATACTCTCAATATTACGATTTCCTCTGCAATTCCAGGCTTGAGAGAAAGCCCGGGAAAAAATAAAATTCCGCATTTTCTAAAAAATCTTTATGAATAAAATATTAGTTTTTCTGTTTTATGCTAACGATCATCAGTAACCCGATCACTGATGCAACGACAGCTGCAAACGGGGATAGGGGCGCCTGGGTGGTTGACGGGATAACCGGAAGTGTGGTTGTCGTTAATGTCGTACCTCCTGCCACGGGAACGGTCGTCACTGGAAGCGTTACACTTGTCGTTAACGGGACTGGTACCCCGGTACCCCTCTGTGAAGCAGTTCCGGTTTTAAATATGGTATCTTCCCCGTACTGGTTCGATACGGTCAGGCGTACGTCATAGGCTCCCTCAAACGGATAAAGGTGAGTCGGGTTCTGTTCGGTTGACGTGGAACCATCCCCGAACTCCCACAGCCATGTTGTTGGATTCCCGGCGCTGAGGTCACGGAATTTCACGATAAATGGTGCTTTACCCTGCCGGCTGTCAACGGTGAATTCTGCAATCGGTGTCTGGGTCACCGTGATATAATCCACTTTTTTCACGTCATCAAGTCCGTTGGGATTTGTTGCAGTAAGGGTGACGGTATAGCTGCTTGTTGAAGACGTGCCCAGGGTAGTATAAACATGCGTGGGATTCTGCTCTCCTGACGTGCTGCCATCACCGAAATCCCATGTCCACCCTGTCGGGCTGCCTGATGACAGATCCGTAAATTTCACGGTGAACGGAGTGATTCCTTTGGTCTTGTCTGCATTGAACTCGGCATGGGGAATATTTAACACCGTGATATAATTCCTCTTGGTATGGCTTATCGATGTATAAACATCCGATGCGGTCAGCGTAACAGAATAAATACCCGGCTGCCGGTAGGCATGATCGGGGTTCTGTCCTGTTCCCGATGAACCGTCACCGAAATTCCATTTCCAGTCTGAAGGATTGTTTGTTGAAAGATCTGTGAAATGAATATACTGGTTCACACTTACCTGTGTTCTGTCGGCTTTGAAGTCTACCTGCGGGCCTTCCCGCACCATGATCAGGTTGGTCTTGATTCTGGTATTCTCCCCAAAGGTATTTTTCACGGTTAACGATACCGTGAATTCACCATCTTTATTATAGAGATGTAGCGGGGGGGCCTGTTCAGCTCGAATTTTGCCCGTCGCCAAAGTCCCAGAACCATGACGTTGGATTACCGGCGGAAGTATCAATAAACCGAACATATTGTGTCCGGGTTCCCTGCTGGTACGATGGAATTTCTGATATAAAATCTGCAACCGGGACAACACCTACGGTGATATAATTCACTTTTTTCTCGGTATCCATACCATTATTATTTGTTGTGGTCAGCGTGACCGAGTAGATGCCTTTCACCCTATAGGTATGGGTGGGGTTCTGGTCGGTGGCTGTGACGCCGTCACCAAAATTCCATGACCATGACGTTGGTGAGTTAAGGGTTTTGTCTGTGAAGGAAATGGGTGCATTGACACTGACCGTTGTCCTGTCTGCGATAAAGTCGGTCACCGGGACTCCGCCGGGAACGATGATCTGGACTGACGTGTCTTTATTTATCCCATTGGTCACCGTCAGATTGACATCGAATGCTCCCGGAGTGGTGTAGGCATGGACAGGATTCGTTTGTGTTGAGGTTGTGCCATCACCAAAATCCCAGTTCCATGTCTGGGGGTTCCCGGTGGATATATCAGTAAATTTTACGACCAGTGGAGCTTTTCCCGCCTTCGGATCCGCGGTGAACCTGGATTTCAGGACTGGTATTGCATGAATAAAGTATGCTTTGGAGGTATAGGATGAACCGTAATCATTGGATGCAGTCAGGGTGACGCTGAATTCCCCACTGGTGTAGTAGGTGTGGACTGGATTCTGTTCGGTTGAATCCTTGCCATCGCCAAAGTTCCAGTACCACGACGTCGGGTGACCGGTGGATCGATCCGTGAATTCAACGGTCAGAGGAGTGTTTCCCGTGGTGGGTTGTCCGGTAAAGTCCGCTCGCGGGGCAAGACCGATCGCAATATAGTCCGATTTGATTTCGCTGCTGGACCCGTATGCATTTGTAACTGTCAGTTTAACGGTATAAAGTCCCTGCCGGATGTAATTATGCGAGGGATTTTGTTCCGTGGACGTTGCGCCATCCCCGAATTCCCATGCATAGGTCAATGGGCTGGTACCGGTTGAAAGATCCCGGAATCCGACGGTCGCTGGAACCGTGTTATATGCATACAGCGCATCAAAATTGGCAACAGGCGCCAGTCCAACAACAATGTAGCCGGATTGGTACTTTCCGAAGCGCATGAACCTGGCAGGACCAGAGCCAGAAGCAATAAAGCAATCGTTGCGTACAAATAATTTTTTTGTATCATACTGATCACAATCCAAACATATTGTAAACTCTTTATATATTATTTTATCATTCCATAAAATGTGTCAAAATATAGAAAAAATACAAAAATTTTATAAAAACAGGGTCATATCGAGAGATTATTCAATAAATATTCAGATTTAATTTCATCAATTGCTGATAACCAGATACTATTTCATGGTATATACATTCAGGTGATACCTGAGGAACGTATTTGGTTATATGAACTCTGATATCGTCCACAAAAAAATTATTCCGGGTGATATACCCATTTCTTTCGATTGCAGGTAAGCTTTCAGATAATATGACTGGTCAGATCCTTCGTTATTACCCAGTCACAATAGGAGCAATGAAGCCCTTTTGGTACTACATCGAACTTACTCCGGATTGGCTCGTTGGTATTGGAGATACATCCGGGATTAGGGCATTTTACCAGCCCGACAATGAGCGTGGGAATCTCTACTCCCTTTTTCTCACAAACCTTAAAATTCCGGATAATATTAATCGTTGCCCGGGGGGAGATAAGTGCGATCCTGTCAACTTCTTCTTTCGAAAGTTCCCGGTTCGTAAGTTTCACGATATCCTTACATCCCATATTCCTGCTCGGGACATTGGTAGCAATCGAAAGTGCTTCCTGCGTTGTTCCGGTGATCCCAAGAATTTTCACGACATTGAGTGCTTCACCTCCGTCAATGTGGTCGATCACGGTTCCGTTTCTGATCCGGCGGACCAGAAGCCCTTCATTTTCCGTATTTTCCGTTTTCCTCATTGCATCACCCGCGTAAGCATGGCCATCCGGACCGGAACGCCGTTTCGTGATTGTTCAAAGTATCGTGCGTACGGCAATTCGTCGATCCTGGGATCAATCTCATCAACACGGGGGAGAGGATGAAGGATAATAAGATGTTTTTTTGCACCCGTAAGAAGATCGGGAGTGATCCGATAACTGGAGGTTACGTTAAAGTAGGATGCTGAGTCGGGAAACCGTTCCCGCTGAATCCGGGTTACGTACAGGACGTCCACATCGCAGATAACTTCATTGATATCGTCATGTTCAATGATTTCCGTCCCCTTCTCACGGAGCTCTGCCGCGAGAGTGGCGGGAAGCTCAAGTCCTTTCGGGGAAATGGTATGCAGCCGTGCATTGTAAAGCGAGAGTGCAGAAGCCAGTGAATGAGCGGTACGACCATACCTGAGGTCCCCTATAAGAGCGACATCTATTTTGTCGATTGGCATTGACTGGCGTATAGTATATAAATCGAGAAGAGTCTGGGAAGGATGTTGCCCGGCGCCATCTCCGGCATTAATTACCGGGACAGTAGCAAATTCAGCAGCAAGTCTGGCTGCTCCCTCCTTCGGGTGACGGATTACAATTGCATCCGCATACCCGCTTACAACCCGGATCGTGTCTGCAAGTGTCTCACCCTTGGCTATAGAGCATGCTTCAACGCTTCCGACAGAAAGGGATGTCCCTCCCAATCGTGCCATGGCAGATTCAAATGACATCCGTGTCCGGGTGCTGGGTTCAAAAAAAAGTGTTGCCAGGATTTTGCCATACAGGATATTCTTATCATATTTCTTTTGGTCTATCTGCCGCGCATGGTCAAGCAGAGCGTCAATTTCTTTCCGGTCAAAATCCACGATGGATATAATATGTCGCAAGTGCTCCCCTCCCGGTTCATTCGTACGATTATTGGTTGTCCCTTTTCTAGTTACCTATCTTTATCCTGGATGGTTTGGAGCTCAAAAATCCGGAAATACAGATTTATTCAGGGTATTGTATAGCAAACGATAATATCCAATCATTACGCATCTTATCTGAAACAAATGGAATATCAAGGGTGATTGTTAGTGCAGATACCTATAGCACGACCGGCTATTGGTCAGGATGAAATCTCTGCAGTTAAAGCAGTGCTGGAATCAGGAAAGCTGGCCGCCGGAGAAAATGTCAAAGAATTCGAGAACCTTTTTGCTGATTATTGCGGTTCTACTCATGCAGTTGCGGTGAACAACGGAACCGCAGCCCTCCATGCTGCTTTGCTTGCGGCAGATGTAGGTTGTGATGACGAAGTAATTGTGCCGGCGTTTTCGTTTTTTGCTACAGCTTCGGCGGTTTCGATGACCGGCGCGACACCGGTTTTTGTTGATGTAAATGAGGAGACGTTCAATATTGACCCGCCAAAAGTGGAGGATCGCATAACAGCAAAGACAAAAGCGGTCATCGGGGTGCACCTCTTCGGACAGCCTTTTGACGTTCCGGGAATTCAGCAAGTCTGCGAATCGCATAACCTGACGTTAGTGGAAGATGCTGCTCAGGCACACGGTGCTATGTATAACGGAGAAAAGGCCGGAGGGTTCGGGCAATTTGGTTGTTTTTCATTCTATGCAACAAAAAACATGACCACCGGGGAAGGTGGGATGGTTACAACCAGCGAAAAGGTTTTTGCCGAGCGCCTTCGCCTGCTTATAAATCACGGACAGAGCGAAAAGTTACCTCCACACGCGGATAGGATACAATTACCGTATGACCGATATCGCAGCTGCCATGGGAATCGTACAGTTAAAAAAACTGGAAAAATTTAATATCCGCCGCCGGAAAAATGCCGAATATTTCGACACGCATATCAAGGTCAAAGGACTCCTCACTCCGGTAGTTTCATCGGGTATGCACCATGTGTATCACCAGTATGTGATTCGGATGACCGATGAATTTCCTATGAAACGGGCCGATTTTATCGAATATCTGAAATTAAAAGGTATAGGAAGTGCTGTACACTACCCGATTCCTATCCACCATCAACCCGTTTACGCAGTCGCGAACGAACCCGATTCCTGTCCGATATCTACCGGTCTTGCATCCTCTGTTCTGAGCCTCCCGGTTCATCCCCTCCTCGACCAGAAGGAGCTTGCTTATATCTGCGAAGTTGTCAACCAGGTGAGATGAATGGATGTCGGTGTTATTGGTGTCGGGACCATGGGAAGAAACCATGTCCGGGTGTATTCAGAATTACGAGGTGTGAATTCGCTGGGCATTTACGATGTGAATACCCAGGCTGCAAAAGAACTGGGAGAAAAGCATAATGCTACCGTATACGGATCAATCAGCGAACTGCTCGATAATTCTGATGCAGTCAGCGTTGTTGTACCTACCCCGTTCCATTCCTCTGTCGTTGGACAGGTCTTTGCAAAGGAAAAATCCGTGCTCATCGAAAAACCAATCTGTGCCACGGCGGATGAAGCAAAACAACTGATGAAAAAGGCACCGGAAGGTATTACCATTGGTGTCGGGCATATCGAGCGGTTCAACCCGATCGTAGCCGAGATTAAAAAGATCGTTAAAACCCCCCTTTATATGGAGTTGAAACGACACAATCCCTCTTCTTCACGGATAACCGGAAGTTCGGTTGTAGAAGACCTGATGATTCATGATATCGACATAATTCTGAATGTATTCTTTCCGAATCCCTGTGATATCCACAGTGTCGGGAACGCGGATGTCATGAGTGTACTGATGAACTGTAACAGCATTCCGGTCTCCCTCTCTGCAAGCCGCAAGGCATCAAAAAATCCGGACTTTTTATGTCGAAGACGCAGATTTCACCATTGAAGGCAACTTCATGACACAGGAAGTGAACATCTACCGCAAACCCGGTCAGTACCAGATTGAAGCTGAGCGATACGTGCAGGAAAATATCATCGAAAAGGTGATGGTGAACACGGTCGAACCACTGAAACGCGAACTGGAAACCTTCATCGATTGTGTGAACGAGACCGGTCGTTCCCGATTCCCCCCGAACAGGCAATACGAAATCTTGAATTCTGCGAAAAAATCAGTTCTGCAATGTAAATCCGGAGTGATTCTGATAATGGCACTGAGAGCATTGATACAGAAACGGGGACCTATCAAAAAGATTGGAGTTGTCGGCATGGGTTATGTGGGCATTCCCGCTGCGGCGCTCTTTGCAGATTCCACTGCTTTTGATTTCGTCTACGGTTTCCAGCGGGATTCACCGTCATCCGGTTATAAGATTACCATGCTGAACCGTGGTGAAAGCCCTCTTAAAGGCGAAGAGCCCGGATTAGAAGACCTCCTGAAAAGAGTTGTTGCAGCAAAAAAATTTTCCTGTACTTCCGATTTTACAAAAATTTCCGGACTTGACGCCGTTACCCTTTCTATCCAGACACCGTTTCTGAACAAGGAAGATCTCCTTCCGGATTTCTCTGCCCTCACTGAGGGGATAGAACAGGTCGGGCACTCTCTCTCTCCGGGAATGCTGGTGGTTCTGGAATCCACTGTAACGCCAGGTACTACGGTGACGCTTGCCAGAGAGATCCTGGAACAGAAGTCCGGACTGAAGGCTGGGGTTGATTTCGCTCTTGCGCATGCGCCCGAGCGTGTGATGGCCGGCAGGCTCCTCCGCAACATACGGGAACACGACCGGATTGTCGGAGGAATTGATCCTGTCAGCACACAGCGGGCAACAGAACTATACACTCCCGTACTCACTTTTGGCAAAATAATCCCGATGTCGTCAACCGCGGCAGAAGTAACAAAGACTACAGAAAATACGTTCCGGGATCTCCAGATCGCTGCGATAAACGAGCTTGCCCTTTACTGCGAAGCAATGGGGATCAATGTATATGATGTCCGGACTGGCGTTGACAGTCTCAAAGGCGAAGGAATTACCCGTGCAATGCTCTGGCCAGGTGCCGGAGTCGGTGGGCATTGCCTGACAAAGGATACTTATCATCTCGAGAGAGGCGTCCAGGTTCTGGGAAAAGACCTTCTCGATTACCCGGCCGGGGAGCCATCGCTCTACGTCCTTGCCCGCCGGATTAATGATTTTATGCCCACCCATATGTTCCGCCTCACGAAGGAGGCCCTGATACGGGCCGGGCGTCCTTTAAAAGGGGCAAAGGTGGCAATTCTTGGTTGGGCGTTTCTGGCCAATTCTGACGATACGCGCAACACGCCATCTGAGCCCTATAGGGATAACCTTATCGGGGGCGGTGCAATAGTGACGGTTCACGATCCCTATGTTCTGGAGTACCCGGATGTTCCCCTTCTTAAAAATCTTGATGACACGATGAATGGAGCGGATGCCATCGTGATTTTTGCCGGGCATCACCAGTATAAAAATCTGGATCCGGACCATATCCGGGCTCTGTCAGGAAGATCACATCCAGTAATCATCGATGGCAGGAATATGATTGATCCCGATCTTTTTATCTCGCGAGGTTTTGTTTACAAAGGAATAGGTCGTGGCGACAAAAACGGTCATGACATTGTTGGGTAATACTGCAAAATTCCGCTCAAGTTATCCTTGACTGGTGGATTAAGGTGAAGTTTTTTTTCTGCACAGTTCAACCGCATCAGTTCGTTTCTCTACCAGATTTTTACGGCAATATAAATCCATAAGCGATAATGTTTAAATCAGAATTTGAAAAACATACTACAGAATGTTCCTCGCTCTCGGGTTGGTGGTTCTCTTTTTCTCCCTGATCCCGTATATGATTTATTTTCTTGGGATTTATTTCGGGAGAAAACCTGTCCCGGTTGATCCTCTCCGGACCTACCCTCGTATCAGCATCATAATCTCAGCGTATAATGAAGAACTGGTTATCGGGAAAAGAATTGAAAATATTAAACAGTGCCATTATCCCTCGGAGATGTATGAACTGATATTCGTGGATGACTGCTCGGGTGATAATACCAGAAATCTGGCAAAAATAAGCCTGGAACGGTCGGGAATAGATTACCAGATAATCGCAAATACCGAAAGACTGGGTACAGACCAGATCGTACAATTCTGCTATCAGGAAGGCAAAATATCCGATTATTGTTACTACCGACGCTGATGTTTTTTTTGACCCCGATGCCCTCAATTATCTTATCGGACGTCTCTTAAGCGATGAGAAAATTGCCGCGGTAACCGGAGAACTCAGGCCATTAATGAACGCCGACAGTACAACGATGCTGGAGGGAGTGTATCGATCCTATTATGGCCGGATGTGTGACTGGGAGAGCGCTCATGAATCGACGTATAATTTTAATGGTGCGATAGTTGCTTTCCGTTCAGATCTCATCGGCAGGATTAATGATAAGCGCGGCGCCGATGATGCGAATACCGCTTTTGAAGCTATCCGGAAGGGATATCGTGCAGTTTATGAAAGTAAATCCATAGTTTATGAGGTGATTCCTCAGAGTTTTAAAACCCAGTACCGGCAAAAGACCCGCCGGGCCACAGGCCTCATCGCAGCGACCCTGTCAAATCTTGATCTGTTGAGGAATAAGGGATGGTTTCCCCAATTCTTCTATCCTCTCCGGATTTTTATGTTTGTGGGTTCACCATTGCTTTTTTTCCTTTCGGTTATTTTATTTTCCTTTGGCATATTCTTCTATAATTCGCTTCTTCTCCTTATCCTGGTTCTCGTGCTGTCAGGAGCAGGTATCCTATTGAATAACAATCTGATCTCTGCTTTTATCCTGAACCAGTTTTATCTCATGGGAGGATTACTGAATATCGGAAAAGATATGCGGGTTTGGGAAAGCACATCAAATAAAAAAACTCGCCATAAAAAAATTGGTCATCATCACGATTTCCGTTTCATAATCCATTTGTCTTCCGGGTAGATTATTGCATGATTTGATCCGGTTATTTTCTTGCGATGGTAATATATCCCGAATGGCAAACGCTTGTCGATGGCCGGGTTCCCCGTTTTGAGCGTGTCATCTCCCGTTCAATCAGCTCGTGAGTATGTATCTCTGAGAACTGTCCTGACGCTGAATCAACAACAATTGCCATCTGCTCTAAAAACGGGGTGTAGCATGCGAGGTACCCTCCGGATTTCAGGAGGGATAGTGCATGCACAATGTGCTCAGGCTGGATCTGCATATCGAGATGGACGACGTCAAACATCCCGTCAGCTGAGAGGAAATCGGCAGCAACTGCTTCAACATTTTTGAGCTTTGCCTCAGTGATATTCTTTTGTGCAAGGGCAGAGAACTCCGGACGTACTTCATACGTCCTCACCGTTTTTGCAATTCCGCCAAAATAGATTGCGGAAATACCGCTTCCAGTCCCTGCGTCAAGCACATCATCGTTGTGGTTCATACCCGTGTATGCGATCACGAGTCCGATATCCTTGGGAAGCATCGGTGCTCCGGACCGCTTTCCATGAGTAAAAAAATCAGGTGGGCGGGGTGTGCGGACAACGAATTCAAAACCGCTATGGGTTTTCAGGATATACCCGGCATCTGCACCAACCAGCAATGCGAGGTCAATCTGGCCTTTATCCGTAGAGAGCGTTCCCGCACGGCCCGGGTAAAGAATTCCCTGCCTTCTCCCACAAGAAGAACGCGATCGCCGGTTTCGATCATGACCTGGAGAGGAGCATTATCGCCTCGGCAATATCGCCTTTGGTCGATACGAGAGCCTCTTTTGCTTTCTCCTCCGACACACTTGCCTGTGCCGCAACCATGGTTACATCCTCGTTTGGAATATCCGGTGCCGCTTCCTCAAATCTCGGTTCTCCGATTATCTGATAGGTGGTTGCACCCTGCATGGTCATGGCCGACACTTCAGCAGTATCGAAGATATAATTCCCCTTTGGTGTTTTGATGACGATACTTATAACGTCTTCAATCTGCTCGACCTGCATGCCGAGCTTCTTCATCATCGCCTTCATCTGGCGCGGATTGATATTTCCCGGAAGCATTCTTCACACTACCCTGCCGTACTTTTACCGCTACTCCGTAATTAAATGCAAGCATCCCGGCACCCGATAGCGATGCGGACCCGCAGGCTATCAGCCTGTCGTTACCCGAGACGACGAGCACATCGTCACCCGCGCGGATGGCCGGATCAGCAGCAACCACATGTTTTGCAAAGGTATTCTTTCCCTGCGCGACAAACTCTGCAACATCATCACGGATGACGACCCGGTAACCCGGTGACGGGAGCAGCGGCTGCAGACGTTTGGCACCCTCGATGCCAAGCGTCAGCCTGCCATCCGAAGCACGAACTGTAGCAAGGCGAATACCCCCGTCGAGGATCTGACGGATTCTCCCGGTCGTCGAAAAGATGAACGTGCACCCTTCACAAAAGAGACTGGTCCCCACGCCGCCGCCGAACTGGTAATCAGCGATTGTCTGGACCCGCCGCAGCGAACTGTTCTCCGAGTATCCTGTTGACACGATTCACAAACTCCTCTTCGGCCGTTTTTGGTATATATGCGCCTGCTGCTATCTTATGCCCGCCGCCCCCGCCGCCGTATTCCTTGGAAGCGTCATTGAGTGCCTGCTGGAGATCGACTCCCCTCTCAACTACCCGCTCGTTTGTCCGCATTGATACTTTTGTCAGAGCTTTGTCTTCGGGCACTTCGCACATGATCAGGATCGGCTTTGCACTGTTCAGTTTGGAAAGTGCCATCCCCGCGCCGATACCAACAATGGTATCCGGGTACTTCCCGCCTACATGAATATACTGCAGATTTTCAAGTTCCTTTACTCCACTGTCGAGGATAAACTGGAGGAGGTTCCGTATGATTGCCCGGTGGTTATTCAGCATGTGTTCCGCATCGCGATAGGCGATGCCGCGATCGCCCCGGAGAATTGCGCCCCCAACCTGCGGTTTCGCCCACCTCCCGCAGGCATTCAGCATCGTTGCATATTCCTGCGCATTCCGAAGCGGAGTACCGGGGGATTTCATCCGGGAACCCATACGTTTCTGCAAGGAGTCGATCAACCCTTTCACCATTGGCAATCAGCTGTTCAGCGAGTGCAGAGATGATTATCCTCCGCTCTTCAACCGGGATCTCCTCCCAGACAAACCAGCGCCCGTCGGATTTCTGCTGCCGTATACCGAGCCGTTTCAGGAACTGCCGGGCACCTTCAGGATTATTGCTGATCCCCTTGACGTAGGGATCGTCATTATAAGCAAGCGAAAGATAAAGTGGGCGTGTTGCCGTGCCGTAGCAGTTGAGATCTTTTTTCCGGACCTCAACCGATTGATGCCGCACGCCGTCCTCAACGATGATATCACGTGCAGGGCCTACGAGGCCGCACTTCTCCCGCGCCATCATGTCTCCGACATTACCGATAACAGCAAGTTTGGCGAGATCAATATTTGCATCGTCAAGCTGCTTTGCAATGAGATAGGATACCCCCGCTGCGCTCATCCGGGAATGACCGTAGGGCAGGCAATTCACCTGGGTATATTGCCGTTCGCATGGCTGGCTTACATGGTGATCGACGATTATAACGTCTTTTTCAAGAAATCCCCGTTCCAGAAGAAGATTTTGCTGACCCGCTCCAAGATCGGAAAAAATCTTGAGCGAAGAATCGGAAGGGACCTGGGGCATCGTCAGCGGTTCAAGCTGGCGGACGAAAACGGAACGGACAGGGATCTCCTGGCGGGAAATCGCCTGGGAGAGGATTGCCTCGCATGCGATACCATCCGCATCAATATGGGAGATGATGGTTATCTCCGGAGCTGCCGCAATCTGTTCCGCGGCAGCTTTCACATCATCGCAAAAACCCATTGCCTATTATTTAGGAAGTGCAAACAGATGAAATGTGCTGGGTAGGCAACAGGATATGTTTGACGAGTTCATTGACGGAGGGATAATCTCTCCTGCGAGGATGCGGGCGGTGGATGTAAATGCGATGGCGCTCGGGGTGACTGGAGCTCCAGCTGATGGAGAGTGCCGGGCGTGCGC
>CAWHIE010000007.1:0-207506 GCA_963829335.1 uncultured Methanoregulaceae archaeon
CTCCGACAAAGCCGCTCACGAAATGCTCGAACGGCTAGAGAAACCCACAAATACCTCAGACCTCACCATCAGCACCTTCCACTCCTTCGCCCTATCAGTGCTAGAAGACAACGTCCTGGAATCAGGACTCTCATTTTCATCGGGGATTATCAGCCGGGCAAACCAGATTGGTCTGGGGACTGAAAAATATCGACACCTTCGGGTTTGATCACATCGAGGTGGGGAACAATGCCATAGAGATCATCGAGTCGATCATTGACGGGATCAGTGCCTTCCGCGATGAGCTGATCAGCCCGGATGAACTGGATGCGTATCTCACCGCAAAGAAGAGCCAAGGAACTCACCGTTGAAGAACAGGAATACCTGGAAAAGTTAGAAGACCTGCTCAAAGTCTACCGGGCGTACAGAAATACAAACGGGCCGAAAACCTGCTCGACTTCGATGATATGATCCACGAGGCCGTGCGGCTCTTTGACAAACGCCCTGCCATCCTCCGCCGCTACCGCGAACGGTTCACCCACATCCTGGTCGACGAGTTCCAGGACACCAACTACGCCCAGCTCCAGCTGATCAAGCAACTGGCCGGGGACCACCTGTGTGTGGTGGGTGACGATGACCAGACCATCTACCGCTTCCGGGGGGCATACCTGACGAACATGCAGGACTTCAGGCAGCATTTTATCGGGCTGCACCGAGTGCCTGCTGGAAGAGAACTACCGCAGCACGCAGACCATCCTCACCCTCGCCCTCCAGCTGATGCAGCACGCCCCGAACCGGCACGAGAAACGGCTGATCACGGCAAACCCGCCGGGCGAGCCGGTGACGGTTGCGGAATGCCAGGACGAACTGGGCGAGGCGATGTTTGTGGTCGGGGAGATCCAGCGGCTGGTCGGGACTCCGTTTTATTCACGGACCGAGGGGGTTGAACGTCCCCTGGCCTGGAGCGACATTGCCATCATCTGCCGCCGGAGGATGGAAGGCGCCAAGTTCCACAAGGCACTGAAGAAGAACGGGATCCCGGCAGAGTTTGTCGGGGAGGTGGACTTCTTTGCTGCGCCGGTCATCCGGGATATCCTTGCCTACCTCCGGGCAGTCGACAACCCGCTGACGGCCGGTATTCCCCTGAACCGGATCGAGAAGATCAACGGGATTCCGGAAACCGTGGTCCAGAAGATCAATGCGGTTGCCCGGAAGATGAGCTGGGGGGTGCAGGGCAATGACGGTGTGTTTGAGGCAATGATGACGGCACGTGCTGTTCTGCCGGACCAGGCACACCTGCTCGAAGATATTGTTGACACCCTTCAGCATCTCATCGTGCAGAAAGACCGGGTCACCCTGGGCGAATTCATCTATGACCTCCTGCGCAATGCCACCGATCTCTACCAGCATGCACTGAACGAGGAGAGCGGCCAGGACCTCCTCCTGCTCAACACGTTCACCAGGATCACGCAGGACTTTGAGGCCATCACCCGGCAGGGAACGCTCAAAGACTTCCTCGCCTATCTCGACCTGCTCTCCGGTGTTTCGGTGGAGGTTGGTGAACGGGAGGACAAGGATGCCGTGAGGATCCTCACCGTGCACAAGAGCAAGGGAAAGGAGTACCCGGTGGTCTTTGTTGTCGATATGGTCAAGGACAAGTTCCCCCTCAGGTACCAGACAAAGCCATTCTATGTACCCAATGACCTGGCAAAGGGACTGAAGATCGGTGAGGATGAGAAGGCCCTCTTCCTGCAGGAAGAACGGCGGCTCTGTTACGTGGCGATGACCCGGGCACAGGATAAACTCTACTTCACCCTCGCACGGCGGTATGGCGAGCGGAAGACCGATGCAAAACCCTCGCAGTTCCTGTTCGAACTCGGCTACCCGGCCAACCCGCTCATGGATATCACCGCGGTCGTTGCGGAGAAGCAGGAGGGTGCAGAAGTACCGGATAATCCGGTCGATACCCTCAAACGGACGATCCGGGACCAGGCACACCGTGCGGTCGAGCAGATGCACCTGAAGACGGCCATCCAGCGTATCGTCGAGCTCGAAAAGGTCCGGCTCCTGGAAGAAGGAAAGCCATTGGCATCATTCGATCCGGCTGCATTCTTCTCGGTACCGGCAGACGACCCGGCCCTTCTCGCAGCCTTTGAGCATAAACCCGTCCTGCTGGTCGGCGACGACCACCATTTCTCCGCATCGGCCCTGAAAAAATACGAGGACTGCCCGCTCTGCTACAAGTTTGTGTATGTGCTGCAGGTCCCGACCCTGCCCCAGACCTACTTTTCGATGGGGACAGCCGTCCATACGGTGATTGAACGCCTCTCAAAGTTCCAGCTGGAGGGCGGGATCCCGACAAAGGAGCGGGCCATTGAACTGCTCAATTCCTGCTGGTCGTCCGATGCGTATGCATCCCGGACCCATGAACTGGAGGACCGGGTCAAGGCTGAGGCGATGCTGGACACGTATCTTGCCTGGCAGGCGGCAAACAGGAACACTATTGTCGCTGCCGAAAAGAAGTTCCAGTTCCCGCTCAACGGGAGAAAGGTGAAAGGTTTCATTGACCGGATCGAGCAGACTCCCGAAGGAGAATATGTAGTGGTCGATTTCAAGACCGGGTCAAAACCTTCGTCACTGACAAAAAATGCTGTTCTGAGTGATATCCAGCTCAACCTCTACTGTCTTGCTGTCAAAGAGATGTTTGGCAAACTCCCCACAGCGTGCTTCCTTCTATTACATCAAGGAGAACAAGATGGTCGATTATTTCCCGACTGAAGAGACTATTGGGGCATTTGCAGAGACCGCCAAATCAATTATCTCTGCAGTCTGTGCGGAACGGTTTGATCCCACTCCGGCATACCAGACCTGCAGGTTCTGCGATTATGCGGATTTGTGCGAGAAGAAAGAAGTAGGAGGGGATTAAAATGACAAAGAACAAAATTAAGACCATTGGAAATAGTATCTCATAACCAGGACATCACACAAAAGGCGATCTTATTGATAGCGAAGAAAACTTCACAAGATCTCCAGAACTTAATTAAATATTATTTCGCCAATCCAGACCTTCTTGAAAAAGCACTTACCCGTCGTGCTTCTTTAAGTGATTTACAATTATGTCTGGATAAGAATATGGACCCGCTTGCAACCCTTGGGGATGCAGTTCTGGATGTTATTGTTATTCAACAACTTGATGAGCGAGGAAAAAATAAAAAAGGGGAAATTACGAAGTCAAAAATTAGTCAGACCAGAGGGAAAAAACTCAGGCTTTTCAAGAGACCATGAGTTTACGGATAATGTTCAATGGGGCAAAGGTGAAGATAAAAATGAAGTCCAGACCAAAGGACCTAAAGCACTCGATACGGTCACCGAAGCATTAATTGGGGCAGTTTATCTTGACGCCCAGAAGAGAGGATGTAATGGGATGATCGTTGTCAGGGAAATGCTGGAACGAATGGATTTTTTTGATTCGGTCTGAGTCAAGAATATTAATCCCGAATTACTTGTGCCTGGACTGTTTTTAAGATCTTTTTCAACTATCCCCCCAAAACAGCCCTTCCTTTCACTTTGCCCCTACTAAGCCCAATCGAACCCCTTTTCCGCCACCCAATAGCGTACAATAGCGTTTTACAGCTCGAAGGATATCGCTCCGTTTGGCTTAAAAGGGAAGGAAACTGCATATTTTAAAAAAGTGCGTAAAAGTGTACGGTTTTTTGTTGGTATATAACCGGAAAAACATCCGGGAAGGGGAAACAGAGCCCGATATGGCCCCGGATTGGGCATTCTGGGAGACACTCTCCTGAGGTGTTGGAAAAGGGGTTAAACCGTCGTCAGACGAGGGTCCCGGGGGAAGTATCGTCCCCGGCACCGTCCCTATCTGCCGGGATCCTCCACTCAAATCCACCTTCACGGGGGTGATTCCGGACTCCCCCTCACATCGATGATGATGTTCTCACCTCCATCTTTACCGTTTTGGATCCATCAGTTTTTTCCCCCTGGGATTCAGGATAATGTTTGTGCAGGGTTCCGTACTTTTTCTGCGACTCCCCTGATTTCGGGTTAATAATACTGAAAAATACCGTCACCCTGCAGGAAAACGCGGAGCCTTTCTGTTCAGTAAAATGATTCAGTAAATGTTGAAGTGGGATTCAGTGTGTAATACGGAAACGTTTTTTCTGAGAGGGTCGCGGTAACAATTTCTGATCTTCCCCCGGAAATAAACACATTTTGCGTATATTCTTCATAGCCGATTTTTGTGATTGTAACGATGTGGGGGCCGCTCTCTATTGAGGTTGTGAAACTATCCCGTCCGGTGGGAGTATCCCCGACGTACATCCCATCGATATAGACAGAACATGCTGGTGGTGACGACCAGATTATCAGGGATCCTGTGCCCGGGGATAATCGTACCCGGGGATGTTTCTGGTGAGAAAGGTGATGGAGGCAGGGTCAGCTGCCGTCGTCACACCTGGTGTCTGGGCGGGGATTCCCGGTACCGTAGTCGTTGACGGTGTGGCTGGTTCCGGGGGTGATGCATAGTTGATACATCCCGGGCAGCACGTAAAAAAAATGATTAATCCGGTCAGGATCACCGGGAAAATACATGAATGAAAAGAATACCTCTTCATTAACCATCATGATGCGACTTTATCGTATTATCCTGTTGGTTTATTGCTCTGGGATATTTGCGGGATGATTAACTACCGGATAATGAAGTGGTCCGACAATATCATTTCTTTTTTCATCCGGATCCTCCTCAGATAATTGCCCTCCAGATAAAATAATCGAATAACACCATGCGGCAGGGCAAAAGTACAATGTTTATATCAATGTACTCTACCAATGGTCTTTCAGAATGGCTCTGAAAAAAGAGATCACGGGTAAGATAAAAGCTCTTCTGGAAAAAAATCCGCAGGGTCTGAGCATCACGGATATTGTCAGAAGTGCTGAGATCAACCGGAATACGGCCGGGCGGTACCTTGAGAATCTCCTTGTGTCGGGACAGGTGGAGATGCGCCGTTTTGGCATGACGAAAATTTATAAAATATCACAAAGGGTCCCTCTTTCAGCAGTTTTATCGATATCCTCGGAATTGGTTGTGCAGCTGGACGGTTTTCTGCGCATTGTCTTTGTCAATGAACCGTTCTGTATGTTTCTCGGAACTGACAGTAAAAATCTGGTGGGGAAAAATATTGAATATACGCCCGTTGCCCTTCTTTTAGATGAATTATTCGTCGGGTTCATCGAGAGGATCCGGGAAGCCATTGCCGGTCAGGAATGGTCCGGGGAAATTATGTTCAGGTCGAAAGGTAGTATTACATTTTGCCGGATTGCACCAACTGTCTTTGAGGACGGACGTAAGGGAGTTTCCATCATCCTCGAAGATATTACCCGGAGAAAACAAGATGAGTGGGCGTTGCGGGAAAGTGAGGCGACGGCCCGTGCACTCATGAATTCACCGACGGATACGGTCATGTTAATGGATACCCGCGGTATAATCCTGGATTTGAACGCTACCGCCGCTGTCAAGTTCAAAAAATTCGGGGATAACCTGATTGGTACATTGGCAGACAGTATACTCCCTGCCGAAGTGGCCAAATCCCGGCGATTGCTGACATCCCAGGTACTGGAAAAACAACAGATTGTACGGTATGCAGACGAACGCGATGGCAGATGGTACGATACGGTTGCCTATCCCATTATTGTCGATGGAGAAGTAACCCGCATCGCGATGATTGCCCGTGACATTACCGATCGAAAAAAGGCGGAAGATGCATTGCGGGAAAGCGAGGAGCGTTACCGTCTGCTCGTCGATATATCACCTGATGCAGTCTTCATTCATAGTGGAGGAAAAATTACGTACCTGAATCCTGCTGCCCTCGCTATGCTTGGCGCAAAGGGCCCCGATGAAATACTCGGTAAAAATATCCTTGAGTTGATCCATCCGGACTCCCGGGATATGGTCCGGAAAAATATCGAAAAAGACCTTGACGGAGAAAAAACACCTCCAATAGAATTAACCATGCTCCGGCTTGACGGAACAACAATCATTGCTGAAGGGCGGGGAGTAAAAACAACCTTCAATGGTAAACCTGCAATACAGGTAGCAATACGGGATGTAACCGAGCGCAAACGCATGGAAGAGCAATTGCGCGAAAGTGAGAATACCCATCGATCCATGATCGACCAGGCAAACGATGGGATTTGTGTTGTCCAGGACAATGTAATAAAAATGTGTAACCGGCGTGCCTCTGAATTCTGGGGGGATTCGATCGAAAATATGATGGGGAAGGTTTTTACGGATTTTATTCACCCGGATGTTCGTTCTGATGTTATCGACCGTTATCATCGGAGAATTGCCGGTGAAAAACTCCCCTCAATATACGAAACGGTACTCATGCGAAAAGATGGCGGCATATTCTCCGCTGAGGTGAATGGAAGCATCATTTCCTATAAAGGAAAACCTGCAGATCTCGTCATTATTCGTGATATCAGTGACCGCAAAAAGGCAGAGGATGTATTGCGGGGAACTAAAATTTTCGGGAAGTAACCGTATCCACCCTGAGGGCCCGGGAGGTCTATCGAAAACAAGGGTAGTTTCCGTCCTCACCATGCAATTCCCCGGGTCGTTATCATGAGGGTCATGAGATACCTGTCAAACGAAGATGAAATAGCAAAGATACCGATCAGGCAACCTGTTCAAGGACAGGCCCGATCAGCTGTTTCTCTGCTGTATGGATGTGTTCCAGCAGCCGTTGTCAGATTACATCTGGTACATCCTTCCCCATGAGCATTCGCTCCCGATTGCAGCACAAGACTATTGAATACAAAAAAACCACATGAACCTGTTGCTATGCAATATTCTGATAAAATCCAGCCAAAAAAAGCCAGGAGAAGAAAGGCAGAACAACCCCGCACCAGAGAAGATTCTCCCCGTGAAACTGTACCGTGCGTGATGGAGTCTGTCCCCGGAGCTCCCGGCAATCCGAAGATCGAACGGATTCTCTCAGATATTCTCGTTAAACTTGAACGTATTGAAGAAAAAATTGATGAAGTTGTCTATCCCCCGGAATCTGCCATCAGGCCGGCATATGTAAAAAAGATCAAAGAGGCTGAATCGGAGCTCTCAAAGGGAAAAGGAAAAACGTACTCTTCTATGGATGATTTTATCCGGAATGTCAGGCAATGAGCTTCACGATAATCGCGGATGCCAACGTCGATGCCACATTCAGAAAAATGTGGCGGGGAGACTCCGTGAGGTTCGGTCAGATCGAGAAGAACCTGATTGAACTTGCAGAAAACCCGGAGATTGGAAAGCCCCTTAAAAAACCGCTCAGAGGATTCTGGCGGCTGCACATCGGGCATTATGTCCTCATATACAAGATTGACCGGAAAAACCGGAAAATTATTCTCCTGGATTATGCCCACCACGATGAGGTATACTAAAAACGTACTTCTCAAAACGGGCAGGACTCATCAAAGGAATACTGTATGAAAGCAATTGTATGCACAAAATACGGGCCGCCGGAAGTTCTTCAGCTGAGAGAGAGAGAAAAACCTGTTCCCAGGGACAATGAAGTGCTGATAAAAATCCATGCGGCATCCGTAACCATCTCGGACTGTCTCGTCCGAAGTGGCAAAGTCAATATCCTGCTCTGGATCCCCATGCGGATATTCGTTGGTTTCAGAAGACCCAGAAACCCTGTTCTGGGGCTGGAACTGGCCGGAGAAATAGAAGCAACAGGCAAAGAGGTAAAACGATTTAAAAAAGGTGACCAGGTTTTTGCATTTACCGGAAAGCGTTTTGGTGCGTATGCCGGGTACACGTGCCTGCCTGAAGACGGATTGTGTATGCCCCAGGACAGTATTATGGCATTAAAACCGTCCAATGTAACCTATGAGGAAGCCGCTGCCGTTCCTTCCCGGGGAACGTTGGCATGGTATTTTCTCAGGAAAGGAAATATCCGGAAAGGACAGAAAGTTCTCATCTATGGAGCGAGCGGAGGGGTAGGTACTTTTGCGGTACAGCTTGCCCGGTACTTTGGGGCAGAAGTTACCGGGGTCTGCAGTACCTCGAACCTGGAACTGGTGAAATCCCTGGGAGCTGATAAGGTCATTGATTACACACAAGAGGATTTTTTACCAGGAGGAGAGCGGTATGATCTTGTCTTTGATGCCGTGGGAAAAAGAAAAAGCTCACCATTGAAATTACCGTGTAAAAATGCACTTACTCCGAACGGGAAATACCTGTCTGTCGATGATGAAACGCCAAAGATACCGGTTGAATATCTGATTTCACTCAAAAGAGCTGATTGAGGCGGGAGAGATAAAACCGGTCATTGACAGGATGTTATCCGCTGGAACAGATTGTCGAGGCCCACCGGTATGTTGAACAAGGGCACAAGAAAGGAAATGTTGTGATAACCGTGGGGCACAACAATAAAATGTAATCTAGTAAGAGAAATTTAAATGACAACCAAAATGCTAAAAGCAGGCCCGGCCATCCTCTCAAAGAAGCTGTTCAAACTGACTATTGGGGGAGGATTGGTATTCTGGGCAACGACCATCGCAACTTCCCTGCTTCCCATCGCTGCGGAGTATAGAGCTGCCTATTCAGACTGGAGCATTCAAACGGTCTGGGTTGTCTCTTTGCCTATGGGTATGATTATCGGATTCGTGTGTCAGCTGTTTCCTGCTTCGTTATTTTGATACGATTCCATCAAAGAATCCAATTCTGAAATCCGGGATACTCAGCTTCATCGCCCTGATAATTGCCGTAATCCTGATCGATGTTCCTCAAAGTTTTTTTGGGATGAGTAATTCTTCTGCTGCGTTGTATTACTTCCTCATCGGCGTAATGTTTAATGCAGCAAGGTTTCTCCTTCTTGGAATAGTTATTGGCTATCTATATAATGAACACACGCATTCCCTATTCAAAGGAGACAAAAAATGAATTCAATCAATAAGACCGCAGGAATTGTTGGAGTATTGTTTATTATCGGGACGATTGCAGGCATGCTCAGTTATGTTTTAACAGGACCTGTTCTTGGTGGTTCAGATGTTCTTGTTAACGTTTCTACCCATGAAATTCAGATCATAGCAGGAGCCCTCTTTGTGTTAATTATGGGCCTTGCCCTCGCTATGGTTCCCGTTATGATGTTTCCCATCCTTAAAAAATATAATGAAGCCCTGGCTCTCGGGTATGTTGTTTTCAGGGGGGCGCTTGAGACCGTTATGTATATTGTTCTGGCAATTACCTGGCTGTTCCTGGTACCATTAAGTCAGGAATATGTGAAAGCAGGAACTCCGGATGCTTCTTATGTTCAAACCCTGGGCGCTGTAGTACTAAAGGGACATGATTTGATTGGTCCTGTTCAGACAATCGTCTTTTGTCTGGGTGCCCTGATTTTTTACTATGTATTGTATCAGACAAACCTCATTCCCCGGTGGTTATCAGGCTGGGGTCTCATTGCAATCATACCCTATCTGGCTGCAGGTTTGCTGGTTTTGTTCGGTTTCTTTGGTCCTCTCTCAACGAGCGAGATAGTTCTGGAGTTTCCATTGGCCCTGCAGGAAATGGTTATGGCGGTCTGGCTGATAGTTAAAGGATTTAATCCATCTGCAATCGCTTCCGGGTCTGCCACAGGAGAATAAAAAGGGAAGGTGAAAAAAATGGAAAAGAAAGGAAATGAGTCCGGGGATACGCCGCCGGTAAAATCACTGCTGGTTGTGTTTTCCTACCATCATAACAATACGGAGAAGATCGCAAACGCCTGTGCAAAAGTGCTTGGTGCCGAGGTAAAAACACCGCAGCAGGTCAGGCCCGAAGAGATCGCGGAGTACGACCTGGTCGGCTTCGGCTCGGGGATCTACAGCGCAACATTCGACCCCTCAGTCCTTGACCTTGCCGACCGGCTGCCGTACTCTGCGGGAAAGAAGGCCTTCCTCTTCTCGACCTACGGGGCACCGGCCTTCATTGCAAACAGGGAGTTTATCGAAAAGAATCACCAGCAGATCCGGGAAAAACTCCAGGCGAAAGGGTATACGATCATCGGGGAATTCGGGTGTGCAGGGTGGAACACGAACAGTTTCCTGAAGTATTTCGGGGGGCTGAACAAGGGCAGGCCCAATGAAGAAGACCTCAGGAATGCGGAGGAGTTTGCCCGGAGCGTGAAGGGGAAGGCCCGCGGGTAAGTGATAATCACTATTGAACAGAATAACAAATCCAACACATGAGGAGGAATTTGGGATGACAACAAAACACATGGACCAGAAGGAAGCAGGTATGACAGAGCCAATAAAAAAACCTCAGGAAGGACCGGACGGTTCAATGAAAGTTACCGTCACTAAAAACGGCCCCTATATTATCACGGGCGGGATCCCGCTCATTGTTGCAGAAATCTGTAACGATAATGAAGGCTACTGCCGGACCTGGAAGATTGTCAACCGGTATCCCGTGAAGGAGGAGTACGCCCTCTGCCGGTGCGGTTATTCCGAGAACAGGCCATTCTGTGATGGAACGCACGCGAAAGTCCGCTTCAGCGGCACCGAGACTGCCGGGGGTGAAGAGTATCTCCGTCACCCTCGGATCACGCATGGTCCGGAACTGGAACTCGCTGATTACGAAAACCTCTGTGTCCACGCCCGGTTCTGCATGCGGGCCGGCGGGATCTGGAACCTCACCGAACAATCGGATATTCCGGAGGCCCGGGACACCGCAATAGAAGAAGCCAGCAATTGCCCGTCCGGGCGGCTGGTACAACGGGACCTGCGGAGTGGGGAGATTATCGAGCCGGGTACTGGAAAAGTCGATCGTGGTCATCGAATACCCGGCTAAGGGTGAGCACGGGCCGCTGTGGGTGCGTGGTGGAATCCCGGTGGTTTCTGCTGACGGTAAACCGTACACCGTCAGGAACCGGCTCACCCTCTGCAGGTGCGGGAAATCACGCAACAAGCCTTTCTGCGACGGGAGCCATGTTCAGTTCTGAAAAAAAACGGCCCTGTTGAAATCCTCACAACATTTTTCTCGACGCTCTTTTTGGGCTACGTCATGGAATGCCTCCGCCCCCGCCACTGTGGCATCCTCTCTGGAGCGATAATTCCAGAGAACGTAGTACAACACCATCGCAAAGCGCAGGGGTGGTTCGGGGGGGACAGGCACTGTCCACTCCGATACCAGGTGATTCGCAATTTGTTGATATCTTAGGTTTCAACAGAGCCTGGGATGAAGCAATTCTTCGGGCAGGTTCAATGCGTGCAGTCCCGTGGCATATACGTGATTTGAAAAAGAGAGTAAATTACGCTCAATCCGGTCGCCATTATCGTCATTAACTACCATAAATGCGAAATCATCGATAACCTCTCCGATTCGGGGGCTTTTTCGATACCTCTTTCATTTTAAATAATATCGTCTGTCAGGTCTCGGTCTGTAATCCCAACAATAATTATATCATCTCGTATTGTCAGTCCACATTATACCCTTACTGGGTGGAGGCATGTACCATATGTCTAAAATTGCCCTTATCGTGGCATCGGAAAAAATGGACAAACTGTTCCCCGCCGTCACACTTGCTACCACTGCGGCAATTTCCGGGTGGGATGCAGAGATGTTCTTTACGTTCTGGGGACTTCTGGCCCTAAAAAAAGGATATGAACCCTCAGGAGTGACTTTCGACTACAAGGCCTATGAAGGAAAACTGACCGAAGCCCTTGCTTCCGGTTCGATGCCCGGCTGGAAAACGGTGCTTGAACAGGGCCTGGCAACCGGTCGGATCAGAATCTATGCTTGTTCAACCTCGCTCGGCATGTTTGGTTTAAAGCAAGAGGATCTCGAGAGTTTCGTTGACAGCATTGCCGGGGCGGCAACGTTCCTTTCAAAAGCGAAGGATGCCAACGTTTCGCTCTTCATTTCATGAGGAGGTATCGGTTATGAAGGCTGATATCACGGTGGATGCAAAATTCAGGACATGCCCGGGGCCGCTCATTGCTCTTGCCGACACGGTATCGAAGGCACAGCCCGGACAGGTGGTGAAACTGCTGGCCACCGATCCTGCTGCCCCGTCCGACGTGAAAGAATGGGCATCGAGTGTCGGACATACCGTGCTGGCCAGCGAAAAGAACGGTGATGTCTATGAGATCTATATCGGAGTATCAGTATGATATTCAGCGATATGTCACGGGACATTGCAGCGCTCATACAATCGCATGGCGTACCGCAAAGAGAAGTCTACCTTGATTCCGAGAATTCAGGGATGATATTCCCGCAGGCGCTTGAAGCGTTGAAGACCGCGTACGTGTCAGGAGGGAAAGGGCACCCTTCAATTACCCATCTGAGAGGCTGGGAAGCGTATGAAACACTCTACAAATCCACTCTCAGCCTTGCCGGGGCGATGCACTGCAAACCGGACGAAATTACCTACACCCACAGCGGCACGGAAGCAAATAACCTCGCGATTACCGGCCTTGCACAGGCAGCAAAAACGAGGAAGAAGATTATCATCTCCGCGATTGAGCACCTCAGCGTAGTATTCCCGGCTGAACAACTGGAACAGGCAGGGTTCCATGTCATAAAAGTTCCGGTGGACCGCGATGGATTCGTCAGCCAGGAAGCTCTTGATGGACAGTTAGACAACGAGACGCTCCTTGTCAGTATCGCTCCCGTCAACCACGAAATCGGGGTTGTCCAGGATATCCGGGCCGTCGTGGATCTTGTCAGGGACCATGATGCGGAGATTAAAGTGCACCTCGATGCCTGTGATACGTTCACGAAAATCCCGCTCGATCTGGAATCAACAGGCGCCGACCTTGCATCATTCTCCAGCCACAAGGTGTATGGTCCCAAAGGTGCAGGGGCCCTGTATATCCGGGAAGGTATTGAGCTCAAACCTGTCATCCACGGCCAGCTCAGCACCCAGAAGCTCTGGGCCGGGATCGAGAACGTGCCGGCGATCGTGGGCTTTGCAACCGCCGCTTCACTCATGCAGGAGCACTTTGAAGAGTATACTACTCACATGTCCAGGTTGCGGGACAGGCTCATCACGGGTATTACTGATACCATCGATGATACCCTGCTCAACGGCCCGGCCGGAACAAAACGTTCGCCGGATAATGTAAACATCAGCTTTCTGAACTGCGAGGGTGAGGCGATAACGATAGAGATGAGCCTCAAAGGAGTCTACGTGTCGAGCGGAAGCGCCTGTACAAGCCGGGTGCTGGAGCCAAGCCATGTTCTCCTTGCAATTCACCGGAAATACGAGGAGGCCCATGGGAGCATCCTGATGAAGACCACCCCCTTCCACACGCAGGAAGATATCGATTATGTCATTCCATGCTTTGCGGAAGCGGTGAAACGGATCCGATCCATGAGTCCGTTCAAAAAAGGAGGATAGAAACCATGTCAAGTCGAATTCCCCTCGCGTACAATCCAAAAGTGCTGGAACTCTTCAGGAACCCGAAGAACCTGGGCAGAATGGAGAACCCGGATGCCGAAGCAGTTGCCGGAAGTCTTGCCTGTGGCGATATGATCGCTATCTTCTTACGGATCGATGCGCCAACTCAGACTATCACCGAAGCGACCTTCGAGAGTTACGGTTGTGCCGCTAATATTGCAGCGTCCAGTATCATGACCGTGATGGCCAAGGGCAAAACACTTGAGCAGGCCTGGCAAATCGAGCTGGAAGAATATCTCGGACGAACTCGGGACGCTTCCCATGGTAAAATCCCATTGTGGTATCCTTGCGGTTGGTGGTCTGCGCCGGGCAATCCGGAATTATTTCAAGGATAAGCCAAAACCCGTGTGGATCCCGGAGAGTCCCACGCCCGACGAAAGGCACGCAGTAGAAGAGGAAAAACTATTGGAGGTGCTTGCAAAACGGGCAAAACGGATCGAGGGGGAGCTGCGCAGGAAGCTAAAGGGGAAAAGATGGGATAGACCCCATGGTTGATGTGAATTTGTGTTCGCACTTCTAAATTCGAAGCGGGAATATAATTCCCTCTGTCACTTTTTCAATTCTACGACTAGATTATGACCTAAGGAAGTCCCAATGTTCTCAGTTGAGTGCGATCCTGCTTCCATCCATAACGTCTGTCCAGCCTTAAGATCAAATTCACCGCTCTTTCCGTCAGAGAAAACCAATTTGAATTTAGCGTTATTCATAACATACACAACGTGGTCGTTTGGATGATTATGCATTGGTGCTTTCTCGCCAGATTTAAGGTGAAGATCCAAAACCCGCACCTTTTCATTTTCCATGAGTAGTTTGTAGGCCTTAGCTGCTGCTTTTAAAACATCTGGTATTTTTTCCATATTTTTACCTCTTGTTTGTGTAGGTGATTATTTTAGACGTGTTTAATCATTGTGATGGTCTTATTTCATGGCATAAAACAGTCCTTTTTTCAGACGCCATTATCGTTATTAACTACCACAAAATTCGAAAACATCGATAATTCAGCCGATTCTGGGGTTAACTTGAGACCAATCTTATGATCCGCATTATACGATATCTTGCTCCGGCTTTAAATCCGGATTTGGAGAAAAGATTGCCCGGATATTCGAAGCTGACGATCTAACAAAAACCATGTGCGGCGAGAAGATGGAGGAGGCCTATTGTATCAATGTCGATCAGTTGATTGAAGATTATCTGATAATGCAATGAAACACATATGACTGGTCTTCGAACCTGTGGCGATGGGAAGGTACATCATGCGGCCCTGAAGGAAAAGCTGTCAATGCAGGGATTCGCAATTGTGGATGGATTCTGCTGCAAAGGATGGGATACGGTCGGCCCCCTGAAGCTCTTCGGGGGGATCAATAAGGGAAGGCCTTGACTCCTTTTACCCTCATCGGAGCCCGTAGCAAGCCCGGATTGACCTCGACTATGTATCAGGTCTTTTTGAGTACGTTCACGGCAAGGACTCTGGCATACTTGTCGAGAGACTCATTCCACCCGGCCTTCGTAGCATCGCTTATGTCGCCGGGGGGAAGTCCGGTGTGCCGCAGGGTGAGCTTTGTCCTGGTTGCCTGGACATCGAAGGTGACAGTGACCAGCAGCTCCTGGGGAAAGTCCTTACTCATGCCATAATATGTTGCCGGGACCACGTTCCCCTTTTCATCGGCAAAACTATCCGTTGAGACAATCCGCTCCGGTTTGACAATCTCCCGGAACACACCGGTCATCCAGAAGTCGCGACCTTCCGGGGATCGCATACAATAGAGGTATTTTCCGCCCACCTGAAGGTCGATCGCGACGGAGGGTGCCGTGTAGTTTTTCGGCCCCCACCATTCCTTGATGAGCTCAGGCTCGGTCCACGCCCGCCAGGCAAGCTCCCGTGGCGCATCGAAGAAACGGGTGATGACGATCTCGTCCTCGCAGGTCTTCGTCGCAAAACTGCACCCGACAACCAGCGATTCAATTTTGTGGCTGGCCGTGTTCATCTGGTAGATCCGGGGGTTGTTCAGGAGATCAAATGCATTGATCCTCTGGTCGATGAGATCTTCATACGAGAAGAAATCATTGAGATCGGTTCCCTTATCAGTCCAGAACACCTGGATCCCGTTCTGGTATTTTTTACTGCCGGTAATCTGCTGCATGGTGCGTCCTCAGGGTTTGTAGCTGAGAGTCTGGCTTATCCGGGATATTTTATAAAATATTCCCCTTGAATCAGATTTTGTAACAGATTTTGAGACTACCCGGTGCCGCCATACCCGTGATCCACGCCGGGTACAAAGCTGGGAAAGAGACACAGACATGAGGGACCCGGTCTGCGTCCCGGGAAAGCCCACGCTGCCGGGACGGAGCCCCTTTGTTGATTTCATAGAAATCATTGTAAAGGAACACGGGCATAATTTTCCATAATTCATAAAACGATTCATTATTTTGTTTCTTTCCCTCTCCGGCAATAATTCTCATGCAGCCGCTTAAACCCGGGTAACAATTTCGCGTATCTGAAAAAATGACCGTGAGATCGCATCGGGCAGCACTCCCTTCACAGTACGAACGGGATCAGCATCTTTGTTTCTTTCCTGTACGCCCCATACTCATCTCCAAACTTCGCAATAAGGGCTTTCTCCTCGACATGGATCCGGTACCCGTACACTATGCAGGACGCCAGCACCAGGACGAGTAACGCACCCCACGACAGGATGGCAAGTCCTATCCCGGTAAAGATCATAATTGCGCCCGTATAGGACGGGTGGCGGACGTACCGGTAGGGGCCTTTCCTGATGATGGTCTGTCCTTCCTGGATACTGACCAGCGCAGAGAAGAACCCGCCGAGCAGCGCAATGGACCACTGCCGGAGGAAGATCCCCAGGAACATGAGCGCAATTCCGGGGTAAAACAGCCAGTCGGGCAGAAGGGCAATTCCCGCCAGGGAAAGACCAAAAGCAAGGTAGACTGCTGCGACGAGACCGACAACCACAACCAGTCCTGACCGCCTGTCCTTTATCTCGGGTCTTGTCCCGGTGCGGTGACGGCGGAGCCGGGGAACGATCATAGCCCCGATGATCTCACTCGCGATCCATCCGAAGAATGCAAGGGCAAAAAGGAGTGCCTCAGTGCCGGAAGAGGAAATGGGAAGCTGGGGAAGTATCGCCATGGGATCACCATGAACAATAGCCATTCAACTAAAAAAACTACTCTGTAAAATGCCTCGAGCAAAGAGAGTAGAGAACAGAGATCGACTAAAAAGATCTAAGGTACGGTGTCTCCTTACGATGGTATGCTATGAACGGATAAGGAGACAATCAAGAATCGTCAGGCCGGGTTGTCAGTTGTATCAACCATGCATTCTCCCTGGTTACAATCATTCGGGAATTATGAATTTCTCAGCCTCTTCCTTTGTTATGCTCTGCAAATGCCCTTCATACCAGTCTTCTTTCGTTATTGTTTGATCGATAAACCATTTTTTGTCGGATTGAATCCATCTCCAGTACCGCCCCGTCAAATTTAACCAGAGATTTGGTATCACCGGGACATCCCTTGTCAAGTAAGAAATAATGTGCCGTGGTGTCAATAGGTTCAGATTTCGGGCCATCCAAAATAGTGTGCGGGTTATTATCGTTTTTCTCTGTTGAGCTTCTCCAGGGAATTTTCATATATCTGTGTTTAATTTGTCAAGCGGCCAATAAATTTTAATTTTTTTGGCGAATTTCTTTCCTGGCTGCTTTTTCACCAGGTCCAACTCACAACCCACCCAGTCTTCGGGTCCCACTCAAACACACCTTCACGGGTTACTAAGCCCTCCTAACTGCATCGGCATTGCTCCCAATGAATTTTTCCTCTGGTATCTCCGCCAAAGAGTACTACGTGCGATGATGGTACGGTCAATGGCAGGATAAAAGCACCATAAAAAAACCAGCAACCCAAGGATGGATATCTCCGATGAAAACATTAATTGTCTCTCCGTCAGTTCACCACCACAGTACCGGGAAACGTGGCGAAGGTATGGGCAGAGGAGCTGGAGGCGGACCTTGTCCCGACCATGAAAGCGCAACCGGCATGCTCGCGGCATATGACCATGTCAGGTTCGGGTCCGGGATATGAAACACCACGAGATACCTGTCCGGTTTGTGGAAACGCTGCCGGCAGGGACGGAAAAACGGGCTTTTATACTGTGCAATCATGGGAAAGGTTTGGGACGAAGCAGAAGAGGAGCCCCCTGAGCGGTGACCGTGTGATCAGGAAGAGGCAAAACGGGTAAGAATATAGCTGGTCAGGGTTTTTCCGGTGATGGGTCTCGTTGACGCGTCAACCCGGATGAAGAATAGTTCTTCACCTCCGGTAATGACAAACACCGGCTTATCTGACGGCATGATCTGGATATGACAGAGGGTCTTGCCCGAAAGAAAGGGAAATGATATGTGCAGGTTCCTGCTGGCGGTATCAAACACCTCAGGAAGATATTTCCGGACTACGGAGTCAACAATCATCCTCCGGTACCCGTCAGGGTTCCGGTCTTTTTCATGTAATTTGTGATAGTCATCCCCGATCCCGGTGATCCGGGTCATGTTATTGATCCTGTCCTCCTCGACACCGATAATGAGGTCTCCCCCGTCAGTATTCAGGAAACCGGCTATCGAACGTGCGATAATAAATTTAGAAGCATTATTGCGGTATTTCCGTAGTTCGGCCGACTCGCTGGCAAGAGTCTCTTCCATGGAAAGACCGGTACTCCACAGGGACTGGTTTTTGAATTCAATGCGATCGTTTTCTCCCGTATTAATCATGGCCTGGACGGATTTTATATCATCTTCCGGTTGCACCGGGGAAACTGTTTCCCTTTTTTTCAGGACCAGCCCGGATCCTGCGGCAATTCCGACAAAGAGCAGCACCTGGACGATAATCCCTGCAACTGCCGATAGTTCCGGGACAATAAAAAATGCCGCAACAAACGAGTAGGCAATGCCGCAGCTGCAGGCGACGTACATGCCACGGTCAGGATAGAAATACGCAGTATACAGGATAGGGAAGTAGAAGAGCTGGGGCACAAGCGTACCGTACCCCATGGACATCGAGATATAGGCGATCCCGATAATAGAAACAATAAACGAAATGATTACCCAGGACCTGACGAGATCGGTATGCGACCAGGGGAACTTCAGGGAGTCTCCGTATCCGGTCACCTCTGATGACGCGTTCATGGAATATGATGCATTGGATCGGATTGTTATTTATAGTGTTCCCGGTTTCGGGAAGGAACTGACGGGCATTCCCCCGGAACCTTCAAGCCCCCGGGAACGGGGCTGTTC
Organism: uncultured Methanoregulaceae archaeon; assembly: GCA_963829335.1. Lineage (GTDB taxonomy): Archaea > Halobacteriota > Methanomicrobia > Methanomicrobiales > Methanospirillaceae > Methanoregula. The sequence continues at coordinate 18,728 of CAWHIE010000007.1, forward strand.
TTCCAGGCACCGGAACGTATCCTGAATAACCTGTCGCAAACACGATAATCACGTGACCTCTGGTTTACCAGATTACCGGGAAACCGTGAAGTATAATCGGGGAGATAATTATCGGGAGCTTTTGTGGAGACTACGCTTTTCTACAAAGTTCAATCCCCAATTCACCGGATCTTTCGATCCCAATAAAATCCACTTTTCATGGTTCACTTCCCTCACGGGGAAGAAAATTCCTGCCTCACCCGCTCAAAGAAATCATCCGTGAGCATATCCTCCAGCCCATAGTTTCGGCACGCCCGGTCGGCGTCGTGATAATTCATGCAGTCAATCGATACATTGTCTGTCTTTCCTTTCCCCCAGCCCTGCAAATATCAGCCGTTCATACATTTTGAAATTACTTACGTCCTGTTTGCACACATTTCCGCAACAATATTCTTCAACAGTTCCCGTATCTCCGGGTCATGCAAAAGAAGGTCGCGAATTATTTCGTGTTCGTTGTACCCACCGGGAAGGACGGTCAACCGGCCGGTATGCCTATAAGCAGCACCTTTGATAGTCGCTGAAGGAAATACTCATGTATCGATCGATGACTGAAAAATAATCTCCGGAGCATGCACAACCCCATGAAAAACATCGTCATTATCGGGATGCCGGGCGCAGGGAAGAGTACCATGGGAGTAATCCTTGCAAAAACCCTGGGACGGAATTTTACCGATACCGATATCGTGGCCCAGGAAACGAGCGGAAGGCTCCTGCAGGAAATTATTGATGAGGAGGGGACCGGTGCGTTCCTGAAAACCGAGGAAAAAACAATACTCTCGCTTCACTGTCACCATGCAGTTATCGCCACGGGAGGCAGTGTTGTGTTCAGTGAGAAGGCGATGGAACACCTCAAAAAGGATGGCGTTGTCATATACCTGAAGATCTCCTTTGAGGAAATGGTCCGGAGACTCGATGATATCACGACACGGGGGATCGTCCTGGTTGACGGCCAGAGCCTTCAGGATATGTACAACCAGAGGGTCCCGTTGTATGAAAAGTATGCCGATATAACGATCGATTGTTCCGGCGGCGATTTTGAGCAGTGTATCGGGAACGCGATGAACGAACTCCGGAAATTCCTGGTAGAGTGACGGTTCGGCCTAATACCACCCTGCCATACCTGTCTTCTCCTGATGATTACCACCGCAACCCTGTCCGCTCCTTTCGATTGAACCTCTTCCCATTCGAGTCCGTGTGACCAGCACAACGCACTTAATCCTGTACTGCGATGTACCGGAATACGAGAGAATTTCCATGAAACCATGTTCCGGTTATCCCTGCATCGGCATAGCGGTCATCGTGCTAATTATGGTATCCGTGCTTTTCACCGGCTGTACCACGTTTTCCCGACAACGTGCACCTGTTCCGGTCAGTACATCGGTACCCTCCAGTACCTGACGCTCCGGTCAGAACATCTGTTCCGGTCAGCACTGCGGTGAATGAATCCCTTCCCTACGGGGTAACCATTTCAGTCCCGGCTGACTGGACGAGGCAGGATGTCCTCACCAGCGGGACCAGGGACTATGGGACTACAACGCTCAATATCGCGAATTTCTACTCTCCTGATACTATTCCGGGTGACCGGGAATCCTACATCGCCCTGAGCGTCGATCTCGACCAGAACCCCGGCACTGATTTTGAGAAGTATTTCAACACCGCCACCCTTGCCGTGGGAACGGCCTACGGGGTTCCGCTCCTGACAGGTGCCCACAGTTACACCATAACGATAGCAGGCTATAAATCCTACGAGCTGGATTTCGAGAACGCAACGGTAAAAGGGACCTACCTCTTTACCTCCACGGAAAACGGCATGTATATCTTCGTGTTCAAAGTCCCGAACAAACCCCAGGCAGTCCAGGCTTTCCAGGAAGCGGACGTGGATATTTACAAATCGATCAGGATTAATCCCCCGGCTGCGGATGTCACCCCGCACCGGTAATAAATCCTCTTTTTGCAGCGGGAACGTTTCGAATCAGAAAAAAACCCCGTTCAGGGGAACATAGGGCGGTTGATTTCGGGACGGGTCAAAACCCTCATCGCTGACGAAAAATTCTGTACTCAGTGATATCAGGCTCCAACATTCACAGGGAAGCAAATTCCTGCTTCAACCGCTTAAAGTAATTATCCGTGAGCGTGTCCCTCCAGCCCATACTTCCGGAATATCCAGTCGGCGTAATGATAGTTCATGCGGTCGATCAGCACAGAGCACTAAAAACCGGCAAGATACAATTTTCAGCCCGGGAAAGAGAACATCCCATAAAATATATGATGTTCCGGATCAATTTCCCACCATGGGTCCCGGAATTCCCCGGAGCGGGAAATGACGAATCGTATGGATATGGCTCCAGTCCTCTTGTTTCTCAGGGATCTGGAGAGAAACAACCAGAGGGCCTGGTTTGAATCCCACCGCCCCGATTACGAAGCTGCCCATGACAGGTTCGAGGAATTCGTTACCGCTCTCATCTTCGAAATATCGGAATTCGATGATCTCGCCGGAGTTACCGCAAGGGAGTGCATTTTCCGGATATTCCGTGACCTGCGGTTCTCAAAAGACAAGACGCCCTATAAAACCTATATGAGTGCTGCGATCGGCCAGGGAGGAAAACGGTCGAAGACCTTCCCGTACTACCTCAGTGTCAGCCCCGACAATCAATCGATGCTTGCCTGTGGATGCCATGACCCCAGTTCAGCCCAGCTCGTTCAGTGGAGAAACGCCGTTGATACGGATTCCTCAACCCTGAAGAAGATCATGGGCAGGAAGGATTTTATCGCTGCGTTCGGGGAACTCTCCGGGGAGAAACTGGCACGGGCACCCCAGGGCTATCCCGCCAGCCACCCCGATATCGAACTGCTCAGGCTTAAGAATATCACCATCAGGCATTCCGTTACCGATGAGGAACTGTTGTCGCCGTCAGTTGTTCAGGAAAGTGCAGCCGTGTTCAGGACCATGAAGCCGTTCAGGGACTACCTGAGATCGATTATAACGGCTCCTTAACCTTCTTCACAGAGAACAAAACGTTGAGATCAACGGTGGAAATAAAACCATGGTACCGGTATCCCGTTGGTAACCTGGACGTACACAACGTGCAGGTTGAAAAGGCGGGTAGTGCGAGTGAGGAATGAACGGGGCCGGAACGGAATACCAGAAGAAGCGGGCAAAATTGCCGGGAATGCGAGTGCCGGAGAGATCCACCTCACTCTATTTTAGTCATCTCCCTCACAAGGTAGCAAATTCCTGCTTCACCCGCTCAAAGTAATCATCAGTAAGCATATCCTCCAGCCCGTAGTTCCGGTACACCCGGTCGGCATAGTGATAGTTCATGCGGTCAATCAGCACGTAGTCGATCTTTCCCTTCAGGAGTTCTGCAAGCCCCTCTGCTCCCGGGAGCACCGGGGCGATCATGGCATACGTCCTGATACCCGCTGTGTGCAATGTATCGAGTGCCTGTATCCGGTCTTCTATCGGTGGGGCATCGGGCTCGAATAATTTCCTGATGCTGTCGTCTGCCGTGGTGACCGAAAAGCCGACCTCAAAATCTTGTGCATCTTTAATAATATCGATATCACGCAGGACCAGGGGAGACCGTGTCTGGATGATCACCGGCCAGCTGTTCTGTGCCAGTATCTCCAGGCATTGCCGGGTTAATGTGTATGTTGCCTCGAGAGGCTGGTACGGGTCACACACCCCGCTGACCCAGACCCTCGCCCGTTTCTTCTTCGTTATTTCCTTACGGAGTACATCCGGGGCATTGATCTTGACATCGACAAATTCGCCCCAGGGTTCCTTATGCCCGGTGACCCGTTTCATGAAGCGTGCGTAGCAGTAGGAGCAGCCGTGCTGGCACCCGGTATAGGGATTAATGACCCAGGGATAGATCTTCGATGGGGAAAGAATGGATTTTGCCTGGACTTCCTGTACAGATCAGCGTCATTTTCACGTTCTTTTCAGTATATTTTCAACCAATGGCTTTAATGTCTCGTGTTGGGGAACTCCAGTGTCATTCCACTATCCAATGGATGGCAAAAAGAAATTCCGGGATGGCGTCACGGAAGCGTTGCCGGATCCGGACATAGTTGTGGCAATGCATGCCACAAAAGAGGCATTGTGCTGACTCCGATCTCTACAAGAACTGGCTGTTTCGCAAAAGAGGCAAAGCAGGACACCGGATGAGGAATTTTCACCGAGGGTTGTGCGGGAGGGGCAGTCCGGCAACGAACCGGCTCCATACCATTATTCTCTGCACAGGTCTTTGAGAGCAGCTGCCCGGAGAATTAAGAATAATTAAGGAATTCTTCGGACTGCTGCAGGTTTTCCACACTTTTCAACATTCTTTACATCTCTATGATGAGTATATCATGCTATGACAAATCATGAGCACGATGAAAACCTTGATCATCGCGAGTCTTCAAAAACATGCAAGATATGTCTGTCTTCTTATAATCATCGCGATCACCCCTCATTTTTTGGTATTTGCGAGAGATGTGGGTTTAAAATCCTGATAGTGCTGGTATGTGCCTTGATTGTAATCTCCTACGTCTGGTGGTTCGGGGTATTCTAATGGTTTTCGTATTCTGCCTCAGAAGAGAGAATACGATCGATCCATTGATCGTTTCACCGAGATAACCTTTTTTTTCTCTACGTTGCGGGATAACATTATTTTGGGGAAGATGCATGGCACTCGTTCTCGGCACAGGCGAGAAGAGAGGGGTAGTAGTTATTAACGTATTCTTTAACCATACGGCGGGCTGAAAAAGCGGCGCTGGTACTTTTTATGGTTTCTTTCATCTTCTTTACCCAGCCGTGGGGTATTCCGTCAATAGAAGCGGAATAATATAATGGCGCTACCTCTTTTTCCAGCAGGGTATAAAGAGCATCAGCGTCCGATGCATCCCGTGATCCGGAAGGAACCTCTTCGCCAAATGCCCAGCCATTCCTGCCATTATAACCTTCTATCCACCACCCGTCAAGGATACTCAGATTGAGAACCCCGTTTAACGAAGCCTTCATACCACTTGTTCCGCAGGCTTCCATGGGCGGAATGGGGTTGTTGAGCCAGACGTCCACTCCATGTACCAGATACTGGGCCATCTGTTCACCATAATCTTCGACGAATCCGATCCTGCCACCGAAATCCGGTTGCCGGGCAAATTCATAAATCCGCTGAAGAATTATTTTCCCGTCATAATCGGCAGGATGCGCTTTTCCCGCAAAGAGAATCTGTACAGGACGCCACGGGTTATTCAGGATCTGCTGGAGACGGGCCGGATCATGAAAAATGAGATCTGCCCGTTTGTAAGCAGAAAAACGGCGGGCGAACCCGATAGTAAGAACAGAGGGGTTAAGCATCAGGCCGTCTGCGATAAGATTACTGGGTTCTTTGAGATGAGTCTCCCAGTTTATTCGTTTTCTTTCCCGGATCCTGTTGAGAAGTTTCTGTTTCAGCCATATATGGACTTCCCAGATTTCTTTATCCGGTATCTCATCAATCATCTGCCAGATCTTCCGGGTTGTCGTGGTTGAACTGCCACTGGGGATCAGGCGCATTAAAATATTTCGAATAGAGCATTTCCATCCGGGGATTCAGCCACGTCGGAACGTGAACCCCGTTGGTAATATGGTCAATAGGGATATCCTGTTCCGACAGGTCGGGCCACATACAACGCCACATCTGGCGGGCGACCATGCCGTGTTTCCTTGACACACCGTTATGATATTTATTTGTCCGGAGTGAAAATACGGTCATGTTGAATCCGGTCTCGGGATCACAGGGATGCTGCCCGAGCTGGAAAAAGGTGTCCCTGTCGATGCCGACTGCTGATAATACGTGGAAAAATATTTGTCTATGAGGTCAAAAGAGAAAATATCATTCCCTGCCGGGACCGAAGTATGGGTTGTAAAGACCGAAGTTCCCTTTACCTGTTCCAGGGCATCCATGAATGTCATCCCTTTTTCCACCCGTTCCCTGATCCGCTCCAGCTGGGCAAACGCCGGATGCCCTTCATTGAGGTGCAGGGCAGAAAACTCTATGCCCAGATCACTGAGTACTTTCCTTCCGCCGATCCCGAGTACGATTTCCTGTCGCAGGCGTTGTTCAGGCTGTTCTGTGTAAAGGCGGTGCGAGATGGTCCTGTGTTCTGGAGTGTTTGCAGGAATATCAGTGTCAAGCAGGTAGAGAGGTATTTTTCCTACATTAACTTTCCATACGGCAACGAAGATGGCGGGTTCGATAAAGGGGACCCGTATCACCATCTGGTCCCCGGAAGTATTCAGAACTCTTAAAATAGGTGCCGCGTCGCGATCCAGTAATTCAGTGATATTATCCTGCCAGCCGTCCGGACGAATATGCTGGTGGAGATATCCTTCTGAATACATGAACCCCACCGCGACCAGGGGAACACCCAGATCGCTGCATTCCTTCAGGTGGTCCCCGGCCAGGAACCCGAGGCCGCCTGCATAAAAAGGAAGCGAGTGGTGGAGACCGGTACTCGGCAGAGAAATATGCGATGATGAGTGATCTGCCTTTTGGGTACTGTTCCGAAAACCAGCCATTCCGGTTCGCCATGTACTGGTAAAATCTGTTCATAATGATGTCATAGCGACGGAGGTATTCCGGATTTGTCAGAAGATTATTAAAAAATTCAGGAGGAATCTCCTGGAGCATCTTAACAGGGTTATGAATACTTTTCTTCCAGGCCTGCTGGTTGACCTGCTTAAAGAGCACCCGTGCCTCCGGGTGCCAGCTCCACCAGAGATTGTATGCCAGATCGATGAGACCTGAAAACCGTTCCGGGACATGGGGGAATTTCTCCGCCAGTCGGTCATGAGGGTCGGCCATCGGTATTTTACCTTCCTGATTTTAATGTGGGTAATGGCATGATTAATACTATTGGAAGGAACAAAAGCAAAAAAAGAGTTGTATACTACTATTAAATCTTCTGATGTCTCATCTGGCGTGCAGGAAGGTGATGTTTTTGTGAACACCGGCATATGGGAGGACCTGTACCAATCCTTACATAAACCCCGGCTGGATCCGGTAATTACCGGGTTCAATGCCAATATCGATCGTGTTATTCAGTTGACACCCGATTTGCTGAGATCTTTTGAGCAGCATGCAGTACCGGGATTCGATGCAATACTCCCTCAACTGAAACAATCGATGCGATACTCTGCTGCCAATGAGGTATTTATCAATCAACCATCAGCATACCTTGAACTTGCTGAATCTTTTTCCCGTTCAGGGACCCTCTCTTTGGGAGGCCAGGCAGGAATTGCTGCAGTTCATCTGAGAAGTCTTGGCGTCCCGTCAATAACCTGCGCCGTACCGCGGGGCCGGCCCAGAGACATGTGCCCTGCTGAAGAATGCCGGAGTTACCCCCCTGACGTTTGAACTAAAAGCGAACGATCGTCCAGATATAACTCATCTGATTTTTGAATATTCCCCGGACCTGATACCGCTGGCTGACCGTGTTGTCCCGCGGAGAAACCGGTTCATCATATCTCCTGTTCATGATTCATCCACCGTTATCATCCCGGATGCATCTATGAATTTTTTTCTTGAACAGATTAGCGCCTGCCGGCGTGCATTTCTCTCCGGCTACCAGTACCTGCGGACAGAACAGGAATTTGTGAGCGCATCCAGGCAGATTCGGATGATACGCAGCGTTCATCCCCTCATGCGGACCCACGTAGAATGCGTCTCCGGTGCAGACCCGGGCGTGATAGCGATGATGCTTCGTCACATCATTCCGAATACGGACAGCATTGGGCTTAATGAACGGGAGCTGGAGTTGTTCATGAAGATGTTACCGGCACGTGATCCGGCATCAGCGGCAAAACTCCCATCTTCTCCCGTAGCGTGCATGCGTGATGCTATCACCCTCGCAGAAGCCACGGGTGTACCCCGGCTTCACCTGCATGCCTTTGGATATTATATTCTTATCCTGAATTCCGGTACCTCAAAGCCGGAATTATCCCGGAATTCCCTCCTTTTTGCCGCACGGGTGACAGCACATGCAGCAGGTTCCGGAGAACAGGTCCTGTCACGAGAGGGTCTTTTAGCGTATTCTGCTGTCCGGAAGATGTTTGGTCCGGATGAGACGCCGGGGATTTTCAAAGAAAAGGATCGGGTTATTGTGTTCGTCCCGACGTATATCTCACACAACGTGCCAAAGACAACCGGACTTGGCGACATTCTTTCATCCACCGCGTTCGTGGCAGACCGGTTCTGATCGAAAATCAGCCCGGTTTTTTGATTTCAGTTAAACGAAAAAAATTTTTTGTTTCAAAAATTGTAAACAAAGAGAAATCTTTTATCTTCTCTCTTGCATCTATCCCAGTGACTGAGGAACAGGATTCGTATCGCACAGAGCCCCGTACGAAATCTCTTTCGGATTTTTTATCCTGATACAAACAGGCGCGGAGGGCACCAGACATCGCAGGGTTTTGGCAAAGGACCCCTGAATCGGTCTTTCACGGAGGACTGAATGAAAATATGCCTGCATTATCAATTGGATTCGAGGTGCACCAGCCATACCGGCTGAACAGGCATTTTGTGCCGGATCCCAAGGTAAAAAGAAAGGATTTACCGAATCTGTATTTTGATGAGGTTAACCGGGAACTTCTGCTCCGTATCGCGGAAAAATGCTACATACCCGCAACAACGATGATACTGGATATGCTCGACGAGGGGTTTTCCTGTGCATTTTCACTTTCCGGCACTCTCATCGAACAGCTTGAAAAATGGAGTCCGGATGCTCTTGCGCTGTTCGAACAGGTTGCACGACACAGGAATGCAGAGATCCTTGCCCAGACGTATTATCATAGTATTGCCAGCTGTTTTCACGATAAAACCGAATTTGTTGAACAGGTCCGGATGCATACCACTCTCATGCATGAACTGTTCCATGCAGACCCCGGTGTTTTTGAAAATACTGAGTTTACCTTTAATAATGATATTGCAGAGTGTATCAAAGACCTGGGATTCTGTGGGATTTTTACCGAAGGCGTAGACCGGATTCTTGACTGGAGGAGCCCCAATTATCTGTACACCTGCAGGGATATTCCCGTACTTCTCCGGAATATTAGTCTGTCAGATGATATTGCGTTCCGGTTTACAAACCGTTCATGGGACAAGTATCCCCTTACCGCAGATACCTATGCACGATGGGTGGCTCACTCTCCGGGTGATGTCGTAAATGTCTTTTTGGACTACGAATCTTTCGGGGAGCATTTATGGCCGGAAACCGGTATCTTCGAATTCATGCGGCACCTTCCCGGGGAACTTTTAGCACAGAATGTGCCTACGGTGCTGCCATCGAAGGTGCTTACAGACTATTCACCGGTTGGAACGGTTGATGTTCCTGAGACAATCTCATGGGCCGATATCGAGAAGGACACGTCCGCCTGGATGGGAAACGATAAGCAGCGGACGGCCTTCCATGCCCTGGAAGCTGCACATGCTTATGCAAAGGACAAACAAATCTGGCGCTATCTCCAGACGAGCGATCACTTTTACTACATGGCATCAAAGTATGGTTCCTGTGGCGAAGTGCACTCCTATTTCTGTTATCTTGCAGGAGAGGAAGCATTCAGGACATACATGAGAATTCTCGCTGATTATGAGGAGCGGGCACTACGATATACGAAAAATCGCAAGGCAGCAAGGACACTGCGCACACTCCCCCCGGAAACCGCGTTCCATTTCAATTCTCCTTCCGGTTTTATTGGTCATACGGCATACAGCCTTGACCAGTTCTGTGAACTTTTAACCGTTGTACCCGGGGACTCTTTCCAGTACCACCGGGAGCGGGGTGACTTTACCAGCTGGATCAAAGAGGTTCTCGGTGATACCGGGCTGGCTGAGAGCGTGAAGGACTGCACAGAACGACAGGAACTGATAAACCTCGTTGGTGAGCGGAGGCAACAACTATGGAATCACTTAAAATAGCCATATTCTGCTGGGAATCGCTGTATGCAGAACGCGTAGGAGGACTTGCCAGTGCTGCAACCCATCTCGCCGAGACCCTGGCAAAGGACCACGAAGTCCACTACTTTACCCGTGGCCCGGTACAGGACCAGACAATCAGTTCAGTGAACTACCATTACTGCCAGCCTCAGGGAAATAACATCGTAGAGTATTGCGACAGTATGAGCCGGGGAATGGTAGAAAACTTCCGGAGGTTCGATAAAGACCAGAAATTTGATTATCTCCATTTCAATGACTGGCATGCAGTCCAGGCACTCCACATCCTGCAGGACCGGAACACCATTCTTACGTATCATTCAACAGAATACGGGAGGAATGGTAACCAGTACGGGGACTGGTGGGAGTATAAGGAGATATCAGGGAAAGAATGGTACGGGGGGCTGATTGCAAAAAGGGTTACTGCCGTTTCAGCGACGCTCAAAAACGAGGTCATGCGTCTCTACAATGTCCCGGACTGGAAATGTGACGTGGTACCCAATGGGATAGTCCCGAACCAGTTCCGCGCAGAGATAGATCGCCGGGGAAGTAAAGAGGGCATACGGGATCCACCCGTTCGCCCCGCTCATTCTCTTCATTGGCAGACTGGTCTACCAGAAAGGTCCGGACCTGCTTATCGAGGCAATGAAAATCGTGTGCCAGACCCACCGGATGCAAGGTTAATCGTAGCAGGAGAGGGGGACATGCGACAGTTCTTAACGGAGAGGGCACGGGATCTCCCCGCTAATTTTGTCGGTTACATTCCCGATTCGGAATATATCCGTCTCCTGAATGCCTGCGATCTCGTGGTAATCCCCAGCAGGAACGAGCCGTTCGGTCTTGTCCTTCTGGAAGCGTGGAGCGCCGAGAAAGGAGTTGTTGCATCCAATGTCGGCGGGCTTTCTGAAAACATCGACACCTTTGTTGACGGACTGAAGGTGGAACCCGACCCGGACTCGCTTGCATGGGGGATCAACATGGTCATGGATGAGCCGTCACAGGCTGTCGCGTTGGGAAAACGGGGCAGGAAGAAGGTTGAACGTGTGTTCATGTGGGGCCCGATAGGTAAGAAGATTACCGAGACTTACTCCCGTGTGGTTGCATGAAGATTGCCTGTTTTGTCGATGAATTCCCTCCTTTTTTCCGGGGAGGGCTGGGGACGTACGCCACCGAGATTTCCCGCCAGTTGACCAGCAAGGGACATGCCCTGTCGGTTTTTTCGCGAAACAGGGGCAATGATCCCACATCAGATACATGGTCGGGTGTCGACGTCCACCGCCCCCGGCTCATGAAATTTTCCGATATCTTTTCCATCATTAACCCGGATGAGGTGAAGACCTGGGATGATAACGGTCAGGAATTTTTTTCTGAAACTATTCTGTATAACATGCTTTCTGCATCAAAATTAGTAAACAACCTTGTCATGAAGGACAACCAGCACTACGATCTGCTTGTTTCCCATGACTGGCTCGCGGCGCTTGCCGGTATTATCTCCCGGAGAAATCTCGGCGTTCCGTTTGTATTTCACTTCCATTCAACTGAACAGGGGAGAAATCCCGTCGGATCACCTACCATTAAAGATATTGAACGCCTGTCTGCCACCCTTGCTGATCGCGTTGTCACCGTCAGTTATGCGATGCAGGACGAGCTGGTTAGCTACGGGTATCCGAATCAGAAGATACGGGTGATTCATAATGGCGTGGACGAGAAGAAATATGATGCCACGCGTTTCTCGTCCCGGCAGGTGGAGACATTCCGGGAAAAGATCGGGGTCGGATCATCTCCTATGATCTTCTTCATCGGAAGGCTCACTTCGGTGAAAGGAGCTGATACGCTCGTGCTGGCGATGACACACATCATAAAAGAGATCCCGGATGCAAAACTTGTCATCCTGGGCATCGGGGAGATGGATCAGCTGCTGGACCGGATGGTGCATGATCTGCACCTGGAAGAAAACGTTATCCTGCACTTCCGGATGGTACCGGAGGAGGACCGCCTCCTGTATTTTGCGGCATCCGATGTTGCTGTTTTCCCGTCAAAATATGAACCGTTTGGGATTGTCTGTACCGAGGCAATGTCGATGGGAAAACCTGTAGTCGTCGGTGCACGCGGTACGTCCGGGTTTCGCGAGCAGGTGATTCCCTCCGGTGATGGGATCTGCGGTTACCATATAAATCCGTATGATCCTCTGGATATTGCGGAATATGTTATCGATATCCTGAAACGTCCTGATTTCGCTGCAATGATGGGGAAGAATGGGAGAAAACGCGTTGAAGAGCAGTTTACCTGGGAAATTGCTTCTGAAAAGACCTTACAGGTATACCGGGAACTCGTAGACAGCTAAAAATTAAAGGGATTGTGATGGCGTTCCAGTATGGGCGGGAAATCCAGATACCCGGTGTTGCCCGGAATCTTGAATTTTTAATGACTTCGGGTCGTGCATATTCTTCCTCGACAATAAGTGGCAATACCCGGAAATATCATGGACTGCTGGTTGATAACGGGCGTCTCCTCCTTGCAGGACTTGATGAAATGGTAAACGGGATCCGTATCTCCTCGCAGCACTATCAGGAAGCCCCCCATACTGCAGGACTCCGGTACCTTCACGCATTTTCCGCATACCCCCCGTCGTGGATCTATATGATCGACGGCATTACCCTGCAAAAGACGATTACTTTTGACGGAACCCTTCAGATTGTTTATGATATTTCAGGAGATGCAGATCTGTGGATTCGCCCCCTCATTACCGATCGGTCTGTACACGAGGTTCTCAGAGATCCTCATCCGGATTGCATACATGAACGCAATGGTTTCCGATGGCGTGATCTTCTCTTTGAAGGTGATCTTCCCTATGAACCTCATCCGGATACCTACCGGAATCTCTGGTATCAGCAGGAACATGAACGGGGGTACGAATCGGTTGAAGACCTCCATTCCCCGGGAATTTTCCAGGGCAATGTTCGGGATTCGACCGTTACATTCCGATGTTCAGGAAATAACCATTTTTTACCGGACTCCCCACGCGTACGATCTCCCCAGACCTCCCTTGACTGGCTGGAATGGGCATCGGATGCATTCTGCCATGGGGATGAGATATTTGCCGGCTATCACTGGTTTTGTGAGCCCTGGGGGCGGGATTCCGCAATCAGTGTTACCGGGCTGCTCATTGAACGAGGACTGAAAGATGAGGCCCGTGCGGTGCTCAAACGGCTCTCTGATATGTGTAAGAATGGATTGATCCCAAACAGGTTTCCCGATAATTATCACTCAAGCGATGCTTCGCTGTGGTTTATCCATGCTCTTTTCCAGTATCGGCACAGATGGAAGGATGATTCCTTCATGGAGAAAATGAGACCTGTAATCGGTCATATTCTGGAGAGTTACCCCTTTTCTGATGTCGCCTCGCTGGACCAGAACCTGATCTCGGTTGCACCAAAAAGCACGTGGATGGATACCGATTTCTCGCCACGTGAGGGAAAGCCAGTAGAAATCAACGCTCTCTGGGTAAGTGCCCTGAAAGAAGCCAGTGCAATGGGAATCCGGACAATGGTCGATCCCGAGTCAGCACTCCTGGCATTCCAGCAGTTCTGGAACCAGGATGGTCAGTGCCTCTTCGACCGAATCGATCCGATCGACCAATCTATCCGGCCGAATCAGGTCATTGCAATCTCTCTCGGTCTGGTAAACCAGGAACAGGCAACATCAGCCCTGAACACCATCAATAAACTGCTCTTAACACCATATGGACTTCGTTCCCTGTCCCCATTTGATCAAAAATACCAGGGACACTATACCGGTGACAGCAGTTATCATAACGGGTGTGTCTGGCCCTGGCTTACCGGTTATTATATCGAGGCACTGATAAGAAATGGTGTTCCCCGGGAAAGGGCTGCACAGATGCTTGTCCCGATCCTCCACCATATTCGGGAGGCTGGTATGGGTTACATATCCGAGATTTTCGATGGGGACTACCCCTATCTCCCGAGAGGATGCATTGCCCAGGCCTGGAGTGTGGCCGAAATTGCCCGGGCATACAGAATGCTTTTCATGCAATCTGAAATTCCCTCCCATATTTCAAGGGATGCCATTTAACTTCTGAATTTCTGCTGGCAACGTCAATGGTGTGCTGACTCAGCACTCCTGTACATCAGAGTTTCGTGGTGGCAACTTCCTGATCGGGGTCGCGGAGTCAAAATAATGTGGCCCCCGGCCGGTCCTGCTGAAATATTGAGATTTTAAAATGTTCTAAACGGACTCAAGCCAGTCCCAGGAGCCCGGAAATGTTCCCCCGGGTCCTCTCTGAGATAGAGATTCAGATCTCTTGTGCTATTCTGTAGAACATGTCAGGGGAAATGGTCTCCAGGGTCTCAGTCCGGACCGTACCAAACTTCGCGACAATCGAAAGGAACTTCACCAGGCTCTCCTTGGAAGGCATATCAATTACTGCCACGAAATCATACCGGCCGAACGTGTAAAACAGGGAGAGCATTTTTCCTCCAAGCGATTCGATGATCTTTTTTGCTTTCTGGTCCCGGTCTTCAATGCCGCCGGATTTTTCAAACGCAGTACTTTTCAGGTTCCCGAGGGTTACATAGATTGTCATGCGTGAACCCTATCACGCAGGTAGTAATAAAAATTTGGTTGCCGTTACGGTAAGATGGCGCGGTGAGGATTTCAGGTAAAATTTTCATGGATACTTGTTTAATGCCCGGGTTAACCTGATAATAAACAGGAGGACTGTCATGACAAAAGCAGACAAAGCCCTGGCCAGTTTCAACAAAGGAATTACCTGCTCTTCATCAGTGTTCTCTGCATGTGCTGATGAACTGGGGCTTGACAACAAAACGGCAAAAAAGATTGGATGCGGGTTCGGTGCGGGTATTTCCCGGACCGGGAATATGTGTGGGGCCGTGTCCGGTGCAATCATGGTGATCGGCCTTAAATACGGAAAGACGGAACCGGGCGACGATGCAGCAACCGACAAAACGCGGGCCCTTGTCCGGCAGTTCATCAGTACGTTCACGCAAAAGAACGGTTCGGTCAACTGCACTGAACTGCTTGGGTATAACCTGAGCAACGCAGATGAGTTTGAAACAGCACGCGGGAAGAACCTGTTTGTAACGAAATGCCCGGACCTCGTGAGGGACGCTGTTGAGATCCTTGAAGAATTGCTCTGATGACCGGGCAGATATACAACGGTTCGCCATCCTGGGATAACCTGATACATCCTCCCCGCCATGAACAGGTACATCAGGTATCGTGTGCCAGAAGTCCTGGTAAACCTGTCAGGAATGTGGTAAAATATTTGAAGCTCGCGAGCCATAGGTGCATGCTGCCATGAACGAACTCCTGGAGAAAGCCCATCATCTCATGAGGATCGGGCACTACGAAGAGGCAATCGCCCTGTATACCAGGTTCCTTGAATCCGACAGGGACAACACGACCGCTCTCGTGAATACGGGAAAGGCGTATTACGCCCTTGGGAAGCATGAAGAGGCGATCCTGTGGTATGACAAGGCCCTTGCCAAAGACCCGAAACTCGCCTCTGCCTGGTTCGAAAAAGGATATACCCTGCGGAAAATGCAGCGGTATGAGGAGGCGGTCGCCTGTCTTGACCAGGCGCTCGCCCTGGACCCGGACTTTGTCTTTGCGCTCGCCAATAAAGGATACGCATTGAACGAACTGGGAAAATTCAGTGAGGCAATGGCCTGTTTTGACACGATTTTAAAAGACAGCCCGAACAACCTCCGTGCCATGACCGCAAAGGGCATCGCATTGCGGGGACAGGGAAACAATACCGAAGCTCTTGCGTATTTCGATGCGGTGCTTGAGCTCAATCCCCTGAATTCTTTTGTCTGGAAGAACCGGGCCGTTGCCCTCAGGAACCTCGGGCGGGTCACCGAGGCCGAAGAATCTGAAAGTCATGATTCCCCATAACCTCCCGGGAATTATCCCATCTCCCCATTTCTCAGAAATCCCATTCATCTGCTCCCGAAAAATCATATGAATCCGCTGGCACGTCATCAGTTAACGGCAGGGTATCTTCAACATCGTAAAAAGGATTCCCTTGCGCATGGGTATCCAGGTCGTCAATAAAGGAGTTGAGCTTCAGGATTGGTACTATCGGTACCCCTTGATACATGTGAATTTCCTCTTCCACGAGGGTGACAACAACAGGAATCGCGTCCTCGTTCATGATGGTTTCATAAAAGGTGGTCCTTTCTTTATGCTGTTCAATCGCCTTTTTTAATGCTGATAATCGGTAGCGGCTGCCCGCCCATTTCTTGCATTCCACCAGGAACGTCTGGTCGCTTTTTATGGAGATAACATCATACTGCCTTCGTTTTTTGTTCCAGGTTTTTACGGTGTTTACTGTGACCGTGAAATCATTTTTTTCAAAGATAAAAGCCGCCAGCCGCTCAAAATTCTGCCAGATAGTTGTCTCTGATACCATCTCCAGGTCTTCGATGCTCCTGATGTCTTCGAATTCATAGAGTGTGGAATTCATGGTGTCGTGATCCCGGTGAATTTGCATCGTTCGCAAAGGACCTGGAGATTATCTACGGTGTCCTGGTCAGCTTCCCTGGCCCCGTCGCAGAGCGTAATGCACACATTTTCCTACCCGGTCCTGATAATGTAAAAGGCATGGCGGGCGAAAGTGTTCCGGCAGTGACATACCTGTCTGGATCCTCAGGAACAGTCCGATACCAGGCTATGGGATCTGCTCTTTTGGGCGGACCTGCATTCACGAATAATTACCAGATCCCATGAAAAGTAAGGTAAACCAGTGATACAATCCGCCAAAAGTATTCATATTTACAATGATTACAATTTGAATATGTCAGCGGTAAAGCGGATACCCGTGACAGAACCGGTATGGAAGGACCTTGCCGAGATGCGATCGGCAGGCCAGACCTACACGGATCTCCTTGCAGAAATGATCGAGGACCGGAAAAAGCGCCGGCTGGAGGAAGATGTCGGGAAGTGGAGTGCCGGAAGAAAGAGGATTATGTTTCACTCTCGGAGATTAAGGATTGACATTTTCCCTGGTCCTCTGGCGCGAATTATCTGATGAGATTAATCGCCTGCCTGAAAAGACACGCCGGATCATCAAAACTGCCCTGAAACGGCTTGAAGAAGACCCTTTCCCGGGAAGTCAGGGAAATAAGGAAAAACTGGTCCTGAAAGGCGGGGTTACCATCTCCCGTCTCCACATCTCCCGGAGTTATACCGTGTTTTATGATATCAGCAAAGAAAAAAAACTGGTGATTGTCCAGGAGATTTTGCCGATTGAACAGGCTCATAAGAAATACGGACATCACTGACCATTTTTTCGTCATTCCCCCTTTCTCTGGCATTACGTATCGACCTGTCATTCCGTTAAGAAAGTGCTATTTCCAGATGAGTATGAATCCGGTATGGCGACCCCCTCCCGTTCTTGCATGAAAGCAGCTTTCGCACACTCTGCGATTCTGCCCGGCTCACGTTGCAGGAATTTCCCGACTGCCCGGGCGGCTCGTTGTGGTATATCTGCCTGTCTCCTTCGGGGCAATGCCCGGGTTGCCTGTTTTTTCTTCCCGATGCCAATTACTAAATATAAGCGTGATGTAATGGGAGTTCATGGATGAAAATATGGCAAAACCAGCGTGGCTGCGGATCGCAGCCGCGGTACTGCTCGGGGGTATGATCGGAGGTATCCTCTTCCTCCTCGCAACCCTCATCATCGGGGCGATAAATGATTCCATGGGGATGTCCATCCCCATCAACACGCAGGTAGCCGAGAACCTGTGGAGTGCTGTTCTCCTGGTGATCTTTATCGGTTTCTCAATAGCCTTTATGTGGTGGAAGGTGGAGACAACCCCCCCGACAGAGCCGGAGACTCCGGATAACACGGTACCCGAGATACCGGACGAGTTGGCGGGAAAAATATAAAATACCTGATCCAGCTCCTGTCCCAAGCCCTGGATCAGACTGATATTTTCAGTTCACCGATTTTTTCCCGCCGGATTCATTCTGTGATCCTACTCCCGTATTGCTGCACGTATTCCCGAACCGAACCCTGCGTCATCTTTTACTCTTCTGGCTGCCGGTCCTTATTGTCGGGTTCAGATTCCGTAAGGATCGGTTTTTCACGATTTTTCTTTTTTTTGCGGACGATGATATTTTCAGACTCCAGATCGGTAAGGGTTGGCAGCTCGTGATCGTTGGCTTTTGTGCGGTTTGTCATTACGTATCAATTCCGTTCCCTGATATGAAAGTACCTGAGAACGATCATCAAGGTCGGACACTTTGTCAGCTGACGGTTCGGGGGTTTCACCAGAATGCGATGAAAGCACCAGACTCCCAATAGACTTTCCTGTGGATATGGGCAATCCGGAGTATTGTTCAGGAATACCGGCGGAATAGAAAATATATCCAGCCCTTTACAGACCAGCTCCCCATCCGATAGCATTAATAGTACGTAAGGAGAGGGTTGCACCATGGCATCAATTGCTTTTACCCTGTTGTCATTTATTGTCGCGTTGATTATTTCAACGGTGATAATTTATGTCGTTGCAAAGCTGTTTGGTGAAACAGAAGGCATAACCACGGCATTTATCGCTGCCCTTGTCGGTACGGTAGTTTACACTGTCGTATATTATCTGCTGCCGGACAACCTGTTGATAGCTGCAATCATCGCAGGAATCGTCTGGCTGCTGGCCTTACAGAAGCTTTACACCATCGGCTGGCTCAAGTCCCTGTTGATTGCGGTCATCGTCTGGATTGTGACAACCATTGTCGGGTGGTTCCTGCCAACCCTCACCGGTCCGTTGTGAAAAAAATACCAACCATTTTTCTGGAATTTTTACCTGAAAAGTATCATTCAGGGAACCGCAATCAGACAAAAAATGAAAGATCTTTGGGTTATTTTCCCAGCACTTTTTTGAAAATACCCCCGATACCGCCACTGCTCGCCGGGGCTCCCATCAGCTGCTGTGCCATGCCCGGCTGCTTCGGGTGATGCCTGCAGTGCCATTTTGGACTGTTCCCCAAGAAGACCGGTGAGGCTTTTCGTGTCCATCTTCTGCTGGCCAACCATCTTACCGACATAGCCCATAACCATGGGAGCCGCTATTTCCAGTACCTTGCCGACTACCGCAGGGGGAAGTCCCGTTTTTTGTGAGATTGTATTCTGTATCCCGCCCATCTGGCTCCCCAACAGGGTGCTCACCATGCCCGAACCACCGGCTGCTGCCGGGTTACCCAGGAAACCGCCAAGGTTATCCATAGGATTACTGCCCCCTGTCTGGGCCAGCATCTTTGTCATCATATCAGCCCCACCGGGTTTTGAAGCCGTCGTCGCCATGGAGCCCAAGAGGAGGGGTATACCCATACCAAGAGCCGACTGGACTGCCTTCCCGTCACCGCCAACCGATTTGCTGATCATGGAGAGGTTGTCTCCTGTCGCTACCTGTTTCATGAGATCTGCAACAATGTCCATAACGCGTAACAATGGTTTATACAGTTCTTAAAGCTATGGTCTCACGAACGGTTGTGTAGCGGAGTGCAGTTCAATG
This sequence comes from uncultured Methanoregulaceae archaeon, assembly GCA_963829335.1. Classification (GTDB taxonomy): domain Archaea; phylum Halobacteriota; class Methanomicrobia; order Methanomicrobiales; family Methanospirillaceae; genus Methanoregula. The sequence goes on from CAWHIE010000007.1 coordinate 38,286, forward strand.
GAGCTGATGAAGGATTACATCCGGGATTGCATTCAGTCGATGATTTACTTACCTTCTTCGGAGGGGTTCAATTATCTGGCATTATCAGGAGAATCAGAAATCGATTCCCGGAACACCTTCAATCCCCGATTCGGTTGTTATCCAAGCCTGAAGCCTCTTTTTTTTAAAAAAAATGGCGGCCCTGGAGTATCGAAGATTTGGAGAGCACAGAATTCAAAAGATGAAAATGAAATAAAAATCAGGGTTAAGCCGCAGAAACAGGATCCTCGAAGAGATACTTCCAGACAACCGCGGCAATCAACGCACCGATGACTGGTGCTACAATAAACACCCAGAGTTGGGAAAGGGCCATGCCGCCGGCAACAAGTGCCGGACCGAGACTCCGGGCAGGATTCACCGATGTGCCGGTGATGGGTATGCCAACCATGTGGATTATGGCAAGGGTAAACCCTATCGCAATTCCTGCAAATCCGGCAGGGGCTTTTTTGCTTGTCGCCCCGAATATTGCGACGAGGAAGATAAAGGTCAGGACCACTTCAGCGATAAAACCTGAAGCAAACGAAAACCCGGCAGGTGAAGCGGAGCCGTACCCGTTCTGCCCCAGGCCATTGGTGGCCAGGTCATAGCCGGGCAGTCCGGTCATTATCGTCAGAAGCACCAGTGATGCAATGATCGCCCCGATACACTGGACAATGATATAAGCGACCGCATCCTTTGCAGGAATTTTCCCGTTGACAAGCATTGCGATGGTGATTGCAGGATTGATGTGGCATCCTGAGATATGACCAATGGCATATACCATAACGAGGACAGAAATACCAAAAGCCAGCGCAATCCCGAGAAACCCGATAGATTTTCCTGCGACGACGGCACTCCCTGTCCCGATAAAGACCAGGACAAACGTTCCCAGCAGTTCAGCCAGATACTTCTTCATACCGCTCATACGAAACCAAGCCTCCCTTCGGTGGATACCCGATGACTGATTTTTATCTGTCTGGATTAATACAGCTATCGCCATGATTTTATGTGAAAAGCATTGAGGTATCAGTATTCCTGTCATGGGGCTATCAACATCCCTGCCATGGGGGTATCAATATCCCTGTGCGGTATCGAGCAGCCCCCCGAGTTTCTGCAACTCATCGGTGAGGTTGGCCGGGATCCCAGAGCCGTTCGTAACCGGGTTTTGGAATCCGAAATCTCGCGCCGAAAACTGCCTGCTCTGCTCAAACCGCTTTTCGAAGGAGGTCACTCTGACATCAATCAATGCTGAACCGTTGACGTCGAGCGTGATGGACCCTTTCCGGACCAGGGCCGCTACTGCCTTGATTGCCGGGATAGTCCCGATGGTCACGGGTATGGTAACCGTTGTATTGCCGCTGCTGATGACATCAATGTTGGATTGTTCCCCGTGACCCAGGTAGTTTGGAGTGTCATCAAGGTACCAGACATCAAAGGCCACTTTATTGAGTTTCGCCCCGATAGGATTGGGATTGAAGATAACAACCGTTGTATTTACGGTCATTGTCTGGACTGAGATGTCAGATACCTCGATATCACTCACCGAGACAACCGGATCCCTGATCGGCGGCTCAGCACATCCGGCGATGAGGATAAAAACAACAAAGAGCAGGAACATGGCCGGAAGGAAGAGCTGTTTCATAGTGAGAACCTCATTCCCTGGTATCTAAATATGTCGGTGTGGTAAAACCCTTTCCGGGGAGAAGGAAAACACCCTGGAAAGGATCTCTGAAATCATCTGTCTGCCAAAATACTCCTGCTTCAGGAAATTTGCTGGAAGGGCAGGGAAAGGGCCTTTTCACAGGTCAGATATCGACCGGATTCCTCAAAAAAAAGCCTGGAATGAGGGACGACATGGTACAAAATCCGCCTCTTCTGCGTTTTTTCTGTGCAACGTGCCTCCGGAAAAAGGTAGGATTATTGAGTTCTCTCAGAATATTTTTTAAGATTCTGAAGGGCCGATTCAACTGCCTCCAGTCCGCCTTCGAGATAAATAATGCCAAAAACGGCTTCCATGGAGGAACCTTTCGATGCATCGTTTTCGTGGGGAAGGTTGGCAACAGCCGGCGAATCATTGAGCTTCAGCACATCCCAGAACCGGGATAATGGCTGGTTTTCCACGAGTTTGTTTCTCTCGTTATGCAGGAATTCGTTCAGGGGGATTTTTTGTGTTTCCTGCAACGACCAGATACTGGCCATAACACCGGTTTCCAGGGCGGCATCACCGATGTATGCCAGGGTCTTCCTGTCTTCAGGTACCCCGGTCATTTCCCGCAGGTCCTGTGCACTCAGTAATTGTATTCCACCCGGTTTGACCGGATTGGTCTGCGCCTCATTGAAGACCGTAGCAATCTCCTTATACAGGAAAACGAACAGGAACAGGTTTGGATTAAGAAATTCATATCCGGTTGCAGTTTTAATCCCCGGGATATCCACTTCCCTGATTCTTTCAAATCTCTTTTCAATGCCCGAAATATCTTCTATCGATTTTTGGGTGCGTCCCTCTTTTTTCAACAGCGTCAGGTTGTGTTTAATCCGATCCGCTTTCCCCAAAAAAGACCGTGCCATGATGGTGTGAAATTTCATTATCTTGTCCTCCTGCGACCACTACATTCTCTCATTATCAGGGATGAAAAAGCCTTGGATATACCTCCGGAACTCTGCCCCAGCGTGAACTTCTTTTTTGTTCAGTACTCATCCTGGGGCTTGGACATGACCGCCTCATCCACCCCGGGCACCAGGAGCCACAGGGCCTCACGCACCTTCTTTTGTACCAGCGGGTTCTTATGGTCCTGTATCTGGTCAAGCCGGTCAATTACGCCGGCGGTAATGAGCGCCTCTTCCTCACCGGCTGCAGCGGTGGCGATGATGATGTCAAGGGCGGACAGGACAATATGAGCCATCTTATCGTGAAGAAGGCCGGCGATAACATCAATGCCGCCCTGTTCGATCAACTCGTCCGCCCTCCAGTCCTCATCCCCGGTACTCACCGCGAGAGCTTCCACAGCACCCTCCCTCACAGACGGCAGGGGGCTGTTGATTCGTTCGAGGAGATCCTTGGTGATATCCTTTTTTATCTGCAGATTTTCTGTCATTGATTCCTCCAGCCGGATCTCCTTACCAGAACCGGCAGGGCATGGTTGAGACTCTACCCCCATAGATAAAAAATTACCCGGGCTACTCAGCCGGAGCATTCTGACCATACGGGACGAGCTGAGGCAAACTGAGGGCTCCCTGTACACCATTCCAAGCCAGCGGAGAATCCGGAATAGCATCAGGAATGTTCCGAAAGTCCGGGATTCGTACGATACTACTCACTCTTTTATATCAGGATCTTCCGTCAGCGTGACAGGTTTGTCACCGGTTTTGTAGAGCGGTAATTGTTCCATCACAGCCCCGCTCACCACGGTGTCAATGTCCTGCGCCTCGGCCTCGTGGTTGATCCGGTGAACGTCCTGTTGAAGGCGGGCAGGAGAGATCACTTTTGCCCGTTTCTCGAGCGGGGGGTTCATCTTGTCAGATTTCTCAAATTCCTGGGTCTTTTCAAAGATATCCTCCGGCAGGCAGGAACAATTATTGAGGATGTTGATGAATTCGCCACAGAAATAACTGTCAATCTGGATGCGCCGCTTGGTCGCATGGGCAAATTTCCCGATCACCCGGCAGATGTTCTCGCGTTCCTCAGGGGCTGAGCTGTTCGGCAAATTCATACTCCTCGATCTTCTTCAGGGCCAGGATGATCGGCTCCAGCGTATCCGTCGTAACAATATGCACAACATAATCGGCCATGTTGTAGTAGAACTGGTCGATGGATTCGATGGTGTTGGACGGGATAACGAGGAACAGCGACGTTTTCACCCCTTTTTCCTTTACGTATTTTTTCAGCTGTTCGGTTTGCTGTTTGACATAGGCAGGAAAATTTTCAAGATCATCAGAAAGCGGGCTCTTTGCATCAAAGATGATGTATTCATTGGCAATTTTTATCGTATTGTCGGGTTTCCCATGGAACGGGACATGTTCCCTGTCGATATACTCGACCTGGTGACGCGAACAGATCCCGCGGATGAGTTCCTCAACCCGCGTTTCGTGAAGTTTCCAGGTCCCACGCATCCTTTCAAACCGGAGACGGACCTGTTCCTCTTTTTCTTCCTGGATCCGGATCCTGTCATCGTCAAGCTGTTTTTTCAGGGCATTGAGTTCGGTTATCCTGTGCCCGTACTGTTCCTGTTTCTGCTGGTCGGATTCCTGGAATGCCGATATCCTTCGCTCTTTTTCAATTTTTTCCTGGATCAGGTTCTGGATCTCAACATCCTTCTTATTCATCTCCTTCTCCAGATCGGAAATCCGCCTTGCATTTTTTGATTCCGATTCCTTCAGGGCACCAATGTCGACTTCCCGTTCCCTGAGGAGCATGGTGGTGTTCATGGTGGCATTTTTGAGAATCCCGTAATCGGCTTTCAGGTCCGACAACAGGGATTTCTGGTGATCCATCTCCTGGAGAGCGGTACGCAACTGGTTCTGGACCTCCCGGTTCTGCTCGTAGAGGGCATTGAGTTCATTGTTGAGGGTGTTGTATTCACTGATAGCGGCCGAATTCATCACGCGGATATGGTTCCAGCCAAATAACCTCCCGAAAAAACCAAGTGATTTGACATTTTCAAACAGGGCACGCAAATTGTCGGATGTTGAGATGACCATTATTCACTCCTCATGAACCATTCATCCCGCAGGGAATAAAATATTTCTCATGAAAAAGACTGGTTAAAACTATTTTTTCTGCCAGCAACCGGGTTTAATTTCTCCTCTTTCTGTCCGGGTACACGGGTCCCAGGATTGATCGGCTCGTCATGGCAGGAAAGCCGTAGAGTACTAATGTATCTCACTCTCCTTCTGTCCGGGTACACGGATTCCAGGATTGATCGGCTTGTCATGGCAGGAAAGCCGTAGAGCTAATGTATCTCACTCTCCTTCTGTCCGTATACGCGGATTCCGGGATACTCAGCCCGTCGTTGGGAAAAACGCAGTTGAGTGGATGGTCCTCACCCCCCTCTTTTCCAGGTATACCTCCCGGCGCCGGGAGTGATCAGCCCCTCGTTTGGAAGAATGTTGTTCCACGCAGGGTTCTCACTTTCCTTCATTTTTAGATAGATTCTTAAAATTACGAAAAACAATCTGGTTCATATGATTTGCACGTACTGCGGTGAGACAATTGCTGACAATACCAATTTTTGCCAGTTTTGCGGGATGCAGTTCCGGAATGATACCGAAATAATCCGGTTATACCTGACAGAATTTCTCAAAGGATTTTCCGAAACAAGCAGGCGAATGGAAAAATTTACAAAAGTTCTTACCATTTTTACCGCGGTACTGGCATTATTTGCATTTGTGGACATATTCGACAGGTTAGCTCTGAAAATCGATTCAAAACTGCAACTCCCGCTGGCCCTGGTTCTCTTCATCGTGTACATCGGGTTCGTCGTCACGATGTATCAACTGGCAAAATCCAGATGACTGGATTTCCCCACAGTCTCCGGCACCGCCGCTGCAGGATGCCCGATAACGGCAGATCCGGGTATCCCTTTTTTTCACATCCCCAAAAATGGTAAACGATACATTCATGAAAACGTGATCAGATACCCTCCCCTGTTTTCCTAGAGATGATTCATGATAAAATCCCTGACTGTTGTATGACTGGCCAGACGCCTGACAATATATTTTGTTACCCAGACCGTTTGTGTATCAAATAATCTGGTTACGATTAACCCGACAATAAAAATAAGCACGCCCATGACAACTGCCAGAACAACACCGATCTGGCCAAAGAATGACACGTAGAAGAAGGTAACCACCATTGCCAGGACCGACATAAGAGCCGACCTGATAATAAAGTAGAGTCTCTGCAACCACGTAGAAAGCAGCAACGCCTTTATTACGGCTCTTTTCTCGATATCGCATTCGGGTCCGGGCGGAACATTCTCTATCTCGTGAAATATGCTCTTTGTATAATTGAGATCTGATATTTGTAATATCTTTTTTGCGTAGGTAGCCTCGGACAAATTCCTGGAACTTGCTGTTTCAATCTCCGTCATAATTCTCTGGGATATTTCGACTATTTCATTATCCATCGGGAACGGTGTTTCCGGATATAGGGTGACTTCTGGCATAGTACAGGTATCCTGCCCAGGACTGGAGTGGGCATCGCCGGCAGTGCCTTTTTAATCATTCTTCATATAAAAATATATTTTCTGAAACTGGAGAAAATCCATCGGGATACATCTGGATTTTAAGAATGCATCCGGTCAATAGACATCGATGGCGATAAGCAGAATATGGTGGTGGGCGAGAAGAGGGTAATTTCAGAACGGCGGGCGGTAATCACAACGCTGGGGGTAGTTTCACTCCTTGATACCCATTTCCAGATCGATCTGGTGTACAAAGGTGAGCGGGACAACCGGGCATATTTCGATATGGCCGTGCATACGTCCCAGCAGGTACCGGATATCCTCCTCAGGCAACTGCTTCCGAAGGAGATTGATGCTACACCGATTTGAGTGGGTGCATACGGTATCAGGAATCAAAGGAATTGCGAAACATCATAAAAAAACACTTTTATTTTTTTTATTTCTCACTCTGTATTCGTTTCAGGGTAAGGTAATGAATCCCCCATGCTCGCCGCAAACCCTATCACCTCCTGTACGTAATGGATCGATAAGCATCGGGTACTCTTTTTCATGACCATGCCGCACATCAGACCCAGGACCCTCCTCCTCGTTCTCATCCTCGTAGCGGTCGTGTTCTTTGCCTGGACCACGTACCAGTTCAACGAGGCCAGCCGCCAGAGCGAGCGTCATAATTATTACTATACCATTGACCTGTCCTATACCGCCCCGATGGAAAACGTGACCCTTCTCCTCCCCGTCCCGCACCTGGATACTGCACCGGTTTTTATGGAATCCATCCTGAACGGGACCGCCTATGGTATCTCCCCGGGCTGGAACGTCACGATAGCCCGGGAAAACGGGACACCGATGCTCGCCATCAGGGCCGCCCGGATGGTCCCTGAATATCACGGCTACCCGGTCGCGATCGAGCCCGGGGCGAGTGTCCTGCCGACAACCCTGGTCCCCGGTCGCGAGTACCTCTCCCAATACACCGGTGCTCACACCTGTAACGGTCGCGGTCATGGAACAGTCCTCATCCGCGATCAACACCCGGGACCCGGTAGGCCATGAACCGCTCTTTTCCCCGGGCGGGACCTTTACACCGGGTATCTGTACAATTCCGGCATATGAGGGGACCGGGTACAGCCACATGGTCCCTGTCTATGTCGGTTATACCGCAGACCGCCCGGTATCGATATCGCTTCACATTTCCATCCAGGGGTCCAACTCGATCTGGCGGGGAGGGTGGCAGAGTAATATGTATTCCGACACCGTCGCCCTTGAGATTACAAACGGTGCGCAGGGATGGATCGAAGGGCCCGGGGAGCTCCTCACGGCACAAGGGGTCTATTATTAGCACCGGATCCGGGCAATCCCGAACAAACATGTACGATTCTGTTCATCGTCTCCTATCGCATCTCCCCTGTTCAATCTCTGGTTTCTCCGATCGGGAGCACTGCAGAGGGGATCATGATCTCAAAATGTGAAATTCGGGAATACTTATAAAAACATGAGCGGGGATGGTGAGATCGTATGGCACAGCCTGTTGACGCAATCCGGGTGTTTCACAATGCGTTCCGGAACGACCTGGAGCGTATCGATGCAGCGGCGCTGAACGCAGCACAGGGGAAGAAAGGTCTCGAGGCCACCATAGAACGCTTCCGTTTCTTCAACGAAATCCTGGTATGGCATGCACAGGGAGAAGAGGCAGCGGTGTTCCCTGCCCTCGAGACGGTTGCCCCCCTTGTTGCCGAGGCGTACGTGAAAGATCACCGGGGGCTGGATGAGGCATTCGATGAACTGAACAGTGCGTATGCTGCCCATGACCCCCTGAAAACCGCGCGGGCCACGGCTGCATTCCGTTTTCATATGAATATCCACCTGCTCAAGGAAGATACGCACCTCTACCGGATCTTCCGGGAACGGATCTCCCTGCCCGAGCAGGGCAAGGCGGTTGGTATTATGGCGGGCAGGATCCCGAAGGAACGGTTTGCGGAGACGGTGGGATGGCTTTTCCCGTTAATCGGGCCTGAAGACCGAGAGGATATGACCCGCATCTGGCAGATGGTATTGCCTGCCCCTGCTTTTGCCGGGGTCAAGGAAATCATGAGAAAGGCTGTCAGCAGCAGCGACTGGGCAGAACTGACCCGACGTATCCCGACACTCTAAGAGCGAATAAATAAAACCCGGAGATGTTCCATTCTGCCGGACCGGGGTTGGCAGGCAGGAGTCCCGGGTTCAGGATTTCAGGGAACCTCTGGTTCCGGGTTATGATTCCCTGTCCTGGCGTGGTTTTTTTTCCCGGCAGTACGGCACCTCACCCCCCGCGTTTTTATATCACGGGTACCGGCAAGATAGTTGCTGCAGATCCCGCAGTTCATGCCGCAGGGTGCGACCAGCTCGGCGTTGTTGACCATCGGTACTTCACCTTTCTCCCCGGGGGAGTGATTCGGAGGAACATCAAAACCGGATGTGCGGAGTTTTTACAGCCGGCAGCCGCAAGTTCCCCACCATGAAAGGGACATTTCCGTAATTTCACGGATGGCTCATTTGAATCGAGCCGTACTGCGGCATCGCCTGTCCTTCTCAGGTATACCGCTGATCCGATCATGCAGATGCCCTGGATAACGATGCCGCCGGTAAGGTTCGGACTGCCCATGAACAGGAACGTGGTTGCGAAGATCGCAATCCCCCAGAGGATGACGATGACAAGTGCAGGGTTCTGGCATGGCGGGTTCATAGTATTTCGTTAAAGGTCCGGAAATATAGGATTTATGACAAATCCTGACTATCGTATCAAAACCAGGACAGGGATAAGCAGAGATCGGACCTTTTTATCGGAAAGTCAAGAGCAGGGAAAAAACCTGAACGGTGAGTGATATGCCCGTACTGTCGCCTGTTCTTTCCGACATCGTATCCAAAAAAAAGAAATGCGGTGGTCCGGTCCGGATACCACTCCTTCCCAACTGCTATTTCGTTTCAAGACCTGAAGGTCCCGTATATCGGGGGTTCTCAACCGGTTCATTGTGATAGGGGTGGATCCGGGTAGTGCACGTATATTATCCGGTATATGAACAAATCCGGGAGGGGGATGTTCACTATCCACATTCAATGACCGTATCAGGAATGCATAGTTCGACGGAACCCGATCCGTCGCATATCGGGCAATCGTCCCAGATAATTTCGAAGTCGACAAAATAATGAACCTTACCGCCTTTGCATCCCTTATGGGGACAGGGCACCATGGTATTCATGGTTTCTCACTGTCCTGATGACATAATAAAATCTGGCAATGCACTGCCGCCTTGCATGTGCCCCAGAATCGGACACATTTATTTTTTTTTCACGGATAGGGATGAACATCCCTCTTAATCCAAAATGGATATTAAGAATGGGTATATCCGGGAGTTACCGGTTTTTCCGGATATAAAAATATTTCAGGATTAGAGATTTTTTCAAGCGTTCAGCGGCATTACAGTATTTTCGCAAAGACAGAGCCGGAGGAGGTCTGTTCTGTCTTCACCTCAGCGTCACGTTTTTGTGATCGACGACAGCCAGGCACGGGGCCCTTCGGCCCGGGAGCGGCTCTCGAAGACCGCCGCCCGGATGTAATTGATGGACCACCCGTCCCGGAAACAATCCCGTATCTCCCGCCGGGTTACCCTTCTCGGGCCAAACCCCCCGGGCTCCTTGTCGCTGAAGCAGAGCATGAAGTATTTCCCGCCAGGAGACAGGACCGCGGCGAGGCTATCGACAAAGACCGGGCGGTCTTCATCGGACAGGGTATGGAAGAGCCCGGAATCGGTGACCGTGTCGAAGGTCCGATCGAGCCTGGCGAGGTGGAGAGCACTCAGGATAAGAAAATGTACCGGAAGTCCTCGTGCGGCAGCCTTTTCCTGTGCCTTCCGGATCGCCAGCGGGGCGGAGTCGATCCCCCACACCTCATGACCTTCAGCGGCAAAAAAAAGGGCATGCTCGCCGGTCCCGCACCCGATATCCAGGACCGATCCGGTGATCTCGCCCCGCCGGACCAGGTCCACGAACTCCTTCTGGGGGCGGCCGATGTCCCAGGGGGGCGTGCCCCGGTAGGCTGCGTTAAAGAAATCCATAGCTCACCATGGTTCCGGGTGTGCTTATCAGTTTTTGCTCATGCCCCCCTGCAAGCACATCGGGGTCCTTCTATCCGGATACATGACAGGATCTCCTCCTTTCTTTTGAAAATTGGCAGATCAGGTTTATTCCAGCCCCCTCGAATCGTACCGTAACAGCCGGATATGGCTTTTAACATCGGGTCTGTGTCCTGTCACTAAAACCCTCACCGGGAACAGGCTATCTTTTGAACGCAGTCAGGGAAGGTTTGTACACGGAAACAATCACCCGGGTTCCCGGTAGTTTCAAAATCTGTAAGAAACGTGAGAATATAAATATCCAGCGGCGCATTTCCCTGTATCCTTCCCATCCTTCCAGAAGGGGGATGGGGGATCGGAGTGAGAAAGAGATGCGATGCATGATTGAATGCTGGATCCCTGCCGAGACCGGCAACTGTGCCATACTCGACGGGACGTTATCGGCGAAGATGAAAAAGTACCTCGAATCGGTAAAACCGGAGGCGGTCTACTTCACGATCAAGGACGGGCAGCGGGTGATGGTAGCGGTTGTCAACATCCCCAGCGAGGACAAGATGGTTGCCATGATGGAACCTCTCTGGCTTGACTGGGATGCATCCGTCACCTGTACCCCCGCGATGACGCTTGCAGATCTCGAGCGGTCGGGAAAGGACATGGAAAAGCTCGCACAGGAGCGGAGTTAACAGAAAGGATACCCTCCTGCCATGAAGCGAATATCATTCATTTTTGTTTTGATTATCCTCGGGACCATCGTTATCGGGGGCTGTGTCCAGCAGAATCCAGGTGTCCCGCCTGTTACCACCCAACCGACTACACCGCCAACGGTTGTTCCGACGGAAACGGTAATCCCGCAAACGACCACGCTACCGGTACCTGTACCTGCGTATAAAACTGCTGATCTGGTGGTAGGATCCGGCGCAACACCGTCATATGGATTTACCATGGATTATCCTTCATCCTGGACATATGGAAAAGAACACCTGTCCTGGCCCTCCCGGGCATCCCCGGTAAAAGAGATAACAGGACAGGAAGCGGTCCGGTACTGGAGAGCAGTGTATAATTTCTCCAGCCCGGATAAACGGTTATACGCACACGTTTATTTCGACGATGTAACGGGGACGGGAGACTACTATTACAACATGAATACCTGGGCAGACGGGGTGATAAGGGATAAGACCCGACCCTATTGTGTTGACGGGGCCGGAAATCCGCTTGATGCGAATTCCTGTTCTGATGCCAGGGTTTTTTTCACCCCACAGGTGGTCAGCAACGATCCTGTCACGCTGGACGGGAGCTTTGAGGCCCGCAAACTGGTGTTCACCTCGCTCGGAGATCAAAACTATGGGGTATATACCCTGTACATCATGCACTCAGGAAACATGCAGGGATATAACTTCACCATCCCGGATCATCCGGAAGTTGCAAAGATGGTCAATGGACCTGCCTGGGACTTCGGAACAGGGGGGCAGGCGTACGCGGCCGATTTCCACACACCCACGAATCAGGAGAATACGAGCGCAGATATCTTCAGCCACATGATAACCTCCTTTAAAATAACCTGATACTTTTTTTGCTGAACGCTTTGTTCGGAAAAATGATACGATAAACGACGCACAATGGACATGCCCTGTTCACCGAAGCTTATCCCGACTTTCATCGTGAATGGTGATGCCATCTGTTTTTGAGAGATCTCTTCGATTCCCACTCTCATCAATACACGTAAAAAAATAGTCAGAATATGTCTCATTTTTTGAAAGTCGGGGAAATATATATCTGGTCTGATACCTCCTGAAGAAAATAGTGATCAACATGATCGGTGATATGATTGGTGAATTAACCGGAAAAGTTTCGGGACAGCGTATCATACGCAGCCACCACACGGGCGACCTGAAACTCGAGAGGTCCATTGAAGCGAAAGGAAAGATCCTCGGCATGGATGTAACCTTTATGGCCACAACCAAGACATGGGAACGACCCCAGGGGGGGATGTTCTCCATGGGTAATGGAGTTTTGATGACCACGAAGGGAGATAAGGTAATACTCCATGGATCCGGAATCAGCGTCGCAGGAAAAGGTATGGGGATGAATATTCGTGGAGTACGCTATGCCCAGACTGCATCTCCCTCCTTCAGCAAACTCAATAATGTCGCCATGGTCTTCGAGCTGGAGATTACGCCGGATGGAACGGTCCACGACAAATGGTGGGAGTGGAAGTAAAGGGACATCTGTTCTCCGTAAGATTCCCCAAAGTCAAATTCCTGTTTTTTTTTTAAAAAAATTTGATATCACATATGATGGGTTCCAGAAGTGCATATACCTATAACCATGGAATACATCGATTGAATGGTATCGTGTTTGACGACACTCATAGCTACGCATTGCTCGTGCAATGCACTTGGGCATTGCAACCATTTATCGTGAATCATGCAAATAAGCCATCCGTATGATTAAAAATTGTTATTGCATATTTATTCAAGGTCTCGTAATTCTTTTTGGCGTAGCACGTGCACAGACCCCCACAGCGGCGTTTAACGGGACGCCGACAGGCGGGACAACAGATCCTCACACTATAACGGATGGGAGAAGAATTGCTTTACAGAATTCCGGGATACAATTTGTTCCCCGATGGAACCGGAGTGCGATTAACCGATGAAAAAATTAGTATTGGGTGGACTTGTCATTGGTATTTTATTTCTGATTCTTGTACAGGGAGTCTATGCTGCGGAAACTTATCAGTTCGTGATGAAATGGGGAGAACCCGGAACTGGGAACGGCCAGTTTAATAACCCCAGCGATATAGCGGTAGACAACGGCGGGAATGTATATGTTGCTGACACAGGAAATAATCGTATTCAGAAATTTTCATCGAATGGTTCATATTTGACGCAATGGGGGTCAGCGGGAACTAACAACGGGCAGTTTAATGGTCCTAGTAGCGTTGCAATAGACAGCAGCGGCAATGTGTATGTATCCGATTCTGGTAATAACCGGACTCAGAAGTTTACATCTGACGGATCATATTTGACCCAGTGGCAACCATCTGGAAAACTTGGTGTGGATGGCGGCGGAAGTGTAAGTATTGTCCAGGGGGATGCCCGGATCCAAAAATTTTCATCGGAAGGGGTTTTTTTAAGGGAGTTCGACCTGTCAATACATATGCCCGGGTTTAATCATATTTTTTCTAATATAAAAGATTTGGCGGTTGACAATGGCGGGACAATGAATGTTGCATGTATGTATGAGGGAATAGGGGAAACTGAATTCGTCACGAAATTAACACCAGATGGATTTGCATATGGTCGCATTGATCTCGATGGGATTACAGGTATAGCAACGGATAATGAGGGAAATATATATGTTGGTCGCGGTCATGCAGAGATGGACAACGGTCCAGGGAATCACCGCATTCAGAAATATTCAGCAATAGGTAGTTTCCTCACCGAGTGGGGAAGCTTTGGGACTGGCGACGGGCAGTTTAATTCTCCTCGGGGCATAGCGATAGATCCCAGTGGGGATGTGTATGTTGTTGATTTTACTAATCGCATCCAGAAATTCACAAAAGCCGCTATTGCAAACTTCACGGGAACGCCCCTTGACGGAGATGCACCTCTCGGAGTTACGTTTACTGACTTTTCCACGGGTACAGGCATTACCAACCGGAGCTGGAACTTCGGCGATGGGAATGTCACAAACTTTACCGAAAGTACAAACCCGTACCATGTTTATACGACTCCCGGTCTTTATAGTGTGAACCTCACCGTTACGAAAGCCGGAGGTCAAAGTTCCCTTCTCCGGGCCGGTTATATCACAGTCAATGCCCCCCAAATTGTACCTGTCGCAGACTTCACCGGCACTCCCACATCCGGGAGAGCACCACTTACGGTCTCATTCACAGATCTATCATCAAACAATCCCATCGGCTGGGCATGGTATTTCGGCGACGAAAATTACACGGAGCCGTGGACTCAGGTAAACGCGAGTGCCGGGTGGTCGGCAAGACTGAGTCATAGCAGCGTCGTGATGCCAAACGGGGGCATAGTCCTAATGGGCGGTCTAATTGGCAATGTTTACAAGAATGATGTGTGGCGGTCAACAGATAACGGTGCAACGTGGACTCAGGTAAACGCGAATGCTGGGTGGACAGCCAGAGGCTACCACAGCAGCGTCGTATTGCCTGACGGGAGCATCGTGCTGATGGGTGGTGATGGTGCCGGCGGCTATGACTATAAGAATGATGTGTGGCGGTCAACAGATAACGGCGCTACTTGGATTCAAGTCAACAGCAGTGCCGGGTGGTCGCCAAGATTGTATCACAGCAGCGTGGTGCTGCCGGATGGCAGCATCGTGCTGATGGGCGGTTATGATGGGAATTTCAAAAATGACGTATGGCGGTCGATGGATAACGGTGTATCCTGGACGCAAATGACCACAAGTGCCGGCTGGAGTGCCCGATACTTGCATAGCAGCGTGGCGATGCCCGATGGGAGTATCGTCCTGATGGGTGGTTATATCTTTCGCAATTTTCCCTATCTTAAAACAAATGACGTGTGGCGGTCGACAGATAACGGCGCTACATGGACGCAGATGACCGGGAGTGCCGAGTGGTCGGGACGCACATATCACAGCAGCGTGGCGATGCCCGATGGCAGCATTGTGCTGATAGGTGGTGATGATGCCAGCGGCTATAAGAATGACGTATGGCGGTCGACGAATAACGGTGCTACATGGACTCAGGTTAGTAGCAGTGCCGGGTGGTCCGCAAGACTGAGTCACAGCAGTGTGGCGATGCCCGATGGGAGTATCGTCTTGATGGGCGGTGCTTCCAGTGATGATGTGTGGCGGTTCCAGCCCGCCGGTTCATCGGCACAGAACCCGTCCCATACCTTTACCACACCTGGGACTTATGAGGTAGCGCTGCAGGTATACAATGCAGACGGATACACTAGCACGCGAAAAATTGGATATATCGTGGTGACGAATGCTATGTCCAATGCGACGTCCAAGATCGGAGTATTCCTGAACGGTAGCTGGTGGCTTGACTATAACGGAAACGGAGTATGGGGGGGAGGGGACAGGCAGTATACATTCGGTTCTCCCGGAGTTCAAGCAGTCACAGGCGACTGGAATAATGATGGAAGAAGTGAATTGGGAGTGTTCCTGAACGGGGACTGGTGGCTTGACTATAACGGAAACGGAGAATGGGATGGAGGGGACAGGCAGTATACATTCGGTTCTCCCGGAGTTCAGGCAGTCACAGGCGACTGGAATAATGATGGAAGAAGTGAATTGGGAGTGTTCCTGAACGGGGACTGGTGGCTTGACTATAACGGAAACGGAGAATGGGATGGAGGGGACAGGCAGTATACATTCGGTTCTCCCGGAGTTCAGGCAGTCACAGGCGACTGGAATAATGATGGAAGAAGTGAATTGGGAGTGTTCCTGAACGGGGACTGGTGGCTTGACTATAACGGAAACGGAGAATGGGATGGAGGGGACAGGCAGTATACATTCGGTTCTCCCGGAGTTCAGGCAGTCACAGGCGACTGGAATAATGATGGAAGAAGTGAATTGGGAGTGTTCCTGAACGGGGACTGGTGGCTTGACTATAACGGAAACGGAGAATGGGATGGAGGGGACAGGCAGTATACGTTTGAGTGGTCGCCGGGGAGGATACCGGTTACTGGAAAATGGTCTTAACTTTTTTAACCCGCAATTTTTTTTCAATGTAAAAAGTCTAAATCAAATCCAGTCGAGGGATACCCGGGATTTCTCCCCCTCTTCCTGTTTCCGTAATTTTTCTTTAACCTTTGTTACGGCAGTTGCAGCTGGTGACGGGGGGCCGATCAAACTGCCCGTGGTCCATGTAATCTCTATCGATCTGATAGTAAGAAAATGGAATCGTGATTTCAAAAATAAGATAGATATTTATCAGAACGTTAGCTTGTGCCTGGATTGCAACGACAACGGAGATGGGACACCAGAATCAACAAGGTACACAGTTTCGAAATGACCGACTGGAAAATGGTAGTATGGAAATGGAATTATTTTCGGTGTTGTCGCATCAATGATTTGTGAGAGAAAATTCACGTCGTCAAAACTCTCTTTGCAGCTTGACGTATCAGAAATCGAGAGGAATTTTTGAAAAACCATTAATTCCTTATAACTATTAATTTCAGTATCCACCGTCCTGACCGGATTTTGCCGAAAGTTTCAGGAGGCTTTCTAAAATTCGGAGTTTTGCGTTTTCCTTTAATTACAATTAAAGGAAGTCCTAGCGGATTATCCGTGCGGACAAATTTCTTTTTGACAATTACCCGTGGGAGAATTTTTCGGATTTTTCCGAGAAAACCTGGACCGGAAATTGGATCCGGCCCGGCCAGATCATAAAAAATATTAATCGACACTCAAAAAGAAGAACAGGATTTTAAGAAGAATTCAAGGAAATACAATAAAAATATTCAACAATAAATTGTGTTTTTCTTTAAAAAAAAGTTTCCGCTTTATCTTCAGATTTTCTTATATTTTTGACCGACTTTTCATTATTATAATTACGATTAATACAATAATTGAAATTCCAAGTATATACCAATCATATAAGAATTGATTGTGATGTACAACAATCAATGTAATGTTGACGAGACTTAGAATCATTATTCCTAACCAGACTCCGATCCACATATCCCAATTCCAAACTTTCATAATAGCCCCATGAGATTATTTCTTCGTAAACTTTTATAAAAAGACGATCAATGAACCAGTATTTTTTTAATTTTTAAACAGTCAATTGCGTAGTATTAAAAAAAATTATCGGACCTCCTCGGGTTTTACAAAAACGATACCGACTATCAGTACCGCAAGAAGTGCGACGGTTGCAAACATCTGGATGGCATCACCGCCGCTGACATTGTAGATGAGCACATGACGCACCAGGCCTGTAAGCCCGGCAACGAGGAGGGCCCGGACCTCGACATGTTTTGTCCTGAAGTAGACCGTCACCGTCTCGAACAGGACGATGATCGTGATCGTCAGGAGCAGCGCCATGAGGACGTTGGTCAGACCCGTTGCCAGGTCCCGCGTTCCGATCATCTGGACCATTATCTGTACCGCATCATACACCGAGAATATAGCAATGATCGTAAGGAGGAGTGCGACGACTGTGTACAAAATCATCGGGACTATCCCAAAAAACCGAATGATGAGATTGAATAACGAATTGTTTTCCGGCATCAATTCCTTCTCCTGTTGTCTGCTTATGTGTGGAACCGGAGCGGTATAAAGTGTTGGGTCAGGCAGGAGAGATTGTTCTCATTTTCTTACTCGCATCCGGTAGTAAAAAAAAGATACTCGTTTCCGATTTCCCACAGGTTCCCTAAAAATTAATTCCGGTCAGGGAGTAAAGCCCTCCTAAAAAAAAGAGCCACAGAACGAGTATCAACAGGAGTATCAGTACAACAATTCTCAACATCCCCTGTCCCGCTTGTATTTCAGCCTTTTTTTCCATCCCCGTTCACTCACTCAGAATACCATATATCGTTAAGCTCCTTTCTCTCTTGCGATTCTACTTGACTTTCTCTCAAAACTACACAACCGCGAGGATGTTTATAATCATCCACACCTGTCAAAGATGACTTCTTCATGCAAAGGAAAATTTGAAGCAATCCAGAAGGGCCGATTCCTCGCGGTGCAGGACAGGAAGAGACGTTTTTGAGCATCCCGATTAAGGG
Organism: uncultured Methanoregulaceae archaeon; assembly: GCA_963829335.1. Lineage (GTDB taxonomy): Archaea > Halobacteriota > Methanomicrobia > Methanomicrobiales > Methanospirillaceae > Methanoregula. The sequence continues at coordinate 56,316 of CAWHIE010000007.1, forward strand.
AGGACCATTACTACTCGCTCCACAATTACATGAATTGCTTGCAAAGTCTGCCACACAACCGTTGAAGATCTCACCTTCGCAATCGTGATGACGGGCACTTCATCGTTTATGTGGACAGGTCCAAAAGGTGGTCATTTTGCCGGGGACAATATCAAGGCAGGGCACCAAAGACTTTCCCGGATTCCGGTGTTCTCCGGAGAACCCCGTATCAGAAAAGGCCACCGAAAAGCCGGGCTGGATGCCCCACCTTTTTAATACGTGAAAGCTAATCTGCGTTCTATGGGGAGTCCGGCTTCACCACCAAAGTTCACGCGTACCTGCCCCGCCTGCAACAGGCCGGTCAGGCCCGGCTATAAATTCTGTGAAACCTGCGGGACGCATATACCGGAACTGTCAACCTGCAGCAAATGCGGTACCCGGTTCATAGCTCCGGTAAAGTTTTGCGATTTGTGCGGAGCCCCCGTAATTCCGGGGGAAGTACCGGAACCAATATTACCGGAGCACCCTGATGAAGAGGACACCGGGGCGGATGAAGATCAGATACCGGAACAAGGCGAGGAGGAAGTTCCGGAACCCGACACAGATGAAGTACCGGAAGAACATGAAGATACTATCGTACCGGCTGAGGATGAGACACCCCGCCGTTATAAAAAGGAAATTCTGGAACCGGATACGGATGAATTACTGGAAACATATGGGAAGGAATATGCAGAGGATGAGACGCTGGAATCCCTTCACACACAAAAATCCCCGACTCCCCTCAGACGCGAGGCAAAAAAACCGATCACCGTTCCTGCACCATCGGAGCGGGGATCCCCAGAGACCATCGATGACGCCCTGTTTTTGTCTCCCGGGAAACCGAATGTGGCATCAAAGCCACGGGTAAACTGGACAAAGATTATCGGCGTATGCATTGTGGCGACAGCCCTTGTTGCGGCCGTTTATTTCATCGGACTGCCGATGCTTACGGGTACGTGGGGTCATGGCGCTCCCGGCAATCCGACAGGAGAAGAGAAACCAACCGTTTCCGGGACGATCACGCCGTCCCCGACACAGACGACCGTCCCGCCCTCCCGTGCTCTCATCCCCCTGCCAACACAGACGCTGCCCCCAGGCCAGAAACTCTACTTCCATGTCGACAAGAACCCGGTGACTTCAAAGATCACGGTAATTTTTACCGGAAGTGCGGGGGAGGGCAGTATCAGCAGTGCAGATGTCAAGGTCACCCATCCGGACGGATCAGTGACAACAGGCATCATCCAGCCGCTGAAGGGCGTGGCTGAGTCCATCCTCGATGGTTCGAATAAAACCGACCGGGTGGAGATCATTGCCAGGATGTCCACCGGCCAGGCGTACCGGGTCTTTGATGCCTTGGTCCCTGTATGAGGTAGCTGGTTTTCCATCCGGTCCAGCCGTTCTAATTTCCATCAATGCGGAAAGAAAGATTGTATCTCAGGACAATGCAGCGGGTTTATTTTCCTGATATCTTTTTGAAGTTGTAGAGGTACGAACGATCATCAAATATTTAAAAAAAAGTGCGGGGATCCTTCGGATTCGCATCTACTCCATCGGGACAGGGTATAATATATCCCCGACATTGGGGAGAGGTATCGTTGCGATGGTCGTGTTGAGATTATCCAGCGAATTTGCCTTGATCTGTTTGGATGACATCGTGTAAAGGACGTTGCCGATGTAGAGGGACCGCTTTACCTCCGATGTCGAGCTGCCGTAATAGTAGTAACCGTTGTCGCCGGTCCCGTGCTGGACCGTCCCCCGGAGGGTAAATCCGGTCTGCGGAGTGAGACCGAAAACATACGCCCCGTACCAGATCTGCTGCTGGCCGGCGTAGTAGTCTCCTTTGGTGACGGGGGCAGCAGAAACCGCCCTGACCGGGATCACGAGGAGGTTCTTTGCCTTGTCAAAGAGGAAGGCATGGTGGTCCGTGAGGGCGGCAGAGTCAGAGCCTGCATCCCCGATCTGCACCTTGTCGATCTGTTTGGGGTTGGCCACATCTGTGACATCGAAGAGGGCCAGCTTGACCCCGCTGACAGAGACACCGCCCCAGTCGTTGGTCGAGGTCTCCTTGCCGATGCCGATGATATGCGTCGCGTCATACGGGTGGAGGTAGTCGGAGTACCCGGGGATCTTCAGTTTCCCGAGGACCTTCGGGCTCTCCGGGCTCGAGAGGTCGATGACGAAGAAGGGGTCGATCCTCTTGAAGGTGACCATATAGAGCCGGTCACCGATGAACCGGGTGGAGTAGATCGATTCCTGCTCGGCAATATGGGTCAGCGAACCGATGGTCGCCATCTTCCCGTCCAGCACAAAGACGTTGTTGTAGGTGTACTGCCCGGACTGGGTGGAGACACTGGAGGTGGTTGCGAGCCGGAGATTGTTGTTGTATTCGTCCATCGAGAACTGGTTATCCAGGGTTCCCGGCACCTCGCCCTTCGCGATGTAGGTAATCGTGCCGCCGTTTATCGCGATCTTGTGGATAACCGTGGTGGTCTGGTCAGCTTCCTGCCGCCGGATTGCGTCCTGTTCTGCGGTGCGGAGGCCATTCAGGATCGACTGCCGCTGGGTATCGGTCAGTGAGTTGAAGTCAGGAGGGACGGTGACGAGTGGAACAACCATTTTTACTGCGGAGGATACTCCTGCCGGCGATGATACGGCCACGTCAACGGCCGTTGAAACCCCGGCCGACCCGACAGACCCCATCCCCCCGCCGACCGCAACCGGCTGGGGCGGGACAATTCCCCGGGTATACAGTACCGGGTGGTATCTCTGGTAACTCACGTACATCGCGTCGGTCGATACATAGAGGATGTTCCCGCTGCCCAGAAGGTAGGTCTGGGCATCTTTTTCATTGCCGCTGGCTGCATCAATCGAGGTTATCGTCGTGAAGGTATACTGGGATTCGTAGTTGTCGAAGTACCAGACACCCGGCTGGACAACGGTCGCGGAGCCTTCTCGGAGGGCAGGGACGACGATGTTTCTGCCGGAATAGGGGTAGACCTGTTCCCGGGTGACCATGTACACGAGCGAGCCGATCATCCGGGCATCGACGTAATCGCCATCAATCGAATAGTCCTTCAGCAGCTTCGGGTTTTTCCGGTCGCTGATATCATACAGCATGGCATGCGTGGACGGTGTAGTGTAACGGTACGGGGGCATCGGGGCTATCATCCCGATGGCCGGTTCTGCAACCGGGGGTTGAACCGGGTAATCCGGGGTCCCGTATCCCGTAGTAAAGAGCACGAGCCGGTCGCCATTCACAAAGATGTCCCGGGGTGTATCGGAAATTTCGGTCTTTGAGATCACCGATGCATTCGCTGCGGGGTAGGCAGCGATGATGGCGAGTGTCGAGCCGGATATCGTGTAGATATACCGGTCATCGTTTTTCACGATATCCGGTTCATCGACCCCGACAACCTGGACATTGGTCTGGGAGTACCCGACCGCCCCCGGAAGGGCTGCCGGGACGGCAATACCTCCCTTCTCCTGGTCCGACCGTTGCGGGACGTTCACGCCGGTGCTGATCCCCATGGTGGGGACCATGGTCTGGTAGTATCCGTTCTGCTGTTGGGCTGCCATTGAATCACTGAGGTACTGTTCGATCTCTGCCGTAGAATTGAACTTCTTCATGTCGGAGGTTACAGCCGTAGTGGCAGGGGTGCTCATGCACCCCGTCGCAAGGATGGTTCCGAGGATGAGCATGGCACAGAGGATGAGGAAGAATGTTTTGGGTGACATAATCTGTAACGAGATTATGAACACATGAGGTCATCAACTTGGCGTAAACTGCGAAAAATTTCGAAGGTACACGGGGAATGGGGGGAACTACCGGAGATACACGGTTATCCCGGTTTCGACACCGGCCCGTTCCGGGTCCGGATCATATACAGGCCGACTGCCACCGGGATAAGGAATGTGACTCGAGGTTCATGGAGGGGGGTGGAACTATCAGTGAACACCATTATCCCGGTTTTGACACCGGCCTGTTCCGGGTCCGGATCAGGTACAGGCCAACTGCCACCGGGATAATGAATGTGACGATATAATACAGGAACACATCGGGTTTGTAATAGGTGGTCGCGTGAAACAGCTGGACGATGAACAGGAAGTCGAGCACGACAGCTATGAATGTCCATGAAAACCCGACACCGGCATAGTACTGCAACGGGAGACGCTCTCTCCGGCCGAACCACCACCACGTAACAACGATCGCAACCGGAGTAAAGATGCCGGCAAGGATCCACCCCATGATTTCCGCATATGGCGTGAAAAACAGTACCAGTGATGCGAGATACCCGATCAGCCAGAGAACTATGCCAAGGCCTACGGTGTCTTTAACCCACTGCTTCATACCGGTATTGTTACTCTACGTATTCTTGTGCTTTGTGCCACACACCATCGTTCAGGACCAGCTCTGGTGATACACTGAGAGCCATGTGATCCTTCAAAGTGATTTTTTATTGCCCCGCTTTGAGATTCGAAAACTTACCAAATATCGGATAGTTTCCTGATAAAATCTTAAAAAATATTATTTTATATACACATAAGTATATATATAAGCAGTATCTACTATATTTTATACGGGGGAATAGTGCCCGGACAGGAATCGCAGAACAGGATAGACCGGGCATACTCCTGTCATCATCGGTATCAGACAAAAATCCCGCGATGATTCTTACGGCGTGATACTTTTCATGGCGCAGGAGGAGCACAAGGGTCAGGTTTGTAGCATGGGGTATTTCACCACTTCTACCCCATAACCTCCAATGTCTGTTGGATAAAATATCGGTCAGCCTCATTCAGATCTACCAGGATATAAGGTGCAGACACACTCCTTATATCCTGGAAAAATTCTCCCCGGTTCCTGATGATGCACCCGGGGGTATCCCCATACACAGCAATAATGTTCCCGAATTTCTTCGTGAAATTTTCGCGTCAATCAATCCAAAGTACCTCTGAGTATAATCTCAGGTATCATTCCCGCTGTCCAGCATGGATGAATGATACACCTGCCACCGGTATTGAATTTTTTTTATACATCATTACCCCGGTAGTACTCTGAAAGCGGGAGCATCCCGCATTATTTCCCGAAATACGCCACTACTTTCTTCAGGTTCTCGCGGACCGGGAGGTTCTGGGGGCATTTTTCCTCGCACTCCCCGCACTCCTGGCAGAGCGAGGCATAATTGGGGACACCGTCAAAGACACCGCCCAGGAACGCCGTATAGATCTGGCGTGTCTGTTCCTTGTCGTCATACATGTGCCCCCGGTTGAAATACTCGAAGCACTCCGGGATGCTCACGCCATGAGGGCAGGGAGAACAATACCTGCACCCGGTGCAGGGGATGAGGATCCGATTCTCCAGCTCTTTTTTTACCTTCCTGAACAGGGAGAGCTCTGCCGTTGTCATGGACTGAGGTACCCCGGTTTTGGCCATCGCAACGTTCTGGCGGACCTGCTCCGGCGTCGACATGCCGGAGAGGACGACCGTTACCTCCGGATGGTTCCAGACCCAGCGGAGAGCCCAGCCGGCTGGCGGGTGCCGGACCTTTGCCTCCTGCCAGATCTCCGAAATACCCGGCAGGTCCTTTGCCAGCAGACCCCCACGGATCGGCTCCATGACCACGATGCCGAGTCCTTTCTTTGCCGCGTATTTCAGTCCCTCGGTCCCTGCCTGGTAGTGCTCGTCCATGAAATTGTACTGGATCTGGGCAAATGTCCAGTCATAACTCTTCACGATCTCCCTGAAAACCTTCGTAGTATCATGGAAGGAGAACCCCGCATAGCGGATCCTCCCGTCAGCGATTGCCTCGGTGAGGAAGTCCGTGACCCCGAGCGATACGAGGTTTTCCCAGAACGGTCGCATGAGCCCGTGCACGAGGTAAAAATCGATAACATCGGTCCTGAGGCGGGCAAGCTGTTCATCGAGATATTTGTCCATGTCCTCACGGGACTTGATCAGCCAGCTCGGGAGCTTGGTCGCCAGGTTTACCTTTTCGCGGTACCCTCCGGCAAGTGCCCGCCCGACGAACGGTTCACTCGCCCCGTTGTGATAGGGATACGCGGTATCGACATAATTCACCCCGTGATCGATTGCGTACCGGAGCATGCCGGTCGCCATTTCCTCATCAATCTCCCCGTTCTCCTTCTGGGGGAGCCGCATGCACCCGAACCCGAGAATAGAGAGTTCGGGGGCGGCCTTCTTCATCTTCCGGTACAGCATTGCCTCTCACCGTTACCCGTAATCCATCTCAGGGTACTGCCTTTCGCACTGTCGAACCCGCACCGCTTGCAGCGATAACTGCCATCTGGCTTCCGGACGATATTGGGATCCTGGCACTTCTCACACACCGGGCGATCATGTTTCACCCGCAGGGCCTGAGGTTGTTTTTCCATGGGGATTGATTGCCGGGTTCCCGTATAAAGGTGTCCCCGGAAATACCAGCCATCCCGCCAGCTTACCCGGGTTTCAGGAGACCGATGGTATTGCCCTCGGTGTCCTGGATGACTGCGACGAGACCAACCCTTTTGATCGCGTTCTTCGGCATTATGATCGTTCCGCCGAGTTTCTCCACCTTTGCCAGAACCCGGTCAAAATCCTCGATGACCACGAAGTTCATGATCGGTCCCGGCCCCATCCGTTTGTAGATTCCCCCCTTGTTCATCGTACCTTCTTCAGCGTTCCCTGTGATGATATTCTGCCACTCCAGAGATGTGTTCTCAAGGGTCGTATCCGGATCAATCTTCCAGCCAAGTAGGGACTTGTAGAATTTCCTTGCCCGCCCGACGTCGTCAGCGGGAACCTGGAAAAATCCAATATTTGCCATGGCACCGTATGGAGCATTTTCCATTGATATAATTTTCGCCGTTATCTTGAGAACGATGCGTGAAGATCGAGCGACAGATTTTGACAGGTCCCGAATCCCTGTAGAACGACAATCGCCAGGTGTATTTCCAGCATATTCCTCCCGGTGGAGATCGGGGGTGAAAGCAGGGAAGACCGTCACCGCACTATCTTCATAAAAAAAGTATGGGCCGAAATGTATGGTGAATGGATGAAATTATTGTATAACTGGGGCTGCCGGGATTTCTGCAAATCGCTCAGGTTTGCCGGTAATTGCTGCTACCGGGTTTTTCACACGGCGTGTGTTTTTGCATGGTCTCTCCGGGTACTGGTACTTGTGCGACTCGTGCTGCACCCCACTGACATGTTTCGAGGTATCTCTGCTTCCCCTCACAGAGGGGGTTACCTCCGGTGTCACAGAGGGCTTTTGGCTTAACGTACTGGGCCCGGATATCTGGTCTTTTTTCTGCATTTTCGTTTCCTTTATCGTTGTTTCCTGTTTCCTGGTTGCCTTCATAGATGTTCATCTCCTTTCATTCATCAACTGATATGATGGTTTTTTATGATGCTTTCGAGAAAATAGTTCTGAAAATACCGTTATTTGTTATTTCATACCAGAGTATGCGAGTACATGACGCATATTTATAAAGCCCTTCCCCTTAATTACAAAATCTGCTGTTCATCTGCTGTTTCTTTTCAGACCATTCGAAATTTCCAGTCCGGACAGAGATCCGCATTCAATCTCAAAAGTGAGAGAATTGAATGCGTCCTTATCCTTTCTCTCAATGGGCAATCGTCTGCTTAAAAAAGATATTACATCTGGAGTACAGATTTTCCTTTTTCGAACTCCTCTGATGTGATTTCTCCTTTCGCATATCTCTCTTTCAGGATATTGAGAGGGAGATTTCCCGGGGTTCTCGGCTGCAGCTCACGGATAATGAGATAGAGAACTGCGGCGAAATACCCGAACAGGGGGACAATCACAAGAATTGTCCAGATGGGTGCGGCCATCTTCCGGTCCTGTGCGTCCCGGTAGATGAAATATCCGATGATCACCTGGATTATCCAGATCCCGAACATCAGGACCGGTCCCATGGCCGGGTGTGAACTGTACATGAACGGTTGTGCATGATACATGAACGTTGGCATACCTAAGCGTCTGCTGTCCCTGCCCTAATACCTTCATCTTGTGACAACGGATTGTTCACCAGTCGGAGCCTGTAGCAAGCCCGGATTGACTTTGGACGGTGCCCGGGATCACCATTCTGCGTCTTTCAGGATTACCTGAGTTCCTGCCATATCCCGGTGGGCAGCCCTGGAGGAGTATCTGGAGAGGAAAAAATAACCAGATCGGGAATTATTTCGAAGCCTGCGAAAAACCACCAGCGTACCATCAGAACACAGGTTTAATTCTCACGGAAACCGGGGATACCATTTATTATCCGCAGCCGGAATGGGAATCTGGCGAAAATTCCCATGAATGAGGAACTTTTTTACCGGAATATCGTTTGGTACGAAATGCTGCTCAACGTACTGGTATGGATCGTGTACGACCCCGGACGAACTTTTTTCGGTGTGTATACCTGGGTCGCCATTGTCCTGTTCCTCCTGATTGGCATCCCGGGAATTCTGTATGTGGTTTTAGTCCGAACAGAATCGCCCTGACAACTATACCATGACCATAAAAAAGATACCGTGACGAAAGTGCAGCTCCTCTTGTCCGCTCTCTCACCTCTTTTTCTTCGCCGCTATCTCCGCTGCCGGAGCCTCAAACTTTGCAGCGAGATGCGACCCGTCACAGAAGGGTTTGTTTTTTGACTGCCCGCAACGGCAGAGGTAGACCGGGGCATTGAGATCTTTTTCTGTACCACTGACCGAGCAGGTGAGGGGTTCCTCGGTCTCCACCACATTGGGCCCGTTGGGAATCGATTTGATCTTCATGGAAAATTCACAAACCTATCCATACTCCATCCCGGTATATAGAGAGTTCGAATGGGACATACAGGTCCCGGGGATGCCGGTATCGGGTAAGTGTTCTCCAGGCGGATTTCCCCCGTCCCTCACCTTTATTTCCCATCCCCGCCACAACCACACAACGATGGACCTCCTGCACGAACTGGCACTCGCCCTCACGATTCCCGAACCGTTCGATTTTGGGCTGACAGTAGCAAAGCCGGCCGGCTGGCCCTGGTCAACTCCGAAGGAGATTTTCGAAAACAGCACCCTCTGGACCGGGGTCAGGGTCGGGAACATCCCGGTCGGGCTTGTCATGCATGCGAAGAAAAACCGGGTCTCTGTCCGGGCATATACCGCATCCCCGCTTATGAAGAAAGACGCGGGTGATCTCAGGGACATGGTCCGGGCAGGTCTCGGGGCAGATGAAAACCTCAGCGAGTTCTATCGGTTTGCCAAAAATGATCCTGTCCTGAAAAAAGCCATCGCCGATCACCCCGGTATGCGGATCGGCCTCCTTGATGATGTCTTTGGCGGGGTTATCCTCGCCATCCTCCTCCAGATGGCCCCCATTGAGCGGAGCGGGCAGATGATGGACAAGGTCCTCGAACATTTCGGTACCAGGATCTCGTTTGACGGGAAGGAGGCGATCCTCTGGCCCCGGGCAGAAGAGATCGCCACCATGGACCCAATTATCTTGAGGAAGGAAGCAATGCTCGGGTACCGGGCCGAGCGGCTGGTGAAGGCTGCGGAGTACCTTACCGGGCACCCGATCTCCCTGCGGCAGCTGGCAACGGTCCCGGAGGATGAGGCGATGAAAGCACTCACCGCGATCCCCGGTATCGGGCGTTACTCCGCCGCCATCATCTTCGGCCAGTCAACCCCTCCGATTGATGCATGGAGCGTGGTGATCATGAGCGAGCTCTATGACGGCAGGACACCAGAGAACTCCCGTGATGAGATTGAACGGGTACAGCAGGCACTTTCCGCCCGGTGGGGAGTATGGAGCTGGCTCGCGTTTGCGTACATTCTCAATGATATCGACAGGCTTGCGGAGATCTACCCGTTGTCCAGGGTCAGGTAGCGGGAATCCGGGCAGGTGCCAGCCAAGTAACTCCTCAGGGACGTGTTCTCTTGAGTATCTGGTCCTATTTCATCGTCACTTGTGCTCTTTTTTTGCGTACCTGAGTTTCCACATCCCAGGATTTTTCTGGATGACATGAACCATCGCGGAATTTATGTCCTTGTCCGGCAAGAGAACTTTCATGCCGGATAAAGCTCCCTGTCCCTTCTGTTCGCCGGACCCCAGAGTAATAAAGGCACACAATGAGTTCTGGTATGCCCGCTGGGACCGGTTCCCGGCCTCGAAAGGACATATGCTGGTGATCCCCTTCCGCCATGTCGAAAATTGTTTTGACACAACCGCAGAAGAGAAGAAGAATCTTTTCGAAGTCATTGACGCCGCCAGGAAAATCATCAGCGAAAAATATTCCCCGGATGGCTACAATGTTGGTTTTAACGTCGGCAGGGTTGCCGGCCAGGGCGTTATGCACTGCCACGTGCATATCATCCCCCGGTACAGGGGGACACCGACAATCCCCACGGGGGGGTGCGTGGAGTTGTTCCCTGGAGGAGGGACTACGCTCCCAAAAAGGTCTCCTCACCATTCCCCCGTCAATACCACGTCTACCCGTCAGCGGTGGCTAGGGTGAACTGTAAATATGTTATCCAAAATGCTTCAGATACGCTTTTCTGGCATCTTCCAGGATATTGGTATCCAGAGGATTGGTCAGATCTGCATTTTTTACGATCTCCAGGAACATGCGTCTCTGGGGATCTTCGAATTTATCATGCTTCATCTTATATAACCGGTTGGCTGTTTTTGCGTAAATGGAAGACTAACTCAACCGCATCCTTGTAATAGTCCATATATGATTTATTGCCACTTTTATCATTCTTTAACCAGTATTCTTTGTATTTCTCGGAGTTCTCATTCTTCCTCTGGAAATCTTTCTCTGCGTCGATATAACGTCCATAGAAACCAAAGATCACGAAAACGGTTGACAGGCCCCGGAACCAGTTTTTAATTTCCCTGTCTGACGGGCAGACACTGTGTGCCTCGATAAACGCTTTCTGGATGAATACACTGAAGAAGGGATCGGTTCGTTTCGATCGAACGGACACATCGATCCAGTTTTTCAGTTTTTCGTCCTTGATCCTCCTCTTCTTCTTTCTCGTATACAGCACGACATCCTGGTACGCCTCGCATTCCCCGTGTTTCATGCGGCTCTCTTTACTCCGGTAGATCTGCCCTGCAATCGAATTGATGAAAGGATGAATAGACTGATCGGCGGCGATATGAGTCAGAAATCCAATAATAAATGCCCATTGTCTCTTTGAAATGGCATCCCAGCCGGGGACATTAAAATCGTTTTCCTTCCAGGCGATTTCAATCATTTTCAACGGGAATACATTCGGGTCCTTGGAGTGCAGCTGCCCGGACCATTTCTCCAGATGGAAGGGTTCATCCGTTGCTGAAGATACCTGAGCGTACAGGGTGGCGGTGATACTTTCAAATGTAGGCAGGTCCGGGCCGACAGACCCCAGCGTCCCGTAGTTTTTGTTCTCCTTTAACAGGTTAACTAACTCTTCGCAGTCCGTGTCTTTTTCAAGTTCTGCTATGACATCCTCAAAGATGAGCATGTGTGCAAATGTACCCGGCATTCAGACCTCCCCTTAATCGAATTCGATTCTTCTTATGTGAATGATCGCATTTTGACACTATTCAATTGAAAAGATATAATAATTTTTTTAGGGGCGCAAAAAATTTCCTCCCATTTTGGAAGAGAGGGAATCACCTGCACAACCTGTTCCTCATGCCAGTGGAAAAATGAATAACTGCAGGATTTCTCGAGAGAGCCGGATTTTTTAAAAAATGACGTTCGCTCAAAGAAATATATAACCTGAATTGGTTTTTACAAAGGTCATAACCTCGTGAAAAAAGGGGGGGGACCAATGTTGGATCTTTGATGATTATGAAATGCCTTTTTGGATCCTGGCCGTTGTTGCCTAAGGTCAGGGGGTAAGGACGGTATCGATGGCCTGAATCACCCCATTGCTGCACACGATATCCGGGGTAATAACTTTTGCGCCACCATTAATAAAAATCACGCCGTTGCCACTGGCGACCAGGAGGTCTTGCCCCTGGATTGTGTTTATTGTTCCGAGTCTCATGATATCCGCGACCATCAGTTTCCTGTTCACTATATGATAGGTCAGCAACTTCTTTATATAAAACCCCTGGGGGTCCTTAAGAAGGGAATCGACCGTTCCTGCCGGGAGATTCTTGAAGGCATCATCCGTGGGGGCAAATACCGTGAAGGGGCCGGGACCACTCAGGTTGGCATCCAGCTGCGACGCTTTCAATGCAGTGACCAGGGTGGTGAACCGGCCATCAGCTACAAGAGTATCAACGATATTCTTCATACCAGCCTGTGTCGTGGGTGCGGCAGTTGGTACGGTTGTCATCGGTGCGGTTGTTTTTACTGTTGTAACTGGTGCAGTTGTCATTACTGTTGTAACTGGTGCGGTTGTTACTACGGTTGTCTCCGTTGGAACCGGGGTTGGCGTTACCGGGGCAGGGTTCTGGGTAGTGCATCCCGCAAACAGTACGCTCGCCGTGATCAGGACCGCTAAAATAAGGATAATACTTTTTCTTTCCATGACTGAATTCTCCAATCCCTGAGGTTACAGGAATGTTGTACCTTGATAGAAGAATTATAAAGCATTTTCTACTGGTGTTCAAAATCCCCTGCTTCTTCCTCCGGTCCTGGATAAAAACGGCCATGTTCTGATCTCTGCAAGTCTTCATAAAAAAATTATCAAATGAACCGTTTTACAGCATCTTTTTTTTACCATTTTCACGTCAATTGTGGGTTATTTAAAAAAAGGAAATACTTTGAAATTTTTTTCAGTACATTTCTCCACGCAAGAAGTTCCCCGCCATCTTCCATCCTGGTCGTCCTGCCCCTTCAGAACAGCCACTGCATCTTCGGCATCCTCACCGGGAAGATCTCGCTGATCTGGGAGGTATCGAGCTGGTAATCATCAAGCCAGCGGGCCATCAGGTTGCTCCGGAAGACCAGCATCTTTCCGATATCCGCATGATCTGCCGCCTGGTGGTACCTCATGTAGACATGATGTGCCGTCTTCCCGACGATCTCGATCTTCCCGGTTGCATGCGACATGATGAACCGGGCACGTTTCGCGAGGCCGGAACAGGCCTGCCAGGCCTGCTGGATGATGTCATAGGACCGTTCTACCGGTATCTGGAAGAACCGGTTCCCGACCGAGGGGCGGCACTGGAAAACGTAGTACGGCGAGACCCCGGCAAAGGACAGCTTGCGGAAGAGCTGGGTAAAGACCGTCGGGTCATTGTTGACCTCGTTTAGGACCGGCGTCTGGTTTACAACGATAATCCCAGACTGCTGCAGCTGCCCGATTGCCTGCATCGAGACACCGGTCATCTCCTGCGGGTGGTTGTAGTGGGCCATGACGTAGATCCGTTTTTCCGGCGTGCTGTATTTCAACAGGACCTCAGTAAGACCAGGGTCGTTCAGGAAACGGTACGGGTTATAGGCCGGCATCTTGCTGCCGATCCGTATGATGTTGACGTGTTCGATCGCACGCAGTTCCCGTAAAATCGTTTCCAGCCGTTGCGTCCCGAGCATGAAGGGATCACCACCGGACAAGAGGACATCCGTAATCTCATGGTGAGAGCGGATATAGTCCAGCCCGGCAGTGATGTCCCTGATTGTTTCCCGCTCTTTATTGATGAACAACCGTTTCCGGAAACAGAACCGGCAGACCCCGCCACAGACATCCGAAAGAAGAAGCAGGCCGGTCTGGGCATACTTGTGCTGGAGGCCTGGGAGTCTGGTATAATCCTTTTCGCAGGAAGGATCCATGCAGCCCCCGCCTTTGAGTTCACGGGGATCGGGGACGACGATCCGACGAAGCGGATCGCTGCGGTCTTTCCAGTTAATCAGGGACAGGTAGTAGTCATTGGCACGGAACGGAAACGTTTCGCACACCGTCTCCATGTCCTGCCGTTCCTTGGGTTCGAGCCCGACAAGGTTATCGAGCTCGTTAATGGAAGTAAGATATCTCGGTTTCATTCTAAAACCTCACGGTGAGATCTGCCTGCCGGTTACAAGGGCAGGTACGGGTGATGCTTAAGGGTTTGAAATACAGGAGTTGATATGCTGATATTGCAGCACCCGATAACTTTTCTTTGGAGAGTATACGTTAAACCCTTTCCGGGATGGCTCCTTTAGATATCTGACAATGGCGGAGCAGGGGTGCGGGTAAAGTCGGGATATTCAGAATATCGGGCTTGTCCTGCCCTTCAGTTCCGTAAGGAAATCCCGCATTCAATTATCCGCAAGGAAAGGCGAAATGGTCCTGACCAGCCAGCCCGGTCGGAAAAGTGAGGAGGGGGGGTTGTTCATCCACAGGTGAAGGGAAGGTGACTGACCTTTTTTTTCAGGCGACTGAAGGTATACACCAGAATGCCTTTTGCTCGTAATTTCTTTTTCATAAGAGGGTTAACCCGCGGTTTCCCGGTATCTGGTGAGCTTCGCAGTTTTCAAAAGATGACCTTAACTGGCACCCTTTATTTCAATTTTTGTAACATCCGGGCAACTATAAGTAATGCGCCGTAGTAGTAGCCTCCATTTCTTCCAACGATGATGTACGGGTCAGGGCCCACAAGGTTGTTGACGATGCCCGTGTAAAGACAAATGCAGTAGTCGATGACAGCAAAGACCGCGGTTCACAATGCAACGACCAGGAAAAACACGGTTCAGAACGTGGTCGATGATGTAAAGATAAAGGCACATGAAATCAGTTCGGATGCGAAGATCACGGCGCACAAGGTTGTAGAAGAAGCAAAGAAAAAGTAGTCTGCAAAACGCCATCATGATCAGGAGAGCACGGTGCAGTGAGCGGTTTAGGGTTTTCTGCCGTCCCTGTTCTGCAGGAGTCGTGCCCCAGTTTCTCTTCGCTATTTTTCTGAAGATCGGGTAACCCGGGATTAAAACCCTGTCCTGTACCGTAGGATTGCAGCAATGCCGCCGTTCCCGTCAAGGAATTGCTTACCTTCCGCAAAATTTTCAGTGATGATCTTCGTTTTCGCACCACTCTGGTCAGCAAGGTGTGTCAGATCCTCGACGAGGTCCACCTCTTCATCCTCGATGATCGGGGCGGCACAGACCCGGCATGTATGGACCAGGATATCAGGGACGATCATCCCGGGTTCAAGCGGTATCGTCCGTTCGTGGGTATGCCCGCATTCCTGGCAGGTGATACGGCGGCGTGGTTTCCTGAGGCCGGCAGAGAGGAGGAGGGTTCCGACCGCACCGGCGGCGAGATTCCTGCGGACACTCTCTTCGCCGGATGTGGCAAGCCCGTCGGCCTTTCGGAGCTCCTGCCGGAACCGGTCGAGGACCTCCTTTTCACCGGCGATATCCTGGTCACCGATCGCGTTGCGTGCATTCTCCGCGAGCTCTGCAAGACCCCGCTCATCCATCCGGGCTACGTCGAACAGGCCGATGACCCGCTGCTGGATCTCATGGTGAAGGAAATGCCCCGCGAGAAAATCTTCTTTTGTCTGGCCCTGTCCTCCTATCAGCACACCTCCGAACCGCTGGTAAAAGTCATTCTCCTTCAGGAAGGCTTCGCTCGCATGATTTCCGACCCGGGTGAAGAATTCATTGACCGCGACCTCACGCAGCCGCTGGAACCTTGCCGCCGACTGGCCACCCTTACGCTGCTTCGCATGGATGTTGGAGGTACTGCTGCCAAGAGGGTTTACCTCCTTCCCGCGGAGAGTCCCCCACCATGCCCCGCTGAGATCGAGGACCAGGAGGCCATATACGTTCTTTGCATCCAGCATCTGCTGCAAAGGTTCGAGCTCGAAGGCCGCACTATGGCGGTACAGATAGAGGGTCAGGCGTTCAGGAGGTTCAATGACCGTGCAGGAATGATCCGTGCCGGTTTCTTCCTGACCGGCCCGGCAAAAGAGTGCCAGGCCATGTTCTGGTAGTCCTGTATACTTTTTCAGGAGGGAGAGGATCGAGGAGAGGGCTTCCTGTACCTGTTTCCGCTGCCGGGCATCCTGGATCGTTCCCGACCGGGTAAACTCCTCGTCCAGGTATCCGGTCACTTCGGCGATCGGTTTATCCGGAGGGATGAACAGGGTAATCAGGTCCTGGCCAGATCCCCCCTCTGACGCCAGGGTATGGAGGGTTGTTCGGAATTCATTGCGCCGGTCATCGTCCTGTGCCATCTCTGGTGACTCCTGTCCGCCACATGATACTCTGTCCTATAAAAATATATCTGGAGGAGAGTCCGGCGGGATGCAGGAATAGTGGCCATTGTTCCGGGAAAAAGGGTTATTGAATGGGGAAGAATGGGTTATTCCTGAGAGATGCGTGCCTGACAGGATCAGGATTGTTTTGTTTTCAGAAATTTCCTGTCTTTGATATAAATTACCTTGGCAGGTGAATCCCCGACCTGTTTTTCTTTTATTTCAAAGAGGGACGTCGCATCCACCAGGTCCTTGAGTTTTTTAAACCCGTAGTTCCGGGGATCAAAATCCGGGGACTGGTTGACAATGTTTCCCCCCACATCGGCAAGATTGGCCCAGCCGTCATCATTGGAGCAGCCTTCAACGGCAGACCGCAACAGGTTCAGTACTACCTTATCTCCCTTGAGCTGTTTGAGGGATTTTCCTGCCTTCTCCTCTTTTGAGGGTTCAGGAGATGGTTCACCGGTCAACCGCGTTTTCCGCAGGATCTCGGTATATACAAATTTGTCACATGCCTGGACGAAGGGCTTGGGGGTCTTCCGTTCGCCAAAGCCGTACACAGACAGCCCGGATTCACGGATCCTCTGCGCCAGGCGGGTAAAATCACTGTCGCTTGAAACAATGCAGAAGCCATCGAATTTCCCGGTATACAGAAGATCCATTGCATCGATGATCAGGGCAGAGTCGGTCGCATTTTTCCCGGTGGTATAATTGAACTGCTGCATCGGCTGGATCGAATAATTCAGCAGCACCTCCTTCCACGGCTGGAGATTGGGAGTTGTCCAGTTCCCGTATATTCGTTTTACACTCGCGGTACCATACAGGGCAATTTCAGCGAGCAGGCCTTCAATAATTTCTGGCTGTGCATTTTCAGCATCAATGAGGGCCGCCAGTTTTTTTTGCGGCTCGTACTCAACAGTGGGATCCCTGCGCACCATCATATGCCTTGATAGGTACCGGACCTATTCATAGATTTCATACCGGGATCCGGTGGCGATGTTCAATCTTTCTGGGTAATCCTGGCGGGGATACTGTGAATCGTTGTGGCATGCAACTCCCGAAAATATTCAAAGACTCCCCTCTCCTGAGAGTGAGAGAGATACCTTTTTGGACAAGAACCTCCAAATTCGGAGTTTTCCAAAAACTGTTTCCCCGCATGCGTAACCGTCATTGTCCCCCGGGAAAAATGGCGAGGCTCATTCCAGGATCATTTCACTCCTTTCATCTATGACTGGCCCATAAAGGAAAATCCGCCCTTCATTAACTGGCCAGCCACAGCAGAAACCGTCAACGGGTTTCACCTCCTCTTTACCAACCCGCCGGGGGGAAGTGACGGAGGCATGTATCGGGACAGGACCATCCAGGCAGTACCCTCATCCTCAAACCGTCCTTTTCCGGCGAAGGTTAACCTTAATGCAAAATGGAGATGTTATGAAAAGTCCGGAATTATTGAATGCTCCCGCCAGGATTAACAGGATAACCAATCGGTCCTTTTACTTCTTGTGTATCCCGGCAGCGAAAGCCTCCACCGTTGCCATGAATGTACCGCTGTCCACATCGTTTTCGATCGTTGTTGCCGACGAGACAAATCGCATCCCTTTCTTTTCCAGCTCTTTTTCGTACGGCTGCAATTGTCCCTTCCGATCCCCTCCCGCCCATCTCCGCGATAACGTGGAAGGGTTTTCCCTCCCCGCCACTCACCCTGGCAAGGTACTCGTTTACGTAGGGTGGGACTTTTGACGCCCAGACCGGCGTGGCAATGATCAGCCCATCGATGCCGGTGAGATCGGTCGGACATGGCTTAATCGCCGATTTCATAACAAAAAGGGTTTTCAGCAGTTTGCCCGCCATCCCGGATTCCCGGAGCGGTTCAATCCTCACCAGTTCGGCATCAAGCAGGCTGGCAAGGGCGGTCGCGACCTTCTCCGTGTGCCCTTTCCAGGAAAAATATGCAATACGCATCACCAGGAATTCCTCCATGGAATTATAAGACTGCATTTATAAAAAGTGTTGTGAGCCGGGAACATTGTATCACCGTCGGACCTTCGGTCATACGTTACTTATGTGATACGACCCCATACTATATCCAGACAAGCGTTCTCTGACTCCCTGAGGCATTCCTGTCCATGCACACGTACCCCGTACCTCAGCCCACTCTGGATTTCGTTACCATAATATCGAGGACACCGTTCCGCACACTCAAGTGGCTGCGGGTAAGGTCGACCAGGAATTTCACCGGGATGGTGGCCACCTGATTATCGATAAAAACCCGTACTGCATTCTCCGTAATTTCGACACAGGGTTGATCCCTGATATAATGAGGCAGCCGGGCAGTGATATACAAAACATCACCGGTATCGATCGTTTCGTAGGGCAACCGGTGGCGATCGCCACCTCCGGTGACCCTGAATGCCACGGGAGGCAGCGAGGGGCCGGGTGAGAGAACGGTATACCCGGTAATACGTGCCCGTCCGTGTCCGGAAAAGTGCCTGATAATCTCTTCAACGACCTCAGAAAAGAGCGGCATAGAGATCTTCAGGTGGGTTATCCTGTTTTTTTATCACGGACTCCGCCTCCGTCCGCACTGGGAAATAGTCTGTCAAGACGTTAAATCTTTGCAGGAGGGTTTTTGTTCCCTTTTATTCCGGCGGCAGATACTTCACCAAATGTTACGCCGCTCCGGTCGCGTTGACCAGGTAGAGCGGCAGGATCAGCGGCGGACGGGGAGGCTGGGTGAAATCGAAATCCGATCGGAGATCCCCCAGCAGCGGAACATTCTCCCGCACCGTGGGACGGCGGTCAGGACGCTGGTCCGTTGCCGGGTCAATCCTCTCACCGCCGAGAAAATCGTCTTCGATAAACTTGAGGTAGGCATCAAAACTCAGGGTCTGGTGATCGATATACCCTTTTTTTGCATAGGGACTGATCACGAGTGCGGGGACCCGAAGTCCATACCCGTTAATGTCCACAACCGGAGGGACGACATGGTCATAGAACCCGCCCCAGTCGTCCCATGCAAGAAAGATCGCGGTACTGTTCCAGTCAGGACTCTCCATCGCGGCGTTGATCAGGCTCGTGGTGTGTGCCTGCCCGGTACTGATAAGAGCAGGGGGGTGTTCACTGTGCATCTGGTTGGGAACGATCCAGATAACCGAGGGCAGTTTTCCTTCCTTTGCCGCAGTATAGTAATTATCAAGCGGCTGTATGTTTCCCAGCTGGTTGTCCTGTTTTACCGTCTCAAACCAGGGAAGGGGGTTCCAGATCTCCGGGGCTTGGGCAGTCTGGGGTCTGGGATCACAGAACATCGCATCATTTTCGCAGTCCGGCTGGGTCCCTTCATCCACATAGTATGCCCAGCTCACGTTCTTCCGGTACAGGAGATATGTCAGGTCGGTCCAGGCATATTCCGGGTTCACTTCCTTTGTATTCCGGTTCAGCTGCAGTCCCAGTGACCGGGGGACAGCCAACTCATTTTTGCAGCTTGCCGGGTCTGATGAGGTGCATATTGCCGACCAGGCCGAGACCATGAAGAGGTGAGCCGGAAGACTCCATGATGCCACAGGTTCAAACATCCTGTCCTGGAGTACAAACTCTTTGGCATACCGCCAGTAGTTGGGGATTTCCCGGGCGTCATGGTACCCCATCACATCCGGTTTCCCGAGAGGAGTGGTACACGAAGGGTCAACGCTGCTCGCACACGCCTGCTTCCGCCCCAGCATTTGCTGCCTGATGAAACCGTCCATCTTCCCTCCGTTGATGTCCGCGACAGCGTTCGCCGCACCGTGAGGTCCGCCCTCGTTCAGGTCATTGGGATCATGGTACGGTCTTACGCAGGTCCCTGTTTGCGGGTCAGGCATACAGACCGTGGGGATGCCATTTTTCATCGGGATGCCATCAGCACCCGGGTAGGTCCCGAAGTACTCGTCAAAGGCACGGTTCTCCTGCATAATGATGATGACATGCCGGATGAGGTGAATATCGCCCGCAGACGGAGCGGGCTGCCCGCCGGGTGGGGACGAGGGGGAAGCGGGTACTGCCGCCGGGGACAGGCACCCGCTAATCGAGCAGAACAGGATAAGGACTCCTGCGAGGCAGGGGAATAAAGGGGACAGGCTGAGTCGGGTCATCTCGGTTCAGGAAGGGGATATCTTCGGGAGGATAATAATATTTGGATACAGCTAAAAAGATGCCGGAGGCTTATGCAACCTTCATCCTGGACGAGCCCGTCCCGGATACGGTTTTTCTCATCCAGTACCGAGGAGAGTCATCAACCTCACCGGAAATATTCCACCACATTCCGGAAGAACTGCATGTTTGGCGATTCTCTCGGTATTGCCACACCTTCGCGTTTCATCCGTTCCTTCCGGAGGGGCCAGTCGTAGAGGTTCACCATCTCCATCGCCCGCTCCGGGTGCGGCATCAGCCCGAGCACCTTGCCGTCCGCAGACGTGATCCCGGCGATATCTTCGAGAGAGCCATTGGGGTTGACCGGGTATTCGCCTTCAGCCGGGCGCAGGTCCTCGTGGCAGTAGGTAAAGGTGATCATCTTCTGGCGTTTCAACCGCTGCAGGGTCTCTTTTGAGCAGTAAAAATTACCTTCGCCATGAGCGACCGGGCAATAGATCCGCCCGATATTCCGGGTCCAGAGGTTATCCGCCCCCGGCTTCAGGGTGACAAACCGGCATTCAAGCCTCCCGCTCCGGTTAGGCATCAGGGCAATCTCCCGGTTAGTACTGTTTATCGAACGCCGGGACAAGCCCGAGGTTTGCCAGGATCTGGAAGCCGTTGCAGATGCCGAGCACCAGGTTATCACCGTCAAGAAACGCCATGAGGTCGTCCCACAGGTTATTGCGGACCCGGTTTGCGTAGGCATTGCCGGCCCCGGTATCGTCCCCGTACGAGAAACCGCCGGGGAAAACCAGCAGCCGGTAATCTGTAAGCCGGTTCCTTCCCGCGATAAGGTCATTGATATGGACGATGTCCGAGGCCATCCCGGCCCTGGAGAGCACCTCCTGCGTCTCCATCTCGGAGTTTATCCCAAAGCCGCTCATGATGATGGCCTTCTCCGGTACTGCTCCCGGGTAGTCGCCACGCCCGGGGAGGCCCTTATCCGGGTCCTGCGTGTGACAGCCATATCAGTACCCCCGGAAGGGTGCCTTGTAGGCAGCCTCGAGTTCGTCCACCGCACAATCCAGCAGGAGTTTCTCTGACGTGATCCTCAGGACCCTGCCCCCGACCCTCCCGAGCAGCATCGCATCGGGCCAGACAATTCGTTCAAACGCACGCTTATTCGTCGGATTAATCGTGACCACAAACCTGCCGAGCGATTCGGAGAAGAGGTAATAGTCCGGGCGCAGGCCTGCAGGGAGGGTAAGGTCCATCCCGATCCGTCCTGCAATCGCGACCCTGGCAAGGGCAGTCCCGAGGCCGCCATGGCTGACCGGGCAGGCCGAGGCCACCAGTTCACGTGAGATTGCCTCAGTCAACTTCATGTAGCGTTCGCGTACTTTCGCAGGATCCAGCGCCGGCACCGTATTCCCCATGTATCCGAGATGTGCAAAATACTCCGACCCGCCCAGCTCCTCACCGGTCTCCCCGATGACATAGACAAGGTCGCCGGCGATCTTGGCATCCATCGATACCGCTTTTCCGACATCCGGGTGGATCCCGATTGAGGAGATGAGAAGTGTCGGGGGTACGGAGATCTTCACCCGGTTGTTCTCTGCGTCGTACCCGGAGAAATCGTTGAACATACTGTCCTTGCCCGAAATGAACGGCGTACCGAACACCGTTGAAACCTCATAGCACCCCCGGGCTGCCAGTTTCAGCTGCCCGAGCCGCTCCGGTTCGTCTGAGGAGCACCAGCAGAAATTATCGAGGATTGCGATGGTGTCGAGCGGGATGCCGATAGCGATCAGGCCGCGGATCGCTGTATCGATCCCGGCAGCTGCCATCCGGTAGGGATCGATCTCCGTGTACGAGGGAAAAAGCCCCTGCGACAACCCGACACCCTTGCCTGAGCCATGCACGACCCGGGTCAGTGTGGCATCTGACTGCACCCGGCCGGCGCCCTGCACGGGGCCGAGCAGGTGTCCGCCCTGCACCGTATGGTCGTACTGGATGGAGATGAACTCCTTTGAACAGAGGTTCTTCCGTTGCAGCATCGCAAGGAGCGTTGCGTCGAGCCGCTCCGGGCAGGGGATACCGGGCTCAGGATACTGTTTTTTCGTGTAGCTGGTCTTCAGGTGTTTCCGGGGCAGGCCTTCGTGGAGGAAGTCCAGCCCGACATCCATTACCACGCTGCCACGGCTCTCGACCACGCACCGGCCGGAGTCCGTGAAGGTTCCAATCACCGTTGCCTCGACCTCCCGCCGCTGCATCAGCTCCATGAACGCGTCGATCTTCTCCTGCGGGACGGCCAGGGTCATCCGCTCCTGAGACTCCGAGATCCAGACCTCCCAGGGGGCCATGCCGGGGTACTTCAGGGGTACCCGGTCGAGATATACATGACAACCGTTGCACTCCTTTGCCATCTCGGCAACCGAACAGGAAATCCCGCCCGCCCCGTTATCGGTGATGCTGTGGTACAGCCCCAGGTCCCGTGCCTCTTTGACGATCACGTCAGAGAGCTTCTTCTGGGTGATCGGGTCGCCGATCTGGACTGCCGTCACCGGGCTCCGGGGGTCGAGGGCTTCTGAGGAGAAGGTGGCGCCGTGGATCCCGTCCTTGCCAACACGGCCTCCCGCCATCACCACGAGATCGCCGGGTTGTGCCTGTTTCTCGTAGAGTTTCCTGCCATCATATTCCCGGGGCATCACGCCGACCGTCCCGGCAAACACGAGCGGTTTTCCGCTGTAGCGCTGGTCAAACCAACACCAGCCCTGCGGCGTGGGGATGCCGGAACAGTTGCCGCCAACCCCGACGCCCCGAACCACGCCATCGAGGATCTGGCGGGGCGGGAGGACCGGGTTTGTGCAGTCCTTTCCCCGGAACAGGGCCGGGTCGGTCTCCGGGTCGCCGACACAGTAGCCATAGACGTTGATGCAGGGTTTTGCCCCGAGCCCGAACCCAATCGTATCCCGGTTCACCCCGACGATCCCGGTCAGAGCCCCGCCAAAAGGGTCAAGGGCAGACGGCGAGTTGTGTGTCTCGACCTTGTGGGTCACCAGGTAGTGGTCGTCAAAGATGATGGAACCGGAGTTGTCGGTAAACACCGTCACGCAGATATCCTTGTCCCCTTTGTCTTTGCGGATGGCATTGGTGGCAGCCTGGATGTAGGTCTTATAGAGCCCTTCGGGGACATCATCATCCATCGCCGAGGCGAAGATCGTGTGCTTGCAGTGCTCGCTCCAGGTCTGGGCAAGTGATTCGATCTCCACATCGGTCGGTCTCCGGCCGAGAGTATGGAAATAATTGCGGATCGCGTGGAGCTGGTCAAGGTCGAGCGCAAGCGGCCCCCGCCGCTGGCCGGTCAGGCCATCGGTGATCCCTTCTTTCCCGAGCCGGGCAAGTTCCCGGTCGTCCAGGTCAAGATCCACGGTTTCGGCGGTCGGCAGTTCATGCAGGCAGACGGAAGGCGCCACCGGATCCATGCCTTTTGCCCCGTACTCCTGCCGGGTCTTGATCATAACCCGGTTGATGAGCGGATTGGCCAGTGTTGATGCAAGCCTCATCACGACGGGGAGAGTCAGGTTCCCGCATACAAGGAAGAGCTGTGAGGTATAGACGGCTTCCCCCTCACAGAACCTGATCGAAAAATAATCCTCGATCGTCTGGCGGGCGGTCATGCCGACATTATCGGTTACGCCCGGGAGGAACCCGATCTCTATCGCAAAGTCAAAGACGGCGTTCGTCGGCCGGTCGACTGTGAATTCCTGGACCACGGGGTTGATGAGCTGACCACCGATCTGCGAGAGTTCCTCGGAAGTGAAATCCCGTGAACTGGTGGCCAGCGTGTACACATCGATCTGGTGTAATTTGTCGACCGGGAAACCTAAGGAACGTATCCGGTCGGTCCGGGTCATTAACCGGGGATCGATCTTATAGTGAACTTCTATCCGGTGGACACAGGTCATGTGTACTGATTATACTGTAAACTATCAAAATAACTCGGGTAGGGGATGGACCGTGCAGGCCCGGGCGGGGCCGGCGACCGCAGTGTTTATACAACCTCTCATAATACCTTCTTATGAGTTTACCATGGTGAAAAAATGTGAACAATGCGGGGCTCCTGCCGTCGACGGTCAGTCACTTTTTTGCAATCTCTGCGGGGGGTACGTCAGCGATGAACCGGAGGCTTCCCTGCCGGTCTGCCGGGTCTGCGGCACTACAGCACCGGATGAACAATCGGTCTTCTGCACCCGCTGCGGCCTGAAGTATGCACGGGGGCCGGAAGACCTGTACCGGTCTGCTCCTCCTGCGGGTCCGTCGTCCCCGATGAACTTGCCGCCTTTTGCAACCGCTGCGGTGAGAAAATACCCTCCGGTGCGGAGCCCTCCCCATCGCTCTGTCCCGGGTGTGGCGCTCCTGCAGTGGATGACCAGACGCTCTTTTGTAACCGCTGCGGGACGCCGTTCTCCAGGCCCTCAGGGGCAGAGACCCCGAAAACGGCGCCGGGATCGGTAGTTATTACCAAGAAACGGCGCTCTCCCCCGCCGCCCGCCCACCCCGGTGCAGATGTGCCGACAGACTCCCTCTCGGATCCTCCCACCGGTTCCTTCCCGGTACAACCTGACCCGCAGGTCCAGAAGAAGTTCGCCCACCTCCCGCTGCTGGCAGATGAAGGTACTGCCGATACCCCCCGGTCAAAAAAGTATGCTCATCTCCCGCTGGTGGCTGATGAGCTGAAGATAAAAGATTCCCCCCGGAAGGGGTTTTATCCAACAGAAGTTCGCGAACCTTCGGCGGGGCACCGGAAAAAACACCCCCCGAACAAGGGACTGCTGGATATGTTTAAACGGTAGACACCCGCACCGTTCGGTCCCTTCAGCATCCTCCGAAAAAATTTTTGGAAAGATCAATTTTTTTGAAACCGGGCTGTCATCAGAGATTTTTTGGGAAATTATCGCAATTATGAGTGTCCCCTTGTCTATGGTTCGCTGAACTACCAGTCTTAATTTACGAGAGTTTCCCGCCGCAGGGCATCTCCGAGGCACGGCGGGACGAGGTGGTGTTTTTGAAGTCACTGATCCGTCAGGGAGACGTATCTGAAAATTCGATAGTTCTTTGAAAATCGATAAGAAAGTTTCCGGGAAAACGGAAAAATCGAGAGGGGGGTCAAGGGGATGCTCCCCTTGGGCTGCCTCCCCCTCTGGGGGAGAGAGGGGGTCACCCTCATAGTTGTTTTAATGTTACCTTAAAATTGACATTCAAATAATTTTACCAGAGTCACAAACACTACTGTCCCTTATTTTTTCATATGCCGGTGAGGATAGAACACCACAGCGGGTAAGGAGTTTTTAATATACGGACAAACTATATCCGGGAGAGTTGGTGCGGTTTCGAATGGCAGGAGTACCATGTGCTGTTCCCGTAAAAAAAAGAGCCGGTTACTGGCAACCGCCTGCGGTCGCGGCCGATGCTGATGAGAGGGTTGTGTTGCACTCGGCCGGCGCGGTGTTGAAACTGTTGCAGATCGCCTGCTTATAGCCTTCAGGAGTACGGGCACCGGTATAGGGTACCCCGTTGACGAGCAGGGTCGGGGAGGCGGTTGCACCGTTTGACTCAGCCGCCACTTCGTCCAGCCCCAGGAGGGCGATGCTGTCGGGGCTGGTCGCGCAGGTGTCGATCGTGGGCAGATCAATGCCCAGCGTTGCCGTAACATTCTTCCTGCAGGTGTCCAGGAGTGTGGTATTCTGCCAAACCGGGTAGCACAGCCCGTTGAAAGCCGCAAGATAATCCCAGTATTTTGCAGGGTAAGATCTCATGATACAGAGTTGACGCAGGTCTTCCCGTGCCTCGGCAGGGCCATGCAGCGAGTCTACGGCATCGACGGTGGCCCCGTTCACAGTGGTGATATACCGGACACTGATATCTGCCTTCGTCCCGAGGAGATCGACAACCGGTCTTATCACGGTCTCTGCCTGGGTTCCGTAAGGACAGAACGCCATCACGTAGAGGTCAGCGACCGGACGTTCGGATTTCTTCGGGGCTTGAGTCGGCAACGGCGTTGCGGCAGCGGCATTCAAATTGAATGCGTTCGTGAAGAGGAGGGTGCAGTCGCGGGTGGCGTAGACCGGCAGGTCGCGTCCCTGGTACCGGCTCCAGATGGTGTAGATGTTCCTGTTATCGGTGATGTTGATCAGGGTTGCCGTCTCGCCAGCACTGACCAGATTGGTATTGACATAATCGATCGCAGTCTCGCTGCAGACCGCGGGGGAGACCACCGTTGTCTTTCCGCCCGGGGAGGCCAGGGTATTGGCTGCGAGGATCAGGATGATGACGACAAGAATACCCATAATTGCTGCGATAGTCCATTTTCCAAACATCGGTGGTGTCTCTTTCTGCGACGGTCCTTTTTTTTCATCCGGCATGGTAGTGCCTCCTTTTTGTTCCGGTTATCCGGATAAAAATCATATGCTTACTGATAAAAAGGCATGGGTGAAAGGATAACCGGAAGAATTTTCATCTGCGATCCCGAAGATGGCCCCGGCCCGCACTCCTTCGTCATAACCCCGGGAATTTCTATCCGATGAACTGACGGTAAAAAGTGGCTCTTCACCAAATTGTTTTTCTAGTCACCGGACTCACAGTTTCTACTACACTCCGGAAGAGTTACGTAATGGCAGCATGGCATGGAATATTCCTGACGGTTGTGCTTATCCTCGCTATCCTTACAGCCGGGTGTACCGAGAGTCCCCCGGGTAATCTGCCACCGGCGATGAGTACGCAGCCGGTCCCCGCAGACACCGTGCTGCCAGGCCAGATCCTGCAGATCTTCGGCGATGTGACGGGTCAGGGTATTCCCGGCGGTACCATCGACAATATCACGTTTGCGGTCGGGCTTGCCGACGTTCATAATTCCGTTGACATGGAACAGATTGGTATCGTGTATGCGGACGCTATCCGGACAGAAACCCTCCACCCGGTAGATGGTTACTATGGCGATCCCCCGCGGGGTTTCTGGGGCATCATCCGCGTGGAAAACCAGGTTGGCAGCCCCAACAACCGGCTCGATAACATGGAGCGGTTCGTTATCCGCATAAACCCCACGGCGCCCCTTGTTCCAAGGCAGGTAATTACGATCGATATTAAGCCTCCCGGGGGCCGCTCACTGACCATACGGAGGGTCGCGCCGCCCACCATCCTTGCAGATAACATTCTTTTGCCGTTATAATCCCCGGTCGGACTAAACACCATTAACCAGGAATCGGCACCAAATCCTCCTGCCGTCTCCTGCGACCGGGGACGTAATAGCAAGAAAACCCCGCTCTGGAAAATTCATGGGAAAATTGTTCTGATGCTCTTGGGGGCTACGGCAATTGTTGCCTCCGCCCCCGCCGCTGTGGCACGCCAAAAATGCAATAGTCCTTAGAAGGTTTGCAAAAAGTCTCGTATGAAAACGGGAAAAACAAAGCAGGGATCACCCTCATTGAATTTTTAAAATAAAAAAATATCTCCGGGATTTCTTCCGGAGGAGAAATTTTTTCGGCTCTGCAGCTGAATCCAGACACGATCTCCCGTCACGGGAAAAAACGGTGAATACCCGGTCCCCGGAGTGACCCGATGAAAATACACTTATCCTTACAACGGGTTCTTCACTGTATGGATCTCTACATTCTCCGGCATGGCAAGGCGGGGAAGGCTACCGGCGGGCCTGATGATGCGGCACGGGCCCTGACCCGTGCGGGAAAGGATGGGATTACCGACTTGGCAGCGTGGATGAAAAGAAAGAAGTTCCGGTTCGATATCATTGCCACAAGCCCCCTCAAACGTGCCCGGCAGACGGCATCGATCATTGCTTCCGTGCTTGGCCTTGAAGACCGGCTCACGGTATGGGACGAACTCACTCCCGGCGGGGACCCCGATACGGTATGTTATAATGCTTCACAGCAGGGAAATGAGGCCGCCGTGCTCATCATCGGGCATGAACCGGCATTGTCCTTGCTCATCAGTACCATTATCTCAGGTGAGGGAAAGTGTTCAATCGTCCTGGCCAAAGGAGGCCTGGCAAAGATCGGGAATTATTCCTTCGAAACCCGTCCATCTGGTGACCTCCAGTGGCTGGTTACCCCGAAGCTTATCCAGAAGATGGGATAATTACCGATAATCCAGACGGGTTTTCCCGGAAGGTTCGTGATGGACTGGAGTATAATCGTTTTTACTGCTGCCCGGGATACTAACCGGGATATGAAGTAATGTAAGGTCACCGGGGATGACCCAATCAGTGGCCGTCATCCCTGACCTGCATCTTTCTTCCGCATGCCGGGCATTGGTACACCGAATTGCCACGCCCATCGGTCCAGACGCGAATCATCGGAACTCTGTCATGATTGTTATCGCACAAGGGTTTGCCGAACTCTGCCATGGTATGTCTCTTTGGATGAACAGGAGTATTCGTTATGAGGATTTATGGTTATTGAACTCGCGGTTATCCCACGTTCCTGCCTTCACACCGTCATCAGAACCAGTTCCATACATAATGCAGGATAAAGAGTAAAAAAAGGAAGAATACGACAATAAAAGCACTGATTGCAACCATATCCAGACTGTCCGATATCAGGAACCTGCGACGCGTCATGTATGATATTTTCTAATACGATGCTATTATTTATCAACTTCTCCTTTTGCGGCTCATAAGGGTCAGGAACCGTATAAACAAAATCCGCAGGTCGGAACCGGATACCGGACGCGGAGCAATTCAACCGGTTTCAGCACGTGTAATCAACGGGACTCCCTACGCAACCCGGACCCCGGATGCAACCGATGCCTGGAAAGAGTCTGGCGAAATAAAAAATATACTGGATACCACCTGCCCGTTCCCCAACTCTTTATACATATAACAGGAAATACCCGGCGTGAGGATACAACATACCGGTAGTAAAGAGCGTCAACATCCTGTCGGTGGCAAAGATTGGTGCACTGTTTGGTATTGTCATGGGACTTGCGTGGGGGATTTTCTTCGGGACTATCGCCGCCTCCCGGATAGGACATGTCGCCCCGGGGATCGGGGCGGTGAGCGGGGTTGCTCTCATCGTCATCATGCCGGTCATGGGGCTCATCGCGGGATTCATCGCGGGAGCGGTCCACGCATTCCTGTATAACGTATTTGCAGGCTGGGTAGGTGGGATCAACCTGGAATTCCAGCAGTAACGCGTCAGACCTGCCACCCCCTGCCCGGGATACCACGGGATACGACGTGAACCTGGGATCCCCCTTCACTTTCACGCTTCGCTTAACCTGTGTTCATATTCACTGATCTCCAGTAATCATGCATGGAGCCTTCCAGCTGCTTTACGATCTGCCATCACTGCAGCCATGCCTGGGTGTATTTTGGCAACCGTGTCGCCAGCCTCCGGCGGACACGCAAACCGGTCACGGTACAGTGCCCGCGATGTCACAATAAAGTGATGCTGGATGCACGCAATGCGAGATGATATGGATAAAAATGAAAGAATGTGCCTTTCAATTCCCGGTCAATGACTGACATAACTCCGACGGACGGGGCAGCCCTGTCGGGGATCGGTAAAGACTTTTAAAAAACACCTGCCCCGCCGTGCCTCGGAGAGGCCCTGATGCGGGTGACCTCGTATAAGATATTATTATTTTAAAAAATACTTAAGGTCCGGGGACTGAGGTAATAACTGTCTCCCGTTATTGCATTTTCCTGCTTTTTTTCAGTCAACCGGATCTCTGAAGTACATCTTCTCTCATGTTTTTGTATCCTTGCGGAGCATGACCACAACCGCGATCAGGACGATCATCAGCACCGCTGCCGCCGCCAGTATGATGTCCATTGTGGAGAGGGTGTGAACTTTCTGGAGCGCTACCGGGAATCTCCCTGTCTGCCCGGCAGTGATCGTGATATTCTCTGAAGTATTGGTATACCCCTGCAGCCGTATAGACAGGATATGCACCCCCGGGGAGAGTCCGGAGATGGTCACCGGGCTCACCCCCTTGAAACCATCATCGATATAAATCTCGGCACCCTGGGGGTCCGAGGTCACCGCGAGCGAACCGGTGCTCGCGGGATTCCCGCCGGTCACGACCAGGACGGCGTTGACCGCTGCGGTCTGCCCGGATCCGACCGATACCACCTGGTTCCAGTCATCGTATCCCCCGAGGGAGAGGGTGAGGTCGTGGTTGCCCGGCAGTACCTCGAGGGATAACGGCAGGCGCGGCCCCCCGCTGCCGGCCATCAAGGATCAGGGTCGCCCCCGGGGGGATCGATGTCACAGCAATCGATCCATATGATGGAGACGGCGGGGTTGTCAGAACGGCTGTGCTCCTGGTGAGTGTCGCACCGATAGTTGCGGGAGTTGAGGGTTCTGTCGTGAAACTCCGGGCATAGTCCTCGTACCCTGTCCCGGATAAGCAGGAGCGTGTGGGTGCCGGCTGCCGTATCCGTCAGCGTCACGGGGGTTATACCCTTGATAATATTGTCAATAAACACGATCGCACCTGAAGGCGTTGAGGAAATGGCAAGCGTCCCTGCTGTGGCAGTGACCGTGACAAACCCGAGCTTGTCCGCCGTGTTGACCGCCCCGGTGCAGGAATCACGGGCTGCCAGGGAAACAGAATAGGTTCCCGGAGTTATGTAAGTGTGCGAGGGGTTCTCTGCCGGGGAGGTACCGCCATCACCAAACTTCCATGCCCAGGCATCCGCACCGCTTGATGTGCTGGTAAACCGGACAGTAAGAGGGGCAAAGCCGGTGGCCGGAGTCCCGCTGAATCCTGCGTTGGGGCGTGCGGGTCCACAGGCAGCAATCACCGGGGTATAATTCACCGGGGCCGGGATATTCAGCACGTGGGTCCCCTGGCGCCACAGGTCACACTGCGTACCGGCCATATAATTCAGGGTGTACTGTCCCGGTGACCTGTAGGTATGGGTCACCCCATCCACAGTACCGTAATAGGGTGGTGAGCCGTCACCGAAATCCAGGTAGGACCTGGGTCGGAAAATCGCCACCGGGGGAGGGAAGTGCCGGGAAGATGAAACCCTGCGTACACGGCAGCGCCTGGGGGGAACGGTCGCACCCTCCGGTGAACAGGATAAAGGACTGGCTGTTGGGTGGGCCGTCGCACACGGCAGCAGCCGCCGGCATCATGCACCACATCAGGATCAGGACGCCCGCACATCCGGCTGTGATCAGAAAATGCCCCGGTATTCTGCTCGGGTTTACCATGGATATACTGCCATTCCCAGACATGATCGCCTGTCCAGTAATTAACGCTCAAAAGACTTTAATCGATCCATGGTAAAAACCCAGCGGTCAGGTCGTAGGTATCATGAACCTTGTGCCTGCCTGGCTCCACAGGAATAAAAACACATTAAACCAGCTTACTCAAACATGAGATTGTCTGGGAGTTCCGAACCTTTTTGCTCAGCCACTGATGCTATGGCATCCCTCCTGAATGCGATATTTGTGGAAAAGATAAACGCCCTTCATCACAAATCACCGGGATAACCCGGGGGGACAGGCACCGTCCTCCATTCATCTGCATGATAGTACAGGTGAAAGCACCGGGGTTTTCTCCAGACCCGGTAAACCTTCTATTTATAGAAGAATGGCAGATCCACAGTAATACAGGGAAATGCGTTACGGGGATGCCGGTATGAGTGAATTTGTCCGGATTGCGACAGTAACTGACCTTCCGAGCGGGAGCATGAAAAAGATACGCACCGGCGGGCAGGAACTCCTGCTCGCCAGGGTCGGGGACCGGTTCTATTGCACGGATGCCTATTGTCCTCATCTCGGCGGGGATCTTTCAGAGGGCAACCTTGCCGGGACGATCCTGACCTGCCCGGTGCACCATTCACAGTTTGATATCTCTGACGGGCATGTCCTGCGATGGACAGATCTCGCCGGCAGGTTATTGGTCGCAGCCCGGAACCAACGGCCGCCACGGCCACTTACGACCCACGAGGTGAAGGTTGAGGGCAATGATGTGTTTGTCAAACGGTACTATGCGGTCTGAGCGACTGCCGGGATACCCGCCATGTATCGATGAAGGTACTGCCTTCCGGCTCCCGGCCGTACAAATCCGGCATACATCTCCCCCGGGGAGATCTCATGACATGAGTTTTTGCGATAACGGTCTGGTGCCACGGATCAGGGTTGGCCTCGGAAAACAATACTGGCTATAACCTGTTCCGCTGCAGAACGGTCCGCTAAATGAAAAGAAAAAATGGGGAAATTATCTCTTCCAGACTTCCATCGTCAGCATGTTTTTCCCGTGATACACGATCTCCGCGGCAGTGAATTTTAAAACGACAAAATCCGGGTTATCCACCGACTTGAAATACTGCTCGAACATCGGGTTCCAGTATTTCTTTTTTGTCGCCAGGTCTTCATGAATCTCCGCCTTTGCCTGGATTTCGACGTAGGGATCGGAGAACTCCTTGCCCGACCAGATCGCAATCGCAGCTTTAGGATTCTTTTTGAGTTGTTCGACCTTTTTTGAACTCTTCATGGTTGCCCCGACAAAGGTCATATCCGGGAATCCATTGAGTACCATGAATCGTACTGCAGGTAGGCTCCCGGCAAGGGTAGCCACCGCAGCCGGGTGAGGTCCTCCCATAACTTCAAGAATATTCTCCTTGAGTGCCATGGAGAGGTATTGTAGCAGGTGATACTTTTAAAAGTAACCATAACGGCAAAAATAGCCCGTTCCGATTTTTCAATCCCGATAAAAAAAGCTCTATCAGAGGTCCGGGATCACCGGGTATTCTGCACGATGACCGTAAAATTCCCTTCCCAGCCCAGGGACAGTTCCGAACTTCCCAATACCCGTCCTTGCGATACATTCCGGGCAGTGACCGAGATGGTCACCGGGTCGCGGGCTGGCGAGACGGGATCCGTGAACGACCAGTAGATCGTCTCCCCGTGGTTCACGACCGGCTGCGAAAGGCTTCTGACGGTACGATCTGGTACTTCCCAGGAGAGGAAATGCCCGTAACTGGCGTTCCATGCAAACTCTGCCTCCGCCGGGTTGAACCCGCTGACATTCGGGGTAAGCCGGATGCCGGGAGTCGAGGACATGATCGGCGAATACGTGGAGGGGCTTGCATCGATCCTGACCGATGAAGGAATTGTCACCGGGCAGACTCCGGTATCGGCCGAACAGGTTGCCGGGACGGCAGGGGTGGTGGTGCTCACCATGATATTGGTAACCGGTGGGGCCGAGCATCCCGCAAGCACCAGAAGTGCAGCGAGGACTATTAAGGCAGAAAGAAATGCAATCGGGGATATTTTCTGGTTATTGTCCTGCATGGAATTATCTCCGTGGAGGGTTGAGCATATTCTCCGTGTTTATTACGTGATGCCTGATATCACTTTACGAACGAAAAGTCCACCCGGTATTCCTGGGTGCATTCCCCGTCAAGGGTCGTTTCGTAGGTCCTGGTCTCCCCGGCGCCCACCGGTCCAACAAAGATGGCCTTCGAGTCACGGATCGTACCGGTGCCGGTGTTTACCAGGTTGAGGTTCAGCTGTACGGCATCATACGAGGTGTTGCCGGCATCATACACGTACCCGGTCACCCGTTCATAACATCCCTGTCCGGGGGACCATCCAACCGAATATTCATAATGGGAATGCAGTGCCCCCTGGGCATTTTCACGAACGACGGGGCTGCTGAGGCACCCGGAGAAGAGGACACAGACGATCACCAGCATTAAAACTGCAACAATTTTTTTCATATACAGAACCTTTGTATAACTCCTTGAATTTTTTCCTATAGCTGAAAAAACCATATCATGGCGAGCGAGGCATGGACGATAGCTATTCCGATGGTCAGTCGTGCGAGATTAACATGCCAGGAAAACGGAATGTTAGCCTTCCCTTTCATGATCAGGAATCCGACCACGGCCGTGCTGATAAGGCAGCTGAAAAGGATCACCCCGGCGGTCACGATAATCGGAGGGGTAACCCATGCTGATAATACCATGTACTGTCGTTAGGTTCACCACTTATATAGATATCACGGGATCGCAATCACGGCATCGCCTGTTTTGTCGGCGTGGGTGATAAGCCGTAGGAGACCACGTCGCACTTTCCGTTCACGCACCCACACCCGCCGGCACCACAGTCAATCGGGCCCTGGCAGACATCCGTGCAGAGCAGGGTACAGACCCCTTTGTTCGCCTTGTTGATACAGCTCGTCGGGTGGCAACATTCTTTAGGTACACAGTCATCGTCAGTCGTGCAATCCTGTACCGAGGGCGTTGTTATCACGGTGATGATGGCAGTCGGGGTTGGGGATACGGTGCCAGGAGAGGGGCTTGAAGTGCACCCGCTTACTATGACAAGTCCTGGCACAACTAACAGAAGAATAAGTAAACCTGTATGATTCATGGCCATGCTTCGTACATCGAGAGATAAGATGATAATTTTTTTGGGCCGCCGCGAATTCGCATCTGGTCGAGGCTCATGAGAAAACCAAGCCAGAATGGCCGGACTGCCCTTCAATCGGCATCCTTATTATTCATTTTCTGCCGGCTTGCTGTATAATACAAGGCAGATGACGCTGTCCCAGGCGTTGTGAATACCGATGAACAACAGCAGCAGGGCCGCAGCTCCAATGCCGAACAACGCTTCTGTCGGATGTGAGAAAGCGGTGAATGCCGACAGGGCGAGGATCGAATATGCCGCCAACTGCGCAGGACAACCTGCATCTGCAGATCAGGCCCTGAACAAACAGCTCTGGTTAAATGTACTGTTTTTCTCACACCAACCTGTTTTGGATCACCCAGGTTATTTTTCATTCAGTCTTCTTTGACCGCAGAAACATGAAACAAACCTTTGTGAATGGCGAATGGAGAGGCCGTATCATAAAGCCTTCTCGATACCATAGTAATAGTTCAGGCCAATGATCGTTAAGTTTTCGTCTCTCTTTTCAGGATTGGGATGCAACAAACCGGTAAGGCGTGGTTAACAGAAATTCGTAGGAAATTATCAAGTCGGGAACGCATGCCTTGAATTGCGATGAATGCCGCTGCTCCCGACGGGGGCACCCACAGCGGATCGGTGACAAAACACAAAAAAAAGCATGGAGACCTCACTACCCCGTAGTGCCTCGGAGAGGCCTCTAAGACAGGAGACTCTGGCAAATCTTATGGTTTTCATCTCAGTTCTTTACCGCTCCAAATGACTGGATCTTTTGAAATGGGGTTCTCCTCATTCAGCAGGATCCGGGGATTGATTTACCGCGACCGGGTTGTCTTTCCTGTCATCTTTTTGCTCCGCAGAAGTTTATGGTAGGCGATGGCAAAGCGGTGGGCCTCATCCCGGATCTCCTGGATATACCGCAATGCCATCCCCTTGGGATCGAGCTGGCGCGGGAGCATCTCGCCGGGAATATAGACCTCCTCAAGACGTTTTGCAATCGCGATCACCGGTATATCAAGGTCGAGCCCCTGCAGCACCTCGCGGGCTGCGCTCAGCTGACCCTTCCCGCCGTCAATGATAATCAGGTCGGGGAGATCCGTATGCTCCTCAAGGAGCCGGTAGTAGCGGCGTTTCACGATCTCCGCGATCGAGGCAACATCATCGATGCCCTCGATCGTCTTTATCTTAAACCTCCGGTAGTTCTTCTTGTCCGGCACCCCGCCACGGAACTGCACCATCGATCCGACCATGGAGGTCCCCGAGAGGTGCGAGATATCGAAGCATTCGATCACCTCCGGCGGGTCGGGAAGGTCGAGATTTGCCTGGAGGTCCCTGACCTTCAGCTCGTTTTTCAGGAACGCCTGTTCGATGTTCTTCTCCACCAGTTCAAGCAGCTTCTTCTTCTCGCCTATCTTTGGCACAGTCACCTGGACGTTTTTGCCCTTCTTCTCCGCGAGATAGCCGGACATGGCCTCACCGGCCTCGTGAGGAAGGATCAGCTCGGCGGGCGGTGCACGATCCGCATAGTACTGCACGAGAAACTCCTCGAAGAAGTCCTCGCGGTAGTCAAAGGAATATTCCTGCTTGCCGGAGAGCAGTCCCTTCTCCACGGAAAATACCATCAGGAAGACCGTGTTGTCTGCTACCGTGTAGGCAACGACGTCCTGGTCCGTCTCCTTAGGGCGCTCGACATGCTGGCGTTCGGCAAGGTTTTCTATCGCACCGATCTGGTTACGGAGGAGCAGTGCATGTTCATAATCCTGCCGGGCCGAACATTCCGCCATCTCCGATCGCAGCGCAGCGAGCAGTTCCCCGCCTTTTCCCTTCAGCAGTGCCGATGCCCGGTCGACCTGCAGCCGATAGTCCTCCGCGCTGATCACCCCGATACAGGGAGCGCTGCAGGACTTCATATGGTACCGGAGACAGGCGCGCCTGGGGAGTTTCCTGCAGGAGCGAAGACGAAAAACCCGCTTGATCACCCTGAGCAGGGCGTCACGGTCCGCCGCGGAGACGAATGGCCCGAAGTAGACCGCCTCGGAGGTGCTCGTCCTCCGGGCAAACCCAATCCGTGGGAACGGTTCTTTTGTCAGCTCGATGTAGGCAAACCGCTTCGCGTCCTTAAGATCGATGTTGTATCTCGGCAGGTGTTTTTTGATGAGGTTGTTCTCGAGCAGCAGTGCCTCGGTCTCGGTGTTCGTCACCATCATGCTGACCGAGGCGATCCGGGCGATCAGGTTCGTGGTCTTTGGGTCATGGTCGGTCTTCTGGAAATAACTCGTCACCCGTTTTCTGAGATTTTTTGCCTTTCCTATATAGATGATCTCACCGGCTTCATCAGAAAAGAGGTAACAGCCGGGATCATCAGGGAGGGCAGCAAGATCGATCATCCTGGTAGAGTTTCAAAGTGGTGGAACATAAGGGATGGGGATGAGGTAATGAATCCGGTGGAGTTGGCGGGTGATCACAACCAGAAGGGGAATGGTCCGTTCCTCTTCAACCAGGGCGGGACCGGGACGCCGGCACGGATAATCCTCCCGGGCTGACCGCCATCGCGCTCCGGTCCTGTGTGCCGGATTTCCTGCGTCCGGTAGTGCGGCAGGACCTCAGTGCAAATCTATTAATATTTATAAAAATACTTAGATATTTTGTCCTTTTTTTCTGACCGGGGTTCATATACCGGGGGGTGACGGATGGGATGGAAATACACGTATGAGAAGGGAGTTCCGATTGAGGCGCAGTACCTCTACAGGAAAGCATTGGAGATGAACACACTGGGGAAGACGGAAACAGCCCTGAAATACTTCAGGCAGGCGCTGGTGATCGCTCCCGGTTATTCAAAAGCACTCTTTGACATGGGCACCTGCCTCGAAAAGCTTGGTCAGCATGACGAGGCGGATGTACGATATGACCAGGCAATCCGGATAGAACCCGGGTTGAAAGATGTGCGGGAAAAGAGAAGTTGATCTTCTTTTCTTGCGGGACGTGCGTAAAAAATTATATCTTGCCGAGTATCGGTTTCAAAAATGGCCGTCTAACCAACTGCTGTGAAACATAAAATATATCGTCCGTACGAGGGGTCCCGCCTCAAGGCCTCTTCGAGACACGGCGGGGCAGAACGGTTTTTCTTTATTTTTAGTTACTGATCCAGAGTGAAGGCATTCACTGAACTGCAATACTCCTCATGAGGTCAGTGAGGAGTTCTCTGAGAAACGAACGGAAATATTGTGAAGTA
Source organism: uncultured Methanoregulaceae archaeon (assembly GCA_963829335.1). Lineage (GTDB taxonomy): Archaea > Halobacteriota > Methanomicrobia > Methanomicrobiales > Methanospirillaceae > Methanoregula. The sequence continues at coordinate 94,277 of CAWHIE010000007.1, forward strand.
AAGCGGAGGGGGTCAAGGGGGATTCTCCCCTGGGGCTGCCTCCCCCTCTGGGGGAGAGAGGGGGTCACCCTCACACTTTTTTTATAAGCACAGCAAAAAAATGGATAATCATTACAACATGAAAAAAGGAAGTTGATCTTATTTTTTGCCAAATTTCAATTTAAAAAAGACTATGCTTTCCCGAGTATGGGTTTTAAGAACTGCCCGGTATAACTCTTCGCTACACCCGCAACCTTCTCCGGAGTCCCGGTCGCGATAATTTCTCCGCCAGCGTCACCACCATCCGGGCCGATATCGATAAGGTGGTCTGCCGATTTGATAACGTCGAGGTTATGCTCGATCACGATGACCGTGTTGCCCTTCGCGACCAGATCGTCGAGTACCTTGATCAGTTTCTTCGTATCGTCGAAATGGAGCCCGGTTGTCGGCTCATCGAGGAGGTACAGGGTTCTTCCTGTCGCACGCTTCGCAAGCTCCCGGGTGAGCTTGATCCGCTGGGCCTCCCCGCCCGAGAGGGTGGTGGAACTCTGCCCGAGCTTGATGTAATCGAGGCCGACCCGGGAGAGGGTCTCGAGCTTGTTCCTGATGGACGGGATGTTCTCGAAGAGCTTCATTGCCTCCTCGACACTCATGTCCAGCACATCGGCAATCGATTTGCCCTTGTATTTTACCTCGAGAGTCTCGCGGTTGTACCGGGTCCCCTTGCACTCCTCGCACTCGATATAGACATCCGGCAGGAAGTTCATCTCGATCCGGATCAGCCCGTCGCCCTCGCACGCCTCGCACCTGCCGCCCCGGATGTTGAAGGAGAACCTTCCCTGCTTGTAACCCCGCATCTTTGCCTCCTTGGCCTGGGCAAAAACCGCCCGGATCTCGTCAAAGACCTTAGTATAGGTCGCCGGGTTACTCCGAGGGGTCTTGCCAATCGGGGACTGGTCGATCACGATCACCTTGTCGATCTCCGCATCAAAGGTGATCGCGTCATGCCTGCCCGGCCTGGTCCCGCGACTGGTGGAGGATCTGCATCATGCCCTTGTACAGGGTCTCGTACACGAGCGTGGATTTCCCGCTCCCGGAGACCCCGGTAATGACCGTGAGCACACCGATAGGGAACTTTGCCGTGATATTCTTGAGGTTGTTCTCCTGGCAGCCTTTCACCGTGATATATTTCTTCGATTCCCGCCGTTTCCCAGGGATCTCGATCTGTTTTGCCCCGATAAGGTACTGGCCGGTGAGGGATTTTTTGTTCTTCTCGATCTGGGCGGGTGTCCCTTCTGCCACAACGGCGCCACCGTGGAGCCCGGCACCGGGCCCCATATCGATCACATGGTCTGCCGAGCGGATCATGTCCTCGTCATGCTCCACCACGATCAGTGTATTGCCGAGGTCGCGGAGAGTCCGCAGCGTTCCGATAAGTTTGCGGTTGTCCCGCTGGTGGAGCCCGATCGATGGTTCGTCCAGCACGTAGAGCACCCCCATCAGGTTCGACCCGATCTGGGTGGCGAGGCGAATCCTCTGCGCCTCCCCGCCGGAGAGTGTTCCGGCGTTTCGCGAGAGCGTCAGGTACCCGAGACCGACTTTTTCCAGGAACTCAAGGCGCGAGCGGATCTCCTTGATGATCTGCCTGGCAATCTCCACTTCCCGGTCCGGTGAGATTGAGACCGGCAAAGAAGGCGACGGAGTCGCTGACCGAGAGGTCCGTCACATCGATGATGGATTTTCCGCTGATCCTGACGGCAAGCACCTTGTCCTTGAGCCGCCTCCCCTTGCAGGCAGGGCAGTCAAAGACCCGCATGTATCCTTCGAGTTCGCGCTTGCGGTAATCGGACTGGGTCTGGGCATAGAGGCGGGCGGTCTGGGGGAGCAGCCCTTCCCACTCACCGGTGTGCGACCAGTAGGCATCCCCGTTCTTCATGCTCATCGAGAAGTTCATGCGCTGGGACGAGCCGAACATGAGGGCATTGAACTGCTCCTCCGTAAGGTCCTTGATCGGTGTGAGCACATCAAACCCGAAATGTTTTGCGACCGTCGCGAGGTACTGGCCCCGGAAGCCGTCCATCGGGTTGCGGTACGGGGCGACGGCACCGTCCGCGATGCAGCGGTTCCGGTCCGGGATGATCAGGTCCGGGTCAAACTCCATCTTCACGCCAAGGCCATGACACTCCTCGCAGGCGCCAAACGGGCTGTTGAAGGAGAACATCCTCGGCTGGAGTTCCTCAAAGGCGATCCCGCAGACCGGGCAGGCCATGAGCGACGAGTAGGTCGACTCTTTTTCCGCCTCGTCAACCACGAGGATGAGGCCCTCGGACTTCTTCAGGGCGTTCTCCACCGCCTCGGTAAGGCGCGTGCGGTCTGATGAGTCCAGCCGGTCGATGACGATCTCGATATCCTGTTTTTTGTACCGGTCGAGGTTGATCTCCTCATCGGTCCGGATGATCTTTTTATTTACCCGTACCCGTGCATAGCCCTCTTTGTCGAGGTCACGGAGGAGCTGCTGGTACGTCCCTTTCTTCTGGCGGACAATGGGGGAGAGGATCGTGACCATGCCCGGGTGTTCTGCGGTGATCTGGTCGGCGATCCTGTCGGGGGTCTGGGACGCAATCGGGATGTTGTGGTCCGGGCAGTAGGGCGTCCCGATGCGGGCGAAGAGGAGGCGGAGATAATCGAAGATCTCGGTGGTGGTCCCGACCGTGCTGCGGGGATTTTTTGAGGTGGTCTTCTGCTCGATGGAGATGGCAGGGGAAAGCCCTTCGATGCTGTCCACGTCCGGCTTGTGCATGAGGCCGAGGAACTGGCGGGCATAGGTGGAGAGTGACTCGACATAGCGCCGCTGTCCTTCTGCATAGAGCGTGTCGAACGCGAGGGTCGATTTGCCGGAGCCGGAGACCCCGGTGATCACCACGAGCTGGTCGCGGGGAATCTCGACACTGATATTTTTCAGGTTATGCTGGCGTGCGCCTTTGATGATGATATTTTTCATACTGATGTGTGCTATACTTCGGCGCCTTCATTTAAAGAGATATATTTCGGGGCATGAAAGTGTGAGGGCGACAGGTTGTCGGGGGACAGGTAAGAATGCACACAAAAATGGTCGGACGAAAACGGTGGTGGATTTTCCTGATCAGCGTCGTTTACCGTGGATGGAGTATCGCTTCCAGGCGAACGTCTATGTCATGGCTCTCCTCACGCCACGTGAGGAACTGCCTGACCCGGGTATAGATAATGCCATCAAGATCTTCCGTATTGGAGGAATCCCACGGTTTAACGGTCGTAATTTATTCTTTGCCGTCCGCTGATTTTAAAGTAACGACTTGATACGAGGTCCTGGGGTATGCCGGGGTAATTATCGGGCGGTAAAAGGAGTTTTTTGCTAAGAGAAGATCGAGGATTTCCCCGCTTAAAGATTCTCTGGATGTCTGGTCTTCACATCGGATCGGATAGAGTCCATAAACAATTCACCCATGCAATGCACCGGTGCCTTGCCAATGTTTATCGTTCTGAGGAAGCAGGCATTGACATAGGGTGTACGCGAGCTTCGGGAGCTGCCCATGAAACTTACGCGGAAATCGGTGAAGAGGGGACAACGGGAGCCGGTCAGCCCGGTTGTTGGTGACGCTGAAGACCTGTACCGGAGATATCTCCGGCTCCGTGCGGAGAGAGGATATTTCCGGGACCATGATGACCGGGTCTGATCATCCGGTCATGAGATACTAAACCGGCAGGGAGACCTTACCGGGCACCTGACCGGAAGACCCGGTACTGATAAAAAATAGTCTTGTATAAATCCCATTCCTGTACCAAGAGAATGCCGCGTGTATACCTGCATGCTAAATACTCATTTCCCCCATAGTTCCTGCATAACGGTGAACATACCATGCCCGTAGTAATTATCAGGATGAGAAAGGGATTTTCCCGCGAACAGAAACGTACGATAGTCAAAGAATTTACCAGTACGCTGGTAACAACGCTTGGTGTCGATCCCGACCTCGTCACGGTCATGATCGATGAGCATGAACTCGAAAATATCGGAAAGGCCGGGAAACTCCGGTGTGACTGAATTAACGGGTATCAACACGTTTCACGGCAGTAACCTGCATAGCAACACTCACTCCACCTTTCACCGGAGAGGAACCTTCATGCATGTACAGTTGCCAATAATTTTTAACGATGTCTGAAGAAACCATGGAACCGGAGCCGGTCTCAATCCGCCCGGTCCCGGAGAAGACCATATATCTTGCCCGGTGGAGTTCACGGTTCTGGGCATGGCTCATCGATGTCATTTTCATCATCCTTTTTCTGAATATCGTCCGGGACTTATTCACAGCGTTCCTGGAATTACCTTTTCTCTGGGAATACACCCATGTGGATCTCATTGCTATCGGCATCGAATCCATATTCTTTTTTATGTACTGGACTCTCCTGGAAGGATTCCGTGGCCAGTCAATCGGGAAAATGGTCATGAACCTCAAGGTTGTCAACCGTGACGGTTCAAAGATCAATTACCTGACCGCGGCGATCGAAAGTATACCAAAAGCCTTCCTCAATTTTCCGTTCATCCTTATCCTGCTCCCGCTGGACTGCCTGATCGGGTGGCTTGCCATGCCCGGTTCCAAACTGCGGGTGTTTAACCGGATATCAAACACCATCGTGATTAAGGCCGATTATAAAGAACCACACGGGATCCTGTACGTACGGGATAAGGAATAATTCCACCATGTTTTATTACAGGCAAACGATGTTCTCTTCGGGATTCTATGGATGAACAGGATGCTCCGCAGGATACGGAATCCGGCGCACTGGACTCCGGTGACAGAACGGTGAACGATGAAGTTCCGGGCCAGGCCGGGGATATAGCCCCCGGGGAGAGCGTTCGTCTGGCACATTTCATCCAGCTGCTGTCCGATGACAACGAGGGTACCCGCTGGAAGGCAGCAGAGTCCCTGGGAAGACTGGGGGATCCGGCTGCCGTTGATCCGCTTATCGACACGCTCTGGGATGACGATTCACGCGTGAGACTGAAAGCAGCCTGGGCACTGGGCCAGATCGGGGACCCGAGGGCACTCCGCCCTCTCCAGCGACTCTATCGCATGGAAAATGAGGGGGCTCAGGAAATCATCAGCGAGGCGCTTGAAGAGATCAAGGTACGGATGAGCCACCCGTAACGTTCAAGGGGTCAGGTCGGCCCCCGCGGACTACCTATCGAGGAAACACCGGTTGCGAAGGCAGGTTTATCGACTTTGCCGTTCTACCGTAAAACAGGGAGACATCATGGTGGATATCGAGTCGCTGTACCGGAAAGAAGACGGGAAGATCCTTATCGAGATCAAACTCTCCTCTGTATTGCAGCTCTTCAACTCATTCGATCCTGCCCCATTCCATGAAAAAGAGGCTTGACTCTGCGGCGGAGCACTATATTGTTGACACGGTAAAGGACTTTCCCCGGAAAACCCCGTTCAGGATTATCATTTATCTCCCCCCGGACATTGCATCGACGGATCGGGCACAGAAAATCCCCCAGGCAATTCACAACCATTTTGAATACAAGATGCTGGTTACCGATCGAAAATTTCGTTTACGCTTCCGGCACGGGAGAGGCACTCTCGTTATCGGGCTCGTATTCCTTTCCATTGCCCTGGTTTCCCGGCAGCTGGTTTCCCAACTGGACAATCATATCCTTGCCCAGATCTTTGCAGATGCCCTGCTGATCATCGGCTGGGCCTCCATGTGGGAACCCATAACCGTCCTCCTCTACGAGCTCTGGCCGATCATCCAGCTGAAGAAGACCTACGAGAAGATCAGCCAGATGGAGATCCGGGTCGTTCCTTCGCCGTAGGTGGTCAGGGGAGATGGTGTTCTGCCTTCAGGTAAGCTCACTATCCTCCGGGTCCGTTCCGAAGGCGGGGCAGGTACATGCACCTCACCGTCTGAGGTCAGTGCAGTGAATATATGCCGGACCGCCGCACCATGGGACGGGCCATACCCTCCTTCCAGCACCAGTGCCAGGGGAATGCCTGCAGCCCGGACCAGCATCCGGGTCAGCAGCTCGAAGTCCTTCGGGTAAGATCCTCATGGAACCCAGGGGATCGTCGAAGAGGATATCCTGGCCTGCCGAGACGATCAGGGCAGCCGGGGAGAAACGCTCGATCAGCGGGACAAAAATTTCAGAGAAGACATGATAATAGTCTCCAAACGCCGACCCTGCCGGCAGGGGGGCATTCACAGTATATCCCGTGCCCTCCCCGGCGCCGGACTCCTTGACGGTTCCGGAATAGGGGAACATATGTTCCTGGTGCACGGAACAGTAGAGGACCCGGTTTGTCCCGTAAAAGCTGTGCTGTGTCCCATTCCCGTGGTGGACGTCCCAGTCGATGATCGCGATACGGTTAACCTGCACCAGTGCCTTTGCGGCCGCGACTGCCACATTGTTGATCAGGCAGAATCCCATTGCGCGGTCGTATTCAGCATGGTGTCCCGGTGGGCGTATCAGGGCAAAACAGTGTTCACCTCCGACAGACTGCTCGACCGCGGCGATCGCCGCGCCGGCTGCATGCAGGGCAACATCATACGAGCGCGGAGTAATATAGGTATCAGAATCGAGCCAGCTGATAGTGGCAGTTGATGCACATCTCTGGTTAAGCCAGGCGAGGTACTCGGGGTCGTGGACGCGTTCAACGTCTGCGGGTAGTGCGGGCCGGAAAGGGAGCCGGGAAACATCTCCGGGGATCCAGTCTGATACCTCTGCCAGCCGGGATTTGTTCTCCGGGTGCCCGGGATAATCGTGTTCTTCGAAGATCGGATCGAAGATTGCCCGGCATCGTATCATATTAAATCGGTACTCATACCGGATTGTAGTGCGGCATGGATCTATCTCGGGTACGAGAATATCCGTCTTGTGCTCAAACCATGAACGCCGTGCCGTTTTCCCGGCAAACGGATATAGGCTTTGACATTCCCATAACGTTCAAATAATTCGCTCAAATATACTCAGTAACCAGATAGCGTTCCCTGCCATGGTCCCGTTCGATCTCTTCAGATCGCAGTCGCCGGACATTGAAGCACTGAAAGCCGCCCATGATATCCACGGTCTGATCAGGCTGCTTGGCCACAGCAATTCTGAGGTCCAGTGGCGAAGTGCCGATGCCCTGGGTTCGCTCGGGACCACTGCAACGCTGTCCCTTATTGCCGCACTCAGCCACAGGAAAACAGCGGTGCGTCTTGGTGCCATCGAGGCACTCGGGACCATCCGGGACGAACGGTCATCAAAACCCCTGATTTCGCTCCTCGATAGTGACCGGAATGTTGAGGTGCGCTGGGCCGCAGCCATCGCCTTGGGGAGCCTGGGAAGTCCTGATGCAACCGGCCCGCTCACCAGGGCGCTGAAGGATCCGGACCGGTACGTGAGATACGGAGCAGCTCAGGCCCTCAGGACAGTATCCTGGGTCCCGGGTAGCGATACGGACCGGGCGTATTATGCCATCGCGCTTGAGGACTGGACAGAAACAGCTTCACTGGGGACAGCCGCCACCGGGCCACTCATTGAAACACTCAGCGACCGGAATGCTACCACCCGGATGCAGGTCGTGGAACTCCTCAGCGGTGCCAGCGATGCCCGGGCACACCGGGCATGCGAACTGGCGCTCAAGGACCCGGATGGCGCAGTACGCTGGAAGGCCACTCTTGCAGCAAAGAAATGCGGTGTCCCCATCACCCATCTTCCCCGGGGCCTGTCAAAACGCCCCAGGGCCGGGCAGAACCCATGGGCAGCGGCGCTCCTGAATTTCCTGTTTATCGGGCTTGGTTATAATTATCTGGGATACTGGTGGGGATTTCTGGTCTTTATGAGTTACACGAGTATTCTTGTGCTTTCCCAGCTGGAACTCGGACCATTCGTTCCCTACCTCATCGCGTACCCGGTAACCGCCCTGTTTGCAGTCCAGACCTTCTTTATCGCCCGGCACAGGCAGGAAATGTGAGGTGCCAAGGATGTTACCTCCTTTTTTTGCCCGGAAAAAACCGGATATCGAAACATTCCGGCACAAGAAAAATATCCCTGCGCTGATACATGCATTGCGATATCCGGATTTTGAGGTGCAGTCCCGTGCAGCCCAGGCGCTCGGCTCCCTGGGTGCCGAAGGGATCGACGAGCTTGTCCATGCGCTGAAGACGAAGAACAAGGATGTCAGACTGGGTATCATCGAGGCGTTGTCGGAAATACACGTCCCGGGGGCGGTCCCATCGCTCATCGATCTGCTCAACGACCCGGGCAGCGAGGTGAGATGGGAGGCGGCGATTGCGCTCGGGGAGATCAATGATCCAAGGGCAACCGCACCCCTCCGGAATGCGCTCAGGGATCCCGACAGGTATGTGCGGTACGGAGCGGCGTCTGCACTCCTGAAGCTGGACTGGCAACCTGATTCGCCCGAAGAGCAGGCATTCCTGTACGTGGGGCTGCAGGAATGGCAGGCAGTCCAGGATATCGGTGAACCGGCAGTTCCTGCACTCTCCAGTGTACTGCATGACCATGACAGCGGTGTCAGGATGCAGGCCATCGGGATCCTCGGCCTTATCGGAAGCATGAAGGCTATACCGGCATTGATCCGGTCCCTTGGGGACGAGAATGCCGAGGTCCGCTGGAAAGCTGTCCTTGCCTCACCGAAATGTGGCGTATCGACGCTCCACCTGCCCAGGGGACTGAGCCGGAGACCGCGGGACAGAAAAAATCCCCTTATTGCCGGATTTTTAAATTTCATGCTCCCGGGCCTGGGATACGGGTACCTGGGCAAATGGTGGGGAGTCATGATATTCCAGATCGATATCACCGCCACCGTCTGGCTCTTCCGGTACGAAGGAGAGGGAAGTACCTACGGGCTGCTCCTTCCGGTCTACCTGGTCCTGGCGCTCCACGCCTGGTACATTGCGCAGAACATGCCTGACCACTGAAAATAGGCACCGTTCCCCGGGGGGACTGAGGGTAAAAGACCGGACCTCCGTCTCAGTGCGGTATTCCCATGGCAGGCCGTTCCATGGGCACAACATTGGCGCCTTCAAGATCGCCTTCTGCAAAGTTAAACCGCTCTCTGATACTACGGGGCAGTTCATCCTCGCTGATCTTCCGGAAGCCGAATGAGCTGTAGAATTGGGCGAGGGGGAGCGTTGAATGCATGAACAGCGGTTCACCGCCGCAGGCGTCGACAAGCCCCTGGACGGCTCTCCGTGCATACCCGCGGTCCCGGTACTCGTCAGGTACGTATACCCCGTCCACCTCAAGACCATCAGGGTGCCGCCGGCAGCGGGCGACCGCGGCAAGTGCTCCTTCGACAAATACCCCGAAGATACGGTCCGTCCCCGGGTCACCTTTCTGCTGGTGATAGGTCATCCAGACCTCTTGTGCCAGGGCAAACTCATCGCTGTTCAGTCTCACGGGCTATGACGGTAAGGCTGATATGCGGGCTGAGGATAAACAAGGGTCGCCGGGCTCTCGTGGCTACCCCGGCAGCGACCCGCCCCAGCGGGATATTTTTTGCATAATCCGATCTCCCGTACCTGGCAATCATGATAAGAGAGACGTCCTGTTCTTCAGCCACGCGGCAGATTTCCGTGACCGGATTACCGGTTGTTACCATCGATGCTGCTTTGATACCATGCTGTTCAAGGTCTGCAGTAATTATTCTGAGCTGGTGGGCCGGATCCTGGGCCGGCATAGTTCTGCCCGCTGAACCGTGAGGTGATACAACATGCAGAACGGTGACTTTTCTGATAAACCCCAGGTTTTTGATATAGTCGAGGGTTTTTTCCGCGGGCCGTGAGAAGTCGACCGGGCACAGGACATGGGAGAATACATTGATACAGAACTTTTCCAGCGGGGCGTGATCGTCTCCCTCAATCCCCCGGAAATGCATGACGAGCACATTGATCCCGGTCCGTGCAATTACCCCTTCAGAAACACTCCCGAGAAGCAGGCCGCGAAACAGGCCTTTCCCCCGGGCACCCATAACGATAAGGGAACTATTTTCGTTATTTGCAGTTTTGATAATGGAACCGGGAATATCTGTCCCGTTTCCCTCGACGAGGATGGTCTTTACCGCAACTCCGGTCATCTCCCCGAGATACTGCCCTTTTTCCTCAAGCATGTATTCTGCCTGCTCTTCAGGCTGGGCATGCGATCGGGTCAGAACGGGAGAATTTTCGGGAACCGGGGACCCGGTAAGCACATGGACGAGAAGGATCTCTTCCATACCGGGGATCTCGCCGATACACTCAAGGGTCCTGTCCGCATACCGCGAGAAATCGGTTGAAACCAGTACGCGCCTGAACATCATCTCCTCCGAAGTATTTCTTTCCCGGCCCCCTGCCTGAGTAACATTCCAGGCCGATTCTCAATCCATTCAGCCCGGTGCGAGACGGTCTGCCAGCTGCTGCTCGCAGCCCGGACAGAACATCTTTTTCTTACGGTCCAGTTCATCGAGGGTGTCAGGTTTGAACATGATGCACTCCGGGTTATCGCAGTGGCCAAGACCAACAATGTGCCCGACCTCATGTGCGCCTTCTTTTATGATACGGTCCATGAGATCATCGTCGTTCCCCTCCCTCCCGTAATACTCGTTTCCCAGGCGGGCGGTGGAGACGACCGCAGCACCGCCAGCCTCGCGGGCCAGCCCGAAGACAAAACTGTTGCCGTTCCTGAAGAGGTCCTGGTGCACCACCAGCAGGACGGGTTCCTGCAGGGAATGGCGGTGTTTATAGACAAGGATACTCTCCAGCAGCGCCTGGGCATCGATCTGCCTGCGCTCGTTCACATATCCCATAATGCGCACATGGTTCTCCGAAACGGTTGCCGGAACACCAAGGATAGCAGAGATTATGCGGGTGACCGGCACCTGGAGCCCGGGCGGGGAGAGGGAATCCCAAAAGATATGGATATGCATCGCTATATTCTGTTGGAATGGGCGCCTATAAACATATTGAGACGTGTATCGGGGAGTACATCGCGGAACACTACCGCAGCGCCGTCGAGGTTGGGATCGGCGGCAACACGACCGCGGCGCAGATCGTACATGATGCCGGTGTGCGTATCCGGTGTACCGATGTCAGGGATACGGGGGTCCCTGCATGGCTCGCTTTTTCGCTCGATGACATCTTCTCAGCGGTAACCGGCCTGTATGAAGGTGCGGATGTCATCTACGCGATCCGCCCTGCCATCGAGATGGTGCCTCCCCTTCTTGCCCTCGCACAGGAGATCAACAGCGATCTCCTCGTCTATCATCTGGGTTTTGAACTCTACGAAAACGGCGGCGAGAGGATCGACTGCGGTGTCCTGCTCCACCAGTATTTTACCGCATCAGAACCCGTCAAACAGGGTTGACTGGGAGCGGGAAGGCTGTTTCTTCTCCGCAGGTTCCGGAGGTGCCGCGGGTTCTTCCTGGGCCGGTTCTCCCGGAGGCGGCTGATCGGGTTTCAGGGCCTTCTCTTTTACGGGTTTTTTCTGCTGCTCTTTTCCCCGGGCCTTCTCTTCCTGGATCAGGAATTTTATGATCTCCTGCGAACGGGCCTTGTCGTGCAGGAAGAAGTTCAGCTGATCGGCATCCAGCATCAGTTCGGCTGCGTAGGTGGCCGGATCATGCTCCACCAGCAGGGAGATGATGTCCAGGTAGTTCTCGCGCAGGGTGTTCTGCGGGATGTGCATGGGGCCGGCAAACTTGGCAAGGGTGATCAGCCGGATCGCTTTCTGCTTCTTTGCCGCCGACATCTTTTGCCACCGTTCCGGCGGCATGATCCGGGCATGAATACCCTTTCCTTCCGCAGCGTCCGCCACACCGAGCAACATAATTGCCGTGGCGTACCGCCAGAGCGTGTAGTACTGGCGGCGATAGGTGTACCCCAGGTATTCATCTGCCCGCGAGAGGTAGCGATAGCCCTTTGCGAGGGCAGGCAGGGAGGGCAGCAGGTATATGTTGCCTTCCACCCACTGCTCTATCGTCTCCGGGGTATCGTCAACATCATACGAGAGCCGCATCAGTTCTTCATCCGGCGTCTTATGGAAGATGGCGGTGATCAGGGAGAAGATCGATACCCGTTCATCTTTCTGGGACGTATGCACCTGTGCGTCTTCGAGCCGTTCCCTGCCGATGGCCGAGGCATAGAGCATGTTGACCGCCGAGCGTGATATCCCCCCCGGCACTCTCCGCTATAGCCTGTATGGCGGCCTCGCTGCAGGTGAGCTTTTCTGCGGCACAGAGATACCTGAGCCGGGGTCCGATCGAGCGGGCGGGGATTGCCTTGAACTGGACCGGTTCGCAGCGGTACCGGAGTTCGGGTGAGAGACCGTAGAGGTCGTTCGCGATCAGGATCATCGGCTGCCGGGCGTTCCGGATACATTCGATGATCGCCTTTGCACCGCCCCGGTCCGCTGTACCCTGCAGGTTGTCCGCCTCGTCGAGCACAATCAGCTTCCGTGACGACCCCGGTGAGGCTTGCCGTGGTGCTCCCGGCGCCGGCAATGCGCTCGATGACTGCTGCAGTCCGCTGGTCGCTGGCATTGAGCTCGATGACGTCCCATCCCATATCGTTCGCAAGCGCATACGCGCTGGAGGTCTTGCCGATACCGGGCTTTCCGTAGATGAGCAGCGGCCTGGATTTACTCGTCCAGGCCTGTGCCCACGCCGCCATCTGCCGCAGGGCGGTCGCGTTCCCGACAATATCTTCGAGCCGTGCGGGCCGGTATTTCTCTGCCCAGTCCATACCAACACGTTGGCTGTATATCAAATAAATTATCTCTGATGAAATGAAACTAGGATACACGTAACGATCCATACATCCATTTCTTCAGGTGATACCGTGGTCCACAGCTGCTCCACAGAGACGATAGCACAAGTAGTCAGGGAATACGAGGGAGTCAGGCGGAAGCATTCCATCGGTGAGATGGTCAGGGCATCTGAAGATCGATGCCCCCCACGTTGTCGCCTCATTCGGCGAGGATGCAGCAGTGATCGAGCACAACGATGAGGCCCTCCTCCTTGCCGCGGACGGCATCTGGAGCAGGCTCATGGAGGCGGACCCGTACTGGGCAGGATACTGTTCGGTGCTGGTCAATATCCATGATATCGCGGCGATGGGCGGTCACCCGATCGCGATGGTCGATATCTTCTCCATCGCAAAGACCACAATACAGGAACAGGTGGTGAAAGGGATGCATGATGCCTCGGCACAGTTCGGGGTACCGATCGTCGGCGGGCACCTGCACCCGGACGCACCCTACAGTGTCATTGATGTCTCGATCCTCGGTTCTGCGCGAGCGTGACTCGGTCATCTACAGCCATACGGCCAGGGAGGGGGACAGCGTGGTCGCTGCAATCGATCTCCGGGCCGCGTCCACCCGTCCTGTTCCCTGAACTGGGACTCGGTGACCATGAAATCTGCCGCCGAGGTCAGGGCGCAGATCGGCCTCATGGAAGAGATTGGCAAAACGTCACCTCGTGACGGCGGGAAAGGATATCAGCAACCCCGGCCTTATCGGGACGCTGGGAATGCTCCTGGAAGTCAGTGGGAAGGGGGCGGAGATCGAGCTTGGGCTGATCCCCAAACCCGAACCTGGCAGAGAACAATATGACCTTCGAGCAATGGGTCACGGATGTACCCGGGTATGGGTTTCATCCTGACCGTAAAAAAAGAGCATGTTGCAGAACTGGTCCGCCTGTTTGCCGGCGTCGGAATGACAGCACGTGAGATCGGGGCGGTCAACAGCTCGCGGGAGCTGCGTATTACCTACCACGGGCAGGAGACGCAGGTCTTTGATTTTATCGACAATGGGATCATGCACCTTTCTGATGAGGACGTTGCATGCCTGCCACGGTAAAGCGTATCGGGATCGGGATCGCTGAGGATGCACAGAAGGTCATTGACAGTGCAACCAGCGTAAGCGGGAATTTTACTGCGTCTGTTACTGCCGCCGGGGATTGTTGACAAAAATTCCGCCAGAAAACTGTCGAGATTGTCGAGCATGACGAACCCCGAACAGGCACTCATCGATGATCTCATGGCAGGCAGGATCGATGCTGCCGTCAGGGGAACACTTCCCGGCCAATTCTACGCTCAGGGCGCTGAAAAGAGGCTGAAGGGCGTCGATCACCTCGAACGGATCGCCCTGCTCGAGACCGTGTACGGGAAAAAATTCCTTCTCACACCGGTAGGGGTGGATGAAGGCTGGACCGTTCCGGAAAAACTTGAACTGATAAAAAAAGGGCGGGTGATTGCACGAAAATTCGGCCTTCCCGAAAAGGTCGGTGTCCTGTCCGGTGGCAGGCTGGGGATGTCGGCCGGCACCCCCAGGTGGATGCCAGCATGGCCGAGGCGGAACTGGTCGCCCGGCTCGGCGAATGCCGAACACTGCGAGATCCTGATCGAGGATGCCGTTGAGACCTGCGGGCTGATCATCGCACCGGATGGCATCTCCGGCAACCTGGTCTTCCGTACGCTCACCTTTCTGGGAGGGGGGCACGGGCATGGCGCGCCCGTAGTAAATATCAGCAGAATTTTCGTGGATACTTCGCGCGCCTCACCAAATTATGCCAATGCGCTATTGCTCGCAGCATCTTTGTTGGAATAATTTAATTGCTTTATAATCGGCCTGTTTTTGATATTAAGCGATTTAAAAGGGAAAAAAATTATTCTGCGAAATTTTGCCCTTCGTTTTCCGCTTGCTTGGCAGGATGCCTTCCAATATCATAATGCTGGGCAATATGCAGGATTTTCCCATAAAGTATTTATATATACCAATAGACTTTCTTTTTGAGGTTGAAAAAATGGCAGATTTACCAATCGCCGCAGTTGTAAGGATTGCAAAGAAGAACGGAGCCGAAAGAGTCGGCAGCGATGCAGCCGAAGCCCTTGTTGTCAAGGCAGAAAAGTACATCGCCCAGCTCACCAAGGAAGCCAACAAACTTGCCGAGCACGCGGGAAGAAAGACGATCAAGAAAGAAGACGTTGACCTGGCTTCAAAGCCCTGAACTCAACTCTTTTTTCCCGGTTAGTAGTAGTAGTTTTATTTCTGTGAATTTTTTTTATTTGAGATACTCCTCTAGAAAAAATAGGTAATCTGAGGATTTTTTTCTACAAAATATTTCGATGATGTATCCTTCATCCGAACGTGAATTTCACCGCCAGCCTTACTTCCTGAATGAATAAATGAGTGTCCACCGGATTAGGCCTTTTCGAGAAAGGTGGAGCAAGGACTTCTCTGCACTCATCCGAGTCGGAGTGCTCGGTCTGGGGCGACGACGTTTCATCGTAATAAATTCAGGAATGCCATCTCTCCTCATATTGTTCATGATCATTTTCATTTTTTGTTGCCCAATCTCTCATTATGTACGAGTGTCCCCCGCCTCAGGGCCTCTCCGAGGCACGGCGGGCTAGGGAGGTTTTTCTGAGGTGGCGATCCTGGCACCGGTCATCTCTCAAATGTGATAGCCCGTATCGGGTGAAAGGAATTCTCAAACGAAACGGGGAAGTGTGGAAAGGGGGTCAAGGGGGCGCTCCCCTTAAGCTGCCTTCCCCTCTGGGGGAGAGAGGGGTCCCCTGCATATCATCTAAAATGTGAATACGAAACAGACAATAATAAGAATTTATAGAGCATTAAAAAAATCTAAAACTTCCCCTTTGTACTCCGGATCATCCTAGTATTCTTGCTCATCGACAATGCTTCACCCAGCGCAATCCCAAATGCCTTGAACATGGCCTCGCACTGGTGGTGGTCGTTCTTCCCGGCGAATGCGATATGCGCCGTGATGCCGGCCCGGGTACACAGGCTGTAGAAGAAATGCTCAAAAATATCAACAGGAATCGTCCCGATCGTCTTGTTCCCGAAGGCACCGGTGTAGACGAGATATCCCCTGCCCCCGCAGTCAAGTGCTACGGTTGCAATTGACTCGTCCATGGGGATAATGGCATGGGCGAACCTTTCTATCCCCTTCCCATCGCCAATCACACCCTTCAGGGCGTCCCCGAGCACGATGCCGATATCCTCAATCGTGTGGTGACAATCGACACCGAGATCGCCTTTGGCAGTGCACGTGAGATCGAAACCCCCGTGCCGTGCCATTGCGTTCAGCATGTGATCAAAGAACGGAACCCCGCTTTCAACTGAAACCTTCCCGCTGCCATCCGGGTTTACCTTGATTGAGATACTTGTCTCTTTTGTTTCCCGTTTTACCGTTACATTTCTCATTGACTTGCCTCCTGTGCATCTTTGAGGGTGATATTCCCGCTGTAGAGGGCGGAACCAAGGACTGCCCCGAACGCCCCCGCATCCCGCAGGCCGGCGACATCTGACGGTGTGGATACCCCACCGGCGACCACAACGGGAATATGGACCTCACCGATTAATTTCCTGACCGGTTCGAACCGGACTCCTTTCTGCAGCCCTTCGACATCGACGTTGGTATAAAGGAGAGATCCTGCTCCCTGTTCCTCGAACCGGCGGGCCCAAGCGAGGTAGTCGCCCGCGGTTTCCTGCCAGCCATGGACGGCGATTTGCCCCCCCCTTGCATCGACTCCCGCCATCACCCGTTCGCTCCCATACTCGACAGCAAGCTCATGTATGCTCTCCGGCCTTTCGGTGGCAAGCGTTGCGATGATGACCCGGGTAACGCCGGTATCCAGCCAGCGGGCGGCATCATCGATCGACCGGATACCCCCACCCAGCTCAATCTCAACACCGGTCGTTCTGACCAGATCGGTGATGACCACGGCATTCTTCCCGGCGTTCCCGAACGCTCCGTCAAGGTTCACCACGTGGAGGGCGTCGGCTCCCTGGTCGAGCCAGCGTGTCGCGCAGGAAAGCGGGTCACCGAATGCCGTTGCACTCTCCCGTTTCCCCTGCACCAGCTGGACGCACCGTCCTCCCAGGATATCAACGGCAGGAAAGATGCGCATAAACCTCAGCGGATCATCCGTTGGATGGCCATGACGAGAATATCCTTGGCACCGGCACGTCTGAGGGAATTGATCAGGGAGTAGACCCGTTCTTCGTTCACGACCGCGTGGACAGCAACGAGGTCCTCGGTCGAGGCGACGTCCATGACAGTCGGTCCGGAAAGCCCTGGCAGGACCCTTTTTACCGCGTCGAGGGAGGACCGCTTCACGTTCATCATCAGGTAACACTGTCCTCTGGCCCGGATGACACTCTCGAGCGCGAGGTGTATCTCATCGATCTTTTCTTTCTTTGTCCGGAGCGATTCCCTGTTCGCGATCAGGAACGTCGAGGTCTCCAGCACCTCGTCAACCACCCGGAGACGGTTGGTCTTCAGCGTCGTCCCCGAACTCGAGAGATCGACGATGGCATCGGCGATGCCGAGGTGCGGGGTCGCCTCGCAGGCTCCGCCGACCAGTACAATCTGTACCTTAACCTTGTGTCGTGCGAAGTACGCCCTGCTGATGACCGGGAATTCGGTGGCAACTTTCAGTCCTGCCAGCTGGTGTACCGAGGTTATTGCCGAGTCCTCATGGACGGCAAGCACGAGTTTTGCCTTCCCGGACTGGAGATCCAGGAGCTCTTCGACATCAGACTCCCGTTCGGTCACCATATCATGACCGGTGATCCCGAGGTCCGCTGCACCGGTTGCGACGTATTCGGGGATATCGACCGGGCGGGCAAACAGGATCTCCACGTGCGGGTCGAGCGTTTTCGTGATCAGCCGCCGCTCCCCGATTTCCGGAAGGTGCAACCCGCTCTTCTCCACGAGGTCCATGATCGGTGCTGCGATCCGCCCTTTATTGGGAATCGCAAGCCTGACAATCTCTGAAAAGGAAGGGGGATTATTTTTCTTACGACCGGATTTTGGTGGTTGTGCCATGGATGTCAGAATGTCTTGAGTTCACCGCGGATGACCTTCTCGGTAATACCGGTCACGTTCTCAAGCCAGTGATCGATAATCCCGTCGATTTCGCCCTGGATCTTCTTTATTTTCGTGCCGGCGGTCGGCAGGACCTGCACGCTTGCCACCAGCGGCTGGTCGATTGGCTGCCCGATCTGGGAAAGGAGCCGGATATACATTTCCTCGATCCCCTGCACCTTCGCGACACAATCGGTGGCCATCTGCGTCGAAAGGAGGTTATAGATCTTGCCGATGTGGTTGATCGGGTTCTTTCCGCTCGTTGCTTCCATGCTCATCGGGCGGTTGGGCGTGATCAGCCCGTTGCAGCGGTTGCCCCGTCCGACGGAGCCATCATCGCCCATCTCTGCCGATGTTCCGGTGACGGTCAGGTAGACGGACCCGCTCTTGATGTCGTCCCCGGTATTGAGGTGTACGATGACCTTGCGTTTCGTGCTCTTTCGTGCTACTTTGCCGATCTGTTCTTTCAGTAACTCCATGTACTCGGCGTACTGGTGGATATCTGCACAGTATTTGTCGACAATTGCACAGGCAACGGTCAGGGTGATGGTGTCGCCGTCACGAAGTCCCATGATCTTGATATCCTGCCCGATAACGGGATGCTTCGGCCTCAGCTTGTCATCGATAAAATCACTGACATTCTTGACAATAGTCTCGATATCGGAAAATGGGGCATGGCCGACCCCGAAGGAAGTATCGTTTGCCCGCGGTATCCTCCCGTTGTGAGGCTTGAAGACATCGCGGAGATCGGTCGAACCCGTCCCCAGCCGGCAGTCCATGATGACATCGCGTTCCAGGTTCAGGGTGGTAAAGTTGGAGCGGAGATAATTCCGTGTTGCCTCGACGGCAATGGTATCGGTCGGGATGGATACATCATTGAACCGTTTTGTGGCACGGCCGTCAATGAGGATGAAGATGGGCCGGATGACCTTCCCGCCGCCGAACTTCGGGTCGGACTCCCCGGCGACGATTTCTCCCTGGTCGGTATTGTGGTGGAGGACGACCCCGAACTCCTCGAGATATTCCCGGCACAGCGCTCTGCTGATCGCCTCAGCAACGCCGTCGGCGATACTGTCAGGATGACCGATGCACTTGCGTTCGACGACTTCGATCCGCTGTTTTTCCAGGGGGATCTGGGCCAATGCTTCAATCTGGATGTTTCTCTTCATTGATTTCCTCGTAACACTGAGTACTTAATAAAAAGGACTGGAATTCATATAACGATTTCTGAAAGGCAATAGTTTTTGGTTTTTTTATGATTGGGAGTAATTTATGCTTTCTTCTCTCTCACCAGGAGCGCAAGGGTGGCAACGGTATCGTAAGAATAATCCGGTCTTAGGCTCTCCCGGAGATGGTTTATACTCAGGAAAATCGCAGGAAAAAATATTCTCTACGGGATGGTGCCCCACCCCGGGAGATACCGGAGTGAATAGACCAAACCGGTAGCTGTTAAAAAAAAACGAGAGATCCTACCGTCGCAGAAATTTGTGGAGGATTGTCATCTCGCTACCCTTGGGCAGCTTCTTGACCGGGGGTTTTACCGGTACCGGGGTCTCATCCTCTTTTTCTTCCTCATCCATCTCCTCTTTCTGAGGGGCTGTTTTCTTTTCGTGGAAAGGTGCCGGGTGCTGAGATACTCTTTTTTCCAGCAGGTGCCTCCGGTGCACGGGTCTGGGGAAGAGTCCGGTGCTGGCTTAGTTTTGTCCCGCAATTGGGACAAAAATTGGCTGCCAGGGGAAGTTTTTTCCCGCAGTTATGGCAGAACTGGGGGACATCTGAACCTTCAACCTGTACCGGGGCCTCCTCGGGTCTTTCATGGACAACGGAACGCCGAAAGGCTGCTTTTTTCTCTTCGGGTTCCGGCTGAGGCGGGGAGGGCGGTTCAATCACTGGTCTTCTGGCACTCTGCAGGGAAGAATGTTTGAGAGGCTGCATCGCACTCTTCATGGCGACCTTCATGGCCGACTGCACCTCACGCTTGCGGAAGGCCTGGCTGTCAGATCGTGCTGGGGGTGCCATGCGATCGGGTTCCTGTTCCTGCACTTCCCGGACCTGGGCACGCCGAAGGGGACGGGCAGGTTCCCCGACGGGCGGTGCCTGCTCTGCTGCATGGACGGCAAAATGCCGTTTGACCGGCGGTTGCTTCTCATACTCCTTCGCCGGCATCCTCCTGGGTTTCAGTTCCTGTTTTTCTTCCGGTTTTTCCAGCTCTCCAGGAACGGGCGCCTCGGTACGTTCGGGACGTCCCTCTTCCTGTGGTGCCAGGGATTTTTTCGGTTTATCCTCCTCGTGGAGAAGGGCGATCCATTCATCGATCTCGTCAGACCGTTCCATACCGTTCTGGACAAAGACCAGCTTCATGGTCTTGACCTCGTCATCAGGCGAGCGGATGGAGAGCACGAGCACGGGATCGGAATTCTCCGAAAATTCAATGATGCTGCCGACAATCGAATCCCGCGGGATATCCTTGGCGGTAACCTTGACCTTCTTTTCCTGCGTGTCGATCAGAAAGATGCGCCGGTCGGTCAGGTATGCATGGAAGAAAAATTTTTTGACCGTGATGTTAAGCGAACCGATAAGTACATGTTCCCCCTTCTGCAGGTACACGGATAATCCCCCTCCTTCTTCCTCACCCGCCTCCGGCTCTTCATCCCCGGGTTTTATCTTTTTTGCCTCTGCCCCTTTCTGTCCCGTATTAGCGCCGGAGGTATTCGCTCTGACCGCTCCCATGGTCGATTTCTCGGATTCCTGAACAATTTTTCCGCCGCAATAGCCGCAGTCAGCGACATTATCCCGTATATTCATTCCGCAATGGGGGCATTTCATTGGTGATCTCCCTTCCAGTACCAAGAGTAACTTACTATAATGTTCTCACGCGATATGAAAAATTCTCTGGTCAGATCAATCAGATTCTGGTGAGCGGTAAGCCACGTGTCAGACGGAGATGAGGCCTTTAAGGGTTTCAGTGATGCGTACCCGCTCGTCTTCATCGCCACTTGTCTGGATGAAGATTCCCGCATCTTTTTTGCTGGTGCAAAGCAGTGCATTGATCCAGCAGCGGATCCAGTCCCCGCTGAGGAGACAGTCCTCCGGTGAAATCCGCCCGAGCGTGTCGTTGATGGTGCCCTGGATCGAATCCGAACAGTTGATCACGGCGAAGAGGGCCCGGTTGACGACAACGATCAGCACCCCTTTTTTATCCCCTTCTTTTGCATCGCCGAGCCGAAACGTCCCGTATTTTTCATCGCCATAGATATTGAGAAATTCGCGATAAAAGGGATCCTGACGTTCCTTGAGCTGGTGTAAAAAGAGTCCTGTTTTCAGAGGGAGGCATTGCGAGTACCTGGCCTGTACTGGCGAAAGCAGGTGACTGAACACGGGATTTTTCATGTGCTCTTCAAGGGGTTTTTGCACCCGGGCGAAGTAATCCTCACGGACAGGCCCGGAAAAATCCAGTTTTACCGGTTTGAAATAAAGGGTCTTTTCCCCGTACGGGACCACAAGGGATCCGTCTTTCAGCTGCGTGAGTCCCCCAACCGGTAGTTTTGGCAATAGGCTGGCAGTCTTTTTTTCCGCCGGCTTCGTGAGTGACTTTCCTCCAGGGGCAGTCCCCCGCGCGAGGGCAGACCAGGTCTCAGCAGGAAAGGTCTGGTCCAGGTTTTTTCTCCAGAGCGGGTCGCGGACGGTAGCAATGGATACCAGCCGGAACTGCGTGCCGACCGGGATAAATTTTGCACCGCAGTGCGTGCACTCGATGTAAAAATCCGTATGGGGAATGCCAAAGAGCTGCTTTCCGACAACCCGGTTCAATATCCCGGTACCGGCAAACCGGGCACATGCTCATCCATGACAGGGAAGATTCCTCGTCATCTCCCGATGCCGGGAGCCTGACCGAGGGTGACATGCCGGAAGCAGTATGCCAGGTCCAAGGGGAAAGCAGCCGGACTGCCTTCCGGGGGCGGTGGGCAACCCGGTCCATGAGTTCAACCGTTTCAGCGATGCCGGCGCTGCACAGCACATCCACAATCACCGGAACCACGGTATTTCCTGGTACCCGGAGACGTTCTCCGATACAGAGATCGAGCCCGTCTTCGGGCTTCTGGGCAGCATTGGGCGGTGTCCGGAGTGGAAGGGTCTTGTTGAATTCGGCGTTGAGGCATTCCATGGCGACGCCGAGCAGTTCACCCGTCACCATAACCCCGCTTCTTAAAAAGGGCAGCCGCGAAACACGCCTGCTGACGGTTTCACTGGCGAGAGCAAACAGTTCCGGGGGAATAGGGAAGTACTGGGTGGCTGACATAGGTTCTTAATCGGTTGTCCCGCGGGAAGAATAAAGAATCGTAATGAGGATCACATTCACTTCTGCGGTTCAAAGGAATCGGGAAGCCTCGTGAATGTGCAGATATATGGTAGCGTACCTCTGAATCCCCAGGTATCCTCGATATTTTCCTTCAGATTGAAAAGAAAGATTGTTTTTTGAACCTCATCGGGACTACGGCGATCGTTGCCCTCCGCCCCCGTTGCTGGGGCGCCCCCAATAATTCGATACTCCCTCATGAGGTTGATAAGAACTCTCGAATGAAAATGGAAAAATAGAACGGGGGTCAAGGGGACGCTCCCTTTGGGCTGCCTCCCCCTTTGGGGGAGAGAAGGGGTCACCCTCAAAGCATTTTTAAAAAATGGACAGCAACGGGATTTCTCCAGCGTAAAAATAAGCAAAATTAAGGTTTTCTTGAGGGCACTTTTCCTGTCAGCAGCGACCCTTGAACAGACCCCTCACCATCTCCGGGATCTCGGAAGGACGGGATGCAACCGGTACCCCCATCTTCCTGAGCCGGGCGATCTTGGAGCGGGCATCGCCCTCGCCACCCTCGACGATCGCACCGGCATGCCCCATGCGTTTGTCGGGAGGGGCTGAAATGCCGGCGATATAGGAGACGATCGGGAGATCGGTGGACTTTGCCCCTTCCTCTTCAAGGTTCCCGCCCACCTCACCGATGAGCACCACGACGGATGTCTGGGGGTCTTTCCCGAACTGGTGCAGCACATCGACAAACGTCTGCCCAATCACCGGATCGCCGCCAATACCCACCACGGTGCTCTGCCCGATACCGGCCCGGGTCAGCTCGTCTACGACCTCGTAGGTCAGCGTCCCGCTCCGGGATATCACACCTACGCTGCCCCGCAGAAATAATCCAGACGGCATAATCCCCATCTTTACCTCACCGGGCGAGAGGAGCCCGGGGCAGTTGGGGCCGATGACGCTGCATCCCTCCATCCGTGCATAGGCGATCGCCTTCATGGTATCATGCACCGGGATGTGCTCGGTGATCGCAACGATGGTCTGGATCCCGGCATGCGCCTCCTCCATAATCGCATCTGCAGCAGCCGCAGCCGGTACGAAGATGACACTGGCCGCAATGTCGTGGTCCCGCATCGCCTCCCTGACGGTATTGTAGACCGGGACACCGTGGACCTCCTTGCCGCCCTTACCGGGCATCACGCCGGCCACGACACCCCGCCCGCCTACCTCCCGGGCATAGGCATTCATCAGGCCGATGTGAAACTCGCCCTGTTTTCCCGTGGCTCCCTGCACGAGGACACCCGTCTTCTTATCCCCGTAGATCATGCGGCCACCTCGACGGCCTTCCTGACCACAAGGTCCATCGTGTCCAGCATCTCGTAACCTTGTGCCAAGAGCATCGCCCTCCCCTCTGCCTCGTTGGTGCCGGCGAGGCGGACAATCACCTTCTGGGAGATGGCCGCAGCGATGATCCCCTTTGCGACCTCATCGCATTTCGTGATGCCTCCGAGGAGGTTGACCACGATCACCTTCACCGAGGGAACGCTGCCGACCAGCCGGACCGCGTGCATCACCCGCTCGCTCTCAGCGCCGCCGCCAACGTCGAGGAAGTTTGCCGCCTTACCTCCATAGAACCCGATAAGGTCGAGGGTGGACATCGTGAGCCCGGCCCCGTTGCCGATCACACCGATGGTGCCGTCCAGTTCGACATAGGAAAAACCGTACTTCTCCGCCTCACGTTCACGGTCAGTCAGGTCGCGGTTGACCGTGAACCCCTGCCTCCCGAGGGCGTTATCGTCAATAATCAGTTTTGCATCCGCCGCGAATATCCCCTCGGGGGTGGTGACGAGCGGGTTGATCTCGGCGAGGAGGGCGTCTTTTTCCTGAAACACCCGGTAGAGCCTGTTGATGACCGGCCCGATCTCTTTAGGGGCGGTGCCAATGAGTTCCCGGATCATGAACGACGGTATATCCCGCATCAGCGGGTTTGCTATCACCTTCCGGATCGCTTCGGGGTTCTCCTTTGCCGTGATCTCGATGTCGACCCCGCCCGCCTCAGTGAAGAGGATGAGCGGCTGCCGGCTCGAGCGGTCGACGGTGATGGAGAGATAATACTCATGCTGGATGTCGAGCTTCTTCTCGGCGAGTATCTCCTTCACCGACAGGCCTTTGATCTGCTTTCTGAAAAGTTCCTGTGCGACCTGTACGCCATCTGCCGTGCCGGCCATCAGGATACCACCGGCCTTTCCCCTGCCACCAACATCCACCTGGGCCTTCAGGACGAATTTATCGCCCAGCGCTCCGAGATGGGGGGTCAGTTCGCCGGCCGATCGGATGACGAACCCTGCCGGGACGGGTATCCCGGCCGATTGTAACACGTTCTTTGCCTCGTATTCGCGTAACTTCATGCCTTTTGCCCTCCCGGGACCGGTCCCGCAAGCTCGATCCCCATCTTCATCGCCTTCAGATTCAGAGATTCCGTCCCCTTCGGCACCGAGTCGAGAATGGCCTTCTCAAGTGCCGCGTCGCTGATCACGTGCATTGCGGCTACGAAAGCCCCGAGCATCACGATGTTTGCCACGATGTCCTTTCCCAGTACCTCTTTTGCCTGCCGGGTCGCCGGTATCTCGATGCAGCGGCATTTCGGGCGGGAGTGGACAAGCGTGGAGTCGACAAGCATCACCGCATCCTCCGGCGCATCTGCACCGTATTTCTCGAAGCCTTCCTGCGACATAATCACGTAGATATCGGGAGAGGTGACCTCGGGGTAGAGGATCGGGTCGTCGTCGATGATGACCGCACTCATCGAGGCCCCGCCCCGGGCCTCCGGCCCGTAGACCTGCGTCTGGACGGCATACTTATTGTCGTACATCACGGCCGCCCTCCCGATGATGACGGCCGAGAGGATGATTCCCTGACCGCCGAATCCCGAGAATCTGACCTCGTGCCTCATGGCTTCTTCACTCCCAGTGCCGGCCGGTTTCTGCGGGTGAGTTCCCCGACCACGAACATATCCTCAGGTATCTTCTCCCCTTTCTCAAGCATCCGGTCACGTTTCACGCTCAGGAGCGAATGCGAACGCAGGTACTCAACATGGTCGGCGACCTGCCGGAATTTGTTGCGCCGCCCGAAGGCCGTGGGGCACTGGACGAGTGCCTCGATGAAGGAGAAGCCCGGTGTCTCAAGGCCGGCCTTCACCGCCTTCTCCAGTTCCTTCACGTGGTAAGAGGTCCAGCGGGATACATAGTTGGCACCGGCCGCGGTCGCGAGCTCGCAAAGGTCGAACGGTGTTTCTGCACAACCGTAGGGTGTGGTTGTGGAGAGACACCCCAGCGGCGTTGTCGGACTTCCCTGGCCCCCTGTCATCCCGTAGATCTGGTTGTTCATGCAGACTACCGTGAGGTCGATGTTTCGCCGGCAGGCATGAATGAAATGGTTGCCGCCGATGGCAGCAAGGTCGCCATCACCGGTGAAGACCACCACATTCAGGTTCGGGTTTGACAGCCTGACACCGGTCGCAAACGCAATGGCCCGGCCGTGGGTGGTATGGAGTGAGTCGGTGAGGATATAGCCGGGGGCACGAGAGGAGCAGCCGATACCGGAGACAAAGACCGTCTCCTCCTTCTTCCAGCCCATCTGGTCGACAGCGGCAAGCGTGCAGTTGATCACTGTCCCGTTCCCGCAGCCGGCACAGTAGATATGGGGGAGCCGGTCCTGCCGGTACCAGTCCTCGAAACTCATCGGTGTGCCTCCATTGCAGCGGCGAGTTCTGCCGGTGTGTGGAGTTCGCCACCCAGCTTGGGAATGCTTATGACCGGCACCTTCACGTGCCGCTCGATCTCGCGGGCGATCTGGCCGAGGTTCATCTCCGGGACAAGGAAATGCCGGGCGTTCCTGAACCCGGCGAGTGCCTTTTCAGGGAACGGCCAGACGGTACGGATGCGGAGGAAGCCGATATCCTTGTCCTGCCTGTCATGTATTACCTGCTGGACGGTACGGACAGGTGCCCCATACGCAATGAAGACCTCTGAGGCATCCGGGTTGATGATGTCGTAGTCCGCCATGTCGTTCCGGGCATTCTCGATCTTGCCCACCAGCCGCTGCACGAGGGCGGCGTGCACCTTCGGGTTGGTCGCACACGGGTAGCCACGCTCGTCATGGGTGAGACCAGTGACATGGACGTGCTGGCCCGTACCGAACTGCCCGAACCCGGGGATGAGATCGGCGTCCGCTTTGAAGGGGAGTGCTCCGGGCACCATCGGCTTTCGCCCGACCCGCCTGACCGTGTCGGGGATAAGGATCTTTTCCCTCATGTGCCCGATGGTCTCATCGGCCATCAGGAAGACCGGGACTCGGGTACTGGTCTGCGAGGTTGAAGGCCTTCACCGTCAGCTCGTACATTTCCTGGACATTCGCGGGGCAGAGGGCGATGATCGCATAATCGCCGTGCGAGCCGAACCGTACCTGCATCATATCGCCCTGTGCCGACATGGTCGGCTGGCCGGTGGAGGGGCCGCCACGCTGGACGTTGACGACAACGCAGGGGGTCTCGGTCATCGCGGCAAACCCGATATTCTCCATCATCAGCGAGAAGCCGGGCCCGCTCGTAGCAGTCATCGCCCGGGCGCCGGTCCATGAGGCACCGATGATCGAAGCCATCGAGGCGATCTCATCCTCCATCTGGATGAAGACCCCGCCCCTTTTGGGGAGCTTTGCCGCCATATGTTCGGCGATCTCGGTCGAGGGGGTGATCGGGTAACCGCCAAAGAAATTGCAGCCTGCCGCAAGCGCCCCTTCCGCACAGGCCGTGTTGCCCTGCCAGAATTCAGTCCGCGTCAATATTCAATCGCCACCTTGTGGGGTTCGTACGGGAGTTCCTCTACCCAGTGGATTGCCTGGTCCGGGCAGGTGAGCTGGCAGACACCGCAGATGGTGCGCCCGTACAGGTTCTGGAGCCGGCAGTTGGCGCAGCGCTCTGGACGGTCCAGCTCCGGGATGGCAACCCCCTTGCGGTTGAACTTTTTGCCTTCTTTAAAAATTTTATACGGGCAGACTTTTGTACAGAGGTTGCACCCTTTGCAGCGGGTCTCGTCGATGGCGAGTTTCATGGATCGGCAGTCCTGTTCGTAGTATATATTCGGTGGCCGGTACAAAAAACCTCTTCTTTGGATCACTGCCTGCCGGTACATGACCTGCTGTCATATGATCCGAATGCCACAGCGGCATGGTTCCGGGCGGCCTCGAAGATATCGTTCCCGTGGGCATCGATCCCGACCACCATCGGGAGCCGGTCAAGTTCGATTACCCAGATCGCCTCGGCCATCCCGAGGTCTTCGTACAAGACCCCCTTCAGGGTCATATGCGATGAGGCAAGGGCAGCACATCCCCCGGTAAAGGCAAAGTAGACACCTTTGTCCCGGAGCTGCTCCTTCACCATGGCACCCATGCCTCCTTTCCCGATGAGCCCCCTCACACCCTTGTCGATAAGAAACCCGGAGAGTTGGTTCATCCGGGCGGAGGTGGTGGGGCCGGCGGCGATAACCCTGCCGCCCTGGATAACCGGGCCGCAGTGGTAGATGACTGCACCCTTCGGGTCAAAGGGGATCCCCTGCTCCCGCATCCGCAGGTGTGCCTCGTCCCGAGCAGTATAGACGATGCCCGAAAGCTCGACATGGTCCCCGGCGTAGAGGGCAGAGGACCTCCTCGCCAAGCGGGGTGTGGAGCTGGACGGCGGTGTACTCACCGTTTCACCTCCACTGTTGCATGACGGTTCGCCCAGCACTGGACATTGACGGCGACCGGGAGCGAGGCCGTGTGGCAGCCGGCCGTCTTCACCTTGACTGCAAGGGCCGTGAAGTCCCCGCCGAGCCCCATCGGCCCGATCCCGATTCTTGTTGACCGAGGTGCAGATCTGCTCCTCGAACGCCGTCATGGTATCGACCGGGAGGAGGAGTGCCTCCTTGGCAAGCGCAGCGGCAAGATCAAAAGTGCCCCCGATACCGACGCCGAGGAAGACCGGCGGGCAGGGCTTTCCCTCCGCGTGGAGCATCGTCTCGACCACGAACCCTTCAATGCCGTACACGTGCGAGGGGAGGAGCATCGCTGGTACGGGAGCTGTTCTCGGCCCCCGCACCTTTGGGGAGGACGGTGACGGTGAAGGTATCCCCGGGTCTCACGTGAACGGCCGGTATCCCTGCACCCGTATTGTCCTTCGTGTTCTGCCGGGTCAGGGGATCCACGACATTGGGGCGGAGCGGGACTTCCTGTTGTTGCCCGCCGGACACCCGTGGCAACCGCATCGTACAGGGACTGCGTGAGCGGGACATTCGGGAGGGATGGTGAGGTAGACGACCGGGATGCCCGTGTCCTGGCAGAGGGGCACCCCGAGCTGGTCAGCCACCTCGATATTTTTCAGGATATTGGCAAACTCCCCCCGGGCCACCGGGCTGGTCTCTGCTTCAGCTGCTCTCCTGATGACCTTAAGCACATCCGGCGGGAGGCGGATGACGGCCTCACGGTATGCCCGGAAGGTGGCATCGGCAAGTGAGGCATGGATCGCGATATCGTCCGGAGTCTTCATGCAAGTATAGTAAAGAAGGGCAGGATAATATAGGGATCGGGAACCCCCCGGGCAGAGAATCCGCTTTCCAGTCCTGCAGGAACCCGGGAGCCAGGTGACCGCTGAAATTTTTTTAGCACCTCACAATAAACGGTTGAAAAATCAAGAAGAAGCCCTGCCCTGTTAACCCCGCCTGACAGGGAGGCAGCAATTCGGTGATCATTCCTGAGGGTAAATGCTATGTAGAATCGGCTTCATAGAGCATATCACGGTGAACAATATCATGGCAAAAAAATCCAGGTCATCAGGTAAAGTTGAATCTAAAGTTTCAGGGGAGGAAGAGACTAAAACCACAGGAACAGAATTGAATATACCAGTACCCGGCGGGGGGATAATTGATTTTTACTATTTATTTACCGGGATAGGAATCCTGATAGCGATCATTTTTATTATTGTTGGCCTTCTCCGTTATGTGTTCCACGTTATGTAATTTCAGAGACGTGATCCCACCTCCGCCCACCTTTTTCCTCCCCATAAAACGCGAATACGGGATCATTTTCTGGTGTCTATCCCGGGAACCACAAAGTTTCGCTCTTCCATCTTTTTCGGCCAGATCTCCGTCGTCAGTCACCCGATCCCAGGGCACCCACAGCAAAACTCATTAGAGCCTTTCTGTTCCCCGCGACCGTGCTGGACCCCTCTGCCCTCCCGTTTTTGCCTCCCAATCGGGTCTGTTAGGATTTTATAATTCCAGGAATATTACCCCGTTTGCCTTAAATCTCACGTAAATCGCGTATCCTGAAAAAAAGTGTGTAAAAGTGTACGGTTTTTTGCAGATATATCACAAAAAAATCTTCAAAATGGGTAAACGGAGCCTATAGAGGGGCCCGGATTGACCCTTCCGGGATACTCTCCCGGAAGGTGGCATCGGTAAGGGATAGCCAGAGGGGATTGTTATCCGGTGCTCTTCATTCATATATACTGAGAAGCGGGGGAAGCATAGTGATGGGGAAAGAAACGCAGGCCGAGAACCCGGTCTTTGTTCCTGCAGCATACTTTAGGAACCAGGCAATTGCTGAACTTTTTTTTAAATACCTCATTGTAGACGTAAGAAAAATAAAAAAACTCTATTGAGATCTTCGCCATGGTTGCCCTTTTTGTTCAAACATTATGACGGTAAAATCCTGATTTTTTATACCCCATAGTCGGTTTCTGGTAGGTAAAAAAGATGGGGCAAGACCGGGTCACGAGGTGTTCAATCTTTCAATTCCAGACCTTTTATAGGATGGTCAACTCTTCCAAAGTTCTGAGAAATCCTCTAGAATGTTGGAAAAAATATCAAATAGTAATATTTTTTAACTACATTAGTGTTACAATAATTCATAAAAGTAATAACAATGTATGGTGAGACAATGCATATTCCTGACGCATTCATTCCTATCTGGCAGGGAGTAATCTACTGGATTATCGCCCTGGTATTTGTAGCGCTGGCCCTTCGTTGGGCAAGAAAAGAAATGAGCGAAGAGAAGATTCCGTTAATCGCAGTATTGGCAGCCGGTGTCTTTGCTCTCCAGTCATTTAACCTCCCGGTCTCGATGGGAACAAGCGGACACCTTGTCGGGGGGGCACTTGCAGCAATCATTCTCGGCTCACCGTTTGCCGCTGTTTTCATTCTTATCCTCGTACTCATTGTTCAGGGCGTATTATTTGGCGACGGCGGGATCACTACGATGGGTGCCAACATTCTGAATATGGGCGTGATTGGGGGTTTTGTCGGTTTCTACAGCTTTAAAGGACTGATGTCAGTTACCAGAAACGTAAATATTGCCGGATCCGCTGGCGGCCTGGCTTGCCTGTTTTATCCCTGCACTTGCCGCTGCATTTGAAATGTACTTTGCCGGCACGTTCCCGCTTCGCGAGGGGCTCATTGCGATGGGGCTGTACCATGCTGTTATTGGCATCATTGAAGCATTCGTAACCGTGATTGCGATACGTCTCATTGTGACCGCTCGCCCGGATATTGTAGATTTCAA
The DNA here is from genome assembly GCA_963829335.1 of uncultured Methanoregulaceae archaeon. GTDB lineage: Archaea > Halobacteriota > Methanomicrobia > Methanomicrobiales > Methanospirillaceae > Methanoregula. The sequence goes on from CAWHIE010000007.1 coordinate 125,057, forward strand.
AATTGCCACGATAACAGCACAAGGAGTGAACGGGTAATGGATAACAAAACATTTCTTATTGCCGGCCTCATTGTTGCTCTTCTCATCGGCGTAATAGCAGTCTTCCTGGCGTCTGGAGATCCGGATGGACTCGAGAGTACTGCCTTGATCGGTACAGGGACAGAAAACGCTTACTGGCGATACTCCGGCAGATGCTGAGATTCATGAAGACATAACCGGAAAATTCTCATATGAATCACCAATGCCTGATTACTCACTGGGGGAAACACTTGGCCCGGTGGGTGGAATCATTCCCATTGTAGTCGGGACATTGCTGGCCTTTGGGATTATGCTTGGCATCTCAAAAGTGCTTGCGGGAAAAAATAAGGTGAAAAATACAATGGGTAACCATTAGAACCTCAATTTTTCCCCTATTTTAATAAAAGAAAGTTTCGGCGGTAGTTGATTCGGGAGCACCCATAGCAACACCCATTAGAGCCCTTCTGTTCCCCACGACCGTGCTACCCCCCTCTGCCCTCCCGTTTTTGCCTCCCAATAGGGTCTGTTAGGGTTTTATAACTCCAGGAATATTACCCTGTTTGCCTTAAATCTCACGTAAATCGCGTATCCTGAAAAAAGTGTGTAAAAGTGTACGGTTTTTTGCAGATATATCACAAAAAAAATCTTCAAAATGGGTAAACGGAGCCTATAGAGGGGCCTGATTGCCCAAATAGGGATACACTCCAGGGGGGGCCAAAAAAGGTATTAATCCCCATTCTCCAGCGGAGATAGGGGGTCATCTGTACCGTCAGCAGGAGTGCCGGACTGGTCCACTGACGGTACTGAAAAGGATTCAGGCGGATATCTACGCCATCAGCCGGGATCTCCTGCACGGAATCATTCCTTACCAGGAAGAACTGCCATGTCCCGTGGGGAGAGCGGACCCAGAATTCCCGGAAGGTCCCGTTTGTCAGGGGCACCTGGTGAAGGCTTGCGATCTCGCGCTGGCAGCGGTTCATGACCTCCCGTGTATACGTGAACGGTGCCCGAGAACGTTTCACTTTCACAAACACGTTCCGGTCCGGCTCGATGATGATGAAATCGCATGCACAGGCACGTGTACCGGTTACCTGCTCCACGCTCCCGCGCCGGCCGACAATCTCCACAGTTTCATCAAGTGCCCTAACCGGCCTTCGCCCCCGGATCATGGAGTGTCTCCGGTAGTGCTTCCTGGAGCCGGACGATCCTCTTCGAGATCCCCGATCCGGAACGCGAGATCATTGAGCTAAAGAAGATCTCTTCATTCATCCGGTCCTGCCGCTCCATTAAGGAGCAGACAAGGTCGCGGGCAGCTGCCTCCATTTTCACGTACGGGACCTCGGCACCCTTACTGTAGATGCCTGCCTGGGTCTGGCGACGGAGTGTGTTCTTTGGATCATTAGGGGCTGAATACCCTGTCCCCTCAGGGCCGTCACCCGCTCGACAAGTGGCGGGGCGGTCTTCGTGCGTTTCGCTGTCCGGCCATTTCCCGGTTCCGGGGAATTTTGCCCGGGCCCTTGTTCACCGGACCCAGCCGGGCCCGGCTCCTCGTTCTCAACTTTGTTTTCAGATAGTTCGTTCATGTTTCATTCCTCTCTTCGTTCTCGTCTTGTTCATGTTCCCCAGTTCTCCATTGTCGCCGGTGCCCCTTTGACATACCAGCATGACTCGTGAAAGGATATGGGCTGTTATTATAACATAAAAAATTAAGGAAAAGGAAGGCACAACAGGGATATTCGGGCTAACCGGACGATTTTATTGGTTTCTGGAAGGTACATAAAATGTTCCTTACCTAAAGTTAGTGAAAAAAATTGTTACCGGAAGGAAGCACCTGAAAAAACTGAGCATAAAATTGAAGTGTTATCGAAAATCAAACATCTCGCTTTGGTTTGATGGGAGTATGCTCATTCCGGAAATGAAGATTCTTGGCACGATCAAAGTAAAATTTGGAATCTTCAATTTGTCCCTTCTCTTTATAACAGATGCCAATATGATTCCAAGCATCAGCATTGTTTGGCATCTGATTAGTCACAATCTTAAATGTCTGAATTGCCGAATCCAGATATTTGTTACTCATATTCTGGATCCCGATCATTTCAAGAATCTCTCCGAGATTGAAAAGGAGTTCCGGGTTATCCGGTGCAAGTTCAACTCCACGCGATAATGATTTAAGCGCACTGGAATAATCCCCCGTTTCCCGGTAACAGAGTCCGCGGTCATTCCATACCAGGGGAAGTTTATCATCAATTTCCAGTGCCTTATTGAAGGCGGCAATCGCTTCGGGGTATTTTTTTTCCGCCGTGTAGAGGTTAACCCCCTCTTTGTAATATGAGGACACTTTATCCGATGATTTGCTGAGAATCTTACTGAAGAACCCCGCCGATGTTGACGTTCGGGGGTATTCAGCCCCTGTCTTATGTTCAAGGGCATCCCTGGTTTCATCATTGATCATGATATCCTCGACTGTGGCGGTGACATCACGAACAATTCCGACAGACGCAATAAAATTTCCCTGCATATCATAAACCGGCATAGCTTTTGACCAGAGCGTCCATTCACTTCCATCCTTTTTTAACCCCTTGGTTAGCGCGACCACCGGGCCTTTTGCGACCCTGCTGATGATCTTATACTTGTAACGTTTAATCTCCTCTTCCGGTTCAAATACGAGGTTCACAAGCATTTTTCTCTTGGTTCCGAAAAAAGGTATTGCGTAAAGATAATCGTTTTTCCCCATTATGTCACTTGCCAGCGTACCCGTTAGCTGTTCCATTGAAGTATTCCATGCTGCAACTTTCCCTTCACGATCAATAGCAAAACACGGATGTAAGGAAAAATTGATCATATCAGATACGATTTTACTGGTTGTACCCAGTTTTTTTCCGATATATCTGCTTTCTACGGCTGTTCTAAGCATGTCGCACAGCTCATGGAACTGCTTCTGAGGGTCTCCGTCTTTTTGTAAGAAAAAATTTGCACCATAATTTATTGCTTCGATTGCCGTGCGCTCGTGACCGACACCGGTAAAGATGATAACGGGGGTGGTATCCCCGTTAGAACGGAGAATTTTTAAGAACTCGATGCCGTTAATCTCAGGCATATCATAATCCACAATAATAGCATCAAAAGATTTTTCTGGCAGAATCTTAAGTGCCTCGGTTGCTGATTGTGCGGTGTGAACACTCATTTCACCGGATCGTTCAATGAACGGTTTCAGCACATCCAGCAATGCAGGCTCATCGTCTACCAACAGAACGGACAGCAAGATAATTCACCTAAATCATTAGTTCACCAATTCTGGTAGATATAATTTTATATTTTCTTACGAATTAAAAACAGCAATTAATTTTTTAATTTTTTCAGATTCGTTGTATTACAAGTGCATCGACGCAAAGATGCAAATACGAGGAGCGTTTCGAATCTTCTTTTTTTTCAAAACCATCCCGGCTATCCCATGCATCCGCACCACTCAATAATGGTAACCCAACCATACAGGTACCATCCCCCTTTCCGTTCCTTTATACTCAATGCCGGTTAAAGTACCTAAGAAATTTAGGAGGCACCGTTTGGCATCCTACGATCCCATGAAACAAATGATCACCTCGTACCTTGCATCGCAGCCGGGACAGAAAATGATCCAGGATTATCTCTCATCACCCGAGGGCAAGAAGGGAATCTGTGAGTTCACCTCCACAAAAAAAGGCAGGGAAACAATGAAAGAGGTTCTCCCGAGTATCCTCAGTCTGTCTGGCCCTGCCCAACGATCTCCAGTCGGAAGTCAGGAAGACACTCAAAGAAATTCCCTAGAAAAATCATAATTTATTCTGGATATTCTCCTTTTTCCACAATGGCTTCCCAGAATTCGAAGGATTGAGAACTAAGTCACACTTTCAAAAACAGTGTAAAGAAAGTTTGAGTAAGATCCTATTATCTGGATAGAATTTCCCCGATCGGTTTTATAAAAAAATTTTACTTCCCGAACAGCCCACTAAACAACCCCTTCTTCTGCATCTCAGCCGAGGCAACACCGTTCAACCGATCGAGTTCCGCCCGGATTGTCGCTTCCCGCTGGAGGGTAAATGCCTTCAGGGACGGGCTTACCGTGGGATCGTTGATGAGTTTGTCCATTGCATCGAGGGCAGCCATGTCGCTGGATACCTCGGTCTCAATGTTCGATGCAGCGACAGTGTCACCGCCAAAGAGGGTCGTGAAGAACCCGCTCCGGGCCTGAATCGCCGTCTCGGATGCCGAGAGATGACTCAGGGAATCCTGGATCGTTGCTGCTTCTTCTGCAAGCTCCGAAGCCGTATCCCCCGGTACCGTTGAAAGGGAGGAGAGGCTGTTTGTTGCGACGGTTGCTACCATGCTGGACTGCATAGCAGGATCTACCGTGTGCGATGAATGCTCTGCATTCAGGGCACTCATCTGTGCGTCTTCACGGGCAGTAATATTCGTTATCCCATGCTCGATCTCAACCTCTGCCGGGTCGGGCGATGACTGGTTGGATGAATCCGATGTGGTCATATCAGGACTGGACGATGACAATAAGGACGATAACCCGGAGTCCTTTGAACCCGATGTATCCTTGCTGGTACCCGCAGAGGTTACTGAAGCTGACCCTGAAGGCGAATGATCAGCAGAGGACCCCGAGGTATCCCCCGAAGTGCCCATATGGTCCATACCCGAGCTGTTGCTTCCCGAATCCGAACTCCCCGAAGAAGAACCGGACCCGGAATCTGAACTCCCGCTGCCGCCTCCGTTGTCCTCGGCCATTACTCCTGCTACCGAAAAGATCACAGAAACGATGATCATTGCGCAAAGTAGTTTTTTCACTTTTTCACCTCTCCAGCCTATATCAAATAAACATATAAAATATTAGATAGGGTCATTCCAGGCGACATGATTGATGACAAGAGAACCAGATTGCATGAATATGACCCATCAGAGAGGAAGAGCGGCACTGGGGATCAAATGACCCCAAGGTGGCGTTGATACGCCGGCGGGGGTTGGCATCCTAAGTTCACTTGTACCAAACAAAGACCAGGGAGACAGCAAAATTAAATTCCTTCAATTATAATTTTAATTTCTTTTTCTTCGGAGATCGGTCTTCTTCGACAAGATAATTGATTACATTCTCAGAAATATCAGCGGCGTATTCACCCGCTCTTTTCACACTTTCATTGATATACCCGAGTGCTATAGCATCAGCAGTTTCCTGCCTGAGAACTATTGAATTAATCTCCTCGCTCAGGGTTTTGAGAACACGCATCGATTCAATAGTGTGGTTCGCCTTTTTCATATCATTATTAAAAAATGAAACGATACTCCGGTCAAATATTCCTATCGAAAGTTCACTTGCTTGTGCAATTTTACCGAGGATCTCCGGATCTATCTTCCGGGAAAGAATCGGCCGTGCGATCGAGACAATCCGTTCTGCATGGTCCCCGATTCGTTCAATAATCCGGCTTATGGTAAAATAGTGGAGTGCCATTACAGGTGAAACGTTCATTTTTCGGGAAAGGGTCGCATTCGAAAGGATCATGTTTGTCTGCCGGGCAATCAGCCAGTGGAGCCGGTCGACATCATTGTCCCGGGCAGTGACATCGTTGGCAAGAGTCTGGTTCTGCGAACGAAGAGCGGAAATCGCATCCTCATGCATCGCTTTGACGATCATAAACATCCGCTTGATCGTGTTATCAAAGGGCATTTCGGCAGGATTCAGAAGATCCTTCAACATGATCTCGGTATCAGTCTCCTCGATTACTTCCTGCCCGATGGTCATCTGGGTGAAATCCCGGACCACTTCACGGACAAACGGTGGCATTCGTTGTTGTGAGTGAATGACAATAGAGGAATAGCCGGAGATATATGCCCCAATCAGCAGGCGGAAAAGGTAGGCCGGTTCGGTGATACCAGCCAGGTCAAACTCTTTTGTTTTCTGGGTCCGTTCCTGATCGATTGATCGGGTAATAAGAAGCGTGCCATCCGGCTGGACCTCCACACCGAGCGAATCATTCTTCTTGATGTTTTGTGCATCGATCCATTCCTTTGGCAACGTAAGTACATACGAAGATCCACCCGTAAACTGGACTTTCCGGAGTTCCATGGTAATCCACCCAGGCTGTGATAACTTTCTGTATACCTCTAGTGTTCTCTGATAGAAATATATATGTCTATATTCTCTGTCGAAAAAGGATATATTTCTTCCCGTTCATTACCAGATGAACACCATGAAAGGAAAAATTAGTTCGTATGTATTCGTCATCCTCAGCATTGTCGCGGTAGTGGTGCTGACGTTTGCTGCAGGTTGTACAGGCAACGGAACACAGACTACTCAGGTCCCGACTGCACCACCCACTGTTGTTTCAACAACCCCGGCAACGGTACCAACCGCAGCGGCGCCGGTCACGACAACAGCCCCGGTCTCAACCAGACCGAAGCAGACAATCAGGATCAGTGGTTCGACCACCGTATTGCCGATTGTCCAGAAGGCAGCTGACCAGTATATGGCAGCACACCCGGATGCAGACATCCAGGTATCCGGAGGTGGATCCGGTGTTGGTATCCAGGCAATCGGGGCCGGGACTGTCGATATCGGTATGACATCCCGGGAAGTGACTCAAGATGAGATGGCCAGATATCCCGGTTTTGTTGTTACCACTGTCGCACAGGATGGAATTGCGGTTATTGTGAACCCGGAAAACGAGATCCAGTACATAACACTTGACCAAGTGAAAGGGATTTACCTTGGAAATATTACCAAATGGACCCAGATTACCGGTGCGGATGTTCCGGGCACCAATAACCAGATAGTAATTATCGGCCGTGACAGCGCATCCGGTACCCGCACGTATTTCGACGAAACAGTCCTGCTCAAGGCAACACCGGTGAACAGGATGCTGGAAAAGAACTCCAATGGAGCCGTTGTCCAGACCGTTGCACAGACTCCCGGTTCAATCGGTTACGTTTCGATCGGATTCGTAAGTAAAGATGTCAAAGCCCTGCCTGTCTGGTATAATGCCCAGAAGATTGTCGGACCCACGATCGATAATGTAAAAACCAGGACGTACCCGATTTCCCGGGATTTATATGTTATCACCAATGGTCAGCCGGGCGGACTTACCGGGGACTTCATCAGGTATATCCTCAGCCCGGAGGGCCAGAAGATTGTCGCTGATGAAGGCTACGTGACACTCAACTGAATATCACCGGAAAAAGGAACACTACAAATTTTTTTCAGGTAAGGGAGGGCGGACATGGTGAAATTCATGAAAGAAATGAAGGGGATCCCAACCTCCTCCGAAAGCAAAGCCCGGTTATCATTGGTGAAAGAGCTGGCAATAAAAACCGTACTCTTCTTCACCGCCGTCTTTGCCGTTATTGTCGTGGTATTTATCCTTCTGTTCCTGGTACGAGACGGGTACGTAATCTTTGAGAAGGTTGGCCTACCCGCGTTCTTGGCCGGCGTATCATGGGCCCCGACTGCAGTTGTACCGCTCTATGGTATCTTCCCGCTTATCGTCGGCACTCTTCTCGTTACCCTCGGGGCAATGGTCTTTGCTGTCCCGCTTTCTATCGGCTGCGCAATTTACATTTCACAGCTCGCTCCCCCCCGGGTAAAACAAGTTCTGAAACCGGCAGTCGAACTCCTCGCCGGTATACCCTCGGTCGTGTACGGATTTTTCGGGCTCATCGTACTCACCAGTTTTATCCGCGTAGCCTTTGACATTCCCACGGGCGAGACATGGCTGGCAGCGTCAGTCCTCCTCGGGATCATGGCACTTCCCACGATCATCAGTGTTTCAGAGGACGCTATCAGTTCAGTACCCTGTGAATATGAGGAAGGTTCACTTGCCATCGGGGCAACACGGTGGCAGACTATCAGCCGGGTCCTTGTTCCCGCAGCCTTGTCCGGCATCGCCGCAGCTATCATTCTTGGCATTGGCAGGGCAATCGGTGAGACCATGGCCGTCCTGATGGTTGCCGGGAACGCGGCGATCATCCCGGACCCGATCTGGAACATTCTCTCGCCCCTGAGGACGCTAACCGCAACCCTGGGTATTGAAATGGGCGAGGTAGCAGTCGGCAGCGATCACTACAGTGCCCTGTTCGGTGTTGCAGTCGTCCTGCTCATTATTACCCTCATCATTAATCTGTCAGCCGTGGCGATCCTGCACCGTCTGAAGGAGAGAGGGACACGCGGGACTACAGGAAAACCTCTCGTATCTTCTCATACCAGGAATTTACTCCTGCGGTTTGCTAAAATCACCGGCGTTTTGATGGTACTCATTTTCCTGTTCGCAGCAACTCCCTTGTGGCTTGCAGCGCTCGTCGTTCTGGCCTGCGGTGCACTGGTACTTCTGCAGGGACCGTCTCTCTAGGCAGCATATCGAGATGGTCTCATTTGGTTTCATTATTGCAGCGACAATCATTGTGCTCGCCATCCTCGTCATTATCCTCCAGGATATCGTTATAAACGGTCTGCCGGCACTCTCGTGGGAATTCCTGACCCAGCCGCCGAAGGATCTTGGCAGGGCCGGAGGAATTTTCCCGGCAATTATCGGCACGCTCTACCTCGTCCTGGGTGCGATTGCAATCGCGCTGCCTCTCGGTGTGGGGGCGGCACTATACCTTGTAGAATACACGAAAGAAGGACGCATCACCCGGCTCATCAGGACCGGTGTTGACCTGCTCAATGGGACTCCTTCAATTGTTTTTGGCCTGTTCGGGTTTGCATTCATCGTGCTGTATCTTAAGGTCGGCGTCTCGATGCTTGCCGGGCAGATCACGCTTGCCCTTATGGTGCTGCCAACCGTAATCCGCACGACGGAAGAATCATTAAAAAATATCCCGCACTCATTGCGGGAAGGCAGTCTTGCACTCGGTGCTACCCGATGGCAGACGATCAGCAGGGTAGTCCTCCCACCGGCAGTACCGGGTATTGTAACGGGAGCGATTCTCTCCATCGGGAGAGCAGCCGGAGAAACCGCACCGATCATGTTCACTGCTGTAATCTTCTCGTCCCGTTTCCTGCCGGATTCTGTCTTCCAGCCGGTGATGGCACTGCCCTACCACCTCTTTATCCTGGCAACGAATGTTCCTGGCGCATCGACGAATAAATATGGTACCGCACTGGTTCTTTTGTTCCTGGTTGTAGGATTTTACTCGGTCGCAATCATCGTACGAAATCATTTCCACCGTAGGGTACGGGGATAACATGTCTGAAACCACCATTATTTCCACGAACAATCTGAATCTCTGGTATAATGAGAAACGTGCACTTGAGTCCGTTTCCATGAAAATCCCAAAGAACCGGGTGACTTCCCTGATCGGTCCTTCCGGCTGCGGGAAGTCAACACTGCTCCGGTGTTTCAACCGGTTAAATGACCTGATCGATCACGTAAAGATCACCGGTGAGATTACCCTCGATGATAAGAACATCCATGAACCCGGCACCGACGTGGTTATGCTCAGGAAAAAGGTGGGCATGGTTTTCCAGAAGCCCAATCCTTTTCCTAAATCCGTCTATGAGAACGTAGCATACGGCCCCCGGATACATGGTGTGAAGGATAAAGCTGAGCTCGATACGATCGTTAAGCGGAGCCTTCACCACGCTGCGATATGGGACGAGGTGAAAGACCGTCTTAATGATTCGGCGCTTGGCCTGTCAGGCGGTCAACAGCAACGACTCTGCATCGCCCGCACTCTCGCTGTTGAGCCGGAGGTGATCCTGATGGATGAGCCCTGCTCCGCGCTCGACCCTATCGCGACAGCAAAGATAGAGAACCTTATCGATCTGCTCAAAAAGGACTATACGGTCATCATCGTCACTCACAATATGCAGCAGGCAGCACGGGTGAGTGATTTCACGGGGTTCATGTACCTAGGAAAACTCATCGAATGCGGAAAAACCGTCCAGATCTTCGAACACCCCCATGAAGAACTGACCGAGAATTATATTACCGGTCGGTTCGGGTAGGTAAGATACATGGCAGAAAAATTTCACACAGAACTCCAGAATTTGAGACAGGACACTCTTGGAATGGCACACCTGGGACGTGACATGCTCCGCTCTTCAGTTGATGCACTTATCCGGCAGGATCCAACGCTTGCAGAATCTGTGATTTCAAGAAAAGGCGAGATCCATGACAATGAGGTGAACCTGGAAGAGCATTGTTACCACCTGATCGCCCTCTACCAGCCGATGGCTAAGGATATGCGGTTCATTGCCTGTACCCTGAAAGTGATTAACGCATCTTTGAGGATCGGACGATACGGAAAGGTTATTGCAAAAATTGTAAAAGAAATCTCGGATAAGCCCCATATAGCCAACCTGATGAGCATTCCGCACATGGCAGACCTTGTGATCGACATGGTGGATGATGCGATTGCAGCATATGAGTCTGACAATCTCACCCTTATAGAGGGCTTTTCAGCCCGGGACGATACGGTTGATGCATTACGACATTCGATCTTCCGGGAGGGAATCACCTACATGATGGAAGACCCGAAAAATATCTCACGGTGCACTCACTATATCATGGTTGCCCGGTACCTCGAACGATGTGCGGATCATGCCTGCAAGATTGCCGAGAATGTTCACTACCTGGAGACAGGGGAAAGGATAGAGATTAAGTGAATTTTTATACTATTTTTAATTCGTTTTTTTAAAATGTAACAAAAAGTGGAGAAAATTGTATGAAGGTTTATCTATCCTGCCTGCCCACGAACGGGAAGAAATTGTTCAGACAATCCATGGAATAATCGCCGCCCTTACATCCCGTTTGTATTGCAGATATTCCTCCCCGAATTTTTCAGTCAGGATCTCTTCTTCGGCCTTTATTTTGATCCAGACAGAAACGATACCAATACCAAGGGCGACAAACGCTACCAGGTCACCGATTACGATGGCGGCACCCACGAATGCGATGAAAAGTCCTGTGTACATCGGATTTCGTACGATCCGGTAGGGCCCTGTCTTAATGATCCGGTGACCGATCCTGACCATCACCATGCTGCTCCAGTACCTGCCGAGGTGAAGCCGTGCCCAGGCGGAAAACCCGAGCCCGGCAATGGTGAGAACGATCCCGGTGATCCCGGCGAGCTGGGAATCTGGGATTATACGGAGAATAAGGGTATAGGATTCGTACCTTGCAAGGATAATGAAGAGGATTAGGACTACTATGGCGATGATGATCGATCTCCGGACATACCGGGACGATATCCGCTCAATCGGAGCCCTGAAAAAGAGTGAAGGGATGTAGACGAATGCCATGAAGACAATCCATATACCGGCGATAATCTGAAGATACGTCAGCATGGGTTGCCTGTTGGTCGCAGGCCCACAATAAGGTTTCTTGTATTCGAACATAGTTATCACCGGAAAAAAACCGACAATGGCAAAGGCGATATTAAAATAGGGGATAATTACAAGCGATGGGACACCATGTATGAAAATCCGTCAGATAACTCCGAGAACAGATCTTGTTCCCGTCTGAGCAAATTCTCACCGAAGTATTCACAGGAAATCTGATTCTATTTTAAACATTGAAGAAATGAAAAAAATGCTCTGTAGAAATCCTGATCTGAAAAACGGTTGTACCGACGACCGAAAGATCTAAGGTACAGTGTCTCCTTACCTTGATGTGTGCACAAAATGTAAGGAGACAATTAAGAGATCAGCAAGCCGGAATATCAGGTTTATCCAGACAGCCATTTCCGTTGTCAAGTCAACTCATCTCAATCCGTATTCCTGCAAATATTCAAAGAAGATCTACACCCAACATCAGCTTCTCGTCCTTGTTCTGTTCAAGGATTACCGGAACCAGCACTACCGGGAATTCATCGAAGATGTCGGAGATATGGAGACGAATTCAGGAGATACTTGATCTCTCAATAGTACCCCATTTCACCACACTCCAGAAATTTCTCTGCCGGATAAAATCTCTCTATCTTCGGTTCACCTTCAGAAAAACGGTGAACCTGTTTTACTCCACCGACGAAAATATTCCCATAACTGCTATCGATTCATCAGGATTTACCAGCGGATATTGCAGCCATTATTTCTCAGAACGAACCGGTAAAATTCGAAAACATTTCCTCAAAACTTCGATCTCGGTTGATACCGATCAACAGGTAATTACCGGATTCGTTGCCTCGAAAAGCCGGGTCCATGATACCCGGCATGCCGAGAAATTACTCCGACAATGTCATAAAACCCGGAAGTCTGATTGCTACGTCATGGACAAAGGATACGATTCTGAAGCGATTCATCGATTGATCCGGGAAGACCTTCATGCCAATTCAGTTATCCCGATCCGCTCCTGGAATAATGAGATTATTGGGGGTACTTACCGTCAGGAAATGGCTTGTCAGTTCAATGACATAGTTTATCCAAGACGACAACTCGTCGAAAATAAATTCTCCGTCCTGAAAAGAAAGTTCGGCGGGGATCTCAAAGCACGAAGATTCCTAATTCAGATGAAGGAAATCGCTGGAAAAATGATTGTCTGTAACCTTCACAGGTTCTTACAATTTCTCATCGTGGAGGTTTTCTACAGAGCAGAAAAAAATTACAAACTGGATTTATTTTTTTATGTAAAATCACACTTAATTGTGTTGTATTTTTTAAAAAAAGAGACATTTTAGTTCAAGTGAGAATTGGGATAAATCGCCAGAAATAAAAATCACAAGTGATATTTGTACCGTGAAATATTGTTAAGCATGGCACGGCGTGACGGTCATATCTTTGGTTTTTTTGCAGGATTGCCCTTTTGGGAGCAAATTGTAATTATTATAATTGTTGCTTTCGGGGTTTTTTGCATTGTTTATTTTTTAATAGCTCAACCACGGTTATTTTTTATTCATTTGTAAGTGAGAAGACTGGTAATTAAAAAAATCACAGTCAATTGTATATTCTTAAAAAAAGAAAGAACCGGAAAAAAATTACTTCTTGTCTTTGCCGCCCTTGCCATGAGACGGGCCGTGAGCCGGGCCCTTCTTCTCTTCGGCCTTTGCCGGCTCTGCAGCCTTCGCCGGTGCGGCTGCTGGTCCCTTGCCGCCCTTTGCCGGTGCCTCTGCCCCTTTGGCCGCTCCCTTACCGCCCTTTACCGGTGCCTCGGCCTTCGCAGGTTCCTCGGCAACTTCCTCAACCTTCGGGGCTTCCACAACCCGCTCACCGACAAGCTTGGGTGCCGCGACGATCCTGCCGCTGACCTTAATCGTGCTCACTTTCAGGTGGGAGGGAGTCGGGAGCTTGTGACCGCCATGGTTCAGGGCATCCTTGATCTTGTCGAGGTACTGGGGGGTAGAGTAGACGGTCATGATTTTCTGGTTTGGATCGACCCGTGCAGCGGTGCCGACCGCCTTGCCAAATGCAAGACGCATGCCTTCGGAGACACGGTCAGCACCGGCACCGGTCGCCTGCTTATTCTCACGCAGGACGTGATGAGGGAAGACCCGGACCTTAAAATGGAAGTTGGACCGCCCGACCTCCTTCATCAGCCGGCGGTTGACGGTAATGCGTGCGGCCTCGAGGGCGCTGTGCCGGATCTGGCAGGCCTCTTCAACAACCAAGTCGACCTCTGTCGGGAATTCCTGAGACAGGTTTCCCATCTCGAACTGAACAATCTTGCTCCCCGGAACACCGCCCATATATTCGCGTCGCGTGTAGGCTTTCTTGGAAATGCTCCTGTACATCTTTGCCGGTTTTCTGACCATCGCGTTCTGCTCCTGTGAAATATTACTAAAAGCGGGCGTTAATATCCAGATAGTATCAGATATTCATGCCGGTACGCTTCACAAACTGCTTTTATAAAATGGAGATGGAGCGTATTAAACCTTACTGGAGAGTACATTTCGGCTGGTTGATCAGGTCAAGGACATAGCGCCGCACCTTGGCAAACTCCACGCTGGTACGGTCCCGTGGGCGGGGACTATTGACCGATATAACCTCGCAGATGCTTCCGGGACGCGGGGTCAGGACAACGATCCTGTCTGCCATAAATACGGCCTCATCCACGCTGTGGGTAACAAACAGGATGGTCTTCTTTGTCTTCTCCCAGATCTTGAGAAGTTCGTGCTGCAGCAGGTTCCGGGTCTGGGCATCAAGTGCTCCGAAGGGTTCGTCCATGAGAAGGATCGAGGGTTCTATAGCAAGTGCACGGGCAACGGCTACCCGCTGGCGCATTCCACCTGAGAGCTGGTACGGGTAGCTGTTCTCGAACCCCTGGAGACCGACAATCTCAATATATTTTTTCACGGCAGTGTGACGTTCGCCGGGCAGGGACTTTCCTGATCTCCAGCCCGAACCCGATATTGTCGACAACCGTCCTCCAGGGATACAGGGAATATTCCTGGAAGATCATGGCGAGTTGCGGGTTGGGGCGGTCTATCAGGGTTCCGCCGAGCTCCACCGTCCCGGTGCTTGCCTGGTCCAGGCCGGCGATAATCCTGAGCAGGGTGGTCTTGCCGCAGCCGGAAGGCCCGAGCAGGCAGATGAACTCCTGGTTTTCAATATCGAGGTTGATGGAGGACAACGATTCGACCTTCTCACCTTTTTCCGAGGTGAAGGTCTTTGAGACGTTCCTGATCGTAAGGTTCATGCTATTCGCTCATTCATCGCTCGAGGGACCGCCACCCGAACCATCTTCTCTCAACGCCCCGGAAGAGGATGTCGAAGGAGATCCCGATGATTCCGATCGCCACCATTCCTGCGACCACCACGTTGATCTGCCCGAAGTTGTAGGCATACAGGATCAGGTATCCCAGGCCCTGGGTCGTACCCGGGAGCCATTCCGCCGCGATAACGCACATCCATGCGACGCCGAACCCGACCCGTAGCCCGGTCCAGATGGTCGGTGCGGCGCCGGGAAGGATCACCTTTGCCATCAGCTGCCGTTCACGGGCGCCAAGGTTTATCGCGACCTCAGCCCACGTCTTCTTGATCCCCCTGACACCGTCGATCGTGTTGAGCAGGATCGGGAAGAATGCCCCGATAAAGATGATAAATACAATCGAGACGAGGCCGATTTTGAACCAGGCGAGGGCGAGGGGCACCCATGCAAGGGGGGGGATCGGGCGGAGCACCTGTATCGTGGAATCAAAAAATTCATGGACAAATTCCGACCGTCCCATGCCGATGCCCAAGGGAATTGCGATGACCGCAGCGAGCAGGAAGCCGAGCAGGATGCGGATTACACTTGCTTCCGCATTATCGAGTAAACTTCCCGTCCCCATCAGGTAGGTCGTAGCAAACGGGTCAATCAGGACCGCAATAATCGATTCGAGACGGGGAAGGATGAATGAATTATTGATCACCGTGGCGGCAATTTCCCACGTGATAAGGATAAGGACCGGAAGAAAAAAATACAGGGGTCTTTTCATCGGTTATGAATTGACCTCTTTTACTGATAAATTACTCTCCTTCATGGAGTATTTGAGGAGGATATCCTGGATGGATCCTTTGCCGGGGTCGGCGATCCTCAGGGGTTTTCCTGCATCAGCCCGCTGCTTTGCCCATGCAAAGAAACTCGGCCAGTCATGCGCCGGGGAATCCGCGGACACCACGACACCTGAGCCTTCAAGGTTGGAGGCCATGACGATCTTGACCGGGTTACCCTTGTCGACCGTAGCAATAACCGGAGGGTTCCCGACAATCGAGAACTGGATTGCATTAGTCGCTGCCAGCTGCATCAGCGGTCCGCCGAATTCTGCCGAGATCAGCTTTACCTCGGCGACCGGCTGGCCGTTCACAATCAGGTCAGCGATCTCGGGGCGGTTCTGGGTCGGGTCCCGTGGCTTGAGGGCGATCCCGTAGGTGTCATTGAAGTACTGCCATTTCTTCACAGCAACAAAGAGCATCGTGTCGTGGTCTGAGAGGAGATACCCGAATCCCAGCTGTTTTGTCGCCTTTGGTGGGGTGATGATATGCTTGTTCTGGATCATCTGTTTTGCGTTCTCGTAGGGCGTGGTGTCGAACAGGATGGACTTTGCTTCCGCGTCACTTGCCGTCTTCAGGGTCCCGTTGAGTACGCCAAGGTCACGCTGTGCATACATGAACTGGAGGATGCCGTTCTGCCAGGCATCCGTGGGAGTGTTCGTGAAATTTACCGTATAAATTGCTTTGGTCATTGCCTGCTCGGAGGAGACCGAGATGTCGCCGTACGTGAAGTTGCTCTTCCCGGCGAGCCAGTCCGCCACGATCGCCCCTGACTCATCCTGGTGGGTGTTGATGTAGTCGGTCGAGAGCATCATCAGGGCGGTCATCGCATTGACCAGTTCAGGATTTTCCTTTTCCATGCTGGTGACGGTCACGAATACGCAGCAGGGATGGTCCTTCCATTTTGAATCCGGGGGTAATTCGCCGGAATAGGAAAGGACCTTCCCGAACCCGGCCATCGGGGCGACTTCGACATAGGGTTGCCATGCGATATACGCATCGATCTGTTTTGAGGCCATGAGGGTCGGCATCGTGCCAAACCCGGAGTACAGGACATCGATCTCGGTGCCGGCCGTGGTTACCGGCGTGCGAGTTGCGGTAGGCGTTCCCGCCGGCTGTGTACAGCCGGCAGTGATCAGCAGCAAGGCGATCGCGAGGAGCGCAATCGCCGGAATCTTCAGCATTTTCATACGGGAACGTTGTCCTGTCGATAATTAATATTTCGCTATAAGGACATTTTATCTACATTTTTGTATCATTTTATCTCTTTTAATTACATTATAGGGTAAATTATTGAGAATAATTGTCCCATGAACCAGTCAACTACCATGGTGCATTTTATTCATTTTTATCCCATTATATGGACAATACGAAAAATTTAATTATAAATTAACCTTATTGTATCAATTATATGGTACAAATGGATCCAATTGACCGGCTTACGCGCGCGGCACTCGCCTCTGATGAGGAATTTGTCACGACCCTCAACGAGCTCCTCCACCATGATCTCCGTATCAGTATCCGGGAATTATCCGAAAAAAGCGGTATAGCCCAGAGCTCCCTCTACAAGATAATGCACGGAAAACGGTCTCCTAATTTGTCAACGCTGCGGGCGATCATCCGTGCCTTGCGTCTCATGTACCGTACAACCGAAGGTGAGTTCATTGGCCTGATTGTCGCCCGGTCGGTCCTTGATACGATCGAAGAAAAAACAGCGGAGGTCGACACAAAACGAGTCAGGGTACGGGAATACCCGGTCCACACGATGGAGGACGCGATTGTGGCGGCGGTCCGGGCCGAACGGGAAGGAGCGGTAGCCATTGTCGTAGCCCCTATCCTGTCGAGCGTGGTCGAGCAGCTCGTCCGCATCCCGGTCGCAACCATCATCCCCCGCGAGTCAGTCCAGCGGGCAATCGAGCTCGCGGCGCGGAAGGCGTGGATTTAATCAATATACTGCCAATACGTGTACGAAGATACACCGGAGGAGGAACGGATGCGAACAGATGTGGTAAGGCTGGGTCGTCTCTCGGGGGAGAGGACCGGGGAGATGATGCATTTCCTCTCATCGATGCGTTCAGACCGCTGTATAGCTGACGCAGATATTCTTGTTGACATCGCTCACGTGCTGATGCTGGAAAAACAGAAGATCATTGACCCCGATATCGCGAAGCAGCTCCTTTCTGCCCTGCTGGAGCTCCTTGACGAGGGAATTCCCGATGAGGTGTTCGACGACCGGTTCGAGGATGTCCATGCCGGTATCGAATCGCTCCTGGTCGAATCGCTCGGTGCAGAGGCGGGCGGGCGTATGCACATGGGGCGGTCACGCAACGATGAGGTCGCAACCTGTATCCGCATCAAGCTGCGGGAGGACCTCCTCAAGCAGATGTCGGCGCTCCTCAAGGTCCGTGAGGTGCTGGTCGCCTTGGCCGGGCTCCATATCGAGATCGTGATGCCGGGGTTCACCCATATGCAGCATGCCCAGCCGACAACACTTGCCCACCACCTCCTCGCCTATGAACAGGCATTCTCCCGGGATTTCGACCGGCTCCGGGATGCCTACGTCCGGGTGAACCTGTCCCCGCTCGGGGCTGCGGCATTTGCATCCACCGGGTACCCCATCAGCCGGGAATATACTGCCAGCCTGCTCGGCTTTGACGGGCTCGTTATGAACACGATGGACGCAGTTGCCACCCGTGATTTTGCGCTGGAGACCCTTGCCAACCTCTCCATCCTCATGGTGAATACCAGCCGGCTCTGCGAGGAACTGGTCCTCTGGAGCACCTCGTTTGTAAAGTTCGTCGATCTCGACGATGCCTTCTGTTCTACATCATCCATTATGCCCCAGAAGAAGAACCCCGACTCCGCGGAAATCATGCGGGCAAAGTCGGGATCGGTGTTCGGGGCATTTGCCGGTGCATTCGTGACCGTCAAGGGGCTTCCCATGAGTTACAACCGCGACCTCCAGGAGCTCACCCCCAACATCTGGCGCGGGATGCGGGATGCAAAGGAGAGTCTCCGCCTCCTGATCGACATGCTCTCCAGTGCCACCTTTGATACCGGGCGGATGAAGGAGGAGGCAGGAAAAGGGTTCTCCACCGCCACCGAGCTTGCCGATACGCTGGTCAGGACCTATGGCCTTCCCTTCCGCACAGCCCACACCATAGTCGGGAGGGCAGTGCAGAAAGGCGATCTCTCGCTCCTTACCCTCGAGGAAGCAGCACAGGAGGCAGGGGGGATATCACTGGTAGGAAAGGGTCTCACCCAGATGGTGATCGATGAGGTGCTTGATGTCCGGTACTCCGTGGCGCTCCGCAGGGCGACCGGGGGACCGGCACCCTCTGCGGTCAGGATCGCCCTTGAAGAATGCAGGAAAGACCTCGACCTCGATTCCACGTACATCGATCAGCGCCTCCTGAAATTATCGACCGCAAAAGAAAAACTCATCGCAAAGGCCCGGAGGCTGGTAGCATAAGCCCGCAGCTGGCCTCCGGCGATCTCGTGTCATGCACGTATGGTGGGAGGACACGGAAGGGAATCTACATCACCGAACGCGACGGGATGGCTGTCGTAAAACTGGATTCGGGCTACAATATCGGCGTGAACCCGGCTTCCTGTGCCTTCTCCGGGCACCCGGCAGAAACACCGTTAAAGAAGCCTGAGGTACCGCAAAAGGGCGACCTGCCGGCCCTCTCCATCGTTTCTACTGGTGGTACCATCGCCAGCAGGATCGATTACCGCACCGGATCGGTCACCAGCCAGTTCGATGCCGCGGATATCCTCACCGCGATCCCGGAACTGGCAAAAGTTGCCCATTACCGCACCATCCCGCTGGCCACCATACTGTCCGAGAATATGACACCGGGGATATGGCAGGAACTTGCCCGTGCGGTTTATGAGGAAATCCAAAATGGTGCAGCGGGGATCATCATCACTCACGGGACCGATACGATGGCATACACTGCGGCGGCGATCAGTTTCATGATAGACTCCCCGGTCCCGATCGTCTTTGTCGGGTCACAGCGGTCCGCTGACCGCCCGTCCAGCGACAATGCGATGAATGCGGTATGCGCAGCCAGGGCAGCAACCAGCGATCTCGGGGAGGTCGCCGTTGTCATGCATGCCACCACCTGCGACGATTACTGTTCGATTCACCGGGGCACCCGGGTGCGCAAGATGCACTCCTCGCGTCGTGATGCATTCCGGAGCATCGGGATCGATCCCCTCGGCTCCGTTAACTACCCTTCCGGCGAGGTAAGCATTGCAGATCATGCAGTACGGCGGGGCAGCCGGAAACCCGGCATCCGCGACACGCTCGAGGAGCACTGCGGGCTCCTCCAGTTCTATCCCGGGATGTCTCCCGATCTTCTTGGAGCATACGAGGGGTACAGGGGACTCGTGCTTGCAGGAACGGGTCTCGGGCACGTTAGTACAACCCTCATCCCATCCCTGCGCCGGCTGATTGATGGCGGGACGCTGGTCGTGATGACCACCCAGTGCATGCAGGGCAGGGTCTGTGACCGGGTCTACGATACCGGGCGCGACCTGCTTGCGGCAGGGGTCATCGAGGGCGGGGATATGCTTCCGGAGGCAGCCCTGGTGAAGATGATGTGGGTGCTGGGCAACGAGCGGGATACGGAAAAAGCGACCGGCCTGATGCAGACTGATCTCAAGGGAGAGAGCAACCGGAGGAGCACCCATGGATTATAATGCGATCGGCCTCACCGCGGGCATCGAGATCCACCAGCAGCTGAATACCGGGGAGAAACTCTTCTGCCACTGCCTGACACTCCTCCGTGACAGTGCGGAACATTCCGGGGAATTCTTCCGGTATCTCCGGGCGACAGAGAGCGAGATGGGTGAGATCGATCGGGCTGCTCAGGAAGAGATGAAGCGTGACCGGAAATTCCAGTATTATACCTATGATACCACCTGCCTTGTGGAAAACGACGAGGAACCGCCGGCACCCCTGAATGACGAGGCGCTCTCGGTCTGTCTCACCATCGCACGAATGTTTGCCATGACCCCGGTCAGGCAGGTGCATACCATGCGCAAACTCGTTATCGACGGGTCGAATACCAGCGGGTTTCAGCGGACTGCTCTCGTTGCGCTGAACGGGACTCTCCCGAACGGAGGTGAGATTGAGACGATCTGCCTTGAAGAGGAGGCAGCTCAGCGGGTCAGGGACGATATTTTTTCCCTTGACCGGCTGGGCATCCCGCTTGTCGAGATCACCACCTCGCCCTGCATGCATACCCCGGACGAGGTGCAGCAGGTCGCCGAATATATCGGCATGGTGCTGCGTTCGACCGGAAAGGTGAAACGGGGCATCGGCACGATCCGGCAGGACGTGAATATCTCTATCCGTGGCGGTTCCCGGGTGGAGATCAAAGGAGTACAGGAACTTGACCTGATCGCTGAGGTGGTCAGGTCCGAGGTTCAGCGGCAGGAAAATCTCCTTGCCATCCGGGAAAAACTTCTCCGGAGAAATGCATCAGTCGATGACAAGGCACAGGATATCACCGATCTCTTTACCTTGACAAAGTCCACCGTCCTGAAAAAAACGAAACAGATCCATGCCCTGCGCCTCGAAGGTTTTGCCGGCCTGGTGGGGTGCGAGATACAACCCGACCGCCGTCTCGGGAGTGAGATGTCCGATTATGCAAAGAAATGCGGGGTCGGGGGGATTTTCCACACGGATGAACTTCCGGCGTATGGTATCACTGCCGACGAAGTTCTGAAGGTACGGGCCCGGATGAATGCTTGCGACCAGGACTGCGTCGTGATCGTCGCTGCGTCGAGCAACACCCAGGCCCAGTGTGCCATTCACCAGGTTATCGGCCGGGCCCGTCAGGCATTCTCCGAACAACCGGTCCCGGAAGAGACCCGGAAGATGCTGGAAACCGGCAGCTCCGCCTATATGCGCCCGCTCCCTGGTGCAGCGCGGATGTATCCCGAAACCGACGTCCTTCCGGTAATCATCGATGATCAACGCTGGAACCGGGTGACCGTTCCCGAGCTGTTGACCGCAAAGGCAGATCGTTTCGCCCGGGAGTACGGAATAGACCTGAACTATGCCACGCAGCTGGCATTGTCAGAAAAACTCCCCCTGTTCGAACGCGCACTGGCAGAGGGGATCAAACCCAAACTTGCGGCGTTCACCATCCTTTCCACCGTAACAGAACTCCGGAGGGAAGGTGTTGCCATCGAGAAGATCGCAGACGGGGATTATCTGGCCACATGGCATGCCGTGGAGAGCGGGAAGGCAGCAAAGGAGGCCATTCCCGATCTCTTCCGAAGGATTGCAGCCGGTGATTCGTTCGACGAGGTAATCCGGAAACTCGCCCCGGTGGTATCCCGGCAGGACCTGGAATCCCTCATCAGACGGATCATCGCTGACCGGTCAGAGTTTGTGAAGCAGAAAGGAAATGCCGCACTGGGTCCGCTCATGGGGCTGGTCATGACCGAGGTCCGGGGGTCGGTCGACGGGAAAATAGTCAGCGAACTGCTGAGAAAAGAGATTGAGGCAACCCTCGCCGGGAAAAAACCCTGATTTCCCTGACGGGGATCCTTTGCCGGGTCCGGGTCGCGAACATTTATGAGTGGGGCAGCAGAATTAGATAAGGAGTTTCATTATGGGTAAAACAGGTACTACAGTGTGGGCACAGGTAAAAGGCGTCAAGGGACAGATCCGTCTGGTCCCGAAGAGCGAGGGCGAGCTCAAAACACCGGGCCCGAACCAGCGGTTCAAGGCCGGCGTAAATATCAAGAAAGTAAACGCGATGGATGAGGAGGCAAAGGGCCGGGGCGGTGGAGGACGCGGAGGGAAGCGCGGCGGAAGACGCGGCGGCGACCGGTCAGGTGGCTCCGGCCTGAACGAATCCACTGCAAGCCCGCTCATCCGCAGGCGCATGCGCAGGGCAAAGGTCTCCGCAATGGGGACAAAAGCCAAGTCCGCACGATAAACCGGGTTATATATGTTCCCGTGACAGTACGGGGTTCACCCGACCCCCGATTTTTTTGCATCCTGTATTTTTACCTGATGCTAATTTTCTTTTATTGGCAGTGGCTATGGTAAGTATGGATCTTGCAACCGCGGTGAAGAGTTACCAGTATGGTGAACGGGCAAAGTCCGAGCTCATCATATCCTCCCAGTTATGTCTCGCACTGACAGGGTTTTCCGAGAATGAACGCGCCGGAGGGCGGCGAATGCTCCTGCTGCTGATGGAACAGGTAAGGAGCGAACTCCAGTTTGCCGCATCGGGCACAGGGCAGTCTGAATTCAGAAAGGCTGTCGATCTCCTCAACGAAGCGATCTCCCTGACCGAAAGCAACCAGCCGGAAGCGGCATCCGCCAAGATCGCCATGGCGATCAGCGAATCCACGACACCCGCCCAGGAAGCATGGCAGGTACTTGAGAAAAATGGACTCGTCTGATTTCATTCATTTTCTCAAAAGCCGTTCCTCGGTCCGTTCCTACGAACACGTCCCGCTGACTGACGAAGAGATTGAATATATCCTTGGCTGTGCAGCCACTGCACCGAGTGCCGGCAACCTTGAGTCATGGGACGTGGTTGTCGTGACCGATGAAGAGGTCCGGGCTGCACTCTCCCTGGCCGCATTCGATCAGGTGCACGTGGAGCAGGCGGCCGCGGCCTTTGTCGTCTGTGCAAACTATGTCCGCTCAATGTCACGCTATGGTGAACGGGGCATTCTGTACGGGCTCGAGGATGCGGTGATCGCCTGTACCTACATGATGCTCGGCGCCCATGCAAAGAACCTGCAGACCTGCTGGACCGGCGCCTTTGATGATGACGAGGTGCGGGGAATTCTGGATCTGCCCCAGCACATCCGCCCTGTCGCACTGCTCGTGGTAGGCAGGGGGCATCCCCCGGCGGTGCTGACCGGGAGGATGGCTCCCGGGGAGCATGTGCACCGTGATATCTGGTAAGGAGGTAAGACGATGCCTGATTATGAAGTAACTCTGGAATCTGCCTGGATCGTACGCGACGTCAAATCGCTTGACGACGCGATCGGGATCGCGATCAGCGAAGCGGGAAAGCGGCTCAATCCCGCAGCAAAATATGTCGAGGTCGAGGCGGGTTTTCTCACTTGTCCCTTCTGCGAGGAGTCACTGTCCAGCGCGATTGTCGTGGCAGATACCGCCCTTGTAGGCCTTGTCCTTGAGATGAAGGTCTTCCGGGCCGAGTCCCCCGAGCATGCAGAACGGATCGCAAAATCCGTGATCGGCAAGGCATTGAAGGACATACCGCTGAAACTGCTGGACGTGAAGGCGATATGATCCATGTCGTCGGGCACACCGCACTGGACCACATCTCCCGGGTCCCTCATCTCCCGGCCAGGAACTGCTCGACGCATATCTCGGACCGCCATATCTACTTTGGCGGAGGTGCGGCAAATATCGCTGCAGGAATTGCCGTTCTCGGAGAGCAGGTGACCCTCATTTCCTGTACCGGCGGCGATTTTGCCGGCGGCGAATACGACCGCTGGATGAAGAAGATCGGAATCCGGCAGCAGTTTTTTGTCGTGCCGGACGCAAATACCCCGACCGCGTTCATGTTCACGGACGACACCGGCGACCAGATGACCTTCTTTGAATGGGGCGCATCAAAGGCATTTGCCACGGCAGAGGCCCCTCACCTCCCGTTCGTTCACATGGCAACGGCAGATCCCGAGTTCAACTGCCGGGTCGCAGAGCGAAGCGAGTTCGCCTCATTCGATCCCGGGCAGGACGTCTTCTGGTATACCAAAGAACAGCTCGGGACGATCCTTGCCAATACCGACATCCTGTTTGCCAACCACCACGAGGTGCAGCAGATGTGCCAGACGCTGGGCATGACACGGGATGCCATCGTCCGGGAGGTGGGTACCGCGATATTTACCATGAGCGGTGACGGGAGCACCCTCTATACGGAAGGCGCTGAGCACTTTATACCGGTCGTCCCGGTCATCCTTGTCGATCCTACGGGCGCGGGAGATGCGTACCGGGCCGGGTTCCTCTCCGCGTTCGTGCGGGGTTACACTCCCCTGACCTGCTGCAGGATTGGGACGGTCACCGCTTCATTCGTCGTGGAGCATGCCGGGTGCCAGACCCACCTTGCGGACTGGGATACGATGCGGACCCGGTACCAGCAGCATTTCGGTACCCTCGGATCACCCGCCGCGGGAAAGGAGTAACCATGAGCTGGGCGGCGCTCACCTCCGGGGGAAAGGACTCGATCCTCACCATCCAGAAGGCGATCGACAGCGGAAAAGAGGTCATGTACCTGGTCACAGCCCGCCCGGAAAACCGTGACTCCTACATGTTCCACTCTGCAAACCTCGACGCCGTCGCGGTCATAGCAGAGGTTGCCGGTATGGAGTACGTGGAGATCCCGACCCATGGGCGTAAGGAGGAGGAACTTGCCGATCTTGAGGCAGGACTCGCCACACTCGATGTGAAAGGGGTGACCGCAGGAGCGGTTGCATCCCGGTACCAGGCCGACCGGGTGAGGGCGATCACCGACCGTCTCGGGATTGCGCTCTTTACCCCGCTGTGGCACATGGACACGGAGGTGCTGCTCCGGGAGGTATCGGCTCGGATGGATGCGATGATAATTGTCACGGCTGCCGAAGGGCTGGACGAGCAGTTCCTAGGTGCCCGGTTTGACAATGACCTGATAGCGAGACTGAAGCGAGTTGCCGCCACCCATCGGATCAACCTTGCCGGGGAAGGCGGGGAATACGAGACCCTCACTCTGAATGCACCGTTTTATTCCAGGTCCATTACCTATACGACCCGTGAGATCCGGTCATCTCACGGCCGTCACGAGCTGGTCCTCGGGGGTTTTACCTGATGACCCAGGACAGTGATGTCAAACTCGGCCAGCTCACCCGTTATATCTTCACCGCTCCCTCGTGGAAACGCTCGCTGTTCCTGATCATCATCCTGGGGCTGCTCATCGATGGTGCCGGGGTCAGGGCGTGGGTGATACTGCCCTTCTCAGCCCTCCCGTTCTCTGGTACCCTTGCATTTACTATACCGGCGATTGCTGCACTCCTCCTGACAAAACCGATTATCGAATATAACGGGAAGACGATGACCTGGAACCGGTCGGCCCTTCTTGCCCTCTCCTGCACAGTCTTCGGGGTTATCATCACCTTTGTCTCACTCGCTTCATCGGTGAGATTCATCCCGCTCTTCTACGCGATCTCGCTGGGGTTTGTTTTCGGCCTTCGTCTTTTTGTACTGGTTGCGATCGCCGATTACCGGGTTTCCCGCATGCTTGTGCCGGCGTTCACCCAGAGCAGT
Source organism: uncultured Methanoregulaceae archaeon (assembly GCA_963829335.1). GTDB lineage: Archaea > Halobacteriota > Methanomicrobia > Methanomicrobiales > Methanospirillaceae > Methanoregula. Next base: position 150,820 of record CAWHIE010000007.1, read on the forward strand.
GTTGGCATCCTGGCCGGTATGCTCCTCTTCACTCCCTCGTTCGGGATCCTTGCCCTAGTCCTGCATGTCGTCTTCGGCCTCGGGTTTGCCGCCCTTATCTGGATGATCGAACGTCCTCTCCGGCGTGCCTTCCAGATACGCGGGCTCGCGTTCATCAACGCGTTCATTGCCCATATGACCGACGGCTCCTCCAAAGGGATGGAAAATTTCTTCCGGGAGATCGGCGAGGAGATATTTGTGCCCCAGGTAAGCTTCTTTTTCCGACGGACGAATGCAAAACCGATACTCTTCACCGTTCCCAACCTGCACCCCGGCCCCATGGGGGAGATCGGCGGAGGGAACCTTCCCAAGATTTTGCATGACAGTTTTGAGGACGAGACCCTGGTCGCCCACGGGTGCGCCACCCATGACTTCAACCTCGTTTCCGAGACCGAAATTGACAAAGTGGTCGATGCACTGCGGAAATCCCGTCAAAATATTTCCTATTCGGGTGTTGCCGGGCGATCGGGGCGCCTCACCTTTGGATCCGTTCAGGTCCTCTACCAGCGGTTCGGTGACTCAGTCCTCCTGGTGACGACCCGATCCCCGCAGCGGACCGAAGATCTCGATTTTTCGATCGGGATGACCATCATGGCCGAGGGACACCGCTGGTTCCCCCACGTTGCCGTGGTGGATGCCCACAACTGCATGACGGACCTCTCTTCGCCGGTCCTCCTGGCAACCCTGACGGCAACCGAGTATCAGCAGGCATCGATGGAGGCAATGGACCGGTGCCGCACAACACCGCTGTACCCGTTCAGGATCGGCGTCAGTCACCATACACTGCCCTTCAGCAGGGTCCAGGGATTCGGTGACCTGGGCGTGCAGGTCCTCGTTGTCGAAGCGGACTGGCAGCGTACCGCCTACATCCTCATCGACGGGAACAACATAGCAGGGGGGATGCGGGAAGTACTGCTCGAAGAGGTCCGGAAGGTTGTTGATTATGCCGAGGTGATGACGACAGACTCTCACGTTGTGAATACCATAACCGGAAAAAATCCGGTAGGTATGCATGTCGGGGCTCCTGAATTCCTGCCCCACGTGATGCAGGCACTCCATGTGGCACTGGATGACCTCGCACCATCGGAAGTTGCGGGGAACACTGCTCACTGCGAGCATATCGTCGTCTTTGGCTCCAACCGGATCTCCCAGCTTGCCAGCACGGTAAACGCCATGCTCGTCTTTGTTGCCCCTCTGTCCCTTGCGATGCTCCTCCTGGCATTCCTGCTGTCGCTGGTCGCCTATATCGTAATCGTCTGAGTTACCTCGCCGGTAAGATATAATATCATGATTAATCATCCATTTTCTTAATCCGGCTCTTTTCTGACCACAAGATATATTCCCTATCAGTCAATTATTGATTATCTGGGAAGGAGGAACTACACCAGGACGCGTTTTACCCGGATTGCATTTAGGACAGCAGTTGAAGTAATAAAAAGATGGGAAGGTGATCGAAGTTCATCTAGCCACAACCATATCACCCCGCTGGATCGGTGTTGATCTGAACACGACCGGCCACGTGGCGGTCGCAGCGGATCCCGTCAGCGGGAAAGTAATGAAACTGGGGAAAAATATTCACTACACTCACAGTCATTCATTGAAAAACTGCACGAAATTATGGAAAGAAGGAAAACTCTGGAAACTTAAAAAAGTAAAAAGTCGCGAACGGAAAAATTTCAAAACGGCAATCAATACCATCTCCCGGCAGATCGTCTCCTTTGCAGAATCGCTCGGGTCAGGAATCAAATTCGAAAAGCTCTTTTCCGAACGTTACTCCCTCCCTGAACGGGTCCGGGGGTTGTATGATTTCTCCTTTGATAACGGGTCTTTTTTCTCACTCCAGCGTCTGGTGGAGAAACGTGCGAACGAGCGGGGGATCGAGGTCATCTATGTAAACCCGGCATATACGTCGAAACGCTGCAGCCGCTGTGGTAATTATGGAAGGCGGTTTCGCAAGCGGTTCGAATGCCCTCACTGCGGTTACGTGGCACATGCTGACGTCAACGCTGCGTTTAACATCGCAACCACAACGAGGCGACTGACCATACTTAATACACTTGCCGGACAAGGGGAAGCCGAGTGCTTATCAAAAAAACAGGTACGGAAGCTTGTCAGGATTCAACCAGTCACCGGCATTCCTGTTCAGACTATCGCAGATCCTGCATGCTGCGAAAATATTCTTTCCGTGCTGGAATAATAAAAAAAAATTTTACGATGAAAAATTGTCCTTTATCGGGTGGATTGTATTTTTGAAGCTAAACCATTTCATGCACAATCTCCCGGACCTCAGGTACCAGAAACCATCCGGAAGACCTGTGTGAACGGTGAATCTCTTATCCCCGCACAATCGGTGATGCGTTCTCGTCGAACGGGTTGGTCCGCATTGCCAGCGAGAACAAGTAGGGGTAATTTGCCTTCAGGTGGTGCATATATGCCAGCCAGACCAGGGCAAGATGCCGGTACGCCCGGATTATATCCCCGGACAGGTGATTATAATCGGTCTGGGGAAGGTCGGTGAGCCGTTCGCGGATTACCAGTTCCTCGTTTAGGTGAAATAAGGCCTGCATAAGTTCAGTGAAGGCCTCATGCTCGAGCAACTCGGGGTTCTCCAGCAGCCTCATCATGAATTCCTCCCGTTTTTTGAGGCGGTCTCTCAGGAGTTCCAGATTGAAATCCTGACTTTTGACTGCATAGGAATGACCATTCAGTAACCCGGACGCCCGTTTAAAATCATCTTCCGACCAGGCATCCTTCACTACAAGAGCTGCCCGTATCTCGCCAATTGCCGGATCCTTTTCGCCAAACAGCCTGAGAGCCGGATTCCCAGTTCGGAAAAAAGGACCCCGATGATCATGTTCATCTTTTTCAGGCGTTCGGCACGTTCCCGCTTCACAATAAGGTATTCGATGGAATTTGCCACCAGACCGATAAAAACTCCCACCCCGACGAGGATGATGATGATCACTGTCACTTTTCCCAGCGGGGTCACCGGATAGAGGTCACCGTAACCAACGGTGGCGATGGTAGCGATAATGAAATAAATAGCATCGAGAGGAGAGAACCCCTCCTCATAGATCAGCGCGAACGTTCCACCGATGATGATGCAGAGGAACAAGGCGACATAAATCTGAAAACGAAGCGAGATCCTGTTCATGGGTGTACGGATTCTTATTCACCATCGATAAAAAATTGATCGGTGAAAATAAAGATACCCCCGACCAGATTCGAACTGGTGTCGCCGGATCCAAAGTCCTGCATGATTGACCGCTACACTACGGGGGTTCAGGATATCTGAAGACCGATACACTTTGGATTCATGATCCAACTCGTGAAATCAATCCATCCATTATTGCATCCGATAGTATTTGGGACTTGTTGCAATTTTATTTGCCGTGATTTTGGACGATAAACCGGCTCTTGTCTATTGAGGGTGATAGAGGGTGTATTATTGCCCGGCTAAGCCATGTATCGGTGAATGATCTCCCGTATTGACAATATCTGAATTAATATATCCGGACAGTCCAATAGGATTCTCAAGAATGGTGCTGAAAAAAGGGATTACAGTTCAGATAAAAGATATTTTGAAAAAAATCCCCAGGGATTGAGCATCACAGAAATCGTCAGGGAAGCCGGTATTAACCGGAACACTGCAGGGCGATACCTTGAGACTCTTCTCGTATCAGGGCAGGTCGAGTTGCGTCGGTACGGGATGGCCAATATTTATATGCTCTCCCACAGGGTCCCTCTCTCTGCGGTACTGTCTATTTCATCGGAGCTCGTGATTGAGCTGGACAGCCATCTGAGGATTCTCTTTACCAACGAACCGTTTCTTGACCTCATCGGGGCCGATGAAAAAGACATTTTGGGAAAAAATATTGAATTCACGTGTGTTGCCCTGGTCTTTGATGAACTGTTCGTGAAATTCATCGAACGGATCAGGGAGGGCGTTGCCGGTATTGAAAGGTCCGGAGAGATTGAACTCCGTTCGAAAGGCACTACCGTATTTTGCCGGATCGCACCCACGGTTTTTGATGACGGGCGCAATGGAGTATCCATTATTCTTGAGGATATTACCCGACGAAAAAAGGGAGAGAGGGCCCTGCTTGAGAGCGAGGCGACGGCTCGTGCACTTATGAATTCACCGACAGATACGGTCATTTTAATGGATACCCGCGGTTTCATTCTGGATCTGAACGATACCGCCGCTTCCAAGTTTAAAAAAAATGGAGATAATCTTGTTGGTAAACTGGCAGATACTCTCCTTCCTGACGAAGTTGCAAAATCCCGACGTGCCCTGACAAATCAGGTACTGGAAAAGAAACAGATGATGAGGTATGAAGATGAACGCGAAGGCAGATGGTATGACACGGTTGCTTATCCCATCATTGTGAATGGAAAAGTAACACGCATCGCGATGATCGCTCGTGACATTAATGATAGGAAAATGTCGGAAGTTGCATTACGGGAAAGCGAGGAACGATACCGTCGGCTTGTCGAAATATCCCCGGATGCCATTTTGATCCATAGAGAGGGAAAAATTATTTTTATCAACCCTGCAGCTCTCAGCCTGCTCGGCGCTTCAGATTCATCTGAAATAACCAGTAAAGATGTTCTCGATTTTATCCGACACGAATGCCGCAATGCACTCAGGAAAACTATAGAAAAAGACCTGATTGGGAAAATAACACCTCCAATGGAATTGCATATGCTTCGTGTCGATGGAACATCAGTCATTGTTGAGGGCAGAGGTGTAAGAACATTTATTGACGGTAAACCAGCCATCCAGGTTGCTCTCAGGGAACGGCATTGCGCGAGGGCAGGGAGAACTTCAGTTCAACATCCGGATTAAATCAACCTGTGATCATTATTTTGAGGTATCCCAGACGCCGGTTGGTATCGATGGGCGATGATACTGATCCCCCGATCCACTATCCTTTGGCAGTCAAATATCCTGGCGATATATCAACCCCGTCTTGAAGTAACCGGTTCGCAGTACCCCGGAGAACGGGAGATAGCTATGAATTCCCTCCCGTACACAGCGACGAATACGATACGAAGCCGGATGCGCGGAGTGTGCCATAGCATCCGCCAGCGCCGGAGTGTCACGACCAGCCGGGGGAGAATCATCATCTCGACGGGGTAACCGGGGAAAAACAGCGAAGGTGGGTACGAGGCGGGGTGGATTGAGTGCACACGAATTGGCTGAGGAGGAGTGGAGCATACTCAGGCGTCATCATGATCCTAAAAAAAGTCCTCGTCGGGAAAGTCCACGCGGCAAGGGGCGGAGCCCAGAATGAGCGTCGTACCCCGGTAAGAAGCAGTGCAGATCGCCGACCGCTTTGGTACTCAAGGTAATGAAGAAGAAGAGTCCGGAACCCTCGCAGCATGAACAAAAAAATCACTACGGCTCTCCAGAGCCCAAAAATGCGTTGCTGAGACAAAAAAACAACAGGGCCCTTATCAGGACAAAATCAAAAAAAATGAATCCCTTTGTATATAGCATCATATGGTTTATAATTAATAAAATCCCTAAATTTCTCATCAGGTTACTGGCGATAAAAGGGAATAATTTTAACCATCAAATTGAAATTGGAACAATAAATACAGGGAAAACCGTATCATGAATCAATTTCAGGAGTGGAAGCAAATCACTCAAAAAAAACTAGAAACAACGCGATTCTTTATTCCGTACAAAAGGTTGAATCACGTTTCATCATTCTCAGAAAGCGGGAAATACTGCTGATAGACCTGCCTCCGTTCATCGATGTCGGTATGCAGGTAAATTTCCGTGGTCTTTATCGAGGTATGTCCAAGGTTTTCCTGCACAACTCTCAGGTTTTTTGACCGTTTATAAAGTTCACTTGCATAGCTGTGCCGAATTTTATGCGGTGTGATTCCCGTGGGAGCATAATTTTTGAAGATGTGCTGGATCGCCCGGGAAGAAATATTTTTTCCCTGCTGGCCTATGAAGACAGGGCCGACGACTCTGATACCGATGAACTTCAGGATATCTGCCAGGGTCTCATCGTCAACAAAGACGGTGCGTATCTTATCGCCCTTTCCCCGGATCCTGATGGTATGCTCATCAAAATCGATGTCTTCCACATTCATGTTACAGAGCTCCGATACCCTGACACCTGTGGCGTAGATGGTCCTGACAATGAGCTTGTCACGCAGATCCTCGATGGAATCCAGCAACCGCAGCACCTGGTTGTGCTTGAGGTATTTCACCTCCTGTTGTTTTATCCGGGGGCGATCGATGCCGGTCAGGGGATTGGAGGTGACGGCACCCTGGGTATAGAGGAAACGGTAAAAGGAGTGAGGGTGGAAATGATCCGGTGAAATGTCTTGGGTTTGTAGGTCTGCATCGTTGAGACAAACGAGAGAAAATCCGTAATAATGATTGGCGTGACCTCTACATCGGTATCGAGCCGGGCATTCTCAAAGTCCTTCCAGTAGATGACAAGTTTTGTAACGTCGGTGTGGCGGCGCAACCAGACATAATATGCGAAGTGTTTTATTACCTGCTCATAGCTGTTGAGGGTGCGGGGGGAGTAGTTACGCATCCGGAGGTAATTGCGGTAACTCTTAAGCCACTCCGAAAAATACCCGCTTTCCATGCTCTATTCTATCTTATCTCAAATAAATAAAGGTTTGCGCAGAATACCTATTCTGCGACAAACCCGTTTGGGGATTCGACCCCATTTCGGGCTTGCAGGGATTTCCCGTATTTCTCTTCTCTCCGGCCCATCGATGGAGTCAACACGATCGGCTCCAGGTGCAATCGCTCCCCCGGGGAGGCAGGCCCGGCGAATAGAGCAGCATCAAAGTATCACGCGAAACTGTCTTCCACCACCGGAAAATCCTGTCGAATCTGGTTGTAGATTGATTAATCCTTACAAATAATAAAATTGACCTGATCTGAAACAGGGGTTCTTTTCGTTGCGAGGGTGTAATATCCCGGCATCACGATGATCTGCCAACAGAACGAAGATACGAGGTTTTTGTGTTTTTCACGGGATGTATTCACGCCAATCCTCCCGAGGGAAAGTGCTTATCCTAATCCTATGACTCAGGGTATAAGATCTGACATCGTTCGAAGGCTTGGGGAATTCTTGAATTTTTAAATTACAATAATCAGCACCGGTGATCGTCTCTGAGTATGGTTTCAGATAAAATCATGAACGGACATTTTCCTGGCATGTCCCGATTTTTCGATATTATTTCAGGATTCCGTAGGCCGGTCAAACAAAATGTCAGTCACAGATTTCCAATAACCAGGAGCAAAAAACCTCTGAGCCAAGGCAGAAATGATCAGTACTTCCGGTACTGCTGTTCCATTGAAAAGTATCTCTATCAAGAATCATGACCCGGGTGACTTAATACCTGAAGGAAAGTGAAATAGGGTATTATTTGAATATCATTGACTTTCCCGGGCGATTTTCTAAAGATCCTTATTCTTCGGAAGCAGTACCGCCAGTTTTGCCTTTTCCTGCCCCCACTGATTGCACTGGGGTTGAATCGATAGCCTATCATGGCAAAAGACCCTGTATCGATTCGGTTTCTTACGCTGAGAATCCTGCCTTTTTTGAGTATTCTGGATGTACTCGTATCCTGATTCTCTTGTTTGATATCGTTCTTTCACGCCCGTAATGATATTGGAAATCAAACTCTAAAGAAATAACGAAATGAAACAATGATTTTTATAGCAAAGTATGGAATATTGAGGGAATCCTTACAGGAAAAAATATATTTGCTTCACGCCGAATTTTTGCAAATAAATATTTTCATATTTTTACACGAGACCATAGATCGGACAACTGCCTGATAGTGACTCATTCTCAGAATAGGTCACGGATATGATAACATGAGGAATATTTTTTTAATCGATTATTTGCTTCCACTGCAGAGAAAAACGAATAATATTCAAGCCAACTGCTTCCATATCCTCTACATAAAAATTTACCAAAGTGCGATATGACATGAAATAAAAAATAAAAAATTGGAATGTTCAAATTCCCTAAAATATGGTTTATTTTAATGATTTGACGATAATCCAGGGATTTCAGGAAGGCTCAATACTATCATACGGTTCATTGCATAAACCATATGATGCTATATACAAAAGGCATATTTTGCGCAGGTTTTGTTGAAATATTCTGCAGGAATTCTCGTAAGAACTTTGGTCATCATTCCACGAACCTCAAAAATGAAATGGGATCTAATTCAGGTTAGTAAAAATAAGACCAGAGCAAGGGTCAAACTCTCATGAAGAAACAATACCCCATTTTCAGAAGGGTCATTTGGGTACGAGCCGCGAAACCGGATTCGACTACTGGTGGGTTACAATGCAGAGTGTGATTCCCTTCCAAGACGAAATATTACGATTGCCCCCCGAATGCAAAACCGGGCAGTACAAAGAATAACTATCTAATTTTCATCGAGAAAACAGCGGACTCTTTCAATAAGAGATCTTGATCGGACCGGGATTGCTCGAATGTCCGAAAAGTTCGGTGCCCATACGTACAACATTCGCGAAGTCGTTTTGTCATTGGGGTCCTGATAGTATCAAAAAAATCATATTCCAGGATCTTTCGGTTCCTGAATACCGTCAAAAATTGAAATGGCGCATTTTCTTTAAAGGAATATTTAACATACCTGATTCTTCTGACCGACAAAAGGTAATTAAATTTATCCTTAAGATTTTTTGCGTCTGTGAGATCACTCCTCATTATTCTTACCGGATCCACGTTCGCAACGAGAGAAACTAGCCGTTTTAAATCAGGTTTTAATACAATCGTTAAGATCATCAAAAAATTGTCTTTTCAGCTCTAAGGCTCCGGTACACATTGATCCGATCCGTTCAACCAATGGACCTCCCGGATGCAATAGCCTCATGACCAGAGAGAGAGAATGGCTGCCAGAGAATCAAGAGAGAATTGCTGATACCCTGGGGATTCGAGAAATCGCCTGACGGACATCCCCCCAAGAATGCGACAATTTGCAATAAAATTAAAGAGAAATTCTTGGGGAGTGGAAGAACAGAGGGCCATCATAAATGTTCCCTCAAGCTGCCCTCCTTTCGCTAAGGGGAGAGGTAGTCACTCTCGCATCCTCTTCGAATATAAACAGGGAACCTCACGGATAGGATTTCTCCAGATTCGGAATAATGAAAATCATGAGGTTTTGCGGATTCTCCTTACAATTTTTCGAAATCATTCATTTTTCGTCGTAAGATTGCACGATACATAACGAAAAATTCCGAGAGTATTATTAGTAATAAACCGTATAATGCTATACATTAAACAGCCCAAACTATGCAATATATTCTGATTGAGTGAGGGTTCTGATTAATTCAGGAAAATCTGCAGGAGATATTACGATGGATGAGTCACGAATCCAGCAGGAGATAAACAAGTATAAAAAATTCAAAAAAGTTGATGGAGCTGACGTACCGGAAGGTAAACCAGTTCCTGCGTAAGCGAACGTACATTACTGCACGAGAGTGGGCACTCGCACGGTTATGCACGGATTTCAGGACATCCGGGGGTGCAGAGATGACCTTCATCGGAAATCATCTCCCCGAGCTGGTCCCTTTTATGGAAGAAACGTATTCACCGCAGGCAGTTAACCAGGCACGGTATTCATTTAAAAAAAAGGTGCGGAAGGCCAGTGCTACATTTTTCTATGGTGCGATGTGCGGGTTTTTCACCACCGATGAACTTGACGATCTGCTTTTTGAGGCGAGTGAAGTCGCTCGATTTCTCCTCGAAGTTGAAGGGACTACCCTTGATATTGATGAGGAGATTGATATTGAGGACCGGATCACCAGAATGATGAGAAGCGTGGGAGAAGCGGCAAAGACAATCCTCCGGTCACGAGCCGGAGATGAAGAGATGCCGGTAGGTCCGCTGCCACAGAAAACGATCACAGGAGGCAGTGTACCGGATACCTTCACATCATCTGCCGGAGAGGATCCGTATAGAAAACCAGAAGATCCCATACCTGCAACAGATTCGGAGTTGTCATCCGGGAGGATCCCTGAAAATATCCTGCCCGTTGTTGATGAAAAAATCGCCCTTGAAGGGACACTACCCACAGGTAAATATTCCCAAGCCCCCAATCCGAAAATGGAGCACCGTTAAAAACCGAGATCTTTATTGCTGCCGGCAATGACGGAATTGGTGGAATAAATCTTCGGACATAATTCATGGGAAGTAACACATGAAAATAATCCAGGTCGTTGGAAGATCAGAATCAGGAAAGACGACATTTATCAAAAAACTTATCCCTGAACTTAAAAAAAAGGGTACAGTGGCGGTGATCAAACATCTGGGAGATCACGTGTATAACCTCGATAAGGAGAAGGACACCACCATTTTTTTTGAAACCGGTGCTGACATTTCAATAGGGATAGATTCGGATAAAGCTGTGGCGACTATTCGTACCAATACTCTTGAAGACGTCCTGACTATACTATTTAATCAAGGGGTTTCCTTTGCAATTATTGAAGGCTTTAAGCAGCGGACGTTTCCCAAAATAGTCATCGGCACCTTAACCGCCGGGAACTGTATCCTTTCCAATCCAACGGTAAACGAAGTAATTACATCGCTTGATCTCTTCGAAAATTTTAATCCATGAAAACCGGAGCTGAACTCATGCAGACTACAAAATTTCAGAAACGTTTGTTTGGTACCAATGGTGTGCGGGGCGTTGTAGGTAAGGATATGACCCCGGATCTCGTCCTCACTATTGGTGAAGCACTCGGGACCATGAGAAAAGGATCCATTGCCGTTGGGAGAGATACAAGAACCTCCGGGGACACTCTCGTAAACGCGGTAAAATCCGGCCTGCTTTCGATGGGATGTGATGTCATCGACTGCGGGATCCTCCCGACACCCGCTCTTCAGTACCTCGTACAAGAGGACTTTGACGGGGGAGCCATGATCACAGCATCGCATAACCCACCTGAATATAACGGTGTCAAGATCATAGAGGCCGATGGCACAGAGATGGGTGATGAGGAGACGGTCAAACTGGAACATCTGATATTTGATCAGATTTCTGTCCCCCGGTCATGGGAACATGTCGGCCATGAGATACAGGCTCCTCATCTTATCCGGAAGTATATCGACGCTATTGTCCATCACTTTCCTGACAAGCCGGGTTCGGGAATGACCGTAGTGGTGGATCCCGGATCCGGGCCGGCATGTCTTACGACCCCACAAATTCTCACGGAGATGGGATGCCGGGTACTTACCGTTAATGGAATTATGGATGGGACATTTCCGGGAAGAATGCCTGAACCGTCTCCTGACGGGCTCAGAACGCTGGCTGATCTCGTTGTCGAGCTGTGGTGCGGCCTTCGGTGTTGCACACGATGGCGACGCAGATCGCTCGGTATTTATTGATGAACAAGGACGATTTGTTGAGGAGAACCAGGAATTTGCACTGATCGCACGATACCTGTGCCACCTTAAAAAGGGTGCCCTGGTCACGCCGGTAAGTACGTCGCAGATGGTAGAGATTGTCGTGAAAAATGAAGGCTGTACCATACACTATACCCCGGTCGGAAGTATTTATGTAGCCCGGACAATGCGGTCGCTCATCGAGAGGGGAGAAGAGGTTGTTTTCGGGGGAGAGGGGAACGGCGGACTGATCTTTCCCGATCACCAGTTCTGCAGGGACGGGGGGATGACCACTGCCATGATGGTCTTCATCCTTTCATCGACGGGTAAAAGCCTCTCCTCATTGTTACATTCTCTGCCTCGACGCAGCATAATAAGGGATAAGATCAGTTCACGTCGCGGAGTAGATGTGATTGAATATATCAGAAAAAAATACATGCATGAAACACTTGACCTGACAGACGGGATAAAAATTATCAGGAAAGATTCCTGGGCACTTGTCCGTGCATCCGGCACAGAACCCATCATTCGTATTATCGTCGATTCAGAAAGCGGGGAATATGGCCATACATTCCACGCGGAGCTGATGGACTATATTTCTTCAGTCAATAAAGAATGAAATAAGTAACCTGATTTCATTCTGCCAATTTAAAACCGGATCAATTATAATTTTTATTAGATGATTATTGTGATGATGAGAAATTTAAGAATTAATTAATAATATTCCTCCTTTTTTGAAATAAATCCATAATTACGGATGTATTTTAAAAAAAATCAATAATTTCGCTTTATTATGATAAAAAAAATTAAATTCAAGCCTGAATTGAATCCAAAAATATAATAACTATTTAAGTTAAATTGAGTTTACAACCCATAGTTTCTTCAATGTGATTTAAGCATGGCAAGCACTCAGGAAATCGTAAGGAAGGTTCAACGGGCAGTACCTGCGGAAGACTGGAAGACCATAGAGAATGGTCTTTCAAAAATTCTCCAGTCGCAGGGAAGACGGGCACAAAAGGTTCTCGTCATGGAAATCAACTCCCTGATATCTGATATTGCATTTAAAAATAATAAGCCTGATCTTTTATTTTCCCTGCCGGATCTTCCCGGCTTTAACATTGATGACCTGTTCCTAAGGATAATTCAGCAATTCATTACAACAAAGGATGAAAAATGGTTGAGGTCTGTTTTTGCATTATCGGACAAATTAGGTAAAAAAAGTTATCAGTCACGGGTTTTTGCAATGATGGCACAGACCCTCATCAAAGCCGGGGTCGCCGAAACCAACGCGGGATTTATCAATACGGGCATGATCATGCTTGAACAGATCAGTTTCCGGAAATATCGTTCCGATGTCATGATCGAAATTATTCCCCTCCTAATCGAATGGTCAATTACATCCCGTAATGAAATACTCCTCCGCAGATCCCATCACATCACTGAGGAGATCAGTGATATTTCAAAACGTGCTGTCTTACATGCAGAACTTGCAAATGCGATGGCAACAATCGCCATTCTTGAAAAGAATCGCCCGTTATTCCTGGAAAGTATCCATGATGCAACAAAAATTCACCAGAAGATCCGAAGACAATCGTGTATATTATCCGTCATCGAAAAAGGAGTGAGATCGGTCTTCGGAAAAGAGATTCTCGACGTTCCTCATTTTATCGGGAATTTCAACGACCTTTCGGAAGAGAGCCAGCTTGAAATTGTCAGTGCTCTGACCGAACAGATACTGGAACGGCTGAAGGATAAACAGGAGATTATTGCTATTCTTCAGACCCTGTGCGAAAGAATGCCGTTTGTCACGAGTACTCTCGTTGTCGATCTCCTTAAGAAAGCGGAAACATCGGGAGATTTGTGGTTCCTTTCAGCAGCGATAACAATTCATCAGCTCTTTTTGGATCATGAGGTATATCCAATCAGGGAACTGGTCCGGGCCGGTGTATCAGTTGCAAAGCGCTCAAACAATATGCCCGTGCTGTCGGATCTGATTCCCATTATTGACAAGAACAGCGATCCCGTTTTCCTGTCACGCATCTACCTCCAGTTTTCACAGATTATGCTTTCTTCCGGGGATTTTACCTCAGCTCTTAATATATTCAGAAAAATAAGCCACGAGACCGAAACCCTCCCCCAGTACGCGGACAGCCTGACGGATCTCCTGAAAACCGGGATTCTGCGGGATAGCGTACTCCAGATCAAGGATATGATACTCAGCCGGGTGAACCGGGATGTCCTTCACCATTCGGTGTATCGGGCGATTATTGAGCTGAGTACGGATAATCCGTTTGAAGATATCATTTCCCATGCTGCATCCATACAGGAGCTAATCAGCCTACATCCACAGCAGAACCAACTGCTTCTGGAAAGTATTACCCTCCTCGTAGACCGTGGATTTCTCGCATTGCATGACCCGGATGTCCTGATCTCCATGGCAGAATCCATCCAGGAACAGCCGCTGAAGGAACAGGCAATCGCCTATATCGTTATCCAGATCGCAAAAATCGGTGTGCAGATAAAGAACCGTGATTATCTCCAGAGAGCCGTAGGTCTCACCTGCCAGATTGATGGCCAGGACACACGTTCTGCGACACTCAGCAGTATTATTGACGAGGCGTCAATCCTTGCAGCCCGCCAGGGAGATCTCGACCTTCTTTTGAGGATGAGAGTACTGGAGCAGTTCACTTCTCGAGGAGGGTCTCGCGGCAAATGCAATGGCGAACATCATTGAAGGGGTGATTCAGTACGCGATCAGTAAACGTTCCCCCGAGGTTCTCGAAGAGGCCTTCAGGATAGCCAAGGATATCAGTGACCCCGTGCTGAAAACCCAGCAATTTGAAAAGATCGCTGAATGTTTTGTGAAAATCGGGTGTATACTTTTAAATGAGCTCACTTCCCGTACAGACGCTGAGGCATTTGTTGCAGAAATATACCCGTTTGAACGTGCCCTGTCGATAATAAAAGAAAATATCAAAACACCCTGGATATCGCTCAAAATTGCCGGGATGATCGATATTATCATTTCCTATTCGCGTATCGGGGATAATCCGGATTATACCATACCATTGGCAATGTTCTCCGTGGAGATAGAAAATCCATTTGAAAGAGATGCCATGATGTCCAGGATCATCTCGAATTTAAAAGAAAACATCACGTACCCGGACTCGACCGATCCGTATGAAATTATGGCATATCTTCTCCAGCGAAATCGGAATGCAACATCAAACCCGCTTATGATCGGGCTGATCTTCCGTTTCCTCCAGTTGATCAATAATGTATATGTCAGGCTGAGCGGGCTATGCAACCTGGCAGAGTCCTCCATCAAGTTATCTGACGTTAATCATGCGCTGATGATCCTGGATGATGTCTGTCAGGCACTCCCCACCATTCCTGCCGCGTACCAGAAGGTGCTGGTTCTTTCGGATCTTGCGATTTTGTTCTGCAGCATCGACCCGGATCGTGCAAAAAAATGTCTCGAACAGGCAATTCAGGGACTTGAATTTATTGAATCTGAAGAGAATTCCGGTACTCGCAAACGGATTATATCTGCGATTGTCAGATTGAATGAAATCAGCCCGGATAGCGATTTAATCAGTCGTTCACTCGAGGTCGCATCAAAAATCACGGATCCTGTTGAATATATTGATTCCCTGAATGCCGTATTTTCCATGGTACGGGGAGACCCGGAACGACGTGCCAGAATTATAAACTATATGACAGAATCAGCCGAGAGGATCGTTTCTCCGTATGAAAAGGCTTCAGCCCTTCTTGATATCATCTCTCTTTCCATGCAAAACGATGACGAGGAAACACCAGTAACGTTACTTAAGAAAGCGGAAGCATTGACAAAAAAGATAAACATACCACAGATTGCCGATACAATCCGGGATAACATTGCGCGGATGTTTGTTGCAATCTCTCATGCTCATAACAATGCAGCATACCTCCAGTCCGCCATAGATGTGGCGAAAATCAATTGACGCCATTGAAACACGGCGCCGCCTCCTTACTCAGATGGGGTATAAAGATACTCATGAAATGCCCTCGCATCATGAAAAGATCAGGATACTCTTTGAAAAAATACTTGAAAATGGTGTTCATCCGAATCAGGTAGCGACTCTTGAAAAGATGGTCCGATCACTATCCGACCGCGGGAAGGAAGCAGTGATATTCTGTGATCTCGCGGTTTTGTCCCGGAAGGCAGGTGAAGAAAAAATAGCCAACCGTATGTTACAGAATGCAATACGGGAGGCACGAATAATCCGCCCGCTTTCCCATCGGGCTTTCGTCATGTGTGATATTGCCATGAAGACCCAGGCTTCCGGCAGCGAGAAGGCGTCTCAGGAGGTGCTCGATCTTGCCATTGACGCTGCGACAAACATCCGGCAATCGTCACTGAGGGATGAAGTTTTTGAAGAACTTGGACTTGCGATAAAACTCATGCAGGGGATGTACCGGTGAAATCCATAGAGATTTTTATCAGCGGGAGAGTCCAGCGGGTCGGATACCGTGCATGCATTCGAAGGATAGCCACCGATCTGCACGTGACCGGAACGGTAATAAACCTCCCGGATGGCCGGGTCCAGATTCATGCAACGGGTGAGCCAATGATTCTTGAAAAGTTTGTTTCAATGATTTACAGCTGTCCCCGTGCCGTGATACGGGATGTGAAAACATCTGAAATACCCTTTATGATCTTTTCTGACTTTTCTATCATCAAAGGAGAGGGTCGGCTCAGTACCGAATTATAAATTCGCCATTATTTGTTATTGCATTGTAAAGGGTCGAGACCAGTTCATCAATTTTATCATTATGTATTGATGAGTGGAATAAACCAATCAGTTTTTTTGTCAAATCGTCGGAAAGTATGCACCTGCCGGGAATCTGTTCAAAATCGGAGGTACCAAGAGACTCTCTGGTGATCTGAAATACTGCCCGGTCAATCATATCTGCCTTGAGCGGTTCAATAAGATCCTGTACAAGGCTTCCTTTTCCTTCATGCATAAGTCCTGAGTCAGGGTCAAGACGGGCTCCGATAAGCGACACACAACAATTCCCGAATAACATCGCATAACCGAAGGACAACATCGCGTTGACAGGATCCGTCTGAGGCCGGATTGTTCTTCTCCGGTATCCAAAATCCGGGGGGATATTCCTTGACATGATCTCATAATACATATCAGTTGTCAACCGGTGAAGTCGTCGAATCTCATCCAGTTTGATCAGGTATTCCAGTTCCTCCAGAGAGGAATGAAGAAACTGCTGTTCACCCTCATAGAACAAATGCGGGTTCTGCAACTCCTGGACTTTCCCGATAGCAAAAAGGCGGGATTTTATTGCAGCCTGAGAGACGGCAATTGCATAACGATGGCGTGGTATTCCCTGCTGGATTCGATGGATTTCCGTATGACTCTTGTCCCCAAATGGCCGGATAATCCCAATCGGGTTACCATCAGGTTCAAAAAACGTAATAAATGTCCCGTTTTTCACGAGATTCAGAATGGTGGACGAGCTGATGGTATGACCACCAGTGACGAGCAGGTTTTTGATCGAATCAAGGGGATATTCCTCGACGGTATTTTTTTTCTGGATAATTAACTTTTTTTGCGTGGATTTTATGTGGGCACCAAAACCGTTTACCGATAACCAAGGATAATCCGTCACTATCTGCTCCGAAAATAAGTAGTAGATTCTGATAAATTACTTTACCATTTTCATAGATTAATTCATCGTTTCAAAGCCGTCAGACAATTCCGGGTCAATTCGCTCTTTTATAGTCGTGTTGGGAGATGGCTTCTCCCATTTCGGTGAATTTAAACATTAACAGACGCCATATATTTTCTGTCATGCACTAGCATACCAGGGGCACTACTATGTTCTGGGACGAGAAGACGGAAACATTGAAACCTGATGAATTGAAGGAACTTCAGCTTAAACGTCTGAAAAAAACACTCAGTCAGGTGCAGCACGTTGCGTTTTACCGGAATCTTCTCTCCGGAGCCAGGGTGAAATCATCATCCATCAAAACTCTGGAAGATATCCGGAAAATTCCGTTCACCAAAAAACAGGATCTGAGGGGCGGATATCCATTTGGCTTTCTTGCAGTTCCCATGAAAAAGATCGTGCGGATCCATACAACATCAGGAACGACCGGGAAACCTACTGTCGTTGGATATACCAGGAAAGATCTTGACACGTGGTCAGATCTCATTGCGAGGAACATGACCATGATCGGCATCGGCGAAAATGATGTCTTCCAGAATATGGTTAATTACGGCATGTTCACCGGGGGTCTCGGGTTTCATTATGGCGCAGAAAAAATCGGCATGACGGTAATCCCCAGCGCAACAGGGAATACAAAACGCCAGATAGAGATGATTAAGGATTTTGGCGTGACAACAATTCATTGTACTCCAAGCTATGCTATGCACCTCTCGGAAGTCGCCGAAGAAATGAATACATCGCTCGATAATCTTAAGACGGGTATTTTTGGTGCCGAACCATGGTCAGAAAGCGTACGACAGATGCTGGAAAAACGGCTCGGTCTGACCGCATACGATTCATATGGGTTAAGTGAGTTATTTGGTCCGGGTGTTGCGTTTGAATGCCCTGAACGTGACGGACTTCATATCTGGCATGACTGTTTTTTTGTCGAGATTATTGATCCAAAAACCGGGGAACGGGTTTCAGACGGTGAACGCGGCGAGATGGTGGTGACCCCTCTGGTCAAAGAAGCAATGCCATTATTACGGTACCGAACGGGCGATGTCACCTGTCTCATGGAGGATGGCTGCCTGTGCAGACGGGGGCAGAAAATCGCCAGGATTACCGGGAGAAGTGATGATATGCTGGTAATCCGGGGCATTAATGTATTTCCGTCGCAGATAGAACATGTGCTCCTTCAAATACCCGAGGTTGGCAATCAGTTTATGGTATATATTGACAGAATTAATCATCTGGACGAGATGACTGTCGAAGTCGAGATCAACCGGGAATATTTCAGCGGTGAACTCGCTGATCTTGCACGACTCCAGAAAAAAGTTGTAAAAGAACTCCACGACGCCCTCGAACTCAGGACAACAGTGAAGCTCGTTGAACCGGGTTCTCTGCCAAGGTTTGAGGGAAAAGCAAAAAGAGTGATTGATCGCAGAGAGGCAGTATAATGAAGAGCTGGGACCCGCGAATTGAGGAGATGCCAAGAGACGATCTCCAGAAAATGCAGTATAAACTGTTAAAAAGTCTTGTTTACCGACTTTACAGTTTTTCTCCATTTTACCACGACAGGATGAGAGAACAGAATGTGCACCCGGACGACATCCAGGAACTATCCGACGTGAAGAAACTCCCGTTCATGTTCAAACGTGACCTGAGGGACAACTATCCCGATAAAATATTTACCGCTACCCAGGAGGAACTTGTCCGCTATCATGTATCGTCAGGAACTACGGGCAAACCTACTGTCGTCGGGTACACCCAGAATGATCTGAACACCTGGACAACATCGCTTGCACGTGCCCTGACCTCTCTTGGACTTGGCAGGGGTGATGTGATACAGGTCAGTTATGGATACGGTCTGTTTACCGGCGGACTTGGGATCCACTATGGAGCAGAACGAATCGGGGCAACCGTACTGCCAACCAGCGTCGGGAATACCGAACGACAGATTGAGCTGATGCAGGATCTCGGTGCGACTGCTATTGCCTGCACACCTTCCTATCTTCTCCATATCGGGGAAGTTGCAGAAAAAATGGGCGTTGATATTAAAAAAGATACAAAACTTCGCACGGGTATTCTGGGAGCTGAACCCTGGACCGATCGCATGCGTACCCGCATTGAGGACTGGCTGGGAATAAAAGCATATGACATCTATGGGACAAGTGAACTTTCCGGACCCATGTTCACCGAATGTGTAGAACAGAAAGGATTCCATATCTGGTCAGACCTTGCACTCGTGGAAATTATTGATCCCAAGACAGGAGAATCTCTTGAATCCGGAGAGAGAGGTGAACTCACCATCACTATGCTCCAGAAAGAAGCGCTCCCGATGATCCGGTATCGCATAGGGGATATCACGACAATTGATGAAGAAGTCTGTGCCTGCGGCAGAACCCATCCACGAATCCAGAGAATACAGGGCAGGGTTGATGACATGTTGATCATACGGGGCATCAACGTATTTCCCTCGCAGATTGAGTATGCACTGATGGCAATCCCCGAGGTTGGGCAGCATTTCCAGATCGTGGTCGAACGAAGAGGGGCCCTTGATGACATGCTTGTCAGGGTCGAACTGAACAAGGAATCCTTCAGTGACAAGATCAATGATCTTATGCAGGTGAGGCAGAAGGTTGAACACCGTCTCAGGAATTCGTTGAACGTAAATGTGAATGTTGAACTTGTTGAGCCGGGATCATTACCGAGATTTGAAGGAAAAGCGAAAAGAGTTATTGACAAGAGGTCGTTGTAAATGGATACTCAGAAGTATGTGATCAGGCAGATTTCGATTTTTTCTGAAAACCGCCCGGGCAGGCTTGCAGCAATTGCACATGCACTCGGTGAAGAGAAGATCAATATCCTTGCCTTCAGTATCGCTGAAGCAAATGGGTTTGGCGTTGTCAGGGCCCTCGTAGACCATCCGGAAAAAGCACATGATAAGTTGTTTTCCCTTGGATTCAACGTCGCTTTCACCGATGTAATCGCCGTAAAGATGAAAGACCAGCCGGGCGGTCTCTATGAGGTGGCAAAGATCCTCGGAGATGCGGGGGTCAATATCGAATATTCCTATGCATATTCCGGGAAAGAAGGTGCAGTGCTCATTCTCCGTGTTGACCAGGTCGAAGAGGCGATAAAAAAGATCAAGACATCAGGTGCAACCCTGCTCGAACGCTCGGTATTCCACTAATACCAGTTTACTTTTTCTCCCATTTTATCAGTTCTGCCACTTCAGACAACGTGCTTCCCCTGAGGATCTCTTCCCGGATCCTCTCTTCATTTTTCCGAATTTCCCATGCCCTGCGTGCAATCTCATACGCCCTTTCGGCGGGAATGACGACTACGCCACTTTCATCTCCGGTGATCCAGTCCCCCGGACGGACAGCCTGGCCTCCGCATTGGATTTCTGCATTGATCTCCCCAAAACCTTTGGGTTCTCCCGCATTAGGCACAACAGATTTTGCAAAAACAGGATATTTCATTGCCCTGATATCATCTACATCCCGGACTGCACCATCAATAACAACTCCGGCTATTCCTTTTTTTACACAGCTCAATGTAGCAAGCTCTCCCCAGGGAGCTACGTGAGTCGCACCATCATTATTGATAACAATTACTTCATTTTTCCGTGCAACTATCGATGGCTTCCACGGGTTTTGCCCAATCCCCGGCAAACGTCTGGACTGTTACTGCTCTTCCTACCATCTTTACGTTACCGCAGATTGAAACGATACCAGACATCGCCCCTTTCCGGTGCATCGCATCCGATACATTGGGTGCAGAAACCTCATCGAGAAGAGCCCGTATTTCTTCGTCAGAGGATTTTTTTTCGACGGATTGCATCGAGGGATTATTCAATTCTGAACGGATCTCACGGGTTGAGGCCGTGACATCCGCAGAACGGGTGATCCTGCCACCAACGATTACGATATCCGCACCAATCCGTACCGCTTCGCCGGCGGTCTGTGCATCGATCCCCCCTGCTATAGCGAGAGGGATACGAACGTTGCCCGACAGAGAGGTAAGAAGTTCAAGTGAATTTTTACCCGTCATCTGCTGGTCAATGCCGGCATGGGCACATATAATATCAACACCCATCGCTTCCAGTTCGGCGGCACGGCCGACGGGATCTTTGACATTGATCAGGTCAGCCATTATCCGTATTCCATACAAACGGGCTGCCCGAATCGCCTCCGCAATAACTGAGTCGTCCGCCTCTGCAAGAACGCAGACGATGTTTGCTCCTGCCTTGGCCGCCATCTCCACTTCCATAGTTCCGGTATCGGCAACCTTCATATCCGCTACAATCACCGAATCCGGAAAAAGATCTCTCATCGATCGTACTGCCTGCATCCCTTCGCTTTTGATGAGCGGTGTACCTACCTCAATCCAGTCTGCACCACCTGCAAGAGATTCCCGTGCGATCTGCAATGCCCTTTTCAGTTCAAGAATATCAAGTGCAACCTGCAGGATCACGGTCTTCATAATTAATGATGTGATGTGCCTGATGCTTAAGTATTACGAGATTTTAATGTTCGGATATGAACGGTGATGGCGAATTCACATTCAGTCAGATTAGTCTGGTTCCTCCCATAAGGCTATCCGGTCGCCAAATACGTAAAAAAGGGTATCTAATAGTATCAAAAAATTATTGTTCTTTAAATTCATCATAAAACACGATGTTTTTCATCTCCTTTTTTCCGGTCATTGATATTTCGGCAGGCCAACCTGCTGCGATAAGGGAGACTAACGTATATTTTTCGGGGACGCCAAGAAGATTCCTGATTGCTTCTCCGTAGGGTTTTTTTTCTCCGGCCACCCAGCAGGAGGTAATTCCATACGCCTGAAGCGCTATAATGAGATTTTCTGTCGCTGCGCAACAATCTTCGAGGTAATATTTTTCATTTTTCTCTCCAAAGACTGAGATACATAGTGGCGACATCGCAATAAATTTTCCATTGTCCGTAAGTTCGGCAATTTTTGAACGCATCTCTTTGTTCTTGATAACGCCGAACAGCCAGGGTTGTATATTCCTTGCCGTAGGTGCGCGGGCTGCACATTCTAGTGCATCCCGCACCGCCAGATCATCTACAGCATCGGTCTTGAATTTCCGTACACTGTGCCGGGATTTAATCACGGTAGTTACAATGTTCATACACGGAATGGGAAATTGAGGTAATAAAAGATTGTGAAGTGAGGAAACGGGCCGTTTATCAAAAGATATGTTTGTGGAAAATTCTCTGATTGTAACTTCCCGGCAGAAATGAAGCACGGTGCGATGCAAAACTTCTCGCATATGATGCTAATATAAAATTAACCATGGAATCCCCGCGGTATCCGCTGAATCACGAAAACGAGATAAACCCGTGGAAACATTCCATGCTGGTTCGGGCAGGTATCAGGCAACGGAGAAAAAACGTAGAATTCACTGGTTCAACAATATTCAGTCTGAAATCAAAAAAAAAGATTATACTTTCCTGATGGACAGGACCAGGGCAATAATTATCGCTGCCCCTGCCAAAACCCCCTCAAAACCCGGGGATTTTGTCTGAGTGGGAGTGGGTGAAGGGATTTGGGAGGGGGCAGTTGTAATCGTTACAGTGAGGGGTCGGAGGCACCGTTGTGGGTATCGTTGTAACCTGTACGGTTTGTGAGATAGTAGGTTGCATGGTGGGCACGATGGTTGGCAGAGTGGTGGGATTTGTAGTAAGTGTCGTGGGATTATACAGCGGGTTCTGATCCTGATCAAGAAGGCTGATCTGCCTGGACATGGTTTTCCCTGCCGTACATATCGATCATTCATGAAATTTACATTGCATTCAGCCCAGATGGTATAGGTTCCTGTTGGGTACATAGCCACCCTTCCGGTATCCCAGATCGAACCGGTGAGATAAGGAGTTGATGTAACGGGAATGTCAACCGTCGATGTACTTATCCCTGCACTGTTGACGAGGGAGGTATAGATTGCCCCATCGGGAGACTGGACTTTTATCGTTATCGGGGTTGAGGAAACACCGGGTCTCTGGGAGATCGAGACCAGGTTTGTTTCAATCCTGAAACTGATCGAATCCCCGTTCGGTACCCATTTATCGGTTACGTCAACATCAACAGTCGTATCCTGAATCTTGAGGTCAAGACGGGGATCTACAACGGTAAACGCCGTGCCATCTACAGTTCCGAGCGAGTTCAGGCGGTACCATACCCCGGTATGGGAAACAAAGTCTGTTGGAGAGACATAGAAATTTGCAGGATTCGAAACGGGTATCGAATAATCGGGGGACGTTGTTGTCACTGAAGCTCCCGAAGCCCACCAGCCGATACGGGAATCCCCGCCGACTGCACTGGTTATATCGAGTCCATCCTCTCCAATAAAGACAATCGAACCTGTTGTTATTGTATTGATTGCTGCTGATACCGGCCCAACGAGAAAAAATGATACAAGTACCAGCACTACCATTCCGGTTTTTACCACGTGGTCTGACATAACCACGTATTTTCTGTTTCACTATATAATATTATATAATAGGACAAAATCAGAACGCATATTCGTTAAAAAAATCTGAGAAACGTATTGAAAAATTCAGGAAAGGGGAACCGTTTCCAAAAATCCATTAACTAAAGGTTACATGCAAGGGTGATCCGATTAAAATTTTCAAAAACGCGTTTGCCATCGAACGTATGACTGACTTCAGGATGCCACTGAAGCCCATAGATATGTTTTTCAGAGTAAGCGCATCGCTTCGGCAGAGCATATGGCTGAATATGCGAGACAGGTAAATCCATCAGGTATCTTTATGACTTCATCGGCATGTGAAGACCAGACATCTATCCTGTCAGGGTAGCCTGAAAGGATATCATCATGTTCGCAGATCTCTACCTCGATTGGTCCGTATCCTCCCCGGAGACCCTGGTGAACAACTCCGCCGAATTTTGCTGCGATGATATGAAGCCCGAGACATATCCCGAGTACAGGAAGCCCGAGATCGAGATATTGGCTGCTGTTTCCGGCACGTTCAATCGAAGGCCCGCCTCCAAGAATGATCCCCCTGCATCCTTCCGAAACCTCATGCGGGGGGGTCGAGTTGGATACCAGCACGGCGTCGATATCCATATCGCGAAGTGCCCGGTGGATAAGATGATTGAACTGTCCGAAATTATTGACCACGTAGATGGGACGCATTGCTTTAGTATTTTATGCTGAAATCCTATAAGACTGTTCAACGGTAGGCATTTACCGCAGTGAGAATAGTTTTTCTGATCTCATCCCTTGAGTGACCGAGAAGATAGGCAAGAAACATCGCCCCTCCTGCACCCATCCCCTCTTTCACTTCACCGATACAGTAGCGTGCAAGTCCTGCATGGCCGATATCACCAAAACCCGGATCCACAAAAATAATATCAAGATCCGATTTGTTCAGCAATATGTCGGACATTAGCCGAAGGATCGTCCCTCACATACGAGGTCGTGACCACATACGGGAGGGATCGTCTTTCCTTTTTCAGGAGGGCACTTACAGCAAGCATCTGAGTGCCACCGGCGAGGATGAGTTCTCCGGAATAGGTCTTTGCAATACCGACAGCGACCGGCCATCATGGGATCTCCGGTATACCGGATAATGTCCAGAGGTGAGCGTATCCTGTCTGTTTTGATTCTCTCCATCACCAACCGGCAGATTTCTTCTTTTATGGCTACGGGATTGTTCACAAAACTGCTGCTCACTGAAGCATCATATCCAAGTGCCCTCATTACACACAGGGCAGTAGTAGTTCCACCGGGAACGCATTCCCCCAGAACAAGCATGTCGCTGCTCCTCGGAGAGAAATTTCCCGATGACTTCCCCTTTCTGTATAAGATCCTCGGCATGAGGAACCGCATTCCGAAACCGGGGGTCCTCCCCGATCATCCATACACATCGAGACACGGTACAGTAGGGAGGTGACGGAGACCGGAATTAATGAATAGCGGCTGAAGACTGCAGAGCACCATCATTGCCCGGGTAATCGATGCCGGGGTAGGGCAACCCGTCGGGGTATCTGGTCTCACCGGATGGCTCGTAATAGCCCCCCGGGTAATCAGCTCCGCATCCAGTACTGGAGTGAGAAGGGTCTTTTCCGGAGTTGCACCCGCACCGGAAACGCCTGGGACTGTAGAGAGGATGGTATTTCCCAGAATACTGCAAAAAAGCGGATTCTTGAAGGTAATATCTGGTATTTCCGAGAGGAATCCCATAGTGATCAAGGAAATATAATTCTCTTTTAAAAGGTTTGAAGATATCGGTCATTTGAAAAAAATTCCACAATGATATAATAGTCCTTTTACCAGAACACCTAGTCACATGTTTGAAATTGAACAGCGACTGCTTGAAAAGGGTATCACGCTTGATGATATTGTCGGGGCGGCGATGGGATTGTATGTCTCCCATGGGATGCCTGAAGACCAGGCAGCCGTTGAGATCAAACGAAAAATAAAAAAATATCTGGCAGATCCCAATGTATCTTCCTTGCTCCTCGGGGCGATATTACTTGAAGACGAGCTTTATCACAAACGGAAAAATTCTGAAATTGCTGATGATCCGGTCTTCCTGTTGAGTGATGAAATAATCGGTATGGCGATCGCTGAATGCATAGGAGGGACCTATGCCCGGTTCGAATTTACCCGGTACGATCAGAAGAAACCCGGAATCCTGGCAAAACTCGGGCCTTTCCTCGATGATGCTATTGCAGGACTGATTGCAGGATGCACCTCACGTCTCTACAGTGAATGTGTATGAAATCTCTCATCTCCCTGCTCCAGTTCACCACGATCCTCCCTTTTGGTAAATCGCAGGATCTCGCGAACTTTGCCCGCCATTCCTACCTCTACCCTTGCGCCGGTTATATTATAGGAGGTCTTGTAGCACTTCCTGTTTATTTTATAGCAGACCGGACAATTGCTGCCGCCTGTGCAATTGCTCTGTTCCTCCTGATTTCCGGTGCCCATCATTTTGACGGACTGCTCGATCTCGGTGATGGCCTGATGGCTCATGGTGACAGGGAGAAAAGAATCCGTGCGCTCACCGACCGTATGGTTGGAGCAGGTGGTATTGCAGCAGGAATTGCCATAACCCTGATGTTATTTGCAGGTCTGCAGGCATCATCAACTATCGTTATATGCCATAATTATTGGCGAGGTTTGTGCAAAATTTTCTATGGCGTTTCTCACTGCGTATGGCACTCCATTCAGGGAAGGTATGCATAGTTTCCTTCACCAATATTCTCACCCGGTCTTCCCGTTGATCGCGGCGCTTTTCTGTATCCCGCTCGTTCTTCTTCCGGTATCACCTTCAAAACTTGCCGGAGCTGCTTTCGTGATGGTAATCTGTCCTGTCATACTCCTCGTCATTTGCAAAAGATTGTTCGGGGGGGTTAACGGCGATGTCGTTGGAGCCTCAAATGAGATTACCCGGGCATGTGTTATACTCGCTATGGCACTTATCTGATTTTTCCTGTCACAAACATCATCTTTAATAAACAAATTCCTCTCATTACTGTTTGATGCGCACGAATTTTGGCGTCCACATGAAAGGCGGGGTGATCACGGAAAGGGATGCAGATTTTTGTACCATCCGGATACGAGCGGCGGCAGGTATTATGTCCGTCGAACAGGTGCGGGGGATTGCAATGATCGCAAAAAAATATGGATCGGGAGTTATCCACTGCACTACCCGCCAGACGATTGAAATTCCCCATGTCAACCCCAAGTTACTTAAAAAAATTGAGAGATCTCTGGAGAAAAATGGGACACCAATCGGTTCAGAAAAAGATGAAGTGGTCAATATCATCGCTTGTCCCGGCGTTGAACGATGTAAATTTGCCAATATCGACACCATAGGTCTTGCAAAAAAGATAGATCAGAAATTGTTCGGCAAGGAAATGCCGGTTAAAATGCGGATAGCGATATCAGGATGCCCGAATGCGCTGTACAAGTCCGATGCTGAACGAGATTGGAATAATCGGGAGAATCCGGCCCTTGAGGACCGCGGGGCTCTGTACCGGTTGCGGGACGTGTGCAGAATACTGCAAGGAAAAAGCTATCATCATAAAAAACGGGATTTCAGTTCTTGATCATGCCAAATGTGTCCAGTGTGGTGTTTGTATCAGGTCATGTCCTTTCGATCTCCTCAAGGCAGAACGACAGTCATTACCTCGTTCTTGTCGGGGGCAGGAGGGGACGTCATCCCCGGATCGGAAGGGAACTCCTGACATTGGAGAATGAAGAACTCGTTATCTATGTAATTGAAAAGATCGTCAACTGGGTTTATCGCCGTGCATGGAGCGGGCGGTTGCTTTCCGAACAACTCGATGATATCCAGTTTGAAAAATTCCGTCAGGAAATTTTACATGAGATCGCGGAAAAAAAGGGAAAAACTGATTCTCTGGCTTCACCAAAAAGCGTTTGAAAATATAAGAGTGGCCGTGAAATCTTACGAATGATTCCTGTTTTGTTTCAATACAAAAAATGAAAAATTTTGAAATTAATTCCTGAAAAAAATTATTTTATTAACGGCGCAGAAACCCCTGATTTTCGTCGTCATCGCATTCCAATGATAATCCATCCCTGATAAGAGTATTAAACATCATTGCAGCATTCATCAGCGTGTCATCACCCGTTTTACCTTTCTTGAGATCAGACAGTGCCTGAGCCTGGGGGGAAGGAGCAAGCCGTTTGCCCACCCAGATGCCTTTGCAATGCCGGCAGTATGCACAATGGCTATACACTGAAATTTCACCATCGGCACACGTCACCGTACCCGGTTCTTTTTTTCATCCCGTTGAAATGGCAATGTCTTCATGATGAAAAGATATTCAGGCATCTGATATGATAGTGTCGGTACATATTTTCATCGTAAAAGATGGATTTGAAAATCGAAATAATTTATATAGATGGCGTCTCATATATGTAATACTCGCATAAACTGACTGTAAGCGGACAGTCCCACAACATTTGGAGGAACAAAATGGCATCTGAAAAGCCCCATATGAATCTGGCTGTTATCGGACACATCGACCACGGTAAGTCTACTACCGTCGGACGAATGATGTTCGAGACCGGTGCAGTACCTGCACACATTATTGAAGGTACCGGAAGGAGGCCGAGTCAAAGGGAAAGGCAACCTTCGAATTCGCCTGGGTTATGGACAACCTGAAGGAAGAGCGTGAACGAGGTATCACTATCGATATCGCCCACAAGCGATTTGATACTCCGAAGTTCTATTTCACGGTCGTGGACTGCCCCGGACACAGAGACTTCGTCAAGAACATGATCACCGGTGCTCGCAGGCCGATGCTGCAATTCTTGTCGTCGCGGCCCCCGATGGTGTCATGGAG
This sequence comes from uncultured Methanoregulaceae archaeon, assembly GCA_963829335.1. GTDB lineage: Archaea > Halobacteriota > Methanomicrobia > Methanomicrobiales > Methanospirillaceae > Methanoregula. The sequence continues at coordinate 179,346 of CAWHIE010000007.1, forward strand.
CAGACGAAGGAACATGTCTTCCTTGCACGGACTCTCGGAATCACCCAGATCATCATTGCAATCAACAAGATGGACGCGGTCAAATTTGATGAGAAACGCTTCAATGAAGTCAAGAAAGACCTCTCGGATCTCATCAAAATGGTCGGTTACAAACCCGACGAGACTCTTTTCATCCCCATCAGCGCACTTGGCGGCCAGAATATCAAGGTAAACAGCCCGGAAATGCCCTGGTACAAAGGCCTGCCCCTCATCACTGCTCTCGACACCTTCAAGTCACCCGATAAACCAACCGACAAGCCACTCCGCCTGCCAATCCAGGATGTATACAGCATCAGCGGTATCGGCACCGTGCCGGTCGGCCGTGTTGAAACAGGAATCATGAAGAAGGGAATGAAGGTCTCCTTCATGCCCGCCAACAAGGACGGAGAAATCAAGTCCATCGAGATGCACCACGAAGAGATCCCCCAGGCAGTGCCGGGCGACAACGTCGGTTTCAACGTCCGTGGTATCGGCAAAGGAGATATCCGCCGCGGCGATGTCTGCGGTCCCGCAGAAGCACCACCCACCGTTGCAGATGAATTCACTGCCCAGATTGTCGTGCTCCAGCACCCGAGTGCACTCACCGTCGGGTACACTCCGGTCTTCCACTGCCACACAACGCAGACCGCGTGTACGTTCATGGAGCTCAAAAAGAAACTTGATCCGCGCTCAGGTCAGACCAAGGAGGAGAACCCGACATTCCTCAAGACCGGAGATGCAGCAATTGTTGTCATCAAGCCGACAAAACCGATGGTCATCGAGACCGTCAAGGAACTCCCCCAGCTTGGCAGGTTTGCCGTCCGGGATATGGGTTCAACGATTGCCGCCGGGATGTGTATCGCCATTCAGCCAAAGCAGATGAGATAATTTTTTGGTGGAGATAACATGCAAAAAGCCAGAATTCGCCTGACAGGAACTGATTTCAATAAAGTAGAGATGGTCTGTGACAGAATCCGCGAGATTGCAGAACGCACAGGCGTAAATCTGGCCGGTCCGATACCGCTCCCGACCAAACGGCTGGTTGTCCCGATCCGCAAGAGCCCGGATGGAGAGGGAACTGCCACATGGGACCGCTGGCAGATGCGTGTTCACAAGCGCCTCATCGATATCGATGCCGATGAACGGGCACTCCGTCAGCTGATGCGCATCCAGGTGCCAAAAGATATCGGTATTGAAATTGTATTAGAGAGTTAAAGGTGCGGCGTGCAGCAGGCCGCTGATTTTTCCCAGAAAATCAAGCATTTTTTTACTTTTGAAAGAATTTTTCTTTTAATTTTCCTTATTGCGCTCGTCGTCCGGTTCTGGCATCTGGATCTCAAGTTGCTGCACCATGATGAAGCGATTCATGCATGGTTTTCCTATGAATTGCTGACGAAAGGCGCATGGGCGTATGATCCCAGTTATCACGGACCTTTTCTCTATTACGTGACCGCCGGAATGTTCGCCCTCTTCGGGGATTCGGATCTCGTCGCTCGGTTTCTTCCCGCACTCTTCGGAATCCTGCTGATTCCCCTTGTATATTGTATCTATCGCATCGGGTACATTGATAAAAACCAGACCCTCCTCGCCGCACTTCTCCTTGCGCTTTCTCCGGAAATGGTTTATTTTTCCCGCTTCCTTCGGCATGATATCTTCATGCTCTTTTTCACATTCCTCCTCCTTGTCGCCATCCTCTATTATTTTGAATATGGACAAACGAGATATGCGGTCATTGCTGCAATAGCGATAGGTGGTGCACTCTGCTGTAAGGAAGAGATGCCGGTTATCCTTCTCATTTTTGCATCATTTTTTGTCTATGGTATCTGGCGTCGGAAATTCACGTTACCTCCAGACTGGAAGTATGATTTTATTCTTGGGGCATTCATCGTTCTCGTGATTATGAGTGTCCTGTATTCAGCATTCGGTGTCCATCTCGAAACTCTGATTGGTCAGAATTTTGCGGTAAACACAACCGGCTGGTACAAGGCTGTTGAACACTGGATCGCAATGCATAATCAGCAACGACTTGGAGGACCCCTGTATTTTTATATTCCATTTTATCTGTTGTACGAGGTACCGATATTTATCCTCGCAATAATCGGAACCCTTCAGATTCTGGGTAAAGGACTCGATCTGTTATTGTTCATCCGGCGATTGAAAAACTGGTATAAAATATCGCATATCCGGAGTTCCTACCGCTGAACTTGCGGCAGTCAGCCTGCGTCAGTTAAAAAATCGGGAACATGGTTATTCAAAATCTGATCTGTTCTTCAGTTTCTGTCTCTACTGGATGATCCTGGTTATGGTCTTTTATGCATTTGTCGGAGAAAAAGTTCCATGGTTGATTATCCCGCAGTTACTCCCGATGTGCTTTGTAGCGGTCTATAAACTGAACTGGCAGAAAATAGTATTTGCCATCATCGGGTGCCTGTTTCTTGCCGTCATGACATGGCATGTTGCATTTATCCCTGCCGATATCAATGAACCGATAGTCCAGGTACAAAATTCCGAAGATTTGCGGGAGGTAATGCGGCTGATCGATGCATCTGATCATGTTGTGGTTGCATCAAAGAATTACTGGCCGCTTCCCTGGTATTACCGGGGAGATCGCTGGAACAAAATAAAATTTTATGGCGATATTGTTGATGAAAAAACTCTTATGCAGGATAATCCCGGCGTCATCATACTCTACGATGCTGCAAGTTATCCGTCTATCGAAGGGTACGACAAGAAGACTTTCAAACTAGGTTACTGGTTCTCGTATTACGACAATGCGGACAGGATAGTCGATTATTATTTCCATCGGGATGGTACGATGGGAAGTATCAATATCGATGTTTTTACACCCAGAAATGTATCGTGAAAAACTTTTTTATCCCTGATCCTTTGAATAAAAAAAATCCTGCCATAAGGATTTTGCCGATAATCACGCAGATAATGACCCGTTGTATCAATTAACCACTAAATCAATCTGGCAACACTACTGACCGTGATTATCTTTATCTCCAGTGACATTTCCCGAGGGAACTGGACCGGCCATCAAAAACTCTGTAATCAGAATAATTCAGCGGGAGGATATCGTTACTTTAATTAAAATAATAAGACTTTTTTTGTTCCGCCAACGGATTTACCTTTTTTAGCGCGAACATGAACTACACATCCTCACGAAATCCTGGGTTTCTCCTGAAGGGAGAACCGACTGTCCACTATCGTACCATAAATTATGCATGTCTGGAGGTGCACGCTCCTTGCGAAATATATTCTATAATTGCCCATCTCGCAGAAGGCTTCTATGATGCACTCGATATATCCTTCCATATAAGATGGTTGATCGGGTTGATCGAGCGAGGTATTGTGGAAAAAAGGAACGAGGGAAAGGAGTGAAGTTGAATTAACCAAGTTCATCCCATCGAGAACGTTTACGGTAGATCACGATGCCCACCACAATCAGGACAACTGCGACAATACCCAGGATAATAAATAAACTTCCTCCGATATTCGGAATGGGGAGGGAAAACCCCGATGAGAGCTTGTTTCTGACGTGTGAGCGCGTCTGTGTAGGATTCATTTCCTTTTGAATATGCATCCTGTGCCTTTACACGGGCCTGTGCAAAATTGCCACTGGCAATATTGTCATTTGCATCTGAGAGGTAACTCACCGCAACTTCGCGTTTCGCGACAATAGCAGCCAGCTGATTATCATTTGCCGTGCTTGCGTTGCCTTTAAACCAGCCGATTATAGCGTCTACATTGCTGATGGGGACCTGTGCAGAGACAACTTCACTCTCTGCCCATGCCTTGTCAAGAGCCGCTTCCCCGTCTGCTATTGCAGAAGCAGAATCACTAAGATCCTGAAGAGCAGCCGCATATTCATTGGAAGGACGTGAACGCGCTGAGTTCAGTTTCTGAGTGGCCTCGTTGTATTTTACCTCTGCAGCAGATGTGTCGATACCCAGTGCAGCCTTCTCGTCGATGTGTTCCCGGTATACCTGAAGATCGGCATCATGAGAAGCAATAGCCGAAGCAACATCTCCGGTGTTGATGACAAGAGCTGTTTTTTCAACCTGAGTAACTTGTCACAGGTCTGCCATTCGAATCATATTCCGTAACCCGGATCAGCGTTTTGTTGGAGGTCTGGGTCACAGCAGGGGCAGCACCTTCCAGAGTAACCCTCACCGATACTTCATCGTTTGTCTTGTAATTGAGCTCAAATCCGCTTATTGCCAGCGTACGTCCTCCCATGACAGGTCGTAAATTTTCAACACCATTCACAATAATGGTATAGGTCCATTTTGGTTTCTCAAGATCGGTGAACAACTGGAGCTCGCTATCTGAGGGAAATACTCCAGAATTCTCAATCTTGAATGATACTGTTACCGGAGTAGCAGGTGTCAGGGAGCCTGAAGGATCAATTGATATTGATGACACAGAAATTGCAGATACGACCTGAATGCACACAATGAGAAATAGTATAAGAACACTCCATTTCATTAATCCCTTCATGGTAAACCTCATTCGAATAAAGGATCTATGCCCTCTTCAAACATAGTCGTTTTTTTCTCCTTGGATTTTATAACATCTTCCTTTGTCTCTTTTGCAATGTCGAGAAGTTCTTTGATCCTTGGAGCATTTCCAACAGTCGCCAGCATGACTACTGCCGCAACATACTCACTGTTGACCGGGTAATCCCCACCTCGCACTTCGACACCGGCTATGTTCTCTTCAACCCAGCTCTTCGCTTTTTCAACACCCTTGCGATCCATTTCATCCGGCGGCCCAGCAAGCAGAACCAACGCCCGTTCTGCAGTAGAGTAGTCGCAGGGGAGAGTGAGCCTGCCGAGCATCGCCCTGCGTACAAGGGAAACGATCTTTGCAGTTTTATCCTCTCCGAGAAGCACCTCTTCATTTGCTTCACGTTTGCCACCAAACTTATCCTTCAGACCCCGCATAAGTCCCCGTTTCTTCTTGGTCTGCCTGCTCATTACTTCACTGATCGCATATCCCACAGAAGTGATACCTCCACCACGGAGTGTGTTGATGATTTCACTTGAGTCGACTACCATCTCACCGACACCCATCTTGCTGACTTCGCCAGCCCGGAAAAGCACACCGAATCTCCGGACTACCTCATTATTCAGGCGCTGGAAAGCACTTTTCACGCTTTCCCCCTCATTTTTCCACGCGCTGTTGTCAAAAATGAACGTATTATCGCACTCATTCACCAGCGTGGTAAGGCTGCGGGCCGCATTATATGAATACAACCGCCCTTCTTCGGGTGCCGGAATGATTCCCAGTGCATAGACCGGTTCACGGTAAATGCGTTTAAGATGTCGGGCAAGTACCGGAGAACCGCCGGATCCGGTACCCCCCAAGACCTGCAACAATGACAAACGCATCGACATCGTGGGTACCCCGGATATCGATAGCACTGATGATGCTGTCGATTTCATCGGCAGTAACACGTGCTCCGGTTACATTATCGGTACCCACACCATGACCCTTGAGCATGGTCTGCCCTATAAGTATCCTGTCCTTCATCTCAATATTTTTTAAACCCATCAGGTCCGTTCGCGCTGTGTTGACGGCAATTCCCCTGAAACTGGTTGTTCCGAGCTTTCTATCCTGCTCGATAAACATATCGACAATCTTGCCGCCCGCTTGACCAAAACCTATGAAAAATACGCGCATCTGGTGACACCATCCAATGGGCTCTGAGATAATTACATTCTTCTATTCTTTTAAGTGATTTTTGCTGTTATAACGGTTGATTTCGACAATACAAAAACTTTCTTATAGTCCCTCCGAGGGTGATACAACCAATTATGGTAATTATCCGGAGCCTTTTTCATTTCGCCCCGAAAATACTATAGAATACGAACCATGAAGATTGGAATAATCGGGGGGGGATTGACAGGACTTGTTGCTGCCAAAAGGCTCGTATCCGGGCATGAGGTTGACCTGTTCGAGAAGATGCCTTACCTCGGAGGTTGTCTATCATCATATAACGTGAATGATTACTGGATAGAAAAGTATTATCACCATTGCTTCTCCCGTGATACCAGTCTTTTTGCGTTGATCAATGAATTGGGACTCTCCGGAGAACTTGAATGGAGAACAGGTACAACCGGATATTTCGCGGGAAACAGGATCTATCCCCTGAGCACTCCTCTCCAGATCCTTGCCTATCCGGAATTATCTCTTTTTAGATAAAATAAAACTCGGATTACTCACATTAAAAGCGAAGAAAACAGATCTTATAACCCTCGATGATGTTCCAGCCGATCAGTATATTATCAATCATCTCGGAAAAAACATATATTCATCATTTTTTGAACCACTTCTGAAAAGCAAATTCGGGGACCGGAGAAAAGACGTTTCTGCGGCCTGGTTATTCAGCAGGATCGCAATCCGCTCTGACCGGGGTATTTCCGGAGAACATCTTGGATACATGAAGGGAGGATTTCACCGGATTATTGATGCCCTCGAACAATCTATTGCATCAAAAGGAGGAAGGATTCAGAAACACTCTCCCGTTTCATCTGTTTCTCCCCAGAACGGAGCATGGGAGATAAACGGTACCCGTTACGATGCGATTATTTCTACCATCCCTCCTCAGGAACTCGAAAGGGTTGGTGGCCCGGCAGTACCTCCCGTTCCCTATCAGGGGGCTGCATGCATGATACTCGCGATTGACCGAGACGTAACCGGGGGCATTTACTGGCTGAACATGAAAGATCCTGCTCCTTATGGTGCAGTAGTTTCTCATACAAATTTTATACCTGCTGAGAGATATGGGGAACATATCGTGTACCTTGCTTCCTATTTTTCCGGGGTGGTCCCACTGAATCTTGATGCACTGATGCTGAATGATTTCTGTACACGCTTTTCCCTGGCAAAGGAAGAGATCCACTGGCATAAAATGGCAATCGATCCCTGGGCTGGCCCGGTATATACGACAGGGTATCGCTCGCTCATACCATCCTATGAACAGCGAGGGCTTTTTATGGCAGGGATGTTCTCCCGGCCAAATTATCCCGAAAGAAGCATGGAAGGATCCATACGTGCGGGATCCGAGGTGGCCGAATGCATCAGAACCAGGAGTTCAGATGACTGATCCTGATGTGAGCGCAATTATACCTGTTTTCAACGACAAACGTTCACTTGAGATTGCCATCCCACGATCCGTTGAAAACCTCTCACGGATAACAGAACGATTTGAACTGATTATTGCAGAAGACGGCAGTTCTGATGGAAGTGCCGATCTCGTACGTCGAGTGCGAACAGCAGGATTCGCGCATCCGTCTTCTTCATAGTGATGAACGCCTCGGAAGGGGTAAAGCGCTCAACCGGGCCATATCCGAGTCCAGGGGGAAAATTGTATGTTATTATGACGTCGATCTCGCAACCGATATGCGTCATCTTCCTGACCTTATACGTGCGATCCATGAAGGGGCGGATATTGCTACCGGGTCCCGCCTCATGCCAGGAAGCGACATTGTGCGTACAGGAGGTCGCGAGATAGCAAGCCGTTCCTATAATTTTCTTGTCAGGTTGATTCTGGGAAGCAGGATGTACGATCACCAGTGCGGGTTTAAAGCATTCAACAAAGAACATATAGTCCGTCTGCTTCCGGCCATCCACTCAAACCATTGGTTCTGGGATACGGAACTCCTTATCCGGGCACAACGCCGTGGATGTATCGTACAGGGAATTTCCTGTTCGCTGGAGAGCCGGAAAAGGGACAACGGTAAAAATCAACGACGTTTTTGAGATGGGATCCTCGATCCTGAGGTTATGGTGGCAGATACATGTTTCGAAAAATTAGCGCAATTGTCATACCCACCATTATTGCTGCCGGTATCATCGCCTATATGCTCTTCAGGGTCTGGGGTGATCTGCTCGAGGCACTCCGGCATGTGATCCCGGGATATCTCGCTATTGGCGTGGGAATCTGCCTTGCTGCATGGTGGCTCCGCGGCTGGCGATACCAGACAATCCTGCGGAGCCTCAGTTACCACATCAGCCTCATCGTTTCCACTGCATGTATTTTTGTCAGCCAGACGGCAAACCTCGTCCTTCCCGCTCGTCTTGGGAGATTTTGTGCGGGTATTCATTCTCCGGCATGAATACAACACTACCTATTCAGAAGGCGTTTCCTCGGTCGTCGTTGAGCGTGTCTTCGATATTGTGACCGTGGCAATTCTCGGCGCAGTCGCATTGGTCTTTGTTCTCAATGTACCGCCAGTATATTATACCATAATCCTGCTTCCCCTCATTGCCGGGGTGATCTTTTTCATCGCGTTATCATGTCTTGGCCGGTGTTCTGCAGAAAACAAATACATCCAGATCCTGCTCACGATGCTCCACGAGATTAAACGCGCCTCTCTCTCGCTGCGTTCAATCGTCGTTCTGGGGTTTTCATCAATTGTCATCTGGCTCCTCGATATATTCGTCTGTGTCTCGGTCGTAATGATGTTCGAGCAGCAGATTCCCTTTGCTGTTGTTGTTCTCGCGGTTGTCATCGGAAACCTGGTAAAAGCAGTACCCATTACTCCCGGAGGCATTGGTACGTATGAAATTTCCCTGGCAATTATTTTCGGGCTGGCGGGAGTGTCCCCGGCTATCTCAACACTCATAGCCGTTATCGATCACCTGATCAAGAACCTTGTCACCCTGGCAGGGGGGATAGTTTCTGTCTACTTCTTCGGCGACTGGGTGATCCCGAGTATCAAATCAGCGATGAACACAAAACTGGATGGAGGAAAAGAGTCTGACCGCTGAACAGCAGATCTTTTCTGTCGCCAGCTGGCTCATCGTCATCACCCTGCTGCAGATTTCGTTATTTCCGTCATTGAGAAAGACGTTTGGCGGCTTTGCGTTTCCGGTCGCTTTTCCGGCTTCGCTCCTGGCATTCACACTTATTTCCTGGTATTGCGGACTTGTGAATATTCCCATCCAGTTCGCTCTGCTCCCCTTCATTGTACTCCTCGTGTACCATATTTTCCATCGCCACTATTCCCTGGATGAACTGAAATCTGCATGGCACTGGGAAACCCTCTTCCTGATCTGTTTTTTCCTCATGCTTGATGTGCGGTTTGTCAATCCTACCATATCATATGCAGAAAAATTTATGGACCATGCATTTCTTGCCTCGGTTATGAGAAGTCCGGTAGTTCCTCCGCTTGATCCCTGGTTTGCCGGGGGGTCGCTGAATGTGTATTATTATCTCGGGTACTGGATGTTCGGATGCCTTGGAATTGTTACCGGAGTACCGTCTACCATTGTATTCAACCTCGCGCTACCGACGATTTTTGGTATGGCTGCAGTATCGATGTATGCTATCGGAACACTCCTTCTCGACCGCCATCGCTGGCTCCCGCTCCTCGTGCTGCTTATCCCGAACCCCTCGTTTTTTTTCCAGATTATTCAGGGAAAAGCGTGGAGCACTATCCTGTGGGACAGTACCAGGACCATTTCCAATACCATCAATGAATACCCGCTCTTCTCATTCCTCTGGGGGGACGTCCATGCCCATGTTATTTCGCTCTTCAACCAGATCTTCCTGATCTTCCTGCTCCTTTTTGCATACAAGCGGTGGGAGTCTCTCGGAATACCGGGACAAATGTATCCTGGGGATCTTCACGGCAATCAGCCTTGGATCAATGCCGCTGATCAACACATGGGATGTATTGATATATGCCCCCCTCACGGTTTTTGTCGGCTCTGCTCATGGTTCAAAGGAACTGGAATACCAGTGACAAGGATTCGTCCATCATCTTCTTAATCGCAGTTCCCCTGCTGGCAGTTCTGAGCTACCTGCCATTTTATCTCCAGCTCCGGACGCATACCGGTGGAATAGGTATTGTCCATGCTCCGTCAAATCCGGTTGAGTTCCTGCTGGTCAACGGATTGTTTATCGGGATTATTATCCTGTTTCTCCTGAAAGATATTACCCGGCGACCTTACCTGCTCCTCATCGCAATACCTTTTGTCCTGACCGGGTACATTGCCGCGGCAATCGCCGTTATCCCCGCCATATACTGGCAGCACGGATTGTTTCCAGGGACGATGTTGACTTTCCCGGTATACTTGCTTTTTTCGGTCTTGCGATTCTCATCTTCTGTGAATTGTTCTACCTGAAAGATAACATGGGAGACACGTTCTTCCGGATGAATACAGTCTTCAAGACTTACCTTCCCGCATGGCTCATGCTTGGCACCGCCTCATTTGCCATGGCTGGGAAATGGGTATCTGAAAGAAGGCGGATACCGCATATTTCGGCCAGACAACCTGCAATTGTTATAGTTATCGTCGTCAGCATACTCTTTGTTCTCCCGTTTGTCGTCCAGGTCAACCAGAATTACGGGACAGGGACGCTCGACGGGCTTGCGTACCTTAATGATTCACACCCAGGGGACGCTGCAGCGGTCGCGTACCTGCGACACACTCACCGGTCAACGAAATCATTGTGGAAGCAGAAGGAGGTGACTATACCTACTACTCGCGGATCTCATCGTTTACCGGCATTCCGGGGATAATCGGCATGCCCTTCCATGAGTATATGTGGCGGAGCGATGATACGGGATGGTTCAGTACACGCCTCGCTGATATAAAGTCAATCTACGAGGACCCGGAAAAGACAGTCAGCCTCATGAAAAAATATCATGCCACTCTTCTGTATGTTGGCGATGCCGAACGCGACCGTTACGAGGTAAATATTCCCATAACAGGCCTGGAGAAAATTTATTCTGCCCGGGGGACTGAAATCTACCGGCTCATGTGACGAAGGAATCCGGTACTTCCGGCAAATAAGCGATGCTATTTTCCGGTTCTTGGCCTGTTCTTCACAAACCTTTATTTCCGCTCCTGATGAAATGATATGGCTACATCATTGCTGACTGATGAGTAATGAAGGAGCATTCTACTCCTGAATGAGGTGAGTTATGGCAAAAGGTTACGTTAAAACAGAGGCTCCGGAAGAGCTTCAGAACAAGGCTCTCGAAGCCCTTGAAGTTGCGCGGGATACAGGCAAGATCAAGAAAGGATCCAATGAGGCGACAAAAGCCATCGAACGCAGTATCGCCCAGCTTGTGCTGATTGGAGCGGACGTGGAACCTGAAGAGATCGTAATGCATCTTGGACCACTCTGTGATGAGAAGAAAATACCCTATATCTTCATCAACAAGCAGAATGATATCGGGGCTGCCAGCGGTCTTGATGTCGGCTCGGCTGCGGCTGCAGTTGTAAAGCCCGGCAAGGCAAAAGAAACGATTGAAGATCTTACCAAGCAGCTTGCCGCGCTGAAGGCTTGAGGATTCAACCATGGCAGACGATGCAACGCCAGCCGAAGTGATCGAGGTTGTCGGTTCAACCGGCATGCATGGTGAGGCAATGCAGGTAAAGTGCCGTATCCTCGAAGGCAACAACAAGGGACGGATTATCACCCGCAACACGGTTGGTCCAATTCGCGAAGGAGACATTGTCATGCTCCTTGAAACTGAACGTGAAGCCAAAAAAATGTCAAGACGGTGAAGAAGATGGTAGAACAACATCCCTGCAGTTTCTGCGGCAATCAGATCGAACCGGGAACCGGCAAGATGCATGTAAGAAAGGATGGCACAATCTTTTATTTCTGCGGCACAAAATGCGAGAACAATCACAATCTCGGGCGGGTCCCGCGGCGTGTACCGTGGACTAAGGCAGGAAAAAAGGCTGCAAGCAAGGAGTGAGATCCCGTGGACCGCACCTTTGTTATGATCAAACCTGATGGGGTTCAACGCGGTCTGGTGGGTGGGATTGTTTCCAGGTTCGAAGAAAAAGGACTGAAACTGGTTGCCGCACGGTTCGAGAAACTATCCGAAGAGTGTATAACCGAACAGTACCAGGAACATGTAGCAAAACCATTTTTCCCATCCCTTAAAAGTTATATTATGGGTGGCCCCTGTTTTCTCATGGTCTGGGAAGGAAGGAATGTGGTCGCGATCGCCCGCACCCTGATCGGCGCAACTAACCCTCAGGAAGCTGCGCCTGGAACGATACGGGGCGATTTCGGGATTGATATAGGCCGGAACGTGATTCATGGCTCTGACTCACCGAAGAGTGCAGCCCGTGAGATTGGGATTCACTTCCGGCACAACGAACCGATTGCGTATACACGGATTGACGAGTCCGTCATCTACGAATATTAATATCTCTTTTTACCTCATCAATAATGGGACCATAATCTCTATTACCCTTTGAAACTGCACTATGCTTAATGGCAGGCGATGTCCTCAGTTTTGCTCTGTTATCTTTATCGTCGATCATCATTATCATCAACCCGCTCGGTGCGACCCTGATTTATGTCTCTTTTACGACAACCATGGATCGTCCTGCAAGGGATGCTATAGCAAAGGATGCCTGCAGATTTGCCCTGATTATCCTGCTCTCTGTCGCGGTCCTGGGAACATGGATCCTCCAGATCTTCGGTATTACTCTTGAAGCGTTCCGGATTGCTGGTGGAATACTCCTTTTTGGCATTGGTATGGAAATGGTATACGCAAAAACATCCCGCACAAAGCTTACTGCGACAGAAAAGTACGAATCACGGGATGTAGAGGACGTAGCTATGATGCCCCTCGCCATACCGATGATCGCGGGCCCGGGTGCGATTACGACAACAATTGTGCTGATGAACGAAGCGATTACCATAACGCCTGTTGCGATTGGCATTGTTTTTTCTTCTATCATCATTTCTATCGCGATCACCTATTTTATGATGCGGAATTCAGATTATATCATAAAAAAGATCGGGCAGCGGGAGTACCGGGCGATCAATCGTCTCTTAGGGATGCTGCTCATTGCGATCGCGGTGCAGTTTGTTATCAACGGAATCAGACTTGCCTTTCCCATCCTTGCCGGAGGATGATAAGAAACGTGATCCTTCAGATACTGAAGAAAATTTAAATAAAAGAGATTGGTTATGGATTCTGGGGATTTCGATGCTTCATGACGCGCAATGAATGCCTGTGCACGGATGACGGCCATACCGTCAGAGTGTGCAGTGCTCAATGTTCGAGCTCCTGGGAAGATCCGGATAAAACACTCGCCCGGGCGGAACTATTTGTCCGGCATGCCGCCGAGTGCAGTGCAAACCTGATCTGTTTTCCTGAACAGTTTGCAACCGGCTGGGATCCCGGATCCCATAATAACATCGAGACCCTCGATGGAAGTATCGTCACAGCCCTCCGGAACTACGCAAAGGATTATACAATCGCAATTCTGGGTTCGTTCAGGGAACGATCCAGCCCTTTCCCAAAAAATACTGCCCTGGCAATAGGCAATGATGGCAGGATTCTTGCGTCATACTCAAAAATTCATCTGTTTTCCCCGTCGCATGAAGAGAATATGTTCAGGCCGGGAGAGGGCCTGGGAATTTTTTCCCTGGGTTCACTCACCTGCGGTATAGCGATCTGCTATGATCTCAGATTCCCGGCTTTGTTCAGGGTATATGCACTTAAAGGGGTCCAGGCTGTTTTTGTTCCTTCGGCATGGCCCCAGAGCCGGATAAGGTACTGGGAGTTGTTCATCGCCGCACGGGCTGCGGAAAACCAGATGTACGTTATTGGGGTAAATACTACCGGGAAGACGCCGGTTGATACCTATTCCGGTGCATCGATCACAGCCGATCCGCATGGTGTAATTATCAGCCGTGCAAATGCTGCAGAGCAACTCCTCTTTTCCAATATTGATCCAGATGACGTCGAGAGAACTCGGAGTGCATTCCCGGTAGGAAAAGACTGCAGGGATGACCTTTATCACGCACTTCTTGGCAAAAAAGATGCGATTGATTAAAGGACATTATTCCGGGCTGAGCGGCAAAAAATAGTGTGAGTATAAACCTGTTTTATGAGTAAAAACGCACGCCTATATCTATCCGGTAGACCAATACTTTTCCATGTACCATCTCGTGTGCGTCAACTGCGGAGCTACCTATCCCGCTGACGAGATTATCTATAATTGCGGAAAATGTGGTCACCTTCTTGCCGTGAAGTATCCTCTCGACGAAATTACCATAACCAAAGCCATGTGGGAGAAGCGGCCACTCTCGGTCTGGCGATACCGTGAGCTGCTTCCCGTAAGGATTGAACCGGTTACCCTTCAGGAAGGAGGAACTCCCCTTTACCATCTGGAACGTCTTGGGGAGGAGATGGGATTAAAACACCTCTATGCAAAGCACGAAGGCATGAACCCCTCCGGTTCATTCAAAGACCGGGGCATGACCGTTGGTGTTTCGATGGCGCTCCAGCTGGCACAAAAAAAGTGTGGCCTGCGCGAGTACAGGGAATACGTCGGCAAGCCTTGCCGTCTATGCAGCAAAAGCCGGAATACCGGCCGTTGTTCTTCTCCCCGCCGGAAAAGTTGCGGTGGGAAAAGTAGCGCAGGCGCTCATGCATGGGGCGAAGGTAATCTCCGTCCGTGGTAACTTTGATCGCGCTCTTGAGATGGTGCACGATCTGTGTTTATCTCATGGGCTGTACCTGTTGAATTCCATTAATCCCTTCCGCCTTGAGGGACAGAAGACCATAGGTTTTGAAGCTCTTGACCAGCTTTGTGAGATCCCGGACCGGTTTGTACTGCCTGTCGGCAACGCAGGAAATATATCAGCGGTATACAAAGGATTCCTGGAACTCCAGGAGCTTGGTCTGATGGACCGGCTGCCCATGATGACCGGCATCCAGGCGGAAGGATCCAGCCCTGTCGTCCGCGCAATTCGCGAAAAACTTCCGGAAGTGATTCCGGAACTGCATCCCGAAACCGTGGCGACTGCCATAAGAATCGGTGCACCAGTGAATGCGGAAAAAGCTCTTACGGCGATCCGGAAGACCGGCGGGCTTGCAGAGTCGGTCACCGATGAAGAGATCCTGAAGATGCAGCGCGACCTCGCCCGGAAAGAGGGCATTGGCGTTGAACCAGCATCTGCTGCATCAGTTGCCGGAATACGAAAACTGGTAGAAGAAGGTGTGATTGACCGGGATGAGCGGATTGTCTGCGTCGTTACCGGGCATCTGCTCAAGGACCCGGATACGGTGATAAAACAATGCGAACCCCCGACAGAGATCGACGCAGATCTGCCATCGTTGCTTGCTGCGCTGCATTTGTAATCACGCTGATCGCAGTCTCGACTGCAGGTGCACTTTCAGCCGATTATGTGATCTTCCCCAACGGAACCGCGTACCGTGCATCGATAGAGATCGTGGATGCTTCGCGGTATGAGTTCGTCGATTCCGGCATGCTCGGTGAACCAGTACCCCTTACCGTTGGAGAGATCCAGCCTGTCCGGGAATTGTTCCCCGTGCCGGTTCAACATAACCGGACCATCGTTTACCAGCAATGTCAAAGCCCTGACATTTGAACGAGGGAATTATACCATATCGTATGTCTCTCCTCTTCAGGATAATCACCTGCAGGTATCCTTCAGGAGTCCCTACCATGTCAATATTACCCTCCCCCAGGAATTTGCCGTGCAAAACCCACTCCTGGCCGGTATCAGCCCCGGCGCGAATGTAACGCGGTTTCCGGATAACACTACCCTGATCCAGTGGAACCAGACCATGTCAGTGGATCTCAGGTTTTACGACAACGGCCGCGAGGCTCTTCTGTATTTTTTCCTTCAGTTTATTGGGATTCTTGCAGTCGTAATGCTGCTCCCGTTCCTGATTACAAGGAGAAAGAAAGGGTAAATCCACAAAACAACACAGATAACAGTACCCAATGAAAAAATTTTTTTTATTTCCTGCAGGTATTGCAAAATTTTGGAGTACGGATTATATTTTAATAAGACCGGGATAGTAAGCGACTTGAGTTCAAAGCAGAAAGCCTCTTAAAACCAGATAATTATTCAGCACTCCTCCTCGCAGGCGAAAGACTTTGAGGGATCATTCGCAGATCCATTTATGCATATCTGTACACAGGATATACTGGAATCAAATTCCGGCATCGATCAACGGACAGTTACCATCGCCCATTAATAATGCACTTTTGGGGCTGACGGCACTTGTCACCGAGCTCGTATACTTTCGTGCAGACCTCTGGTATGTCCTGTCAACACCTGAGATCAAAGACCACTGCATGGTATAAGCCTACAGTCATTCCTGTCAGAATTTTCTGGTATACTTATACCCGTTGCCGTCGTTGTAATACCGGGATTTCTGCCCGGGGATCCTGTCGGTACATCCGGAAACCCAGAATGTTATAACCAGGACAACCATGCATATCCCCGCCTTATAAAAAATAGTTTCCATCATATGACATCGTCTCCGGTTTTTACCATGAGAAATCTGTCCTTTTCAGGATAATTTATGTATGCCTTTCGTGGCTGGTGAACAGTAAATATCAGTTTGTTTCCGGTTAAAGCATAAAGTAACTGCCATTCAGATCGCCGGAGTTCGAATATCCCCGTTGTTCCCAGTAACCCCGGTAATTTGGATTGTCGGTGAGTTCGATCTTCTCGATCCACTTTATCCACTTGTATCCCCACTTGTCCTCGGCAACCAGCTCGAAGGGATAGCCCCGTTCGGCCGGAAGCGTGACATTGTTCATCTTATAAGCCATGAGGATATCGTTATCCATCACGTAGGAGAGGGGGAATGAGGTGGTGTACGTATCATGTGCAGTAAAGACGATGGTGTTCGCACGGGGATCGACGCCGGCTTCCCGGATGAGATCGCGGACCAGCACGCCTTCAAAGAGGAGTTTCACTGACCAGCCTTCAACACAGTTCAGTGTGACGACCTTCGTGTAGTGCCGGTGGCTGGTAAGAATTTCGGGAAGGGTCAGGACACTGGTTGTCGTTGTCAGGCCGGTAATGGTAAGCCGGTAATCGGATTCATTGATATGCTGCGGACCGGCGATTGAATTTTCATGGAAATCGTTTATGGAGGAGAGATCACTTCCCTGGTATGATCGTACTTCAACCGCTGAGAGCTGAACAGGATTGCCCGGTGATGATTGCGCTCCGAAATGGAGGAGAAGAGGTACACCGACTATCAGAATCACGATGATAACTGCGCATACCAAAAACCAGCGGGGGGTCATCGCTCCTACCTTTTCCCTTGAGAATATGAATCTTTGCACCGCGTGATAGTGAAGTTATATCGAGTTCCTTATGGAGCCATTGTACGTCCTTCGACAATCAGGAGTTATCCTCGCTAACAGGGCGATGAGAAGGGGAACGGTACCGGAATCAAAACCATACGACAACATTTAATGCCAGCTATTCCCACGTCTTTGTTATGGAGCGGATAACCGCTATAGCGAAAGGAAAGGTCCAGGGAGTAGGATACCGGCATTTTGTTGCAGGTTGTGCTCATATAACCGGCGTTCATGGGTATGTGAAGAACAGGGCGGATGGCTCGGTGATGATAATCGCCGAGAGTTCTCCTGAATCCCTCGGGGAGTTTGTGAGAATGGTCCGGGCCTCGGAAGAGCCGGAAATCCATATTGAGGATTTGTCGATAACCCAAGGAGCGGCGACCGGGGAGTAGAAGGGATTTTGGGTAGAATGGTGACATTAGGGGAACAAACAACATTTTTAATATAAATTCATAAATAGGAGACTCAATGGTTTATCAGGAGGAAATCTGATGGAAAATTTACACAACAGCAATCTTGAATTGCAGCCCGATAAGAATAGTTGCCTGGTTCTGGTTGACTACCAGTCCTCGATGTTCAGGAGTGCAACGTCCGGAGATAAGACGATCAACAGGAATGTTGCATATTGTGCGGCAAAAGGGGCGAGAATTCTTAATGCCCCGTTGTTTTGTCATCAATAAACCCGGCAGTTAACGGGGATTTTATGCCGGAGATTAGCCGGCTCTTTCCGGGCCAGTCGGTTTTATCCTGAAAGGTACTGAGTTTCGATGCTTTCGAAGATGAAAGAACCTGGGTCACAGCTAAGAATGGGAGAAGAAAGAAGATGGTTATCTCCGGTCTGTGGACGAGCATGTGTTTTACCTATACGGCCCTTCATGCGGTGAAGGAAGGATGTGAGGTGTATGGACTGATGGATGCAGCGGGAGATTCCACCCATGACGCTCACATGTGCGGGGTTAAAAGAATGCTCCAGGCAGGAGTAATTCCCATCACCCTTGGGTCGATCGTCTCAGAATGGATGCATGACTGGGGGAACCCGAAAACAGGGGAGCTCGTGAAGGAAGTATATTCCCGACATGGGTACATGCTCGGGTTTTAATGGAGCAGCATCTCATCGTGAAGCGAAGGTGCAGAACGGGGGGCCTATACCAGCGTTTTCTGCGGATTATTGAGGTGCTTCTTGGCTGCAGGCGTAACTTCCCTTCCCTGGGGCGTACGTTTGAGAAAACCGATCTGGATCAGAAAAGGTTCATACACATCTTCGATGGTCCGCACCTCTTCCCCGACCGAGATTGCTATGGTCTTTGCCCCGACCGGACCCCCGTCAAAATCCCTGGCTATGATCGAAAGGATCCTCCGATCCAGTTCGTCGAGTCCGAGTTCATCGATCTGCATCATGGAAAGCGCACTCGCGGTTATCTCCCGCGTGATGGTGCCGTCACCTTTGACAACCGCATAATCCCTCACCCTCCGCAGCAGGCGATTGACAATCCGTGGCGTCCCTCTGCTCCGCTTTGCAATCTCCACTGCGCCATCAGGTGTGATTCGAATCTTCAGGATGGAAGCACTCCGAATTACTATCTTCACCAGTTCGCCGGGAGCGTACAGGTCGAGCCGGGAGATAATCCCAAAACGGTCCCTGAACGGAGCACTTAAGAGTCCTTGTTTTGTGGTTGCCCCAATAAGGGTGAATTGTTCGAGATTCAACTTAATCGAGCGTGCACTCGGTCCCTCACCGATCATCACATCGATAAAAAAATCCTCCATCGCCGGGTACAGTACTTCTTCGACCACAGGGTTTATCCGGTGGATCTCGTCGATAAACAGGATATCGCCCCTTTTCAACGGCGTAAGTAAAGCTGCAATATCCCCGGGTTTTTCAAGTACCGGACCAGTTGTTGCGCGGATATCCGCGCCCATTTCATGAGCGATAATATGGGCAAGGGTCGTCTTCCCTAGCCCCGGCGGCCCGGAGAACAGGAGGTGATCCAGAGGTTCCCCCCGTTTTTGTGCCGCCTCGATGGCGATTTTCAGTGTATCTTTGACCAGCACCTGTCCGACAAATTCCTCCAGCCGCGCCGGCCTGATAGTAAGGTCGTCTCTTTCCTCTGTGAGCGGTTCCGGTGAGATAATTCTCTCGGTCATTCTTTTACCGGTCCTTCATTTTTACGAGCGCAGCTTTGATGAGCTGCTGCACCGTGGGAGATTTCAGCGAGAGAGCCGCATCGTTTACGGCTTCCCGCGATTCTTTTTCTGCAAAACCGAGTGAGATCAATGCACTTACTGCATCATGAACCGCAGGGACTGCCTGGCGGAGATCTCCAGAAAGCATCGTCTCGCTTACTTTTTTCATCTTGTCCCGGAGTTCAAGAATCAGCCGTTTTGCACTTTTGGCACCAATCCCGGAGATCCGGGTCAGGGCTTTTTCATCTTCATTAATAATCGCCATTGCAAACTCTTCGATCCCGATCTGGGAGAGAAGGTTGAGGGCAGTCTGAGGGCCTATTCCGGAGACTCCGATCAATATCCCGAACATCTCCAGTTCGCTCTGGTGCATAAAACCAAACAGCGTAATTGCATCCTCGCGGACTGCCATATACGTGAAAAGTTTGACAGGTTCCTTTGTATGTGCCAGCACCTGGAGAGCAGGCTGGGTAACATAAACTTTGTACCCGATGCCCGCAACATCGATCACGACCCAGCGGTCACCCGTCAGAGCCGGTTCTCCGCGAAGATGTGCAATCATTGTACACTATCTCATGATATGGATATGACATAAGGCAATCGAAAGGGCATCGGCCGCATCGTCAGGAGTAGGAATTTCTGAAAGCCGGAGGAGGCGTTTGATCATTTCCTGCATCTGGCGTTTGTCGGCCCTTCCGGATCCGGTGATCGCCTGTTTGACCTGGTTCGGTGTGTATTCTGTAACAGGGATGCTCCGCAGTTCAGCAGCAAGAAGGATGATCCCCCGCACTTCACTCACCCCCAAAGCCGAAGTGATGTTCCGGGAAAAAAATAATTTTTCGAGCGAGAGATGAGCCGGCCGGTATTTCTCAAAAAGTGTCTCGACCTCAGTATATATTTTTACTAATCGTTTCGAAGTGCTAAGCTCTTTGGCAGATGTTTCAACGCATCCATAACAGACTACCCGGATCTGTCCATAATTGACTTCAAGTACACCAAACCCCATTCGCGCAAGTCCGGGATCGATACCAATAACAATCATACCTGAAGGGCCTCTTTATCAGATATATGTAGCACAAGTAATATACAGGTGGCGAGCGGGACGAAGATGATCGCGACAAAAAGTTAAGGACACTATCCGCCAAAAAATCCATACCCCGTCTGAATTCTCCCCCCCAATTTTTCAGCCGGAAAATTGCCGCTATCAAAGATCATATATTCCTTCCGGATAAATCAGCGCCCATGGCAAATATTGCATATTTCGAGATACCTGCCGAAAACGTCGACCGTGCAAAACACTTCTACCACACGCTCCTCGGGTGGAAGATCGAGGCGACGAGGACGCCAATGGACCCGGAAATGATGAAATCGATGCAGTACCAGGACGTTAAAACAGGAGAGCCAAAGGAAGGAACCATGAATATGGGCGGCATGTACAAGCGTCAGATGCCCCAGCAAACCGATATCCTGAATTATGTCATTGTCGATAATATTGACAAGGTGCTTGCGAAGGTAGAAAAACTGGGAGGTAAAATCGCCATGCCGAAGATGGAGATAAAATCCGTAGGAGAGACTGCAGTTATTCTTGACACTGAAGGAAATGCAATCGGGCTCTGGAAGCCAGGCATGATGTAAACCGGTAAGATATGACGATCAAAACCCATTTTTCGTTTCCGCGAAGAATATTTTGTGGCGGGGCGGAGTAACCTCTCTCGAAAAAGATATCCACGTCATAAGTTCTGCCTTTGACACGGATAAGTAAATAATTCTAATTCAATTTTTGCAGCCAACAACGAAAAATCCCGGCAAAGAGCTCATTAATAAAATGCCTCCCATTTATCAGCCCCGAAACTATCAAGCGCCCGCATCCCGGGTACATGGTTTAGGAACGATTTCCGATAGTCAATAAAAACATCAAATGTTTCAATAATTTTCACAATACAACTCAAAATACGCTCTTGGATGGCTGCACACGGGGCACTTCAGGGAAGCTTCCGTATTTTCATGGACATACCCGCAATTCCGGCATTTCCAATGGACCGGAACTGCCTTTTCGAAAATCCCGCCCCGTTCAAAGGTGTCAAGCAGTTTCCGATACCGCCGTTCATGATATGCCTCCACCTTTGCCACCTGGCGGAATGTCCGGGCGACCTCGAGTAAATCCCTCTTCTTCGGCAATATTTCCAAATCCGGGTACAGGGTGCCCCACTCCATCTTCTCCCCATCGGCGGCCGCCTTCAGGTTCTGGGCAGTCGTCCCTATGATTCCTGCCGGATACGTGGCGGTAATCTCTGCGTCACCGCCTTTCAGGAGAGTAAAAAAAAGTTTCGCATGCTCTTTTTCATTCTCAGATGTTTCAGAAAAGATCGCAGATATCTGTTCAAATCCTTCCTTTTTTGCTGCTCCTGAAAAGAAACTATACCGGGTGCGTGCCTGCGACTCTCCGGCAAATGTCGCAAGGAGATTTTTTTCCGTCCTCCTGCCTTTGAATTCCATGATGCCCTCTTCTTCGCCGGGCATGTCTGGCAGATCAGATCCATCGCGACGATGCCCCGAAATAATAGGATATTGAGCGTAGGAATTTATAACCCTTCGATTTCTACGCTGAGATCAGGAACTGCTGAAAGGTTTTCAAGTCAGACTCACCGGATTGCCTGACACCCGGATTCCCCTGGTTTTGCTGACTTCTCATCGGGGAACACACGTACCTGTGGTGGAGAAGTGGCAGGATGGATTCTCTAGTATATGAATCCTCCTACGGCAGAATTGTGACGCAGAGATAATGACAAAAAATTCTTGCCATCAAAATCCGGTCCGGATCTGCAAAAAAAGTTATCTAAGGAGTCCAAACGACTTCAGCGTAACATCCGTGTTGACCGTGCCGACATGATATACTTCTCCTGTGGTCAACTCGTTGATGACAACCTCTGCGGGGGAGAAAAGTGAAGTGTCGATCTGGTAGAAATCGTAGTTCGCTTCCTTGAAAATATCATTGAACGGCTTGCCATATCCCTTGGATTTGTTACTCGGTATCTTCTCAAGATACTCCTTGATTTCCGGTGCCTTCATGGTGAGATTGATCCTTCCATGATAGATGGTTGCATCGTTTGTAACCCCCATTGCAAACTTTGCCCCCCTTACCGGGGGAATCGGTGCAGTCCCAATGGCTGAGATGATTTTTCTCGTGTCAAACCCGAGCTCATTGAGCTTGTAGATCGCCGTCTCGACACAGCGTCCGGATACCTGGATTGAGCCAACAATTGAAGAGGTTGGAGCAACCACCGCACAGACATTTGCCGCATCGATGTGGCATTCTTCTGCAATCTTCTTCATTACCTCTGCATTCGGA
The DNA here is from genome assembly GCA_963829335.1 of uncultured Methanoregulaceae archaeon. Taxonomy (GTDB): domain Archaea; phylum Halobacteriota; class Methanomicrobia; order Methanomicrobiales; family Methanospirillaceae; genus Methanoregula. The sequence goes on from CAWHIE010000007.1 coordinate 202,030, forward strand.
AGATGGTCGCTCTCTAAACAGATTACTGCACAGTCGTAGTCGTCTTCGTATTCGATGACCTCAAACGTGTGTTTTGGCTTGAGCGAGAGCGCCCGGGCCGGACCGCTTCCCATCGCAAAATAATTTCCCACCTTAACAGTCCAGCCGGCTTTCTGTGCACCGAGACATGCGATGGACGGGAAGTCGGTCATGACGTCAATAAATGGCATGGGATATTCCTTGATATGCCCCATGCGGAAGTTGACCTCTCCCAGACCCCCCATGCATATCTCGGTGAAGGCCCTGCCAGCTGCATATCCGCCCCTGGTACTTACACCACAGTCGACAATGCGTGCCCCATTGTCCAGTTCATGGTAGGTACAGTTGAATTCCTCGGGAATTTCTGCTAAATTTTCAAATATTTCCAGTGCCAGTTCGTTAACACTCAGCATCTACAAAACCCCTGCATCATAAAAGAGGGTCTGGGAACAGATAATATTTTTCAAACTGATCCGGCGTTACTCGAGATATTCAAGGATCTTGGCAGGGTCGTACCGGAGTGTAATGATCCGTGTTCTTCCTTTCCCGTCACGATACTCCAGGTTTATCAGGCGAACTGCGTCCATTTTTTTTATTATTTCATAGAACCGGGTATAGCCAATAGACAAAGATTCCCTGATCGACTTGTATACCTCCCCTGCATTCATCTCCTGTTCCTTTGCGGTTCTCTCGGCAAATGATTTGAGTATCAACAGTTCTTCATCTTTGAGTGTTTTTATGGTATAGGACAGATGGAGATATTTTGAGACTTCATACGCCCCACATATATCCTCCTTCCCAATACTGCGGCGGGCGGCATGCTCGGCATTGAGCGTCGCCCGTTTCAGAAGATCGATTCCCACCCGAAGATCCCCGCTCTTGAGTGTCTGCTCGACAACAAGATCGAGCATTTCTTCGCTCAAAACACCCTGGAAAAGACCCTGTATTGCCCTCGCTTTCATGATTTCATGGATTTCCGCATTTTCATAAGGCGGGAAATAGATCTCCGCAGGACGGAAAACCGATGCAACACGTGCATCGACAGCACGGGCAAGGTCTACATCAAGATCGCTGACAATGACAATTACGCCAATCCGTGTGCCCTCATAGCTCTCATGGGACCGGAGCAGGGTGTAGAGGACCTTATTTATCTCATTTTCATACAGGAGATAATTCGCATCATCGAGTGCGACAATCAGGACGATCTCCTCTTTTACCAGGATACGGGCGATTGCGTCAAACACCTGTTTGAATGAAGTGCCTGAGGAGGGCGGAAGATGCCCCACAAGTTTCCGGTAGATCTGAGAAATTATTGCAAACTTTGTATTATCGATCTGACAGTTGATATAAACCGGCACGAGTTTTTTAGTCGTTTCCTCTATCTCGGTAAAGAGTTTCCGGATACTGGTGGTCTTTCCGGTCCCTGGCAGCCCTTTGCAGATGGTATTAAGTGGCCTTCCCCCGCGAAGCCCGGGTCGGATCTGGAAGGCTAGTTCGCGCATCTGGGCATCCCGGAATTCGAACTGCTCGGGTACGTAATCAATCTCCAGAACCTCAGGGTCGCGGAAGAGTGTTTCATCCCACATCAGCAGGTTCTTTTTCATCTTACTACACCTCTACGCCATCGGTATTAACTGCATTGATTATTTTCGGGCTCAATAATAAGCTATCCCGCATGAGCAAGCCCAAAGGACAAATCTATATTCTCCGACAAAGAAAAGAACGAGTCAGGTGCGGTGATGATGAAAGTTACCCCCACTGACGTGATGATGAAGCAGGGGTCTGATGCCGCACCACTCATGAGAAGAGAAAATTGAGGAAGTCTACTGCGTTTTTCGTTCCGAACCGGCCGTTCCGGGCTTCACGTTCCGAAAAATGTTCTGTCCTGTCTTTTCCTTTTCCCCGTATAACAAAGGGGACCGGGTCCCTCGTGTGCGTCTTGACGCTGATCGGGGTCGGGTGATCGGGAAGCACGGCAAGCACACCATCAAACTTTTCAAGGATCATCCCAACGACACTATCTATCCGCTCGATTGCACGAACTTTTTCTTCTACATTCCCCAGGTGTCCTGCTTCATCAGGTGCTTCTATATGGAGATAGAGGAAATCGAGATGCCGGATTGCGTCAAGTGCGAACCGGCCCTTTGCTTCATAATCGGTATCAAGATAACCGGTGGCGCCCGGCACGGTGATTATTTCCATTCCTGCGCACTGAGCAATCCCGTTCAGAAGATCAACTGCGGAGATCATGCCCCCCTTCTTCCCGTACTTCTCTTCAAACCGGGGGAATAACGGTTTGTGTCCTCCACTCCAGGGCCAGATCCCGGTAGCGGGTGGTTTTCCTGACCTGCGCCGTTCGATGTTCACCGGATGATCGGCAAACACCTTCTTGCTCTTTTCCATGCATCGGAGGAGCAGGGCAGCGTCATCTCCCTTCGGAAGATACTCTGAAATACTCTCTCCGACGATATCATGGGGAGGGGTCGAAACAGATCCATTCCCCTGGTGGACAACAAGCAGGTTCCGGTAACTGACTCCGGCCCGGAACAGGACTTCAGGACTCTCCTGTTTGAGTGAAGCGAGAAGGGCTGCACTCTCTGCGCTGGAGATATGCCCGGCGGAGAAATCGACCATGATACCGTTTTGCACCGTCACCAGGTTGCACCGGTATGCAATATCGTCTTTTTCAAGATCGATACCCATACTCAGCGCTTCGAGCGGACCACGGCCGGTATAGTATTTCCGGGGTTCATATCCCAGGATAGACATATTGGCAATATCGCTTCCTGCCTCAAAGTCGTCAGGAATTGTCCTGAGCATTCCACATGCGCCATTTTTTGCCATCCGGTCCATATTCGGCGTTTTTGCATATTCAAGAGGGGTTTTACCCCCCAGCTGTATGAGCGGTTCATCCGCCATGCCGTCTCCGAGAATGACAATATATTTCATAGAATCACGGGATTGGGGTGCTACCGGTTTTTATATAGACTGTTAGGGCGATCACTGTCATTCTGCCAGCATAGCCCTGACGGCGATTCGTATGCTCTCCCTAGAACCGAGCTGTGGCTTCCAGCGAAGGGATTTCATCCGGTCCACAGCAAGCTGCATCTTCGGTACGTCTCCCACCCACCCGCGCTCACCGCCGGTAAAGATAAACTTTGTTTGGGGAAGGTGCATCTCTTCGGTAACAATTTCCGCAATACTCTTTACATCAATCCTGTCCTCAGAACCGATATTGAACGTGTTGATGGTGCCCCGGGCATGCCCGACCGCAAAAAGCATCGCTGCAATGCATTCGTGCACTTCAAGATAGGATTTGGTCTGTTTTCCATCGCCGAGGATCTCCAGTTCGACAGGATTTTTTTCAAGTTTCTGGATAAAATCGGTGAGTACCCCATGACCACTTCGGGAACCGATAATATTTGCGAACCGGAATATCCATGCCTTCATCCCAAACGAGTGACAGTACGCAGAGATCAGTGCCTCACACGAGAGCTTGCTCGCCCCGTAGACAGAGATGGGCTCAAGTGGCGTATAGTTCTCCGGCGTAGGGATGACGGTTGCTTCGCCATAAACCGTTGAGGTCGAGGTAAATACCAGTTCAGGGACTTTGTGCCGGCGCATGGCTTCGAGGACCCGGTACGTTGCCAGGATATTGTTCTGCATGGTCGGATCGGGGTTCACCGCGCTCTGGCGGACATCGGGATCTGCCGCGAGATGGAAAAGCCGGTCCGCTCCCTGGATGGTATCCTGCCACCCATCATCGAGCAGATCTTTTTTCACGAACCGCACCTTACATGCATCGATGTGCCGGGCAATCGTCTCCCTTTGCCCGGCAGAGAGGGAATCGATTACCAGGATCTCGTTTCCCTGAGCAACGAGGGTATCAACAAGGTGTGAGCCGATGAATCCGGCGCCACCTGTGACGACATCAAACATCAGTACATATTATGTTATCCATGCTAAAGGATTACTGGTATGTTTATCGGGATCGATCACGGTACAACGGCGATGCGATTTGCGGGAGAGTCAGGAAAATTCAAGATCTCCCGGGAGACCGCAAAAGAGTTCTCCGTACAGGATCTCTCGCAGTTGTGCCCGCTCGAAGAAATTGAAGGCATCGCGATATGTTATTCGATGGGTGACAATTTTTCTTCCATTACCAATATTACCAAAGTAAAAAACCGCGGGCTCATCAGCCAGGAAGGAGCAGGACAGCATATCGGGGGAGGGACCAGGGTTTTTGATGAAGTGGCAAAGAGTGGCATCCCTGCCATTGTCATTCCCGGCCTCCACCGGGGATCTCCTACCGATCCCCGCTTCAAGGCATATTCCCACCAGTCGAGTCCGGAAAAGATTGGGATTGCCTATGAAGCTTGTCATGCAATCGGTAACGACGCCGTTGTTTCTGATGTGAGTTCAAACACAGTCACCCTGCTTGTCACTGCCGGAAAACTGGTGGGTGCTTTCGATGCATGCATATTTGCGCCCGGCCTCCTCCATGGCGCCATCGATGTGGATGCGATACGGCGGATTGATGCGGGAGGATGCACCGCAAATGAGGCTTTCCAGCACGCAGGAGTGAAATTCTCACTTCCGGAAGATGAACGCATGGAATCTGTTGCAATGTTTGCCGCAATGGAATGTACCGCGCTCCTCATGTTAAACACCCGGGCACGTGTGGCACTTGCCGGGAGTCTTGGCCCCGTTATTGCTCCGGAGGTTCGGAAACTCCTTGGAAGGGATGTGACCATCTTTGACGAATGGTGCGCATCAAAAGGCCTGGTGAGGATCGCTCATGACGTGTTTTGTGGTACCACTTCTATCCTCGGCCTTGATGTAGATCTGTAGATTTATATTGATTAATCATGTAAAAATAATGGGGATTTTTCTTGAGAGAACTACGCATTCACGGCCGCGGGGGACAGGGATCTGTCACCGCTGCTGAATTAATTGCCGTCGCCGCATTCGAAGGGGGCGCCTTTGCCCAGGCTTTCCCCGCATTTGGTGTTGAGCGTCGGGGGGCACCCGTCCAGGCATTTGTCCGGTTCGATGACAAAATCATCCGGAAGAGAAGCCAGGTCTATGAACCGGACTATATCATCGTCCAGGACAGTACGTTAATTAAAGATGTGAATGTGTTCCAGGGCGTGAAAAGGGGAGGCGTTGTAATTGTGAATACTGAAAAAACACCCGGTTATTCGGTTCCTGACGGGGTGAAGCTTATCACCATCGATGCAACCTCCATTGCTCTCAAAACGCTCGGGCTGCCCATCACCAATACATCTCTTATGGGAGCATTTGCCGCTGCAACGGGTGAAATTAAGTTCTCCGCTCTGGAGAATGCGCTCAATCACCGGTTCCCGAAAGAACTGGCAATTAAGAATATCGAAGCAGCCCGACAGGCATACAATGCCGTCAAGGGGGAGGCATAAATGGCATTAGCCGTTGGCTGCAGG
>CAWHIE010000008.1:0-36578 GCA_963829335.1 uncultured Methanoregulaceae archaeon
TGAGATCCCGATGGTCATGCTGACGGTTTCAGTTGCTCCTTCAATCTCCCAGTCCTTGACCATATCATGGGTTCTCAGGGGATCTCCCGGTTTTATGAAAGTGAACAGGATTTCTTTGTCCGGTCCGACAACTAAAACCTCTCCGGCAATTCTGGGTCCGCTGTTCTTACTGAGGAGCCCATAGACCCGCGGGTTGTTCACCAGCACTTCCACCGAGATGGACTCGCTGACGACAAGGTCCAGTTGTTTCCGCATCTCCTGGATCCTCCGGATGACCTCCCGTTCATAGCCCTCCGTTTCGAGGCTGTCATCAAGCCTGACATCCACATAGACCGTGGCGTCCTGCATGGGAGCAGAGAAGACATCAGCCGGGAAGTTTCTCGGTAAACGTCACATGCTCTGCACCGATCTCGAAGACCTCGCTCCGGTTCCGAGGTTCACGGTTCGCCCGGCATCGATCTCTGCCTTGAGATGGTTGCCGTCGGCAGCCTCGATGAGCCCTTTGACCCTGAAGGAGTTCTTGCCAAATCCCTTCCCGAGCGCCTTCATCACGGGTTCGGCATGCCATCCGATCCGTTCCCATCTTCCCATGATGACGGAGACCTTCCGGGCGTTGGCCCGGTCCATGCAGACGGCGTTCAGCCGTTCAATCGCATCTTTCACCGGTTCAGCATTCGTGACCACGACCACTTCGGCGACCGGCCAGCGGAGTTTTCGCTTTCCTGCCTGCCGGGCATTTGCTGAAGCATCGTCAAAGGACCGGACGATCTCAACGGCATGTTCAAGAGATGCATCAACAAGCGACAGGTCTCCGGCATTCCAGTCCAGCAGGTGAATACTTGCCGGATCATGGGCGCACCGGAGGTTCCGGTAGCATCTCTTCGGTGAGGTGCGGGCAGAACGGGGCGAGGAGGGCGGTGAGCCGGCGCATCACGTAATAGATGGTCTCGTAGGCAAACACCTTCTGTTCTGATTCGCCTTCGAGCCACATCCGCGGGCGGACGAGCTGGACATACCAGCGGGAGAGGTCTTCGAGGATGAAGGTGACCAGCTCGCGGGTTGCCCGGTGCAGCTGGCATTCCTTCAGCGCCGTATCGACCGTGGCGGCGACCGAGTTGATCCGGGAGATGATAAACCGGTCCTCATCCGGCATATGCCGGAGATGCGTCCTGACATAGGTATCGTCCCAAACGCCATTCCGGTTCGACGGTTCGAATGTGTCGAGGATCATGTAGGGCAGGGGGAACCGGTAGACGTTCCAGAGGATGTTCACCGCACGGTTGATGGTCCCCACGCCCTCCCAGTTAAACTTGAGGTCGTCCCAGGGAGCCGATGAGGAAAGGACGTACAGCCGCAGGACATCGACGCCCACTTTTGCGATGACCTCTTCGGGGGTCACGACGTTGCCGAGGCTCTTTGACATCTTCTTGCCCTCGGCATCGAGAGCAAAACCATGCATGCAGACGCTCTTGTAAGGAGCCCTGCCAAACGCAATCGTGCTTGCGCCGAGCTGCGAGTAGAACCAGCCCCGGGTCTGGTCCTGCCCTTCGGTGATGAAGTCGGCAGGCCAGAGCTTCTCGAACTCTGCGGTCTTCCCGGGAAAACCGAGGGTTGCCCAGGATGCAACTGCGGAGTCGAACCAGACATCGAAGATATCCTCGACCCGTTTCATCGTCCCGCCGCAGGTGCAGGGGATCGTCACCTCGTCAACAAACGGGCGGTGCGGGTCTTTGAGCGGCGTGCCGCTTGCCTCTTCCAGTTCTTTGAGCGTGCCGATGACCCGGTACCGGTTGCACTTCGGGCAGACCCAGACCGGGATCGGGATCCCCCAGTAGCGCTGGCGGGAGATGCACCAGTCGCGGGCCTCCTTGATCCAGTCGTAGAATCGTGCACTGCCGGCCCACTCAGGATACCACGTGACCTTTGCGACCTCAGCGAGCATCAGGTCCCGCATCTCTGAGGCTTTCAGGAACCACTGCGAGGTGGCCCGGAATATGATCGGGGTCTTGCACCGCCAGCAGTGCCCGTAGCGGTGGACAACGGCTTCCTGTGCGAGCAGGTGACTGCCGAGCGCGGCAACGACGTTCTCGTTTGAATCCCGTACGTACTGGCCGGCAAATGCCCCGGCCTCTTCCTTGAACCTCCCGGCGCCATCCACCGGGCAGAAGATGGGAAGTCCTTCTTTGGACCCGAGCACGTAATCGTCCCACCCGTGCCCGGGGGCGATGTGCACGATACCCGAATTTTCCAGCAGGACAAAGTCCGCGGACACAACCTTGTGATTGATCTCCCGCTGCATGGGAACATGTTCGTGGAGCGGCGAATCGTACTCCCAGCCCTTGAGATCGGTTCCCTTCTTCTTCTCCAGCAGGGTAAAGTCCTTGAACCGTCCTTTTTTCAGGACGGCCTTGACCAGGGGCTCGGCAATCCAGAAGCACTCGGTTTTCTCGTCCTTCACGACCGAGACCTTTGCGTACTCGATCCCTTCTGAGACCGCAACCGCGACATTGGCGGGCAGGGTCCAGGGTGTTGTGGTCCAGATGACGAGATACTCATCCTGTTTTCCTTTGAGGGGGAATTTGACAAAGATCGAGGGGTCCTTCTCGTCCCAGTATTCGACCTCCGCATCGGCAATTGCGGTTTCGCACCGCGGACACCAGTTCACCACCCGGTGCCCACGTTCGAGCATGCCTTTCTCGTCGGCCCGGGCAAGCGTCCACCAGGCCGCTTCGATATACTCGGGTGTGACGGTCTGGTAGGCATTTTTGAAGTCGAGCCAGACGCCGAGACTGGCGAACTGGTCATCCATGAGCAGTTTGTTTTTGATCGCAAACTCCCGGCACTTCTCGATGAACGGCTGGATGCCGAACGTCTCGATATCTTTTTTGGATTTGAACCCCAGCTCCTGCTCCACCTTGACCTCGATCGGCAGCCCGTGCATGTCATAACCTGCCCGGTCGATGACATTCCTGCCGTTCATCCTCTGGTAACGCAGGATACTGTCTTTCAGGATCTTGTTCCAGGCAGTCCCGAGGTGGATGGTCCCCGTGGTATAGGGAGGCCCGTCGACGAAAAAGAACGGCTTCCCCCGCGAGCGATGCTCTTTTACGGTCTTATACGTGTCGTGGGTGCGCCAGTGTTCCTGCACCTCACGCTCGATTGACTGCGCATTGAAGTTAGCGGCGACTTCCCTCACAAAACCCCTCTTGAATACCTATAGGACGCAGGATGTGCGTGAGGGAATGTTGGTGCCGGAACACAAAGTAGTTTTTCCCGGAAGTAACCTGCTGTTGGTTGCGCAGGAGACATCCGATAAAACAAGCCGGTATTTCAGGATCGTAAGCCATATATGGGACACTTTTGAAATTGAACATCATGAGATCGCTTCCCTACATGTGTCTTCTTGTCGCGCTGGTGATAGTCCTGGCATGCACCGCCGGCTGCACCTTTTCACGGAATACCGCTCCCGTACCTGTGACCACCGCTCCCCCGCTTTTGACAAATTCGCCGATAAGTCCCCCCCGGTGCAGGCAACTTCCGTGACACCGACGGTGAAGACCGGGGTTGTCGACACCACCATCAACATCCATTTTAACGACTACGACTGTCTTGATATCCAGCAGGATCTTGGCGTTGTGTACCTCAATCCAGATCAGAAGTATACGATCCGGGTATCGCCGCCAAACGTCCCGGCCAGCGTAAACATCCTGCTCCTCGATGTTGGTGACAGGGAAAGACTGCAGGCCTCACTCCCTGTATGGAACGCCATAACCAAAACGTGGGACTACGAGGGTATCGTGCCCCTCGTCCAGTTCAATGATGTCTCCACCACCCAGGAAAAGACAGTCACCATACAGAAACAGGGTAAGTATTTCCTCTGCGCCGATGACCGGAAAGAGTCCGGTGTGAATGAGGCCATCATCAGGGTGCCGGTGAAGATGACGAGAGTCTCGTAGTGGTCGAGAGGAACCAGGTTTTTGAGCGGATCAACAACACCGAATCAAATGAGTGAAATAATCCTGAACAGGCAATTTTTTTATATAGATCCCTTGTCAATACGACCTTTACAGGGAAGTTCACTCCATGCTTCATTCCTCTCATTATATGAGAAATGTGCCGGTTCACCCGATTAAGCCACGAAAATAAAAAAATTACTTCAGACAATGGACAATTAAATGTGGAGATAAGGCATGGTACTGGAAAAATTCGAGCGAAAAGAGGAGAAACTCCTCCCGTTACGGGAATTTTATCTCCGCCTCGTGAAGTTTGCCCTCCTCTCATGTGTGCTTATCCTGTTTTCACTGGGTATTGGAATTGCGGGATATTGGGGATTTGAGGGCCTGGAACCTGTAGACGCATTCCTGAATTCAGCGATGCTCATGGGAGGTATGGGCCCTGTGGATGTGCTTCATACCGAAGGAGGAAAGATATTCGCGGGATTTTATGCGCTGTACTGCGGCTTTGTGCTGATCCTGTCTGTGGCGATCTTCATGACACCATTATTTCATCGCTTACTCCATCACTTCCATCTGGAAGGAAGAGATAAGCGGTGAATGGTGTTTAAACCGAGCTGTTCCGCCTTGTTTGACCCATCATGTATCAGTGAAACCTCCCGGAACGCGAATATAAGGCTCATTTTTTTCGACGAAATCTGAAAAAAATTGCTCTGTAGAAAACCTCATACTATTTTTCTCAACGCTCTTGGGGGCTACGGCACGTAATGCCTCCGCCCCCGCCGCTGTGGCATCCCCTCTGGAGCGATAATTCCAGAGAAGGTAACACAACCCCATCGCAAAGCGCAGGGGCGGTTCGGGGGGGACAGGCACTGTCCCCTCTGATAACAGGTGATTCGTAGTTTGTTGAAAACTTAGGATTTCAATAGAGTCAAAAAAATAGAAGTTAAATAAACGGACCTTTTCAGAAAAATTTACAGGCCCAGATCTGACAACCCGGGGTGATTTTCCGGGCGGGGTCCCAGTGGCCAGTGATACTTCCGGTCTGCCTCCTTGATCGGCAGGTCGTTGATGCTCGCAAAACGCCGCTGCATCTGGCCGTTTGGGGCAAACTCCCAGTTCTCGTTGCCATACGAGCGGAACCAGTTGCCGGCATCGTCGTGCCACTCGTACGCGAAGCGGACAGCGATGCGGTTGTCGGTGTATGCCCAGACTTCTTTTATCAGCCGGTAGTCGAGCTCTTTTGCCCACTTCCGTCGCAGGAATGCAATAATCTCCTGGCGGCCATGGACGAACTCGGACCGGTTACGCCAGAAACTGTCAGGAGTATAGACAAGCGATACCTTCTCAGGATCGCGTGAGTTCCATCCGTTTTCGGCCATGCGGACTTTCTGAGCCGCCGTCTCCTTGGTGAACGGTGGCAATGGTGGTTTGTTTTCTTCTGCCATAGAGGCTCATATACCGTCTTCACTGATAAAACCTGATATTATTGCATTGCACAGAAAGAAATGTACTTTTCTTCTTGAGAGAAAAATACTTAATACGTGATATTTAACGGAAAAAAGTTTTCGGTTCCGGTTGAAAAAATGGATGAAACTCTCCTGCAGGAGTAACATGCCAGCGGCAGATGATGATCCAGAAATAGTGGTTGAGTCAAAAGGAAAATTATGGGACAGATCGCAGTAATCGGTCCGGCGAATCCTTCCGGGGAAGAATACGGCACTGCCCGTACTGTCGGCTGCCTGATTGCCAGAGATCACGAAACCCTTGTCTGCGGAGGGCTCTCCGGCGTGATGGAGGCAGCGTGCCAGGGTGCACAGGAACAGGGAGGGTTGACGGTCGGGATCGTACCTGATTCCGGTAATGGTAACCAGTACCTTGATATCGTCATCCGCTCGGGACTCGGTCATGCCCGGAACGCCCTTGTTGTGCAGTCTTCCGATGCGGTCATTGCGATCGGCGGAAGGCTACGGGACCCTCTCGGAGATTGCTCTCGCACTAAAGGCAAATCGACCGGTCTTTGGCATAAAAACATGGGAGATCAAGGGGGTAACAAAATGTGCAACGCCTGAGGAAGCGGTGCTCAGGGCAGTACGCGCCGCACGCCTGTCTCCCGGGTATCGTACCCCCCCAGCCGGTCCATAATCTCCTTAAAAGCAGGCGATGTGACAGCTGCACAAAGTTCCGCTACTCTCGGATCATCAAGGTGCTCACGGCGGATGGCGATCTCGTAGCGTTCTGTCGCAACGGGTTTGAACGATAGCCCGAGTGCCTTTGCTGCGCTATAGACACACATCCCCGCATCAACCTCGCCCGTTTTAACGGCAAGTGCAACCGCAAGATGCGTGGTCACTTCCCGCTCATAACCCGGTAATGCATCATGGCTGATGCCCCGGAGCTTGAGTTCATGATCGAGCAGCATCCGTGTCCCGGACCCCCTCTGGCGGTTGATAAACGAATGCCGGACAAGGTCGTCAAACCCAATTCCTGTCCGTGATACGATGCCCTGCTGGCGTTCGACAACGCAGAGCAGAATAATATCCTCTCCCGGGAGGTATTTTTCCAGGTACGGGATATTGTAATCACCATTCTCTGCAAGCAGATGCATCGGCGCCGCGTGGCACTCGTTTTTCTTTAAAGAAAAGATCCCCCCCATACTTCCGACATGGGTAGAGTGAAGTCCGATCTCTTTTTTCTGGAGGAGATCGGCAAGATAATCAATCAGAGGATCGTGACTCCCGGTGATAAGGAGTGCCTTTTCTGCTTCAGCCCGGGTTACGGTCAGGCTTGCCGGCACATTTCTTCCTGCTTCGTAGCCCTCCACACCGGCAGGTATTTTCAGGTTCGCGTTTGACCGCACCGCACTCATCTGTACACCGGCTCCGCGGGACAGGGGAGTAAGCACCCAGCGGTCTCCCACCTGTCCCAGCGAGCACAGGATAAACTCATCACTCCCGATATCCTTGGAAACGGAAACCGTTAACCGTGCATCGACCGTTCCGAACGATGGAGCAGGAAGCCCGAATACATGGACAAGGGGAGTGACGAGTTCACGGAGCACCGTCAGCGCGGAAAGAGGATACCCCGGCATACCGATCACCGGTTTTGTATCAATCCGCCCGATGATTGCCGGTTTACCCGGTTTTATCGCGACCCCGTGGACCAGCACCTCGCCAAGCTCTGCGATGACATCGGCAGTGAAGTCTTTTGTCCCTGCAGATGACCCGGCAGATATGATAACCATATCATTTTCCCGGACAGCCTGCTGCAGTATTTTTTTAATATCTGCCGGATCGTCTTTTACCATGGGGTATCGCGTACAGGTTGCACCAAGAGTTCCCAGCATCGCTTCTGCCATGACCGTGTTGCTCTCCACAACCTGACCGGGGGCCGGGCGGGTTCCATGGCTTACCAGTTCACTTCCCGTCGGTATCAGGCCGATCCGGACCGTGAGTACAGGGACCTCGGTAATACCATATGCGGCCAGGGCCCCGGTATCATGCGGGCGAATCCGGTGGCCGGACGGCAGGGCCATCTCAGACTCGCCGATATCCTCCCCGGCAGGGCGAATGTGCTGCCAGGACGGGGCTGCCTTCCGGATGATGAACTCCCCGTGATCGATCTGCACATCTTCAATCATAATCACTGCGTCATATTCCGGTGGCACAACATTGCCGGTATTCACTCTCACGGCCTGTTTTATTGTAACCGGATGCTGTTCGCTGGCTCCCCGGGTCTGGCGGCTGATAACTGCGATACCGTCCATCGCTGCAAGGTGTACCTCGGGAACCGAGTACCGGGCAAAGACAGGTTCAGCAGTTATCCTTCCGACTGATGAAACCAGGGAGACCATCTCGCGTGCCGGTGTGCAGGTAAACCCGGTACGCAGCAGTGAAAGGGTTTCTGAGAGCGAAGTCACGGTGAGATAGCGTTTTACCACAGGATCACCTCCACACGTGTTCCTGTTTCAAGCCCTTCACTTTCTGCAGGCACCCGTACCACACCTGTACTTTTCACCAGGGTGTTCAGCAGACCGGATTTTCCGAACAGGGGAGTGGCGACGCCGTTTTTTACGGCAACCCGCACGTAATCCTCCCTGCCTTTTGCTGAGGGAACATTCTGATCCAGTGTGGCCTGCAGGGTTCGCACACTGCTGCCCGTTTCACCGGTCATTGCACTGATCAGGTGCCGGACGATGGCGATGAGCACGATAAAGGCGGAAGCCGGGTGGCCCGGCAGCCCTATAACCGGCTTCCCGTTGCATTTTCCGATGATCGTTGGTTTGCCCGGAGCGATTGCGATACCGTGGACCAGGACCTTACCCCGTTCTTTGATAATTGCCGATACCATATCACGTTCATCTTTGGAACTGCCTCCGGAGATCAACACCACGTCGCATTCTGCGGTTGCTTTGCTGATACGGGTGCTGAGGGCTTCGCGGTCATCCCTGGCAATGCCATAGAATACCGGAAAGCACCCCCAGTCCCTCACTGCTGCTGCAATGACATACGAGTTCACATCCCTGACTTGTCCTGCCTGAGGCCTGACACTCACCGGCACCAGTTCGTTGCCGGTAGAGAGGATCCCGATCTTCGGCATCCGGACAACCGGCACATCCCTGCATCCCGCAGCAGCAAGCACCCCGATGTCCTGTGCCGAGAGTCGTCTGCCCCCGCGGAGGACCGGCTCTCCTTCTGAAAAATCCTCGTTGTTCAAAAGAACGTTTTCCCCAAAAGCGACGGATTTCTTAACAAGGATTTCGTCCCCTATCTGCTCGGCATGTTCAATCATCACTACTGCATCGGCACCAACAGGGAGGGCCCCCCCGGTTGGGACGTAGATGCATTCCCCCGGTTGCAGGTTCATAGCTGCGGCAACTCCCATGGCAACCCTGCCTTTGAGGTCGAACATCGAGGGAATGGCATCGCTTGAACCCACGGTTTCAGCTGCCCGTACTGCGTACCCGTCGACAACAGAGCGGGTAAAACCGGGGATGTCCACATCTGCTACTACATCCCGTGCGAGGATGCGGTGAAGGACATCCGGGAGAGGGACCCGTTCATCCCCGCATCGTACTGCGATATTCCTGACTTCTTCAACAGCCTTTGAGACAGAAACGAGCTGTAAAAAAAGACTCATTTAAAGCAGCCCAGCTGGCAGCCACGGATCTTGATACCGTGTGAATTACAGTACTCGCTGATCTCCTTTTTGGGAATGCGGTACTTTGCGGCGATGGAGAAAGCCTCAGGGCAGGTAATGGTTTTTTCAATTCCTGCACTCTTGAAAGCCTGTTCAATCTTGTCTGTGTCCATGGTAACAATATGATGTGTATTTCTTCATAGTGTTTACTCATCCTGCATCAGGAGACGCTTAATCGTGATGGAACACCCAGGATATGTGATGAAGGTTGCATTGATCAACTCCCGGCAGGACAAGGCAGGGGTAAATATCCGGCACCACATCGAAGAGATGCTCGGGTCCGGGCTGTGGCGGGAACCGGGGCGATCCTACGAGCTCGTTGAAGTCGAAGAACGCCTGATCCATGCAGAGCATGTCGACCGCCGGATTGATGCGGACCTTGCAGTCTTTCTCTCGCGGCATTCCAGTGTGCATCCAGTCCCGGTCCTGACGGTCCACGTGACCGGAAATTTCAGGACGGCAGAGCTCGGGGGAACTCCCCGCACACTTGCCCCTGCTGCAACAGGAATGATGCAGGCAACCCTTCGCATGCTCTCGCGGCACTGCCCGGAAGGCTACCGGGTCTCGTACGAAGTCACCCATCACGGGCCGACCGACCTTTCCCTCCCCTCATTTTTCGTGGAGATCGGCAGTACCGAGAAGGAATGGACCGACCATGCTGCCGGGAAAGCAGTGGCCGAGAGCGTGCTTTCGGCAACTCTGGCAAACCCTGTACCCCTTATCGGTTTTGGCGGTACCCATTACGCTGCCCGTGAGACTGAAATTTCGCTCACTTCCCGGGGGGCATTCGGACATATTGCCCATACCCGGGAAATTGCCACGCTGGATGATGAAATGATCCGGGCAATGATGGAAAAGAGCGGGGCTGTCGCTGCATATATCGACCGGAAAGCCCTGGATCGTGAAGATCTCAGCAAACTTTCCTCCCAGCTGAAACGGCTCTCGATCATCAGGTTGTCGGAGAGCGAGATCATGGCAATGGGACCCCTTTCGTGGAATACGTACCGGAATGTGCGGGAGATGGCAGAGCAGGTCCTGCCGGATGCCCGCTGCTACATTCATGACCTGCAGGGTGAGGGAACCTTGTGCCTGGTCAGGATAGATCCAGTCCTTCTTAATGAAACCGTAAAATCCGGGGAGCCGGAACTGATAAAAGAACTTGAAAAAATGCCCATCGTACACCTGTCTACGCAGGATAACCGCATTCTTCCCGTTTTTATCGGGTATGAAGGCGATTCGCCACATATAATAAATGATTTAAATACATTGTGCGTAAAAATCATACGTAGTAACGAGATCACTGTTACGGAGAAAGACACCCTGATCCTACGTAAGGTAAGGTTTGATCCCCACAAAGCGCGCGAACTCGGGGTACTGCGCCGGACCTTCCTACAAGCACCTGGCCGAGGGCCAGGAGATCGTGATCGACGGCAGGGTCATTACGCCTGGCATGGTCTCTTCCCGCAGTGAAATCAAGATCCATATCCCGGGGTTGGAGAAGTATACATGAGGTCAATTGTTGAAGAGGCACTTACCAAAGCGAGGGACGAGACAGTCCTGCCCTCGCAGAATAACGAAGACCTTGACCAGATCCTGGCTGAGCTCAAAACCGAGATCACCGTGATTGGTTGTGGCGGCGGGGGGTCGAATACGATTTCCCGCATGATGGAGGAGGGCATCCATGGCGCAAAACTCATCGCCATCAATACAGATGCCCAGCACCTTATCCGTACCCAGGCCGACCAGCGCATCCTTGTCGGCAGGCAACGGACCCGGGGTCTCGGTGCCGGCTCTATCCCCCAGATCGGGGAAGAAGCAGCCCTCGAGAACGAGCAGGAGATCCGGGCGGTCGTATCCGG
This sequence comes from uncultured Methanoregulaceae archaeon, assembly GCA_963829335.1. Classification (GTDB taxonomy): domain Archaea; phylum Halobacteriota; class Methanomicrobia; order Methanomicrobiales; family Methanospirillaceae; genus Methanoregula. The sequence goes on from CAWHIE010000008.1 coordinate 11,012, forward strand.
GTCCGACATGGTCTTTATTACGGTCGGTCTCGGTGGCGGTACCGGTACAGGTGTCGCCCCGGTCGTGGCCAAAGCCGCCCGGGAAGAAGGGGCGCTTACCATTGCAATCGTCACGCTGCCATTCGCCGCGGAAGGTGCCATCCGCCTGGAAAATGCGACAGCCGGTCTCGAACGCCTCCGGGATGTGGCGGATACCGTAATTGTCGTTCCCAATGATCGTCTCCTCGAAGTCGTGCCAAAACTTCCCCTGTACGCCGCGTTCAAGGTGGCGGATGAGGTCCTCATGCGGGCGGTCAAGGGTATTACCGAACTTATCACTATGCCCGGGCTGGTCAACCTGGACTTTGCGGATGTCCGTACCGTCATGGAACGGGGTGGTGTGGCCATGATCGGGATGGGCGAGAGTGACAGCGAGGACAAGGCAGCCGACTCGGTGAAAAAGGCGATCCGTTCCCCGCTTCTCGATGTGGATATCAGCGGGGCGACCGCTGCACTGGTCAATGTGGTCGGCGGGCCGGATATGACCATGGAGGAGGCCGAAGGGGTCGTCCAGGAAGTGTACAACCGTGTCGACCCGAATGCGCGGATTATCTGGGGCGCCCAGATTGACCCCGCGATGCAGAACAAGATGCGGACACTGCTGGTGGTTACGGGCGTTCGGTCGCCACAAATATATGGTCGTAATGAGAAGCTTACCCCCAAAGTACAGAAACAGTTTGAGATCGATTTTCTCAAGTGAGCAGATATGGAAATTTCAAAACCTGATATCAATGTCGATATACTCCACGAGGAGTTATTCCGCAAATACCTGCGGGTGATTAAACTCGCACGCACCCCTACCCGGGAAGAGTTTACCAAGATTGCGACCGTCGCTGCGGCGGGTGTCCTGGTCGTTGGCCTGATCGGATTTATCATCTACGAGTTCTTCATCGTATTACCGCACTGATGGGCATGACACAACCAGTACCCCGGCGCCAGCAGCGCCCCAGATTCCTGCCAGCCCTGAGGTTTTCAACAACCGCATCTTTGCAATAAAAACAACATCAAAGCAGGAGCGGACCGTTGCCGACAACATCCTCAAGGCGATAGAGACCAAGGCGACCGATGTCAAGGTCACCGCGATTATTGTCCCCAACGAACTGCAGGGATATGTCCTCATCGAAACCCCGGAAAAGCTGAACAGGATCGAGCAGCTCGTGGAGAAAGTTGCCCATGCACGATCCGTCATCAAGGGAGAAACGAGTCTTGCCGAAGTCGGCCATTTCCTCATCCCGAAACCGGTCGTAGCCGGTATTGACGAAGGTACGATTGTCGAGTTGATCGCCGGGCCGTTCAAAGGCGAGAAAGCAGTCGTCAAGCGTGTTGACTCTGCAAAGGAAGAGATCACGGTCGAGCTGTACGAGAGTGTTGTACCTATCCCGATTACTGTCCGGGGCGACAACGTCCGCGTAGTCGAGAAGTTCAAGGACCGGTAATCATCTTTTTTTTGATCGGAATTCTTTCCCTGAGCCGTAGCGGGAATGCTTTAGAAAAAGGGCTGGACTGGACTATCAAAAAATAATACCCTTTCTTCATCTATCATATACCGGATGCAGGGAAAATTAGGGTCTGAAAAAAATGAGGTAAAACAAGCCCAAAACAGGCCCCGATTCCATTCCTGATATTGCAGTCAATACCGGAAAACCCAGTAAAACTGCCTTTTTCGGTTCGTGTGGAGAATACGCTTAATTCTTGCTCTGTTTGACAAAATACGGCCCGATTTATACCTCGCTTGGTGGATCATAAACCCCTTTAAATCGAGTCTGTTTTCAGCCCCTTGTTTTATGCCATCAGCCCCCATAAAGTCTGCCAGAACACGAATATGAGGATCTTTTTTTCAGACGGAGGTATCAAAAAAGGGGGAAAAAGTCAATACAATATCTATGACAATACTCCTTTAATCGAAACGATGACGCTCGAGACAGTTCGTCTTCGCTGCACTTCGGCTCGTTTACACTCACCTCCATTCCGCTCCGCTCACAGACTCTCCCTTGGTTTTTCTCAGACTATTGTTGAGACGCAGAACACATCCCTTCACTCGCTCCGCTCATCCCGGGCTTGCTGCTTCTGCCCGCTCCTCACACCATACTTCGCATCGTGTTCGTCGTATATTAATTGGTGCCGTAGTCGTTTTTTTACCGGCATTCCTGCCGGATCGTCTTCAAATGAGACGAAACAACTTGCCGTTTTCGAATTCCAATCATACCAAGGAAAAGACCTTTCCACGATTAATGATTTTCATGAAAATTCGATTTTATGTTCCAAATGTCATAAAATATAATCCAATTGGATAAAATTCTAGAATTTAAGCATACAAAAATAGAGTGATTATTGCCAATTAGAAAAGCTCTTTTATATAAATAGATCAAGAGAATCTGCATGAAATCAATGAAAATGAAGATAATTGTACTCGTGGCGCTTGCCCTGCTACTGATCAGTGCAGGTTGCAGCCAGAGTTCAACGAATACAACACCTCAGTCAACTCCGGCATCTCTAGGAACCATAGGGCTAATCTACACACAGGGCGTTGGACCTATGCCAGGTCTCCTCGCGACTAGACAAGTTGACGGGTATATCGCCTGGCAGCCTATCGCCGAAGCCGGCGTGGAGAGTGGGATCGGACAAATTGCCTCCTATTCAAAGGATTTCCCACCTGCAGGTAAGTGGAGCGATCACCCTCAGAACGTCTTTATCATCCGCCAGGATTTCAATGATAAAAACCCTGATCTTGTGAATGCTTTTAGTGCACTCAATCTCGCATCAAGCCAGTATATCAACAACTACCCCAATGAATCAGCGATTATCATCGCAGATTGGCTTGCAGGTAAACAGAACTTTACCTATGGGAACGTAAGTGTCCCGTCCGTTACCGCAGTTAGTAACTCCCTCCCGACCATTAAGTTCACCAACGAACCCTCTGATGCCTGGAAGAGCAGCATGAGTGATTTTATACAGGCACAGATCGATATCGGTTTGGTCAATGGATATTTAAAAAATGGCACAGCGGGAGACAAGAATACGTTGCTCTACAACTTCGCCCCATACCAGAATGCAAAGACCATTATTTCAACAAAGAAAGTTACGACTCCTCCCGTCGTCACGGATCCTATCACGGTCGGTTACTTGCTGGCGGTGGATCACTCGGCCCTGTTTGTCGCGGTCAAGAACTACCAATATTTTAATGACACATACGGTATCGCTCTCAAACCCCAGGATCCCACGAAAGCCAAACCCGATGTAGCAGACTTTATTGTGAACGGCCAGAAAGTCGCTCAAGTAAACCTTGTATCGGCCGCTGCTGGCCCGGCCCTCATGCAGCTCGCAGCGACCAATGCGATCCAGATGTCCTACGTCGGTGCACCTCCCGCAATCGCTGCTATCGACAAAGGTAATCCGATCAAGATCACGTACCCGATTGATAACCTTGGTACAGGTCTCGTTGTCACCAAAGGGTCACCAGTAAGGACTGGCAGACTTTCATTGCATGGGCGAAACAGCGATCAGATGCCGGTAAACCTCTCGTAATCGCAGCACCGGGGAAAGGCTCAATTCAGGATGTCATGCTCCGCTATTCCCTGCAGGAAAGCGGATTTGCAACAACTGAAATAAGAATATAATCGGACAGTGAGTAATTCTCATAAAGACGTGGGACTTCGGTCAAGTAACTCTATATAAAAACGATTTTTTTAAATTTTCCGATAGGATGGTTCCGATGAGATGACAGAACTTTGGCAGGTTCAAAACCGAATGTAGTTAAGTCTGCAACCCTTTTGCAAAACTCTGTCACACAATCGGGTTGTCTTTTGATCAAGGACAAAACAAAAGTTCCGTATGAAATTTGGTGTTTGGCCAAACTTTTTTAAAGATCGCAGTCCTATTCAACAGCCATGGAAAACCAGGACGGCCTCGAACTCTCGCCGCGAAAGGTGGAGTACCCTAAAGTTCATCTTCGAGCGTGGAGGAACCGTGAAGACCAACGATATCGCGTCACAATTCAGTGTCGATCCCTCAACAATTACAAAGACCATCGCCGAGATTGCCGAAGCCGGATATCTTACCCATGTACCATATCGAGGAGTCGTCCTCACAGATACGGGCACCCGATATGTAAAATTCCTGATCAAGCGCCACCGCATTCTCAGTCTTATCTTTGTCCGGTACGGACTTACCGATGAACAGGCCTGCGCCGAGGTCTCCCGGTTCGAGAGTTTCGTATCAAAGGATGCAATCGATCGGATATGCAGTGCCATGGGGCATCCTCAGCAGGGGATCTGCGGTAAGATCACGCATGACGAAGGATGCCGGCATCCTGATAGCCCGGCCGGGACCAGGAAAGGCCGGGCACAATCCGCCACGCCGGAGACGAGCTGACCATGGCAACCGCAATGATCTCCGAGCATATCCCGGATCTCGATCTCATCACGACATATGCCGAGCGGCAGAACTCTCTATTCTCCCGGATAAGTCCGTGGACAAAGTTCTTCCTGCTCATCCTCATCGTCCTTATGCTCACCCTTACCCGCAGCCTTGTCATTCTCACCGTGGTCTACGGCCTGATTCTCCTCATCTACTGGTTGGCCGGCCTGCCGGTGAAAAAGCTCTTCCAGTGGTATACCATGCCGGTGATCTTTGTCCTTACCCTTGTCGGGATACTGGCATGGACCGAACCGGGTACTACGGTGCTCGCCGTTCCTCTCCCCGGCTTCACGCTCACCCTGACCGATAATGGTATCCTATTGGTCGTAACGCTGCTCCTGAAAGCCCTGATATCCATCAGTTTCTCGCTCTTTTTCCTCATGACAACCCGGTATGAATATTTCTCCGGCATGATCTACCGGCTCTTTCCTGAACCGCTCGACCAGATCTTCCTCATGGCGTACCGGTTCCTGTTCCTGACCCTCGCGATGACCGGCTCCATGCTCAAGGCAGTTCGGTCCCGGGGCGGGGGTCTCATCCACTCGGTCCGGGTTCAGGGGAAGCTTTTCGCGGAAGTCGCGGGTCTCGTATTCATCCGGTCATTCGAGCGGGCGGAGCGGGTGCATAAGGCAATGATCGCCCGGGGATACCACGGCGCCGGGTCGTACAGCACCCGGACCAGAATCCCATCACCGGGATTCGCAGAATACGGCGTCCTCATTGCGGCGATGCTTACAATCGTTGTGACTGAGTGGGTGGTTCCCCAATACGGGGGTTTGTTGCCATGACTATCATCCGCAGGGATCCTAATGCCATGCACTGCCCCCCGGTCGATCCGGAAAAGGAGCTCATCCACGTCGATTGCGCAAGCCACATGTACCCTGACGGGAGCGTGGGGATCCACGAAATGTGCTTCTCGGTCCTGAAGAATGAAATCGTTGCTTTGTGCGGGCCCAACGGTTCGGGCAAGTCTACCCTGATTGAGCACCTAAACGGTCTCCTGCTCCCTTCGCAGGGGGACATATGGGTAAGCGGGCGATCCATTACAACCGGTGAGAAGACCGATCTCTGGAAAGAAGTGGGCATCGTTTTCCAGCGCTCCGATGACCAGCTCTTTGCCCCAACCGTTCTTGATGACGTGATGTTCGGGCCACTCAATCTCAGGATGTCACCGGATGATGCCCGGGTTGCAGCGATGGATGCACTCGCAGCGGTGGGTGCCGACCATCTTATCGCCAAACTTCCCAATTACCTGAGCGGGGGACAGAAGCGGCTCGTCTCCATTGCGGGAATCCTCGCCATGAAACCACACATCATCGCGCTCGACGAACCGACCTCAGACCTCGATCCGATCCACAGCGCAATGACGGAGAAGCTGATCCTCGACCTCAGGGATCGTTTCGGCATCAGCGTCGTCATCGCTACCCACGATCTCGACTTTGCCGCCCGGATCGCCAACCGGGTCTGTCTCGTGAAGAACGGCTCGGTCTTTGCCGAGGGACGACCGGAGGAGATCTTCTATAACCCTGCTCTCATCGAAGAGGCAGGGCTCCGGTTACCGGATATTGTCAGGACGTGGCTAGATTTCTGCGAAAAACAAGGAATCGAACCGGTCGACCAGCCCATCACCCGGGAACATCTGGTTTCCCTTCTCCACAACACCTGCATTAATACTGGAAGAATGGTTAAGGTCAAATAAAAAATTTTGGGTGAACACCAACTTTTCGGAAATATTTTTATGTCCGTTCTGCGATTGGTAGCATAACCGGGAAATATTTTCCTGAGAGGTTTACCCGTGGCTCATATTCATCTCGAAGATGGTTCATTCACCCTGTTCTGGGTCCTGGTATGGTGGATCGTCGCCCTCTGCCTTATTGGTATTGCGTTGTTCCTCCTGCGATCTAAATACAAACCTGATCCGAAGAAGATAACGATCGCCGCGTTCGTGACCGCAGCAGCGTTTGCGATCTTCCAGGTCCAGGTTCCCATCGCGGGAGGGGTCCACATGAACCTCACTCCCCTCATAGGTATCCTGACCGGCCCTGTCATCGGGACGCTCATCGTCTTCATCGTCAACATCCTCTCTGCTGCAATTGGTCACGGAGGTTGGGGGCTTGTCGGAGCGAACGTGCTCGTGAACTTTACCGAAGTCCTGGTTGCATGGCTCACATTCAGGGGAATGAAGAAGATTACGACGGATCTTTTCTCCCAGGCGGGGGTCGCCACGTTTGCCGGGTTGTTCGCAGGAAACCTCATGATGATTGCCGTCATCCTTGTCTCCGGGATCCAGGGGGTCCACCAGACCACTGCCCAGATCCTCACGGGCCTCTCTCTCCTCGCGGCGATCAATATGGGGGTAGCGATTGTCGAAGCATTCCTCACCGGCCTCATCGTTGCATACATCGGAAAAATCCGCCCCGACATCCTCGAAGGTGACCGGAAGTGAGTGTATTTAGCGAAAGAAAAGGGCTCATCATCTTCGGCGCGATCCTCATCGTCGTTCTCATCGCAGCTCTCGCTGCCTACCAGATGACCGGAAGCATGGGCATCGAGGACCGGTACAATACGGCGGTCGGCCTGCCTCCCTCACCGGAAGAAGAGGGCGGAGGAACGTTCTTTGGATTTTCAGCGGAGGGAAATCCCGTACTATACGTGATCATCATTGGGATCTTGATTGTCGGATGTTATGCAGCGTACAAGCGTTTTAGGATCTGAAAACCATGTAAAGACTGATACCATAACGATTTTTCTTCTAATTTAACTCAATCACAATCAAAGTACCCGCAGACGCTCGGTCAAGTTCACTCGTCCTCGTTCCGCTCGCTTGCGCTCACTGCACTCCGGCTCGCTTGACATCACTTCCCTTGTTTTTTCTGGTTGCTTTGTTGAGACGATGACGCCCCTGGCTTGTTGCGATGCTCCGGCGCCAGCGTCTGCTCCTGCCCGCTCCTCACACCATGCGTCGTATCGTGTTCGTCGCTGTTGATCGGGCACATGAATAATGCTCGGTGACTCGTTCGCGCTCGACCTCGCGCTGATGCGTTCGGTAACCGGCGCCCGGCTTGGGGCCGCTGGGCTTTTGCTCAGTATGCAATAACCTTCGAGAGGAATCTGGTAAACAGTGTGGTCTGAGATTTGGAAGGGAGATTATGTAAGGGGGAAATATCCCTCTTTTGCCCGGCGCTGTTTTCACTTCCTAACATCCCCCTTTTCCCACTTGCTACCGTTAAGGGGAAATACGCCCAATTCGGACTCCGATTCTCTCCTTGATTCTCATATGCTATATAAAAAACCCCGTAAAACGCCCCTTTTCTGTTCCAGTAGAGAATACCTGCAATAATCGCTCTGTTTGGCAAAATACGGCAGATTTGCACCTCACCTATTGGCTTGTAAACCCCTTTAAATCGAACTTTTTTTACCCCATATTTTATCCCATCCGGACCCCGGAAACCCTGCCAGAACACGAATATGAGGGTCATTTTTTCCGGGGAGCTCTAAAAAGAGGGGGAAATCGGGAAACTGATGGGAAAGCTGAGATTTCATGAATCCGGAAGGAAACACTTATCTCCCCATTTCATAAGGGAATTGTATGAGTGAACACCGGAAAATCCTGTCTGCTTCAGTCGTGTTCATTCTGATTGTCGTCACCCTTTGCCCCGGATGTCTCACCATTATCCCCCAGGAAGAAAACCTGACTGCAACAGGGCTCGCTGATCAATACCTTGTGCACGCGGATGGGATCCGTGACTACCGGTCGGAATATAGCGTCTCTTCGGGAACAGCGGAGAACCCTTTCTCGGAACGAATCCGTTATGACTATAAGGCGCCATCCTTTGCCCGGATGGAGCAGACCCGGTCAAGCTCGCGTGTTCCGGGATCGTTTGCGACAACAAACGGCACCTGGACTGCATGGTATGACGCGGAAACACGGACCTACGACCTATCCTCCGCCATGAAACTCCCCCGGGAGTACCGATTACCAGCAGATAGTCCGGCGGATCGTCGCGGACCGGGCCTTTACGATTACCGGGCGGGATACCAGCCATGGGCCGGCACGGTACCAGATCGAGGTGGTGACCGAACCCTGGTCCGACAAGTACACGCCATACATCAGCTCCCGAATCCGTGCGTGGGTTGAACCGTCGACCGGTCTGGCATGGAATGTCATGACGTACTATGGTTGCGGGTCCTCCCCGGTACCCACGACTCCGCCCGGTTTTGGAACACCGGCTGTCTGCGGGGTCCCGGAACAGCCGAATAATGAGATTCAGTACGAATCTATCGCGGTCAATACCGGTATCCCTGATTCATATTTCGATTTCATCCCACCGGAGGGCTCGGGCCCACGCTGTGTCCCGAAGTACGTGAACTACGTCGAGCCGCCACGTACAGACACATCAGTCCCAATCGACCAGCCGCTGCCTGGAGGTGTTCGGTTTTCCTTCAACGAGAGCGATTCCGGGAGGACAGTTTCACTTAAAAACGGCGATATCGTTGAGATTACCCTCAGTACAATTCCGGGGCTTGGCTACCGCTGGATCATGCCGGCTGAGGGGTCAGGATTGACCCTTCTGAATGCGGGATCATTCTACGAGATGCCTGAAAAAACTGATGATTATTATTCAGAGTTCATTGGCCGGGGATATTACCGGTGGCGTTACCGGGCAGAGGGTCCCGGCACGGAGACTATCGACGGGATCTTTTCGATCTCCGGATGTGATATACAGGGAGTGAAACGGTTCAACCTAACCATAAACGTAGCGGGGACCGGATGAGATCGGGGATGGAGATCTGAAAAAAAAGGGATTATAGCGGCAAAAAATATGGAACCCTAGTCAATACTCCAGTATCATGAGTGGATTGAATTTGCTGGGGATACTTCTATCAGCGCGTTGACACATCATCGAACTGGCAGTTCAAGGTTATGGACAGAAATGATAATCAAGAGTTCACCGAATTTTGTATGTGAATGCCCTGGTGGTATTCCCGGGTTCCAACAAAAGTATCCGGAAAAATCCTGGAAATGATATATAATATGACAACAAATAAAACAGACTTCTTTTCTCTCCCATATCTGCGATAAAGTGAAATAAGCCCCATACGGGCTCCTTTTTCTCCTACCCCCTCTTTTTCGGCTCCTATGGAGAATACGCCCGAATCTCTTCCTGTTTGCCAAAATACGGCTGATTTACTTCCCTTCTAAAGGTCACCAAAGGCCCTTAAACCGAGGCTGTTTTGGCTACTTAGTTTAGCCTACCCGGACCCCAAAACACCGCCGGAATGAAGATATGAAGGTCGTTTTTCCCGGGGTGCCTGTAAAAATGGGGTTTAACAGATGCCGGGAAGGTTGTTCACGTCAGTTTTTATCCGCGTCATCGTCTAGTACCGCAGGGATCCATGGGTTTGAATCACATTTCTCGTTTCATTCATGGATTACTTTTTTGTGTTCTTTTTTTTAAGCCGTAAAAATTCTTTTACTAAATAATTATTCTTTGAATTCTTGTGAGGTTCCTTCATTTTTATCATAACCTGATCGGCAACCTCTTTGTGCTGGTTGAGATAGGTTTCATAGAGCATGGTAACGATTGGACTACAGGATCCATCATCGGCGGGCTTAATTGCATCAAGGTAGTCCTTCCGGTGAGACAATCCGAGATATATCGTTGGATACCCGCTCCTTTCAAGAATGAAATTCATGAGGGCCCTGCCGACCCTTCCATTTCCATCGGTGAACGGGTGAATCAGTTCAAAGCGCGTGTGAAGCAGAGTTGCAAGTTCGAACGGATGGGTTTTTTTTGCATTTACCTGGTACCATGAAATCAACTCCTTCATCAGATCCGGTACCAGGATTGCGGGCGGGGGTTCGTAGTCAACTTTCTCAATCCCGACCTGGATTTGCCGGTACTCCCCCGGTGTCCGCATCAGGTTCTCCATGAGGATTGCATGCATCTTTTTGATCAATTTTTCCGATATCCCCCCCTCATATGTCGTTAAGAAATCCCGGAGCTTCACGAAATTAAGGATCTCGTAGACTTCGGAAACCTTCTTCCCCGCTGGAGAGATGTCATGCTCAAGAGCTCCTGAACTTCCCGGGGTGAGATGGTGTTACCCTCAATTGCTGTCGTGCCCTGGACATAGCGAACGAACACCGACTCAACATACCTGATGCTTTCATCCGGGTAGAGGTCTTTAAACTCAGCGTGATAATACCGAAGTGTTTCGAGTGCCGTAATCCGCTCTTTATCGATGAATTCAGCACGGTAATGACCCACGCGATAATCCAATAATTTTGTTACCTTGAGAAATGTGAACTCACTCTGTTTATCAGCAAACTCTTTTACGGTAATTTTATCGATTCTGCCGCCATAAAGCAGCACAGATATTGATTTCGAGTTAACTTTGAGACACTCTCTGAAATAGAGATAGTTATGGCCTTTAATGTTCTTTATTTCCAGTTTAATCATAGTAATCGTATTAGTAGTAGTATTAGCATGATACAATAAAAAATCGATTGTTTGGTTAACTTTTACTGGTACCCATGGGAATGATTTACCTTCTGGCCTGCGATACTATTGATGATCTTCCTGAGGTGAAGGATACCGGCATGGGGCTGCGATGAATGCCCCGGAATGTGGGCTGTCATCACCATCACCCACCATATTCCGCATTTATTTACTAACCAGAATGGATACACCTTCACAAGATCCAGCCATCAGAAAACCCAGGCAGCCACAATCACGCCGGTCCAGATCCCCTTTTCATGGTCCATGTCCCGGAAATTTTTACAATAAAAGGTCGTGTCGTAAGATTTATCAGTCAATGATCTGTTCATACTCTCATCGGGAAGCATGTCCCAACCCCGACATCGATTGAGGCAGTCGTTCTTGCAACCGGGTATTTTACTTTCATAAAGATGCCCCCGCAGGGAACCGCAACAGATATTTTCGCCTGGTTCCTGCTGCTCGCTGTCTTCTGGGTTGTATTTTCCATCTTCCCTGCAATTGCAATCATCTATGGATGGTATACCGGGAACCGGGCTGGTGCTGCACTTGCCGGAGCACTCCCGTTTCCCCTCTTCTATACTACCGTTTTTTTCCTGGTCAGATCAGATAATATGGTGTTTATTCGTATTCCCGAGACAATACTTTTTATTGTAATTCTTTCGGCAATCTGTGGCCTTGCAGGGTACTGTGCGGCACAGAGGACGAAAAATTACCTTGCAGTATCGATTATTCTCACCGGGATGTGGTTTATTACCTGGATGAGCGGGTTCAACTGAGATCAATTATAGTAATATAAAAAAAGAAGGCGAGTAAAGTGAAGAAGAGTAATCCTATGAAAGATAATCGGGAGATATTCCGGCGCCGTGTCCTCCCAGAGGTTTAACATGAAACAAAATTGGATTGTTATCATCCTGCTCTTTTCAGCTCTCATCGTGTTCGCACCGGTGGTGAACGCGGAAACTGGTGAGATGAAACAGGTTTTCCCAGAAAACGATACCGCAGGCTACGTTCCCGTCGATGTCATCTCTATTGATCCAGCGATTAACGCTGCAACACCATTTGATATGATATTGATTGCCGATGCTGAAGGCAGACAAAATCTCCTGGTATCCATTGATGGGATGAACTATGACACAGATGGCCGGAATATCAGTCAAGAGGCCCGGATACAGATGAAAGAAGATCTTATGAGAATCTGGGAAAAGTACCCGGTTGATTTTATCCGGTTGCCGGGCTCTGCGGGTTACCCGACCTATGGAGGATCCGTTATCCGGATACAATTTGCCGATAATCGGTACTGGGGTAAAACTAACCGATTCCGAGAATAAATTTCTCGAACGGATCCAGATCCTTGGCAATTATAATTACCGGCGTTCTCACAACCTGACAGATCCGGAGAGTAATCCAGCAACCAGACCTACTCCTCTCCCTGCTCCCCTCGCAGTCATCGCAGTCGGGGGCAGCGCAATCATTGCGGTAATCCGGAAACACCTGAGCCAGTGCAACGGATAAAAGAAATCTTTCTGAGACCCTGATCGATCTCCCCGCGTGTATCCCACCGTTCCTTTCGGTTGTCGCACTCGGATTTTTTGTGGTTGGTTCTTTACTTGGAGGACTGATCCTTCGGGGTACAGCTGGCCGGATTGCTGGCCGGTCTCTATTCTCAAACGCAGTTATGGCATCCGTACTGGCCCGGGTCCTTCTGAATGGTAAGGTATAAAATGTCAACATTCTAATGTTGACATAATACTCCTGCTACCTGTGCGGGAAACCCCCCGAAGTGTATGAAATATGAAGGTCTCATATAGTGGTATTATCACGATTATCCTGGTTATCACGGCAATTTTATTTTCCGGATGCTCGGATCCAGCCCCGACCCCCTCTCCGTATACAACTCAGGTCGCAGCAACAGCGACAATACCTGCCGGAACATCTGAAATGACCACGACCCGGCAATCATCCTCAATTACTCCTGAAACGACGACGATTCCGGCAGGGTTCAGAATTTTTAACGGGGATTACCACTGGGCTGAATACCGGAAAAATAATACGGTAACCATGCCGCCAAATCCCCGGTACCAGTGGGAGTATGCTGTTAAGGCAGAACGCACCGATGACAACTATAAGGGAATTCCTGCCATGCACTTCAAAATTACCTCAACATCCGATTATGGGGAATGGGTCGGTGATAAACTGGTGAATACAGCAAACGGGCTGATTTCTGTCTCCGAAATATACTATGACAGATCCACAAATGCGTTTCTCGGGGGAACATGGTCCGAGACGATTAAGGGTGTGTCGAAAACTGCCGATTACTCTGCTTATTATGCGAAACAATCCCGGGGGGGAAAACCTGGCGGAGATATGGGTATAACGCCATTTGGCGAGATGAATATTACACTCACCGATAAAGGGACAGAAACTGTTACTGTTCCTGCAGGTACCTTTCCGAATGCCAGGAAATATTCCGGAAATTTCCGCGATGGCACCGGGATCTTGTTCTGGGTTGTGCCGGGGGTGCCCGTGCCGGTGCAATATCAGTTCCCGAATAAATATATGGATGGAGTAGATCCCTTTCAGTCCTATGAACTGAAAGGCTGGGGATAATTGTTATTTTTATCACATAAACCTTTATACAGTCAACATTAATATATTGACATATGCTCCTGCCAACAAACGACAAGCAGTTCGGGTTCTGGAAGATGCGGCGGAGCGGTATGCCCAATATCACGATAGCGAACCTGCTCGGTATTTCACGTCAGGCAGTCTCGCGGGCACTGCTCCTGATGGACGAGAGGATCGAGGCGACCTTGCGCGAAATGGCGCAGGCAAACCAGATCGCTGTCGAAAAGATCAATGCGGAGCGGGGTATCCTGATCGGACGATCCATACCTTTCCAGGCTGCGGCCATCATCTTCGTGTCGGAGAAGCATGGCGTGCAGGTCTGGTATGAGCATGAGGGCACCTGCGGCACCTGCCAGCGGTATACCGAATGTGTCGAGCTGCTCTGGGACTATGCTGACGAGCTTGGCATCAGGATCAAGAAGACAGCAGACCCAACGAAGATGGCAGAAGAACTTTTTACGAAAGTGAAGGCGCTTGCATGAAGGTACATGTCGTCGATGTTATACGGGGATGGCTGGGCTGGTGCCAGAATGCACCGGCACGGATTCAAAGGGTAGCCACCGAGCCGGACGATGTTACAGGCACCCCCTCGGGAAGTGGATCGTTCAGGGAAAGGGCATTCTGGTGGCTTTGTTTGTTCCGGAACCAGATGCTCCTCCTTGCGATCTGGTTTTCGGTTGTCGGATGCCTGCTCCTGATAACCATTGGCGATAATAATGTGCTGTTTTTTACCTGGGGATTACTGGCAGGATTGGGCCTTTCTGCCTTCATAGGGTTCCGGTTCTGGGGGACGATGAACGAAGTTCTGGAGAGCGGGGCGGTTTTTCTTGCGACCCTGTATGACAAAACAACTATTTCCCTGGCAATGCTGGCATTTCTCATTCCGCTTGTAATCACCATAAGCGCCAGTCCTGCGGCAAACATGATGATGTGGAACGCGGTTACCGCCGGTTTTATTTTCATCCTGTTCTGGGCACAACTCTTTATTGTATGGCTCTGGGAGACCAGGGTCCATCGGGTTCTTCAATCCGATGGCCTGATGCTGACAATGGCCAGGGGAGGAACTGATTATGCACACATATGAGACTATAAATCCCACTCTCGGGTGGTGCCCGAATGCACCGGTCATATGTAACGCGCCGGCTATTTTTGTGTCTTCGACCCCGACTGCAAACCCCGTCGGATCCGATCCCGGGCGGGGGACCGGGATGGTTCTACCGGGGGATCAGGCTTGCAGCAGGAAGCGCAAAATTCCTTGTAAGGAACAAGCAGCTGCTCTGGTTTTCGTTTTTAACCGGTCTTGCCCTCCTGTTCATGTTCGTTTCGGTATTTTCCCTTATTGTTTCCACAAGTTATCCGTATAAGTCCGTCGGCTATCCCGTCTTCCTGGCCCTGTTATTTGCAGTCCAGCTTGTCACGGTATTCTGCCTGCTACTTCCTCCTGACCGCTATTATCCTGAGTGTCTCTACCGGATTTTCCGGTAAACGTGTAACCGTCCGTGAAGAGTTGTCCCGTGCGCAAGTTCACATGCGATCGATCCTCGGGTTGTCGATAATTATGGCAGTGGTGGGAACCGCCCTCTATGCGATTCTTCTTCGGTATTACTACGATCCCCTCATGGGGTTGTCCTTGCTGCTCGGCCAGTTCCCCTTTGACTATGTCCTCAGGCCGGAACTCTCGGCCCGGGTCCGATACGCGGGGACTCCCACATCATGTCGGCAGTCACCTTCACGTTCTTTGCCATGATAATAAACTTCATTTTGTTCGTCATGACTCTCTTCCTCATCCCGGCAATGGTCTTTGAAAAGAAAAAACTCATAGCCGCCGTCCGGGAATCGTTCTCGCTTGCAAAAAAGAGTTGTGCCGATATCCTGTCCTGTTTCCTCGTCTTCGGTCTCGTTCTCCTTGCGGTCTCTCTTGCCTCGCTGATCTTCCAGATTGGATATCATCTTGTCTCATACGGTAGCGTGTTCTACGTTTTCTTCTGGTACCAGGGTGGGTGGATCACCGGCGCTGCGTTGTACATGCTCATGTGGAGTATTGTTGCACTCATCGTTTCAACGCTCGTGGGGATATCGCTCGTGGGTCTCTATACCTGTGCGAAGACGGGAACCCTGCCTTCATTCCCTGGCACCGGACCGGAGTGATCCTGCATGACGGCACGTGTCTCAGATGTTGTACGCGGTTGGCTTGGCTGGTGCCCGGACAGCAGTACGGCGCCAGTCAGGAAGAAACTCGCGTGGCCAGATACGAGTATATCGACACGGCAGACGGATGTGTTCCTGGTAAAGAACGACGTGATCATTGACTATGGTTCCACCGGAATGTCGATACGACTCTTTACCATTATCCTCGCCGGTACGATCATAGGATTGTTCACCATTATGAGATACGGCCTTTTTGAGATATGGTCTTCTCTTGGAATACTGATCCTGAGCGTCTTCATTCTTGGTGCTGCCCTTCGAATGGTTTACCAGGATATTAAAAGAGCGTGCATTAAATTCGCTCCGGATGCCATCATTATTCGGCGATCTCTCTCCAGCCCTATCATCCTTGAAAAAGAAGCAATAACAACCATCGAGGTCCGTGAAAATATCCACCATTCGCAACGATGGCTTTTCCGTGGGGCAATAGCGATCTTTTTTGCCGGTATCATACCCTCCATTCTGTTCAGCGGGAATTCACTGCTTATTTCCCGGATTATTTCACAGGTCTCCTTCACGGTTTTCATGATATACTACCTGGCCGTCACCGTGTTTTTCGGGTTGCTGTTCTATCACCAGCATATCAGATCATGTTATCCTGATGTACTCGCGATACACACAAACAACAAAAAAATCATCGGCCTGTATACCAATGGTCCCAGGGAGATGTCTGATATGCTGGCCGAGTGGCAGGCAGGAGCACACTGAATATGCACCTTTCACAAACAATCCGGAAATATCTCGGCTGGTGCCCTCATGGATCCACCAGGAAAACGAGCATATTCACCGACCCTGAATTTGTGAATCCTGCGAAGACAACGGTTCCTTCCGGTCCGTTAGAAAAACCGCTGGATAGCCCTGTACCAACCGGATACCGCCTGGAATACCAGACGAATCTTCTCCTGATACTCCTGTTGCTTGGTGGTCTCTTCTATGCATATACCTATAATCTCCTCATCCCGTTCAGCATCCTGAGTGCTATCCTCGTATATTTCGATGCGGAAAATATCCACGCCGGCCGGAAGTTTGAAAAAGTCTCCCTTCTCGGCGAAGTTGCCACGTGGCGCCCGATCGTCTGGGCAACCGCAGTCTTCATCGGATCGTTTTTCCTGCTCGCGCTCTATGTGTTCTGCAGACGGGAGATCTTCACCGCGAATAACTGAGCCCGATTACCTGGAGTTTCATGCGATGCCCGGAATTGCATAAAAACCGGAAATTTTCCGGGAATTGGGAAGTCCGGCAACTCACCCGTTCTGCCCGAACCGAACCCCGAGCCCATATGCCTTTTCAAGATCCTTCGGGAACACCATCCTGCGCCGCTCCTTCCTCTCCTCGGGATCGAAATAACTGAAGACGACTTTTGAATAGTCTTCGAACTGGAGCGTCTCGAATGAGTAAAGGGATTCGGAATGCCCGAATGTCCGGCTGAGGATGTTTGCATTCGCAGCGATATGCAGGGAATAACCGAACTCTTTCATCTGCTGCTCCGAGACGTTCATCGTGTAGATGAAGGCCGACTTGATCTTCCGTTCGAAGAGGGTTGAAGGGGGATTGGTGTACACCAGGTACTGGAAGAGGAGCCGCTCCATGAAGGACCGCATTTCTCCGGTTACCAAGCCGAAGTAGATCGGCGATCCGAGGATAAGTGCATCTGCGTCATGGATCGTGTTAAGGACCGGTGTCAGCTCGTCGCAAATAGCACACCTGCCGTAACTCTTCCCGCCCTTCAGTTTGCATGCAAAGCAACTGGTGCACCCCTTGAAATCAAGATCATACAGATGAACGAGCTCCGTCTCCGCACCCTGAGATTCTGCGCCTTCGAGGGCTTTCTCCAGCATCATTGCTGTATTCCATTTCTTCCTCGGGCTGCCATTGATTGCAATTACATTTGCCATCATTTTTCCCCCCCGTATTACTTCCATGTCACCCGGAGGGATTTCCGCTTGGGAATGTAGTGTGGTTTGTACCTGGGGTACCCGAACATCATCGCGTATGCCGGCACCCTGCCCTTCGGGAAGGCGAGCAAATCCTGCAGGGGCTGGTAGGAACGGGACGCCGCCGCGACGAAACCTGCCCAACAGGTGCCGATACCGAATGCAGGCGCAGCAATGTCAACGTGGGTCAGGGCGATAATCGCATCTGTTGACGCAAGCGGGTTGGTTTCAGGTATATGTGGGAAGAGAAGGTGGGGTGCGTGCCGGCAGATGATATCGTTGCCCTTCTCCCATGTGGTGATGAGATGAGGGGCGTAGGCACTCATAGGATGGTTGCTTCTGGCCAGTTCCCGCATCCATTCGACGGTTAGGACGGCGACCTCCTGCACTTTTTGGGGGTCATGGATGACGAGCCACTCCACCGGCTGGCCGTTTCCCCCCGAGGCTGCGAATCGTGCGATATCGAGAATAGATACAATAGTATCTTTTGGCACCGGCTCAGGCAGGTAACACCGGATCGAGCGGCGGCTCTTCAGGTACAGACCGAGCCGGTCCGCGGGAATCGCCCCCTCTCCCGAAGCCTTCGTTTGTCTTTCATTGCCACCTTCCTGTATAAGTGCCCCGGACGGGCAGAATGCTTCGCACTGACCGCAGGAGATGCACATCTCGGATCTCTCCCTATGGATAAGAGGGAGTTTTTCCTCACCGGGATCGATGATCCCCATCGGGCAGACCTCTGAACAGGTCCCGCACCGGGTGCAGGATTCTGGATCTATGATAATGGTCATGATTAACCTACCAGCATGCATTTACACGTATAGTTTATTATACCAGCCATCCTCCTCCCGATCAGGAATGTCTTCATTGCACCCATCCCACGGTTTCCATCCGGTTTTTGCTCCCGGGATCTGGTGCTCTGTGCCGCAGTATGTTTCCGCAGGAACGGATATACAATATATGCCCCGGATCTCTGCAATGACCCATCAGGATCTTCCATGAGTGAGGATGAGACCATTGAATGCCCCGGGTGTGGGCTGAAACTCCCTGACCGTCATATCAGTTAGCCGACCGGTTCAACGCTTCAGGAGAGTGCCTGGATACGTATTATGAGCTGACGTACTGGACCCTTGCCCAACAGGACGGCAGGTTCATCCACCAGCATGCCGTCGACGCGTACGAGGCCCAGCATGCAGGGGGAAATACGCGTCCGATCACCGCGGTGTTTGGCCTGATCGGGCTCTACCTCGCCCTTGAGAAGGGATATACCGGCCGTCAGGTGCAGCTTGCACACATGAAGATAGCATCCCGCAGGAAGGACTGGCCACGGCTGGAGCCACCGGACCGGATCGCTGAGCTGACCGTGATGGATGTCCTGCGGGCAGAAACGGATCAGGAAAAAGAGAAGATACTGATGAAATGGGCAGAATCGGTCTGGGAGATATGGGAGGACCAGCATTCATGGGTCCGGGAGATAGCCGATACGACGCTCTTCCCCTCAGATATATAAAGGGAAGGGTGTGTCCGCTGATTATGGTCGCCGGAAGTGGGGGAGGACTATCATCGTTTCGGTTCTGCCCTTCCCTTCCCTTGCATTCACCGTCGGAGAGTCTGAGAAGACATGCGTCTGACACCTGTTTTCAGGTAAATTCTCCGACGTAAAAAGTTCAATTTCTGCTTTCTGCCAACGATTATTACCACATCCGGTAGCCCATGGAATACCCGATCTGCCAGCCGGATGCGAATACGAAGGTTGTTTCGACGGGCGATTTTCTTCAGGAACTCATGTAGCACTGCAGGTCATTTTTTCGATTATCCGCCATCCAAAAGGGTCTATAAAGGTACTTTTCCGGGCATTATTATGCCGCATATTGGCAAAACAGGTAATATCGGGAAAATTGTGAAATAGTGAGCTAAAAATGGGCAAATAAGCGAAATGAGAACTCTCCGGAGAGGTAAACGGAGGTTGAAATGGAGCCGGATTTGCAATGTTATCTGGTTTGAATCTACAACGAATCAGAAATTCAACAATTCTGTTTCCTATTCCTTGGAAGTCCTGACCAGATTCACCCGTGCCAGCGCAAGTGCCATCTGGTTGGCAAATGCCGTGAGAATACGTTCCTGCTCGTGGGTGATAACGCCATCGGGATCAGCAGGTTTCACGCCGAGGATCCCAAGAACTCCAGCCGAACTCTGGAGCGGTATGTACCTGAGCGGTGATCCGTGGAGGGTATCGGTGTCATACCCGGCAATGGCACCATGCTGGAATGCCCAGGTCGCCACAGCAATGTCATCAGCATCCAGGACAAGCCGGGTCTCTGAAGGGTGAACGACGAGACGGTCTCCCTCCGGAAGGAGGACTACGCTCTCCCACTTGAATATGTCACGGATATGCCGGATTACCGCAACAATGATCGAACCGGCATCAGCAGCAACAGAGAGATCCTGTGAAAGGGCATAAAGCGTCCCGGTCTCATTCTCCCGCGCCTGTGCGGCATATGCATGCTCGCGTACCCGCGCAACAAGAAGACTGATCAGGGTACCAACGGTAATCAATCCGGCGAACGTGATAAGATACTCGGAATCGGTCACTCTGAACATCAGGTAAGGGGGAATAAAAAAGAAATCGAATGCAAGAACACCGACAATAGCAGTAAAGATTGCAGGCCGCAGGCCTCTCCTGTACGCGATGACAACAACCGCGAGGAGGTAGAGCATAGCGAGATTGGTCTGGGAAATGAACGACTTGATCAGCCAGCCAAGGATAGTAATGACAGCGACGAGGACAAGACTTGCGACATAATCTTTGGGAGGAGATGCCGGAAGCAGAGGCTCAAGGTCCCCGATTTTTTGCGGGATACCTTTCTCACTGCTGATTACATAGACATCAATGTTGCCACTGTCATGGATGAGTTGATCGACAACCGATCCAAACACATACTCCTGCCATCGGGGGCGAAGTGTTTTTCCGACGATGATCCGGGTGATATTGTGCCGTCGTGCATAATCGATAACCGTCGAAGCAATGTTGAGCCCGAATGTGGTGACCGTTGTAGACTCCAGTTTCCCGGCAAGCTGCAGCGTACGTGCAAGCTGTTCCTTTGCCTCTTTTGAGAGCCGGTAGTGCGCCGGGGTTTCGACATAGATAGTTGTCCATTGGGCACCCATGCGATCGGCCTGCCTTCGGGTTGTCCGAACCAGGCGCTCTGATAATGGACCCGAACCGACAGAGACAAGGATATGTTCCCCTGCGGCCCACGGACCCGGTATTGCCCGGGTCTGCATATAGGCGAGCATCTGTTCGTCGACCCGCTCTGCGGCACGGCGGAAGGCAAGTTCGCGGAGTGCGTACAGGTTGCCCTCATTGAAGAACTGCTCGATTGCACGGGCGGCCATATCGGGGACATAGACCTTCCCGTCCCGCAACCGCTGGAGAAGTTCCGGAGGTGCAAGGTCGACCACCTCTATCTCGGCCGCTTCATCAATCACCCTGTCCGGAACGGTTTCGCGGACGACAACACGGGTGATCTGTGCCACGACATCGTTGAGACTTTCGACATGCTGGATGTTCAGCGTTGTATATACATCGATACCGGCATCCAGCAGTTCCTCAACATCCTGGTAGCGTTTCAGATGCCGGGAGCCGGCGACATTTGTGTGGGCGAGTTCATCGACAAGAACGAGTGATGGCCGGAGGCACAGGGTTGAATCAATGTCGAACTCCGGGAGCGTGACCCCCCGGTATTCCATCATCTTCCGGGGAATGATGGTCAACCCTTCAAGCAGTGCTTCCGTCTCCGGCCTGCCATGGGTCTCAACATACCCGATTCTCACGTCGATTCCTTCAGCCTGGCGGAGGTGTGCGGCCTTGAGCATCTCGTATGTCTTTCCAACACCTGCGATATATCCCAGAAAAATTTTCAGTTTGCCCCGGTGCTTGAGGCGTTCCTCGCCCTGGACGCGGGCGAGGAGGGTATCGGGGTCGGGGCGACACTCGGCAGGAGTAGCCATAAATCTTCTTTATCCTCCTATCAGTATAAGCATCATATCAATAATCTTAATGCCGATAAACGGGGTGATAAGACCGCCGACCCCGTAGATGAGAATATTGTTCCGCAATGCTTCTTCAGCGGACATTGCCTGGTACTTCACTCCACGCAGGGCGAGAGGGATGAGAATGACAATAATGATCGCGTTGAAAATTACCGCTGACAGTATTCCGTAGTGGAGGCCAAGAACGTTGAGCGACCCAGTACCGGGTACGTCGAGGCGAATGCGACTGGGATAATGGCGAAATATTTCGAGACATCGTTCGCGATGGAGAACGTAGTCAGCGCCCCGCGGGTCATAAGCAGACTGTTTCCGATCTCGACAATCTCTATCAGTTTTGTTGGATTGGAATCGAGATCAACCATATTCGCAGCCTCCCGGGCTGGCTGCGTACCGGTATTCATAGCCACAGCGACATCGGCCTGCGCAAGGGCCGGGGCATCATTCGTCCCATCTCCGGTCATCGCGACCAGCCTCCCGCCGGTCTGGTATTCACGGATCAATTTCAGTTTACTCTCAGGAGTTGCTTCTGCAAGGAAATCATCAACACCGGCTTCTGCAGCAATCGTTGCTGCGGTAAGACGATTGTCACCGGTTATCATAACTGTCTTGATACCCATCTTCCTGAGCTGGGCGAACCGGTCTTTAATTCCCCCCTTCACGATATCTTTTAAGTATACAACACCAAGCGCTTTCTCGTTTTTCGCGACAACGAGAGGTGTGCCGCCTGCCCGTGCGATGGTATCAACTTCGTGTTTCAATTTCTCAGAAATATGATTGCCATTTTCCCCGATATACCGGAACATGACATCTGCAGCACCTTTCCGTACATGAATATCTCCCTGATCCACTCCGCTCATTCGGGTCTGGCTGGAAAAGGGAATGAACTGCATCTCGGTCCTGGATTCAGTCGCCCCGACTGTCCTGCCCCGAAGACCGTACTTTTCTTTTGCCAGCACCACGATGCTGCGGCCTTCGGGTGTTTCATCGGCGAGGGATGCCAGCTGGGCCGTCTCTGCGAGGTCCATCATCTCTGTCCCATCAACCGGGATAAATTCGACCGCCTGCCGGTTCCCAAGGGTGATGGTGCCGGTCTTGTCCAGCAGCAGAACATCCACGTCGCCTGCTGCTTCAATAGCCCTTCCTGATGTTGTGATCACATTCCGCTGGATGAGCCGGTCCATCCCGGCAATGCCGATCGCGCTCAGGAGCCCCCCGATCGTTGTCGGGGCGAGACAGACGAAGAGTGCGACGAGCACGGTAATAGACACCGTCGTTCCGGCACCGGCTGTTTCTACACTGTATTTCGAAAAGGCATAGAGCGTCGCTGATACCACAACAAACACCGCAGTCAGTCCGATAAGGAGAATACTGAGGGCAATCTCGTTTGGCGTTTTCTGCCGTTTCGCTCCTTCGATCAGCCCGATCATGTGGTCGAGGAACCCTTCTCCGGGATTTGCACTGACCTGGACAATAAGCCAGTCGGAGAGGATTACCGTTCCCCCCGTGACAGCGCTACGATCCCCACCAGATTCGCGGATTACCGGTGCACTTTCCCCGGTGATCGCACTCTCATTTACCGACGCGACTCCGTCGATCACTTCGCCGTCAACGGGGATGGTATCCCCTGCCTTCACATAAAAGATGTCATTCTTGCGGAGGGTTGAGGACGAGACAGTCTCGATATATTTTTCTTTTGGTTCTCTCCCTCGTATCAACGTGTACGAGGGGTTGAGTTTTTTGGCCTCAGTATCACGCCGCATCCTGCGCAGCGATTCTGCCTGCGCCTTGCCCCTGCCTTCTGCAAGGGCTTCGGCAAAGTTGGCAAAGAGGACCGTGAACCAGAGCCAGGCGGAGACGGCACCGATAAAACCGGCGGGGGCTTCCCCCTTCCCGGTCAGCGCCTGTATCCACAGGAGGGTGGTGATCACACTGCCGATCTCAACGGTAATCATGACCGGGTTGTGGATCAGTGTCCGGGGATCAGCTTGTAGACCGCTTCGAGGACCGCACGCTGGTAGAGTCCCGGGATTGCATGGGGATTCCGGCCTCCTCCTCTATCAGACATGTATCATCCCTCCTGCAATCATGTTCAGGTGTTCAACAACAGGTCCAAGGGAGAGTGCAGGGAGGAAACTCAGCGCTCCGACAATCGCTACAACAAAGACAAGCCACAGGATGAAGAGCGGTCGATGGTCCTTTAATGTGCCTTCTCCCGCAGGTACGATCTTCTTTACTGCAAACGAGCCCGCGAGTGCGAGCGTGAGGATGGCAGGTAGCATAACGTCCGACGACCATCGCAAATGCAGTCGTCAGATTGTAGAATAACGAGTATTGCTGACAGGCCTCCAAAGGCACTCCCATTGTTTCCTGTTGCAGACGAGAAAGCGTACAGGATTTCCGAAAACCCATAGCTCCCGGGTTGAAGACTGCCGGTCTGTCCGGATCTGTGAGCACCGCGGCAGCAGTAAGGATCAGGATCAGGAAAATAGGGATAAGGATGAGAATTGTCGAGATCTTCATTTCGTCCGGCTCGATCTTCTTTCCATAGAGTTCGGGTGTACACCCGACCATGAGCCCGGCGATAAACATAGCGAGGATAACGAAGACGAGCATCCCGTAAAGCCCGGAACCGACGCCCCCATAGATCACTTCGCCGAACTGGATCATGAAGATCTGGACAAACCCTCCGAGAGGCATAAACGAGTCGTGCATGGAATTGACCGCCCCGCAGGATATGGCTGTGGTTGGGACTGAGAAGAGAGCGACGGGACAATGCCGAACCGCACCTCTTTACCCTCCATATTTCCCCCTGGCTGGATATACGAAGGGGTCTGATCGACCCCAAGAGGGGTAATTGCCGGATTCCCGCTCATTTCCGACCATATCACGAGACCGAGGAACGGCAGGAAGATGAGCGTCATTGCTATGAGGATCGCGATCCCTTTTCGGGCTGACCCAATCATCCTTCCAAACGTGTAACAGAGCGATGCAGGGATAATGATCATCGCGAAGGACTCGACGAAGTTCGAAAACGGGGTTGGGTTTTCAAACGGATGCGCCGAGTTCGCATTGAAGAATCCCCCTCCGTTCGTTCCGAGCATCTTGATCGCGATTTGCGATGCCGCAGGTCCGAGTGGAATCAGCTGTGTCGTGATCAGCGTGCCGGTGTTGTCGTGGATCGGTTCAAGGAGCTGAACGGTAACCGGCCCGCTTAACGTCTGAACGGTTCCCTGGGAAACGAGGATAATGGCAATAATGAAACTGATCGGCAGCAGGATCATAACACTCCGGATGAGGAGCACCCAGAAGTTACCGATCGTGGCTGAAGATCTCCTGGTGAACGCGTAGATGAGCGCGATAAGGACTGCCATCCCCATCGCAGCGGAAAGGAAGTTCTGTACGGTGAGCCCGATCATCTGCGTCAGATAGCTGACGCCGGTCTCTCCGGCATAAGCCTGCCAGTTGGTGTTGGTCGCAAAACTGACAGCAGTATTGAGAGAAAGGTCCCACGGTACCGGGCCAATGCCGGCAGGATTGAGGGGCAAAAACTGCTGGAACTCCTGGATAATGAAGACGAGCGCAATTCCGAGGATATTGAAGACCATCAGAGCAATGGCAAACTGTTTCCAGTCCATTTCATCGTCTGCATTGATACCGGAGATCGCGAGGAACCGGCGTTCAACCGGGGCAAAGATCGAGGAGATAACATTTTGCTGGCCGGTATACACCTGTGCCATGAATCCACCTACCGGAACGAGGAACACAATGACCACGGCAAAGAAGATGATGAGCTGG
>CAWHIE010000009.1:0-57196 GCA_963829335.1 uncultured Methanoregulaceae archaeon
CATTGGGGTGGTCGGTAGTGATGTAGCAGCGCATGGCGTCTTTTGACAGGAGAGCAATCTCGAGTCCGATTGCCCACTGGATGGCACACACAGAGATACTCGGACTGTATATATATGGGACGACACCCGATCCGGTCTCGAGTTCTACATCGATATTTGCCCACTTCAGGTGGTTAAGACCGGTCAGGTGGTGCTCGAACGGGCCGTCGGCGGTCATCGTCGTGGTCTCATCGAGTGTGACGTTCCCGGTATCGATGGTGATGTTCTTGTTCTTGTTGACGTAGTCGGTGATCTCCTTTGCCTTGGACTCAAAGTCGCCCCAGTTGGTCCCGCCATAGGAATGGAACTGGGAATGCGTGAGGTGCATCACCTGTTCACGGCCGAACTTGTTCCTCGCCTTGATACCCTCGGCGAGTTTGAGGGTGTCGAGTGTTGTCTCGTAGCAGCCTGGGTTCCCGAGATTGTTCGGGTGGATATGCAACGAATGAGGGAGACCGAGGTACTCGTTGGCCTCGATGAGACCTTTGACAATCTCGGCAGGAGTGATGTCGAAGTACGGGACGGGATCATTGACGGAGAGACAATTCAGTCCCCATGCCCATGCCTCAGTGCCGCCGGGGTTGACAACTTTAACTGCGTAACCCTTCGTGACACGGAGAAGCCAGGCAATGTACGCCGCGGTGTTCTCGATCTCGTGATCCTTGAGGTACTCAAGGACGAACCAGTTGTTCCCGAAAACCGGAAACGCGGCCTCATCAATGATGGGAGTATCTCGTATCTCCTCGTGCACGTGACGGGAGAAGAGTGGGGGCATTGCTGCTTCCATCGCAGTCGTGTATCCCATCTTGGCATACTCGTAGCCGGTCTTGAAGGTTGTCGGGATAGAGTTTCCGCCGCCCATCCGCTCCATACCCTTGGTGGGAGTGCAGGTGAAAAGCTTGTCTTCAGGACGATAAATTCTGCCCATATTAACTTTTGGTCCGGCGATATGAGCGTGGATCTCCACGGCACCTGCCATAACGGTCTTGCCCTTGGCATCGATGGCCTTTGCACCGGATCCAACCTTGTCGACGATCTTGCCGTCCTTTATGGCTATGTCTGCCTTATCACCCTTGATGCCCTGGACCGGGTCAAATACGCTACCGTTCTTAATGATGTATTCTGACATGGTTATGCTGCCCCCTTGAGTTGTCGTACCCTGTCACGGACCTTTATGAGGAACTGCTCATCGGTAAGCATCCCTTCTGGCGGTTCGACTACCTTGCGGCAGTCGATCGGCACGTTGTCCATACGATAGCAGTTGCCGCCGCATTCCACACCGTTGAATGCCACTGGAACATGCAGTTTCGAGACACCGGTTGTCGGGGTAAGATGTGGATCGACACACACCGAGGGAAGATGTGCGAAGCCCTTTACGGCACTGATGGGGAAATGGGCGCCGGGATCGCTTCCTATGGTGAACATGGCATCTATCTCGCCACGGGCCAGCAGGTCAATAGTGCTGGTGTCGCCGGGGTTATACCTGGCAAATCCCCGGGTTAAGTCCACGGCGTAGGGGAACCCGAACTGCCAGGCAAAGACCTCACCGGATCCGGTCACATTGTAGTGACCCCTCATCGGCATGATTGAGAATTTCGTGTATTCGTTGAGGTCTTTGGTAACGGCGATTGCCTCGTCGATGTTGTGGTTCTTGCCGAGCGACTGGGTCACACCCATGCCGAAGAAGATGATCCCGAAACGGCCGCTCTTCATCATATCCGCAGCTTCCCGTATCTTTTCCTTGGGGATACCTGCAACGACATCGGGGAGCCATTCTCCCTTGAAGGCAACTCTGAGTGCATTCAGCAACTCGTAGTCCTTGCCCTGCTCTACCTGCAGGTGAACGTCGGCCATCTTCGCTGTATCGGTAACACGTGGGTCAACAACTATCATCTTCCTGCTCATCTGCCCCTTGCTGGTGAAAAAACCGCGGGGGAAGATGGAGTACCGTGACATGTGGCGGGGATGGGCGTGGGCCGGGTTGCATCCCCAGAAGATTATGCGATCTGCACGATTCTTGATTTCTCCGAGGGTACAGGAAGGGAGACCGATATCCTGTATCGCGATCAGCGAGGTGCCGTGGCAGGTTGCGGCAGTATTGTCACAGCATGCACGGGTTATTTCGGCGATCTCGTTTCCTACACTTTGTGCCTCGCAGTTGGTCGAGCTCCAGCCGAACATGAGGGGTTTTTTTGCCTTTGCCAGCATCTGGGCAGTATATTCGGCTGCCTCATCATAGCTGATCTCTTTCCATGACCCGTCATCCTGGTGCAGCCTCGGTCGGGTAACCCGATCCTTTGACTGGGAGTGTAAAAATTTTTCCGTGCCGATGACACAGGCGTTATAGACCTCGAGAAGTTGTTTCCCGTCATCAGAAACAACCACTTCAACGTCGTCGCAAAGCGTCCCGCAGAAAGGGCAGATTACATCCGTTATGGTCTTGGTCATTTCATTTCACCCCGCATAATTTCTGCACGAGTTCTATGCCAAGCAGTATGGGTTCATTGATCGCTACCTCTACCTTCACGGGTACACCTTTGAATGTCGGCATACCCGTTGAGTAGGTATTCGGGTCGATTATCGCATTCGCCCACGGGCCCATGGGAATAAATCCAAGACCCGGGTGAGGCCCCTGCGATGTCTCGGTTGCCTTTACGATAACGCTGCCGAAATCGCTGGTCACCTTGACATTGGTGTTTTTCCAGGCTCCGAGTTTTTTCAAATCTGAAGGATCAAGCTCAATGATCCCAGCGGCAGTGCGATAGGCGGGTTTCTCCTTCCCGCCTTCAATCGCAACACCCTGCTGGATGCTCCGACCTGATATCAGGTTCACATTGATCGTTGCCACTGAATATTCCTCCACTATTTACTGAATTCCTTGATTGGGCTTGGTCCGAGCTCATTAATGGTCTTTACTACATCGGTAATGACTGCACCCCATTTCGCACCTTCGGATGCAGATACGAACGTCATTCTGAAGCGACGGTCATCGAGGCCGATGCTCTTCATCAGCCGCTTGACCATGAACATACGTTTTGCAGCTTTGAAATTACCCTCAAGATAGTGGCAGTCACCGAAGTGGCATCCGGAGACAAGCACACCATCTGCGCCATCGGCGAATGCTTTCAGGACAAACAATGCATCGATACGCCCCGTACACATGACACGGACTACCCGGACATCCGGTGGATACTGTATACGTCCGCCGCCGGCAAGGTCTGCACCGGCATAGGAGCACCAGTTACAGAGGACACCAATAATCTTGGGTTGCCACTGGCCGGGCTCACGTTTGGGAAAATCTGGTGGTGCTGACATTTACTGCTCACCCCCGAGCAGGAAGGCATCGATCTGCGCCACGATCTGTGGGGTTGCAAAGTGGTTCATCCATATTGCCCCTCCCGGACAGAAGCCGCCACAGGTACCGCAGCCCTTGCATTTGGCTTCAGTGACTTCCATCACCGTACGCCCTTCCTTTTCCACAAGTGACAGCGCACTGTAGGGACAGAGGTCTATGCACATACCACAGCCTGCGCATCTCTCATCGATACAGGTAGCAAAGTACGGCTCGAGTTCAACCTCACCCTTGTGGATGGGGATACTTGCCGCTGATGCCGCGCCTTCAGCAGATGCTACGGTGTCAGGAATATCTTTTGGTCCCTGGCAGACACCGGCAAGGAAAACACCCGCAGTTGTAGTCCCACAGGGGTTCAGTTTCGGGTGGGCTTCGAGGAGCCAGCCGTCCATCGAACAGGACACACCAAAGAGCTTGCGGGTCCTGTTGGTGTCCTCCGTCGGCTGCACTGCGGCCGCAAGAACAACGAGATCGACGTCCATGTCAACCGGGCGGTCAAGCAGCGTATCGTCAGCATGAACGTGGAGGTTCTTGGTAACCGGGTCTTCAAGGATATTTGCAACCCGGCCCCGGATGAACTTGCCGCCCTCGTCCTGGATGCGGTAATAGAACTCTTCATACATCTTGCCGAACGAGCGGATATCCATATAGAAGAGATACGGTATACAACCGGGTATCTTCTCAATGATCTGGTGTGCGTGTTTCAGTGAATACATACAGCAGAACCGTGAACAATAGGGTTTTCCGGTTCCGGTGTTGTCCCGCGACGCTGCACAGAGCACGAATGCGACCTTCTTGGGAGTCTCCCCATCGCTTGGACGGACAAGATGACCACCGGTCGGACCCGATGCACAGATAAGCCGTTCGAACTCAAGACTGGTAATGACATTCTCGAACTTCTTGTATCCCCATTCCGTTTTCTTCTCAACGGGGAATATGTCGAAACCTGTAGCCAGAATTGCTGTCCCGACCTTGACCTTGACAAACTCGTCTTTTTGTTCGAGATCGATTGCTTTCTTTTCCGGGCCGCATGCAGTAACGCAGAGGCCGCATTTGATACATGAGTTCCAGTCGATCGTATAGATAAGGGGCACGACCTGCGGGTGGTTGATATAGATCGCTTTACGGGGTTTCATACCCACTTCGAACTCATTGGGCTTGACCACCGGGCAGACAACTTCACAGTCACCACAACCGTTGCAGCCACCGCCGACAATACCCCGTGCTTCTGCTTCTGTGGGTGTGAGCACGCCTCGTGCCTTCTTGCGGATTGTTACATCAAAGTTGCCGATGTAACCTTCGACAGCATCTACCTCTGACCAGGTCATCAGCTCGATATTTGGAGCCCTGCCAACGTCGACCATCTTTGGTGTTAAGATACACTGCGAACAGTCAAGCGTCGGGAATGTCTTGTCCAGCTGGGACATTCGTCCTCCGATGCTGGGGGCAGACTCGATCAGGTAGGTTTTGATGCCTGCATTTGCAAGATCGAGTGCGGCCTGCATTCCTGCAACGCCAGCACCGACAACCATTGCTGCCTTCTCAACAGGAACAGCTTTCGGGAACAGATCCTGCAGGAGTGCTGCTTTTGCGACTGCAATGCGGACTGCATCCTTCGCCTTCGCAGTTGATCCTTCGCGGTCATGCATGTGAACCCATGAATTCTGCTCACGGATGTTTGCCATCTCGAACCGGAACGGGTTCAGGCCGCCTTCTTTTGTTGCTGTCCTGAAGGTTGGTTCGTGAAGGCGTGGTGAACATGCAGCGACAACGACACCGGTAAGTTTGTTGTCCTTGATTGCCTTGTTAATCACTGCCTGCCCGGGCATCGAGCACATGTACTTGTAGTTGTCAACATAGGCTACACTCGGGATGGTTTTTGCATATTCCTGCACGGCCTCGATATCCATTGACCCGGCAATGTTCGTACCACAGTGACAGATGAAGACACCAATACGTGCTTCCTGTTTCGTTGTAGTACCCGACAGCTGCGGGAGCGGCCTGGGCTTTTACCGGGAGCTTTACTCTCCTGTTTAACCGTGACATCCTGCTTTTTGGAATCAGTCTTTTTTGGAGTTGTTTTCTTCTTTTCTGCCATTGTTCCCACCTCACAGCACCTTTTGCAGGAACGATTCGCAGCTGATCCCATGGAGATCGAGCCCGAGATCCTGCGGACTCATTCCCTGTGCCAGCCCGAGTAGCTCAGCAAAATGCAGTACCGGTAAGTCGTATGACACACCGAACTTCTCTTTGATCTCAATCTGGCCACGATCGAACTGGAGCTGACAGAAGGGGCAGATGTCGGTCAGTGCATCCACTTTCACATCTTTTAAGTTGATCAGCTTATCGTTTGCGATATCGAGTGCATGGACAATATCATAGCCACGCACGCCGCCACCGGCTCCACAGCACTGCATCTTATTGCGGTATTCGACCGGCGTTGCACCGAGAGCCGCGACCAGCTCCTCCATCCAGGTCGGGTGCTCGGTATTGAGCATAATCTCTTTCTCGAACTCCCGGTCTTTATGGGGTTTGGTCAGATGGCATCCGTAGTGTACGGCAATCCGTGCACCGGTAAGCGGGTTGGTAACACTGTCGCGGACCTTATCGACGCCGATGAACTTGTCATTGTAGAGAAGTTCGGCGGTGTGGTAGACGTTGATGGTCCCTTTGTATTCCATGTCAACTTCTTTTAACACTTCATTGACGTTGTCACGAAGATCCTTGTTGTGTTTCAGTTTATGGTTGACTTCCCAGATTGACTTGTAACATCCGTTGCAGACGAGAGCAATATCCATCTTCATCTGCTCGGCGAGCACGAGGTTGCGTGCCGCCATGGCGTAGAAAACTGAGAGATCAATCGAACCGAATGCACCCGGGGCCGGGCAGCAGCTCGCCCCCTTGAGGGGGACAAGCTCGACGCCGAGCTTCTTCATCGCCTTGATAGATGCGGACTCGATGCCAGGGTACCGGTTAGGGGCTATGCAGCCAAGATAGAATGCAAATTTGTGGTTGGCTTCTGACATGGTATCTTAACCCTCCCTCTCCTTGACAATCCGGTCGGCATTGGCCTTGAGCTTGTAGTGGTCGATGATCTTCCTGATACCGGGCATGTATTCCGGATACATATGGGTGGTAGGTGGATCACGGGTAAGGCCGAGCCTCTCACGAGCAGCCCTGTTGACATCATTGTTGGGCACACCATGTCCCGAACTATAAATCGCCTGTACGGTCTTGAGGAAGTTCACGGGTATAATATCTCTCTTGAATGCGAGGTTCCTCATTGCCATGATGACATCTGTCGGGAGTATGTCACGGGGGCACCGGTCTGAGCAGCTGTAGCAGGTTGTGCAGAGCCAGAGATCAGGATCGGTTAACGATTCATTTTCAAGCCCGAGAACTGCTCTCCGCATAAATTTGCGTATCCTGTAGGTGCTGCGGGGTGCAGAAGGACATGAGCCGGTGCAGGTTCCGCACTGGTAGCACATATGTGGAATGGTGCGTGATATGCCTTTCACAGTCTTCGTGAATTCGGGATTTGTGTCCTCTGCAAAGTATCTCTGGTCGTGAAGTTTCTTTTCTAATGCTTCGGGATAACCTTTTGTTCTTACCATGTTATCTCACGCCCTCTCCATTTGTTTGAGGTTGACCTGCCCGGTGATCTCCTCTTTCACCTTCGAGGTTCTCGTAGTGAAGAGTTTTTCCTTGATCTTCTTGAACAGGTCCGTCTCTGTTCCTTTGACACGGATTCCGGTCCTGTGCAGGACAATGATATCTTCACCCGGGCATGCGTTGACGCAGGCACCACAGAGGATACAGTTATCTTTGTTTACTGCAATGGTTGGTTCGATCTCATGTCCCATCTCTGCCGCCGGCTTGGGTGTTGGAAGATATATTGCGTTTGCCGGACAGATTTCGACACAGGTTGAACAGCCCCCCGGACATTTCTCGGCGTGGAATTCGATATCTCCTTCAAAAAGTTTCTCCACGGTGATTGCCTCGGTCGGACAGTTCCGTGAGCACCACTGGCAGGTGCAGCAGTTTTCCTGGATAATGCTGACTTTGCCTTCGATTTTATCGGAGATCACTTCACGCTCGACCGTGATGCATTCCTCTGGGCAGGCCTCAACGCAAACCTTGCAGGCATCACATTTTGTCTCGTCCCAGATGACCTCTCCTTCAACTTTACCGGTTTCTGCAGTGAACTCCTTGTGCTTCACCACGATTGCCGGACAGAGTGCACCGCAGATTCCACAGAGCGTGCATTTCTCTTTATCGACAGTAAATGTCGTCTTTGTTTTCATTGCGGTCAGGCGATCCTTTGCGCCTTCCACGGGTCCCTTATAGGTTCCTTCGTAAGCGGGAACGTTCCGGTCGATAGCATCACGCGGGCAGACCTCTTCGCAGATCGTACACTTGATGCATTTCTCGTCATCAATCTCCGCCTTCATATCATATTGGGGGAACCCTTCCTTTTCAAGGATGGGGAGTTTCTCTTGACCGTCCACTTTCAGAGTCAATGCATTGAACGGGCACATGATGACGCATACGCCACAGTACGAACACTTGACCTCGTCAACATCCACAGGAGCAGCATAATTTATGGCGCCACGCCTTGATGCCCCGACAAGTCCGAGAACGATTGCATCCTCCGGACAAGACTCGACGCATATACCGCATCCCGTACAAGTCTCTACATTGAGAATGAGGTTGTTCACGCTCTGAAGGAGTTTTTGCTCCATCACAACGTTGACCCCATCTTTCTTTTTGGAAAATTTTGGAAACAATGCCATGAATTAACCCTCAACGCCATTCCTTTATTGTACTTTTGCCACTGATCTGGATTCCCAGGGGCCTGCCAGTCTGATAACATCGTGTGGGCATGCCTGGACACAAACGCCGCATCCGGCGCAGAGTTCACCCTTAAAGTCGAGGACGATGGATTTTCCGTCTTTGACCTTGTAGATCTTATCCTTTGAAGAAGGGTCTACCGTGTGAAGCTCCAATGCGTCAACGGGGCACGCGACGACACAATTGTTACAGCCAGTACAATGTTCCATGTTTATGTGCACTGCAAATGCCATTTTTTTTCACGCACCAGCTATGATCGATTTCAAAAATCGACTATCAAAAAATGGTATAAGAATATAGATAAATGTTCTGAAGTTTACACCAGAAAACGGCCAATTTATTGAAGATTTTTAATTTTAACTGATTAACTCTTTTATAAAGTTAATAAAAAAAAATTCACTAAAATCATCATTTTTTATGCGCTGGTACCTAGGGATTAATTTAGAAAATTTATTCAATTACCTTCATTGTACCATTGGATAACCGGAGGTTATTTGCATGGAAATCAACGGAGTCACGATTGATAATACGTACGCAGAGGCATTCCCGACATGGGTCTGCCGGGTCATTATTACTGCGGTCACCAAAGAATGGGCAAAGAAAGCAGCAACGGAGGCAACCGGATTCGCGACATCGGCGATAG
This sequence comes from uncultured Methanoregulaceae archaeon, assembly GCA_963829335.1. Taxonomy (GTDB): domain Archaea; phylum Halobacteriota; class Methanomicrobia; order Methanomicrobiales; family Methanospirillaceae; genus Methanoregula. The sequence continues at coordinate 8,886 of CAWHIE010000009.1, forward strand.
GATGTCCCTGTGAAGCAGGTATCGAAGGGTTTATCCCGGCAAGCGAAACTCCTGACGGGAGGCCTGGGGTTGCAATCCTCATCTGTGCGAGCAAGAAAAAACTGAAGGAACAGGTTGTTGAGCGCCTCGCGGAATGTGTCCTTACGGCACCGACAACAGCAGTTTTTAACGGGATTACCAGTGCGGAAGAAAAGATAGCAGTAAAGCTTCACTTCTTTGGCGATGGTTACGAATACCAGAAGGAAGTGGGGGGGAGAAAATGCTGGGTTATCCCGATCATGCAGGGTGAATACATTGGAGAAGAGGAATTTGGCATCGTAAAAGGTGTTGCTGGCGGGAATTTCTTTGTTATGGGAGAGAACCAGATGGCAGCACTTGTTGGTGCACAGGCCGCAGTCGGAGCTATTGACAAGATCCCCGGTACCATTACCAGCTTCCCGGGAGGCATCGTTGCAAGCGGTTCAAAGGTTGGCAGCCTCAAGTACAAATTTATGCCGGCTTCGACCAATGAAAAATACTGCCCGACGCTGAGAGAAAAAGTAGCTGACAGCAAGATTCCCGCAGGAATCAAGGCAGTTTACGAGATCGTCATTGATGGTGTCGATGAAAAGAGTGTTGCTGCTGCCATGGCTGCCGGTATCAAGGCGGCTGTAATGGTACCAGGTGTCAAGTTTATTTCTGCAGGTAACTTCGGGGGTACTCTCGGGCCCTATAAGATTGAACTTCATAAAGTCCTCTAACCTTTTTTTTAAAAATTATTTGAAAAATCGATTATTATTTATATTTTATTAACGATTCTCTTGTTAACGAAAATTTCGGTGATAATCCTGATTACCCTCACACCCGCTGACGTTAAACAGCGTTTCGGCCCGCTCTTTGCCAAAAAATTTCTGGTGATGGTGGATGAACGGGCGGGTATCGCTGAGATCCTCGAACAATGTGGCGCACGGGGTCCCATCGAATGGGACGCAATGAACCGTTCCCGTGCTGGCGGTGTTGTGACGGGATGCCGTGTTGAAGGAACTTCGATGACCCTTCAGGCAAAACTGGGCCGCTACCCGGTCAGTTTCGGTGCAGCGGCCGATGATATCGGGGGCCAGGCTCTCGAGGCAATCGAGGTTTCCGGCGATAAGGTAATCACCTCCTGGAGCGGGATCGCGGGTGCCGGAGTCGGGGTTGCAGCATGCCTCCCCCAGGCTCCGGGGGTGCTTCATGCTGAATATCCGACTGAAGATGATCTCAATATCGGCGGGGCACGGACAAACCGGGTACGAATCATCTCGCCGAAGTACGAAAAAGTTTGTTTCGGCATTGATGATACCGATACCAAAACCAAAGGAGCAACGTGGGTCATGGCACTCAGATGTGCCGAATCATGCACGATTGAAGGTGTCGAATTCCTGAATATGCGCCTCGTCCAGCTTAACCCGAAAGTTCCCCAGAAAACGACGAACTGTGTCGGTTCTGCCCTCAACTTTGCCGTAAAACCCGTTAAGGCAGGGGAACTCCGGGAATACATCAGGAAATTTGTCGAAGAACACACCTTTTCGAATGATACAGGTATCGCGTACTACCGGGGGATCAGGTTTATGACAGACTCTCCGGCATTCAAATGGGTGAAGACCGAGATCCTGACCCTCGAGCAGGCGGAACGTGAGGCGAAGACACTGGGGATCGAATTTCTTGACAACAATGCACGGAAAGGAAGAATCGGTGCATTCGGTGCTGTATTATGGGGCAACAAGGGTATTGAGGCGGCAGGGCTCTATGGTGAACATCTCTGAACCCTACGTGATCCATTACCCGCGGATAGTGGCCGTGGCACACAAAGATGGCCGGAGGGTCGAGCTCATAGAATTCTTCGAGTGTGTGGGCGGTGCAATGTGGTCGAAGTACCATTATGCCAGAAGCCCCATTGTTGAGCAGGTTCGCTGCGTGGGTTCAACAATGCGGTACCTGCTGAAGACCGGATCCGTTGACCTCGCCCTTGAAGGCTCCCGGTTTCCGGCAGGAATATCAGCCTGCAGCGTTGATGCCTCAGAAATATCCATCAGCTATATTGGTATGGGCGGTGGCGGAGTGGGTGCCGCTGCATGCCGGTCTGATGCAGCCGGTGTCATCCGGAGCAGGAGCGATGAGTCCGGGGGTGGGAAAATTGCCGGATCGACGATATGGCTTCCCCGGTTGCAACGGGTTCTGATTGGTGTCGATGACACGGATACGCCGGAAGAAGGTGCCACATGGACACTTGTTCATAACATTGCGAAAGCAGTTGAGGAGGAACGAACCCTGTACCTGTCGCATACCATCGTCCAGTTGTTTCCCGTACCCTACCGGACCAGGAACTGCGTCGGGCTCGTTGCAGAATTTGCGACCAGCGATCCTGAGGGGCTTACCGCCCGTTTCCACCAGCTCCTTGAACGGTATACCCTGTCCCGGAAGACCGGGATGGCGATCTATACCGGCTTTACACCCTCCCCGGATCTGCTTGCATTCGGATGGAAAGTAAAGAGGGGTGAGATAGATCCCGGCCTGCTGGAAAACCTGCGGGATCCGGACCTCAGGATCATCATGAACGGGCGGGGGGTCGTCGGTGCTGTTGCTGCGATACCCTTTTACACGAATTACGAGGAGGCGCTGGAACTATGCAATGGAAAGAACTGAAAGCGCGGCTCCTGGCGGTCGGGCAGGCAAGGCTGACTGGTGAACCGGCGGACCAGTATATTGCCCGCTCTGCGGCGGGGCCTGGTGCCGGAGGAGGCGGAGCGGTTTTTTTCAGCAGGGGAGACCACCGGGTCAAACTTGCGATAAGTCCTGCAAGTACCATCGAGATTGCACACCGCGGCAAAGGGGCTGCCGATCTGCTCTTTGAAGGCCGGCGTATCTCCGGGCACCTGCTGGAACCGGGATTCCACTGCCCCGACCAGGCCTTCATCACGGTGACGGGCAGCTGTATCTTTTCGTGCAGGTACTGTTCAGTCCCCCGCATCGGGGGAAAACGAAAGACCCTCGAAGAGATCGTAAGGATGGTGGAATCGGTTCGCGACCGTATCCATGCGATCTCCATAACAAGCGGTGTCCTGACGAGTATCGAAGAAGAGGAATTCTATGTGCTTGACGTGGTACGGCATCTCGCCATTTACAAGCTGCCGATCGGTGTCTCGATATACCCGACTGCAATGACTCCTGACCGGTTAAAAGAGCTCGGCGTTACCGAGGTGAAATTCAATCTTGAGGCCGCAACACCTGAACTTTTCTCCAGGATGTGCCCCGGCCTGGATTATGGGCGGCTCTGGCAGGTTCTTGATCGCTCGGTACAGCTGTTCGGTAAGAACCGTGTCTTTTCCAATGTCATCATAGGGCTGGGAGAGACCGATGGGGAGCTGAAAACCTGTATCGGAAAACTGACTTCGCTCGGGGTGATCCCCGTGTTGCGCCCGCTGAACCCGGTGGCCGAGCTGGCGGGAACGCCCCGTCCGTCGGCAGAACGGTTAAAGAAGATCCTGGGGATCCACACACGGGCTCTCGCTGCGGCCGGCCTTGACCCCCGGATGGCATTGACGATGTGTACAAACTGTGCAGGGTGCGACCTCGTACCCGGGAGGGATGCATGAAGGGATCTGAAGCGATCGCGGATGCCCTGTGCCGGTATACTGACCGGCAATATACTGTTCCGGGGTTTCCTGTCACTGAACTTGGGGAACTGACAAAAGCAGAGATGGTGATCAACGAAAAGACTGCGCTCGAATATGCACTGGGCGATTCCCTGTCGGGGCGGAGGGCAGCGGTTATCATCAAAAATGTGGGTGTGAATGCCTGTGCAGATCCCCTCCTCCAGGCAGTTGCGCAGGGGCTGGTTTCCGGCATAGTCCTTGTCGCCGGGGATGACCCTGATGCTGTTGCCTCACAGACAGCACAGGACTCGCGGTACTACGGGGAACTTGCAGAACTTCCGGTCATCGAACCAGATGAAGCCAGTTGTTACACGGGAGTTGCATCGGCCCTGCAGGCATCGGAGACGTTCTCACGCGTAGCAATCCTGCGCCTGACCCCTCAGCTCCTGGATGCCCAGGTGAATTACAGTCCTGTTCCAAGACAAGACGGCAGGGGGCGGCTCCCGGACCGGTCCTGGACGATGAACGGGCGGATTACGGCAGCAGAAGAACTCTACCGGACAATGTTTTCCTGGGCGAACACCTCGCCGCTGAATACATGGGCAGGAGAACCCGCCGGGGCGGGGGCAGCACCGGGCAGGACCCGCATCATCACCGTTCACCCCTTGCCGGAACAGGCAGCGGCTCTTCGTACCGTGCAGGAATACGGCAGAACGTTCGTCCGTGATCACCGGGGACTGCAGCCGCCGGTACCCCAGAAGTGTCCCCAGACGATGGAAGCCCGTGGATATCATCACACATTCTGCAGGGACTGCCCGTTCAAACAGGTGATGAATATCCTGAAGGAACGGGAACAGAACGTGATATGCGATGCGGGATGTTCGGTTCTTGCAATGAATCCGCCCTATGAACTGTCGCTGGCAAGTTACGGCATGGGTGCAAGCATCGCCGTAGCCGCACGGAGTACGGGTGTTGCACTCATCGGGGATTATGCCCTGCTCCATTCCGGCCTGAACGCCCTGATCGATGTCTATGAAAAGGAGCTTCCACTCCTGTGTATCGTCATGAAGAACAGCTGCACGGCCATGACCGGGATGCAGCCGGTGTATGATCCTGTCCGGTACCTTGTCTTTGCAGAACCGGTGGTCTGCCGTGCAGCTGATGAACGCCTGTTGCGTAAGGAGATCGTGGTGACGGACCGGCCACGTACGCTGGTTGTCGAAGGGACGTGTCCGGAGGGGTGCTGTCATGAAACCGTGGAATATTGAGATCTGTGATGTAACATTGAGAGATGGAGAGCAGACACCGGGAGTCTCGTTCTCCTGCCAGGAAAAGGTGGATATCGCTCATCAGCTGGATGCTATTGGCATCGAACTCATCGAGGGCGGATTTCCTGCGGTATCCCCCAATGAAAAGCAGTGCGTGAAGACGATTGCGAACCTGGGACTGACATCCCGTATCTGCGGCTTTTGCCGTGCCAGGGAGGCTGATATCCAGGCAGCGATTGACTGCGATGTCGATATGGTGAGCATATTTATTCCCACGTCGGATCTTCACATCCGGGTAAAGTTTAAAAAATCCCCCCTTTCGGTGCTCGAAGATGCACTCGGTATGATCGATTTCGCCCGGGATCATGGTGTTCAGGTAAGGTTCGCGGCAGAGGATGCCTCACGGACCGGCATGCCGTTCCTGAAAGAGGTGTACCAGCGTGCAGCGGATCACGGCGCCGTCCTGCTCAGCTTCGCTGATACTGTCGGGTGCCTGATCCCGACAGAGATGCACCGCCTCATGTCCGAGCTGGTCAGGACAGTAGACCGTCCGTTCTGCGCCCATTGCCACAATGATATGGGCTGTGCCGTCGCAAATACGATCACCGCCGCCGAGGCCGGTGCATTCCAGCTCCACACGACCATCAACGGCATCGGCGAACGGTCGGGCAATGCATCCCTCGAAGAAGTGCTGGTTGCCCTCCGGATGAAGGGGGGTATCGACCGGTATGATCTCAGCTACCTGACCGGGCTGTCCCACATGGTAGAAAAGTATTCGGGGATCGCGTTGCCGAAAAACAAGCCGGTCACCGGGGACCTTGCATTCTCCCATGAAAGCGGGATCCACATCGCGGCGATTCTTGACGACCCCTCAACCTACGAGTATTTTCCCCCCGAACTGGTGGGAAGCGAACGGCATTTCATCCTGGGAAAACATACCGGGAAAAAGGCGCTGGAACATGTCGTCGCATCCATGGGCTGCGAGCTCTCTGAAAAGCAGATCTGCCGGGTGCTGGATCTGGTCAAAGACCATTCCGAGCACAAGTGCTCCATCACTCCTGATGTCCTGAAAAAACTGATCAGGAAGGCACAGGAGAATGCTGCATGAGCACATTATCTGAAAGGATTCTGCATGGTTCTGCAGGTCAATTTGTCGACCGGAAGGTGGACCGTGCCTATGTCCACGACGGTACCGGGGTCCTTACCCTAGAGGCATGGAGGAGTATGGGTGCCCGGGGGATCCAGGATGCATCGCATCTCCATGTTTTTTTTGACCATATCGTCCCGGCAAATAACAGTACGACCGCAACTCTCCAGCACGAACTCCGCGATTTCGCCTGCGGATCGTTTCTCCGGTTTTCCGATATCGGGGGAGGCATCTGTCACCAGCTGATGAGTGAAGGAGTTGTCCTTCCCAACGAAATTGTCGTTGGCGCTGACTCCCATACCTGCACGCTCGGGGCATTCGGGGCGTTCGCGACCGGCGTCGGGGCAACTGACATGGCAGCGATCTGGATGACCGGAGAGACATGGTTCAGGGTACCGGAATCAATCGGCATCCGCCTTTCCGGGACCTTCACCGGTGCAGCGGAAGCAAAAGATCTCGCCCTCACCTACGTCAGCAGGCTCGGCATGGATGGTGCCTCCTATCAGGCACTGGAATTCATCGGCGAAGGCGCAGGGGCTCTTCCCATGGATGACCGGCTGACCCTCTGTAACCTTGCTGTGGAGACCGGGGCAAAAGCAGGCATGTTCTATGCGGATGACATAACCGTGAAGTATCTCGCAGCGGCAGGTCACATGGTCGAAGCACAGGAACCGGAGGGCTGCACGTATACCCGGGAGATCGCTTTCGATCTCGCTGATATTGTCCCGGTCCTCGCCATACCTCCCCGGGTGGATACGATAAAACCGGTGTCTGATCTTGCAGGACTGCCATTGGACCAGGTATTCGTGGGAACCTGTACAAACGGGCGGTATTCCGATCTTGCACGGTTTGCCCGGGTGGTGAAGGGGAGAAAAGTTGCCGTCCGGACCATTGTTGTTCCTGCCTCCCGTGCTGTCATGGAACAGGCGATCAGGACCGGCGTGCTGGGGGATCTCGTGGAGGCCGGATGCGCTATCGGGACCCCCGGCTGTGGTCCCTGCCTGGGCGCTCATATGGGTGTCCTGGGCGAGGGAGAGGTCTGCCTCTCCACGGCAAACCGGAACTTCAGGAACCGGATGGGGGTCGGCGGGGAAATTTACCTGTCCTCGGTGGCGACGGCGGCTGCCAGTGCCCTTGAAGGAGAGATCACCGAGCCTGAGGTGTCCTGATGCAGGGAAAAGGACGTGTGGTCTGCATTGGACCGGATATTGACACCGACCTGGTGATAGCCGGGCGCTACCTGCGGACAAAGGACCACGGTGTCTGGGTCGCTCATGTATTCGAAGATCTCGATCCCTCGCTTGCCGGGCGGTTGAACGGTGCAGTAATCGTCGCCGGTAAAAATTTTGGCTGCGGGTCATCCCGGGAACAGGCAGCGATCGCCATACGGGAGGCCGGGGCGGTAGCCGTAGTTGCACCGTCATTTGCCCGGATATTTTTCCGGAATGCAATCAATGTCGGTCTCCCGCTCATCGAATGCGATCTTGCGTGTAACGAGGGAAGCATGGTAACGTTTGACCTTAACGAAGGCTGGGTTGAGGCTGAGGGAACGAGGTACCCTGTCCGCCGCCTCTCTGCAAAAATGCAGGAGATCCTTGCCGCCGGCGGTCTGGTCAATTTCTGGAGGACGCACGGATGATCTTTCCCGGGCAGTGCAGGGAGGTGGGGTGTGCCTCGACAAAACCCTGCGGGGAACAGGTATATTTCCTGAGCCGCTACCTGGTGCGGGATACCGGCACCGGGCAGGAGGTGCTGGAGATAACGACGGATCCTGCCGGGAGCGGCATGATGCGGCCCATCGTGGCGTCAAAGGTGATTGCACCAGCCGGAGAAACCTACCACTATCCTGAAAAGGTGCAGATCCATGACCGCACGCGACTTATCATGCTTGCCCTTGATACGGGACACCGCTGCACTATCTTTACCGGGCTTGACGAACACATGACCTTCGTGCTCGATCCCGATTTGTCCGGGCTGCTCAGGATACATGTCTATGATGTAACGCCTCCCCGCCCGAGCCTGTCAGCCTGCATCCGCGAGCTGGAGTCTGCCGGCCTCTTTGGTGAACTTTCGGTCATGTTCTGTCACCACACCCGTGATATCACGCAGGTGCGGGCCGATGTCTATCCCTGCCGCGCTGCAGGGTATACCCGGACGCTCGACGCGGACACGATGCATGGAGGAGAACGGGTGGCCGGCTGCCTGACCAGCACGCAGTTCTTCACCGAGTGCTACGGCAGGGACTTCGAACTTGAAAATATCTGCCCGCTGGAATCCGTGCGGGAGGAGCCGTTCATCGCCCGCTGCTGTCGTTCCGAACGTGTGGGTACCGGGACCTGCAAGGGAAAGTTCGGTGCCGTCGTCCACTGGGGTGCCTGCCCGGCGGATATCGCCCGTGCGGTGAATGATCTCGTGGTGCAGTGGCGATCAAAATGACCCGGATTGCTATTGTCGAAGGAGACGGAATCGGTCACGAGGTGATCCCGGTAGCGAAAAATGTCCTCGGTCTGCTCCACCCGGAATACGAGTACTTCCCGGTCGATGTCGGGTACCACCGCTGGGAGGTGACCGGATGTCCCTGTGCGGACCGGGATATTGCGGAACTGAAGACCGCAGATGCGATCCTGTTCGGGGCGATAACAACACCCCCCATGAAAGACTACCAGAGCGTGGTGCTGCGGCTGAGAAAAGCGCTCGACCTTTACGCAAACCTGCGACCGGTGAAAGGGAACGGTTTTGATATCATGATCGTGCGGGAGAACACAGAAGGTCTTTATTCAGGCATCGAAGAGATCGGTACCGACCGGGCAACAACCCTCCGGGTCGTTACCCGGAAAGGGACCGAACGGATTGTCCGCTCCGCAATCCGCCTCGCACAACAGCGGAAGGGGAAACTTACTGTCGGTCACAAAGCAAATGTGCTCAAGTCCGATGTCCTGTTCCGGGATATCTGTCTTGCCGAAGCGAAATCGGCCGGCGTGCACTGTAATGACAAATTCATCGATGCACTTGCCCTGGATGTCCTCCAGCACCCCGCCTCGTATGATGTCATTGTCACGACAAATATTTTCGGGGACATCCTGTCAGACATGGCCTCCTATCTTGTCGGGGGTCTGGGACTGATACCCAGTGCCAATATAGGTGACCATTACGCCCTTTTCGAACCGGTGCACGGGAGTGCCCCGGATATTGCCGGGAAAAATATCGCCAACCCGATCGCCGCCCTGAGGAGTGCCGGTATGCTCCTTGCTTATTGCGGGGATCCGTCGGGTCCGGAACGCATTGAAGCAGCCGTGCAGGAAGTGCTTGCACAGGGAATCCGGACACGGGATCTTGGGGGATCGGCAGGGACCCGGGAGTTCGGGGAGGCAGTAATCAGGGAACTTTTACGGGACGACTAAGTACGGCGGTATTTTGCTTCGGTTAAAAGAGAAATTGCGGTGAATGTGAAAATACCCCCCTGAGGATAGCGGATAACCTGAGAAAAAACGCTAATGAAAGATATATATTCCGCGTCATGAAAAAATCACTCTGGCATGCATATCCGGTCGCTCCATCTGCTCCACGATACCTTTCCGACAGGAAATTGTTACCCTTTCAACCTGGAAATTTTCCGGAAGACTGACAATCTGGAATTTTTGCATCCCGTAACATTTTTCATCGGGGAGAACGGCACAGGAAAATCGACCCTTCTCAGGGCAATCGCCCGCAACTGCTCCATCCATATATGGGAGGAGCATGAAGGAAACAAGGACCTCCACAACCGGTATGAGGACCTGCTCCACCAGTCTATGCAGATCGAATGGACCGACGGGAAGGTCCCTGGATCGTTCTTTGCCTCGGAAATTTTCCGGCATTTCGCTGAGGTTCTCGATGCATGGGGTATGGCCGACCCCGGCTGCCTGACCTATTTTGGCAACAGTTCTCTCGTGGTAAAATCCCATGGCCAGTCCCACATGACATTTTTTGAAAACCGCTTCCGGAGAAAGGGACTGTACCTGCTCGATGAACCGGAAAATGCGTTGTCACCCAAGATGCAGCTCAGCCTGCTGGGGTTATTGAAGCAGCTTATCGGGCAGGGAGAGGTGCAGTTCATCATCGCCACCCATTCCCCCATTCTTCTTGCCTTTCCGGACGCAGATATTTACAGTTTCGATGCTGTTCCGATCCGGAAGGTCGAATATGAAGATACCGATTATTACCGGATTTACCGGGATTTCCTGAATGACCGGGCAAAGTACCTGGATACGATTTGACGTACACCCTGAGTGGAAGTATATGCCCGGACTTACTCGCGGAATTTCCTCTGATTCTTATTTCTCTCTCCGGACGTCACAATCGGGCAGGGCGTGAACGCGGAGATTTGCCTGGCACAGCATAAACCCATTTCTTTTTGTATCCGGCATACCAATCACCCTGCATGACTATTGAATCCGAAGCAGTGAAATCGGTGGCCGGGCTTATGGCGCTCTCGGCACGGACCTCTCCCAAAGCTGTCGGGCTGGACTCGATAAAGGTCGAGGTGCTGACCGGTAAGGAGCAGGACAAGCTGGCCAGCCTGATGATACAACAGGGAAAGGATCTCAGGATAGACTTTTTCCGGGTCAATGGCGAGCAGGTGAAAGTAAGCGATGCCACGTTCCTCATCGGGGTTGAGGGTCGTACGCCGCTGGGCGTAAACTGCGGAGGGTGCGGGCATGCGAGACTGCGCCGAGATGGCAAAAGCGGTAAAAGCACACAAGAACAAAAAAGCCCTCTACCCGGGACCAAACTGCGTCCTGAAGATCTCGGATCTCGGCATCGCTGTCGGATCAGCGGTAAAGACCGCCAGCATCCATAACGTGGACAACCGGATCATGTTCAGCGCAGGTGTCGTTGCCCTCCAGCTGGGGATGCTCAAGGGGTGCAGTGTTGCGTACGGTATCCCGCTCAAGGCATCCGGCAAGAACATCTTCTGGGACATGAAGTTTGCAGAACACTGATATCGTCTCTTTTTTTTTAACCGGACGGATGCGGATTGCCTGCCGGACGCTTCATCATGATAGCCTCCTTCTCAAAGTTTACTGGTTCTCTTCTGGTATCGGAAACACTAATTCCTATTTACGATCAATCGGGCTACTGATCATGCCATACTATTCAGAAACCGAAACCAAAGAACTAAAACTGAAGGTAGAAGAAACTGTCCTTGCATGGCCCGGCGTTATGAAAAAAATGATGTTTGGGTCTCCCTCTTACGGGGTAGGAAAAACAGTATTTGCAATGATGGTGACCGGCGGGATCATTCTTACCCGGCTCAGTGAAGAAGAAAAGATGCGGCTCCTCAAAGACCCCCGTGCCGGATACTTCGAAGGGCATGGTCGGACCATGAAAAACTGGATCCTCATCTCCCTCAATGGTCCGTCGGAACTCGAAGTTTACATCCCGTATATCCAGTCGAGTTATGAGGGTGCCCTGAAAATATCATGAACCAGCAGAGAACATATCTTTCACCAGTTCAAAAAAATGGCTGTGATAATCCGGAAGGGGCATGACCATTGATTTGTCGATTTGGGACAAACGCAAAGAAAAGTCCGATACCGCTCAACTCTTGCTAACAGATTCCAAAAAAAAGATGAGCACAGTCCCGGAAGATGAACACACCCGTACTTACCAGCGGAATTTCCTCAGTCTCTTATTTTTCTCTTCGAACGGTATCAGAAGATAACTGTGTATACAGCGGCTTTCATCCAGCCAGATTTCCAGGTAGAGCTCGTCCTTCTGGTGTTCCATGGCGATAGCGATGGGATCTGCTCCTGTCTGGGTAAACCCGATGTCGGCAAGTTCTTTTTCGATGTGGTAGAGGGGGAGTCTACAGCTGCCCGTTATGAGCCGCTCGGTTTTTCTTTTTGTTCTGAGTTGGTTTCCTTTGTTTACCATGTCAGTATCACCTTACACTCTGGATAACCGGCATTGGTAATAAAATGCTTCGTACAGATAGGATGACCATTCTGGAACAATGGGACAACCCCGGGGTTCTTTTGTTGCCGGGCCAGAAACGAAAAGGAAAAATTCAGCGGAGGTAATCCTCTAATTTCCTGAAGAGAGCGGATTGATTAATGGCATCCTTCTCCTTCTCTCTCTCAATGCTGTCCAGAATCTCGGTGATCGGTTTTGTGAGTTTGTAGATCTTGACCGGTCTCCCTTTGCTCTCTGCCTTGTTCTCCCTGCTCCTGATCCAGCCACGCTCCATCAGGTACCATGTTGCAATGCTGACCTCAGGCTGGCGGAGATCCGCGCCGCGTTCGATTTCACGCGATGTTGCTTCGGGAATTTTCGCGAGAAAAACCAGCACCCGGGCGACATTCCTTTTTGTACCAATCTCCATAAGGAGGTTCGTAAACTCCTCCTCATTTTCTGTGAAATACATCACCTTCTCAGTTCTCATATCTCGCATCCATCTGTTCCGGAATCTTCTGATGCAGGACCGGTTTTTGAGAAATCGAGGCAGGAAATCAACCGTAATAACGGCACCTGACCGCCCGGCATAGTTGTGTAGGAGTTTTTCTTAACGTGCATCACGTTGTTCACACACCCTGCGAAGTTTCTCATTCTTTTTCACCAGGTCCAGTTCGACCGTATGCCAGTCGGTAATATCGCGGCCGACCGACTGGTATTCAGCGAGCAGCGCCGGTTCGTCGTCTGTATGCAGGAGGGATATATGATTGCAGGGCACAGGCACGTAAAACACCAAAAAAAGCAAAGAACCGGTCAGTTCACCCCGTTTCAGTCATGACAAGGACGATTTGAACTCTTGATTATTCTTCATGGTCTCACACGATTCACAGGATATGATAATAAATTGTTAAAATTTTTGTATTTAACAAAAATTTGTTTATTTAATATATAAATATTTTTACTTTTGGTTATCAAAAGTCTATCTGGGGATGTATGTACGGGTCACAATGATTATTTCCAGAAAGAAAGATTATTCCTAGTATTTATCCTGCATCCGCCAACCGGGTCACCTGATGGGAGGGTATTTTTCTGAACGAAAACCACTGCCAGAACATAATTGGCCTTTTAAGGGATGCGCAAAAAGGGCTGACTATCGAAGAAATTTCAAAAAACCTGAACCTTAGCAGGATAACAACGACAAAATACCTTAATTCCCTCTTCGTTTCCGGCCAGGTGAATATGAGAAAAGCCGGCCCGGCGAAATTATATACCCTCTCGACACGACTCCCGGCCGATCAGATCCTCAGCCAATCGTCGGACCTCATCCTTGTTCTTGATGAAACGTATACCGTTCGTAACGTAAACGATTCATTTCTTCTTGCATTCGGAATCAGTAAAGATCATATTGAAAACCTGGATATCAACATAACGTCCATCGGACCCGGGCTGATCGACCGGATCCGTGATTCTGTAAAACAGGGTATAGCGGGGAAAGAGTCTGTTGCGAATGCATGGGTCCCGGTACAAAAGGACTGGAGGGCATTCCGAATCCGGGTCATCCCCCTGGTATTTGGCTGGGGGGAGAAGGGAGTAGTTGTCCTGCTTGAAGACCGGACCGGGGAGATCATGGCCCAGGAAGAAAATGCTCTTCTCGCCGATCTGGTCAATGCCTCTCCCGCTGCCATTACGGTCTCCGATTTTACGGGAAATTTTCTGTATTCGAATAAAAAGAATCTCGATCTTCATGGATATTCTCTCAGCGAGTTTCTTGATCTGAATCTCGGGCAACTCGATACACCTGCGTCTGCAAAACTCATGACCGGACGTCTGGAGGATCTTAAGAAATCCGGTGAGATATCATTTGAAACCGTCCATTTCCGAAAAGACGGGCGGGAGATCCCGCTCGAAGTTCACGCAACGATCGTCCGCTGGGGAGACCAGGACGTAGTTGTTGGTATTTCTACCGATATATCCGAACGAAAACAGGCTGAGCAGGCCCTCAGGGAAAGTGAACGCAGGTTTGCCGACATCATCGATTTTCTTCCCGATGCCACACTGGTCGTAAACCGTGAGGGCACCGTCATTGCCTGGAACCGAGCCATTGAAGAAATGACCGGTGTCAAAGCCGGTGAAATTGTGGGAAAGGGGGATTATGCCTATGCATTTGCCATGCACGGGGAGTGCCGGCCGATCCTTCTTGACCTTGTCTTCCGGGACGATCCGGTGGTGAGGGAGCACTACCGGCACTTCCGGAAAGAAGGCAACACCATTACGGCAGAAACGGTCCTGACCTCTCCCGGAGGCGAAGAACGGGTTGTGTGGCTGAATGCATCTCCTTTCTATGACCGGGATGGCAGGATTACCGGGGCAATAGAGTCCATCCGGGATATTACCGGACGAAAACGGGCAGAAGAAGCGTTCCAGGCTATGGTCACGAGCATGGTAGGGACGACCGGCATGGATTCGCTGGACCGGATAACGGAGAGTATCAGCACTTGGCTGGGGGCAGACTGCGTCATGATAGGGGAGATTGCGCCGGATGGGAACCACGTGCAGGTGCTCTCCATGCTCCTTGACGGCAAAAAAATCCCGGATTATTCCTACACCCTGAAAGGCACACCCTGTGAAAATACCGCGGAGAGAGGATTCTGCGTGTATCCTGACGACGTCCGCACGCTCTTCCCGGAAAGCAGCGACCTTCGCAGCTTCAATATCCGGGGCTATGCCGGGACACCGCTGCGCAATTTCGACGGGCAGGCAGTCGGGATCCTTTGTGTTCTGACACGAAAACCTCTTATCCTGCCGCCTTCTGCCCGGGAGATTTTCGACATCATCGCCGTAAAAGCGGCTGCCGAGATCGGGCGCAGGAATTTCCTTGAGGCCTTACGCGAGAGTGAGAGAAAGTTCCGGACCATCTTTGAGAACAGCCCGTACCCGATGGCGATCAACAGTTACCCGGATAACAAATTCCTGGAGGTCAATGCGGCGTTCTTAAAGAGCAGCGGGTATACGGAAACAGAAATCCTGGGAAAGAACCAGGTTGAGCTGGGACTGCTTTCCCTTATGGATTCTTCCCGGCTCGTAGCACGCATGGTGATGAGGGGTAAACTGGAGAATGTACCGCTGGCCCTGACGGGGAAGGGAGGCAGGCGTGTCCATGTCCAGTTCTCTGCCATCCCCATTACGATCAACGACCGGCGTGCCACCGTGACCATGACCGCGGAGGTAACAAAGCTGAAACGGGTCGAGGAAGAACTGCACCAGCAGAACCGTGTGCTTGAGACAATAAACCAGATCGCCCTTGAATTCGCATCCCTGCCCCGGGGTAAATCCGTCCCGGAACACGCAGTAAAAAAGCTCAAGGAGTTGTCCGGGGCAGTCGTGACCCTGTTCCTGGTGTATGATCCCTCTGACCGCACGCTGCAGGTAACCAACTACGAGATTGCACCGGGTATGTTTGAAAAGGTCATCCGGTTAATGGGGAAACAGACCGGGCGATGTGAAATCACCGGTCAGTACCGACATGTACCAGGAGATGGTCAGCAGTATTATCGGCAGGAGAAATACCCTGACAGAGGTCAGTTTTGGCCAGATTCCCCCGTTGGTCAGCATGAGTATCCAGAAGCTGATGAACATCGATCGTTTCGTTGCCATTGCCTATGTCATCGAAGGGAAGCTGTACGGTACATCGGTCCTTGGAATGAAACCCGGTCAGCCCGATCCCTCAACAGAACTCCTGGAATCGTTTGCGCATATTGTGGCGATATCGCTCCGGAGGGACCGGGATGAGCGATCCCGAAAAAAAAGCCCATCAGATGAAGATTATTCTGAATCAATATCCCCACTGGAAAACCAGTGAACAACAAGCCCGCGATGTTAAACAGGAATTGTATACGGTCATTTTGCAATCCGGAACCCGTGATATTAAAGAGATCAAAAAGATCGTTGATCAGATCATGAACGTTCTCAAACGGGCAATTGCATGATCTCACCAGAATCCTTCAGAAGATTGGTTGGGGAATGGGCGAAAACCTGCAAGGTTGAAATAAAGGAGATTCACCTGCGAAAAATGAAGAACAAGTGGCGAGCTGTTCAAGCAAGGGTAGGTTAACATTCGACCGGGCAATATTTCGACAATCCAAAAACGAGCGAACAAAAATTATTGTCCATGAACTGCTCCACTTGAAATATCCCAATCATGGTAAAATGTTTCGGGCATTGTTGAAAGCATATACCCAATAGTTTAAGTCGAGAGCAAAACTCGATTGATGCCCTTCTATATCTTTATGCAATATCTCAACTTTTACCATGATAACTGAAATCATCAAAACCTCCATTTTTCCTCTCCCCATACTTCAGTCCGTAAAAGGTCGAGTTTTGCCACCCAATAGGTGCTATTAGCGGCCATTTTCAGCTCCGAAATAGCCCCTGACAGCCAAATGGGCTGAAAATCGTGGGATTTCCCAAACATTAGTGTACGTTTTTCGGGAATTAGTGCCAAAAAGCCCTCCGGAACGGAAAAACGGAGGCCGAATTGGGGAGATCAGGGTGTATATTTTGGAATGGCCTTTTTGGACCATGGGTTGATATTCCAGGTTCAGATCAGATCCTGCATTTTTCTCCCCTTACCCGTTCCGGGCCATGAAAGGCGAGTTTAACCGTCCGGAACGGGAAACAGAGCCAGAATTGAGGAGAACCTGGGGTATGTTGTGGGATGGCCTTATTAGTCCCGTATCGATAATCCGGTCCGGATCAAACCCGGCCCTTTACTCCAGTCTGTAAAAGGTCGAGTTTTGCCACCCAATAGGTGCTATTAGCGGCCATTTTCAGCTCCGAAATGGCCCCCGACAGCCAAATGGGCAGAGAATCGAGGGATTCCCAAACCATTAGTGTACGTTTTTTGCGAATTAGTGCCTGAAAGCCTTGCGGAATGGGAAAACGGAGGCTGGATTGGGGAAATAAAGGGGTATCTTTTAGGATCGCTTTTTCATAGTGAAAACAGGGGAGGTTATGATACCTCATTCCCCCTTCACGAGAGCAGACCCCTTTTTCCTTGCCGGCACACCCCGGACAGTCCGTATAACCTCGATAAACTGGTTCTTCAGTTGTGTCCCGTCCTGGCAAATCTCCACGATACCGGCCTGATCAATCCGGAAGAACCTCCATATTCCCCGGCGGGAATACATCCAGAGTTCCCTGATGATATTTGGCGAAACGGGAAAGGACCGGAGCCACACTATCGTCTCCTGGAACTCTCTCTCCATTTTCTCCAGCGTCTCGCTGAGCCTGATGGCTTTCCTGACACTGACAAAGATAAGCTTGTCGTTACCCTTGATCATGAAATCCCACAGGTTGTCTGAGGATCTCATGAAACACATGACTGCTCCCCGTCCCGTTGCTACGGTCGTTGCATCGGCGAGCCCCCTTTTCGGAGGCCTTCCACGGGTCATGGAGAACCTCCGGAATCGTTGTTATGGCTAACATGATAGCGGTTGTCTGCTGGTTCATGACGAGATGGAGGAACCCGGGATTGTCGCGTCCTGAGTTTTCTTTTTGGCGACTTTGTCCTGACCGTGATAGTGGAGTGATGCAGGTTGACCCTCTTTTCGCAGGTATGACAGACGTCTTCGCCCTGCTTGTTAATCTGGCGGGCGTTGACATGGGGGATGAGACAGAGCGTGATCCCGGTCTCGGTTGCGGGTCGGTGCGCCATCATTTCGCCTGCTTCCGCTCTTCCAGCAGGGTAAGCCGCTGTTCGAGGCGTTCGATCTTCGTGTTCAGCCGCTGTACAATCCGGTCCTGCCGGTCGGCGAGGAAGAGGATCATGTTCCCCCACATCCCGGGATATGTGGTGTTCTCAAGTCCGGTCAATGGTACACCGGATGCAATCTGGTCCGGTTCCGGTACCTCGGTCGGGATATCGTTGGACTTCCCTGACCCTTGTGTTGATGGTGGATTCTTTTTCATTGTTTTCCTCTGAAAATTTTTATGTGTTTAACGATAGTTGCGACGAGAGCTTTCATGCTGTCGTGCAAAGAGCAAAAAACCAGGTCCAGGGATGTTTGCGGATCGCCCGGGCTCTCCCTCAGGCCGGACAATTCCCTTGGGAAGGGCAGATGACCTGTCAGATGGGGGCCGGGGATTTTCCTGAACTACCCTGGACCGGGGTCTGCTGACGATTACCAAAAAAGGTGTAGAGCGAGAAAACCGGGGCATGGCCGCTCGTCAGCCTGTACCGCTTTCCTGCATTCAGTGCATTACCGGATTCAACGGGTACAACGAGAGGGTGGATCCCTGCACAGGGCTGGCGTATGGGCGCATACTGGCGTATCGCAGATCCAATCTTTCCCAATAAGGTTTCTGCAATCTCCTTTGCCCGTATTTTCAGGTGTGCGATGAATTCCCGGATCATTGTAATACCAGATCATGCATCAATGAGGATTTAAATAACCCTGAACCAATCGGTTCAATTGCTGATTGTCTGACAAAACGGGACATGATTACAGCACGGATTGTCCGGTATCCGGTACCAGGAAACCAGCGCGGCCAGGTCACAATCAAATACTGGTTTTACGCGGAATCCCGGCATTAAAAAGCATCCGGGCTGCAGGAGGTGCCGCAATTTTTTGTTCGATAAAAACTCAATTTTGTTTCTGATTTCTCCAAAAACTATTCAAGAAAGCCGGTACGACTAGTATGATCAGGAGTGTGACGCAACATCGAGCCGGCAATCCTCGGGGCAGCGACCTTACCGCTCGTTATCCTCGTTGCCCGTATCGTTGAGGCAGCGCTCGAGACGGTCCGCACCATCTATATCAGCAAGGGCCACGCCAACCTCGCTGCCTATATCGGGATCGTCAAGACCGGTATCTGGCTCCTCTCGACCGGTCTCGTGATCACGAACCTCGGGGATTTCTGGAACCTCTTCGCGTATCTTGCCGGGTACGGCATCGGGACTTTGTTCGGGATGCATATCGAGAACATGATCTCCATCGGCTATGTCATCGTCCGGCTTATCACTCCCGCAGATCCCCAGCCCATCATCACCCGGCTCTCCACCCTCGGCTACGGCATGACCCGGATAGAGGGGCAGGGAAGTTTCTCGAACACCGTCAGCATTATTTTTATGATCGTACCGAGAACTGAATTGTCCCTCCTGCTGGGCATCGTCTCGAAAGAGTACCCGGACATCCTGTATACCATCGAAGATGTCCGCAATATCAAGGACGGGGCACGGATCTTTTACAAGGACCCCAAGCGCAGGCTTCTTGGCTTTTTCGGATTATAATCGCATATCTGTTCAGGTAGGGCGTTTTCGGTCCCTGTAGGGACTCTTCACCTGTGCCCCTATCCAAAAGTCTATGTCCTCCGTGTTCTACCACTCATGCTGGTGAAAACCTATGGAACCACAAGGAAAACCCGGAACCCCCCTATCTATCTTCAATGCCCGGACCAACAAGGTCGAGAGCGTTTCCCCCGTCGTAAAAACCGATGCTGAATGGAAGGCCCAGCTCACCCCGGAACAGTTTAATGTGGCCCGGAAACAGGGCACGGAATATCCCTTCACCGGCACATACCATAACTGGAAGGAGAAGGGCATCTATTCCTGTATCTGCTGCGGTACCGACCTTTTTTTGTCCGGTACTAAGTTTGATTCCCATACCGGCTGGCCGAGTTTCTACGCACCGGTTTCACCCCTCAATGTCCGGACACATACCGACACATCCGGCGGGATGGAACGCACCGAAGTGCTCTGCGCACGCTGCGGGGCACACCTCGGGCATGTCTTTGATGACGGCCCTCCCCCGACCGGCAAACGTTACTGCATGAACTCGGCCTCCTTGGACTTCCATAAAACCCCGTAGGCATTGTCCGGACACAACACCTTTTTATGATCTCCTTGCCATAGCAGAACCGGAGATGGATCGATGGGAAAAATTTCAGCAGGCAGGAACGTCTTCATGTATCCCATGCCCGTTACCTTACTCGGTACGCTGGTGGATGGCAAACCTGATTTCATGACACTGGGATGGGTGACGAGGGTCAATGCAAATCCGCCGACGATCGGCTGTGGTGTCGGGCGGCACCACCACTCGGTACGGGGTATCGAGGAGAACCGTACGTTCAGTATCAATTTCCCCTCGGCGGACATGGTGGAAAAAACAGATTATTGCGGGCTGGTCTCGGGAAGGGATAAGGACAAAGCCTCGCTCTTTGATGTTTTTTACGGGGAACTCGGGAACGCACCGATGATCACCGAATGCCCGCTCTCCCTCGAATGCCAGCTGGAGATTACGATTGAAAATCCCACCAATAATTTTTACATCGGTGAGATCATCGCATCCTATATTGAGGAACGCTATCTGACGGGCGATGCTCCGGATATTAAAAAGATCAACCCGCTCCTGCTCACCATGCCCGACAACCGGTACTGGACCATCGGAGAGTATACAGGCGATGCGTGGAGTATCGGCAAAAAGTTAAAAACAAAGTGAAACTCCGACCGGGATTCCTACGGCCGCTTATCAGATGTTAACCCGGATAGGATCTCCCGTTGTAAGAATGAAATTTAAAAAAAGTAAAAACAGGTTACCAGACTTCGGGGAACGCCATCTCAGTATAGAGATCTTCAAGCCGGGCTTTGTGGCCGCTTTCCATGTTTGCAAGCTGGGAAAAGAGAAACTTCTGCTCAGTCTCTGTTGAAAGGTTCGCAAGCTGCGTGTACATCTGCATCGCTTCAAGTTCCTTTTTGATCGCAAGGACAAGGCCATCAATCGGTTTCAAATCGGCAGACAAGGGAGGGCTCGGCATTGCATTGACAACCTTGTAATCCTTCTTTGCATCAAAGTGCATCTTGGTGACATCTTTCGAGAGCATTCCCTCTAAAAACTCCCGGTGCTGCTTCTCTTCTCCGGCAAGCTCACCAAACAGTTTTTTGAATGCAGCGTCCTTTACCTTGTCGGATATGGTGCGGTAAAATGTGTACGCCTCGACTTCCCGGTTGATGGCTGTGGAAATGATCTTCTTTGCATCTTCTGTCTTCATTTCTTTTGTCTCCTTTGATAACGTAAATTATTACCAATTATCTATATAATAGCATTGGTTTTGCCCTAAACAGGGAGAATCCTGTGAATCCGGTCATATTTCAGGTAGATACCTCTCTTCACTTCCGTCTTTTTCGGGGAATACGGATATCAGATTTTTCAGGAAACATCCCGGAGGGATAAAATATTACGGGGGAGTCCGGGAATAAATCAATCAAAAAACAGGTATTGTATACCGGATATCACTCCGTTCGATCACGAGACGATGTACCGGAGTCCGATCCCTCCGGGTTACGTCGAAAACGTCCGGATATCCATGATACATGGTACAGGGAAAAAACGTGTATTAATCTTCTTCCCGTTTTTTCCAGACATGGATCACCCAGAGCAACGAGATGGCAGTCGCACCAATCGTAGAGACCGCAAGCAGGGGAATATACCACCACTGGCTCCCCATCGTCCCCTCCATGACCCCGCTTCCCGCAATCGTTGCAATCGTGTTCGGTACTAAAAATGCCGTGCCCAGGACCGTAAGGTAGGCGGTGACGAGAGCAAAACGGTTGTTCAGGTTCTGGAGCTGGTTATTGTAGATACTCTGCATCACTTCAAGACCGGATGAGAGGACGTTGGACATCTGCTCGGAGAGCTCGATGTGGCGGTCGATATTGTCTGATAATATGCCTATCCGGCCCAGGAGTTTCTCATCGTTGGTGATCAGGTCGGCATCCCCGTACCGCAATGAATCCACCACATCTTTCGTCGCCCAGAGGACGTTCAGGTAATCGATCAGGCCATGTTTCATATTATAGATGTCATGGGCGATCTTCTTCTTGGCAAGACTCTCCTCAATGAGGGATTTGCTGATAGCGTCACCATGCATCTCGATCTCACGCAGGTACTCGAAGTTCCGGTCGTTGTTCTCATCGATAATACGCTCCAGCATGAGGGTGATCTTATCAGGAGTCGTCTCAGCAGAGATCCTCTTGAAGAACGGGGGGGCATACCGTGAGAACCGCAGGAGCCGGTTGATCGCCTCGGAATGAACCGTTAAGATAACATTGTCACGGATGAGGACAAAAAGCGGGTGGACTTTCAGTTTCTCTGCCTTGACTGTCGCTGAAGGCAGCATGATGCCCAGTTCCGTATCGTAATCCTCGTAGGCAGAATAGAACCCGGTCGTTAGTTTCGGAATAGGGATCTTGGAAAATCCGGCAATCTGGGCGATCTGTTCAATCTGTGTTGTGTCATCGGTCGTGCTGCAATCGATCCAGGCGATGGTGGCGTTGCAGACTGCGGAAAAATATTCTTCGAGAGGGCGGTCCACCAGTCGTTCGACCCTGCCATCCGGGTAAAGAACGATACAGAAACTCAAGGGGATCGGTCCGTTGATTGATGATACCTGGGGAGTGCTCTGCATTTTCATCGTGGCGCCTCATGAACCGCGGGTGATCTGACCGTGTCTCAGGGAGCTATTGAAAGCGGAAGTGTATATAGGTGGCTGTTCCTGATGGATGGTTTTTTCGATCTTTGATATCGGTTGCCGGAATCCTTATTATCATGCGGGGCACCTGTCCGGTTATGCATCAGGATCTAATCGTGCCGGCTTCTGTAATTATTATACTAGGGATAATTTTCTGTGGGTGTCTCTCCACCGCACCCTCGCAGACCCCGGTTATTCCTGTACCTGAGCAGCCTTCGGGGCAGACAACGTCAGCACCACCCCCCGGTATGCTTACCGATCCGGGTGGATTCTCTGGGGCCGGGGGCCGTCCTTCCGGATGCCTATACCTGTAAGGGCGCAAGCGAATCACCCGAAGTTGCATGGGACGGTATTCCTTCCGGAACAAAAAGTCTCGTCCTTATTCTTGATGATCCGGATGCATCGAAAGGAAGGTTCACGCATTGGATTGTGTACAATATCCCCCCTGTAGCAGGAGGACTCGCTCCGGCACAGCCTCACGCGAAAGTTCTTGAGAACGGTGGCCAGCAGGGCGACATCAGCGCCGGTTCACGGGGATATTATCCTCCATGCCCGCCCATCGGGACAACACACCGGTTCGTGTTCCGGTTATATGCAGTCGATATGGATATCACCCAGCCGACTGCCGACCGGGACTCCATCGACTGGGCACTGACCGGGCATACAATCGAAGAAACTGTGTTTACCACGACGTTTACCCGCTAATCCGGAACTATATCCGGACATGATTATCCCGATGATGAAGTGATGCCCTCCTTCACTGCCTCTCCCTTCGGGAACGAGAGAGCCGCACCCGGTACTTCTTCAGAATATCCAAAAAAATGAATATGGCACTTCATTCCAGCGTACGCCGGTAGGTGGCAATGCCGAGAATAAACATCGCCCCGGAAAATATCAGCAGTGCGATAAGATCCATGCCGATGACATCAAGCCCCTGCCCCCTGAGGATGATCCCCCTGAGTGCATCTACGCCATAATACTCAGGATTAATCACGGTAATCCAGCGCAGCCAGTCGGGCATGCCAATCACCGGGTAGAATGCCCCGGATGTCATGAACAGGATCAGGTTAAGAAATGCAACGACTGATGCATATTCCTGCTGGGCGGAAAAGCGTGACGCGAAGGACACAACCAGGCTGGTAACCCCGATACATGCGATAAGGATCACGAGGAGGACCAGCAAAAAGTCTTCCAGACTCTGGATGATAATCCCGGTCACAAAAATGTCAATAAGGAAGATGGTGAACCCTGCGATAAATGCCCGGACCGTTCCGCTGGAGATGATCCCGGCGATGATGCTGGTGCGCTGCACCGGCGTGACCAGGTAACCTTCATGGATCCCCGCCTCCCGGTCCCGTATCAGGGCGATCCCGCCGCCGAACATGGTGGAGGTAAAAATTGCCATCATGATGACACCGACGCCGAAGAACTGGATATACTTGATATTCCCGTATATCTGGTTGACCATCACCGGGTTATGTGCACCCTGTGCCGCAAGTACACCATTCAGTGCTGACTGGACGAGGGCAGGGGTTACGGAATTTGAACTGTCAACATAGAGCCGGACCGCATGGTCATTGGATATGTCTGAAGGAAAGACGATGACCGCGGATATCAGCCCCTTCGAAAGATCCTGCTTAGCCTTTTGTTCATCGGTGTAAATCGTCACATCAAGCAGTTTTGGATAGTCTTTCTGCGGGATATGGTTGAGTGCTACAACCGAGTCTGAAAAAAGCGCCGTGTCATTATAGGGGGGGACTTCCTGGACCACACCGACCGGTACATGGCTGATGGTACCGCCAAAGGCGTTCCCGAAAATGACCAGGTACATAATCGGCATCATGAGGGTCATAATGACAACAAACGGGTTGCTGAGGAATTTTTTGAAATCCCGCTTGAAGATCGCAACAGCGCCCCGGATCATGACGGTCTCCCCCGGGACACAGGTTTTGCGTCCTGGTTCCCCCCGTCATCCAGTTTTTTTCCGGTCAGATGGATGAAAACATCCTCCAGTGAAGGGGACCGTATCGAGATTGAAGTCATGGGAATGGAAAATTTTTCCAGGACTGCAACAATTTCCGGTAACACCTTGCTGCCGTTCTTTGCAGAAATGATAAGTTTCTGGCCCTTGACTTCAGCGGACGTGACCAGGGGATTTTCCTGGAATGCCGGAAGCATCCGGTCATCCTGCTTATCAAAACCGATCTCTATCAGGTCACCTGCAGGAATCAGCTGCTTGAGGTTCTCCAGTATATCAAGGGCAATAAGGCGTCCCTTATCCACAAAGGCGATGCGGTCACAGAGTTTTTCCGCTTCGTCCATATAATGGGTCGTCAGGATAATGGTAGTTTTCTCCTCATTCAGCTTGGAGATCTGCTGCCAGACCTCGTGCCGGGCCTCCGGGTCGAGCCCGATCGTAGGTTCGTCGAGAAACAGGATGAGGGGATGGTGGATAAATGCACGAACAATCTCAAGTTTTCGTCTCATACCCCCGGAGAATGTCTGGACTTTCATGTGGGCACGGTCGGTCAGTTCAGTCATTTTAAGGAGCTCCCATATCCTTTCGTCCAGGATACGGTCTTCAACATTTACGAGTTTTCCATAAAATTCAAGGTTGTCATAGGCGGTGAGTTCCACATCGAGCGTACTGTTCTGCGGGCAGACCCCGATGATACTGCGGATCTTTTCCGGAGCTCGGATAATATCGTACGTTCCAACACACGCCGTGCCGGAGGTGGGAGTGAGCAGGGTGGTCAGGATCCGGATCAGGGTACTCTTTCCTGCACCATTGGGGCCAAGGAGGCCGAAGATCTCTCCGCGTCTGACCTCAAAAGAGACATCGTTGACCGCAGTTACACTGCGGTTCTTCTCCCGGAAGATCTTTGAAAGGTGATCGATCCTGATAATATTGGTATCATCGGGAGAAGTGCTGCAGCTCGTCCCGAATTCTTCCTCACTCCGTTCTCCTTTACTGTCTTTCATCATAGATGGATCTGCAACTGGCTGATCTGAATGGTTCGGTGCACTAGTACTTAATGATGCTTTTCGTTATAATTCATAGAAAGCAGAGAATAATTATCGTCATCAACGACCAATCTGTTTCATAGCATTGGCAAGGAGGAAAATATCAATGATTACCCTCCGGTTCTACCGGATTTATGATATCGGGAGAGAGATTGATCTCGACTGGCTGGAAAAAGCTCTTGCCCAGAATTATTTTACCGCACGGACAAGTTTCGTCAGGGTCAAACAAAAATCCATCATGATCGAGGAACCCCCCCTTATGATCCAGATGCACCCTATCCGGGTTGAGCGTGACGGCAAGCCGTTTGAGTTCTCGGTGGTCGCACGGGTCTATGATATCGGTGCAATCAGTTTTTGTTTTATCTATGAAAACAGCGAAGCACATTACTCCACCCTTGAAGAGATCGCATTCCTTTTTGCCGGCCAGGAAGGGTTATCCGAATTCTATGTCCAGTATCTCAAGACGCTGGGGGAGATCATCAAACCTCATATCAAAAACTTTGCGATCGACCCGGACTTCTTTGAGGACTATACTGTCTATGTAACTGATCACCGTGATGATCTCATCGATCCCGTACCCCTGTTAATCGGGGAAAGGATCAATACCTCGCCCCAGATGCGGGACGAGATCATCAAGAATTCACTGAGCTATACCTCCGAAGATCTTGCGATTCTCTCCTGGGATTCGGCCCTCCTCTGCAACCCGGAGAGCCCGACTGATCTGATCGACCTCATAGAATTTGCCAATGTCCAGGTGCTTGAATTGCGCTACTACGACCGGGAACTGACCCGCGAAATGGAGAAGATGTATGATGATATTGAACATGCGGACCGGCTCTCACAATTCAGACGGAGCCGCCAGTACCATGTGATCATGGCAAAGCAGATGGAGGCGTACGCAGAAATTTCAGAAATTATCGAGAAGGTCGACAACCTCATCAAAGTCACCGAAGATGTCTATTATGCCCGTGTCTATGCAACGGCCCTGAAAGTTCTCCGCAGCAGTCAGTGGAGCGAGAGTGTGACCCGGAAGATTGATGTCATACGGGAAAACTATTCGATGCTTTCGGATGAGGTGAGAATCCAGCACTCAAACTTTCTTGAGTGGGTGATCATTGTGCTGATCGCCCTTGAATTCGGGCTTGCTATCTGGCAAAGTATCCGGTAACCGGGAAGGTCTTGATAATGGTGTTCGAGTGCCTGCAATGCGGGGAATGTTGTCATCATATGGGACAAGTGCACAGCATCAGGGAAACCCGCGGCGACTTTGAGTTCCTGGTCAATAACCAGTATACCGGAGAAAAAAATATTGTTGTTGTCGATCCGGA
Source organism: uncultured Methanoregulaceae archaeon (assembly GCA_963829335.1). GTDB lineage: Archaea > Halobacteriota > Methanomicrobia > Methanomicrobiales > Methanospirillaceae > Methanoregula. Next base: position 35,725 of record CAWHIE010000009.1, read on the forward strand.
TAAGCATTCCCTCTTCGCAGATAACAGCATTTTTCTGGACCATAAGGAAGCCTGTCCGTTTCTGCGATATAGTGCAGCGGACCGGAAAGCCTTTTGCACGGTTCACCTTACCCGCCCGGAGATCTGCAGGGATTACGGGTGCTGGCGTCTCCTTATCCTGGATTCGCGGGGGCACAGGGCCGGTCGTGTCATGTACCAGCGTGCGTTCTTTTCGGACAACGCCAATCTGACCCGCCTCTGGAAAAGATGTATCGAGGGTATAGATGAACCCGATGACGAGATGTGGGACAAGAAGATAACGGGAATTCTTTCAGATGCCGGATACACGGTAAGGGATTAAAACAAATACGACCTGTTTTACTGGACCGGAGGTATTACCTTCGGTATTGCGCACAACTGGCCGAATTTGTTGATGCTGTAGGATGCAAGAATCATCTCGTCATCCAGATTTTTCTCGCCAATCCCGATCCGGCTCAACTTGTCACGAATTATCCTGATATTCTTTTCAGTGTGCTGCATATAGGTAATGTATAGTTTCTTTTCTGACACGTTAAAGAGATGTTTTAGAAAAAAAGCGGAAATTTCCATTATTTTGAATTTCCGGGAAAAATAAATTGAAATCAAATGAGGACACAAAGCCAGAACCTGGAAAAAAGCACAGACGATCCGGATATTTACGGGGTAATCTCTCTAAAAGGAGATACTATTACAGGTACCGGTTCTTTCGCAACCAGTCCGCCTGGGGAGGGAGATAGCGGTAGATGATATCACACTTTTCATCCTGGAAAGACCAGGGTGTAACGATCAGGATATCGCCTTCACGTATCCATACCCGCTTTTTGATCTTGCCCTTGATCCTGCCCATGCGGGTCACTCCGTCATAACATCTGACACGGATGTGATTTGCACCCATCATAAGATCAGCAAAAGCGAACTGTTCATTGGCCCATTTCTTGGGTAATCGCACCCGGACAACAGGAGATCCGTCTTCGTTTACTGCGTTCGGGTCAAAGGCATCATTATTATTGTTATTTCTAATTCAGACAACTCCGTTGTCATATACCAATGGTGTCCGGAACGATTAACATATGTATTGCGGGCGGAATGAACATGCCCCTTCAGGGAAATCGACCGGAATGATAATAAACATGTCCCGGACACACTCATCATCATTCGTATGAATTAATGCGCACGAGATTTACGTCACAAACAGGAAGGTGCCCGGGTATGTGTGCCGGCCATCCGGAAAAATGAGGAGTGAAAAACCATGAACCTGCCCGAAATCCTTTCCAGCCGTGATGTCATCTGGGATACTATCATAGGTGCCTCTGCTTTTCTTGCTATTCTCGTGAACCTCGTCGGGCTCCTTAGGGGAATTTCCGTTGTTATTCCACACCTCCTCTACATCCCGGTGGTGATTGCAGCCTACCGGTACCCAAAATGGGGTTTATCCATCGCGGCATGTATCGGTGGGTTATATCTCCTGATTGTTTTCCTCGTTGCCGCGAACTCATTCATCACCATAACTGAGGCATTCGTACGAACCCTCGTCGTTATCATTATCGGGGGACTGATTGCCTGGCTCTCATTCAGGCTTCGTGAACGTGAAGATCTTTATCAGGGGGTCTTTTATCAATCGGAGGCAGGCAACATACTCATCCGGGATACTGAAAAGGGAAGGATCATCGAGGAGGTAAACGAAAAAGCGGCCAGAGTCCTCCACAGGACGACCCGTGAGCTGAAAGGAGCACCCCCAAGCTTGTTCTGGGGCAGGGATTCTGAACTGAACGTCTTCTCCCGGCTTAACGCCGGGGGAACCGTTTTTGTGGCCGAGTCGGATTTTCTCCTGCCTGACGGAGGTTCCGAAACCGTCCTCCTCTCTGCTGCACCGCTCCCTTCAGGGAGGACGATCATTACCTTTGTAGAAATTACCCGCCGTGTATATGCCGAGAAAGCATTGAAGATCGCCAATGATAAGCTCAGTCTCCTTTCCCGCATCGCGAACGATCACCTCCAGCGGACGGCCGATCAGATGGCAGAAACGGCAGATGAAGCGGAAGTGCAATGTAATGATCCTGCAGCACGGGTTTTTTTTGACCGGATGCGGGAACTTTCAGCAAATCTGACACGCCAGCTCAAGCTCGCCGAATCCTATAAAAATCTTGGTCTTTCCCCTCCGGCATGGCTGGGTGTCCGGAAAATCCTTGATTCTCCGGATATTCCCCTGCCGGTCCAATCGGTTTTTTTCAGGTTCTGGACAGAAAGGCTTGAAATATATGCCGATCCCCTCTTCAAAGACGTTCTTGTCCATATCACCGGGAATGCGATTATCCATGGGATTTCAACGAAAAATGTTATCGTCACATACCATGAGACTCCCGAAGGACTGGATCTCTTCCTGGAGGATGACGGGGTCGGGATTCCGGCAGGCATGAAACAGCGGATATTTGAGTATGATGCCGGGGGGCATAACGGCCTCGGGTTATTCATATGCCGGGAGATTCTCGGGGTAACGGGCATGACTATCTCGGAAAGCGGGATGGAAGGCAAAAGCGCAAGGTTTGTGATCCATGTGCCCCCGGAGGGATACAGGATTGAAGGAACGGAAGAGGAGTCTCCGGCATTTCCCCTTCCCGATACATCTGCGGGGTCTCTTTACCAGGTACGTCACAGCTCCGGTACGATTGTCCGGGAACTCTGCTCGGCTGAATTTCCCCGTGCAGAGACGCTCTGGATCGAATATCACCCGACGAAGGGAGATCCCCGGACCACCGGATCTTTGCGGGATTTGTCAAAGAGGAGATCGTCTCTCTGGCACGGTGCCGGACGCACCCGGATGGCTTTGAAGTGGATGCGGTGTTTACTCCCGCAGTGCACCGTGGTCGCGGGTACGCACACGCGGTACTGTGGGGTCTGGTCGAAGCCTGCGGGCACGATCCCCTCTTTATGCATTCAGTCAGGAACCTGACCGGGTTTTATGGCCGGTTCGGGTTTGTCACGGTCAATGAAAAAGAACTTCCCCCTTCTATACACGAAAGGTACGCCTGGGCGATGGGTGAGATGGAGGGTGCTGATGTAAGTCCGATGAAACGTTCTCCTGACCGGTAACAGGATCCTCCCGTCATTGCAGTTGTTTTGTTCATTTGTACGCGGAACCTTGTACGACCCGACCCATTTCGAACCACGATGGAGGTTTTATTTTCATCCACGTTTTTCAATAGGGACTCATTTCACTTTCTCCCTGCATACGATACTCCTTAACTGTTTCCTGGTTAATCTTCTTTCAAAGAGATGATCGGTAAGGGTGCATATCTCAAACAGCTGACGACTGCCACGATGCAGATGAAATCGGTTGAGGTAGGAAGGGAGCTGGATGGAAGCTCTCCCCCATCTGTGTTCATCGGGAGCTGGAATTATCCTGATGTGTACGCCGGTCCCATGATCGCTCCCCGGCACGGTGACACCGCAATCATGGATATGCCCGAGTCGTGGATATCCGGTTACAAGACCCAGGAAGATATTATCGGGTACCGCCTTAATCTCGTCCGGGGAAAGCACCGGGTAAACACGTCGGATCTTGATAACCGGTTTATCGAAAAACTCCAGGATATCTCGCTGTCAGAACGATCGATTGAGAGCGAGGTCTCCTTTGCGAGCCAGCCCCAGGGAATGTCATTTTCTGAAGAACATACGCCCTTTGGGCCCAGTGCACCCATCGAAAAATTCGAGATTGAAAGCGGAAAATGGAACCGGGATCTTGAACATGTATACTATGACACCGACCTGAAATCCCGTGAGGCGGTAATCGACCTGCACAAAAAAGGAGTAACCTTCTCCAGTATCCAGAAGGCATTTTCCGTCGGTACCATGGGGCAAAAATACCGGAGGAGCCTTGTCCCGACGCGGTGGTCGATCACGGCCTGCGATACCATGATCGGAGACAACCTGCTTGCCGAGGTGAAGAAATGTACCCCGATCGATACCTGGCGGGTTCACGAGTTTTCAAGCCTCCACAATAATTATGCAGTCATCCTGATGCCGACCGGCTGGCAGTACGAATGGTCGGAGGCCTTCCTCCACATCCTTGGCAATGAAGAGCTGGTATTTTCAGATCATGAGGGGAATAAGAAAAAAACTGAATATTCTCCCCTCGGCGGCTGCTACTACACCTGTAAAATGGCAGTCCTTGAGGCGCTCGCGAGGGAACAAAAACAGGCTGGTGCAATTATCCTTCGTGAGGCATTGCCGGGCTATGTACCCATGGGGGTCTTTAACGTCCGGGAGAATGTGAGGAGTGCCATGCTCCAGCCGGCACGGGAGTTTGAGGATATTAAGGCAGCACTATCGCATCTTTCCGGCAGCTTTACCCTTCCTATACGACGATTTATCGAAGAAGGAGCGTTGCTCAGGAATACCCTCAGACAACGTCAGTGCACGCTGAATGATTTCACTCGTCCGGTGAACTGAAATGGCGGGCGATCCTGCAGATTTCCACCCTTCCGGTTCATTCACCGGGAACCTGCCCCCGACCGAACCTGCCCATCGGATCATCCTTCACCTTGATATGGACAGTTTTTACGCATCGGTTGAGATGCGGGAGCGCCCTGAAATCAGGGGAAAACCCGTTGTCGTCGGTGCCGATCCCCTGAATGGGAAAGGACGGGGGGTGGTATGCACATGCTCATACGAAGCCCGGGGATTTGGTATCCGGTCTGCGATGCCCATATCACAGGCGTTTGTTCTCTGCCCTCACGCAGTTTTCCTCCCCCCGGATTTTCCCAGGTATGTACAGGCTTCAGCAGATGTCATGGCCATCCTGCGTTCGTATGGATATCCGCTCCAGCAGGTAAGTATCGATGAAGCGTTCCTCGATGTAAGCCGGCTGGGGAGTTTTTCCGCGGCACTCGAGTTGTCATCAGAGATTAAAAAAACCGTGCGCACGCGACTCGGACTGAACTGTTCGATTGGTGTAGGGCCGGGTAAGATTGTCGCAAAAATCGCCTCGGATTTTAAAAAACCTGATGGACTGACCGTTGTTGAACCTGCCGACCTGGAAGGATTCCTTGCTCCACTGCCGGTGAGAAAAATTCCCGGCATCGGGAAAAAGTCAGAAGCAGATCTCCTGGAAATCGGGATTAAAACGATCGGTGATCTTGCCCGGTACGATATCCAGTCAATGATCGGACGGTATGGTCAGGGAGCTGTCTCTCTTCAGGCCCTTGCCCGGGGGATCGATGACAGTGAGGTAGAAGAACGCGACGGGATGAAATCCGTATCACGGGAAAGGACCTTTGAATCCGATACATCCGATCCTGAACTGATCTCCCGGACCCTGGATACCCTGGTCCGGGAGGTGCACCGGAATCTCGTCGAAGAGCATATCAGGTTCAAAACCCTCACGGTCAAGGTACGGTATACGGGTTTTATCACCCGGACAAAAGCCCGGACGCTCCACCATGGGACTGACGATGAAGGGGTCATCAGGACCTGCGCTCAAACCCTTCTTCGTGAGACGCTGGATAACAGGAAGATACGGCTTCTTGGGCTCAGGCTCTCGTCCCTGGAAAAAAGAGATGCACACCAGACCACCCTTTCTTCTGTATAGCCCGGGATTCCTGCCGAATGGGAACACATCATGTCCCAGGTACATCAGCTATGGAGAAAACCGTTGCAGGAACCGATCCTGTTAACATCTTCAGGTTGGATCGTACTATCAAGGGGAACCAGAGGGTTAACGGCTGATATCCAGATGGTTATGCATCCCTGAACGGGAGTACCGGAGTCCAAATCCCCATTACTTATGAAAGCATTACCATTCCCGGAGCGGAAAAAGGCTTGAGAGGTGAGGTTATGCAGCGTCTGCGTTTTAAAAAAATTGATGCGTTTGTTGACGGGCAGTCAAACGGAAACCCCTCAGGGTGCATATACCTGCCGGATCAGAATGCGTTACCGGTCGCGGGGATGCAGCAGATCGCCCGGGAGCTGTCGGGATATGTCAGTGAGGTTGCCTTTGTCTACCCGGATGAAGGACATACCGGTCTCCGGTTTTTTTCGGCAGAACGTGAGGTTGCTTTCTGCGGCCATTGTACCGTTGCCGTGATGTATGATCTCATAAAAAACGACGGTTCTCGTGCATGGGACCCAATCGCCCGCATTCATGTGCAGGGACGCGACATTCTCGTCCGGAACGAGATTGCGTCGACAGATTCGGTTTTCGTCAGCACCCCCCTGCCAAATTTTCCCGCCACGTCCCTGACCCGGGACGATATTGCTGCGGCACTGAAAATCCCCCCCGGTGAAATTATCGACAAGGACCGGATTATGCTGGTCAAAGCCGGTCTCGCAACCCTGATCGTTCCCCTTGCATCCCTTGATACTCTCCTCTCCATCCGTCCCAACCAGAAAAATCTGAAAGAATTCTGCCTCACCAACCGTATCGACATAATTCTGGTCTTTACCGATGACGTCTCATCGAAGAAGAACGCGTATCGCACGCGTGTCTTTGCCCCGGTCTTCGGGTATCTCGAAGATCCTGCTACGGGTTCGGGCAACGCGGCACTCGGATATTACCTGCTGGATGCAGGCAGATGGGATGGACAGATGATCCGGATCGAGCAGGGCAGGAACAAGGAGAATCCCAATATCATCCGACTCGTCAGTGATAATTCTAAAATGCAGCGTACTGTTTTTTTCGGGGGGAATGCAAGGGTGAGAGTTGAAGGAGACTATCTTTTCTATCCGCAATAACCCTGTACGATATTTTTTCAAAAAGTACTATCGGGCTGCTTTTTAGTCCCGGGAATCGTCTGAATCCTTCGTTGCAGGGATATCATTTCTGAATCCGGTAACATCGGTTTTTCCGGGGCTCCGGGAATCACGATATCTATTTCTTGTGTACCTGAAAGACACTGTAATAACTTCGCAGGTCCGGTGTTCATGGAAACGGTGAGACTAACTCCACTGCCAGAAAAAACCGCAGGGGCAGCGAGCGCTATCAAGGGTATCGCAGAACGGCTCAGTACGGCCCAAACCAAGGGGGAACTTGGTGCTATCCTATCCGATGAGATCCAGATATACTCAATGTTCGATCTCCAGATCATCGGGGGCCGGCTTAACTGCGAGATTGAAAAATTACCCTCTCCCTACCGGGAATCAATTCGCCCCTACTTCCGCGAACAGCTCTTTGGCAAACACCATCAGCTCCTTGCAATGCATCGCAACAAGGCATTCACCGGATGACTGCCCCTATCCGGGACCCGGAGATATTTGGTAAATTCTGTGCGATGGTCCCTGAGGGATGTTTCTCATGGAATGACTCAAACGAACGCAACCCTTACTTCCGGAATCCTAAGAACCGCCTGTTCTATTACCTGATAGCCGCGTTCACTATGTTCGTCGTTGATGAACCGGGACATCCCGTAGGTATGCCTTTCCCCGGTGGTTTTTCTGTTGAACGGCGTGGGAGGGACTATTATTGCCTGATCCGCGACAAGGAGAAGGATGTGTTCTATTCTATCTGCAATTTCTGCCCTGCCCGCCAGACCGAAGATACCTGATATGAACCATTTTTTTAACATACCTCATGATTGAAAAACTATGATTGCACCGATCCAGTCAAAATATGAGGATCGGAAATCGTTTAAGATATACCGGTAAAACAGGATACAAGAAGATTCATGTCCTCCAAAAAAGAACCAGCCGCCTCGAAACATGACGATCCCATGAGAATCAGGGTAATTAAAAACGGTCCTTACATCGTTTCCGGGGGCATCCCCCTCCAGATAAAAGAGATCCGCAATGATTCAGAAGGATACTGCAGTTCATGGCATGAGGTTACGACATTTCCCCTGCAGGATCAATATTCCCTGTGCCGTTGCGGCCGTTCGAAAAATAAACCCTTCTGCGATGGTACCCATGCAAAAATCCACTTCGACGGAACCGAGACGGCCGACGATAAACCGTATCTCGGACGGGCAGAAAAAATTACCGGGCCAACCCTGTCACTGACTGACGCTGATAATATGTGCGTCCATGCCCGGTTTTGCATGCGGGCCGGGGGGATCTGGAACCTTACCCGGCAATCAGATAATAATGAGGCCAGGGAAATTGCTATCGAAGAGGCGGCTAACTGCCCATCCGGGCGTCTGGTTGTCTGGGACAAAAAAACCGGAGAGGCACTCGAACCCGATTTTGCAAAATCCATTATCGTCATAGAGTATCCCCCACGGAGTGAACATGGTCCGCTCTGGGTGCGAGGTGGTATTCCGGTTGAATCATCCGATGGTCATGTTTACGAAGTCCGGAACCGTGTGACCCTGTGCCGTTGCGGAAAATCGTATAATAAACCGTTCTGTGACGGAAGCTATGTAGAGAGATGATAGGCTGACAAAGGACTTTTATAATATCCATCTTCCTGATGAACGGCTCAATGTTCGTTCACCAGGAAAAGTTGTCCGAAATGCCAAAAAGTATCCCAACTGGCAGGTCATGCCCCCCCTCCGTCAGGCACTTTTATAAAAATTCAGAACCCTTCAGGGTCCACCGCATCCCATCGGACCTTCGCCTTATGGACCAGCAGCCATGTGGGGATGGCAAGGACGACTGCCGAGAGGGCGAAGTTCGGGTTCGCAAAGGAAACCGAGGTGAAGATGGTCATTGCAATGCCGACAAGGATGAGGTACACGAAGAGTACCCTGACATCGTAGACCAGTACATTGGGGGAGAGCCCGCAGAGCCAGGCCATGACACTCACCGCGTAAAACGAGACCGAGATCGCGAGCACGACCGCCGGGACGAGATACGCGGCCTCCCCTGAGAGGAGCGCAATAACCGCAATGAAGATGGCCGGGATTACCTGGAGAACCCCAAACGTGGTGAGTTTGCTCGTGATCAGCGTACTGACTGCAACGGGCAGACTTGCATAAGGACCGAAGGTGTCGAACATCGTGACCCACGTGTACATCGTTGAAGCGATTATACCGGTGGTAATGGCAACTATGAAAAGCAGGCCATGAGGCGGAAAGAACGGGCCCAGCAGGGAGAGGAAGAACCAGATCACCGCGAGGGGGAGGAGGAACGAAAAGATCGTCTGGCCGACCAGGCTCCCGCTCCGGTACAGGTCGAGGGTATCTTTGGCGGCGAGAGGGGGGTTCGGTAGGAACGAAAACCGCCGCACGAGGGGCGCAAAGGCGTCCCTGTACGTCTTCTCCAATCCCACTGATTCAGGATTGAACAGAAGGATCGCGACCCCGAACAGGAATGCAAGCACGATGCAGGATATCATGAAGTTTAACCACGAGAACGCGCTGTTGAGGAGCAGCGGCGGGAAAAAGAGCACCGGATTCATGCCCGTCATGACCGAAATGCCGCCTATGCCAACACCAAAGGCCAGCAGGACGAGCAGGAGTATCAGTCGTGAGCGGGCGTAGACTGCCGAGAGGAAGAAGACACCGCAGAGGCCGAAGAGGAACGAGAGGGTCAGGGTGAGAAGCAGGAGCAGGGCACCTGCAAGGGCAACTCCGGTAAACGGCGATGCAAGGATATACCCGAAACCAAAGGGCAGGACCCAGAGGAAGAAGTAATAGACCGTGTCCTTGATGACAAAGTTCAGGAAGATAAACTTTTCGGAGAGCGGGAGGCTCCGGGCAGAGTAGGCAAGCAGGCTTGCCTGGCCGAATCGCCGGTTCATTACTTCGTTACCCAGCAGCCCGAACCCGCCGACCATGATCCCGAGCATCAGGTAGTTCGCGTGGACGATCAGCGTGAGGTTGCCGGCTGGGAGGGTGGTCCGCATGAGGGGGAGAAGGAACGACCCCATAAACGCGATCCCGAAGATCATGACCGGGAAAAGGGCGAAGGAGAGGCTGCCAAACATCGTGGAATGGACTCGCCATTCCTCCTTCACCATACTGGTGAACAGTTCAAACATGGCGATCCTTCCGGACGAGTGAGAGGAAGAATGAAGGCAGGTGCTCATTCCTGCCGGACAGTTCGGCAACCGGTCCGGTGTGGAGCAGTGTGCCCTTGTGGAGGATGGCAAATCCCGAGCAGATCTCCTCAGCCACCTCGAGGATATGTGTCGAGACGAAGATCGTCTTACTCGTTTTGACATATCCCGCAAGGTATTCCTTGACGACGTCCTGCATAATCGGGTCGAAGTTAATCAGGGGCTCGTCAATTAACGCGAGTGCCGGTTCGTGGATGAAGGCCTGGGTAAACATCAGTTTCTGGCGGGTGCCCCGCGAGAGGTCCTTGCAGAGGACATTTTTCTTATCGGCAAAATCGAGGAAATCGAACCACCAGTCCGCCTTTTTCTCAATGTCCGGGATTTTCCTGACCGCTGCGACGAACTCAAGGTATTCTTTCGCGGTAAGGAAACTGGGTGGGGTCTCCTGCTCGGGGATGATCCCCACACGCCCCCGCACCCCGACAGGATCCTTTTCAACGTCCAGTCCGAGTACCGTTGCTGAACCCGAAGTGGGGCGTGTCTGTCCGGTAAGCATCTTTATCATGGTGGTTTTCCCCGACCCGTTTGGACCGAGCAACCCGAAGAGTGCGCCCTTCTCCACGCGGAGCGAGACATTATCGACCGCGGTTACATCACCATACGTTTTTGTAAGATTTTTTGCATCCAGAACGATTTCCATTCGCTGCTCCCTGTTGCTGAATAAGAGTCCTCGTTTCTTTACCTAAATACCTCGCGGTACAAACACCGGTATTAAAAAAGGTACAGTTGTTCCGGATTATTCCGAACCCTTCTCTCTCTTTTCAAGCCGGTCGGTAAATTCACCGACCAGTGAGAGAATTGCAGGCATGATAAAGATCGCCCCCATCAGGGAGAACCCGACGGCGATAAGGGTCGTGATACCAAAGTTGCTGATGATCGGGAAACTGGCGAGACAGAGCGCCGAGAACCCGAAGAAGGTTGCCAGACCGGAAACAGTAATTGCGGTACCTATCTTGTTTACGCTTTCCTGGATGGCGGCAAGGTGATCATGCAACCGCTCCTGTTCTTCGGCATACCTTTCCATGACAAGGATCGTGTACTCTGCGGCAACACCAATGGTCATCGATCCCAGGGTTGCGGTGAGCGGATTATATGCAATCCCGAGGACATACATCGCGACTGCATTCCACCCGATTATGATAACGATCGGGACAAGAGGCGACACCGCATGGAGGTGCCGGTAGACGAGCACGAGGAATACGAAGACAAGGATGAACCCCAGATATGTCATGCTCTCTTTGGACGATGAGAGTTCGCCCATCAGGGAGGTAAAGAGATCAAAACTCCCGATAGGTTGTACCCTGATTCCCACCGGTGGCTGGAGGAATGCGATATCTTTCACCATCTGTTCTTTTAAGGATGTTTTTTCCGCGGATTCGAGTTTTTGCGTGCCAAACTGGATCACTGCATCCATGGAACCGCTGAGATAGGGTTTCCTGATATCCGAGGGAATTTTTTCAAGTACCGTGTTCAGCTGGTCCTGGGTCTCGGGCATTACACCCCCGTTATAGGCAAGAATATAGGTAACAATGCTCGTTGCCCGGGTCAGCTTCGCGTGATGGGAGAGCTCATAATCCTGGAACTGTTTCATCCACTTCACGCAATCAAGATCCGTCACGCTCTGGCCCTGTACATAGAAGGACGCGGAATCTGTTGCCCCGATAACTCTTGCGACCTTGTCCATCGAGATCAAAGCGGGCATATCGCTGGGGACAAACGCATTCTCGCTTGTCTCGATGGGTATAATGGCATCGATCTGGAATCCGATAACTGCTACTAGCGCTGCGACAAGGAGGATCGGTACCGGATTTTTGGCAATCTTTACTGATGTATCCGTGAGGAACTGGCCATAGGACCAGGAACTTTTTTTCTGTTTGCGGGGTGCTGACGGGCTTGCTGAATCGTTGATTATTGAATCACATGCCCCTTCACCAACGGCATAGCAGAGCTCGGTTTTCGGGACTTTGGGTTTATAGTTGAGCAGGATCGCGATAGTGGGAAGTCCGACGAGGGAAACGGAATAGGAACACATTACGCCGATTATTGACACAAGACCAAACGACCTGATCATAGGTACCGGGGAGATGAACATCGCGAGGAATCCCATGCAGGTGGCGAGCATCGCATACATGACCGCGGGACCGGTACGGGTGACGGTCATAAAGACCGCATTATCTAGGGATCCTTTCCGTGATTCTTCGTCAAACCGGGCATGGAACTGGATGGCATAATCGATCCCAAGACCGATGAGGACCGGGAATGCACCAACCACGGCCATGTTCAGTCTGGATGCCCGCAAGGCCCATAAGTCCCAGTGAGGTTATAAGTCCTGCACCAACGAGCATAACCGGCAGGAATCGGTAGCGGACATAAGCAAAGAGAATGCCCATCACAATGATCATCAGCACCATGGCGCCACCGATGAGCACACTCATATTGCTCATGAGTGCATTGGACATCTCCCGGGAAAACGCGGGGCTGCCGGTGACGGTGACCTTTGTCCCTGGCGGGGGGCTGGACGAATCAACAACGGATATGATATTGTCCAGTGCGCCATTCCTGGCTTTTTCCGACAATCCCTCGGAGAGCTGGATCTGGACGAGAGACATTACATTGGAAGGGACTGCGGTGGCACGGGTTTCAGGCGGGATCAGTCCGATAATAGCGTCGACCTCGGCACGGGTCCGGGGCAGTTCCCCACCATTCATACTCTTGAGGATATCGACTATACCATAGACCGATTTGATATTCTGCTGCTGGCGGACTGTGGCCTCGAGTTCATCGACGTAGGCCAGAATATTCGGGTCTAGGGGGTCGCTCGTTTCAATGATGAAGATGAGGGTATCGGACTGGAACGTAGCCGTATATTTATCATTCAGGATCCCTTTTTCCGAATCCTTGTTCAGGTACGTAGCCGTCCCGGTCTCCATGCTAATCTGCGTCATGCCATAGAGTGCGACGAAGAAGACAAGGATCAGCAGCCCCAGCATCAGTTTCGGGCGATGGGTGATAACACCGGCGACCTTTTCAAAAATTTTCACTATCATATAATCCCGATTTTCCGTTCGTTTTTTACTCAGGATATTTTTGCATTATTTTTTATGTCTTCACGATTATAAGCCGGAATGCGTTCATTTTTCCTGTCCTTGCAGAAATGAGTTTTATCATGGCTCATGTGCGCTGACGGTAGATGAAAAATCCAGTTCCTAGTATCACAAAGGCAATGACGGCGAGTGCGAGTGGGTTTGAGAGTATACCCGCAATAATACCCCGGTCCTCCCCGACCTGGACGCGGACTTTGAGGGGGTTCGAGATCAGACTGTTATCAAGTGCATCACGGTACCGGATTTCAGAATCGAGAGCATACTCCTTGATAGTTGCCGCTTTGTCTACGGAAATTTCAAAGGCCGCCACCCGGGTTTCTCCGGGTGCAAGTGTGCCGAGAAATGCAGTATCATCGCTGCTGGTGAAAGGATCAACAGCACTGATGCGGGCCTGTACATTGTATGCCGTAGCCCCGCCTGAATTGGTATACTGGACGTTAATTACCTTCTTCTGCCCTGGTGAGAGTTCGCTGGGAAGCGATGTAACATTAAAATCAATCTTTTTGCCCACCGCCATTCCGATGGTTTCAACTTCCGACATCACCTGTTCGCCCTCGCCATTCTCGTAATTCACCAGCACATCAAGAGGATAGGTCTGCTCTTCAGCATCGCCGGAGACGGATACCTTAAACCGGCCGGTCAGTGTCTGATCGACGGGAAAATCACCGATATAAATGCTGCTTGTCGTGGGTATAACCGGGCTTTTATCATTGCGGACGATCCTGAGGATGGCAAACTTTCCACCCTCGTGGCCGATATTTTTCACCGTAAGGGTCACGTAGCCTTCAGTCCCGGCGTTCAGGTGCTCTCCCACTGCGGAAAGTATCTGAATCTTTAGTTCCGGCTTAATTTTAATCGGGAGACTGACAGTTTCATTTTTTTCTTTGTAGTAGTACTGGATTGTATCAGACCCGTATTGCTCCGCTTCGTACATATAGGAATACTTCAGGGTGAGAGGAAGAGTGTACACTCCTGCAACAGCATCGGGCTGGATTTTTGTTGTGAATACACAGCTTGCGATACTGCTCCCCTTCAGGTCTCCGAGCATCTGCGGGTCAGATTTGACCACGATCGGTGCATCGCCGGCGTTAAGTGAGACGGTCAGGAATTTTGCAGTGTTCGGAAGATCGTCACGCTCGACGATTGATGACTGAATAAACTTGAACTCGTTCACTCCTTTATTCTCGATGATCACCATCAGCGACACCGTATCCCCGGGACTTACTTCATTTGTTCCGTATATATATGCCGACAATTCGGGGCTTCCGGCCATATATTTGGATGCCGCACCAACGGGGGAAATGATAATTACGGCAATAATTATCGCAATGAGACTACCAAACCAGAATGTAGAGTACCGCCTGTGGTTCGGACAGCCGGTGCCGGTTCTTAAGGACATGGTATCAAAATTTTTTCTGTGCTGGGCATTCGTCATAGATATCCTCTGTTGAAGGGATGTTGGTATAGGTTGAAGATAATTATATAAAAATATATCTCTTATTGATTATACATAACCCGACCGTTTCCGACAATATCGAAATAGTTTAAATCTCATCCGATGAGGTGCTGGAGCTCGGTGATCCTTTCTCTGACTCCTTTTCCCGTTCGGTTGTCTCAGTGATATCGGTCATGGTGATGTATGAGCTTACTGCCTTATCCTGCAGTGCAGTTGTAATATGGCCGAGGATACAACGGCGGTTCTTATCCTTCCGGTTGATCCAGAAGGTAATTTCCCGGGAGTCTTCTGACCGGGGGGGTCATGAGTAACAAGATATTCAATATTTTTACAATCTTCCCGCGATATGAGATCCGGAGGTCTCATTTCCTTCAGCTCATTCAGGGAATATCCTGTCATCGCAGAAATTCTCTGGTTGGCAAAAACAAATTGTCCGTTTTCAACAATAATGAGACCCTCCTGGATGTTTTCTACCATCATACGGAAACGCTGCTCACTTTGCAGGAGCGCAGCCTCCTTATTCTTGAGCTCCGTGATATCGGTGAAGATAATGAAAGTGTACCGGGTGACTGCGTCCTTCAGAGAAGTGACCCTGCCATAGACAAACCGGCGTTCCCCATCTTTCCTGACGATCCACATCTCAAGTTTACCGGGTCCCTCATACCCGGTTTCCATCATCCTGATCTGGTCGGCTGCATGTTGACGATCTTCCGGGGCTACGATAGAAAGCGGGTTCATCTTCTGTAACTCTTCGAAAGAATAACCGCTGATTGCGGCAATACGGCCGTTCACAAAGACGGTTTTATCATTTTCCATAATGATGATCCCATCCTGTATGGTCTCAGCCATCAGTCGGAAGCGCTCCTCGCTTTTCCGTATTTCCCGATCTGCGAGGATATGTCCGGTGATATCTTCGAGAATAATTGTTCTGCCTTTTTTACCATTTTCGAATACCGTCGGTACGGATTTCTGTGTAAAGATCCGTTCGCTTTCATTTTTCATCCGGAACGTGATGGCATGACCCTGTTCCCTGGTTCCGCTGGTGAGCATCTCAAGCAATTCGTGCACATCCACGTCGGGCGGATTCAGGTACGCTACGTTTTTTCCCAGCGTTTCCTGTCTTGAAAGATCCAGGAGTTTTAGCAGGTTGTCGTTCAGATCAACAATCCGGGACTCGTCGTCAAGGACCATGATAAGTTCTTTTGAATAACTGAGCATGGCGGAGAGGGGGACACGCTGGGACAGCGTGAAAACCTTTGCCATTCCGCAGGTCCGCATATCCACCTGCCCGGAAATAAGAAGGATATCAAGATATCTCCCGATAGTGTTCTTGTTTTTATTGAGTGCTTTTGAAATATCGGTGACACTCATCCCTTTCGGATTCATCTTAAGAAGATCCCGGATCAGGGAAAGTTCACGTTCATAATCGAGCATCATGGGGATATCCGTTTTTAAAGGAGAAAGGGAAACATCATTATCGATAATCTGTTTGTATAGTTAATACAACAAAATTATTTATAAAAGTTTGTTTGGGCAGCTTATTATCCCTGCTGAAAAATATCGTAACGAATGAAGCTTGAACTGTTTGACCGGATGCCGGATGAAGACAAGCATAAGTATCTTGAATTTCTTCTCTGGCATTATCGGGTCGTGGATGCTTTCTGGTTTATCAATATCGCTGAACGTTATGGCCAGCACTCCGCAGAAATTATGAATGAACAGGTCTGGGGGCGAGTCGCCGGCATGGCGGCCAGGGATATTGTGAACCGGTTCACGATCACCGATAAAGGGCTGAAGGGCTTTGTCTGTGCGCTCCGTCATTTTCCCTGGGCGATGATCGTAGACTACGATATCGACGAACGGGAAGACGAGGTAATTATTACCGTACCGTCATGTCCGACCCAGGAAGCCAGACTCCGGCGCGGTCAGGGTGAATACGTCTGCCGCGAGATGCATCGGGCGGAATTCACCGGATTCGCCCGGGAAATAGATTCCCGGATACGGGTTGAATGTTGTTTCGCGCCTCCCGATCCTCACCCGAAGGAAATGTTCTGCAAATGGCGGTTTTACCTGACAGCCGGGTAACTCTTCGGGTTTTTTACTATCATAGATATCAGCAGATTTACCCGTATTAGGCTGATTTTTTCTCGGTATTGAAATAAATTAAAGATTGATTGGATTCGTCTGTGTTATTTTTGAAAGATCAGACCTCCGTTTTTCCTCAGCTGCAATAATGCAGCTATGAAAAATATTATCGCATCATGGTACCAGAGTGCCTTTGTTTGGGGATGAAAAACCGATCGGTCATTCCCGGATACTAGACGGGGTTTGAACTATGAAAATTATTGGTCTTGTAGTCCTGCTGGCTTTATGCCTGGCAGCGGCCGGTTGCGTAGCGAATACGAATCCGGGACAAACATCTCCTTCCACGGCAAGTGCGAATGTGAATATTTCCAGCAGTGGAAGGAGTTATCCAGCCTATGTGAGTGCGCCGGTCAGTGCGGGAAAGTCACCCGGGAATTGTTCTGCTCCATTCCTTCAATGGGCTTGAACCCGGCTACCTGACGCTGGTCGACATGTTCGCATCGGAGGGTTACGTCGTGATAGCACCTCAGTGGCAGACCTTCAACAAATCTCCGGATGACGAAGAAGTCCAGGCCCTGGTGGTATCAGGAGTATCGTACCTGAAAGGAAGACCGGATGTGGATGCCCAGCATCTTGGGCTTACCGGTTTTTGCGCCGGAGGGAGATATACGATGCTTTTCCTGCCCCAGATGAAGGACTTCGGATCAGGTGTTGCCTGGTACGGGTTTCCCTATTCAGGCGGTTTTTCCAATGAGACCCAGCCGGTGGATCATATCGGCGGATCTCTCGGTCCCCATGCTCATGATCCACGGGAGCTGCAGATCAGGCAAGCCCGGTTACCGATATCTACCGGTATGCAGTAGTCCTTAACCAGACCGGGAAATATTTCGAACTTAAGGTTTACCAGGGTGAACCCCACGGATTTATGGTCCAGAACGGGCAGATGAACGGAAGTGACGTTGCCCGGAATGCATTTAAAGAGATGGTCGAATTCTTCAACAGGACTCTCAAAGGTCCCGGGATAAGTCTGTAGAAGTAGAAAAGGGAGGAAATCAGGCGGGGTTGGACACCGGTCCCGTCCTGCACGGTGGATTCCAGAATTCAGGCTTCCCTTTTTTAAGAAGGCAACCCGTTTGAAGAATTTATTCTGGATCTGCTTTTGATGTATGCAGGATTTTTAACGTAACTTTTTATATGAAACGTAGGAGACATTTTCTCATCCTTCATTGAAAAAAGGTAGCAACTGCGCTGATCAAACTCCTCTGTATTTTTACCGACCCACATCGCTCATATCAAATTGGCCATTGCGAGACAGGCATCAGGTCAATAGTCAGAAAATATGTTCAATATCCCATAAGGCGGGTGATGACCGCAAAGGCACTCCCTGCTATAACACAATAAATGGCAAAATAATACAACCGGTTTTCCTCAAGTAATTTCATGAACAGTCCGATGCTGCCGTACCCGGCAATAAATGCAGCGATAATTGCTACGACTAATGGCAGCAGTCCGATCCCGGAAGCGGGTCCTTCCATATAGGTCAGCCCCGATGCAACAATCATTGCAGGAATACCTATGAGAAATGAAAATTCAGCTGCCTCCTTTGGTTTTACTCCCAGCAGGAGGGCAGTCCCGATGGTTGATCCTGACCTCGATATGCCCGGGGAAACGGCAATGCCTTGGGCAATCCCGATGAGGAGAGCACTTGTGGTATTCACTTCTGCCGTATTGTCTTTTTTCCGCGAGGCGATGAAGAGAAACACGCCGGTAACGATAATGAGGATGCTGACGATAAATGGCTGGCTGAACAGCGATTTAAAAAAAATTTTGAAGTCAAAACCGATTACAGCCGTTGGAAACCCTGCGAGTATAACCAGGGCAACGTACTTAATTGCAGACTGGTCGCCCGCGAGAATACCGGTGAATAACGAATATATTTTTTTTCGGAAATACAGGATCAGCGCCGCGATCGTCCCTGCCATAATAAGGATATCAAAATCCGGAGGAACCGAGATCCCCAGAAGAGCCTGGAAAATAACGAGATGTCCCGAACTTGATATGGGAAGCCATTCGGTGAATCCCTGGAGCACACCTAAAAAGAGCGCTTCGAGGACCGTTATCTGATGCAGCATCCGATAATCATGAAATCTGACACTATATATGCTGATTGCATTGTTAAAAAAACTTAAACCCCAGAGAGTTTTTTATATGAAAAGTCGTCCGGGAACGAATACATGGTTAAAATGGATCTTTATAGTATTCCCGACGAATACTGATGAGTGATAAATAAATTTTACGTGACTATGTAATGATCTCCTTACCCGATCCAGCTGTTTTCCTGGCAGTCCTGACCGCAATAAACCTGGTTGTTTTTATCGTTTTTGCGGGAGACAAGGATGCCGCAAGAAAAAATTCATGGCGAACTCCTGAATGTACTCTGATAATTTTAGCTTTCTTCGGGCCGTTCGGTGCATATGGGGCGATGAGAGTATTCCGGCATAAAACAAAGAAAATCACATTTTATTGTGTCCCCCTGTTTGTATTTCTTCAACTTGTCGTCATAGTCGGAGTTTTTATTTATTATTTTAAGTGAAGAGGATGCATTTTGGCCGGAAGCCATGCCCGGATCCGGGAATACCAAGAAAAAATAAAATCAATTGATCGGGATGAAGATTTCTATAATAATTTATACATTAACACATCCTGCGGATCGTGAGGAATAGTCTTTACGGATTAGCCCGGATATAAGGACTTTTATTCTTTGATCCAGGCCCTGTGCCTAACTACGTGGGCTTGCAGGATTTGTATGGCCTATGATAGATGGAATGCACCATCTTTCGCCGGAAAGTCCATAGATTTTAATACCATTCGTACCCTTTAGCCCGACGGGAAACTGGCAAGCTGACTTCGACTGTTTGCAAATTCCTTCTCGTTTTTATAATATCTTCAGGGTGATCACGTAGCCGGTAAAAAACAGTGGACCGGTAATCATTATGTTCTCATATTCGTAGATTTTCGTAAGAGTCTAGGGATCAATATCCCGATCTTTTTTATTCCATTAAACTATTGGCCCTGACTTCAACCACGGTAATATCCTTCGGCTGTTCCACTCATTCAACTCAATGAGGCGCTAAAAAAGACCTTTATTCTCTGCATCTTGAACTATCCAGGCTACCGCGAACCATGCCTCTTTAATAGCAGACTTTCCATACATTTCATGAATGCGAACGAACAGGCATTATTATTTTCTGGATCTGGCTATACGGTGTGCCCACCAGGGCACCTGCCTGCGGCGCAATTTTGGTGCGATCATTGTCGATGAATATAATACCATCGTCTCTACCGGATATACAGGTGCACCGCGAAAACAGATGGACTGCACGGAGCTCAATACCTGCTGGAGAAAAGATCACAACATTCCTTCAGGCTCCAACTACGAACGGTGCCGGAGCGTTCACGCGGAGATGAATGCACTCCTCCAGGCAGGAAAAAATGCACGGGGGTGTACCCTCTATCTTGCGGGGTTCGATGTAGAAACCGATGAGCTACCCGGATCTGGCCATGTTTTCTCTGTTCCAAGATGATCGTGAACAGCGGGATTACGAATGTCATCATGCGGACTGCGCCCGATACATATAAGGAGATGGATCCGATGGTTCTCTATCAGATGCGGAGCCGGGAATCTCTTGGTGACGACGCAAAATAACTCAGATGAGCAGGAAAGATGTCAGAACAGAGAAGAAATTAAAAAAATTAAAAATTGATAGATTTAGAACCGGGGTTTCCGGTGTTTCGGCAGGCAATCCCTGCAATATACCGGCCTGCCCTCAGTCGGCTTGAACGGAACTTCGCATTCCTTGCCGCAGTCTGAACAGGTTACTTTTGTCATTTCTCGTGGACCGGAGTCCCTTGGGCCGCCAAAGTTTCTGGAGCCGCCAAAATTTCTTGATTCGAACATAGTATTACTCATACAGTATAAAACTGTGCACCTATATACGCCGTTCGAGCATAAGAACTTCTCTATAGTACAGATCCGGTCTGCTGATCCGGAAGATGGTCTCCCATGGGATCCAGGCGCTGTGTGTCCGTCCCATATGCGACCAGCGGAGTTTGGGTAACCAGTTACCCTCGAATTTAACAATTTTAATTCGCAGGCATGTCACTATAACCGCTACCATAGATCCCTGGAGAGATTCGGATCGCACGTGTTTTATGAATCCGGTCGGGTCAATCGAATCTCGTGATAGATGGATACAATGGAGAGACTGATCAGGTTCAGGGTCGTGGCGGTATACCACAGGTACGATTCAAAGATCGTGAGTTTTGTGATCCAGCCTGACCAGAGCATGGTACAGATAATACCGAATGTCAGGAATGTATCGACAGCGAGGAAAACCCCCGGTTTATGGAAGATACGCCCGATCTGGGCGATAATACAGAATTCGAACGGTGCCGGCCGATGGAGGAGGTCAAGGAGCAATCGCCCGATATTCATCGTGAGATCACCGAGAGCCCAGATAACAATTGTCCATCCGGAGATTGTGAGAAGAAGATCTGCGGGTCTTCCGATAATGATCGCAGTGGCTCCAAAGAGCAGCTTAAACAAACAAAAAGGGATGCCGATAGTGAAGCTTAAAAAAAACGGCCGCTGGAAAAGTCTTCTCAGGACATCGCCATCTTTTGTTGACGGAGATTTATCGTTACCATTGATTGTGAAGGACATACTATCAGCAGGAGATCAGGTTGTCTGAATAACGTATGGCCTGCCGGGTATTAAGACAATGGTTGTGCCCTGACCCCTTCGTTCAGTTGGTCTTGCTG
>CAWHIE010000010.1:0-308916 GCA_963829335.1 uncultured Methanoregulaceae archaeon
AAAAACTAGGAAATGATTACTGATAGTGCCTGGCGAGGTGCAGTTCATCAGCATTGTTCCAGAACCGAAGGACGTGACAAAAATAATAAAACAGCTGGTGACGGCGGCTGTGCGATTTACCGGGTATTCCGTCGTTGCACCACGTACCAGACGATTCCTATCACCAGTCCGATAATGCCAATAATCCATGAATTGATGGTGAGAAATACAATCAGCCCGATACAGGAAACTGCACCGATAACGGGGACAACTGCAGGATACTGCCCGGTATTTCAAAGGAATCCGGAATGCAGCAATGTTTGCGATCAGATAATACATCAGCATCGCAAACGTACTGACCGCAATTACCAGCGTCAGGTCGGCAAGAAAATCACTGCAATCATGCATCCCCCGGAGATCCAGATTGCGTAGTCCGGGGTGCTGAAGCGGGAGTGTATCCGTTTGAGAAATGACGGGAGGTCCCCCGTTCGTGCCATCGCAAACATGATCCGCGAGATTCCCATGATGGTTGTCAGGAGTACACTTGCCGTTGCAATCATCGCACCTAATGAAATGAGAAGAACTGCTGCAGAGCTGCCCGGTGATTCCGATTGCAGCGGCTAAAGGAGATCCTGACTGCGAAAGACCGGATGAACCGACAAGCCCCACGGCAATCACGCTGACGAGGATATAGAGAACTGTGGAGATCGCCAGTGCGAGGTAGATTGAGTGGGGAATTGTTTTCTCCGGGTCTTTTACTTCTTCAGCCATGATCGTAACACGGGCAAATCCGGTGTAGGCAAAAAAGATGAGTGCAGCACCGCTGATAATCCCCGAAATTCCCGCGGGTGCAAATGGAGTAATGTTACTGCCACTGAAAAATCCCAATCCGAACGCAACAAAGAAGAGGAGAATGAGCACCTTGAGTGTAACAAGGGCATTATTGAGGAGGGTCGATTCTTTCAGACCGATATAGTTAATGATGATAAAAATCAGGCAGATAATCACCGCGATACCTTTTACGGGGACGGATGGAAACAGGGTCACAAAATAATGGGCAAATCCCAGCGAGACCGCAGCCCCGACAAAGATATTGGAAAAAATCCAGATCCAGCCTGCGATAAATCCCGCAAAGGGCGAGATCAGTTTCTGAGCATACGCGTAGGTGCCACCTTCCTCCGGGAGATATACACTTAGTTCTGCCACGCTCAATGCGGAGAAAAGAGCAATGATCCCGGCAATCAGGACAGAGATTATCATCGCGGGGCCGGCAATACCAGCGACGATTCCTGTTACAACGAAAATTCCTGATCCGATGATCGCCCCAATGCCAAGCGCCGTAGCTCCAAAAAGGCCAATCTCCCGTTTCAATCCTGCATGTTTGGAGGGTACTGACGACATATGTTCAGCCAGTGATGTACAAAACTTCACCAAAATCTGGGAATTCACTCACATCGGATATCAAAATCCCTGTCCGGATCATCATGCATCGCGTGCAAGAGCACCCAGCTGTGTGAGGACTTCTTCTCTTACCTTGTTTAACGGAATGTTCAGGTGCAGTGCTATTTTTTTGAGATCTTCATATTCAGGTTTTTTTGCCAGAACATTCCCGTTGACGGTGGAGGTCTTAATGCTGACGTCAAACGCCTCGCCTCTCACGGTGACCCGAATCGTCTGCCCGGCTCCGATGAGCAACCAGACGTGGTATATCAAGAATCCTGACTCCCAGAGTACTTGTCTCGTCCATGAGGATCTCCAACAGGGCAGGATAGTCCTGCTGGTTCGTGATGATATGGAGGATCTGTACGGGACGGTTCTTTTTTCCGGAGGCTGTTGTTACAAAAACATCCACCGCACCCGCTTCACGGAGCTTTTCTACGGTATACCCGACCGTCTCTCCGGGAACGTCGTCGAGGTTTGTCTCAAGCATGATGATCCGGTCCTGGATTGCATCGAAATTCATACCTTCTGCCACCCGGAGCACCGAAGGTCTGCCCTGGACCGAACGTGAACCGGTTCCATATCCTACCCGCAAAGGTGTCATGGGAGGGTAGGTATCCACGATCCTGTCGGTAATATTTGCAAAAATTGCAGCTCCGGTGGGAGTTGTCATTTCCATGTTCGCAGGATAGGAAGAATAGGAGATCTGGTGCCTGCACAGTATTTCAAGCGTAGCCGGGGCAGGACAGGCAATTTCCCCTCCCGAAATCCTGGTGAAGCCGGATCCAAGAACCGGAGGTGTCCCGTAGATCACTCCCTCCAAAAAGCCATAGCGATCCAGGAGTGCCAGTGAACCGGCGACATCAAAGAGCGTATCGACGGACAACATTTCATGGTTATGAAAATCAGAGCGATGGAGTTTTGCATCGACCGAAAGGAGGTCATCGATAATCCGGAGTGCCATGGTTTTGGCAATGTCCGAAAGCCCGGTTTTTTTTGTAATTTCCACCATCGAATCCCGTATATCGGAGTGATGCCGGTGGTTTTTTTCCTTAACCTCAATCGTGAGTTTCTTTGCAGAAATTCCTCCAGCATCTACGTCGTTAACCTGAAAAGAAAAATGATCACAGCACGAAAGTCCGCGAATGGCATCGGCTATGGGTACAAGGGGCTCATCGGATCCAGTCAGGTCTACAAGAGCTGCAATAAGCA
Source organism: uncultured Methanoregulaceae archaeon (assembly GCA_963829335.1). Classification (GTDB taxonomy): domain Archaea; phylum Halobacteriota; class Methanomicrobia; order Methanomicrobiales; family Methanospirillaceae; genus Methanoregula. Next base: position 2,632 of record CAWHIE010000010.1, read on the forward strand.
TATCCCCAGATATTCCGGCGATTTTCGGGTCTATTATCAGGACTTTCATTGATTGATGCCCTATGCCTCACCCGGAAGGTTTAAGCGGGTATAGATCTTTTTTGCCAGCCGTGCAACATCGAATGCACGATCCTTTGCTCCCGGTATCGCTTTGGTAAGATAGGCTCCTGACTCTGCGCTTTTTGCTGCAGTTTTTTCATCCATTCCAAGAAGGGTGGCAACCGCGGCAGGTACAGTCACATTGATGATCGTATGACCGATGTACTGCAGTTCCTGGGTAAGGACTGCTCCGGCAAAGAGCGCTGTCCCCATATCCGGGTTTTCCCGGGCTTTTTTATTGAGAGCAAACTCGGGGACCGCCTTTGCTGCCAGGTTCTCGATGTGATACGGTTTGCCGTCTATCGAAATATCATAGGAAACAAACGAGTCGAACGCCCAGTATTTCTTTGTGAAGGCATCGGTCCGTCGTCCCTGCGGTTTTATCACCGTAAATTTCAGCTCGATTTTATGACCGGTAAATCCTGACAAGACAGCAGAACCCCGTACCTCGACTGCGGCTTTTCTCTCATCATCCAGTGACCGTGCAGCTTCCTCCACCGATTTTCCGGCTTTTATCATCTCGTAGACTTTGACTGCCCTCCGGTAAATCGCCCGGTCACGGACCGCCTCGCTTGCGAGGATGCAGGCATGGGAGACGGATCCACGGGAAACGGTTTCAGCCTTGCGGGCAATAGTATTGAGCGAGCAGAGGGCCATCTCCGGATCGATGAACGATTTCATCTTATATTCCGTGATCGATTCAGCGACCGGGAAGGGATCTCCTCCGTGCTTAATCAACAGGCGAAGGGCCGGCATACAGTCACCGCATACATGACCCAGTGGGGGGTTGACCGGGCCAGCCTGAGAACCCCGCTCCGATCATCGCAGCTTCTTCAAACCCGGCAAAGATTTCCTCAAAGGCCATGGATGCAATTACGGAGGGACCTCCGATATCTTTCAGTATAAGCCCAAAGTCCCCCACCACACGGGCAGTGTCGTATTCTTCATGCGTCCCGCGGACGTGAATTTTCGGGGGAAGTTTTGCCTCTTCAATCGCGCCTTTCCCGGCGAGGTACGCAGTGTCGACTTCCCCAAAAACGCCGAACTCTTCACCGAGAGCTGCATCAGGATGGATCATCTCAAGAGCTACGGCGGCACCGATCAGGGCCGGCCAAAGGGGATACGCGGTTATCCCGGCCCCGTGCATACTTTTCATCATCGCTTCAGTACCCACTTTCGCCGTGTTCCGTGCCATCTCGGGAATATTGATATCCTCACCGAGCGCACTGTGGCCGTAGATCGCTCCACCTGCGATGAAGGGGGGGAGTATGGCACCATCCACCCGGGTGAGTTTTTTATCCATGAGCTGGTTGTACACGGCCAGGTATGCCGGAAATGCCGGTATTTTGTGGGTAAATTTCCCGGTGGTGAGGGCAATCGCACTGGTCCGTGGAGCACCTGCATGCATCCGTGCAATAGCCCCAAGTTTCCGGTTTCCCAGCGGAACACCGGATCGGGCACATGACCCGGTGAAATAAGCGAGTGTGGCGACGATCAATGCCGCATTCTCTGGAGCGGCACCGCCAAGTTTTGCCTGGCGTATGGCCTTTTCCATAACCATATCCAGCGGCAGGCTCGCAGCCGCGGCATCCACCAGGGTCATCCGGCTTAATAGTTCCATATCAGGGGAACCAATACCGCAGAACACATCCTCCGCAAGGGAATTGGCTGCACAATAGACCGGAATTACGAGTGATCCGTGTCCTTTGGTTGCTGCCTCCAGTTTGTCATTTGTCATATAATCTGGTTTGAAAGTGGTGGCAGCCTGTGTTGCCAAGAGAATCTTCTCCCGTTCTTCAGTCATGATCAATCACATCGATAGTAATCTGGTAATTGGTGGAGGGTCTGATAAAATTTTGGTAACAGTACCGATTGACATCTGTAGATTTTTTGAAATATCTGACCCTTTTTATATCCTTTTCTCAAGGGATAGGATTCCGACATCAGATCATCAAATTTTGATTTTCAGGAAAAATTATAAATCAAAGTCAGATATAAGGTGGAGCTGGTGAAACACGATGCCGTCGTTTGCATGCAAGGATATTGGTATGGACTGTAAATTCCAGACGAGCGCCCCCACAGAAGCAGAGGCTGATGAAAAAAATAGCAGAACATGCAAAAAGTATTCATAAGATTGACCCGGTACCTGCAGATCTTATGGCAAAGATCAAAAAAGCAATTAAAAAATAACCCTTTCCTTTCTTTTTCAAATGTATCTGTTTCCGGCCATATTCACCGAAGATCACCCTCGGTTGAAAAGGTGATTTGCACGAGCAGAAATTACCATTCGATCTTCATACCGACTCCTGTTTCCCGAACGGGACAATAGCTTGCCAGTGCAAGTTTTGCCTGAAGCGATGTACAGTGGCAGGCATGCAGAGCTTTGAGGTGGAAGTTTCGCAGGTATGTTCCCGTCTCTTTTACCCTCTCTTGCCCGGGAGTGAGAAGGTGCAGACCACCTATGATATCAATCACCTTTCGTTCCCCGCAGACTTCCCGGGCGTATTCTGTGATATTGCATATCCCTGTGTGCGAACAGCCGGTGACAATGACGAGTCCTTCATCGGAGCGGAAAGAGACAGCAGAATCATCCAGCAGGAGATCAGGTTCCGTGCTTCCGTCAGGCAGAACGATCTTTCGCGTTCCCGGGTCTGTCCACTCGAACGAGAACTTACGGGGGATCTCTCCCAGAAAGACGAGATCCTCTGTTATCCACAAGGGTGTATCAGACAGGTTAACCCTGAAATGCCTCCGCACGTCCGCTTCGCTCAGGACCGAGCCAATATTCTCAAGCGGGAACTTCGGCCGCGGGTAAAAACAACGGGGGTGGGCAACCAGTTCCGGTACGTTAAAGGGTAGTGCTTTGATCTTCGCTTCGGTCAGGTGACCGGCAAGTGGGCCCAGCCCCCCGGTATGGTCACGATGCCCGTGCGAGAGTACAGACGTAATCCAGATCACGCAGGCTGATCCCCATCTTTCCCGCATTGGCAAGAAATGCATCCGAGTATCCGGTGTCGAACAGGATCTTTTTTTCCTTCGTTTCAAGGATAAATGAGAGCCCTGCCTCACCTATAAAATAATGGTCCGTCAGAATCGTGTTATCGACAAAAACCGTCAGGGAAAGCTGTGGCTTCATAGAAAAGTATCACTCCTAAAAGATGATGAGATCTCTCCTTCCTGCGACTTAGAGAGCGTTGTCAGAACGTTCATTTCATTTGTTTCCGTCATTTTTATGGTATGATGCGATCGTTTAAATGATTTATGCGCATATGAGTAATTATCGTACGATACCAGGTACGATTGGTGACACAATGCAAGAACCAACTACACGCAAAATCAACAACACTGAAACGTCTGCCCCTCAACGACGAGGCTGTATCGATGAACACACCTGCGCGTGCGGTGAAAAACACGAACAGAATTCAGACAATGTCAGCCACCGGGAAGCCTGCACGTCCCCTCTAAAATTCGGTAATTCCTGCTGCTGCCAATCCGATGATGATGCCAAAAACGCACCCCACCGCTGCGGTCATGGGCCTCGCTGTCAATAAAAAAAACATCCTTTTTTTACCGAAGACAAATTGTAAAAGATGGTGAGGGTGATCACACCAAACGCCAGTGAAAATATTAATTCCTACTGATAAAAATAATTGATCACAGGAGATTGATGAATGACGGACAGCGAAGATCCAGAAATACTCCAATGCCCCCGGCGGGGAAGGCCTCGCGTCCGGCGTATTATCGAAGGAATTGGGGAGAGGCGATGCTACAAGCCCTGTTGCTGCCTTGGTGAAAAGAACGAAGGGATCTCACTCAAGCCTGAGGAGATTGAACTGATTCGTCTGGTCGATCTCGACGGACTGGAACAGGAAGAAGCTGCCGAAAAACTCGGTGTCTCCCGTAAGACCGCATGGCGGGACCTGCATGAAGCCAGACGGAAAATTGCCGATGCGCTTGTGAATGGGAAAGGGATTGAGATGGCCGGCTGTACAAAAGCAGCGGAAGGGCGGTGCCCGAAGTGCTCCCGGTAATTAGGGTCAATCACTTTTCCTCACGTTCACCAATGTTTAAGTATTTTCGCTCATATGGGCAATTATGGATTACCTATACGGGATGTTTTGAAGCGACAATATGAGTAATGAACCCATGAAAAATACCTATTAATTATGCCGAGGCATCTGAAATCTTCAGAAAAGTTCTAGGACTGAAAGGTTCTCCGGTAGCTATCAAGTTCGCGACGAGCAGGGAAGAGATTCCCGAGGTTTGGAGGAGCTCGACAAAACAATCCGGCACTGTTCGATGGTGAATCTTGCCCGGAATGTGGGGAAAATATTCTATGCGACCTCCGGGAGATACGAGTATGACGAGGTGCGTAGGCCCAGGGCCTCCGTGAAATAACACCGACGTTAAAGAGGTGTGATTTTTATTTCAAAATGGGAAAATATGACAGCATTGCTGCCTGCAAACGGACTATCGATAAAGTACCCCATCTCGGCCTGGGGATACGTATGCAACGTGGTTTGCCCCTCTCGAAAAAACACCGTTCGCACCGCAAATCGTCATGATTGTGACGATTCCACGGAACATGCTCAAACTTGCCCAGACATATCTGACCGGATTGCCAAATTTTTCTCTTGGGTGTGATGGATCGAGGAAGTTCTCCGGAATTGCCGATGATGAGATGGTGATGGGATTCCCGGCCGAGATGATCACGGCCGCGTTGAAGATCGTTGTTGGTGCACCCGGTTCAAAATAGAGATTTCCATACCAGATCGAAGCGGAAGAGCGAGAACCAGCACGCCGGCGCCTTGCTGGCGACCGGGAGATGACCGCGTGGTGCCCCCCCGCTTACTGTTTCTTTTGTACCGGATCCTTAAATCTTTATGCTCATATGTGTAATAATTCCATCAGTGATATAATGAGGATTTTCCATGCCGAACTTTGATGGAACCGGGCCTCTGAAACGGGGACGGATTCTCGGGAGGGGACGGGGACCCTGCAAGAACTGCACCGAAGGCTGTGCGCGAAAAGCAGATGTTCAAAAATTACCAGTCCGGAAAAAGACTGACGAAAAATAACCGTCATTTGAAGGAGAGGAGAATATGTCAAAACCATTCATCAGTGTACAGGACCTCTCCATGGATTTCAATGACACACGGGTCCTGAACAATGTGTCATTTGAGATCCCGGAAGGGGAGATCGTTGGCGTTATCGGGAGGAGCGGGGCCGGCAAAAGCGTGCTGATGCACCTTCTGCGGGGCGTCGAACAACCGCCGACGAAAGGCTCCATCATCTATCATATGGCTGCCTGCGATCGCTGTTCGTTCATGGACGTCCAGAGCCGGGCTGGTACAAAATGTCCCGAGTGCGGTGGAGATCTCGTGGCAGTTGATATCGATCTCTGGGACGAGAAGACTGATGGGATGAAGTCCCGGGTCATGAACCGGACTGCGATTATGTTCCAGCGCACGTTCGCACTCTATGGTGATGACCGGGTAATCGAAAACGTTCTCCACGCACTTGATGACATCAATTACCCTCAGGAATACGCCATCAACCGTGCCGCTGATCTCATCGACCAGGTCAGACTATCCCACCGTATGATGCATATCGCCCGGGACTTATCTGGTGGTGAGAAGCAACGGGTCGTGCTCGCCCGGCAGCTCGCCAAGAACCCGGCCATGCTTTTTGCTGATGAACCGACCGGCACCCTCGATCCTGAGACTGCACGGCTGGTTCATGGCATGCTCATTGAAGCAGCAAAAAAGAACGGCATGGGCATGATCGTCACTTCACATTTCTCGCACGTGATCGAGGATATGGCAAACCGGGCGATCCTGTTGGCCGACGGCAGTATAGCAGCCATTGGTTCGCCAAAGAAGGTAATCCGCTCGTTTGTCAAAGACTATCACGAGCTGGATGAACCAGCACCACCGGAACTTGGCGAAAAAATTATTGCAGCCCGTGATGTATCCAAGCGTTATATCTCTGTTGACAGAGGTGTGGTCAGGGCCGTCAACAGCGTGACATTCGATGTCCAGAAGAAGGAAATTTTCGGCATCATCGGCAGGAGTGGTGCGGGGAAGACCACACTCTCCCGGATCATCGCCGGCATCATCGAACCCACGAGCGGCGAGATGAATATCCTGATCGGCGATGACTGGGTGGACATGACAAGACCCGGTATTGACGAGCGGGGACGGGCGAAGGAATACATCGGGCTCCTTCACCAGGAGTACGACCTGTTCCCGCACCGCAACATCCTCGATAACCTGACCGATTCGATCGGTCTCGAGTTTCCCAAAGAGTTTGCACAAAGAAAAGCGGTTGTCACACTCATGATGGCAGGATTTACCGATGAAAAATCGCGGCAGATCCTGAACCGGTTCCCGGGAGAGCTTTCTGACGGGGAGCGGCACAGGGTCGCACTTGCCCAGGTACTCATTAAAGAGCCTCGTCTCGTGATCCTCGACGAGCCGACCGGCACCATGGACCCGATCACCAAACAGGATGTCAAACACTCGATCCTGCATGCCCGCGATGAAATGGATGAGACCTTCATTGTTGTGTCCCACGATATGGACTTTGTGCGGGACATCTGCGACCGGCTTGCCCTGATGCGGGGCGGAAAGATCATTCAGATCGGGACTACTGAAGAGATCCTCTCTCAGGTTACTGAAGAAGAGAAGAATGACTGATTGCGCAAAAACGCTGCGTAATCATCCTAACTGATACATTATCATGACAACAAACCAAACGGCTGAACCCCAGAATTGTGATGAAAATTGTCCGACTTGTTCCTCAGGACACCCGCAGGATGCTCCAAAAAGTGCTCCCAAAGGCTTGCCTCCAAAAGCAAAGATTGATGTGAAACACGTCATTCTCGTGCTGAGCGGAAAGGGCGGCGTGGGAAAATCTACGGTCTCGGTTAACCTCGCGTTCGCCCTTGCCAGCCATGGAAGAAATGTTGGCCTGCTCGACTTGGACTTCCATGGCCCCAGTATTCCCAAGATGCTGGGTATTGAAGACCAGCGACCGTCCGTCTTTGCCCATACCATAGAGCCCGTTCATGTGACCGGGAACCTTGCAGTCATGTCGATGGCATTCCTGCTGCCTGATACGAGTTCCCCTGTTATCTGGCGCGGGCCAATGAAGATGGGAGCAATCCATCAATTTCTTGCCGAAGTGAACTGGGGTTCACTTGATTATCTTGTTGTTGATCTTCCACCCGGAACGGGTGATGAGGCGTTAACCATTGCCCATCTCGCCCCCAATGTAAAAGGGGCAGTCATCGTGACCACCCCCCAGGATGTTGCAGTCCTCGATGCGGTCAAGGCAGTGAAGTTTATCGAAAAACTGGAACTGCCGGTTATAGGGATTATCGAGAATATGAGCGGTATGATCTGTCCTCACTGCAAAGAGACCATTGACTTGTTCAGCACGGGCGGTGGAAAAAAAGCCGCTGAGAATCTTGGTGTGCCGTTTCTTGGTGCGATTCCACTTGACCCGGAGATGGTGAAAGCCGGAGATGAAGGTCGCCCATACATCCTCCGACACGTAGATTCTCCCACATGGAAGGCCGTGAGTGCAGTGATGGAGAATCTGGTGCAGAAGATTGAATCCTAATCAAGGATATTTTTACGATAATTTCTGGCTAACCTTTGGGCAATGAAAAAATATACCGGCATTCCCGAACTACTTGAACAGTTCATGGAGGAGAACGGTTCTGATGAACAATGGAATACTGTAAACGAACTCTGCGACCGGTTCAGCCTGACACGCTATCAATCCAATACTGTCTCCGGATTCCTCAGAAGGCTGGCCTTCGGGACATTTGGCAGGTTTCCCTATGTTGTCCTTAAGATCGAAAGGTCAGAGGTATGAAACCATCCGATCCAAAAAAAATGCCAATATCTCGTGAAACAAAAAAAGCGGACGATAAAAGAAATGCAGTCTGAACCATTCAAGAGAACAAAAGGGAAAACGGAATAGATTTTTTTTATCAATTCCTTTTTTTATATAAAAAATGCGATTTTCACTGTTTTTATAAAATACAGGCTTCAAAGAAAACAATTATACTGTTAAGGAGGGTAAAACTGGTTAATGAAAAATCCCTTCCACATCATGCTCATACCAACGCTCGGTTGTCCTTCAAAGTGCAGTTACTGCTGGAGTTCTGAGGAGGGATCTCCCATAATGGACATCAATACGATAAAGGACGTTGTTACCTGGCTTAAGGATTTCCGGTCTGACAGGGTCACATTTACCTTCCACGGGGGAGAGCCACTTCTTGCGGGGGCCGGTTTCTATCGCCAGGCATTACCTCTCCTCACAGATGAATTACGGATCTTAACCCGGAGTTTGCCATGCAGACAAATCTCTGGAGGATGACTCCGGAGATTGCCCGGCTACTTGCCGAGTACCATGTACCAGTCGGTTCCAGCATCGACGGGCCTGAAAACATTACTGATTCACAGCGGGGATTGGGATATTTTGAAAAGACCATGAGAGGCTACAAAATCGCGAGGGCTCATGGCCTTAACGTCAGGTTCATATGCACGTTTACCAATAAGTCAGTCAAGTATCGTCAGGAAATTTTTGATTTCTTCTTAAAAAATGGTTTCACGTTAAAATTGCATCCGGCATTACCCTCTCTCCGATCAGAAAATCCCAGGGAATGGGCACTTGAACCTGCAGAATACGGGGAACTGCTGGTCTACCTGCTGGATAAATCCCTCGAACACATGGGCGAGATCGACGTGATGAATATTAACGACCTGTGCCGGTGCGTGTTTACCCGGCGGGGCACTGTCTGTACATTCGTTGACTGCATGGGAAACACCTTCGCGGTCGGCCCGGATGGGAGTATCTATCCGTGCTACCGGTTCGTAGGGATGCCGGAATATGTCATGGGAAATGTGCGGGATCAACCCGGTATGGATGAACTTATGCGGTCGGAGGCGGGGAAACTGATGAGCCGGTTTAAGGAATACGTGGATTCTTCATGCTCGGCTTGTTCTCATATCCGGTATTGCCGGGGTGGGTGTCCGTATAATGCAATGGCACCGACACCGGGTGAGATCCGGGGGGTTGACCCGCATTGTGTAGCTTATAAACGGATTTTCGGAGAGATTAATGACCGGATGAACAAGGAGATGTTCGACACACCGGTGATGGAAACGGAGTCCTTCGGGAGGGCGTCGCCACGGAAGCCGGTAAAACCCGGTGTGATGACATTGATGCGATCGATTGTATCACGATAAAGAATCAGGTGAGACTGTCAGCTCCGGAGAGGAGATTTATCCTTCCCAGATCTGATATCCTAAATCAACTAAACTTTTTTTTCATTAAAGTAAATTTACATGATTAAATAATCCGATATTAACGCTGATTTTATAATTCGGGCATTTTATAGTGCAATCTCGAAAATTAAGTTTCGAAACCTTTTAATTAAGATCTCACTAAATTTACACTAACCACAAAGAGTTTTAACTCAATGTGCGTGGCATTGCATTTTGAATACTCTCGTGCATTAGCACGCAGGGAGGAGGCTAAATGGTAGAAATTGTATTTGGCATTGGAATTACTGCATTGGCAGGAGCTCTTGCCACTATAGCCGGTTCTGCGGAAGATACTGAATCCAACATCGGGTCTCAGGGTGACCCGAACTCACAGGTTCAGCTCGCTCCGCAGATGGGGTTCATTCACCGCATCTTCAACAAGGCGGTTGCTGGTGAACCCCCAGCATACGGTCTTTGGTGTGCACTCGGAGCGGGTCTTGCATGGGCTTTTATGGCGATGCAGATGAATCCGGTTCTCGCGATCGTCATTGGCTCTGTTCTCGCAGCGTTAGTCCAGGGCGTTTATGCGACCACCGCGTATCTTGGCAGGACGGCAAGTCTCGCCAAGTTCGGGCAACCGGTCTACGTGGACATCCTTAAGTCCATGACCTCGGTCACCATGGCACATGCCTTCATCGCAATATTCGCTGTCGTAACACTCTCTCACCTGATCAACGGTGCTCTGGGACACCCGTTCCCGCTGCCGCTGCTCGGTCTGATATGGGGTATTGCGCTTGGCGCAGCAGGCTCTGCTACGGGCAACCCGTACTATGGAAAAGAACGTCAGTACCAGAACCAGAAGTTCGGTGCCGGTGTCCCGATTTCAGCGTCAGGGAATATCGTTCGTTACGCTGAAGCCGGCGAACGCAATTCGCTGGACAATGGGTTTTTCACCCATAAGATTGGTGGTTCCGCATCCGGTGTCTGTTTTGGTCTGATCGTATTTCTTGAAATCTGGCGAACGATGCTCTTTGAAACCGTCAGTGCCGGGTGGGGGGCAATTGTTGTCGGTATTCTGATGATCCTCATCTTCACCGTTATCGACAGGTACATTGAAGTCTGGGCACGCAGGAACTACGGGCCCTACACGGAAGCAAAGGTGGTATCATGAGCGCAGTTGCAGCTGAAACCACAGGCCGGAGGGGCCATGAACCCGACCGCAATGGCGGTGGGTGTCGTCATGCTTCTTATCATCCTTGCACTATGCTGGTATGTATCCCCGGGCATTGGTCTCATGGCACTTATCGGTATCATTATCGGCGGTGTCCTGATTGGATTCGGTACGCACTTCGTACCCGTCGGTGGTGCTCCGGCAGCTATGGGTCAGGCTCCTGGTATTGCAACTGGTGTTGCGATGCTCGCAGCTGGTGCAGGCCTTGCCGGTCTCTTCGGTGGTGCGTGGGCAGCTGAACAGGGCTGGGTCATTGCAACAATCACCGGTGGAGTCGGTGGCGGACTGATGATGGCAATCACCTGTATGATGGTGAACTTCATCTACGTATTCGGCATGGGTATTCCCTCAGCATCAGGGAAGGTCGCAAAAGACCCCATCACCGGAGATACACAGGCTGAATTCAAATCCCAGGGAACAGAGGGTCATGGTCTGCCGTTTGTATCATTTGTAGGAGGCGTCACTGGAGGTTTCCTCGGGGGCGCTGGAGGTACGTTGATTTACCTGCAGCTCCTGCAGCTCTATGAGACAACCCTCCCGACCATAATGGGTGTTCCAGCCGCACAGGTAATGCCAATCGCAGTCGGGGCCGCAGGTATTTTCGCTGTTGGTCTGTTCCTCGTGAACGCAGTGCTGACCGCATACAACATCACAGGAACGATCGAAGGACCCCACGACCCGAAATTCAAGCGCTGGCCACGGTCAATCGTTGCATCCGCTGTCGCATCAGCACTCTGCGGGTTTGTAGCGATTCTGATCGTTGCACTATGAGGTGTTGAAGATGTCAGTAAAAGTTGAAGTAATTGAAGGAGGCATCCCGCACAATAAGATTATGATCGCGGGACTCGTAGGCACACTCGTGTGTCTCTACCTGACGTACCTCAATGTGCTCACCAACACCGAGATGTTCTCATTCTTCGGTGGCCTTGCGGTGGTTACCGCATTGATCTGGGGGAGTCACACCATCAAAGTGCTGTGCAGCTGATGGTATCGGTACCGGTGTCCCGTCAGCGGGTATGATAGCATTCGGTTCAGGTGTTATGGCGATGCTCCTTGCCACCAAGCCAATATTCGGCATGGGAGCTCCCATTGTCGCACTCGTTCTGGCAGCTGTTATCGGGTTCATTCTCGGGTATGTTTCAAATAATATCCTGAACATGAAGATCCCGGCAATGGTTCAGGCACTTACCGAGATGGCAGCAGTTGGTGCACTTTCCCTCATGGGATTCGCAGCATTGATTACCGGTGGATTCACGTTTGCCGGTCTGACCACAGGTACGATCTCCATGCTCGGCATGACCGTAAGTTCCAACCAGATTTCATTCATTGGCGGCGGACTTATTGCTGTTGCATTCCTTCTGGGAGTTATCGCAATCCAGCACCCGTTCAACGCATGTCTGGGACCCGGATGGAAACAGGACAGGATGCTCATGCTGACCGCAGAATGTGGTTTTTTGAGCATGATCGTCGCTGCTATCATGTCGTTTGCGTTAATCAGCGCAGGATCTGCGATTATATCGCTTATTATTGCGATAGCCGGGTGGGCATATACCTACAACGAGTATATCTGCCTGTCAAAGCGCGACGCTGCCTCATGGCTTGATGCAAAGCCGATTCCTGAAATGGAGGGACACTAATGGCATACATCCAGGTACTTCCGGAATTCGGGCTTGTCGCTGATCCTATGATCGGGCTTGTGACATCCGCCGGAGAATCTCTCTCGCCGGTTCTTGAGAAAGTCGCGGTCCTTGAAGCGACCAGCGATGATCTTGTCAACATGCTCTCAGGCGAAGGCAATCTGCTTGCGTCATTCCCCAACAGGGAAAAGGGTCTCGCGATCGCAGGCACCATCACCTCATTCTGGTACGGGCTCGCAATCGGACTATTCATTGCCGGAATCATTGCATTCCAGCTAATCAAGGTGGGCTGATATGGCAGACAAGAAATCACCAGCAAGTGGATGGCCGAAAGTCAAAGGAGACTTTATCTCAGGTGACGCTAACAGCCCGGTGGCCATTGTTACCATGGGCTCACACCTCGATGAAAAAGGACTCTGTGATGCAGGCGCTGCATTATGCGGATCCTGCAAGACAGAAAACCTCGGCCTCGAAAAGGTCATCGCCAACATCATATCCAACCCCAACATCCGCTTCATGCTCTGCTGTGGTACTGAGGTCAAAGGTCACCTCGCCGGCCAGACCATGATCGCTCTCCACAAGGGTGGTGTGAAGGATGGCAGGGTCGTCGGCGCTGAAGGCGCTATTCCCTTCATTGAGAACCTCAATGATACACACATCAAGCGCTTCCAGGAACAGATCGAAGTCGTCAACATCATGGAAAGCGAAGACCTCGGCGCAATCAAGGCAAAAATGAACGAACTGAAAGCCCGTGACCCGGGCGCGTTCGCTGCAGATCCCATTGTCGTTGAGGTCAAGGAAGCTGCAGGTGGCGCAGAAGAGACTGGCGGTGAAGTACAGCCGATTTCCGGTGAAATGGCTATCATCACGAGCCGTTTGAAAGTCATCGAAAAGATGGTGACGGATATCGGATACCGGGACAAGTTTGCCGCCGGGGTCTATTCAGGTAAGATCGAAGGCCTGATGATCGGTCTGATCATCTCGTTCGCTCTGGTCGGATTCATGATGATGAGGTGAAAGAGATGGCAGAAGAAGCAAAATCAACAGGACCCATCAGGATGGTTGCGATCGAAAATATGGTGGAAAACATCCGCTACAAATCACAGATCCTGGCACGGACGAACAAAATTGACTCGGCAGTCAGCGCATCCGGTGCGATCGGGTTTATGGCAGGATTGCTCTTTGCCTTGATCCTGATTTTAATTCCGGCGTTACTGGTGGGATGAGGTGAAAGAGATGGCAGATAAGAAATCACCAGCAAGTGGATGGCCGAAAGTCAAAGGAGACTTTATCTCAGGTGACGCTAACAGCCCGGTGGCCATTGTTACCATGGGCTCACACCTCGATGAAAAAGGACTCTGTGATGCAGGCGCTGCATTATGCGGATCCTGCAAGACAGAAAACCTCGGCCTCGAAAAGGTCATCGCCAACATCATATCCAACCCCAACATCCGCTTCATGCTCTGCTGTGGTACTGAGGTCAAAGGTCACCTCGCCGGCCAGACCATGATCGCTCTCCACAAGGGTGGTGTGAAGGATGGCAGGGTCGTCGGCGCTGAAGGCGCTATTCCCTTCATTGAGAACCTCAATGATACACACATCAAGCGCTTCCAGGAACAGATCGAAGTCGTCAACATCATGGAAAGCGAAGACCTCGGCGCAATCAAGGCAAAAATGAACGAACTGAAAGCCCGTGACCCGGGCGCGTTCGCTGCAGATCCCATTGTCGTTGAGGTCAAGGAAGCTGCAGGCGGTATTGAGACTGCCGCGGCAGGTGCAAATCCCCAGTTCCTCGAAATTGAGAAGAAACTCGATAAGATCGAGAAGAAGATCGAGTTCGTGGATGCTGAGGTTGCGCAGCGTGTAGGAAGAAAGATCGGACGAGATATCGGCATACTGTACGGCTTGGTTGCAGGATTAATCGTATTTGTGATGCTGCTGTTTTTGTACCAGAAATTGATGACAATGGTGTAATGGAGGTGTAAAAGAAATGTTCAAATTTGAAAAAGAACAGAGTGTCTGGGACTTCAACGGCACTAAACTTGGTGGACAGCCCGGCGAGTACCCTACCGTATTGGCCGCATCGATCTTCTACAACAAGCACGAGATCGTGCTCGATGACAAGACGGGAAAGATCGACAAACCAAAGGCAGAGGCCCTGTGGAACCGCTGTCAGGAACTCTCTGATGCAACCGGTATTCCGCATTTCATCCAGATCCTCGCGGAATTCCCGGAAGCATTCGAGAGTTACATCAGCTGGTTCGATAAAATCGACAACAAGACCGCGTTCCTGATGGACTCGTCAGTACCCAAGGCGCTGGCACATGCCTGCAAATATGTGACTGATGTCGGGCTCGCCCACCGTGCGATCTATAACTCGATCAACGGTTCAATCCAGGCAGAGAACATGGAGGCACTCAAGAACAGTGACGTAGATGCGGCAATTGTTCTTGCCTTCAACCCGGCTGACCCGTCCGTTCCCGGCAGGGAAAAGGTCCTTGCTGAAGGAGGCGTTGCAGGTCAGACGAAGGGAATGCTGCAGATTGCTGAAGAGTGCGGGATCAAACGCCCGATTCTTGACACAGCAGCGACCCCGCTCGGTCTCGGTTCAGGAAGTGCATACCGTGAGATTCTTGCCTGTAAGGCCATCCACGGCTACCCGACCGGTGGTGCGTACCACAACATGACCGTTGCATGGACCTGGCTCAAACGCTGGAAAGGAACCAGCAAAACTCCCTCAGTCCTGGCAGCAGGATACAAGGGTAAGGATCTCCTCCTCGAGCAGATGTCACACCATTACCTCGGTGGGATAGAGGGTATCAAGCAGGCAGCATGGTCCGCTCCCGATATCGGTTGTAACATGATCGCCAGCACGCTCGGTGCAAACCTTATCATGTACGGCCCAATAGAGAACGTCGAAGCAATGATCACCGCACAAGCCTACACGGATATCGTAATACTTGAGGCAATGCGTCCTCTTGGAATCGATGTCAAGGCAGAAAACCACCCCATATTTAAATTAATTTAATTTTTTTTTCCGCTCCGAATTTGTTGCTTTTTTCGGAGAAGGTGCTCAGATTCTCTGACATGAATTTTCATAATTTGCTGTAGAGGTGTGTATGTACTGGAGTTCACACCCGAAACACGAAATCTAATTCACGGAAATCCCTCGCCTCAGAGCTTTTCCGAGGCATAGCGGGGCAGGGAGGTTTACTCACGGTTTCTGTTTTTTAGTCCCCAGAGCACATCGGGGACACCCTGTCGGTCGGGTAATGTTCATCACAGTTGGGGGGCACATTGAGATCTCAATCCTCATTATAACGAAATGATCAAATGCGATTTTTTATAGGAGATCGCGGGAAAATCTGATGCTCTTTGATCTATTACAATTATTTTATCGATCCCGCAGGTGGAATACTTAAGGTGATTCCTTCAGAACGTTGACAGGACATTCTCTGGAAACCGGGAGAAGGAGGAGGACGACGGGAGGGACTCTTTGGGTTTTTTCACATCACAGGGAAAGACTGATCTACCCTTACCCCCCCTCTGAATAACTAAAAGCTGACTGGTTCTTATCCAACGCCGTCAATGAAGACGATTATCTGCTCTGGATTTTGACATCACCTTCCTGGAATAAAGCAACGATGATGGATGATAATTATTCCGGTTGATGGTTTATGATCTCTCTAGCATTGATTCAGATGAGAGATATTTCTGATTTTTTTCTTTAATTTTTGGCATAAACTGCCGGGACATTTATAGAATTGCGTCTTTTGCTGGCTACTTTCGAATGAAAATATTTTCTTTACCAGTATGGCCATGGCAATCATCGAACAATAAATTCATTTGGTATTAATGCCCTTTACAAGCGATAGATAGCGGCACAGGTACACGGATATTCCGGAATATGGTTCATTTTTCCATGACCGGTATCAATTCGATACCAATCCATTTCATGGTATAACCGTTTCGGGGATTACCCGTTTAATAAAAAAAGAAAGTACCGGGCAATTTCTTCTTAATCATAGAGAGGAGAAAATCCCTGCTTGAGAACATTCCCGTACCGCAGGACGATTTTTGGATCGGTTGCACAGACCGGACAGACATAATCTTCGGGCAGGTCCTCAAATTTTGTCCCGGCCTTGATTCCCCGGTGCGGTTCTCCACGTTTCTCATCGTAAATATAGTCGCACATGGAACAGATATAGCGTGTCGGCCGCCACTCCTCAAAGCCCCACTTGCCAATCTTTCCTTTTCCCTGAAATCCACATACCGGACAAAGGTACGTGTCAGGCAGATCCTCAAAAGCGGTGCCTGCAGGAATGCCATTATGCGGTTCCCCCCGAAGAGGAGAATAGATATACCCGCAGATCCTGCACTTGTATCTCATAAGTGGTACAGCTTCCTTTTTTGATGGTGCTTTCTTTTTCGCTGCGACCGGTTTTTCTGCCTTTTTCGTTACGACTTTTTTTTGTGTTACTGCTGCTTTTGCCATAAGGAAAATTCACTCCTGATGAAGCCCTCCTCCACGTATTTTTAAGAAGAGCCAGATAAAAGGATGATGGAGATTACCGGCTATTATAAATTGTGTATACGGCAAGTATGAAGTGGTGATCAATGGCAGAGGTCAATACGTACAAACGATCACTCGGGTTGTTTGAACTCGTCAGTCTCGGGGTAGGGGGAACAATTGGTTCCGGGTATATTTGTGGTGCCTGGTATCGCCGCCAGACTGAGCGGTCCCTGGTCGCTCATTGCATGGGTAATTGTTGCCGTATCCGCCTCCTGTGTTCTTCTTTCTCTCGCCAGAGTATCTTCCCGTTTCACGTCATCCAATAGTTTTTATTCTCTTTTTACGTCAGTTTTCGGTACACGGATCGCACTGTGCCTCATCGTCCTCTATCTCATTTCTTCCCTCTTTGGGATCTCAACCATCGCGGCAGGTATTGGTCAGTATATAACTTATTTTGGTTTTTCCAACGTGCTGCTCATCGAGCTCATTGTCATCGGGGGCTTCTGCTGGCTTAATATTGCCGGTATCTCATTTTCAGGGACTACGGAAAATATCCTTACAACACTCAAAATTATTCCTCTGGTGATAATTTCTCTCCTGCTCATCCCCTTTATCAACACCCATAATTTCGAACCCCGGATCACGTTCAGTGCAACAGGTCTTCTCGCGACAATTATCATTGTGTACTGGCCGTTTACCGGTTTTGAGATCAGCGCGATACCCGTTGAGGAGACACGGGATCCAACGCTCATACGGCGGTCCCTTCTGTTGGTCATGGGAATTGTTGTATCGGTATATATCCTTCTCAATATCTCTCTCATCGGTAGTGTAGGTACAGAAGCACTTTCCACCTCACCTGCTCCGATTGCCACCGCTGCCGGGATCCTTTTTAGTCATTCAGGTCCTTTTGTCGCTTGTATCGGTATCGTCGCGATGCTCTCGGCAATAAATGCCTACATAGTCGGTACTTCCCGGATACTCCAGTCTATGTCTGTCGGATTTTCCATTCCCCTGATCCGGGATTTAAATAACCGGGGGACTCCGGCATATGCGCTTGTTGCAGGTTGTATAGTGAGCGGGGGGCTCCTGCTATTTTCCAATCATTTTGATCAGCTTGCAACAATCTCAGTGATCACAACATTGATTCCCTACGTCTTTTTCTGCCTCGCCTCCTGGATACTTGTGATGGATATAAGATCCCGCCTGGTAGCTGCAATAGGCGCCATTTCAACAGCCTCAATCCTAATAATTTACTTCGTGGTGTAAAGGGAACTTGTTCACGTTGATCCAAATCCGGTAAATCACGCAATTTTATTCACAATCAGAGCGTATCATTTAACAGACTATGCAGGATATAATTCCCGGAATCATCTATTCGTTTGCGGCATTGTTCATTATTCTTGACCCGATATTGTCCGTACCAATATTTGCTGCAATGACGAAGGGGCAGACTTTCCAGGAGATCCATAAACAGGCATTCATTGCTGTTGGGGTTGCGGGAGGACTGATGTACCTGTTTCTGGTTTTCAACCGGACGATCTTTGATATCCTCGGTCTCAACATGCCAAGCTTCCAGATCGCTGGGGGGATTCTGCTTTTTCTTCTTGGTATTCAGGAAGCACTTGGTATTGAGATTGGACACTGCAAAGAACATTCAACAACGGCTGCGGGTGTTGTTATCGGAACCCCACTCTTATGTGGCCCGGGTACGATTACCACCGTTATGCTTCTTTCAAGAGACTATGGTCTCCTTATTCCTTTCATTGCAATTACCCTTGCGCTGGTCGCTACATGGCTGGTGTTATACTTCGCAGCAGATATTCAGCGTATACTCGGGGATGTCGTAACAGATATTATGGGAAAAGTCCTTGGGATGCTGGTTGCCGCCATCGCCGTGAAGATTATTGCGTCAGGTATTCTGGCATACATTGCACTTATATAATTTACGCTCTGAAAACGGTAATCCGAATTCCATGAAATACTCGCGTGTTTTCATGAATCCCGTTTCAGAGAATAAACTTCAACCATGTGATGCGGATGATAGCGCATTTTTGCTTCACGGAGACCATGAATGCCCAGATCACTTTCCCGGTTAATATAGGGATATTTTTTTGTCAGTAATGATGCGGTTTCGGCATTGACAACTTTATAGATCCCTTCGCATTCAGGCAGTCCTTTTTCGAAATGGACCAACGCTGTATCGGCATTAAGGGGTTCGAACAGGGACATGGCACCAATTTTTGAAAAGACACGAATAATCAATCCTCGTACCGAAAGCTCGTCGAAATGATCAATTGCAAAAAAAACTGCTTCCTTTTCGTGAGCAAGAACCTGATCATTTTCACATCCCTTCCATTCGCACCATTCGATAAGAAATCTTTTGACTTCCTCCCAGTTTTCCCGGATAATTGGCTCTACTGAGCTGGTGCAATTGCGCCTGAACTTATTTATCTGGTGACGTATCGTCAGATAATTTTTCCCGGGAAGTGTAGCCAGGTCCGAAGATCGGTAAACATATTCAAAATGGTTGCGATCTGGTACGAGATTTATTCCCGGGCAAATCTCCCGCATCCAGCTGGCGGTTTCAGGATCAATCAATACGACCGGTTCATTGTCGCTGACATCCGAAGCGAGTCGTATCAATGACTTGAGGAGCTGAGGATCCCTTGGACCGATTGGCGGACGGAACCGCGTTGTGCCATCAATGGTGCTTGCAATGATGAGATTTTTTCGCTCATAGGCATACTGGTAGTGTGCGTAATGATTCCAGCAGACCATATTTGTGAAGGTATTATCACTGTGTGTCTGTGGATATTGTGCGTAGTGATTCTCGAAAAAAGCACGATCTGCAAGTGTAACAGGTTTGAAATCTTCCTGAGTAAGCATCATTCATCACTCCGGAATATCAGCGGGATATATCCTTCCATGGGGTGAAAACCGAAGGGGAGATAAAAATTTTCGGTTCCCGGTTCTGCAATAAGCCCAATCCAGGAAATCCCTGAGTCAATACATTTTTTTACTAATGTCGAGACAATCCGGGCGCCGATCCCAGTTTTCCTGTATTCCGGAAGCACAACAAGATCCTGAATATATCCATCTGAAACCCCGTCAGAAATGACCCTTCCCATCCCTACCGCATGACCATTTTCCTGATCGACCGCTACAGCAAACAGAAAACTGCCACTGATCAACCTGGGCACTCCCTTGGATCATACTCCTCCTTCCACCACCCCCCGGCACGGTACAGATTTGCAATTTCATCCCCACTCCACGCCTGAACAAGCTGGATTGTAATAGTATTGCCCAAGATCGTCACGTTCCTTTGTCTGGCACTGAAGATTTTTCCACGCTAGTATTACCTTCATCCAAAAAGAATTTTGGGATTGCGGGAAAAATAAGAGTCAATGAAATTATTGGGTTTCCGGAGGATTCAGCTGCATGATTGCTGTATCAATAATCGCTCCAAGTCCTTCAACCATGTAATCACGTTCCCTGATCTTGCTTGGGATTTTTGACTTCCATGCCGGTTAAAAGAAGATATTGAGAATGACGAACGGTGAGATATTCATTTGTATGCAGAGTAAGGAAATTAGCGGGTTTCATGAGAATTCAAGCTGCGCGATCGCAGTATCAATAATTGAACCAAGTCCTTCGACCCTCCAGTGTTCAGAGTTCAGGATAATCTGATAGATCGAGAGATCGTTGATATCAATATTATAATAACTCCGATACCGGGCCGCTTCGCATTCTTCCCTCTCGAGGGTTATGCGCTCCGCAGTTTTATCATCCGCAATCTGGTCCCTGAACACAATCCGCTTTATCCGGCAGCCTATAGGGGCAAAAAGCCAGATCCTGATATCCGCATCCGTGACCATCCATCCGGAAAGACGGCCTTCAACAATAATATTGTCCCGACCTGCAGCAATCTCTTTCTGCCGGGCATCAATCATTTTATCAAATTCCGGATTTTCCTGTGCAAGACGACCGAACTCTGCCAGCCCCATAGCATGTTCCCTTGCAAGCTGTCGGAAGACTTCTCCGGCAGAGATCATCGAAAATCCGTGGCGTTCTGAAAGATACCGTGAGAGAGAAGTTGTCCCGCTCCCGGGGAGCCCGCTCACGGTTATCCTCATCAAAGACCCCCGATATTCAGGGATTTCCTGATCACCTGGCTCAGGGTGATCGAACAAACCATATACCAGAGAATCCAGGCGGGAATTATCCAGATTGCAGGAGCATGCAGACCAATGGTGCCGGCATAGGGCAGGGTAATGGTACTCTGCACCTGAGAAAGCCGGAAGAGCAGCCAGAAAAAGATTGGCACTGTCAGCACCAGTATATACGCCATCGGTTTGAATTGCTGCTGGGACATTTCAAGCTGTTCTTTCATCACCCGGTCTTTTTTTGCTTCCAGTTTCTTGATCTTTTTTTCATCCTGAGATAGTTGTGCTTCGCGATACTCTGTCTGGAATTCCTTCATCCTTTCCTGGACATCAGTCATTTTCTCGTAATCGATGGTGTATTTCTGGATAATTGATGAGTATAACCCCGTTAGTGCAGAGAGGATAATAATAAGGACATAAAAGGGGATATTGAATCCGTCAACAAGGGGCGAGAAAACAGCATCAATAGCCTGCCCGACTCCCACTTTCAGCCACTCAATGCTGTAGGCAAAAAACATCAGGAACATAAACATGATCGCGATGTACATTCCGTATTTATCCCAGACCTTTCCAAAATCCATATATTCACCTGAGTACCGGCTGCCATATCATCTGCAGCACGTTCGAGAAGGAAATCAGCATTTATTACGATTTTTATCGTGCAACCGGTAAGCATCGAATAGGCAGCAGCAATTGAGCGATTAAATTGCTGATGTTCTGCTATCGATCGCGAACCCTCTTTGTCCCGTGACCGTGTTTCATCAGTGAGGCGGCGCATGAGGATCTGGTCATCATCCGTTTCAACGAGAACGATACAATCGGGCATAATCTCATGCAGCACCCATTCAGGAAGCCCTGCAAGGTAACCCTTGGGGGTCTTGACCGAGGCATGCGTATCAATTAATACATTGCCCGGAACCTGGGCTATAGCCTGTGCTGCACGCTGCTGAAGACGCTTCTGGACTGCGCGATCCAGCGTGCGCATCTGGTCCCGGTCCTGCACGATGTTGTCATTCTTTGCAACTTCAAACATGAAGGAGCCGAAGTTTATTGATGTATACTCGATTCCTTCTTCTTTGATTTTTTTAAGCGCTTCGTTGACGACCGTCGTCTTTCCGACTCCCGGTACTCCGGTTATGATGACTCTTTTTCCATCCATCCTGGTCCCTTCCACGTTTTACTCTTTCCCAAAGAATGTCCGCATGAACGGGTACATCTCCATGATCTGCTGGCTCGCGATCTCCTCATAGAGCCTGTAGGTAATACTAACCGTCAGGAGCAATCCTGTTCCGCTGACAGCACCGATGACACCAAAAAGGTTTGCAATTACACTGAGCACACCAATGAAGACACCACCGATTACGGTAACCCTGGGGATGTACCTGTCGAGATACTTTTCAAGTACCTGCGGATTTCTGCGGTAGCCGGGAATGGACATCCCCGATAACTGGATCTGTCGGGCAACGTCTTTTGAATCGAGCCCTGCTGTCTTGATCCAGAAGAGCGCGAAGATCGCACCGCCGACCACCATGAATGTAACATCTACTCCCAGACGTAATAGAACCTGCCATGGAGCATGCCCGAGATCGGTCAGCCACCACATCCATTGATCCGGCCCATTGATCGGGGCAAGGTAATACATGATCCCGTTTATGGGCGTTGAGCCGTTGAATGTACCGAAAATGGTAATATTGATATTGGAGAGGAACATCCCGACCATCTGGATATTAGCCTGGAGAACCCTGACAAGGATCATCGGCAGAACACTGGCATAGATCAGTTTTACCGGGAATCGCGCCCGCGCCCCTCTGACCTGGGCATGGGCGAGCGGAATTTCAATCCGCGTCGATTCGACATAAACGATAATCAGGAAAATCGCAATTGTGGTGACAAATGCAAGGATGTCCTTACCAAAGAATGTGAGATAACTGCCCCGTCCAAGACCAATGGCAATAAGACGCGGGAAAAAACCTACTGGATATTGATCGGCAACCGGTGCCCAGTTGATAAATCCGTTTACGATTGCCTGCGATATCCCGGCGATAATGAAGAGACCTACACCGGAACCAATGCCCCATTTGGTCACCACTTCATCCATGAGGAAGACGAGGACACCGCCAATACAGATCTGGAGGAATATGAGCAGAGAGACCGCGAAGAGATTACCACCGAAGAACTGGTTGGCAATGACCGGATCGGGTATCATGAAGCCTCCAACAAGATTCGGTGCGGCTTCAACAACGATCATGACCAGGATGAGAATCTTCTGGAGACCCATGTACATGACCTGTCCACGCGTCTCACTCGTATCGATATGAAGTATATCTGCCCCTTTAAGCAGCTGGAGCACGATGGATGCCGTGACGATTGGCCCGATACCAAGGTGAACGATCGAGCCGCTTGCACCGGCGAGAAGTGCTCGCCATGCCGCAAATAAATCCTGGTTCGTTGGAGCAAGACCAAATACAGGAATATTCGTCAGGGCAAAATACAGAATTAATATTCCCAGAGTCCAGATCAGTTTATTCTTGAAATGAACGTGTCCTTCAGGACTCTTGACTGCGGGCATCGCAGCGAGGAGGGGTTCCATTCGATCCAGCAGGTTTCCCATTGTTTCACCAAAATAACGGGGATGGTCAGACGATTTGCGCCTTTCCACCCATCTTCTCGATCTTTATTTTCGCTGATTCAGAGAATGCCGGTGCGGAGATGTTCAGTTTTTTTGTGACTTTGCCGCTTCCAAGCACCTTATCAATGCCGATTTCAGCAACGTTGATCACAATGACATCCCCTTCATTTTTTGCAATACCCTGTGCCAGAAGCGATGGAACTATCTGATCGATGATCCCGATATCCATCACCGATACGGTAAGTGTAGAGGAATTGGAGAAACCATCCTTTCCAAACACCGGCCCTCCCATTTCTTTATACCACTTGACAAAGTGGTGGGCGTTGATGCCGGCGCGTCCCCGCCCACCGCGGTTTCCTGCACCACGCCGGTTTTTATGGGTACCGCCACCGCATGTCCGCGAGCCGCGGTACTTTGAACGTTTGTTGGTTGGCATCCTGCTTCACCTCATCTTATAGAGGAGAGTATTGATCTCCTGACCATAATAGCCAAGCGCTCCACCCTGCGGGAAAGTTCGTTTGGTGGTCTTGTATCCCTTGCGCGGCGGATGAAGGCGTAACACCGGCTTGAGGCCGGGAATTTCACGAAGTTTCGTTTCGCCACTCGCAAGTGCCCGTGCGAATTCAGCAATATTGCTGTACGTCGAGTTCGATTTGATATACTCATCGGTCAAAAGTGCATCGCCAATTACTCTGCCCCGGGTTTGAAGCAGTGTTTCAATTGTCGCTGCATCTGCTTCACCATAAGCAACATAATCCTTGACTTTACGGATCATGCCAAGATTTTCCGGCGTGTCCGGTACGAGCACGCAGTGATTGATATGGTGAAGACGAAGCATCTTGAGAGTGTCCTTGATGTCCTGACGGGTTTTAACAACCCCGCGCACCTGAACAACTGCGTACATTTACGGAGACCTCCCTGTCCTGATCATATTGGTCTCATTAAGTGCGTTGAAGGTGGCCTTTGCAAAATTGATGGTCGTGCGGGTCTGCCCGCGGGCAAATGTCCATACATCCTTGATACCGGCGAGCTCAAGCACTTTCTTACTGATATCCCCCGTGACAAGCCCGATACCCTGAGGTGCTGGTTTAAGGGTGACACGGACACTGCCTGCGGTTCCCTGGACCTGCATCGGGAATAGAGTGGCTGACATCACAGCCGCATTCCCAGCTGCCGCAACCGCGCTGGACCTTAATGATATTCATCTTTGCTTTCACGATCGCTTTCTTGATCGCATTACCGACCTGAACATCCTTGCCCTGACCAAATCCGATATAACCGTTCCGGTTGCCAACGATTACGACAGCACGGAACTGAACGCGGCGGCCTGAGTCGGTCATGCGCTGCATCATGGCAATATCAAGAACCTCATCTTCCAGATCAGGAAGGAACATATCGATGATCTGGGGTTCCTTGATCGGCCTGCCGCTCTCAAGCACCTGGTCAATACTTTTGATTTCTCCAGAAGCGACGAGTTTGCCTAGACCGGTGACCGGGTGCCACTCTTCTCTTTCATAAGCCATTTACACCAGCTCCTTTTTTATTGCGTCTGCCGCCTGTTCGACTATCGCAACAATATCCCCGGCATTTTTATTATATGCCGCGATATGTGCACCCTTGGCCCGTTCATCGGAAGGGAGAATCTGCTCCCCGTGGGGTACATCAAGTCCTGCTTCGACCGCACCTTTAAGCGCGGCGAAGACCCGTGCACCAGAGAGTCGCCCGGTTGAGGCCGATATCCAGAATAGCCCTGCCATAATCTGCTTTTTTTGCTTTTACGGCAAAGAGCATCCCGGTCAGATAGGCTGCCGGTGTGTTGGAGGTCGATCCCTTGTAGCCGTATGCTTCCAGCTCGGCAGAGTTTGCTGCAATAAGCGTGCGATCGCCATCCATCTCTGCTGTAACAAGCTGGATGATGATATGACGGTTTGTCTTGCGCACAACCATTCGCGGAGCATCTGCAACGACAAGTCTGGTACGCTTGTAATAATCGGTTTTGCCCTCTCTCCGTCTTCTGAAAGGTACAAAATACCGTGATCCTGTTGCCATGTTACTTCATCCTCCCTGCGAGGATCTCCATCTGCGCCTTCATATGCGCAACGCTTCTGAACTGCCCGCCAGCCGCTTTCCGGTAGATTATACGATACATATGCCGGTCAATCGACCCTCCATCCCGGAGTTCAACGAGCACTTTCCTGATTGCACGGATCTTCTGGACCCACGCCGTTTTGCTCGGGTTGCGGGCACCTGCTGCACCCTTTCTTTTCCCGGCACCTTTGCGGTGCCCATACGACCGTTTTGCGATCCGCGCGCGGGCCCTGCCACGACTTACACCTTTCTTCTGGTGTGCCTTGATTGCCCCGTCAGTAATAAGTCCTCTCAGGTCCTCCCGAGAGATTGCATTCTCGATATCTGAGATACGGGCCGGGTCAAGCCAGACGCGGTTGACACCGCACTTTAATATTGCGGCGGAGATGCGTTTCTGGCTGGCGACATCACTCATTCTTCTTCACCCCTGGCTGGGTCTTTTTTGTTGTTTTCGGCTTAGGAGCTGCCTTCGGTTTTGCCTCGGCTGATTTTGCCGGACTTTCAGTTTTCGGTTTTCCGGATTTTTTGTCCGTCTTTGCAGGAGTCTTTGTCCCGGTCTTTTCCGAAGTTTTTTCTGCTTTGTCTGATTTTGATTTTGCGGGCGTTTTTGCCGTCTTTGCCGGAGCCTTCTTCTCTTCTGCCTTTGGCGTCGCTTTGCCTTCTTCGTATCTTTCTTCACCGGAGTCGCAGGTATTCTGGATTTTGAGGATACTTCTCTTCTTTTTTCTTCTGTTCCGCAGAAAACCGTTCCGCATCGATCTTTTTTGGTTTTGTTTCTTTTATACTCGGCAGATCGGGCATTCAGTACCTTGAATCCTGCACCAAGTGCCGTTTCCTGGAGACCAACACGTCTTCGATCACCGACAGTTGCACCTATCCGGACTGCATGCGTTTTTGGATCAATCCCTTCAAGTTCCTTTACCGAAGAGACCAACACCTCAAAGAATCCGCTTGGGTGCATTCCACGCACCGCAATCGGGCTTCCGAAACCGGGTTTTGGAAGGGCTCCCTTTGCCTTCTTCTGTTCTCTCTGTTTGTTATGCTGTCCGCGGGGTTTTCTCCAGGAATCTGAGAGCTGTCGTTTCTTGCCATATCCATCACGCTTGAAAACTGCACCTTTATCAACGCGCACCTGGATTAACCGTTTTATTTCAGTAGTCATCGATCTCAGCCCCTCTGCACAATATAGATGCCATCCTGGAAGACTCTCGGGTCCCGGTTACGGATATGGGTTGCATGCTCAATGTTCGCTGCCGAAATTCCGACCAGTTCACGGTCGATTCCCGTGATCACAACTTCATCATTTGCAATCTTTGCAGTAACTCCCGGTTCAATACGTGCGTAGCGTGCCTTTTTCTCGCCAAGAAAGTTGGCGATTTCAAGGCGGTTTCCCTGGAGTTTCAGCTGGATCGGGAAGTGGCTGTAGACCATTTTCATGTGGTACTCGAACCCTTCGCTGACCCCCCTGCACATATTTTTGGTATGAGCTTCCAGGGTCCCCACCATCGCCGTCATCTCCTTTCTTTTTGACTCGGTCGAGATGGTAACTTCGTTCTCTTTACAGGTAACAGCGACCTGGGGGAACCGTACATTGCGTGAGAGCTGCCCTTTTGGCCCCGTTACACGGAGCTGCGAGCCATCCAGATGGGCTTTCACACCATCGGGAATTTTTACAATTCTTGTTGCCGACATGTCTCCCACCTCAGTATACATACCCGAGAAGTTCGCCACCGATACCTTCTTTTCTCGCCTCTTCGTGTGAGATTACACCATGTGAGGTCGAAAGTATCAGGAGCCCGAAGTTCTTGCCGGGCAGGTACTGCTTCTCCCAGTATTCCATCTCATCCATCTGCACAGAAAACCGCGGGGATATCGCACCACAGCGGTTAATTTTGCCCGTAAGGAGAACCTTGAGTTGTCCTCCCCTGCCATCGTCGATGAATTCGAAACTGCTGATATAACCTGCATCCTGCATGATGCGAAGCATCGCACCGAGGAGTTTGCTCGCGGGTTCGATGATGCACACAGATTTGCCGGTATCACCGGCATTTTTTAACGCACACATTCCATCTGCTATCGGATTACTTCGTGTCATAGTGCATTCACCTTCAACTCATCTTTTTAAATCCGATTTTACGGGCCCATTCGCGGAAACACTGCCTGCAGAACATAATGTGATATCTGCGTACGAGCCCCTGTTTACGCCCGCACATCTTGCATTCGTTCGCACCGCGACCATAGATCTTCTTCTGTTCTCCAGCCATTAGCGCACCTCTACCTGGTATTGTTCCTTGAGGAATGCAATTGCATCCTCTTTTTTCACGCGCTGTTTTGCCGGGAGTTTCTTCTGCTCCATGCGCCTGCGGGTGATCCGGATACCCTTGCGTTCAAGCACGACATTGACATCCATTCCAAAGATTCCAACTTGTGGATCGTAAGACATACCGGGAAAATCAGTGTGTTCTTCAATGCCAAATGAGATATTTCCGCTTTTATCGAACTGGCTCTCAAATACCGTTTTATTGATGATACCAATCGATGTCCCGAAAAACTCACGGGCCGATTTGCCACGGAGCGTAACCTTGCAGCCTATTGGCGCACCCTTCCGTATGGAAAATGCCGGCTGCGTCATCCGGGCAATACTCCGTATGGGGGTCTGGTGTGTAATCGTTTTCATGATATTTTCAGCCTTTACGAGCTTTTCTCCGCTCTCGCCAACTCCCATATGGACGACTACCTTGTCGATATAGATATCGCGCATCGATGTCACTGTTCAATCCCCCAGGTTGCTATCGCGGGCGTTTGTCTGCCAACCATATAGATATACGGTGAAATCGTGTCAAAACGCGTCTTCGTTGATTCATCATCAAGGATGATTTTATTGGGTACGCTGCCGGGCATCTTGACAATATCAATGATCCGTGCAACTTTTCCTGAATGACGTCCTCCGATTACCATCGCCATATTTCCTATGGCAAAGGGGAAGTGATCTACAATCTTGAACCGTGTCTCTGGTTCAAGAGACAAAACGATCGAATCGCCGGATTTGATGGTGTTATCTGCGAGCAGATTTGCACCATCTCTCATGTTTAACTGAACCTTGCCCCCGGGAATAATCGTTTTGTTTTTTACCTTGCACAACCGGGTCTTTGCAGAATCTGCATCGATCTCGATTGAGACATGACGACCATTTTTGTCCCGAAGGATACGGTAGAACTTGTTGATCTTCGGCAGAGAGATGATATCAAATATACCGATCCCCATCTTCGGATCCCTGCAGGATCTTCCGTTGACGATAACATCATTCTGATTGAGGATCTGCTTGACTTCTTTCAGATTCCGGGCAAAACCCATGTGGTCGCGGAGCCAGATGGCAATAGGCATTGCATTAGCATTATGCGGACCGGGTGCGGTTTTTGTGATGAATTTCGTGGTTTTCTTTGCAATGTGCCACGAATCCGGGGCATTTAATCGCTTCAGATGATCAGACATTATTCAGCCTCCCCAGTTTTGCTTCACGGCGCTTGTCCGCAAGATTCAGTTTGGTGACCTGCACGTTTGAGGCATCGATGCCGCGGGGTACTTCAGTCCCGTCGGCTTTTGTCGAAGAAACTCCGTGAACAACAATTTTTGACTTTTTGGTATCAACGGCATCCACAAGTCCCTCATCACCGACAAAATCCCCCCGGGTTACTTTAACGGTATCACCCTTCACCACGCGCAGCGTCTTTTTCTTGTATTTTTCCTGAAGCGTCGCGGAGAGCGGGGCGTTAAGATACTTGGTTTTCACGTGTAAAGGTGCCTGATAGCGTGCTTTTCTCTGTTTCCTTGGCTGTTCACTTTCAATTCGTACCATAATGCACACACCTCACACAATGATCGTAGCCATGGAACCAAGTTTGGGGAACCTTTCTGCCACTTCACGTGCTACAGGACCCTTGATCTCCGTTCCTTTTGGCTCATTTTTCTCGTCAACAACGACAACCGCGTTATCATCGAAGGATACCCGCATTCCGTTGGGTCTGCGCATCTCCTTTTTCTGGCGGATGACCACTGCACGCACCAGCTTGCGGCGCATATCAGGAGTGCCTTTCTGGACACTCACCGTAGCGAGATCCCCCAGCCCCAGCTTGGGCTGGCGGCGCCTGACACCGTGGTAGCCAAAGACCGAGATGATCTGCACGGTCCTTGCGCCGGTATTATCGGCGCATGCAAGCCTTGTCCCCGTCGCAAGTGCGCGGGGGATGGTTGACTGCTTCGCCTTCATGACTGAAGCACCTCGACAACAACAAAAGTTGTGCTTTTCGATAACGGTCTGCACTCGGCGATCTTCACCATATCGCCAACCTTTACCTGAATACAGGAAGGATTGTGAGCATGAAGTTTCGAGCTGCGTTTCTCATACCGCTTGTATTTACGGATGTAGTGCAGGTAATTGCGTGCAACTACCACCGTTCCCATCATTCGATCGCTCACGACTTTGCCGGTGATCACCTGGCCGCGCACCGGTAAAGTGCCGTGGAACGGACAATTAACGTCCTGACAATCCTGTTTCGGTGCCTGGACGTCCAATCCAATGTTAAGTGCCATTATTTTATCCTCTTCTTCTCGTGCAGGTTGATTCTCTTTTCAGGAGCCAGAGCCATCACGGATCCATCTATCTCAACAAGTTCACTGCCTGGAAGGTGCAGCTGAAATCTGCTGTGCATCTTGGGGATACGTTTTACCCCATGCGGGGTCTCGATTATCAGCAGATTTTTTGTTTCATCGATGATGTGACCGGATAGTCCCCGGTGAAGGGGATTTGTTGCTCCCGATACCAGAACATCCAGTCCGATCAATTCATGACGGAGGACATTCTGGGAAGTAATCATACGGTTCTCCTGCGGTTCTGTTCGGTTATCAAACGTGCAATCGTTCGCCTGAGTTCACCTATGTGACCCGGGTTCTCTGTTGCGCCACCTGCACTGACTTTTCCGTAGTGCTGGACAAGCTCCATCCGGAGCTTTTCCATCTGTTCCTGCAATTCTACATCAGAAAGTTGCTGGACATCCTGGGATCGTAAAATTGCCATTACTGGTCCTCCATAAACGGTACTTCGTCAGGAAGTGCCGGTTCCTCGGTGTCCAGCTCACCGATGTCCGTAACGGTAATCTTGGGTGTCATGCGTTTCTTCTCCTGTTCAATAATGGAGAAGTGATCCGGCAGTTTTGCACCTGCAGGAACCAGCTTTACCTGAACACCTATGACGCCAAGTTTCTTGATGGCAACCGCATAGCCTTTTTCAACAATTGTATTGCTCGGTTCACCGCAGTGTTTAATATAACCTTCAGAAAATTTCTGGGTACGGGCTCGCGCTACCGGTCAGTTTTCCGGCTATTACAACTTCACATCCTAAGGCTCCGGAATCCATAACCCTACGGAGAATACTTGATCCCGCTTTGCGGAAGTACCACCCGCGTTCAAGAGCATTAGCCAGTCGTTCTGCCATGATTTGGGCGTTAAAGCTTGGATTTGTAACCTGCTGGACTTCGATCTGGGGAGATTCAACACCGTAGTTCTGTGCAAGGTCCAGCGTCAACTGGTGAACCAGTTTTCCACCTTTGCCAATGACAATTCCCGGTTTTTCTGCAAAGATTGTTACCTGCGTGCCCAGCGGGGTCCTTGCGATATCCATGCCACCGTATCCTGCCCGTTTCAGCTCTTTTGACAGGTACTTTTCAACACGGGCCTTCCGCACCCCTTCTGAAATAAACTTCTGTTCTACGGCCATTACGCCACCTCACGGACAATGATTTCGATGTTCACGGTTTCACGCACTTTAGGGGTCGCACGTCCCATCGCACGGGGGAAGAAAGATTTTTGGGCCCGTCCCCGGTTCGCTGATACGTGGATGATCTCAAGATTATCTGCATCAAGACCGACATATTCTGCATTCTTCTTGACCGATTCAAGGACACGGATATATGCCTTGGATGCTTTTACCGGGTATCTTCCTGCATCCCAGTTGCCCGGGAGGCCGCGTTTATGCGCTACATTACGGTTAAAACGCCGGAAGGGTACGGCTTTTTTCAAACCGATAACGTCTTTCAGGTACGCGATAGCCTCGTTCACACGCTGATGCCTGATAAACGTGGCAATTTCAATCGAATGCTTTGGCGACATGTTAAGCTCGTTAGCCTTTGCCCGTGCTATGGTGTCGCCGCTTATCTTCTGTGAATATTCAATTCTTGCCATGTTCATCACTTCAGCGGAACATACTTGCTGCCTCTTGTAGCACCGATACCGGCACTCCCATGAGAGACCCTCTTTCGTGTCAGTGCAAACTCGCCAAGGTAATGAAAGACAGACTCCGGCTGAAATTCGACCTTCATAAATTCCTTGCCGTTATAAATTTCAATTGATTTCCCGACCATCTCTGGCATGACGATCATTTCACGCAGGTGGGTCCGTATTTTCTCGTCACCTTCACGAACCTTTGCAAGCAAGGTCTCATCACCACGAGAGAAACCGCGTACAACCTTGCGGCGTGCACGGGCCGGCATAAGGGGAAGAAGTTCACTGATTCCCATTGCTTTCAGCTCGTCGATCTTGTATCCACGATAGGTGAATTCCTCACGCCTTCGTGGCATTCTCTTTTGAGTCTTTTTTGGTGCTGCCATACCGATTACTTCCTGCTCTTACCTGTCCTGCGTGCAGCCACATGACCAACCGTCCTGCCCGGCGAAGTACCTCGTGCAATCGTCTTCGGGCGACCTGTGTGCTGGTGACCACCGCCACCAAAGGGGTGATCGATAACGTTCATCGCTACACCACGTACACGTGGCCAGTTTGAAGCTGTGTTCTGCATTTTATGGTATTTGTTGCCTGCCTTCACAAACGGTTTATCGACACGACCTCCGCCTGCAACAATCCCCACCGTCGCACGGCAGCGGTGATTGAACCATTTTGTCTTTCCACTTGGCATCCGGATACCGACCCGGTCTTCGATCTTATCGATAACGACTGCCTGAACACCTGAAGAACGGACGAATTTACCGCCATCGTTCGGGCGCGATTCGATATTACAAACGTATGTGCCCGTAGGAATATTCTGAAGAGTGAGCGTGTTACCGTTTTTTACCTCAACATCTGCTCCCCAGGTAATTATCTCCCCAATGCCCAGACCTTCAGTAACCAGCATGTAGACTTTCGCTCCATCCCCGAGTTTAACAACTGCTATTGGTGCGTTGCGTGCTGGATCGTGCTCGATATCGATGATACTTCCGGTAACTGTTTGGGTATCATCGCCGATATGCTTCAGTTCGGCTTTGTACCGGTGGGATGGTGCCCGGTATGTCGGGCCGCCCTTGCCCCGGCTTTGTGTTGTAATACGATGTCCCATTGTTCCCACCTACATAATGCCTAGCCGACTGAGAATTTCCTCTGCGGCTTTTTCATTCTCGAAACTCACGATTGCCTTCTTTTCTCCGTGCATGGTCATGAGCGTTCGAATGGTTTTAACGTTCTGTCCAAACGATTTTTCAATTTCGCGTCTGATCTGTTTCTTGGTGGCTTCACGGCTGACGAGGAACTGAAGCTTGCTCTGGTTCTCTAAAAGAACCATCGCTTTTTCAGTAACAAACGGGTATTTCAGGATCATTATCTCCCCTCCAGTCGTATCAACGCACTTTCTGTCCAGATCGTCAGGCGTCCCGCCAGCATACCTGGTGCGAGATGCTCAACGTTCAGCTGGTCAATTGTTACAACATCCACACCAGATAGATTTCGTGCTGCACGCAGCGGTTGGTCTGCTGTGACGATGAGAAGGCTTTTTCTCTGCTTGAACCGGCGACCACGCATCTTGCCTCTCCCGGCACGGACCTTCTTACTCTCCTTTGCCCGTTCGATATCATGGTAGACACCAGCTGTCGTCAGCGCAGTTATGACGTCTTGTGTCCGGATGAGTGATTCAAACTTATCTTCAAGGATAACAGGGACTGCTCCATCGAACCGGTGACCGCGACCGCGGATAAGATCCGGAGAAATGCTTGCAGCCACAGCTGAACGAAAAGCCTTCTGTTTTTCTTTCTGATTGATCTCTTTGATCAGGATTTTCGCGACTTTCGGAGGATGTGCTTCACGACCTCCTTTAGCCTGAGGCACTTTCGCAGCGCGGGAACCATTCTTGATACGGGGCACATGCGATGATCCTCGACCACTTCCCCACCCCACCGCCGAGGAACAGATCCCGGCAAACGGATTTGTTCCATGGGGCTGCCGCCGAGTACTCTGAAGGGCTATAACTGCCTTTTTGATCAGATCGGGGCGGTATTCTTCCGAAAAGAGTTCCGGAAGCTCAATATCTTTCGCGATTCCGCCATCAAGTGTTTTAACCTGTGCTTTCATCTCTGATCATCCCTGTTTACTCTGGACGCTCACAAACTGGATTGTCGGCATCCTTATGACATGTTCACCCAGACGCATTGCAGGGCGAATACGGATAAGCCGCTTTACCGGGCCTGGTATTGAACCCTTAACAAGGACGTAAGGGCTTTTAAGTACGCCGTAATGGAGAAATCCACCGGCCGGTGTAATCTCGCTGGAATTTTCGCTTACCCTTAAAATTCGCTTGTTAAACTCCGTCCGCTGCTGGTATCCGAGCTGGCCCATCTGAGTACCTGCCATCGGACATGATGGGGATTCCAGGGTCCAAGAGTACCGAGATGACGTTCTTTCCCACCTACCGAGTGTTTTCGCTTTCGCAGCGCAATACCCCATCGCTTTACTGCCCCATTTGTACCCTTGCCTGTTGTGATTGCTGTGATGTCGGCGTATGCACCTGTCTGGATGACATTGTTCAGGGTGACTTCACTTCCCAGAAGGCCGAGTGCATACTCCCACTGCTTTTTGATGTCGCCGCCACCGATTTTGATCTCCATGAGATCGGGAACTTTCTTCGGAACGCCAGTGAGAATTGCCGGCTGTGTATAGGAAACCGCATAAATCTCCGCAACAGTACCGGATTCAACAGCTTCTGAAAATTTCTTCTGCGCAGTCTCCTGATCATAGTCCTTTGGCAGAGTAATGCGTCGTCCAAGAACAGCATCGAGCTGATCGGCCCAAACTTCTGTCAATGCATGTTTGCCGTAGGTATCTTTGGAGTAGGCACGAATCGCAGCGACCTTCATCGTGGGGATTTCAATAACGGTGACCGGGACCATAATTTCCTTTCCCTCAGTCGGACTGCTCTTGTGATCATCCACCATGATTACATGCGTCATACCTACTTTATATCCAGCAAATCCCTGCAGAATCGGTGCCCCATTCGAGAGTGGCCACGATTGATATTTCGGGATCGGGCTCTTTGCACGCTTTCTCGGGCTGAATGCAAGAGAACCTCGGCGTGGTCTGTTTATTTTTGGCATGTGTTAATCAATCCTTTTTCTGCGTGTAGGTTATTCCCATTTGACACGAATTACGATTAATCCGAGACTCTGTGATACCTTCGTTTGTTGAAGATGCCAACACGCGACGCCATTGAAAAATAGATAATTCAGCGACTACACGGATCCGTGGTATGCGGATTTCAGGAAGTATTGAAACATCTGTTTTTTCATTGGTTACTGACATATGGATGCTATTTTTCACCCATTAGCTGATGTGCACCAGCATTTCCTGTCTCGCGAAAGAAGATCCTGACAATAACGCATCCTTCTGCCTTTCATCGAAGCATCAGGAACGGGCTCGTTGCACGAACGTCGACCCATGCGTTCTGGTCAGATCCAACTCTGTCAGCCTGTTGTGATGAATCACAACTCCTTCTCGGGTTGCCCCCCGCAATATGCGGAGTTCACCAATCGGGGATTTCCCACGGCACAACCGTTCTTCCTGTGTCCGGAAGCTTAGGTTCCGCCGTAATGCCATTTTCAGAATGTGCTTTTCATTATATATGCACATAATTAAGGCAGGGGATAACCTCATATCGGCTTCCTTAAACATTGATTAAAAAAGAATATAAATATATGCCAGCGGTATTTTAGAAATGATAATAGAACTGGGCATTTTTTTCATCTTTTTTTAATTTTATTCCTTTTCTTACTTCTTTGCTTCTATCCGAAGTATAATTCTCCAAGGTCAGTTATATATACAATAATATCTTCGCATACACAGCGGGCCTTACAGCACTGGGGCCGGGACTCTCTGAGCCGGTTTATCAATGAAATCGTATCGTACATTACTTTTATATTAATTTTTTCTGCTTCTCCAAAAATTATGGATGGGACATCAAACAGATCTGTTCCGGAGGGAATAGTACACAAATGAGTGGCATCCAGAGTATAAAGAAAATCGAGTGTTTCTTTTGCCCTTCGGATATTTTCCATTGCACTCTTTTCTATCGTGCAGACATTCGCTTTTGAAGTGGAGATGATATCAGCAATCTGCTGCTGGGTCAGCCCCTGCTTACGGTATCTGAGAACCTCCATCTGTCGTTCGGTGAGCAGCCCATCCTTCATACTATCAAATCTTGTATGCAAACTTAAACATTTTTCGTTAACTCAACTTCGGTCTGATTCGCAGATTTCTGAGGGATCTCTAAAATATTAATGGAAATAAAAAAAAATTTTTTTTTTCATTTTTTCGAGGAAAAATGACATTTCAAAATGTTTATATGAACACCGGGTCATAATAACGTGTTATAAAAAAAACTTAGGTGATTAAGATGGTTGTTAAAGTAGGAGTTGCTAAACTCGGCAACATTGCAAGTGGTGTAATGGCAGAGCTGCTTCTCGATGAGAGAGCGGATCGTGAAGATATGCAGACATTTATGGCTACCAGCGGTACAAAACTTGAGCCCGCAGATGTTGACCGTGTGGTCTCAAACCTGAAGGCCTATAAACCCGATTTCTGCATTGTAGTCTCCCCCAATGGGGTTCTCCCCGGACCAACCGGTGCCCGCGAACAGCTCGCTGCAGCAGGTATCCCGGTTGTCATCATCACTGATGACGTAACCACGAAGAAAGAATGGGAAGGTGTCAAGGCAAGCAAGTTCGGGTATATCATCATGAAGGCAGACTCCATGATCGGCGCCCGCCGCGAGTTCCTCGATCCCGTCGAGATGGCCGATTACAACGGTAACCTTGTCAAAGTGCTGGCACTGACCGGCGCATTCCGCAAACTGCAGGTTGCTCTCGACAAGGTCATCGACCAGGTCAAGGCCGGAAAGAAGGGTGACGCAATTGAGCTCCCGAAGATCATTATGACAACCGACAAGGCTGTCGATGGTGAATTCACGAACCCCTTCGCACTTGCAAAAGCACGCGCTGCCCATGAGATAGCCATGTCGGTTGCCGGCCAGAACGTCAAGGGCTGCTTCATGACCAAGGAATGGGAGAAATACATCCCGATCGTTGCAAGTGCCCATGAGATGATGAGGAGCGCTGCAATGCTCTGTGACGAAGCCCGCGAGCTCGAAAAAGCAGGCGACAGCATTCTGCGTCAGGCCCACAAGAAGGACGGGATGCTTGTAGCCAAGAAGAAACTCGTTGCAAAATTTGAGTGAATTTAATTTTTTTCTTTTTTTTTGTAGAAATTGTCTCAACTCTGAAATGGGTCAGAACAACAAGAATCAATACTGAAATATCCCCTCGGTGTCATTCCTCGAGATGAGGAGGGCAGTTCATGAGCAAACGACTATCTGATCCTGCAAAAAATATAATCGTGAACTTGGATGTTTAGTCTCAAGGAAATACCCACAGCAAAAGGTACGTTACAATATCGTAAAGAAAAGTTTACCGGGCTAACCTGCAGGATTAGCCCTGATCGGTTAAACCGGCATATTGACCAGTCATCGTACGTTCCGGTAACTTCTGGTTCCTGTCCCTTTTGCCGGGAAAATGTTTTTTCAGTAACACCCACTTTTCAGGATGGAAAACGTATTATTCGGGGCGAGAGTGTAACTTTTCCCAACCTGTTTCCCTTTGGTGAAGGTCATGTTGTTACGGTCATAACCCGTGAGCATTTTGTCCAGACCTTCACCCACAAACAGGTGATGGATGCCCTTTTCAGTCAGATCGAATCGCTCCAGGATATCGATGGGTATCCAAGTATCAACTGGAATTTTCTCCCCTCTGCTGGCGCAAGTCTTGTCCATCCACATATGCAGGGGCTGTCGGATTCCCGACCTTCCCGGATTGTCGATCTGTATCTTTGCGCAAGTCAACGATACCTCAGAGAACATGGCATGAATTACTGGGAAGCGGTAAAGGAGGAGGAGAAAGTTTCTGACAGATACCTTTTTGGTGATGATATACTGTGGTCGGCTCATGCAGTACCCTTGGGCGAACGTGAAGTGCGGGGTATTTTGCCCATCTCATCTCTTGAGGAAATGTCAGATCATGTGGATTCAGTCGCGCAAGGAATTCTGGAGATCATTTCTTTGTACCGGAAACTTTGTACCTATGCGTTTAATATGTCCATATTTTTTGATAAGAAAGGAGAGAATCGTGGATTTTGCGCATTTTGCTCAATCATTTCCCGGATTAATCCTAACCCGTTATCAACAAGCGATTCAGCATTTATGGAACGACTCCACCTTGAGCCGGTTATTCTGACACTTCCTGAAGATCTGGGGAATTATTACCGGAATGAGTGTCGATAAACCGCTTTTAATGATATTTGCCGCCGGCAGTGATTATGGGGGGGACCTTGGTCTTTATTAATTCTCCCCGGGTGATTGAATATAATTTTTTCAAATAATTCTCTGTTTAAATCTCAGTCAATTTATGAGTAATTTTTTGAAAAAAAAAGGAATTTGCCAATTTTCAAGGCATTGGTGCCTCTCACTCACTTAGCAGTCCGGACAGAAGGTTAGTTCCTGTGCTTACACGAA
This sequence comes from uncultured Methanoregulaceae archaeon, assembly GCA_963829335.1. Lineage (GTDB taxonomy): Archaea > Halobacteriota > Methanomicrobia > Methanomicrobiales > Methanospirillaceae > Methanoregula. The sequence continues at coordinate 41,144 of CAWHIE010000010.1, forward strand.
CGTACTTGCCAAGGAGGCGGATAGATGTGGTCATGTCAGGACCGAGCGGTGAGCCAAAGATGATCTGGGTGACACCGGCTTTTGTCAGGGCATCACACTTTGCCTTCACCATTTCGGGAGTACCTGCTATGGTAAACGCGTCGATCTCCTTGTCTCCAACAAGTTCTCCCACCGTCTTGAAGTCAAACTTCCCAAGTGCCGCCTTAATCTTTGCGACATTGTTGAGATCGAGTCCATGGCGGGTAAGAAGTTCTGGCGGAGAGCCGGCTGCAATGAATGCGGCAACGATCTTTGCTGAATTGCGTGCCTTCTTCTCACTCGAGTCGATTGACATCGCGGTGTATGCTCCGACATCAAAATTCTTCTTGCCGACTTTGTCAGCTGCTGCCTTGATGATGGGGATTGCAATGGCAAAGTCCTTGGGGTTGGATGCGTTGATGAGTGCACCGTCACCGATTCTGCCGGCAGACTCCAGGACCTTGGGTCCCTGTGCGCCGATATAGATCGGGACACCCTTCTTTCCGGGGAGAGTGACACCGGTCAGCTTCGCGCCGTCGTAGTCAAAGAACTTCATGCCGGACTTGTTCACCTGTTCACCGGCACAAAGCTTGCGGATTTGCATGACAGCTTCCTCAAGGCGCCCAACTGGCTTTTCGGCGTTGATTGCCAGCTTCGGGAGCGTAGAGAGGTCTCCGGGCCCGATACCAAGGGTTGCGCGTCCGTCTGAGATCTCGTTGAGCGTGCAGAAGAACGATGCCATTGCGGCGGGTGTATCCGTGAATGCGTTCATGATACCCGGGCCCATCTTCAGGGTCGTAGTCGCCTGCGCGATGGCGGCGAGGGTGGGGTAGCAGTGGCGGTTGTTGTAGTGGTTAGTGATCCATGCAAAGTCGATATCTTTAGACTCTGCAAGTTTACAGAAGTTTACTACTTGTTTTACGTTGACATTTCCTGGTACAAATTCAATTCCATATGTCAAGGCTTGTTCACCTCATTTGTGTATTACCGCCCGCGAAGTTAAATAAATTATCATTTCGCGTTGACCCTTTTGAGCTATCCGCTCAAAATATGCCTGTTTCGCCGTTTTTTTTAAGCCGGATCCGCTATTAAGTCACGGAGCGGAGATGAACGCACCCAGATACGTTCGATCAATCGCTCCAATGAACCTTTTTCGCAATCGAAATTCTTTCTGGTTCCATTTCCTTAACACTTAAAAACGGCAAACCTTCGATTCCAGCCCACATTGATATTGGTCTACAGGATTATTTTTTTTAAGAAAATTTTACTTATATATAATTACAAAGCACTATCCTATAAGATATTGAACTTTCAGCAGAATAATAATAATTAACGTTAGCAGACCTTATAGGATTTTAATCGGGATCTATTCATGCGAATTCTGGCAATTGGATTAGGCGGTGCAGGCTGCAGAATTGTAAATAGTCTTTATGCGACTGATCGGCGTAGTAGCAAAGTGGCATGTGTCCAGGCACTTGTAATCGACGTAAATTCAGACACTTTGGCTCAGCTTGGAAGCCTTCCTGATGATGCAAAACTTTATTTTCCTCCCTTAGACCCGGATCTTCATCCGGAAGAATACAGAGATACTCAGACGGCGACGATTGATATCGGTGAAATTGTTTCTCGTGTACAGAATTTTGAAAGCGGTGAGACTGATGCGATCTTTGTGTGCTGTGGGCTCGGCGGCAGTATGGTTGATGTTGCACCTCACATCATCGCTTCACTTCGTTCTTCTACCGCGGAGCCGATCTTCGGGCTTGTTACACTTCCCTGTCTTGCCGAGGGTGAGCGTCATTCAGCAAAAGCAGCCGATGACATTGAAATGCTCACGCCGCTTCTCGACGGGATTATTCTTTTTGACAATGAAACCTGGTATAAAAAAACCAAAGCGGCACGATCAACACTGGTAAAAAAAGAAAAGGGATTGGCTGAAAAGCTCGGATTCAGGAAGATTGAACCTGATGTTTCCCCGGAACTTGCGACGTATTTGCTTTTGAACGAAGCGGTTGTCAGGAGGATAAGTTTGATCCTGCGAGCAGGGGAGTTCAAGGCGGATGGTGGACTTGATCTAGCGGAAGTTGTGCTGGATTCGGGAGAAGTACTCAATACCATGAAAGGGATGGGATTTATCACCATCGGATATGCGGTTGAACGTCTGCCACATCATCCATTAAGTTTCTTGACCAGCTGGCACCCGACGGGTCTTTTTCCTGACGCACATAAGATAAAAGCTTCCCGGATTGTTGACCTCGCAAAACAGGCAATATATCACGAGATTTCGACTCCCTGTGACATGACGAGCGCCCATAAGGCACTGATTCTTATCGCTGGTCCATCTCATGAGCTGTCGATGAAAGGATTTATGACAGTACGCAAATGGATTGACCGAAGCATAGCCGGGCTGGAAACGAGATCCGGGGATTATCCCGTAATGAATACAAAAAACGTTGCAATTATTATAATGCTCTCCGGGCTTGAGAACATCCCCCGTATTACTGAACTCAGGGAAATTCAGAATCAGTTTAAATCCAATTATCAGGAAAGTCTTTCCGTATCAAAACAGGCAGGCTCGGAAATTGTTCAGGCATCTGAACGTGCCAGTGTCATGAGTGAGGAGAGTAATATATCAACTCCGCGGGGTGAAAAAATATTAAAAGACGAGATGCTCATTCTTCCCCATAAATCCCAAAAAGGACCCGATATTCTGGATTCCGGAAAATTCAAACCTGTTGAGGTGTTTTCTTCCGCTGATCGGCAGGAGAATCAACAATCGACAGCCCCGCATGATATCCTCCTTGGTAAAAGATCCACGGATGAGATAAATACCGGAGATAAAACAACAAATTATCTTACTGCAAAATCCCCCGTTGCCAAAGATACAGGTCAATCTGTATCTTCAGGTTCCGATAAAATGAAAATGGATAGATTGCATGCATCACGACCTCAGTTGCTTACGCCGGTTCAAACTGACCTATCTGTAGAAGATTCACCCCAGCGTTCATCACCTGCTTCGTCAGCTCATATAACTGCCCAAAATCAAAAATCAATATCCGGCGCTGATTCCAAGGGTTCGAAACTGCCAAATACCGGTGATGAACGGTTAAAAACAAAGGGAATGGAACGCCAAATTATTGAGAGAGAGTTACAGCGACAGCGAACTATCGCAATCTCTGGTCATAAACCAAAGACAGGAACAGGATCGCAAGCGCACCAGACACATCCAACGGAGATTGTCAGAATAAAAAGGGAAATTTCAAAAAAGATGCCGCTTAAAGATGTTCCTGAACCCTTCGATATCGAAGAAGTCTCCTCCCTGCCGCCGGAGAGAAAAACGGTTATCATTCAAAAAAAAAGGGTGAAATCAGATTTACGGGAATCCCGGATTCAACCACAGGAAAATCAGGATATCTCAGGAAAAAATGATGATAGTTCTGCAATCACTCAAGACATGAAATGCATTCCGAAAAGTCAGATTCCGAACGAATAAAGATAGAAAGTAAGGACTCCGCACATACGTCAAAGGATCACATCTTTGGTGGAAAAGATATCCATGGGTCCGCCAGCCCCCAAGTAAGGGATTCGGCACTTATCCATACAACTCTGAAATCGAAAAAAAAATCTATGGAAACTAAAGACGAGGATGTTTCCGAAGGCATCGATCTCAAAACAGAGGTATTCAAATCACCGGATAAACGGGAGAAGACCACTTCAAAAAAAGACGACATCTCATGGATCTGATCAGTTGGTATCCATCACTTTTGCAAACTGGATGTTACCAGCCCCGATCTCAGTTGTAATTTCAATACCGTGCTCAACGGTATTTCCAATATAATTCAGTCCGCTGAATGCAACTATTGAGAGTCGGAAAGGATTTGTGGGCAGGTTAAATACCTGAGTTCCCATAACAACCGGAAAAACAAAGCCGCATGCATTCATCTGAAGGATTATTTCCTCGACTTGTTTTTTTGCGGAACACGGGACTTCGCGAACATTTGCCAAGGCAATTCCGGATTTGGACTGCGTGTATCGCGATATTGATGTAAGTCCTGATGAAATGAAGAGTTCGAGCGGATCGATGGTTGTCCCCCGGTAACCGATCAAATCCTTGAACCGTTTCGGCAGCCCTTGTTCTATCTCAAGCCTCCCGCCGTATGCCATCTTTACGGGAACACCGTTTCTCTGGAAAACTCCATCCATAGAGATGCTGCAAATAGTAATGAACCCAACCGATCCTGAAGGAATCCGGGGATCACGGTCGACTATCCTATAAGAATTGAAAAAGCCGCACCCGGCTTTCACAACCGCGTCAAATGCGGATTTAACTTTTTCAAATGACTCGCGGGGAACAATTGACAGATTATATGCCACATCTCCTGTACTTGTTTCAGGATCAAAAGTGCTCCGGTATGCAAGACGCTCTAGTTTTGAGATAACAAATCCTATCCGGTCGTCAACTAGTGCATTATCGGTCTCATCCAGTCCGGCCCTTGTCAATATCCTGCCCAGATTACCGATCTTCTCGGTGAACCCCATCGTGTCAAGGTAACTGAGATAATACTGAACTGCCCGATCACTGAGAATAAAACCTCGTTCTGCCATGAGTTCTGAAAGGCGTTTTGCTCCGATCGGGTCATGATGATCTTTAAGAATGCGGAGAATTTCGATATATTTTCTTTCGGTTCGAATCATGGTCACTTTGCCTCCACTGCCCCCCGACTATCCTGATAGCGACCCGAATAACCCTGTTCGCTCTCCTTCACCTCGTGAAGTATCATCTGCACCACACGTTCATGCTTTCGGATAAGGATGTCATCGTTTCCCAGGTTGCTGAGGCACAGGGTCAATTGTCCACGAAACCCCGGATCGACAAAACCTCCCCCAAGAAGAACACCCCTCCTCCCAAACGAGGACCTGCAGCGAAGTGTTCCTGCAAGATCCTTTGGCAGCTCGACCCATTCAAGTGTCGGCACAAGCGTACAGGTTCCTTTTCGGAGATGCATTTCCCCGGCAACTCGCAGGTCATAGGATGCAGGCTGCTGGCATTCGATGCTATAAGGGTTGATAACCAGGTTTCCCAGCGTACAATCGCATTCAAGTCGGCGGGTTATTTCCGGGGCTGACAGAATCATTCACTAGATTTTCGGTAGAAAATACTTAATATCTTCTGATATATAAGAGATGAGAAGGATCCATGGGGTAGAGGACATCCTCTTGGGCTTCGAACCCAAGGACGCGGGTTCGATTCCCGCTGGGTCCGTTTTTAAAAATTATATGTCGTTCTTTCTCATCACGTGTCTACGCTTCCGGCCTCCGAACATCCTGATGATACTGAACAATATAAGAATGCCAATTGCTCCGATAATGATCAGGGTAACAAAGCCCCAGTCAAGATTCTTTTGCATGATAAGTGTTATGGATGGAGATCCATTTCCCTGAACAAACTGTTTCTGGACTGAGACTGCCTGATAGGTATCCTTAACTGCGGTAATATTGTAAAGTGTATTGAATTTGACCCTGGTATTATACCTGCCATGATCGTCTGTGAATCCAGAGGCATTGTCATTGATTAAGATCGTGGCATTTGGCACAACTTTCTGGTCTTTTTCCTCTACAAAAACCGTAAGATCTGCATTTTCGAACGGCATCTCAAAGGTAAAATCTTCCCCCGGATTAGCTATAACAATCGTACGATTCAGTGACACATAACCGGTCTTACGCACCTCGACCGGATAGGAGCCGGAAACAAGATTCGGAAAGGTAGTGCGTCCATACTGGTTTGTCGTCCCTGCAAGAGTTCCATTAATATAAATATCTGTACCGTTCAGCGGAACGTGATTTTCATCAAAAACGGAGATGAAGACTCCAAGTGAGGCTTTTTGAAGTGCAACTGAATAGAGAGCATCAGTGTCACTGACCAGTCGCGAATCATTAAATGTCTGGTAGCCGGCCTTTCTAATCTCTATGAAATACACTTTTTCTCGGTCAAGGGGGATTGTCAGGATTCCCCGGTTATTGGTTTTCCCTGTGAGTGCATTGTCAATCCATACTTCTGCATCGGGAACCGCTGCCATGCTCTCTTTATCTTTAATGATAAACGAAAACCGGTTTGTCAGGAGCATCCAGTATTGGGCGTCCACATTTTCAGTCCCGGTATCGATCATTCCACTCCGGGGCTGGTACCTGGCATCGTTGATATCAATAGAATACAAGGTTGTTGCATTTATGGTGAAAGTAACTGCCCCGGATATATCTGTCACATTCGACTGTGTCAGACCTCCCGAAGAGATGTTTACTCTGGCTCCTGATATACCTCCAAGAGAGTCCGAATCATAAAGGGAAACTTTCAGGTTTATGCTCTTCCGGCTCAGGTTTACAAATACTGATGTTTCATTTTTTTCTATTATTTTTTCCCAGTCATTATATCCTGTCACAGAAACCCGGACACGGGTATCATTTGATCCGGAATGATTGAAGAAAACCTGACCATTCGCATTGGTCCTGCCAAAATTGACCCCGTTAATGAACACCGTTGCGCGAGGAATTATTGAATTATCTGTACTATCCTGCACGGTAATTTGCAGTAGTATTGCGTGTGCAGAGCTGCAGAGAACAAGAATACACAGTAGGGTAAAAAGGAGACGATTTCTCTGTCTGTTCATAATGAATATCGCTTCCTGCACGTATTTGAGAACATCGGTCTAGAACTCCGATAGTGACGAAACCCGATCCAGCAACATTCCTTCTACCAGAATTGGCATAAGATGCCGCCCATCCTCTATCGCTTTCTGCAGTCTCCAGCTCCTTTCGGCATAGATCGTAAAGAGCGGTTCCCCGGCTTTGATGAGATTGCCCTTTTTTGCGTGCAGGAGAACGCCGGCGCCTGGATCATGGGGAGCTCCTGCAATACGGGCAAGGGAGATAAGTGACTGGTTATTCATTTCGATCACGTACCCGGATGATGGGGCGTTTACAACAAACTGGTGTTCTCCCGGAATGATATCCCCGGATTTAACATTTGGATCACCCCCCTGGATCTCTATAATCTGGCGGAACTTTTCGAGCGCTTTCCCCTTCTGAAGGACCTCCTGTGCCAAGGCAGTGCCGGTACCCCGTGCCGCCTTACCTGACATTTCCAGCGCTATTCCGGCAATTGACAAGCTTTTCTGGATAAAAGAGTTTGGTTCAAGTGCACCTTCGAGCACCCGGAGAGCTTCAATCACTTCAAGCTTCGGACCTATGCTACGGCCAACAGGGATATCCCCGTAGGTAAGAGCACACTCGACTTTCATGTTAAGGCGCTCTCCAAGTTCGATAAAGTCACGGGCAAGTTTTCTTCCTTCCTGCACGCCAGGAACCTTGGTATGCAGTCCGACAGGTATGTCGATCACGACAAGATTTGCTCCCACCGCAAATTTTTTTGCCATGACACTTGCCAGCATCTGTCCGCGGGCATCGATTTTAAAAGGGTATTCCTGGAGGATGATACGATCATCGGCGGGGGCAATGTTGGTTGCACCTCCCCATACAATAACCCCACCAACCTTTTCAGTCATCTTCTGCACCTCCGATGCAGAGAATTCGACATTCGTAAGCACTTCCATAAGATCGGCAGTGCCACCAGCTCCGGTTATCGCACGCGAACTGGTCTTTGGTATCTTGAGACCACTTGCAGCGAGGATCGGAACAACAAGCAGGGAGATCTTATTGCCGGGAACGCCCCCGATTGAATGCTTGTCCACAATAGGTCTGGATGCAAATTTTATCCTTTCACCGGTTTCAACCATGGCACGTGTGAGGTGCTCTACTTCATCCATATCAAGCGGATTGATATACGACGCAATAATAAAAGCCGTAAGTTCCGCTGAGGATAGATCGTCGCTTACAACATCTTTGATTATGGTCAGCATTTCCTCTTTGGAGAGCTTGCCACCATCCATTTTCTTCTTGACATAGTCAAGGGATGCAGGTCTTGCCGCTTCCCTGACCTCTATCTCCGCATCTTCTTCGAGATGAAGACGTTCGTTTGTGAAGCGGAAAACGCCGATCGTTCCCTGTTGTGCAATGGTTAACGTGGTTTCTACAAACGCCGCTACCGAAAGACCATTTTTTGGATTAATTACCTGAACCCTGTCACCGTCAAGCACCCCGATACTACGGGCATCAGCACGATTAAGCAACACACCCCGTGACGCAATATCCAGATTTTTCACTCGTAATTTCATCGATATGATCTCCTCACTCAGGTTGTCGGGTATCCCGTTGGATATTCCTTCTCACATCTACGTTTGAATGCATTGGACAATAAAAGAGTACCATTCCGTTAATTCAGAGTGGAAGAAACGGTGAGAATCCAAACAGGAATGAAAAAAGCACAATCTGCATTTTTTAAGATTAAAAAAAAGAGAGTTTAGATTTTTTGTTCAGTGCCTGCGCACGACGATAAATGCAACTGCACCGAGGCCGATTAATGCAATCAGTGCACCGTACCCTGGCGACTGGGTCGGGGTCGGTGTTGGGGTTGCTGATGTCGGGACGGGCGTTGGGGGTGTGGTCGGAACTACAGTTGTTACAACGGTTGTCGGGACTGCCGTTGGGGCAGGGCCTTCAAGAACGTTGAACAGTGCAGTGCCGGTCGCGTCCTGGATGACTGCGTCCATGGTAACAATGTACTCGTCGGGTTTGAATGTTGATGCGTCAACATCGAACGAGAGTGCATTCAGACCGCCGTCACCTGCAGTGACTTTGATCGTACCGGTTGCGCCGCTGAACTCCCCGCTCTGGCTCTTCTGAGTCGGCTGGAATGATGATGAGTAGATCTGTGTGAGGACTTCGTCATCTACCGCGAGGTTGGTCTTTGCAGTGACAGTGAACTTGTCTCCCACATGCCTGTCGCCAATCGGGTCGATGGTGATAGTTGGTTCCTCAACCAGGAACTGGAGCTTGGTGTAGGTATCGTCGACATTCGGGTCGTTGATAGCCTGAACAAGTGCCTCAGCTGCATCGGATCCCTGGAGGCTTCCGGGTCCGTTGATCAGGAAGACATTGGTTCCTAGGCCGCCGGTTGAAGTACTGCCGAGTACCTCATTCCTGACATAAACCAATCCGGCACCACCAATACGACCGGACTGACTGGGGTTCAGATCAATATCGAACTGGTTGTTCGCCATCGGGTGCTGGACAACTACGAAATACTGACCTGATGTGAGGGACTTGGTATCTGCCTGCTTGAACTCGAACTTGAACGACGAGTCAGCGTTCACAGATTCTGTCTGGTAGAGTGCGTAGTTCTTACCAAGAATCCAGATTGCAACTCCTGGTGAGGGCTGTCCTTCAGCAGTACCGGAGATATAGAGTCTGTCACCCTTTGCAACGGTAGACTGCGATGCGGTTGCAGAGACGAACGGCTTCTTGATGATGATGGAAACAGTGCCGTATGCAACATTGGCGATATGGTCGGCTGCACGATCGCGGGGCTGGCTCATCGCGTAGATCGTGTAGGTACCTGCATCGAGCGGAACGGTGGCCGTTCCCCACTTATAGGACCATGTGTTGTCGCCCGCTACATCGGCTGATACGAATGTGTTGGGGTTAAGGTCAATGACACTGCTCCGCGGGGCGGTAAGCTGAGCACCATTGTCGTTAAGGTTTGGTCCAATGATGAAGAGGTACGTCTTGTATGATTCTGTGTTGGTACCGGAGAGCTTGATCTCCTCGCCAAGGTAGTAACTCTGGTCGCCGGCTGCCACGATAGTGACTGCACCCTTCTCGACAGTTACGTCTACCTGGTCGCTCTTAATTGATCCAGCAAAGTTCTGCTCAACACGGATGGTGTACTTCTGTGCCTTGGTCTGGTTTGTAGTAACAAACTCAACAGTCCTGACACCGGTTGCTGCTGTTGTAATGTTTGCCGCAACAAGGGTACCAAAGTTGGTATCTGCAGACACACTTACATCATCAAATACTATACGGTTTGTTCCGGCATTCTGGAATGCGTAGCCGAGAGCAGTAGAACCGTCAGCATTAGTCGTCTTTATCGCGGCTGTTGTAGCGACTGCCAGTGCTCTTGTGTCATCAGCGGTCAGCTGCGGCTGTATCAAACTTCACGCCATCCTGACCAGTGTTGATCATCGGAGGCTGTCCGTCAATTCCGCCTGCCAGATTATGAGTGCCTTTGACCCAGACAACGTACGTGGTCCTTGGCTTACCGGTGACAGTAACTGAGAACGGCTTGCTGCGGACAACTGAATCCTTGTTTGCTTCAATCTTCACGGTGTTGGAAACAAGCGAAACAGTAACGGTCTGCGAGACAGTCTTGGTGGTGTAGTCAACGCCGCCGTTCTTGTAGTTGTCCTTCATGTTGTTGAGCCGGGACTCTGCAAAGGCAGTATAGGTTCCAATTGCATATGCCTGCTGTCCGTTTGCGTTCAGTGCACCTGTTGACCAGTTGCCCGGCGTTCCGGGAGTTGTAACAGTACCGGGAGCAATGCCCCAGAAGTACGGAGAGTTCGTTACGTTGAGCGCACTCATTGTCTGTAATGCGCCGCCATTAGCGACGCTGTCGTTTAACAGACTGACGAAGGTGGCGCCTGACTCATCCTTTACCCTGATGTTAATGTAACCGTCACCTATGGCGCCTGGGGCGGTGGAAAGTGTTCCGGCGACGCCGTAAACAGGTGTCCTGTGACCCGTGGTAATGGTACCGTCAAGGGCGCTGATCATGTTGGTTGAGACCTTGAATGCAAGGATCTCACCCTGCGGGACCGACTTGCTGCTCACGTCTGCGTTCTGGCTCCAATCCCAGATATTGACGGTAAGTGTCGGATCCTGAACGGTGAATACTTGCGGCCCTGCAAAGCCATCCGCGCCAATTGCGTACCAGTTGCCAGTGTATCCGACAAAGGTATCGCCAACGGTGAATGCTGCGGCACCAGTTGGACCAAAGTCAAAGATCTGTGAAGGGGGCGTAGTTGAGGTAGATGCTGCTGAGGCCCACCAGCCGATCTTTGTATTTCCGGCCTGCCCATTTGTTCCCGCATTTGCGGTGGCAAGGGCATTTGCTACATTCAGGCCCTGTTCTCCAATAAACACTGTTGCGCCCTGGTTGATGTTCGGGGCTACAATGAAGTAGGCGCCGTTGTAGTTCGCCGATACCGGCAACACTGCAACGAGCACGAACATCGCGAGTGCAACAAGTGCAATAGTTAATCGCTTAGTCATTCTTTCAATTCCTCCAAAGTTTACATCATACATTTCAAGCCGCGAACGATTTCGACAGATGCCGAATATCTGTTCTGCGAGCCCCATACTCCGTTTAGACGGAATATGGAAGAGTATTTGTGAAAGAGCTAATATATCCTTTGTGGTTGTTTTATTTGGGTTTTCCGGGCGTTATTTGGCAGTGATTTTTGAAATTACTTGATATTTTCGGTTTTTTTGGTCCTCCTGCAGATCTTATGAAAATCTGTATTCGGATATTGAGCCCGGCAATTTCGCTTGAGATCTCGCGCACGGTTTTCATGCTTTTTTCCATCAAGTATGTACATCCATGTACATTATATAACATTGAAATTTCCTTATGGTATTCATTGCTGTTAATTCAATCTGTAATGATATTGTCAGATTTTTATTAACCCCCGGAAATTTAAAAATTTATTTGCAATTTCACTTTTTTTTTCATCCTTCACTCTTTTCTTTATGAATTTCCGTGTCTAAGCTGGTAGAATTTCCATCAGGTTCTCAGTTACAATTCAACACACATATACAAAGTGACGATTAACCAAAGTGGTATGAGAATAATCCGGGCGCCGAGTATTGGACGGGCACACGAGCTCGTCATTAAAATGATCCTGGAGAAAGGCTGGATTCTGCAGACAGAAGATGCCGAGGCGACTATAGAGTATGAAGAAGTTACCCTCCAGGTAGATACCCCTCTGGCAGAACCCATGGTAAGTCCGCATTCCCGGTTTCAGCAGAGATTTGTTGAGCAATATGCCCGGGACCTTTTACAGGGTTCTCATGCTGCCTTTGAGTACGATTACCATACCAGGCTCTTTGACTGGGGGGAGCGACTGCTTGACGATGGCCAACCGGTGCATATTGACCAGATCGCTTATATTATTGACAAGCTCACATCGCAACCGACATCACGGCGTGCGATTGCAATTACGTGGAACCCGGTGATTGATGAAAAACTTGAAGCCTGCCCCTGCCTCCAGCTTATTCAGTGCATCCTGAGGGATGGCAGACTTCATATGCGGGTAATCTTCCGGTCAAATGATATGCTTACCGCAGCCGGAGCCAATATGTATGCTCTTGTCCAGCTCCAGAAATCAATCGCTGATAAACTTGGAGTCCCGTGCGGGATATACACTCACACATCCCTGATCCCTCACATTTACTATCTCCGCGATATTCACGACATTGAACCCTTCTGTGACAGGGGAAATTTTATTCAGCCTGTCAGAGATGTCTGTCAGGCATGCCGGAAGTGCGGGCGCACACAGAATGTATGATAAGGACAGTCCGTCACCTTAATTAAGATCAAGCAGCAAAAATAAGAGGCACATAGCCCGGTAGTGTAGCGGTCAATCATGGGGGACTCTGGATCCCCCGACAGCAGTTCGAATCTGCTCCGGGCTACTTCTTTTAATGTATTATTTCGTTTGGCCGAATTTGCCGGTTTGCCGGTCAGATCTCATGCAAGAAGCGCCGGGAGGATGCAACAGATGAAGACCGCTCCAAAGGTGCCGGCACCACCAATGCTGACCTCAGGGATTTCAAAATCGCTCACCCTGAAAAGATTCGCGATATTTCCGCCGGATAACGTCCCCATCGTCCCGCTCACAAAGGCAGTTACTGCCGCATTCAGCCCGGTACCTCCGGAAAAAATTATTCCGGCCAGAAGTGCAGTAAGTCCGGGAATCAACAGAGGTACGCGAATACCGGCACCAGGTACTATACGCGTTGAGACAAAAGTAATACCTGCTACCGTGACGATTCCCATGCAGACTTTAAATAATAAGGAAGTTCCGGTGATCCCGACAGCCTGGTAAAGCAGATATGCGGATATCGCTGCTGGTATGATCATGCCCCCAAGGTTACAGCTTATCACTGTATCCCATGCTTGACAGGGTTTACGGGAAGATGTATCCTGATCCGGTACGTTATACCGGGAAATACGGATTATATCGCGCCGGATGCGATACACCGGAATATTTACCAGACTCCCTATAATCATCAGAAGAATCACGGAAAGTGCGGAAATCCAGGAAAAACCCAGCCTTACGAATGCAGCCCCGATTATTCCGAGAATCAATAGCGGGATGATAAGAATAAAAAGCCCGATAAGAATGAGGACCGCGATCACGGAAAGCGTACCGGCAGAAAAGAATCTGACTCCATCGCTCATCGGCAATCCTTACTGCTCCGGTTTTGTACAGACAATTGCTGCGTGATCTGCGTGGAATGGGGCAAGCCATTTACTTTCCTTAACTACGAGTCCAGATCCGGTAAGAATGTCAACGGTATCATAAAAGACATCCAAAGATTCCTTTCTGACATCAACGCTTCGGGTTTTGAGCATTAGAATGAGATATCCCCCGGGTTTTAAAAGTATAGAGTTCCGCAATAAAATTGCAGCCTGATCCGGTTGTGCTACGTCCTGATAGAGAAGATCCACAGGTTCAACCAAAGGGGCGTACCGTTCGGGGCGGGCTGCATCTGTCATAAAAGGTATGATATTCTTTCTCCGCCGGCATACCTCAAGAAGATCCTGTATGGGACGTGAAGCAAACTCCACGGCATAGACCACTTCGACATAATCTGCTACATGGGATACGGTAGTCCCGTTTGCCGCTCCAAGGTACAATACGCGCATATCCGGAGTAAGATCGACGCCAGCTCCCGAATGATAAAGCGCGGAAAGCTTGCTTCGGTAAGGGTCCCAGATCCGTTTGCCACCAAGCATACGCTCGTGGTAAACCCCCCCTTCACCTGGAGATACCAGCACATCCCCGATCCAAATCATGGTTCCCTCCTCACTCCGATTGCATCGATGCGCTTTTGCGCAGTTTCGAGAAAATCCGGGTCTGCTGCCCCCCTGAAATAATCAAGCCGCGCTGCAATAGCAAGTTTTCCGGCAAGCACCCGGGCAATTTTACCCCTCACATCCCGTGGAGCGTTGTGTACCCGACGGTGCTGGAAAATTATCCCATGCTTGGGACAGGGAGACTTGGTTTTGAGGTGCGAGAACAATGCCGTCCGGGCACCCAGAACCTGGATCGCACTTGCCGGAAGCCTGGATAGAGGGAGAAGTCCCCCTGCACGTGACATCAGTCTTGCAGCTACGAGCCCACCGATAAGTGCACTTGTATTGGGCATAACAAAATTTGCACGCGCAGAAACTTCTTTTGCGAGAATGGTCCGTGTATTTTCCAGCTGCTCGATCTCTCCTGCTACCTTGCCAAGTGCTCCCTTACTCTTCTCATGTATCGTTTTTACCAACGCATGTGCCGGTGTCCGGTGATATTTACGGGAGAACGCCGGATGCCGGATAAGGTACCACTCTGCTACCTTTTCGGAAAGCAGATTAATGACCGTATCAATTTCATCGAGGGTCCTGACCATCTGGAGCAGTTCAGCATCTTTCCTCGAATACTGCTCCCTTACAGAATATTCAGCGACAGCAACGCAGACAGCCTGCAATGTTGAAAGATACTCGTGCCGGTCATGAAAGACACCGCACAGAACGGCCTCTTCCCAATCGGGAGGGGCATAAATATCTCTGAGGTTTAGAACGGATTGTACGCGTTCGATGAAGGCGTTTATGTCTACGGTACACGATATGCAGCGACCGTCCCTGATGTCACCAAACCAGTAGGACGTGCATTAGAGGAAATTTATGGTTCTTGTCCGTATAAAACCATAGATCATGGGACAATGTAATGCATATTACGGTCGAATGGTCATATCCAGGCTATACCAAACGAATAGAGAATAACCGGCAGCATAATTGCGCCCATGCAGTACACTCTTGGTACATTAACAATCCAGGGCACAAGACCCAATGCAGTCGCAAGGATCAGAATAAACACACCAAACGGTCCGGTGAGGATAATACTTAATATAACGATAAACACAATAACCGAACGGTTCAGCATTTTTCCGTTTATACCATTAAACCTGCCCGCAGATCGGGACAATGCAATAGTAATGATATATCCGGCGAAGGCGGCAAGAACTCCAACCACGGTCAGTTCACTCATAGTAGGGATCGGGAGTCGGAAAGGGCAACCATCACACCGTTACGCATCCTCGACAGTGCGAATAATGCCGCAAGTCCGATAAAAGCATTTGCCGTATTCGCGGCATTTGTCGCCAGAATGTATGCCCGGCGGTCCTTATCATAACCGATAATTGATGCAAGCACTCCGTTTGCAGAAGCGGTGGAGAGTCCGGGAAGCCACCCGACAGCAATTCCTGCGATTGTACCAAGCAGCGAACATTTCATGATCGTTCGCCCTTCCATCCTTATTCCTCTGAAATGCTGTTCGGGTAATTTGCCCTGAGAAGCGGTGATAAGAACTGAAATACCAAAAAGTCCGGTAAGGAGTGGCATGAGAATTGAACTGCCACCGGCAAGGGTATGCCAGCTCAGGAAAGCGTAGTGAAGTGCAAAGATACCAAGCACGCCAGACACCAGAAACAGTGCAAGTCCCCAGCCAGGACACTCACTGGTAACAATCATATATCCGATGGATGCAATCAGGAGAATACCGATCCACCAGTCAAAGAATGGCTGGAGAGCCGGGAGGAGGAAAAAACAGACGACCGACAGGGGAACTGCCACGACCATCGCGCAGGCGCTGCCGAGGGCGGCTATTCTTACGGCTTCTTCTCCATTTCCTTCAAGGCAGAGCGCATGAGCTGGCAGCACAGCAAGAGATGTATCGGCGTCCGGTATACCCAAAAAAGGTACTCGGAACCGCATCTACAAAAGTATGGGTGATGAGAGCAGCAAACATCGCGCCGGAAAGGACTAGGGGACCAAAAAGAGACAGCAGAACGAGCTGAAAACTCAGGAGTGCCCCCGCAAGAGTATTTGCATGCACTCCGGGGATGATCCCGCTTATGGTACCAAGCACTATTCCGATACCGGCACCAAGCAGGATCTGTTCCATTCACAAGAATGTGGGAGAATGGACATAAATTCACCGAAATGCATACCATCATAACGTAATGAGGTGATGAATCCGAAATGAGAATAGCAGTCACCAGGCTTGGGGGTAAGGAAAAGAACGACGCTATCCGCTGCACAACGTACGGACATACCTGCTATAGCGTTCACCCTCTGCGCTCGGATATCATGTCTGCTGAGATTAGCGCTTTCGTCGAAGCAGTGGATAATAACGAGTTTGATTGTCTTTTTTTTACCAGCGCACTTCCCGCAAAACTCATTGCCCCGCTCCTGAACAACCCCCCCGGATAATTGCAATCGGTCCACAAACTGCAAAACAACTTGAGCGATCTGAAATTGATTGCGAAACATTGACCAGTTTTTACTCCCGGGATTTCGTACCATACCTGGGAGAGTGGATCCGGGGGAAACATATCGGAATCCCCCGGGCGGATGTACCGAATCCTGCACTGATCGACGCAATCATATCCGCGGGAGGGATAGCTCACGAATTCCGTTGTTACAGGCTGGAACCAACGGGAGAATCCCTTGATCTGAAAGATGCCGAAGCCATCCTTTTTACCAGCGCCATGTCATTTGCTAAAGCAATATGGAACAGGGATCCTGATCTGGTTGTCATCGCAATCGGGGAAATAACCGCTGCGGCAATGAAAAAAGGAGGGGCCTGTCCCGATGTGATCGGTGATGGTTCTCTCGAAGGATCACTACGAGCCCTGAACAGTTATATGGCAAAAAAAGGAGGATCTGCTGAATGACGGTAGAGGAGGGCGACACAGGAATCAACCATCTCTGGAACCATGCAGGGATTCTCGTAGTGGATAAACCACGGGGGCCGTCAAGCCATCAGGTAGCGGCATGGGTTGGGAGGATGCTCGGATGCCAGGTAGGACATGCAGGAACGCTCGATCCGCAGGTTTCCGGTGTGCTTCTTGTCATGCTTGGCAATGCTGTGCGCCTTGCGCCGCTTCTCCTCCAGCACGACAAGGAATATATCTGCCTGATGCGGCTGCATGCGGATGTAGACCAAAGCCGAATCAGACAGACAGCCGCGGAGTTCACCGGCCGACTCTACCAGCGCCCTCCGCGGAAAAGTGCGGTGAAGCGTGTTCTCCGGATCCGTACCATCCACAAACTTGAGATTCTTGATATCGAAGGCCGCCTTGTCCTGTTCCATGTCCAGTGCGATGCCGGTACATACATCCGTTCACTCTGCCATCACATCGGACTTGCACTTGGAACAGGTGCACATATGGTCGAACTGCGCCGTACAAGGTCAGGTTCATTCAGTGAACAGGAGATCCATACGCTCCATGATCTGGAGGATGCCTGCTATGCGGCGATGAAGGGGAATCGGATACCCCTCTCGTCGATGATCCTGTCAGTGGATGCCGCAGTTCCTGATCTTCCGATAGTCATTATCCGGGACACGGCGATTGATGCCATCTGTCGCGGCGCAATGCTTGCAGGAGTCGGCGATAATAAGATGTATGGATTTCAAAAAGGACCAGACCGTTACAGTACTCTCCCAGAAAAAGGAGTTTATCTGTCTGGGGAGAGCGCTTATTGCGTCTGCCTCATTCAAGCCAGGAGAGACCGGGCTCGTTATCGCTCCCACAACCGTTTTCCTTCCACCGGGTACGTATCCCAGAGGATGGAAAACATCCTGTAAAGAAGAAAAGAAAGCAGAAAAACAGGTTGCCATTCGGAAAAAAATATCCATGAGAAAGAGATAGCATTAAAAAAATACCCGGCTAACAGATAGGATACACTTTTTGCTGAGGTAGTCTAGCGGTAGGGCGCAGGCCTGGAAAGCCTGTGGTGCGAAAGTGCCTCGGGGGTTCAATTCCCCCCCTCAGCGTTCCAATTATTGTTTCCTCCTCTCAGACTTTTCTCAATCATGATCAGAATCCCTTATGCGATCTCGGGCAAATGAAAAATATTCCGGCACGACCTCGAAGCCGAGAAAATGACGCCCTTCTTTTTTGCCCCGACAGCTACCGTTCCCGATCCAAGAAATGGATCAAACACCAGATCACCGGGATTACTCGAATACATCAGTATTTTTTTTACTATTTCCATGGGGAGCTTGGTAGGCGTCTTCTTTTTTCCTTTCCAGTATTCCCGGTTAATTACCCAGACATCTTCCGGATAATGATCGATCTTGTTGAAAGTATACTTCGAGGGATTTTTAACAACAAAAAGGATATGATAATGGCTGGTCACATATTTTTTTTTTGTGAAGACACCGAACTGGTATTTCCAGATAAGGTGATTCATTGTCGTGAATCCTGCTTCTGAGAGCCCCTCAAGGATATCATGAAGGCGGTTCCATCCCGAAAATACATACATGCTCCCGTCCGGAGCAAGAACCCTTGCTGCATCTGCCATCCAGCGATGGGTAAATTCCAGGTAGTCCGATTCCGAAATCTCCTGATATCCCTCTATAACGTTTGATCCAGTACGGTTGTAGTTCTCTCGTTGTGCCCTGAAATCAATTGCGAAAGGTGGATCGGTAACAATGAGATCAATAACTCCAGCAGGAATATCCGGCATCAGCTCAAGGGCGTCGCCAGGGTAGATGGTATCACAATCAAATATACCCAGCCTCCGTCTCATCAGCATGTCCCGCCATATTCCCTGCCCAGTTCAAATGCTTTTACGTTGATATCGATGGTCTTTTTCGGGACTAAACATCTGACGGCATCGAGGAGTGATTCAGGTTTGAGCGGGATTGATGGAGAGGCAGCTCCCAGCATCACCACATTTTGAGAAAGTGGACTGCCTGCATCATCTGCCATTTTATCTGCATCGAGCAGGCAGAGCGAATGCGTTGTTAATGCCTCGATAATCTCATCCTTGGTTTGTGCAGGGAGATTTTGGGTAAATACTGATGTAGGCAGGACCAGATGCCGGTTCACAACCATTTTTCCTCCTTTTTTTACGTAGTGGGAGTAACGAAGCGCTTCAAGAAGATCAAATGAGATCAGGAGATCCGCCGTGCCCGGCGCAATCAGCGGCCCGAACACTCCATCGATCCGGATATGACTTTCGACAGACCCCCCCCGTTGTGCCATACCGTGAGTCTCTGCTCCTTTTACGTGTCTCCCTTCAATAAGGCATGCTTCGCCAAGAATATTAGAGGCCAGGATTGTTCCCTGTCCACCAATACCGACGATGAGGATATTATAACTATTGCTCATTTTTTACCTTCCCTTACGATAGCTCCGACAGGACAGAGCTGGGCACATACCGCACACCCGCTGCAGAGATCATTGATTCGGGCTTTTTCATCTTCAAACTCGATGGCAGGACAACCAAACCGGACACAGGTCCCGCAACCAGTGCATATCTCGGGATTAACCTGGTAACTCCCGCGTTTTATCCCTGCCCGTCGCGCCGAGATAACGCATATCTGTTTTGCAATTATAACTTTCACGCCCTTGCGTTTCTTTGCTTCCTGCAAAACGGTGACCATGCTGGTAATATCGTACGGATTGACACTCTCAACAAAACTGACTCCGCAGGACCGGCATATCGCATCAAGCGATACTGCAGGACTCTCCACACCAACGGCAGTCATTCCCGAGTTGGGGTTGGGCTGATGTCCTGTCATGGCAGTGATCCGGTTATCGAGGATCACAACGATAATATTTGCTCCGTTATAGACGGCATTTAAGAGGCCCTGGATACCTGTATGGAGGAAAGTAGAATCTCCGATGGTACAGTACAATGTCACGGGAATCACCCGCATGAGAAATGCCGCTCGCTACCGTAATTGATGCGCCCATGCATATGGTGGTGTCAACTACGCCCAGCTGGAGTCCGAGCGTATAGCACCCGATATCACTTGGGTATATCGCATCTTTGAATACTTTTTTTATTGCATAGAATGCCCCGCGGTGCAGGCAGCCGGCACAAAGGATTGGTGGCCGGGAAGGCAGATTTTGAACCGGCTCTCCTTTAAGATACGGATTTTTTTTCAAAAATCCCGCTTTCTCCATGATCTCAGCAACAGCCAAAGGGGACAACTCCCCTTCATATGATCCATACCCGTTCTTCTTACCCAATACGGGCACAATTCCTGATACCTGGCGTACAGCCTCTTCAACTTCGGGGGCAAGTTCCTCAACCACAAGAATTTTTTCATGCTTTTGTACAAAATCACCCAGCCAGTCCTCATCAATCGGGTATGCTCCGATTTTCATGAACGAGACTCCTTCTGGCAGTAATTCCTGCACATAGGTAGAGCCTATCCCACTCGCGATGACTGCGGTTTTCCCTCTTATTGTATGACGGTTGAATCCGCGTTCTACAAGACATTTCCGGATGCCGGATTGTTTCTCATTAAGTTTCTTGTGGAGGACCCGGGTATGCGCGGGGATCACCACATACTGCCGCGGATCCTTGTGGAATTCGCCTTTCCGTAATCCTGCGACCGGCTCACCCAACTCCACATCTCCCTTTGAGTGACAGATGCGGGTTGTAGGGCGGAAGAGTACCGGCAAACCGAATTCCTCGGAGAGACGGAATGCTTCCGGTATCATGTCATGTGCTTCCTGTATACTTGCGGGATCAAGACAGGGAATCCTGGCAAAATGTGCGTAGCACCGTGTATCCTGTTCGTTTTGTGAGCTATGGGCGAATGGATCATCGGCGCTCATAATAACAAGCCCGGCAGTAACACCCGTGTAGGCACTTGTCATCAGGGGATCTGCGGCAACATTGAGCCCTACGTGTTTCATGGTACAGAGTGCCCGGACACCACACCAGGCAGCTGAAAGAGCATTTTCCAATGCCACCTTTTCATTAACTGACCACTCAATGTAATAGGTTCTGTCCTGCTGGACACGCAACACATCAATCACTTCCGATGAAGGGGTGCCGGGGTATCCACTTACAAAATCAACGCCAGATTCCATGCATGCATGGGCGATCGCTTCATTCCCGAGAAGATATTTCCGTCCCATAATCTCAGATCCGTACTTATACGGTGGCTTTTTTACACATATCCCTATCTGATTGTTCTATCATCTCACTCTGCTGATTCACAACTTATAAAAACTCTGGTGGAGTAGTAAATAAGGTAAATTTCAGGCAAACTTTTGGGCCCGTAGCATAGCCCGGTGGTGCGCCCGGCTGATAACCGGGAGGTCATGTGTTCGAATCACATCGGGCCCATTCACGTCCTGTAATATTTCTCTTGGATTTTTTGATTTTGAAATCCAATTTAATCAGGTGAAGGGTATAAAATTTTCCGGAATTTTTCATAAGGTCTTAATCTTCTCGGGAAAGGGTTTTTATAAAGACTCTAAAAAAAGAATCTTCGCCGGTTATTGATTTGGGGCAAATATGTAGCTTATTACTTTTTCAAGAGCTTCAACAAGAGCTTCTTCTCCCTTCAGGTAATCATGCATCGCACGATAGAGCATGAATATAATATCATATCCATAACGATCTATTGCGATCTTTGTATCGATTGGGTTAAGGAAAGAATCGTGGAGAAATCCGTCAAAACTATACATAAGTTCGAAAAACTGCCCATCTTCAGATAATACGCAGAACTGATCTATGACCTGTTTCTGGGTGTTGTCCGGCCTGAACGCAGCAGGCTTTACCGCTTTTCCTAAAATGATCATTTTTTGGGGATAAAATGCGGGATCATAGACTTCTCCTTTGGTATCCTGTTTTCCCATTCTCAGCATATTCAGACCCACAATCCCGATAACAGGAATCGCTGATTTGGCCATTCTCGCCAGAAGTTCTGCATCATGATCCCTGATATCCTGTGAAAGAGATTCACTTTTTTCCTGCAGTTCTTTTATCTTTTGCTCCAGTTTTGTAAATCCAGCTTCAATTTCATCCATCGCCTTCACCAAACCATAACGGTATTTATCCGATAAGAAATGCTCAGTCGGAGGGTATAAAACCGTTCTTCTGTGATTGTATACTCATTCGGATAAAAATCCTCCAGACAGTCAAACCGGGCAGAAATGAAAGGATACACCCAGTTGGAATACTCCCAAAGGACAGGTTTACCGCGTCCGGTTCCCGCTTAAGGGTTGCTCTTCATTATTAAAGGAAATCCGGAAAATCAAATAACCCGCTGCCCGATAAAAAAATACTTCCGGCCCTTTTTCAGAATTGCCTTTCCGGTCATATCCTATAGGAAGATTCTCATGGATCACAATTCCCAGATAACCGGGAGATCGTGCCATAACGGATCCTTTTTTTATCGATTCTGTCACAATAAAGGGCACCTGTTTATCAAGATGTTTTTTGTTAATGGATGCGTAGACCTTTTCGGTAAGGGTATTCATGCTGCGTGATCGTTCTTTCTTGATCCAGTCGGGTAAGCCATTATCCGAAGCTGAGACCGTAAACGGACGCATTGAATAGCGGGTAATATTTACCTTGTTTGGGCGCACCCGGGAGATTAGGTCAAGGGACGCTGAGAAGTCCTGTTCGGTTTCTCCGCAAAATCCGACAATCATATCTGTGGCAAGGGTAATTTCCGGATAACGTTTCTTAAATTCCTGAACAATTTCTACAAAATCTTCAACTTTGTATCCTCTTTCCATCCGATTAAGAATTCGATCTGATCCTGACTGGACGGGAAGATGAAGAAATTTGAAGATATGGTCACCGGCAAAAGCGTCGACAAGATTCGTCAAGAATTCCTTTTACAGTTGCTGGATACATCATGCCGACCCGGATCATGAACTGTCCTTGCAGTCTGTCATTTGCATGAATAAGACTCGGGAAGTGATGTCCCTTTATCCAGTCCCCAGCTGCTAACATCCTTTGCAGTAATCTGGATTTCTGGTGTCCCCGCCTGGATATGCGCTGCAATTTCTGCAAGTATCTCTTTTTTAGCAAAACTCTTCAGGGGTCCGCGAGCGACCCGGGAAAGACAGTACGAACACCTGCCTGAGCATGCCTGTGCTGCCTGGACAATCGCTAACCCGCCACCTGGAACGGTTCCTATCTTTCGGTATGCCTCATGGATTGCATCAGATGATATGATAACAGGTTTGCATACTGCAAAAATTGCTTCCCTTTGCACTGCCGGCATACAACCAATCACAAAAAGATTATAACCCCTGAACCGGGAAAGCGTCCTGAGCATTCTTCTCTCAGTCGGGGCGACCACTGTGCAAGTATTGATAATGACGGCATCTGCCTCTTCGGGTAAATAGACAAGGAAGCAGCCTTGGTGTTTCAGGACCTCGATAAGTTTCGCCGTATCACCGAAATTATAACGACACCCGTACGTCTCGACATAAACACGCAGGCAACGTAACTTTTCCAGTGGGTCACCTGCCGTGATATTTTCGTGAGAGAATCCCGGCAGGTCTTCCGTTTTCTGCAGCACCGAAATTACATTTGAACACAATCCAATAAAAAGTGTTGAACAAGTAAAAAGGTAGGATCAGGGTTACACAAAGATGTACGATTTTCCTGACCATGTTTTGTCGTTTCCGGAACCTTTTTCGCCGTACGTGCTTCACCCTTGAGCACAACACTTAACCAATGATACCCATAATCTGTTAATCATGCTGAGAATCGGACTGCTTGGCTGCGGTAATATTGGACATATTATCGCACAGCACGGAGGCGATTTTACTATAACGGCGGTCTATGACTTGGTATTTGAACGGGCAAAAGAGATCGCGGGAATCTCAGGTGCACACCCCTACGAGAGTTTTGAATCATTCATATCCGCGGATTTCGATATTGTTGTGGAAGCGGCATCTGTCAATGCAGTAAAAACGTATGGGGCGCAGGTGCTCTCCCACCACAAAGATCTGGTTATCATGAGTGTGGGTGCCCTTTCCGATACCCTTTTTAAAGATGAGACTAAGGGAACTGGCCATAAAGTCCGGGCGGAAAATCCATATACCCAGCGGGGCAATTTTTGGTCTCGATAACCTCAAGATTGGTAAAATTTCGGAGATAACACGCTTATTGTTAAGAACCACAAAAAGTCCTGCTTCTCTCGGTCTTATCGCTGATACCAAACGGCTTATTTTTTCCGGAAAGGCAAAGGAATGCATCAAGGCATTCCCGAAAAATGTCAATGTATCGGTAGCCATGAGTCTTGCAGCCGGGCATGATACCGACGTGGAACTTTGGGTTGATCCATCAGTGGACCGTAATGTTCATGAGCTGTTCATTGAAGGGAGCTTTGGGGAGACCTATATCAGAGTGACAAATATCCCCAGCCCCGGACATTCCGCCACGAGCTACCTTGCTGCACTCTCCATTCTCTCCCTTTTGAATAATCTCAATGATCCGATAATGGTGGGAACATAGCAAAAAAATGGTGAATCCTTCTATGAAATTGCTGGATTGTCTGCTTCATTTTATCGAGGAGGATGCCCCCAACGGTGATGTAACATCGGATGCAGTAATTCCCGATATTTCCTGCGAAGCAGTTATAAGAGCTGAGCAGAAGGGGACAATTGCAGGTCTTGATGAGGCAACTCTCCTTTTTTCCTACTTTGGTGTTTCTGTGAAGCACCATGTGGAAGACGGGAATACGATCCGTAAAAATGACCTGCTTCTTTCACTCAGCGGGGATGCAAAAAAGATACTCCTTGTTGAACGGACTGCCCTCAATATCATTGGAAGAATGAGTGGTATCGCGACGCAAACAAGGAAGATGACGGATATCGTATCTGCGGTCAATCCGCTCTGTCGCGTGGCAGCGACGCGCAAAACATGTCCTGGTTTCCGGAGTCTCGACAAGAAGGCGGTAACAATTGGCGGAGGAGATCTTCACCGTATGAACCTGAGCGACGGAGTTCTTATCAAAGACAATCATCTCGCGCTTGTCCCCATCAGGATTGGTATTGAAGCCGCGAAAAAATATACCATTTATAAAAAAATTGAAGTCGAAGTAGAGACGTCCGAAAATGCACTTATCGCTGCAAAAGCCGGTGCAGATATAATTATGCTTGACAATATGAGTCCCGCTCAGATCTCCCGGACTATCAGGGTATTGAAACGCGAAGGACTGCGGGACAGGGTAATTATTGAACTTTCTGGGGGTATCGACGAGAGTTCTCTCGTTCGTTATGCTGCACTCGACGTGGATGTGATAAGTATGGGTGCACTAACTCATTCGGTGAGAAATTTGTCAGTAAATCTGGAGATTTTTCCCCAAATTACGCAGTAATATTTTTTTATCCTGTTCTTTGCTAGTATTCACTGATATCACTCTAAAACCGTATCCATTTTCCAGGATACCAGTCCCTGATTTAATTGAAAACTTTAATAGGCCGGTATCACGTATGGGTGGCTATTGAGGAACCAAAATGAGTAGTCCAGAAATGCGGGCAGGAGGTGATGAAGATTCCCATGAACAAACTCCCGATGCAATTGAGGTAGATCAAGTGCGTAAAAAAATGCGTATCAAAGGATATATCACCCTGCTTAAGGATCCCAATCTCAACTATCGCTGGAGAGCTGCAGAAGCTCTGGGAACTGACGGGGATGAAACAGCGGTCGAACCGCTTATCGAAGCACTCAAAGACCCGTTTGTTGATGTTCAGTGGCTCGCAGCAAAATCCCTGGGAAAACTGGGAGATACTCGTGCTGTTGAACCCCTGATACTTTCGTTAAAGAGTGAAGATAAATGGCTTCGTACCGGTGCCGCATACGGATTGGGAAGCCTTCAGGATTCACGCGCAGTTGAGCCCCTTCTTCAGTTTCTCAAGGATAAAAAAAAGATCGTTCGGAAAACAGCCGCCTGGGCTCTCGGAAATATCGCAGATAAACGTGCGGTTCCTGGTTTGACCGAGGCTCTCCTAGATGAAGATGATGAAGTGAGAGATGCAGCACGAAAAGCCCTCGACACAATAAAAAATAAAGAGGCTAAAGAGAACACTGATGTCTCTCCAAAGGATTAGAAGATTTTCATTGGGCCCCCATAGTTCCGGGTTCAGATAACTACTTCAACAAAAATCAGTACGCCAATATCTGAAGTTCAGGTCAGGGCAGGAAAACTATTGCTGGCCTTTTTCAGGAATAACCACGATATCCTGGAAAGAGTTTACGACAATCTCTTTTTTCCCGCGATATGTCTGGACAACCCCATAGACAGAGATTGTATCTCCCTTTTGAAGAGTCAGTCCTTGAGCAACCTGTGCAGGTACAAAAATAGTGATCATATCTGTATAGATATTCATATGCCCCCCGTTTTGAGTGATTACAATCTGATCAATCATACCTGTCGCAACCACCATTTCACCATCCGGTGAATCATTCGTGAAAGGGCGGGCAAAAGGTTGTTTGCCAAATGACCCGAGAAGCAGATGGGCAGCGATAACCGTGATCACGACTCCTAACAGAAGAACCATTGCTGCACGTTCCTGACGTTCGAGCATACAGGAGGTATGAGGGTTTTGTTTAAATTACCGACAGATTCATATGTTAACAGTG
This sequence comes from uncultured Methanoregulaceae archaeon, assembly GCA_963829335.1. Taxonomy (GTDB): domain Archaea; phylum Halobacteriota; class Methanomicrobia; order Methanomicrobiales; family Methanospirillaceae; genus Methanoregula. Next base: position 67,803 of record CAWHIE010000010.1, read on the forward strand.
TTAACATTACTATCATGTATTCTACATCATTGCCTCCATCATCAAAGACGGTGCTGGAGATACTGGACGCAGGTGGAGCAATGACTCATAAGGATCTCGTTCAAAAAACACACCTTGCTCCACGAACAGTGCGCTACGCGTTAAAGAAGCTTAAAGAGAAAAATCTTATCATCGAGAAGTTTAACTTCCGCGATGCCCGACAGATCATTTACCAGAACCGGACCATACAAACAAATAAGCTTCAACCTGCATGTGTATGACAAAACTTACCTGCACTCTGATGCATTGTGATACTATGGTCCGGAATATTCTCCCTCCCATGAGAGCCGAGATGGTATTCAGATTGGTGCAACGGGAAGGGCTCAGTCAGAGTGATGCTGCAAAACGTCTTGGAGTCACACGGGCAGCGGTGTCTCAGTATATGAACCGGAAGAGAGGAGTGAGCGAAGTTCAGATCACAAATGAATTGAATTCCATGATAGATCGCTGGACTCTTGCAGTAGTTACCGGTGAAAGTGATATCAATTTATGTGATGTATGTCAGTGTGCACTAAAAAAGTTCTGAACACTTGAAGAGTATCGCAACCCTTCTCTTTTTATCCCCACCTTCTGACGATTTAAAATTATCGAATTATACTCTTTGATGTCGGTAATAAAGGAGACTCAGAAGGATCGTTACGACAATTACTATTGCAATTTTCAGGTAATCGGTTCTAATTACTGGGGATTTAACTGAGGAACTCCAGTCGTCTTCGAACACGTCGAGGAAGTAACGTCCCACATTAGGATCATCAATAATAATGCCTGCTTCCCGGTTAAAATTTGGCGATACGCTGTTCCAATTGATGCTGCTGACAAGAACGTGGTGATCATCAACAATCATCCCCTTATTATGGATTTTTTCGATTTTATTTGTAGTAAGATCAATACACTTTGCTTCAAGAGGAATGTTCTCGGAACTCCCAATCCGGTTGATCAGGGCGGCCATCTCATCATTATCCTTTTCATCTTCGATATTGAACCAATATGAATCCAGTAATACTCTGACATGAACACCCCGACGTGATGCATTGATCGCTGCTGAAAGATAAGGATTCAGAGTAATGGAAGTTTCATTAGTGATATATGCCTGCTCGATTTCGATGCTTTTGTCAGCTGAGTTTATCAGATCTGTTATCTGACTGCTCGTGTCAGGAGCGATGACGGGGTGAATTGTTGCACCCGGAAAATATTCGGGCGCGAATTCAGCGATATATTTTCCCGAGGGAATGGACTCTGGATTGCCCGCCGATCCTTCATAAACCTGTATCGACTTTCCATTATTATCGGCCATGAAGACTGATGAGAAATACTCAGCAACCGCTGGATCGTCGATATAAACACCCCAACCGCGATTCCCGGTCATTCCAGACGGGGGAAATCCTGTGTACCCGAAATTTTCACTTGTCAGTAGAATCGCCCGCCGATCGATTACCAGATACTTTGCATGATCATAACGATAAGGGGCCGGAGTATTATCAGATGATATCATCACATTGACAGGAACTCCGTTTTTGTTCAAATTCCAGATAACCTCATTCTCTTCCTGACTTATCCCCCCAACAGGTCCACCTTCAACAAGAATCTTTACATCAACACCGCGCGCGTGTGCAGAAGTCAGTAGCTCCCCGATCGCAGGACTTGAGAGTTCATAGACATTCAAAAGGACTTCGTCAGATGCCTGATTGATCGCATAAGAAAACATGTCACTCGAGCAGTCAGGTGAAACAAATGTAGTTATCGAGACATTCCTGAATACTGCAGGAGAGAATCGGGACTGTCCGATCATAAGTGGCCGGATATCCCACGTTGCATTATCGAGATAATGGATCTGCCCTTCCCGAGGTTTTACGTCGCCAGGCCAGGCAACCTTCTGGATTAGAACCCCCTCCTTGTAGAGCATCAGCACATCTTTTGCGTTCGCCATTCGAAGTGTATCACCGGAGATAACATTCGGGACCAGAGGAGAATAGTCCAACCACTCAAAATCCGGGAACTTTTCATGAGTTTGTTCAAAAGCTATTCCGCTGCGGGCAACGGTGAGTGAACCGTTTATTTTTGTTCCGGCCGGGAATCGAAATCCTCCCTTTCCATCGGATACCGTGATGTCATCAAGCGAGCCGGAACCAGAGAGAACAAGATACTCATCTGTATCACTGTACTGGTAAGGATCTGGGCAGAACTCAGTGATCTGAACAGAAGCTGCAGCATGCATCGCGCACGATAATAAAATGCAAAACATGAAGAGCCGACGCATTAGAACCACATTGTTGCGTTCCTTTTATAATCTGGCGATATTCATTTTCTCCGGTCAAGATGTCGAACATAAGGTCGTGCAATTGTCAGAATAACCCGGATAATTATTATCAAAACGGATTGGTTTTCTCCGGGATTAACTATCTTATATAGTTATTAATGTTCATGCTTAACAATAATCTGCACCACCCAAAAGTCGGAAATTCCCTATCATACAATGCTTCCTGGTAGTTGTCAGTCTTCAGGTCGATTTTATCCTTCATACATGCATCTGAACAACACTTACATCAACCCATCCTCAAACAAGCTGCAGGACGAAAGACATATCGACCTGTTTTTACGCCAAAAGTGTGTGAAAAGAAGATACATAGTAATCAAAGGTGATCAATTCGATCGGATTGCTCCGAGGAAGGCCGGAGGGGACGCGTTGATAACGTACAACCTTTTAAAACGTTCTAAGAGAGATACTTTAAGGAATCTTTGGAGGATCATAATAATGTCTGATAAGAACTGTACATCCTGCAATGCCCCGCTTGCGGAAGAGGGTGCGACTGAATTCGGATGCCCGGCATGTGGTGTAAAGATCGACCGGTGTTACCGGTGCAGGGAACAGAGCATCACCTATGTCTGCCCGAAGTGCGGATTTGGGGGACCGTAATCCATGGGTAGCGTGGCAGTGATAGTCAGGGTAATGCCCGAATCTCCGGACGTGAACCTTGAACAGCTGAAAAAAGCATTGAAACAGACGCTACCCGGAATTCAGGAAATCCGTGAAGAGCCTATTGGTTTTGGCTTAAAAGCGCTAAAACTTGTCGCAATCGTTAATGATGCCGGCGGAGAAACTGATGCAATCGAGAAGTCCCTTGGCGGAGTTCCCGGTGTTGAGCGGGCTGAAATTGTTGAAGTGACACTCACCTGATTTCAGGTTGCCCGGTTTTTTTAATTATCCCCATTATCCTCAAGAACTTTCCGGGTAATAGTTCGGATTTTTTCAACCGATTCGCGGAATGCTATCACTTCGGATTCATCAATCTTGATAGAAATCGGAAATACGCCATTTCGGTTTATCCTGGCGGGGACTCCTATGCAGATATCTCCTTCTCCGATACCGTGGATCTCGCTTTTTATGTAGGCGGAAACGGTAAGTATACGATTTTCATCACCGATAACAGTCTTTACCAGTGAGGCAATTGCTTCGCCGGGCCCATAAACGGTAGATCCTTTATCTTTGATGATGAGATTCCCGCTGCACTTTACTGATTCTATGATCTCTTTTACCGGAAGGTGTGCAAATGCGGGAAGATTTGAGATTTTGATGCCGCCAATGGTTGTTGCTGACCAGAGCGGAACCATACTGTCACCATGTTCACCTATAATACGCGTGTGGACTTCACTCACATGAACTTTGAAATAGGCAGCAATAAGGGATTTTAAACGCATCGAATCGAGATGTGTCCCCAATCCGAAAACCTGGTTGGGCTTAAGACCGGAATGTTTCAAAACAACACAGGTCATAACATCTACCGGATTGGTCACGACAAGAATTTTGGTTTCGGGTGCAATGACACCAATAGTCTCTGCAAGCGGTGTGATAACTTTTGCATTTTCACGTGCAAGATCAAGACGATCCTGTCCTGGGCTGCGAGGAATGCCGGCAGAAACCACAATAATATCGGATCCCGCTGCATCCTTCAAATTTGTTGTCCAGTTGATCCTGATATCTGTTCCCCGCGCGGCAAATGAATCGACGAAATCCTGGGTAATTCCACGAAGAAGTGTTTCTCGTCCTTCCCGCCCATAAAGAAGGATCTCGCGCACGTGGGGATTTGCTGAAATTGCATACGTGGCAAACATCCCGACATTGCCGGTTGCACCGATGACGGTCACTTTGGACATGATATTCGTAAATGGGGACGTGTTATCGGTCGACTGCACGTTATTACGTTCACCAAAGCGTCCATTCTCCTCCCCGTTTCCCCATGGGCGCCGGATGTCTACGGTAAGTCTGCTCCCTTCCGGGCCTGAACCGGTCTCCGCAGCGACAGGTCGCCATTCCCTCCGGAATATTGATCCCTGGCCATCGACCTCATGGGACGAAGTATCACAGTCAGGATGCACAGGCTCCCGCAAGCCGTTACAGCCTTCGTCAAACTTCACCCCCCGCGTACCGACGGTTTCAGGTTACAGGTGACGCCGAACCACCCGGGCTAGTCCCCATATACCATTGTGCACTGGTCAATAAAGGCTTTTTACCGTGATCGGGTTCGTAGTCCCGGGGTACTCTTTTCGCCAATGATGATATTTAAGGAATGAAGACCACACCACCTACCTGTTTCTGCCACTCACGACTGAACGTTTGAATGGATGAAAAGTCTTTTTTATCGAAAATATCAAGTGCAGTTACCGGACAACTTCCGCGAGGTATAACACTATAGAGCCTGCGAAAATCACCCTGATACACCTCAATAATCTGTTCCCCTTCAGTTTCTGCAATTTTAATAGGATCTATGGTCACCGGATGTTTTTCCATATCATTCAGCTGTTCAAAAATCTTTATCCGGTCGATTTTGAGTTGCTCCCGGTTAATTTCAAGATTAAAAGCTGACCAGAATGCCGAGGCATACCAAGCATCATTCATCACTACATGAGGAACGCCAAGACAAGCAGCGGTGAGACCGAGGGTCCCGACCCCCGAGCATGCATCAACGAAATAGTCTACCGGTGGTTTTCCGACATGCAGCTCGACCGCGCGGATTTTCGGGTACCCTGGACGTGGGAATTCGATGTGAACGAGAGACTGTTGTTTGTACATTACCAATAAACCTGTCCGGAATGGGAAAACATCTGCCCGAACATCGCACCCCGCAAGAAGTTCATAGACTCTGGGAACTGTTTGAAGGTCGGGACTCGTAATCCCCGGAGCAAAATTACCTTTCTTAACGACACCCCGGAGTTCAGGTACCTCTTCTACAAGACGCTCTGCAGTTTTTTTGGTGACTTTCGTGGCGAGGAGGACAAGTGATTTGCCGGGAAGAAATGGCGGACGATCCATAGCAAACCCGGGATGGACGAGCGGAGTTCCTACTGCAATAAGAGGATCTACAGATTCAAGATTACCCTCTTCTACCATAATGACATACATATGGGCGAAAACTTCGTCTATAAATCGTTTTCCGCATGAGCAGGGTTGTGCATATTCGAGATCGGGAAGGGGGGAGCTCTTGTCAAGGATCCGAATACTGCAATCTGTACATGGCAGGAAAATTGTGGGAAGAGTAGCAATGAGGTCTTTTGCTGATGTAACACAGTCCATCTCGCACACAGGACACTTCATGCTTCACGGTATGTTTGTTCAGAAATAGAAAGTTTATTAAAGTCCATTTTTAAGGTTTTGATTTTTTTTTAAAGAGAAAGGAAAAATGGGCCCGATGCGATTCGAACGCATGACCGCCCGGTTATGAGCCGGGCGCTCTAACCGGATCGAGCTACGGGCCCAAAAACGCCCCCCACAGGGCTCGAACCTGTGACATTCGGATTAACAGTCCGACACTCTACCAACTGAGTTAGGGAGGCAGTCTCAATGCGCCTTATTAGATTCTTTCTGAGTGCTTTTAAAAGTAACTATGATAAGTCGATCCGTTTTATCAGGGTTAAAAATTCCTATTGGGACTGTTGGAGATGAGACACGTTCTTGGCTTAATCCTGCTTCATCATTTCAAGCAGATGGACAAGGTCATCCAAATCATTGTTGAGATGTTCAAATAATTCTCTGGTCAGCGCAGTTGCTACAGCCCCTTCACTCGAAGCGCGGATATAACCAAGCTGTTCCAATACATGAAGTGAGTAGCGAATCCGGTGAGAGGGAAGGTTGAGCAGCTCAGCAAGTTTCATGATGCCAATCGGCTGGTGATCTGCCACTGCCCGTGCAACTTCTATATGTCGGCTGAGAAGTTCGATCTCATCTTTCATTTTTTTCAACATATACCCTCCCTGACAAACAAAACGTGCTATGTTTCCTTACCTTGATCGGAATGTTCTTCGAGCCAAGCTTTTGAGTTTCTGTATCTGTTAAGAAAATCCCAGGAAAGGATCAGAATCAGAATCAGGATACCTGTAATTAATGGTATTGTGTAGGGGGAATGGAAAAGGAAAAAAACAATTACGGATACGGCTGCGAGAAGGACGATGAAATTAAGTTGTATCGTGAGCTGATAGAATTTCCATTTGAATCTGGTTTTTGAATCCTCATCCATCACTCGTACATCAACTCTGAAATAAAAGTACTTGATGTTTAACTACATATATCCTGAGAGATGGACCCACTTTCAGATGCGGTCAGAACCAGCGGCGCAGATGCCTACATAATATTCGCTTCGTCGCGGGATGCAGATATGAGATATATGACACATTTTACGACAAGCGATCCCTTCGTTTTTTTTAAAAAACCGGGAGAGCGAGGAGTGATTATTGTGTCCCAGATGGAGACAGGCCGCGCATCACGTGAAGCGACTGCTGCAGTGATGACGAGAACACAGGCAGGACTTCCGGATATACTAAAAACAGAAAAGGACCCATACCGGGCCACTGCAAAGATGATTGCCGGTCAGGTTGGAAAAAAAATCCTCATTCCACAGGATTTTCCTGTTGCACTTGCAAATTCCCTGAGTGAATACTGTACTATCCAGGTAGACAAAGGAACAGTCCGCTCGATGCGAGCGAAAAAGGGTAAGAATGAAATTCTGTTAATGAAGAATGTTCAAAAAGCTACGGAAAAAGCGATGAATCTTGCCGTATCACTCATTAAAAAGGCATCGGTGAAAAAGGGCATCCTTTACATCGATAAAAAACCATTGACCTCCGAATTTATTAAATTCTCTATGCATAGTCTTCTCCTGCAATACGGATGCGGTGCGGTAGATACCATCGTTTCCTGCGGTGAGGAAACATCAATACCTCACATGATCGGGACTGGTCCCCTTAAGTCGAATGAGCCAATTGTCATTGACCTCTTTCCCGTGGAAGAGAGATCAGGTTACTATGCTGATATGACCCGCACGATTGTTAAGGGAGACCCAACTCCTGAAATCCTCGAGATGTATACTGCTCTTCGGGAGGCAAAAAGACTCGGAATCGCCGGAGTGAAGGCGGGAGTATCAGGAGCAGATATTCATCAGGTTGTCGTTGACTATTTCAAGGACACTGGATATGAGAGCAATTCGCGTGGTTTTATCCATAATCTCGGGCATGGTGTCGGGCTTCAGGTCCATGAACTACCTACAGTTGGACCTTCCGGGACAACACTGATATCCGGTAACGTCATAACTATCGAGCCAGGGCTCTACTATCCCGGTACCGGAGGGGTTCGCATTGAAGATATTGGAGTTGTTACAAAGAGAGGGTTTGTGAACTTTACCGTATTTCCTGAGGAATTGCGCGTATGAAAGATGATATTTTTGAAAAGTATCATGACGCAGGTGAACTTGCGGCAAAAATCCTCAGCCGTGGTGCAAAAGAAATCCGCATTGGAGCGTCGTATCTGGAGCTTGTAGAATCGATTGAGACGCAGGTGCAGGAAGAGGGGGCAGCACTCGCGTTTCCTCTTAACCTTTCATTAAATGAAGATGCAGCACATGATACTGCATCTCCGGGGGATGAAAGAATATTTGTCAAGGGAGATGTGGTAAAACTGGATCTTGGGGTCCAGATCGAGGGGTATATCGCCGATACAGCAATCACGATAGATCTGGGAAATAACTCACTCCTCCTCACTGCCTCAGAGCAGGCTCTCGAATCTGCGATTAACATTGTCCGCCCGGGAGTTACCGCAGGAGATCTTGGGGCAGCAATCCAGAGAGAAATCGAAAGCAGGGGTTATCGCCCAATATCAAACCTGACAGGACACGGGCTTGATCGTTATATTCTCCACCGCTCCCCTACCATTCCCAATGTTGGAATCAACGGGGGTGTAGTCCTCGAGGAAGACATGGTCTTTGCAATTGAACCATTTGCAACAACAGGATCCGGGCATGTCGGTGAAAAAAACCGTAAAGAAATTTATTCGCAGATTTCCAGAAAACCTGTTCGGACTCCTGCTGCGCGCACCATATTGAATGTCATTAAGGATCGCCAGGGACTGCCTTTTTCCCGAAGATGGCTCAACGAGAAAAAACTCGATATTGCACTTCCTGGACTTGTCAGATCGCAGGTTCTCCATGTTTACCCCGTTCTTTCTGACATTCCAGGATCCCTGGTCTCTCAGCATGAACAGACCGTGATTGTAACTGCCGAAGGCTGTGTTGTAACCACACGATGAGATAGCCTTATTCATTCTGAAGAAGAATAATTAAGGTTACATCCATGTCTGGAGATTCTGAAATCCTTCGCATAATGGAAGTCGTTCTGACCGCTGAAATATTCAACCAGAACCCCCAGCTTGATATCAATGACCTTACACCGGTCTGCCGGGAGATTTTTTCCATTTTAACGTCTGCAGATATCAGGAGGCCGGTGTACGTAAGCGATGGTGTGATCAAGCGCTCATTGGCTATTGCGGATGCTCATAAGAAAATATCAGCAAATCCATTCGTCGCCTATGAAGAATTTGGGCAAAGGATCCGTATTACTGCGTTAGAACCGGCAGCACAATGGTTTCTCCGGCAAGGAGGCAAAAATCTTATTGAAAAAAATCCGTCTCTGGCTTTCTTCTTTGAAAATATGAATTCAAATGATATAAATTATAAGATGGTTCGCGAAGCTAATCCACCTTACGAGGACACAAAAGCATATCTCGATGCCCGTATTTCCAAATTGATTGGTGAAGATGAAAAACTCCGGAGTGCACTCGATCTTGTCATTGTCCTTGCCCCTGAAGAAGTCGAACAACAGATGGAGGATCTTGTCCGCACACCGGAACAGGTCGCCATTATCTCCAAAATACAACTCGCGCTCAACAACCGGGAATTCCTGCGCCACCACCGGATTCACGAAGTTGGAAAACTGCTTTTTGTCGGACCTCCGGGAACTGGAAAGACATCGCTTGCGCTTGCAATGTCCCGGGTCATGCATATGCCAATTCTGGAAGTTCGCCTCTCTATGGTTACTTCTCAGTACCTCGGGGAGACTTCCAAAAATATTGACCGTATCTTTGACCTTGCCAAAAAACTTGCGCCTTCCATCCTTTTTATCGATGAATTCGATTTTGTTGCCAAGAGCCGGGTTGCTGACGATCATGGTGCAATGAAACGTGCAGTCAATTCCCTGTTAAAAAATATCGATAAGATTAACCTGGTAAAAAATAACGTTCTCCTGATTGGGGCTACTAATCATCCGCAATTGCTCGATGAGGCAGCCTGGCGCAGGTTTGATGAAGTGGTCGAGTTTTCCCTCCCGAATGAAGAGATGCGGAAAAACATCCTGATGAAGGTGACTTCTTCAATCCCCTGTACCCTCGATTTCCTGCAGCTGGCTTCCCAGACAGACGGATTCTCAGGCTCCGATCTTCGTATGATGGTCAAGGAAGCCATTCTTTCTTCCCTCATGGATAATCGGGAGACCATCGTACGCGAAGATATTGAGAAGGGTATCCATATGGTGAAAAACCGGGATGCCATCCGGCACCTGAACTGGTTATAACATGAAAATTACTCTTATGGGGACCGGCGACGCAATTGGAACACCTAAGGTCGGATGCACATGCCCCCAGTGTATTCACGCCAATAAAACGGGTTCCATGCGCCTGAGAACATCGCTTCTCGTAGAAAATGAGCGGAGACATATCCTTATAGATTCTTCACCTGACCTTCGACAACAGCTTCTCCGAAGTGGCTCCCCGCATATAGATGCGGTAATCTGGACACACGGGCATTATGATCACTTCATCGGATTTGGCGAATTCTATCGCATCCAGAAGATCCCGCCGGTATTTGCCGCTCCCCCGGTTCTCAATTATTGCGCTGAAGTTTTCCGGTTTCTGACTTTTGATAAAGGCGAAATTCAACCATACGTTCCATTCGATATTTTCGGGATTAAAATTACGCTGTTCCTGGTGAAACATCCTCCGGCATTCACCTGTGGTGTATTATTTGAAACCGATGAGTCGAGAGTCGGTTTTACGTCAGATACAAATGCTGATATCCCGCAAAAAAGCCTCGATCTTCTCACCAATCTGGATCTTCTGCTCCTTGATGCCCTTGTGCCATCCGATATAACGATTCACAAGCATATGAATTATCTCGATGCCTGCACCCTCGCGCAGAATCTTTCTCCTAAAGAATATCGTTGCATACATCAGAGCCATCTTATTCCATGGGATCTTCCTCACCTTGGGAAAGACGGTGACGCATTCGAATTTATTTGAACTATCCCGTTTTAGTTAACAATAAAAGATATAATGACTTTTTTTTCAGTATTCGGTGCTACACATACTTTAATAGTTTTCAGGTTCCCAAACATAGGTGCATGATTGTAAAAGTACTCGATCTCGAAAAAGATAAAGTTCGTCTCGTCATTCAGGGGGAAGGACATACATTTATGAATGCCCTTGTTGAGGAAATTTTGAGCGATCCTGACGTTGATGTGGCAAAGTATACGATCGAATTCCAGTTCTCGGATCCGGAACTTCTTGTGACCACCAAGAATAAGAAAAATCCGCTTCCCATTATCAAAAAGGCATGTAAAAGGATCTCGGGTCACTGCGGAGAACTCATTAAGAACTTAAAAAAACACTAAAAAAAATTTCTCTGAGTACCTTTTTGATGTTATAATGATCCTTTTATCCGGATAATTTTTTTCCTGTCTGGTATTCCAAACATTTTTTCGCAAAATAAACACTGAATGTTCAACATCTAATTACAAGTTACAAACATATTCTCACAGGCGTATTGGAGAAAAATCCTCTCACGGAAAAGAAGAAAAGAGTCTCAAAAACCTAAGATATCAAAAATAAATTTTTTTCATTGTATATGAGGACCAAAATCTTTCCGTTAAGGAAGATTTAGGAAAAATTAGAGAGAGATTCTGGGTTCAAAAGGTAAGATTCCTGAATCCAGAAATAATTCTACTCCTCCGGCGCCCGTTCAGTAAATACAATCGATCCCGATATCCGGGAAATTTTAATTTTAACCTTTTGACCGGGCTTTGCATTTGCAACATACATGATATAACGTCCCATTTTTACAACCCCGTCGCCGCGTTTGGAGATTGATTGAATCTCCACGTCCATAACAGTTCCTTCCTCAAGGTTCTCGGAAACAGGTTCCGTGCGGGCTTTCCTCTTTCTCACAGGGCGGTGGCCACCACAAGCATCACAGCGGAGCAGCATGACCCGATCGTCTTTGACAAGCCGTGTATCCGGTTTACCACATTCGGAGCAGATCACATAGTCCTCGATATAACTTTTTATGATCATTTTGAGGAGAGAGATCTCGAATTTTCCATTAAAGATGGCACGGTTACCATCAATTTTTCCTGATGTGCCGAGCTCGCCGAGCAGGAATTTCATCAAGTGTTCGGGATCCCGACGAACTTTGCTTGCTATCTCAGTGAAGTTTTCAAGAACCGTCGTCTTCCCTTCAACATACGCTTTTGCTTCGGGAGCTACAAAACGCTCTGAAGACTCGGTTTTTTCGGTGATATTGGTATATGCCTGTTTGAGGAGATTTTCATAGGATTCCGTCATAGTTGTATAATATAAATGCGCCACCCATCCAAAAGGCTTTCTCCCGGGGATATTTAACCATTTCAATCCTGTTTTCAGCTAAAGAAAATGTCAACGGCGAGATTGTACCTGCCGTGTGAGATACTATTTAGAGTGTAATATCATGCACATTATCCTCGAAGAAAACGGTATAACGAACTTCCTTTTTTTTCTTACCTGTTAAGATAATTCTTAAAAAAGGATCCAAGACTTGAGTGAATCGTACACCTGCAGATTAGGGAGATCAAAAGGAATAGAAAAAATATATTTTCAAACAAATACTCCAGGTTTTTCCAGATAGAAGCTTAGACACCGATTAAAAAAAATTATTTTTTGAACTGGGGCATCATTCCCCGGACTTCGCGTCCAACATCTTCAATCAGATGATCTTCATCCGCTTTGGTTAGCGCATTAAATACGGGACGGTTCACCATATTTTCAAGCATCCATTCCCGGGCGAATTTTCCGGATTGGATTTCTTCAAGGATCTCCTGCATCGCTTCGTAGGATTCCGGACCGATGACGCGGGGACCACGGGTTAGATCGCCATACTGGGCTGTATTGCTGATATACTGACGCATGTTAGTGAGTCCTCCCTCGTAAATTAGATCCACAATCAGTCTTTAATTCATGAAGGACCTCCAGATATGCCATTTCGGGCTCGTACCCTGCATTAACAAGGGTTTCAAAACCGGCCTTTACCAGAGAAGTGCAACCACCACAGAGCACTGCCTGTTCTCCAAAAAGATCTGTTTCGGTTTCTTCACGGAACGAAGTTTCAAGCACAACTGCACGGGTCGCGCCAATTCCTTTTGCATAGGAAAGGGCTATCTTGTGGGCATTTCCAGTATAGTCCTGATGGACAGCAATAAGTGCCGGAACACCTTTCCCTTCTTCGTACTGCCTGCGCACCATGAACCCCGGTCCTTTGGGAGCAACCATGATTACATCCACGTTGGAAGGTGGGACAATCTGCCCGAAATGTATGTTGAACCCATGGGAGAACATAAGACATTTTTTGTCTGAAAGATAGGGCATGATCTCATTCTTGTATATCGCGGCCTGGTGTTCATCAGGTAAAAGGATCTGGATAATGTCTGCCTTTTTAACTGCCTCGGTGACCGTCATCACCTTCATACCGTCTTTGCTTGCCGCATCCCAGCTCTTTCCTTTGCGAAGCCCGATAATGACATCAAGTCCGCTATCCTTAAGATTGAGAGACTGCCCGCGTCCCTGCGAACCATATCCGATCACGGCAATCCGTTTCCCTTTCAACACAGAGAGATCCGCATCCTTATCATAATATTTTGTTAACATTGTAGATCCCTTTGATATCTGCAACAAAGCACATAAATATTATATAAAAAAACTAAAGAAGCAAAACCGGAAAAAATACTGGGATGCGATGACTTATTAAATACCTGTCTAAACATGAGAGGGATGACCAGACATTTGCGCGGGAACTGCCTGGATATCCAGGCGACTTCTCCTGATGTAAGGATAAACCTCACCCGTGTCGGTGTGAAGAATGTTAAAAAACTCGTTGAAGTTCACCGACATGAAAAACGACCCGTCATATTCATTTCCAATTTTGATGTTTATGTTGACCTGCCTGGGAGTCTGAAAGGAGCTAACCTGTCCCGCAATTTTGAGGTAATCGATGAGGTTCTTCAGCAGGCAATCGACGGTGATGTAAACAAAATTGAAAAACTTTGCAGTGTTGTTGCGCGAAAACTGTTAGACCGCCACGAGTATGCCGACAGGACGGAAGTCTTCATGCGTAGTGAATTCATGGTGAAACGTGAGACTCCGGTCAGTCATACAGTATGTCATGAGGTCGTGAAAGTCCACGCACGAGCTGTCGCTCGTCGCACATTCAGGGATCCCATTGTGAGAAAAAGTATTGGTGCGGAAGTTACCGGTATGACCGCATGCCCCTGTGCGCAGAACATCATGAAGGAACGGGCAGACCATGTTCTCCAGAATCTTGGAGTTGACCAGAACAAGATCGAGGCGTTTTTCAACGAGGTCCCTATGGCGACACATAACCAGCGGGGCCGGGGCTTTCTTTGCATCGAAACAGACGATGACCAGGACGTCGACCTTGAAAAAATTATCTCGATCTTGAAAGAATCGATGAGCGCCGGCATTTATGAACTACTCAAACGTGGTGACGAAAGTGCCGTTGTTCTCGCCGCGCACAAGAATCCCCGGTTCGTAGAAGATTGTGTCCGTGAGATGGCGAAAAAAGTTCTTGCAGAATTTGAATATCTATCCGGCGATTCGGTTGTCACAATAAAACAGACAAATGAGGAGAGCATCCATCAGCATGATGCATATGCCGAACGCCGTGCAACCATCGCTGAACTATTCGATGAACTCAACAGTGACAAACAAAATCTTGGATGAAGCTAATACTAATTGAATTGAATAATATTCATACTTGAAAAATTCATTTTTATTTAATTTATAAAAAATAAAGTAGTGAAATAGAAATTTAAATGATTTATTTTATCGAGGCAGTGGGCAGAATGACACATTTTATGTTTTTTTTGGAAATATAATCTTAATTTGTATCCATAATAAGGGTTATAAAACATATCGTGCAAGATAGATCGAACGTACTTTGTACGGTCAATTATCTCTAGAGATGAGAGAAGTATAGAGTAATTTTGTACCGATGTATGACCAACTCAACGTAATATGAGGCGATAGTATTGTCGAAAGTTGTAGAGATTTCCCCGACCACAAGACATGAGGGACACTCAAAGACTCGTCCTGAAAGTCAACGACGCAGGCATCATCGAGACGGGTAACTGGTGTTCCATTACTCCGGTGAGGGGAGTTGAAAAACTCGCCGTCGGAAAGACCCCGGAGCAGGTGCCTAAGATTGCATCGCGTGTCTGTGGTATCTGTCCGATTGCCCACACGATTGCCGCCACTGAGGCAATGGAGGCATCCATCAAGTGTGAGATCCCCAAGGACGCACTGATGCTCCGTCACATTCTCCAGCTGGCTAATCGGTGTCACAGCATTGCATTGCACGATATCCTGATCCTGCCTGACTTCTATATTCCCGGCACAGAGACCAAGATCAATCCATTCACACCTGAAGAGCCGGTGCGCAGCGTTGCCAAACGCATCCAGCGACTCCGTGAGATCAGCCAAACGATCGGCCAGATTGCCGGTGGAGAAGCCATTCACCCGAGCAACCCACGCGTTGGTGGGATGTACCGGAACTGTTCTCAGCAGGCAAAGACCAAGATGTACGACCTTGCCAAGGAAGGACTTGTCCTTGCCCACCAGCAGCAAGAGTTCATGGTTGCGGTTATCCGCAATTACCATAAGAGAGACTTTGTAGATGTCGGCGGCATGAAAGTGGCGCTGCCCAAGACCCTCGGTTTCCACGACCAGGGCTACATGGCAACCCATGCGTTCTATGGTAGTTCAAGCCTGGATGAACACCCCCGCTGGGATCCCAACCGGTTCAAGGAAGTCCGGCCATGGGACTGGTACATGGGTGAGATGGAAGTAACTCTTGAGGAGCCCAAATACCCGGTTGGCGGGACTACCAAGATGGGAACCAAGGTCAACCCCCAGATGGAAGCCTGCACCGGCGTTCCGATGTATGACGGCCAGCCGGTTGAGGTCGGCCCGCGTGCACGTCTCGTTACCTACAAATCATTTGACGAAAAAGGCACCCAGGGCCAGAACATTGCCCGTGAGATGGAATACCAGGATTGCTTCTACGAGATGATGGACTGCATTGACCTGCTGGATCCCAGCGGAAAAGTCGTTGCAGACTATATCCCCAAGGGTGACGGCTCAATCGGCTGGGCAACCAACGAGGCTCCGCGTGGCTGCGATGCCCATATTGTCCGGGTCAAGGACTGGAAGGTCCAGTACTTCTCCATGCTCGTCCCAACCACCTGGAACTTTGCTACCTGCAGCAAGGCACTTGAGGGTGCACCCTGGCAGCTTGCCGAGGTTGTCATGCGCGGGTACGACCCCTGTGTATCATGTGCGACCCACATGATCGTACTAGACGAGGACAACAAGCTAGTGGCTCAGAAGCTCATCCAGTGAGTGTACCCTGATGCTGTATCCGGAGATCGTAATTGCAGGGTGTGGAAATCCCCTGTTTGCCGATGATGGTTTTGGCCCGGCCGTGGTTGAAGAGATCCAGAAGCTCTCGCTTCCCGACAATGTAGCAATAATAGATGCAGGCCTTGGCGGCCCACACTTTATTTTTACGTTACTCAACCCGGAAGAGACCAGAAAGCTTATTATTGTCGATCTTGCTGATTTTGGGGCGGAACCCGGATCGATCACGAAACTAAGGGTCGAGGATCTGCCACCAGGAGCGTATCGCGATGCCCATTCATGGGATCTCTCTGAACCTCTTCAGCGTATCAAGGATCAGATTGAGGTGACGATTATCGGATGCCAGCCAGCCAGGGTTACATTCCCGGAATTTGAACTCGGGCTTTCTGAAGAAGTTCAGAATGCAATTCCGAAAACAATCCGGGTCATACTGGAAACTATAGGAGTGGATTATGGGACTACTATCAAGTGTCTTCAAGAAGAGCGCCAGCGAGGAACCGCCAAAAGCTGCGGCTCAACAGAAACCCGCTGACGTTGTAACAAAAACAGAAACAACAAAAAAGGAGGTTAAGCCTGTGGCAGATAAGATTACAGTAGGTCATGTGCATATGAGTGGATGCACCGGCTGTCTCGTGTCTTTAGCAGACAACTATGGAGGGCTCCTGACAATTCTGGACAGGTACGCAGATCTGGTATATGGTCTGACACTTGCCGATGTGCGTCACATTCCGAAGATGGATGTCGCACTTGTCGAGGGGTCTGTCTGCATTAATGACAAACTCGCAGTTCAGGAAATTAAGGAAACCCGTGAAAAGGCGGCGATAGTCGTCGCTGTCGGTGGATGCGCCTGTTACGGCAACATCACCCGGTTCGCCCGTGGCGGTCAGCAAAACCAGCCTCAGCATGAAGCATTCCTGCCGGTTGGCGACGTGATCAAAGTTGACGTGTATATCCCAGGATGCGCACCGACACCCCAGCTGATCAGGAACGTCTGCGTGATGGCATACCTGCTCCTCAAGGGAACAAAAGAGCAAAAGGATCTTGCAACCGCATATCTTAAACCGCTCATGATGGCAGCCCAGAGAGGAACAACTGCGTGCTTCTGCGACCTCATGACTGAGGTTATAAATCAGGGCCTTTGCATGGGATGTGGCAGCTGTGCCGCAGCCTGCCCGGTCCGAGCAATCACCCATGAATACGGAAAGCCCCAGGGTGTGCGCGACCTGTGCATCAAATGCGGGGCCTGTTATAACCAGTGCCCGCGGAGCTGGTACAGCTTCGATGTTGTTGACAATTACGAGGCGATCAACGAGGCCATAATGGCGGCACTCCAGTGAGGTGATTGAAATGGGAGCAGAACTCGGTAAATACAAATCATGCGTCTCAGCACGGAGCACCGATAAGGAGATCCTTAAACATGCCCAGGATGGCGGTATTGTCACCTCGCTGTTTGGATTTGCGCTCGATGAGGGCATAATTGACGGAGCGATTGTCGCGGCAACCAAGGAATTCGCGCACAAGCACCCGGAAAAAGCCATGATGGACAACTCGAATATGGAGTTTCATGAGCCATGGAGACCCATTCCGGTCGTCGTAACAACGAAAGAAGATCTAATTGCTGCGGCTGGTACAAAGTACAACATCAGCCCGAATGTTTCTTTGATCAAAGAAGCGACCCGCAGTTTCGGTCTGGATAAGGTGGGTATCGTCGGTACACCGTGCCAGATGCAGGCTGTGCGGAAAGGATTGTTATATCCCGTCGGCCTTCGTGATGTCGGAGCAAGTATCGCACTTGCAGTCGGCATCTTCTGCATGGAGAACTTCCCCTACCAGAGCATTCTCCAGCTCGTGGAAGATCATGCGGGCATGAAGATGGAAGCGGTCAAGAAAATGGAGATCGGCAAGGGCAAGTTCTGGGTCTATGGCAAGCGCGGACAGGTCGTCCAGCTGCCACTCAAGGTGACCCACAAGTATGAGCAGCCCGGCTGTCACGTCTGCCTCGACTATGTTGCAAATGTGAGCGATATATCCACCGGTTCCGTCGGAAGTCCTGATGGGTGGAGTACCGTCTTTGTCAGGTCCAAGATAGGAGACTCGGTCTGGGCCAAAGCAATGGCAGCAGGCTGCTTCGAGACCCAGCCGATCGAGAAGGTCAAGCCAGGTCTTGAAATCGTTTCCAAACTTGCAAACGAAAAGATCACCAAGAACAAAGCTACTGTTGAAGCTCGCAAGACCTTCGGCGTGGGCAAGGGACTCCGAATCCCCTATATCTAATTTTTTTTTGAAACGAACTTGGCATTTCTTGACTTTGCATCAAGAAAGTGCTGCAAGGTGTTTTATCCAAAACAGCCTCACTTATCCGGTTCAAAATTATGATCCGAACTTATTTCAAAAACCCTGTTTTCACTTTTTTCAGGTATTAGCGGTCATCTTTACGAAAATTTGCTTCTCAAATAGTGTTAAATGGGGCTATTTTAAGCTCCAAGATAGTCCCATGTAACCGAATGGGGTGAGAATCGCTGGATTCCTCAAATATTAATGAGCGATTTTCAGGAATTAGTTCCGGAGGAAATCCTTCCTGGAAGGGGAAAACGGAGGTCTGTGCGAGGAGATCAAGTGTATCTTCGGGGATCACTTTTTCGATCTGGTAATGGATCAGGTTAAGACCTAAACAGGTGGTTCCTTGCTTTCCTCACCCCTTCCGCCTATTCCAGGCCCTAAAAGGTCGAGTTTTGCCTTCCAATAGGTGCTATTAGCGGCCATTTTCAGCTCCAATATGGCCCCAGACAGCCAAATGGGCAGATAATTGAGAGATTCCCAAAACATTAGTGTACGTTTTTCGTGAATTAGTGCCGGAAAGTCTTCCGAATAGGGAAAACGGAGGTCGGTGCGAGGAGATCCGGGTGTATTTTCCTGCATGATCTTTTTCTACCATGCAAACTAGAAAGTCACGTTCACGCTTCCCACCTGATCAGAGCGAACACTTTTTTCCTCGCATGCATCCAAGGCCATTTCCTGATAATTTCAACAAACGGGTTCTTCTGAGACGTTCCATCCTGGCAAATCTCCTCAATACCCGCCTGCTCGATGCGGAGAAACCTTCAGGTACCCGCCGGGGACAGGGCAAGATCTCCCAGATGACATGTGACAAAGAGGGAAAGGACTGCGGCCATGTGATCCGCTCCGGGAGGTCCCACTTAATCTCCACACAGTGAACTGCTACGTCTCAGTGCATTCCAAACGGTTACCAGAATGAGCTTGTCGTCATTCTTGATCAGATACACCAGCTCTCAGGGCCTCTCGTAAATCTCATGGCCTCCCCCCCTATGCAGTACCAACAACAGTTGTATCATCAAATCAATAATGACAATAATTAACTACAAAATAAAGGAAAAAGATATCAAATACTAAAACTGGAAATTATTAGTTCGTTGCCATCATATCAGCTATTTTGACTTGTATCAGTGCATTAGTCTGATATTCTCCTATTAGATTCCGAAATTGTTGATTGAGTTGCTTTAATCCACTCGTGATAGGCTGCAATGCCGTATCACGGTTCTGAAGGAGAGCCGTCTCCATATCTGACTGTTGCGCATCAATCTGTTCTGAAAGATTCTGAGCTTCCCAAGTATCAATACCCTGAGCGCTCAGTTTGTCGAGGATTATGGTTCGCCGTTCAGAACTCTGATTAAAGACCGTGAGACGAGTGGTTTCGCTTGATAACCAGGAAGAATACATGACGCTATTGAATGTTCCCTCAACCGTTTGCATTCTTGAATTTGCATGTGCTCTCATCTCGTCTGTCGTACCGTTAAACATTGCCATCTGGGCGTTGGTCTCGTCTGCAAATAAGATGCTCTGCTGTCGCATCTCATCCCGTGCTGCGTTGATCTCATCAACAGTACGCAACACCGGGACGGAAAAGGCTGCCATCAGGTAATCCTCCTGTACCTGCTGCAGGTATGCACTGCCTGTACCTCCACTTATCTGGTCAATGTACTGGATCACCCCGTCCATACGGGCCTGCTGCAATTTTCCGATATAGGCCACATGAGTCTTTAGGGATGATAAGAGCTCTGCGTTGTCCTGGATAATGGTATTCTGGCTTGCCGACAAAGCGGTGTTTTCTGGCAATGCACTGACAATTGGGGCAATCATTGAGATGACACACACAAGACAAAAGACCTCACATAAAATTTCAAGCCTTTTCACGACTCACTTCCCGGTATATAATCCGATCACTGTTTCACCGGTACATATCGTAGTAAGTAATATTATCAGGATATGAAAAGTTATTTTTTGAACCGAACAGTTCATTGATTTAACCTGATGGTTAAACCAATTAATTCTTGACATTTTGTTTGATAAAAGGATTATCTCTTGTTTAACAGCGTTCTTGAATTATTATCTGCTCACACGGTCTTCATACGAACCACAGTGATTTTTATTGTTACAATTCCTGTCAGGAAGTGGCTGAATCAGGAAATATTTCATGATTAATGCATAGTTTGCGGAAGATCAAGGAATTGAAATCTTGACCCGGGAAAGGATGAATGGAGCGACCGATGTGAACATACCCAAACGTAATTCTTTCCTGCAGGCAAATGAAGATAGGCAAAAAGGTGTAGCATTGAAAAAGGGATTTTTTTTCAATAATGGGCAGATCTTCATTATCAATGAAAATATTTTTTCAACCAAAACGATTGCTCCGGAAAGCATTGATCTCATTGTCACATCACCTCCTTACAATGTGGATGTCAAATACAGTTCCCATAATGACTGCCTTACTTACGAAGACTATCTGGCATTTTCCTCAAGATGGATGAAACGCTGCTATCGCTGGCTCACAAATGACGGAAGGTTCTGCCTTAACATCCCTCTTGACAAGAACAAGGGAGGGCAACAGAGTGTTGGTGCAGATCTCACAACAATAGCAAAAAAGTCCGGCTTTACATATCATTCAACCATAATCTGGAATGAGGGGAATATTTCGCGAAGGACGGCGTGGGGTTCATGGGCAAGTGCATCAGCGCCGTATGTGATCGCACCGGTAGAACTTATAGTCGTGCTGTATAAAAAATCATGGAAGAAAACAAGCGGGTCATGCATATCTGATATTTCGAAGAAAGAGTTCATGGAATGGACCAACGGTCTGTGGACATTCAACGGTGAGAAAAAGAAGAGGATCGGTCACCCGGCCCCGTTCCCGGTCGAGCTGCCGCTGCGATGCATGAAACTATTCTCATTTGTCGGGGATATTATCCTCGATCCATTTTCAGGTAGCGGTTCAACCCTCATCGCTGCATCACGGTGTAACCGACAGTGCATGGGAATCGAGATAGATCGTCAATACTGCGAGATCGCAGCGAGGCGGATCGAAGCTGAAGGGAAACGAAGTTAGTCCCGGGCCGAAATGCAGTTTATTGTCGCTTCGGTTCATGGTAAATGTTGAGCCTTTACACTTGATATTTTGGGCCTATTGTCTTGAGGGAGATTTATCTCTAGGGACAATTATTGTTTGGGAGTCAGATGCCCAACCTTAGTCTTTTCTTTATCTTGATGCTGCTTATGGAATCGGGAGATCCTTGTCCGTATCAGCTTTAAAAGGAACTGAATATTCCCTTATCCTGGATCGAAAAACCCCGGATAATCGTAAACCAAAGGCGAATTAAGAAAAGCGTCAGACAATAGTGAATCCGGTCGGTTTTTAGGCAGATTACAAAGATGATCTATTCCAAGACAGATTCGAGTCTTCATTTGCCTGTTGGCGATCTTATTTTCAGGTAAAATAGGATGTGCTTCAACACTTGCAAAGTAGATTGTTTCAAGGGAGGTTTTTAAAAATCATAGGTTCTGGTCAGGAAAAAACCTGTCAGAATAGCAATGTCGTAAGACAACTGCCGATTTCTGGGGATCATGAGAAGAGATTGTTGTGGGGTTTATTCCACTAAACCCGCGACATACATTCTATTCCCTGGCAGTGGTTCGACCGTTGTCACGGCATCGCAGGCTACCGGACAGGAGCCGGCATCCGGATCCAGAACGACAAATGTAAAATCGCGTCCGGAAGGATCGAAACGCGAAGGCGGGAATGATTATTTTTTTATAATCGATTGTCTGATACAAACGGATAATTTGAGAATTTTTTAAAATACATGCGTAGTGTTGTGCAAGCTTTGATATCATACGGGGGTCATCGATACAAACAGTGATACCATGGCAGTAAGTGCAGAAATATTCATTGCCGGTGCAACTGACCGGGCTGCCGCCGTACGGCAGGTTTGTGGTAACATTGATCTTTCGGGTTTTTCCGGGTCCGAAATTACTATCAAGGCAAATTATAATAGTGCAGATCCTCCTCCCGCTTCCACCCATATCGAAACACTGGATGCACTCTGTAGTGTGATTCTTGCAGAAAAGCCCAGAAATCTTATCCTTGCCGAACGCAGCGGTATGGGAAATACTCGTAGCGTTCTTGAAGAGCGCGGGGTGATTGCGCTTGCAAAAAAAAGGGGGTTTTCTACCGTCGTTCTTGATGAACTCGATCGCTCTGACTGGGAAGAGATCCAGTCTCCCGGATTGCACTGGTCACGAGGTTTTTTTATCGCGGCTGTTTTTGCCCGTGCTGACCGGGTGGTGCAGACCTGTTGTCTCAAGACTCACCGGTTTGGTGGGCATTTCACGATGTCGCTGAAAAATTCCGTCGGTCTTGTTGCCAGCCGAATTCCCGGAATCAATTATGATTTCATGAGAGAACTCCATGGTTCACCTCACCAGCGGTCGATGATAGCAGAGATCAATAGATTCTACCGCACCGACCTGGTCGTGATGGATGCTATGGATGGATTTTCCACGGGGGGACCGGACAAGGGCAAGCTCATTCATCCGGGTGTCATAATTGCCGGGGCTGATAGGATAGCAATCGATGCGGTGGGAATTGCCCTGCTCCGGACATACGGCACCACGGATGATGTGATGAAAGGCAGGATCTTTGAACAGGAGCAGATTGCCCGGGCTGTTGAACTGGGGATAGGGGTAACATCGGCTGCATCAATACATCTTGTGCCGCTCGATCCACACGCTGAGTCAGTTGCAGAAAAAATTCAGCACCAGCTGGAAGCAGACGGATAACCTAAACGATTACTCTTTAGGGATAAAACCATTCACAATCTCGGTAACCATGAAATCGGAGCGGAAAGAAGAGTCCGATGGAGCACTCACAGATGCAGCGAAGAACTGGTTTGCCATGGATGGTCTCTGGTTCCAGGCAGTCGAGCGGAAATATGGGATGGAAGCCGCCCTAGAGTTGGATTGGGAAGTCTGGGAGCAGTTCGCTGCTATCGAGGCCCGTCGGATTAAGAAACGGCTTGCCCTGCCGGAGAAAGGCGGACTGGATGCACTGAATATCGCTTTTTCCAACCGGCTCACTTCTCTCCTCAACAAACTGGAGATCCTGCGCCCGGATGAAAAGACGCTGGTTGTCACCATAAAAACCTGTCGGGTGCAGACCGCCAGACAGAGAAAGGGGATGGCACAGTTCCCCTGCATGTCTGTAGGAATGATTGAATTTCCGGTATTTGCCCGCACCATTGATTCCAGGATTGTATCTACATGCCTGTCATGCCCGCCGGAGACTCAGCCGGGTCTCCCGTACTGTTCCTGGAAATTCACGCTTGGAGGTGATGAATGACCAGCGGTAAAGCCGCGGTCAGTTGGCGACGAGCGACGGTTTCGCGGGTTGGTTCAGGTGTATATAATGTTTCTTTGAGGGCATCGGCTCCGAAGAGGAAGACGATTAAATGCAATTGGTGTAACCCGGGAAAATCCAGTTTTCCCGCAATCTTTTATGTACTTTAGTTGCAAACCTGAATAGCAATGTCGCCATTGCGTTCCTACATCCTGCCGGGTCTCCTTATTGCTGGACTTATTCTTTTTGCAGGATGCGTAAAGTCCGCCCCGGCGACAAATCAGGCCACACCTTTGGCCGGGACAATCACTATGACCCCATCTGCAGAAACACAACATCAGGTAAAGCTTGAAACGAACATGGGTAATATTACGATTGCCCTCGCTCCTGATATGCCAATCACCGCTGGTAACTTTGAAACGCTCGTGAAGAAAGGTTATTATGACGGCGTGATCTTCCACCGCGTCATCAATGGTTTTATGATACAGGGAGGCGACCCCGCCGGTACTGGAATGGGCGGGCCGGGTTATGCGATCAAGGACGAGTTCACAAAAAGCAACCGGAATGACCGGGGGACTATCTCCATGGCAAACGCCGGCCCAAATACGGGAGGCAGCCAGTTCTTCATTAACCTTGTCAACAACAACTTCCTGGATAGCAAACACCCGGTCTTTGGCAAGGTTGTTGAGGGTATGGACGTCGTAGATAAGATTGCCAGGGTGAAAACTGGTGCAAATGATCGCCCGGTATCAAACGTCACGATAATCCGTGCCGTGATGCTATAAAACTTTTTTTTATCCCTCTTTTTTTGCTCAGCCCGCTTCTTTTTTGATCCAAGTTATGCAAAATGACCGTTAAATATAAAAACCAGAATTCGGGTGAATCGAGATTGAGAAGATCCGGTAATATGATGTCATTATTCACTGGAACGGTCAGTCACCAAATGTTCAAAGAAAAAACCAAGTGGATCTCAAAAAGAACAAAGCAAGCCACCTCGCTCGCCCGAATATTAACTGGATATTTTAAAGAAAGAACAACCTAAAAAAATTTTCATCGGAACTGGACAATATGGTGATCTTCCATCCACACTGTATACAGAAAACGTGCTCAGCAGGTTTAGGACAATCATCCGGCAAACCCCGGAAATCCAGAATATATTGAAAAACCCGCTCATTCGTTGCTATAATTTACGTGGCGTGCTGAATGCCGGGTTATCTCATGGCGAAGTTTGATATCAAAACAGGAAACATTACCCGTGGCACACTTTATTCAGACTTTTTATTCCTTGGTGAAGCTTCAAAGATCCTGAAGGAGAAAAAATTACGATTGAATAAGATTATTCCGGTGCGGCGGCAATCTCTGGGCAAATGCACAAAGTGCGTCAAGTGATTGCTTTCTGTCTAATGCCGAGACATTCGCAATAACTGCTGTATTGAATTCTTTTTGGATTAATTCCGGTCGCGCACCGATACTGTCACACCTGTTTAAGAAGATAACAAAAGGGATCTGCGCGGAAGACAACGAATCGTAAATATGGCGTATAAAATCATCAACAGGACTGGTAGCATCAACAATCAGGATTGCCCCATCCATTCCTCTCCCGATGATTTCGCGGGCAAACTCAAATCGTTCCTGCCCGGGAGTGCCAAAAATATGGATATGGATATCGTTGACCTGTATCCTGCCATAATCGAGCGCCACGGTTGTTGTTCCACCGGCGCAGTTAGCTTCCACATGACTGGATCCCGGGTCAAGGGTCTTTATCAGCGTGGTTTTTCCTGCACCAAACGCCCCGAATATCACAATCTTGCATTTTTTGTCGTCAGGCATTACCAAGAATTACGACAGGATACGTTTTTACCATTTCGGTAGGATGGGGTAAAAGCCGATAAAAAAAACGGCCTTAAAAAATGTCTCGGACTACATCAGGGTTCTCCTCATCATCAGGTGTCCCTTAAAACGTGATGGGTTGCGACACAAGGTAATACAAAATTACCCTATCAGCAAAGCTGCCCGGGATGGGGCAGGAAATGTCCCCAAAAAAGATGACATTTTCGCATCTGACAAAAGCAGGAAAGAAAAAGGGACGGGGCGGGAAAATTTATCCCGCAAGGTAATCGGACGGGGTCGGGAGGACTTCTTTAAGCCCTTTTCGCTTGCGGATCGCGATCACAACTTCTTTTACCATGCTGTTAGGAACGAGTTCGAATCCGGAAAACTCAGTATTCCACATTGCGCGGCCTTCAGTGGCAGACCGGATATCACCGGCAAATCCGAAAAGCTCGGCCACCGGTGCCTTGCCAACGACGGTGATTGTGTCGCCTTCGCTTGTCATATCAAAAACCTGCCCACGGCGTCCCTGGATCTGGGAGGTAGCCGCACCCATCTGATCCATCGGAACGGTGATCTGGATCTTCTGGACAGGCTCCAACAGAGAATCGCCGGCAACAAGCATACCACCCTTGATTGCACCGCGAACAGCAGGGATAACCTGAGCGGGACCGCGGTGGATAGCATCCTCGTGGAGTTTCACATCAACAAGCCGCATCTTGAGGTTCTGGACCGGCTCATCCGCAAGGGGTCCTCCGGCGAGAGCCTCATGAATACCTTCGATAATCAGTTCCATTGTTTCATTGAGGTACTGAATACCTTTGGTCATGTCGATAAGCATGTTAGTACCCTTGATATCCTTGATGTTTTTTGCCTCATCCTTATCCATTCCCGCCTTCATAAGGGTATCACGGCGTTCAAGGTTCGGTTGGTTCATAGATACTTCGCCACTCTTGATAAGGGCCACAATCTCGTCGGGAAGCACTTCAAGGTCAAAGTAGAACCGGTTGTGACGGTTGGGAGATTTTCCTTCGACCGATTTGATCGTACCAGTAACAGTCTCCCGGTATACTACGATCGGTTCTGAAGTAACGATCTCGACACCCTTGTCTCGTTTGATACGACCGGTGACAATCTCAAGGTGGAGTTCTCCCATACCGGAGATCAGGTGCTCCCCAGTCTCCTCGTTGATGGCGACACCGAGTGTGGGATCTTCCTTTGCCACCTGCCGCAGCACTTCAACGAGCTTGGGCAGATCCTTCATGTTCTTGGCTTCAACAGCGACGGTCATCACGGGTTCACTATAGTGCTTGAGGGACTCAAAGGGTGTCATTTCCATGAGGCTGCTGACAGTTGAGCCTACCATCGCGTCCTTGAGACCGGTCACTGCCGCAATGTTACCGGCGACAATCTCCTCGACTTCGACCCTTTTTGGGCCCATGAAGATACCGACCTGCTGGAGTCGGTTCTCCTTTTTTGCCGTACCCATTACATAAAGGCTGTCACCCCGTTTCAGACTACCGGAAAAGAGCCGCCCCGTCGCTACTTCTCCTGCATGGGGATCGAAGGAGATATCCGTCACCATCATAGCAACAGGACCCTTCGCATCACAGTCAAGCATTGCCTTACCTTCCTTGGTTGTCTTGTCCCCATGCCAGATAACATTG
The DNA here is from genome assembly GCA_963829335.1 of uncultured Methanoregulaceae archaeon. Taxonomy (GTDB): domain Archaea; phylum Halobacteriota; class Methanomicrobia; order Methanomicrobiales; family Methanospirillaceae; genus Methanoregula. The sequence goes on from CAWHIE010000010.1 coordinate 95,080, forward strand.
ACACGTCGCGGCTGGGCTTCAAGCGGGTTAGGCAGCTGACGGACGACGATGTCAAGCAGTACATCGGAGAGTGGACTATTCTTTGCAAGGTACTTCATATCGCCGGCACGGCATTTTTCGTACACATCCTTGAATGAGATGCCGCTCTTCTTCATGAACGGTGCAGAAACTGCCCAGTTGTAGAGCGCGGAGCCAAAGGCAACCGTGCCTTTTGCAGCGTCAAGCTTCCAGCCGTTATCGTAGGCTTCCTCGTTCATTCCTTTGATCAGCTTGTTGACCTTATCGATCACTTTACCGAGCCGGATCTGCATTTCCATTTCGTCGACCTTCAGCTCGTTGATAAGGCGATCTACTTTATTGATAAAGAGGACCGGGCGGACCTGTTCTTTTAGTGCCTGGCGAAGCACGGTTTCGGTCTGGGGCATCGTGCCCTCAACCGCGTCAACGAGGACCACTGCACCGTCAACCGCACGCATCGCACGCGTAACATCGCCACCAAAGTCAACATGGCCCGGCGTATCGATCATGTTGATCAGGTAGTCCTGACCTTCATATTCATGTACCATCGAGACGTTGGAGGCATCAATTGTTATGCCTCGTGCCTGCTCCTCTTCATCAGAATCCATGAAGAGCTGCTTGCCGGCGAGTTCTTCTGAAATGATGCCGGCACCTGCGAGCAGGTTATCAGACAAAGTTGTCTTACCGTGGTCGATATGTGCCACAATACCGATATTCCGAATGTGCTTCGGATCCTTCATGAGTCTCAGTTGCGCGCTCAATAGATTTTTTGCCGCGGACCATGAAATAACCTCAAAAAAAAGATATTACCGGGCGGATTTTGCAATGCGCTCGCGTTCTTCTTTTTTACCTACCGAATAACATTTGATATCGCCCTTTGAAGCGGCGATCAGCTCATCGGCGAGGATTGCACTTGCCTTTTTCTTGCTCGAACGCGATCCTTTCAGGGTCGCTTCAGCAATAAAACCGATTGCGGAATCAACCCTGCGCAATGGGGCAGTATCAACAGATTTCGGGACATTGATACCACCATATTTCAGGCGAACCGTTTCTTCCCGGGGACCGGAGTTTGCAATTGCCTCGACAAGTACTTCAATAGGATTGCGCTTGGTCTTCTTATTGATCATCTCAAATGCTTCCCGTACGATCCGGATGGTCATCTGTTTTTTTCCGGTATTATTCTCGGTCTGCATCAGTCGGTTGATCAAGCGTTCAACAATGGGCATATTTGCTTTGTTGAACTCCTGTTTTGAAAATTTGCCACAGGAGTGAGGGATGATTAGTGCTGTGAGGTTCACATAGCGGACGAGGCCGGGGTCCTTGACCGTGACTTCGCTTGCATCCCACTTGTTAAACAGTAATTTCTTTCCTTCTGTTTCAGTCATGCGAAATCACCTGCGCGGCTTCTCCTTCCGGCCAATAACCATCTCATGAAGGCAGACATTGTTCACTTTGGTAACGACATACCTGACCCCCGGTATATCTCCCATTGAACGTCCGAGACGACCTCCGATACCCTCGATCTCGACTTCGTCGTGCTCATCGATGAAGTTGATTGCACCATCCCCGACCGCAAATGCGCTGACCTGCCGACCATTCTTGATCAGCTGCACCCGCACGCACTTCCGGATTGCCGAGTTTGGCTGTTTTGCTTCAACACCAATCTTTTCCAGCACAATACCTCTCGCCTGTGGAGCACCCTCAAGAGGGTCAGATTTCACATCGAGATTTAGTTCACGACGGGCATAATTCTTGTCTGCCCACCTGAACTTATTTGAGTCCCGAACCAATTTTCTGGCTGCAAATTTACCCTGTCCCATTAAATAGCCTCATTTTAGTTATTTTTGTGGTTATCGATAACCCACATTGAGATATATACTAACGCGGGCGTCCGATTTATAAATTGTGGCATCCCACCTGCCTGTCTTATACTATTATCTGTCTCGCATAATAATCTTATATCCTTCGCCTGCCAATATCTTACGATGAAAGTCGGGATCTACAAAGAAGTTCAGATCGATGCGAGTCACCGTCTTCTTCATTACAAAGGTAAATGTGCCAACCTTCATGGACACCGCTGGAAGGTAGAGGTGTGGATTGAGGGAGTTCCCGATGCAATTACTGGGATCCTGGTGGATTATACGGTCATCAAGGATCTTATTGGAAAATTTGACCACCAGATTATCCTGAACAACGATGATCCGATGGTTGCCTGTATTGAAAAGTTCCAGCATGTAATAACTACCCCAGGCGATCCCACGAGTGAACTGCTTGCAACCCTCATTCGTGATGATCTCCAGGATCATTGCAGAAAGCAGGGAATCTTGGCAGAAGTGGTGAAGATTCGGGTCTGGGAATCTCCTTACTGTTATGCTGAGCTTGAATCCCCGGATTCCGACAGATGAGTTTCCTCCATGAAGATCGCTGAAATTTTCATGAGTCTCCAGGGAGAAGGTAAAAATCAGGGCAAACCCTGCCTTTTCATCAGGTTTGCTGGCTGCAATCTTCATTGCCATTGGTGCGACACTTCCTATGCACAAACAGGTGGCATTGAGATGGACCCCGATACTATTCTTGAACAGGTACTACGCCTTAACACCTCCTACGTCTGCATCACGGGAGGGGAACCGCTCCTTCAATCTGATGATCTCGAACCTCTGCTTGACTCACTTCACCGTAAGGGATTGGCGATTGATATTGAAACGAACGGCACAGTCGATTTCTCCCGGCTGCAACCATATGCATCAATATGCATGGACATCAAATGTCCGTCATCGGGTGAGGAAAGCGACCTCAGGCTTCTTGGTTCGCTTCGCCCTCAGGATTCGGCCAAGTTTGTCGTGAATGACGAGAATGACTGCCGGTATGCCCATGATATTATTACCAGCTACCGGATACCCGGGGAAATCTTTTTCTCTCCGGTCTCCGGCTGCGATTACGCACCAATAATCCGGTTTATCTTGGTCAATGATCTCCCGGTACGGTTCCAGATTCAGTTGCACAAACTCATTGGAATAAAATGATGAAAGCTGTATGTTTACTCTCCGGCGGGATGGATTCATCCACACTTGCATATGTGGCAAAGAGCAGGGGATATGAAATCCTTGCTCTCCACCTGAACTATGGGCAGCGGACCGAACGAAAGGAACGGTCATGCGCAAAAAAAATTGCCGAACTGTTGGACTCAGAAGCATTTGTTGAAATCAGCCTTGACTATTTTACCAGGTTCGGCTCGAGCAGTCTTACTGATAAGGAGATTGTAGTTGAGGAGTATGATGCTGAGCGGGTACATATGCCCAATACATATGTCCCATTCCGGAATGCTAATCTTCTCTCCATCGCGACCACTTTTGCCGAATCACGGGATGCAGATGCAATTTTCATTGGTGTCCAGTCCCTCGATTACAGCGGATATCCTGACTGCCGCCCGGAATTCATCAAGGCCTTCCAGAAAGTAATTGATCTGGGCACAAAGGATACAACAAAAATCACTCTTTTTGCTCCCTTCATCACCATGACCAAGACAGACATCCTGAGAGAAGGCCTTAAGCTCGGAGTTCCTTATGAGCATACCTGGTCCTGTTATCGCAATGAGACTGAAGCCTGTGGGACCTGCGGGTCATGCCACTTCCGCAAAGAGGCATTCCTTGCAGCCGGGCAGGCAAGACCCGATAAAATATGAGGGATAAATGGAGATATTTCGTGGCAAACGACTTTGGATCGAGAAGTGTACGATCCGGCTCCCCAAGGGCATTGAACGTGAGAAAGTTATCGTCCATCCCAATAACGCCGTCGCTATCTTTCCGGTTGATAAGGATAGGTGCAAGCTCCTGAAGCAGTACCGTTTTGCGATCGACCAGCACATTTATGAAATGCCGGCGGGAACCATGGAGCCGGGTGAAGATCCAAAAGAAACAGCACGCCGGGAACTCATTGAGGAGACTGGGTTCACAGCGCAAATGATTATATCCAGGGGTTTCATCTATACGACGCCAGGTTTTACTGACGAGAAGATCTTTTTATTTGAAGCACGAAACCTGTCGCCTTCAGAGGAATACGGAAAAGATGAGGATGAGATAATTGAGGTCGTGGACATACCGGTTACCGATCTTCCGGGTATGATCAGGAACGGCACCATCGTTGATGCCAAGACAATCTGTCTGATCTATCACTGTCTGGGGTGCTGAACCTTGCGAATACGTATCATCGCAGCAGGATTGATTGTTGCTTTGGTTGCGCTTGCCGGCTGCACAGGACAACAGGTATCTTCATCGTACAGCGTTGACAGCAAAGGTATCCTCTCGGTTGTATGTACCCCTGTAACGACTAGCGAAGAGTTACTTTTTAAAAACGAGACCTATACCAAAACAAAGATCGTTCTGCATACTCATACGGGAGATGTGGTCACATATCTTGCTGCACCACAAAATCCTAAAGCGGCGATCGTTTATGTTCCCGGAGCCGGCGAAAAAATTTCTGGGCATGAAGAGCGCATGGTTACCTACTCAGTTGCCGGTTACGCATTCCTCTTTGTTGATATCCGGGGTAATGGCGGGCAGACACCGGGGTACCCTTTTAACCCGCAACGGGACTTTTCCCTGTTTGAAAAGGGGGAATGGCCACAGTACTATCTGACTGTGTGCGATCTGGTAAATGCCCGGCAGATCCTTGCCGGAAGGTTACAGGTGCCGGTCTACAGCATGGGGTCCAGTAACGGAGGCCGATATGCGGCGGTTGCAACAGGCGTTGATCCAGAGCTTGCCGGGTACGTGGGGATATCCACTTCCGATTGGGGGGTACTTGATTCAGCAATCAGGCAAGGCTATTCAGGGAATGTGACCCGGTTTGCAGCGTCGATCGAACCAAGCACGTATTTTTCAAAAATTTCTCCCCGCCCCGTCTGGATCTTTCATGCAGTAAAGGACCCGGTTATCCCGTTCGATGATGGAAAGAAATTTTTCGAGCTTGCCCGGGAACCCAAGACATTTATTGAATTTTCGGGAGAACATGGTATCAATGCCGATGTCGATGAACGAATCCTTATGCAATGGGCGCAAATTTATGGCTCGCAAGGGTGAATAGGTAATAGCTTTAGTGAGGATGGCATCCGGCAATGGCAGAAGAACGGGAGATGGACGATGCGCGAAAGCGCTACGAGTTCAAAAAGTCGCTCGAAAAGCTCGAGTTACAGCAGGGAGACGGGACGGAACTTATTACCATCTATATTCCTCCTGACAAGCAGATCTTCGATGTAACCAATCAGCTCAAGGACGAGTATGGTCAGTGCGCCAACATCAAAAGCAAACAGACACGTACGAATGTCCAGAGCGCCATTTCCTCCATCCTCTCCCGGCTCAAGTATTACAAGCGCCCCCCGCTGAACGGACTTGCTATCTTCTGCGGGACGGTCAAACTCTATGGTGATCGAACCGATCTCCAGTGCACGATCGTTGAGCCTCCCGAGCCGCTTAATCTTTATATGTACCGCTGCAGCTCGAATTTCGAGCTCGATCCTCTCAAACAGATGCTCGAGGAGAAGTATGTTTACGGGCTCCTTGTCCTGGACCGGCGGGAGGCATACTGGGGATTTTTACGCGGTAACCGGATCGAACCCATGGGGGGGGCAAACTCAACAGTCCCGGGAAAGACGCGCAAAGGTGGCCAGTCTGCTGCCCGTTTCGGGCGTCTCAGAGAGATTGCGATTGCCGAATTCTATACGAAAATTGGTGAACGGGCCAGTGCCATCTTTCTTGCGGAGAAGAATTTTTTTGAGCGGTTCAAGGGTGTGCTTATTGGTGGTCCCAGCCCGACCAAAGAGGAGTTTGAAGCCGGCAACTTTCTTCACCATGAGGTCCAGAAGCGGATCATAGGGATCTTCGATGTTGCGTATACCAACGAAGACGGCCTCTCCGAGCTGGTCGATGCAGCAAAGGATGCACTCAAAGGCATGGGTGTTGTTAAGGAAAAAGAATTGATGGACAGGTTCTTAAGAGAGCTCGTCAAGGATGCCAGCAATGCTGCCTACGGCGAAGAGAGCATCAGGAAAAATCTCGAACTTGGGGCAGTTGATACCCTGCTCCTCTCAGCAAACCTCCGTAAATCCCGGCTCCGGATCAAATGCCAGAGCTGCGATTTCACCGATGAAAAAACGGTTCACCTTGAAGCAGGAAAATCAGTCCGTGACATCCCCTTCGGATCGTGCCCGAAATGCACTGCTCCAATCATCCTCGAAGAGGAGATCGATATCATCGATGAACTGACCAAACTTGCTGAGGAGAGCAGCGCCAAGGTCGAGCTCATTTCCGATGATTTTGAGGAAGGGTCGATTCTCTTCTCTGCATTTGGGGGAATTGCCGCAATATTACGCTACCGGACGGGATGCTGATGGAGAATAATGAAGACCCATTCAATAAAAGGAAAAATGTTATCATTAGGGTACTCCGGGAATCGACCAACGAACCGGATGCGCAATTGGTTGACGGGGGGGAACATGCCGATCTCGCCTCGACAATTGCCTTCACTCTGGCCAAAAAGCAAAAAATATCACCGGTTCAGATAGCCGCAGATCTTGTCAACACAATGAATGAAAACCCTGAATTACAGGCAATCGGTGCACATTGTGAAACAAAAGGGCCTTATATCAATTTCAGACTGGATGCGTCCTATCTTACCGAATCATTATTGTCAGCGGTTAAACCCGGTTATGGATCACTTCCGAAAAAGGAGATGCGTGTCGTCCTCGAGCATACCAGTGCCAACCCTAACGGCCCCCTTCATGTCGGGCATATCAGGAACTCGATCATCGGTGATACGCTGGCCCGTGTGTTCCGGAAAGCAGGGTACAGGCTCGAAGTCCAGTACTATGTCAATGATATGGGGCGCCAGATAGCAATTGTTGTCTGGGGATTTGATAATCTCGACAGTACCCGGCAAGAAGGGGAGAAGGAAGATGCACATATTGCCCGAATTTACATCGCGGCTAACCGTGAGATCGAGAAAGATCCGGCGATAACCTCTCAGGTTAACATCCTTATGCAGCTGGTTGAACAGGGAGAACCGGCAACCGTGAAGAAGTTTCGTAGGGAGGTTTCTCGTTGCCTTGATGGGTTTGAGGTAACGCTGAAGGACCTCAATGTAGTGCACGACCGTTTTGTATGGGAGAGTGATTTCATACGCAATGGGTATACCGACCGGATCATTGCGAGAATAAAAAAACTCCCCCAAGCGCTGGATGAAGAGACTCTTGCCCTCGATCTAAAGGAATTTGGCTTTTCCAACAAGTATGTGATCCGGCGGAGTGATGGGACTTCGGTATACGCTGCCCGCGATCTTGCATATCATACATGGAAAGCGGCAAATTTCGACCGGGTTATCGATGTACTCGGGGCAGACCATAAGCTGATTGCATCCCAGCTCCAGTATACTATGAAGCTCCTCGGTGAAAAAGCCCCGGAGATCGTCCACTTTGAGTTTGTTTCCCTGCCCGAAGGTTCAATGAGCACCCGTGCAGGAAAATTTGTTTCAGCCGATGACCTGATCACAGAGATCAGAAAACGGGCGTTAGAAGAAGTAACGATGAGAAGACCGGAACTTGACGAAGAGACGAGAATGTCAATCGCAAAATCCGTCGGGCTTGCAGCGATCCGCTATGATATCATAAAAGTAACCCCAGAAAAGAGTACGGTCTTCGACTGGAAGGAAGCACTCGACTTTGAGCGCCAGAGCGGGCCTTATATACAGTACGCCCATGCAAGGGCATGCAGCATTCTTGAAAAAGCTGGTTCCTTCACGATGTGTTATGAGATTAAAACGAACTACGAGATTGCACTTGCCCGGCAGATAGCAAAGTTTCCTTCAATAATAGAGAAAGTAGCAACTGAACTCCATCCTCACGTACTTGCTACCTATTCCCATGAACTTGCCGATATTTTCAATACCTTTTACCATTATGAGCAGGTCCTGAAAAGCGAAGGAAACACCCGGGATCGCCGGTTGACGCTTGTGAGAGCAGGTACAGAATACCTTAAAGGAATCCCTCGAAACACTGGGGATCGATGCCATCAGCACCATGTGAAGCCCTGTGCAGGCAGGGATACCAGTTTTTTTCACCGGCATCATCAGCAGCGCTCAAACCCTGTATGTGGTGCAAACGGGCACTTGCCGGCGGAGACATGTGCTACAAGCACCAGTTTTACGGCATTGCAAGCCACCGTTGTGTCCAGATGACCCCGACATTGCGCTGTAACCAGCGATGCCGTTTCTGCTGGCGCTCATTCGAACATGAAGTACCAGAAGAAGAAGAGTGCTCACCTCAAACTATACTGGCTGGCATTTATAAACTACAAAAAAAGGCGCTCGCCGGGTATAATGCCGTACTCGATAATACCGTTACTGATGAGCGGTGGCACGAGGCACTTGAACCAAAACATATAGCGATCTCGCTTTCGGGTGAACCTACCCTTTACCGGCAGCTCCCTGAACTTATCGACCTGTTTAACCATAATGGATTCACAACATTTCTGGTAAGCAATGGTACAAATCCCGATATTCTTGGCCGCTGCCATCCCTACCAGATGTACGTCTCGCTCGACGCTCCTGACAAGGATACCTACCATTCTGTCTGTTGCCCCCGGGATGATTACTGGGAACAGGTAAAAGAAAGTCTAACTCTCCTTAACTCACGCCGGTCAGCAGTCAGAATTACACTTGTCAAAGGGTTAAACGATTTTACGCCTGAACGATATGCAGCCCTTCTGCAGGAGTCAGGTCCGATGTTCGTTGAAGTAAAGGGATATATGTATCTGGGATATAGTAGAAAACGATTGGTACGGGAAAATATGCCGGAGCATGAGCATGTGCGTTCATTTGCTGAAAAAATAGCATCTGCATGCGATTACAGGATCAGAGATGAAAATGTGCTGAGCAGGGTGGTCTGCCTGGAGCGTAAAATATGAAATTCAGTCCCGAAGAATGGAAGCGAAAAACGCATGAGAATTTTGAAGGGGCATGGCATGATGGGCCATCGGTCCTGACGCCATCTGGACAGGAAGGGAAATATCCCCATCTGAAATATAAGCGGGCTACAGCGCACCCGATCTTTGCTACCATCAACCGGCTGCGCGAGACCTATCTCTCGCTCGGGTTTGACGAAGCGGAAAACCCGGTAATCATTGAAGAAAAAGATATTTACCGCCAGTTCGGTCCGGAGGCAATGGCAGGTACTCTGACCGGGTATTCTATATCGGGGGACTACCCAGGCCGAACATAGGGATCGCGCGAAAGCAACTTGATGAGATCAACGAGATACTTTTGAGCCATGAAAGTCCTTTACCCCATTCTGATTCTGTTCCGGCCGGCCAGGAGCATCATCACTCACAGTATCCCCCGATGACCAAAGAGACTGAGGAACGCTTACGGGAGACGCTCCATGCATACAAGAAATCTGAAATTGACGGGGATGAGCTTACCATTGAGCTGGCAAAAGTGCTTGGTGTAGACGATGCCCTTGTCGTGCATATCCTTGATGCAGTGTTCCCGGAATTCCGGGCTCTGGTTCCCGAGTCCTCACGCAACACTCTGCGCAGCCACATGACAAGTGGTTGGTTTATTACTCTTGGGGGTATCTGGGATCGCTCCCCGCTACCGCTCCGCCTTTTTTCGGTAGACCGATGTTTCCGGCGCGAACAGGCCGAAGGGCCCACACGGTTGATGACCTACCATTCTGCATCCTGTATTGTCGCTGGTGAAGACACTACCAATGAAGAGGGAAAGGCCGTGAGTATGGCCCTCCTTTCCGCATTCGGGTACACAGATTTCCGGTTCCAGCCGGATGAGAAACGCTCCAAATACTATATGCCGGATTCCCAGACGGAAGTGTATGCACGGCATCCGGTACACGGGTGGGTGGAGGTAGCCACATTTGGTATGTATTCTCCTTCCGCACTCGCTGAATATGGTATCGGCATTCCCGTAATGAACCTCGGACTTGGAGTGGAACGGCTCGCAATGATCGCATACAACGCAAATGATGTTCGGCAACTCTGTTACCCCCAGTTCTTCCCCCATATTCTGACAGATCAGGAGATCGCTCGTGCAGTCAGGTTGCGAGAGGAACCCTCTTCACCGGAAGGGAAAATGCTCGCGGCAGCCATAATCCATGTTTCTTCTGCGAATGCGACATCTCAGGGTCCGTGCACATTTGATGCCTGGGAGGGCGTTCTAGGGGGTTCAAAGGTGAAGGTGTCAATCGAAGAACCTGAGTCCAATGCAAAACTCTGCGGTCCTGCCTGTTCCAATGAAATATTTGTTCATGATGGTTCGATTCTCGGTGTTCCGGACGCTGAAAAATGGAAACAGGTACGCACTGAAGGTGTATCTACCGGAATTACCTATCTCTCTGCGGTATCAGCACTTGCGGCGGCACGGATTGAGGAGGCAGCCCGTTGTGGAAAATCAACGCTTGTCCAGGTAAAGATGGCAAAACTCCCGAGCGATATAAACTTGAAAATTGATGAATTTGCGATGAGGGCGGTCACGGATAATAATAAGAAGGTCGATGTCCGGGGGCCGTGTTTCTCTCAGTCCGCTCCACGATCAAGGAATAACTTTTTTTAACGGATTCTTTATCAGCTAAGTGCTGTTCATATTTTGATGTTAGAAATAGATAACATTAATATCCATGAATGTTAGAAATAGATAACATACAAGGGAGGTTCGAATGAAACTAAGGAATCTTTATAGGATTATTATCGGCGTACTGATGGTTGTAAGCGGTCTCACATTCGTAATAATAACCTCCGGTGAAGCGATAACCGGGACTATCCTCCTTGTAGCAGGAATTATCTTTCTTCTTACCGGTATTATCCGGAATAATAAGTACAGTGATGAACCGGAATCTGATGAACGATCGAAAAAAATTGCCGCATATGGTCTTTCCTACTCCTGGCTGACCGGACTCTTCTTCATGTTCGGCCTGTTCTGGCTGGATAATCTCAACATTTTCAGACTAAGTACCCAGGACTCGATCATGGCATCTATCATTGTCCTCGCACTTTCCGCAGGGATCTACCAGATGTATCTCTTCCAGAAAGGAGATGTTGATCAATAATGACAACGATTCATCGAAATTCTGAATTTTTTTCTGTTGTCATGATATTTCTGATGGGCAAAGTGATTGTCTGTGAGAATTATTAATCTCGGAGTTACCGGATGATCACCAGGATCAAAGAATATCGCAACCGCCAGAGCCTCACGCAGCAAGACCTCGCAAAAGCCGTGTGTGTTCGGCGTGAAACAATTGTTTTTCTTGAACAGGGAAAATACAACCCGTCGCTGAAACTCGCACACGATATAGCACTGACTCTGCACGCGAAGATAGATGACCTTTTCATCTTCGGGGATGAAACGCCAGAAGCGGAGCAACGGGAAATCCTCGTGGATTAACCGGGACCTGTTTCTGACGAAGTGATTCCAGGCACGACAGAATTTAACGCAGAATCAGCATTTTCCAGTTTGCAACAGAGATCTCCTAAGATGAGAGTAGTCGCTTCCTTATCGAGCGGCTGGTTATCGTTTCCGCATTTGGGCGAATATATGCAGGATGGACATCCCTTATCGCAACCACAATCCCGAACCAGTTCATACGCACTCAAAAAAACCTCGGGAAGAATCTTAAAGGCTTTCTCGGCAAGTCCTATCCCTCCATCATAACCGTCATAGACAAAAATCGTGGGTTCGCAATTCTCCCCAAATGCAGGTGACGATAGCCCACCGATATCCCAGCGATCACACATCACATGCAGTGGCATGAGGGCGATAATTGCATGTTCCGCACCATGCAGCCCACCGGCAAGATCGAGATTTGAACGTACAACGCATTGTTCGGTATCCGGTTCGGGTATCACCCAGAATGCCTTTGTCCGGAATGTAATCGGTGGCAGATAAAGCGGTTCAACACCAATGATGGTGTCTTTTCGCTTAACTTTGTAGCCGGTGTACTGTTCAGTTACTTCCACATCGCCAAACGCACAGTACGCACCGTGCATCAATCGGGTCTCCTGGACCTCAATAATGGAAAGATCAACCTTTTTGAGCGGCTGGGTATAGTAATCGACGTTTGTTTCAGTTACCCTGACAGTATGAGTCACTAAATCCATTTCATTGACCACATATGTTTCCCCCTGGTGAAGCATGATCGCTCCTTTATGGGCCTCACGATAGGCCTGAGCCCGGTCCATCGTTTCAAGAAGCCGGCCATGGCTTACGATACGGAATGTCGAACCAGGGATACCGTCAAGCCTCACTGCATCTGCTGCCCTGCCCCGCCCGGAATACACCCACCCGAGGCTTGTTTTCCTGACGAGATCACTGGATTCAAGTTCACGAAGGAGCCCTTTAAACGACTCCCCGAAATAGACCTGATCAAACTCCTCACGCAGAGGCAGTTCGGCAGCAGCGCAGAGCAGGTGTCCGGAAACTATATACGGATTTCCTGTATCGATAATCGCGTGCTCGTGTGAACGGCTGAAAAAATGGTGCGGGTGATGCATGAAATACTGGTCAAGAGGGTTTGCCAATGCAACGAGAACGGCGAGCGAATCACCACCTTTTCTCCCGGCCCGCCCGGCCTGCTGCCGGGTTGACATCATGGTTCCCGGATAACCGGCGATGATGACAGCATCGAGTGACCCAACATCGATCCCAAGTTCAAGTGCATTGGTTGACACGACCCCTTTCATCGAACCTTCTTTCAACCTGCGTTCGATAAGCCGTCGCTCTTCTGGGAGATAGCCAGCCCGGTAAGCTGATATCGATTCTGCAAGACGTGCGGAAGACAGACGGGCGTCTTCCCGTGCCCAGAGGGTTATAAGTTCTGCCATTTTCCGGGAACTGGTAAAACAGAGTGTCTGGAGATTGTCTTTAACACAGGATACCAGGAGATCCTTTGTCTCCTGGTACGTGGAGCGTTCTCCGATACCATCGTAGAACGGATTATAAAGAATAAAGTGTTTTCTGCCATGCGGAGAACCATCCTCATCGATGAGCTCAAATGGTAATCCGGTGAGTTTTTCAGCAAACTCCCGTGGATTTGCAAGAGTTGCAGTAGAGAGAATGAACTGGGGGGATGAGCCATAATGATGGCATAGTCGCACCACTCTCCGCAATAATAGCGCTATGTGGGATCCAAAGACGCCCCTGTACCGGTGAGCCTCATCTACAACGATAAATTTCAGGTTGGAAAAAAAAGGACGCCATTTTGAATGCCAGGAGAGTACCTGGTGGAGTTCATGGGGGTTGGAGATGACGACCCGTGAGTTTTCACGGATCGCTGCCCTTTTTGACTGAGGGGTGTCACCATCGTAGATTGCCGGCCCCGCCGATATACCGGTGAACCGGGTCATGTTCTCGAGCGTGGCGAGTTGATCGTTGGAAAGGGCTTTAGTCGGGTACAGGTATAATGCACGTGCTTTTGTGTTTTTTTCGAGTCCTTCAAAAACCGGAATGTTGAATGCAAGTGTCTTGCCACTTGCCGTAGGCGTGGTTATAATCACGTTCTTCCCGGTTCGTATGCGATTAACCGCCTCACATTGATGGGAGTAGAGGAGTATCCTGTGCTGGCTGAGATACGATTCAAGAGTATCGTTAAGAGGGGAGTCAAGTGTCCCGTACCTCGGGGGTATTGGATCAATTGTTTCCGTGTGCACTGTTCGTTTCCTGTATACGGGATTCATATTCAGGAGCCGGATAACATCAGTGACAGCCATAAAACTCCTCCAGCAGGTGGAAGAAGATCAAGGCAAGCGATACCACGTCCTGCTTATTATGCCTTAGTATCGGAACAAGCGGGCCACAATTTCCTGTCCTCAGATAAGTTTCGTAGAATTCCGGCACCATCTGCCCGGGAATGTCATCATCACGACAGACGCCCAGTATCTCCGTTTCAAGCGCAGTCAGACGAAGGGACGCGAGATGATCCTTCCATCTTCTGCGGCTGAAATGGAGTACATCGAAATGAGGTATTCCCACCAGAGGACCCATACCATAATAGGCAAGCCGGTCTGACAGGTAAGGAACGTCAAATGATTTGCCATTAAACGTTACCAAAGCTGGACAATCTCCGGACAGGTGATTGAGAGTGGCTGTGAGTGCCGACTGTTCTTCATCGATGTCGCGCAGCAGGTACTGGTGGACCGCCAGACCGCCATTCTCTATCGTTCCGACGCCAAAGAGGATGACAGGACGGGAAAAAAGACCCATCGTTTCGATGTCAAGAAATACAAAATCTTCCGGTTCATGGAGTCCTGCAATCCCGAGAACACATGGATGGGATTTTGAATGGCGACAACCGATTAAATCCATAATTTCTGCGGAATTACCTTCATAAAGACATTTGAGCACGTTATGAGAAGAGGACCGGAACTTCGGATGCTGAATCAGATCCGACAATGTCTGGTACCCTTTTGATTTCAACCGGGATTGGGTCCTTATCCCGATCCCGTGTACAAGAGTGAGGTCTTTTAGGATTTCAGATCGTAATCCGTCACGATCCACCGCAGTGACTTTAAGAGGACTCCAGCTTTTTTGTAAAAAACAGACACCGCTTTTATTGAAAATTTCACTTCCCGGAAAGAGTTCGTTAAATGGGATATTCTGATACCTGGCAACCAATTCCTTGAGATGTTGACGTGCTTTATCGTAATCCGATGAAAAAACAATACTGTTCGCAAAACTGCTCCCGAAAACATTTCCGTCACGGACAACTTCATATTCCCGCATTCCTTTCATGCGCTGCTGCCAGAGTGTGCCGATCCGTGAAGGAGCATGTGTTGCCGACATTATATGAATATACGAGCGGTGTCCTGGATTTAAACATTCAGCCGCGGAGAGTGAAAGTAAAATCCCCCAGAGATAACATCGTCGCTTTAGACGAAGGTGATTGTCTACCTTTCCTGAAAATTACATTTTTTCGATGTTTCCTGAAAAAAAATCTGGCGTGCATAATTGTAAAATATGAAGGGTTGCCATCCTGCACCGTATAAGATCCTTTCGTACCAGGTAGGTATCTGATAATCTGAAGAGAATAATCAATAGCTGACGAATCAGTATATCATAGTACCAATCAGAAATGAGGTCGGGGAATGAAGGACATCAAGGGATTTCTTATTGATCTCGATGGTGTTCTCTATGTAGGGGACACTCCGATTGAAGGAGCACAGGAAGCAATCGAATTGCTTAGAAAAAGGAAGTACCGATACCGTTTTGTGTCCAATACTACACGAAAAAATCGGAGGACCATCGTCGAACGGCTGGCAACAATGGGCTTTGCTATTCCGGAAGAAAAGATTTTTACACCGCCGGTTGCCGCTCTTGCTTATATGAAAAATACCGGAAAAAAACAAGGTTACCTGCTTGTAACCAGAGATGTTGAACGGGATTTTGAAGGAGCAGGCATGTGTAGTTCCCAGAACCCGATAGATTGTGTTATCGTCGGCGATGCCGGTGACAGAATCACGTATAACAGTCTTACCACGGCGTTCCGCCATCTCATGAAGGGAGCTGAATTGATCGCGCTTGAAAAGGACAGGTACTGGATGGCTCCTGAGGGGCTTTCGCTATCAGCCGGCCCTTTTGTAAATGCTCTTGAATTTGCAACCGGAACGGCGGCAACAATAATAGGTAAACCGTCAAAAACATTTTTTGATCGTGCTCTTAAGGATATGGGCCTGCAACCCGATCAGGTAGCAATTATTGGTGATGATATTATCACTGATATTGGTGGTGCCCACGAAATGGGTATGAAAAGTGTCCTTGTCAGAACCGGAAAATATCGTAAAGACGTTTTGAACGACTCGGGCGCAAAACCGACCTATATCATCGATTCTCTCGCGCATTTAGGTGAAATTCTGTAATTGATGAACATGGAAGAAAGCAAAGATTGGGATAGATAATGATGCATCGATGGATAAAATATTTTGTCAGTTTTTTGCTGATAATTATTTTTATCCTCGCTGTAAATTTAATATCCGGGCTTCTCTTCACCAGTGGAACAATAACGACATCCCGAATTGTACCTGATCCAGCAGAACTTCAATCACCACCGCTTACTGTTTCACAATCATTCCCCTTCGAAAATAGTATGGTAAACCTGTCATTTCCCGTCAATGTTTCCCCACTGGAAAAAACGAAAAAGACTGGCATGATACCATCGACTTTTACGAATGCTTCCGGTTCCGTCCAGATTGGTAATATATATCGCGCAATGGTGAAAGATCCCGACCAGGGACAAGTATTTTCCGATCTTCTCAGCGAACTAAATAAAGTGAGAGGTCTTCAGAACCTTTCTGATGACGAATATCTCGAGCTTACAGCAGCTTATGTCCAATCTCTTCGTTATGAATCTCTGAACCAGAATTTTGCAAAACTACCTGTTGAGACCATCGTTGATGGTGCAGGAGATTGTGATGATAAGAGCCTGTTATTGGCAGGTCTGCTGGCGCGGGAAGGTTATTCTGTCGCACTCCTGTCATTTGAGCAGGAGGCACATATGGCGATTGGAGTTAGTTCATACGATTATCTCTATAAAAATACGGGTTATGCATTTATTGAAACGACCGGTTTCTCGTTCATCGGAGAACCCCCGGATAAACTGGGAGGCAACCTGTCTCTGGACTCGGATCCAACAATTATCATCATCAATAATGGAACAAAATCCTACAGCAATGGAAATGAAACGCAATATATTAACACCATTTACCTTACGAGTGATCAGAAATTGAAGTACCTCTCATCGCAGCTCAAAAAACTTAATAATGATCTCATGGCAAAACAGTCAAGAATCAGCGAACTCGAGTCAAAGATTGCCCAACTAAGAAATTCAGATAATATTGTCGATTATAATTCCCAGGTATCGACCTATACAACTCTTACTTCCATCTATACCAACAGGCTTGCTTCCTACAGGCAATTATATACAGAATACGAAAGATACGCAGCTATCCACGATTATATCTTCGGACATAAATTCGACAGGAAAGGTGTATATGATTACGTGAAAAAGAACATCCCCGTCTGAAGAGGGGACTGGCACATAAGTACTTTCTTTTTTAGTCCGGGTTCAGAACAGTAAGTGCAGGTTGGGGATACTCCGCAGAATAAACGACTCCATCACTTCCAAGGGCAATGATTCGCTGGAATGCCGTAGTACAATACTGCAGAGATACATCAATTCCAATAAAGCGCCGTCTGAGTTTCCGCGAGACGAGCGTAGTCGTGCCGGCACCATTAAACGGGTCAAGGACGATATCATTTTTGTAGGAGAATAATTTTATGAGCCTCCGCGGCATTTCTTCCGGAAACATCGCCGGATGGTTATAGTCTCTCATCCTTATTTCCGGGGGAAACGACCATTTTCCGAGCACCCATTCCTTGAATTCATCCGCGGTGATATCGATATCCTCGCGCCTCCCTTCCTTTTTATGAGTCTCTTTGTCAAAAACCTCAATAAACTCCCATGTGTATTTAATATACGGCATTGACGGAGATTTCCAGCTTCCCCACGAGGTATATTTTGCATTATAGTTATTCTTCTCCCAGAGGATCTCTGCTTTCCAAAGAAGTCCGAGATTTAACAACTGGTGGGAGATATAATGATGAGTGGGGATGTAATCTGAGAAGAGAGGCTGGACATTCACCGCCATCCGCCCGCCCGGCTTAAGCACCCGCTCGCATTCACACCAAACGACATTAAGTTTTTCAAAATAGGCATTCCATTCATGCGTATCATCACGAGAATCCTGTGCATACGACTGCCCGAAATTATAGGGCGGGGACGTGATGATAAGATCGACGCTTCTGTCGGGCATGCGGGCAAGAGCTTCAACCGAGTCTGCGCATATGATATGATTTAAAAATGGAGAGATCTCATCCGGTTCAGAGGAAATTACTGTCATTTTCGCACCTTTTGTACCCTTTCTGACCTTTGCCTTACCCTCCTTGTCGAACACCTTTCGAGGTTTCATAAAGACCTGTCCTCTGTCTATATTACCAGATAATATGTTAAAGAATGCGAAACTGGTTTTCTTTTTTGGTAGATTGAAAAGCGTTTAATGCAGCAATCGACATATTCTCTACGATTATTCTATGCTGCATATCGAAGACCTGCATGTGAAGGTTGGCGACAAAGAAGTGTTGCACGATATAAATCTCCACATCGAAGAAGGAGAAACACATGTTCTGCTTGGTCCCAACGGATCGGGTAAAACAACACTCCTCATGACCATAATGGGATTTACCAATTATGCAATTACGAACGGTAAAATCATCTTCAAAGGGGAAGATGTAACGACGATGAAAGCCCATGAACGGGCCCAACGGGGAATTGGTATGTTGTTTCAGCGTCCTCCTACGATATCCGGACTGAAGCTGGGTAAGATGCTCACCGCCATTTCCCGGAACAAGGATGAAGACATTATGGAGCTGGCCAAATCAGTTCACATGGATAAATTTCTGGAACGCGATATCAATAAGGGATTTTCCGGTGGAGAGATAAAACGCAGTGAAGTATTGCAGCTTATGATCCAGAACCCCGACTTTGTTATGCTCGACGAACCTGAAAGCGGTGTTGATCTTGAAAATATATCGCTCATTGGAACTGCGATAGGATCACTTCTGGAGAAAGAGAAGCATCTCATCAAACGCAAAAAAAGCGGACTTGTTATTACTCATACAGGATTTATTCTTGATTATATTGATGCTGACAAAGGACACGTGATGTGCGATGGAGAGATCAAGTGTCACGGGAATCCCCGGGAAATCCTGAAAGATATCAAACTACGCGGATACAAGGAGTGTCTCGAATGCCGTCACCAGTAAAAATTCCTGAATTTTCAAGGACCGATCAGGATCGTGTCGCTCAGGTAGGTATCGACCTTGCCATGAAAAACCGTTGTGGCAGCTATCTCCAGATGGACCAGGACGTTGTACAGGCTGAATGCTCCGAGCAGGGCGTAGAAGTTCTATCATTCAAGAAGGCGACGGAAAAATATGACGGTCTCAAGGAGTACCTCTGGAAAGCAGTAGCGCCGGAAAAAGATGAAATTACCCGGTATGTTGCAGCACAGAAAGAACCGAAAGGATATGTCATTATCGCTCACAAAGGGTCAAATAATATTCTTCCGATCCAGGCATGCCTCTATCTCGGGAGGGAACAGATCCAGCATGTCCACAATATCATCGTTGCAGAAGAAGGAGCTGAACTCCATATCATATCGGGGTGCACGAGCGGGGAGCATGTAGGTAAAGGCGGTGCTCACTATGGTATCTCGGAATTTTTCGTAAAAAAAGATGCCAAGATCAGTTTTACGATGATCCATAACTGGAGTGAGAATATTGAAGTTTATCCAAGAAGTGCAGCAATTGTTGAGGATAACGGGGTATTCCTTTCCAATTATGTATGCATGCAACCCGTGAAAAAAATCCAGATGTACCCTACTGCAACTCTCAAGGGAACTAATACCGTTGCACGGTTCAGCAGTGTTGTCATATCCACACCGGGTTCATATATGGATCTCGGTTCACGCGCAATCCTGGAAGGCACGGGTGCGAGCGCTGAATTGATCACCCGTGCCATCACAAAAGGCGGCACAATCATATCACGGGGTCATATCAATGGAAAAACTGCCGGAACCCGCGGGCATCTTGAATGTAAGGGGCTCATTCTGAAGGATGGCATCATATATGCCATTCCGGAAATTGAAGGATCTGTCGTCGGTACAGAGCTCTCTCATGAGGCGGCGGTGGGCAAGCTTGCAAAAGACGAGATAGAGTACCTCATGTCACGTGGACTTGACGAAGATGAAGCAACCGCAACGATAATTCGAGGCTTCCTTGATGTGAAGATCGCAGGACTGCCCGAAGCTTTACAAAAACAGATTGACGCTTCCATCGATGAAGCAGAAAAAGCAGGGTTCTGAAAAGTGATATAATGCAGGGGTATCCACGATCTGATGAACGAAACCGAATGGTGGAGCGCCAGATTGAAGCCCGGGGTATAAGAAATCCTCGTGTGCTGGCCGCGATGCGGGAGGTTCCCCGCCACCTCTTTATCCCCTCTCCCTACGATCGTGCCGCATATGAAGACAGCCCGCTGCCTATTGGAAACGGACAGACGATCTCCCAACCCTATATCGTGGCACTCATGACAGAATTACTCAAACCTGAACCTGATGATAATGTACTCGAAATTGGAACCGGCTGTGGGTATCAGTCAGCAATTCTGTCACATCTTGTCAAAAAGGTCACCTCTGTCGAGCGGATCCCTGCGGTTGCCGATCTTGCCAGGTCAAACCTGAAAGCTCTCGGATTTTCTAACATTGAGGTAATAATCACTGACGGTACCCTCGGGTATCCTGAAAATGCACCCTATAATGGGATCATTATCACGGCTGCTACTCCTACAGTACCCAAGCCGCTCCTTGAACAACTGGCGGAAAACGGCAGACTGGTAGCGCCGGTAGGGGGGCGGGAAGTTCAGGAACTGGTGGTGCTTTCCAACCATAATGGTGTAATTTCCCAGGAAAGCCATGGGGGTGTCAGGTTTGTGCCTCTGATTGGAGAGCATGGATGGGAAGGCAGCGGGGAACCGTGAAAATTTTTGACATCTCTCGTACGCTTTCTGAAAATATACTCGTATATCCCGGGGATATACATCCCACATTTATTCAGGAAGATCGGGGGCAATACCTGATCAGTGATCTGCGCCTTAGTTCTCATACCGGTACTCATATTGATGCCCCGGTTCATTATCTTAAAACCGGTAATACAATTGATACTATTCCCCTTTCTCACCTCATAGGAAAGTGCCGGGTACTGGATGTCTCCAGTGCAGGCAACAGCATCACCGCCAATCATCTGAAGGGGCGATTGGACGGTGTTAGCAGGGTACTTCTAAAAACATCATTTTCCGGGATTGATCTCTTTGATCCGGATTATCCTGCTCTTGCTCCGGATGCCGCGTGTGCAATCTCAGCATGTGGAATGAGATGCGTAGGTATCGATACTCCCTCAATCGAATCCTATCATAGTGATGGAACTATCCACCGCACGCTTCTGTCCTGCGGCTGTATCATTATCGAGCTCCTCGACCTCTCGCATATCGTTGAGGGAGATTATGATTTGGTGGCACTTCCTCTGCGATTGAAAGGATTGGAGGGGTCTCCTGCTCGCGTTGTGCTTATGGAGAGAGAAGAAGGTTAGGTATGGATATTGTTACTGATTCGGTAAAAAAAATTGACGCCCTCCTTAAAAATAGCGGATGTGAGGAAGGTTGCGTGGTTCTGGAGGTAAATCCTGACATAGTATATTGCCAGTATGACAGTGGTGCCTGCATGGTGGCAGTATTTGGTGGAAGGAGTGCCGAATATATTACTCAGGATCCGATACGGGCACAAACAAAAATCTCATTTATGTTCGACGCGACTCTTGACACAAGCCAAACCCGGGCCGCCGCCTGTTCAATTATCAATGTCGCCGCCGGGTTCTTTTGTATTTCAAGAATACTGCACTCTTGTCAGAAATTATCTCATATCAACTGCTGGAAACAACTGGAACTTGAGATAAAAGGAAAAAAAATCGTCTGCATCGGGAGGATGCCTGCTATAGAAACTTCGCTGAGGACATATATCGTTGATGATCCAGATAAGGCAGACGTCATTATTATTAACGGTGAAGGCATCTCTGCTCCAGGTACAGGAAATATTGTCCGGAACTATAAAGATACAAAAAGGATAATGTGCGTTGGTCCTTCAACAGCAGGTATTGCCAGGCTAAACCAGATTGAGCTCTGGTGCCCCTTTGGAACCTGCTAAGCAACCAGTAAATCCCGGACTTACAGTGCCAGATAAAGAAAGCCACTCTTCATTATGTCAGGCAAATTCATTTTGCGAGAGATCCAATACATCTTATCATGCTTTTCGGGTCTTCGGGGATACGAAGAAAATTCGATCAGACGCTTCTTGATACTGCTTTGAAAATTGGGTCGGTACTGGCATCCCAATCTTCCGATATTCTTATCGGAATGGACACCCGCACAACAAGCCCTCTTCTTGCCCGTCTGGTGATTTCCGGTATTATCGGAAGCGGCGGGTCCGCACATGTTGCAGGAATTGCCCCGACCCCTTCAGTTGCTTTCGCAACCAGGACGGTAAAAACGGGATGTATGGTCACCGCTTCCCACAACCCGGAAGAATACAACGGATTGAAGCTCTTCAATCCGGACGGTTCATCTTTCACAAATTACCAGCAGGCTGAGACGGAGGAACTGCTGAAAACCCGGAACTGGACAGCCTGGGAGCATCAGGGAGTTGAAAAGTCAGTGGATGCTTTATCCCTCCATAAAAATGCAATTCTGGACAGGGTGCGTATCAAATCCGGAATTGCCGTTTTGGTTGACTGTGGCAACGGCGCCGGATCAGTCCTTACACCTGCCCTGCTTGCCGGCGGAGGTGCAAAACCAGCTTGTGTCAACTGCAATCCATCAGGTCATTTTGCACGGCCTTCAGAACCATTAAAAGAGCATCTCGGGTATGTCGGGGAGATGGTGAAAAAGACAGGATCAGAATGCGCCGTTGTACATGACGGAGATGCTGACAGGATGATGGCTTTTGACAGCCGGGGACGTTACATTGATGGTGATCATCTTCTTATGTTGTTCGCCCGGTATCTTGATGCGAAGCATGTTGTTACTACAAGCGATGCTTCGATGATCATTGAAGAGATTGCAGAAGTGAGACGCACTCCTGTCGGTGATACGTATGTATCTGAAGAGCTTCTGAAATGGGGGGATTTCGGGGGCGAACCCTCAGGTGCGTGGATTTTCCCGAAGATCTCCTATTGTCCCGATGGTCCATATGCTGCTGCACTATTCTGTGAGATTGCATCTGAATGGAATGTTGCTGAGATGCTTGATGCAATGCCTTCGTACCCGGTCCTGCGGGAGTCATTCTTCTGTGAGACAGCGAGGGAAACCGTCAGTGCACTGGGCGCAGATAAACCCACAGATGGGATACGGATTGTTGAAGAAGACGGGTGGTGCCTTATCCGTGCAAGTGGTACAGAGCCAAAAATCCGTATTACAGCAGAAGGAAAAAACCTAAAGAAAACAAAGGAGTTACTCGAAAAAGGACGCAGCTTGATTATGCGGGGGAAAACTGCTTAAGTATTGTAGTGTGAGTTTTACGTATGGAATGTGTCGTTCTCGCCGCGGGAGAGGGAAAGCGGATGCGTCCCCTTACAGGGAAGCGTCCAAAAGTCATGCTTCCCCTTGCGAACCGTCCGATGATGGAGCATCTCATTCTTGCCGCACGCGATGCGGGGATTAGTGATTTTGTCTTTGTTGTTGGATACGGGGAACGGGAGATTCGAAAACATTTCGGGGATGGATCGGAATGGGGGATTCACATACGGTACGCGCCACAACGGCAGCAACGTGGGACTGCAGATGCATTGCGGTCTGCCCGCGATTTTGTCACGGGACCATTCCTTCTGTTGAACGGGGATATGATAATCAAAGCCTCAGATATCACCAATCTCTGCATGTGCCGTACACCATGTATGAGCACATGCACGACCGATCATCCGCAGGATTACGGCGTGGTTGTCGTAGAAAACGGCCTTGTAATCACTCTTGAAGAAAAATCAAAAGATCTCATGTCCAGCATGATCAATGCCGGGGCATATTTTTTCTCCTTGGATATTTTTGACTGTATAGACAGGGTTCAGACTTCCAGCCGGGGAGAACTTGAACTTACCGACGCTCTTATATGGTATATCAGAGAAAGGAGACTGACGGCATATCCGTTATCCTTTTGGATGGATGTCGGGAACCCTTGGGATCTGCTGGATGCGAATCTCTCACTTATGAATACTATTTCATCTATTTGCGAAGGGATCGTTGAAGAAGGGGTTTACATGCACGGGGCTGTGATAATCGGGAAAGGAAGCATTGTGAAGTCCGGCACCTATATTGAAGGTCCATGTATCATCGGCAGAAATTCCCGTATAGGCCCTCACGCCTATATTCGCGGGGCGACTAGTGTTGGCGATAATTGTCACATCGGCCATTGTACCGAAATCAAGAATTCCATAATTATGAATGGAACGAAGATCCCCCATTTCAATTACATAGGAGATTCGGTCATTGGTTCTGAATGCAATTTTGGGGCAGGTACCAAAATCGCAAACCTTCGGCATGATCATGCATCTGTCAGGGTCTGTGGAAAAGACACAAGAAGAAATAAATTTGGCGCCATTATCGGTGACGGAGTTCAGTTCGGGATCAACTGCTCCATCAATGTCGGATCAAAAATCGGAAGTAATGCACTATTCGCACCGAACTCATATATTTCCGGTTGTATTGGAGAGAATGCAATTATTCACTAGGTGAAAAGGATGCAGGCAGTGATATTAGCGGCAGGAGAGGGAAAGCGTGTTCGACCATTAACCAGGAGCAGGCCAAAGGCCCTGCTTCCTGTTGCGAACCGCCCAATCATCGGATATGTAATTGATGCACTATTGAAAAACGGGATCCGAGACATTGTTGTAGTGGTGGGCTACCGGAAAGAACAGGTTATTCGGTTTTTAAATGAGCTCGATGTGCCGATTACCGTCGTCGTCCAGGATAAGCAGTTGGGGACTGGTCACGCACTCAACTGTGCGAGATCGCATATTACGGGAGATTTTCTCCTGCTGCCTGGAGATAATTATATTGATCACTACTCCATCGGGAGAATAAAAGACATTAGAAATGCGATGCTAATTAAAGAGCACCCCAGTCCGTCAAACTTTGGCGTGGTATTATTAAAAGACGGGTATGTGAACGGTATCATCGAGAAACCCGAGCATTCACCAAGTTTTATGGTAAGCACAGGCATCTTTTCGCTGACACAGGATTTTTTTCCCCACATTTCCGGAAACAATATCACTGATGCCGTCTCTTCAATGCTCGCGTCTGGTGAACGCCTTCAGGCAGTTGTCGCAGATGACTGGCAGGACGCAATCTATCCCTGGGACCTCCTGAAGATGAACATGCGCTTACTAAAAGATTTGCCCGAAGCACACGAGGGATCCATTAGCAGACAGACAATTATTCATGGGAAGGTGAGGATCGGAAAAGGATCCTCAATCGGCCCCAATACCGTTATCACGGGTCCGGTTATCATTGGTGACGACTGCGATATCGGTCCCAACTGCTGCATCATGCCTAACACGAGTCTCGGTTCGAGGGTTAAGACAGAACCGTTTACGTTTATCGGAAAATCGTTGGTCATGGATGATACTTCCATAGGTTCGCATTCACGGATTGTTGATACGGTTACCGGACAAGGGTGCCGGCTTGCAGACCATACAACCATTTCAGCGTCGGCAAGCCTGATGAATATCGAGGAGGAGGTCATTAAACCGGAATTTGGTGCCGTGTTTGGCGATCAGGTCACTGCAGGACCGTTCACCATCTTCACCAACTGCATCATTGGTAATAACGTTACCATAGAAGGGGGGAGCAGGATCATCTCTCGGATCCTGCCTGATGAATCTAAGGTGATATAACGTGTGTGGTATCGTCGGCTATATCGGTCGGAGGGAGGCTGCCCCCATCATTGTAGAGGGGCTCAAGAAACTGGAATACCGTGGGTATGATTCGTTCGGAGTTGCCACAATCAGTGGGGGTCTCGAGCTGGACAAACACCAGGGAAGGATATCAGATTCTTCAGACTCCGCAACTCGACTTAAGGGAAAGATCGGTATAGGGCATACGCGGTGGGCAACGCATGGCGTTCCCAATAATGTCAATGCCCATCCCCATACCGATTGTTCGGGCCGTATCGCCGTAGTCCATAATGGAATTATCGAAAATTATGCTGCGCTCAAACGGCAGCTGATCTCACGAGGACACTTATTTCAATCTGAAACCGATACCGAAGTGGTCGCTCATCTTGTGGAAGAGGCGTATGCATCGGAAAAAGATCTCCTCTCCGCTGTGCAAAAGGTCGTCCCGATGTTGACCGGCTCCTACGCCCTGCTGGTTATTGCCACGGGTGACGATCGCATTATTGCAGCCCGTTATGCAAGCCCTCTCGTCCTTGGTGTTGGCGACGGAGAATTTTTTGCCGCATCCGATATGACCCCGGTTATTGATTACACGGAACGTGCAATTTTTCTCGAAGATGGGGATATTGCCAGTATTTCCCATGAAAAAATCGAGCTGTTTCATGAGGGCAAACCAATACAACGACCTCTGGAGCTGATAAACTGGTCCGGCGAGGAGACCAAAAAAGGCGGATTCCCTCACTACATGCTCAAGGAGATCTATGAACAACCCCAGGCATTTTATAATTCAGTTAGATCCGTTACAAATGAAATTCTTCCGGAATCCGTTAAAAACGCAGAATCGGTGACTGTTATTGCATGCGGCTCTTCATATAATGCGGGACTTATATTCAAGTATCTTCTCGAAGATACCTGTGCAATCCCAGTCCGACTTGACTTCGCTTCAGAATTTAAATATTTTCCCCCACCAGTGAGAGGGCTCGTAATCGGGATCTCACAGTCCGGTGAAACGGCGGATACCATTTCCGCACTTAAACAGGCAAAAGTGCATAATTGTGCGAGTCTTGCAATTACAAATGTACCTGGCAGCTCCATCAGCAGGATATCAGATTTTACCCTTTTCATGCGTGCCGGACCTGAGATAAGCGTGGCGGCAACAAAATCCTTTATCGGGCAGCTCGCAATCCTGATGCAGATAATAAATTTCCTGCGAAATGGCGAATTCACTGAAGTGCTGCTCAACGGGCACCGTGCAATAGAAGAGATGCTTCTCATGGATCTTTCTGATCCCGTCGAACTTTGCCATGATGCACACAGCATCTTCTTTGTTGGGAGGGGACCGTTTTATCCGGTAGCTCTTGAAGGATCATTGAAGATGAAAGAGATCTCCTACATCCATGCTGAAGGTTATGCAGCTGGAGAGCTGAAGCATGGACCATTCGCCCTGCTCTCAAAAGAAACACCAGTAGTTGCCATCTGCATGCCCGGTGAGACGTATGGAGTGATGATCTCCAATATCAAGGAAATGAAGGCCCGGGGAGCACCGGTCATTGCTCTTGGCGAACAGGGTGATTTGGAACTTGCCGACGTTGTAGATGTTTTTATCGCCTTGCCGGAAACCCATCCATTCATTCAGGTACTGACGAGTCTCGTCGTCCTGCAGCTCTTGCGTACTATACTGCGGTAGCCTTAAACAGGGATGTAGACAAACCTAAAAATCTGGCAAAGAGTGTGACTGTGGAATGACAAATTATGGCATAAATACGATCGGAGAGGGAGCGCAGATTTTTGAACCAGTTACGTTTGGCTTTCCTTCGAGGGATAAAATCGGAAAAACTCATTTTGCCGGAACATTGATCGGGAAAAATGCAATTATCCGATCGGGTACGATCATTTACTGTGATGTAATCATCGGTGATAACTTTCAGAGCGGACATAATGTCATGATTCGTGAAAAAACCCGGATCGGCAACCGGGTCGCTATTGGAACTGCAACAGTTATTGAGGGAGACACTACTATCGGAAATGAAGTAAGCCTGCAGAGTATGGTCTACATTCCAACAGACACGGTCATCGGAGATAACGTATTCATCGGTCCCAATACAGTCCTGACCAATGACCGGTATCCTCCCACACGCATCGGAGGGCTTAAAGGGCCGCAGATTATGCATGGCGCAGCGATCGGTGCAAATGTTACCATTCTTCCAGGGGTCTCTATCGGGGAGGGGGCTCTTGTTGCTGCCGGGGCAATTGTGACCCGTGACGTTCCGGCATATAAGCTCGCAATCGGTACTCCGGCAAAGATTACGGATCTGCCTTCGAAAATGATCAGAAAATAAATGAAAAAAAATGAAAAACGTGCCGTGGCATCCGGTATCTTAATTGCCTTATTCAGGTGGCTGGTTTGAGATTCTCCCCTCATCAGACAACGAAAACTTCCATTTTTATGTGATAATCTATATGAAAGGGATTAATTTTACTCGATATGTACCGGTCCTTTTCCGGGAATCAAAAAAACTGCCGGGAAGAAAATTATGGCTGCAGGGGAGATATTTGGGAGTTTCTCCTGAAAATTCAACCAAATTTATTAATGGTCTTAACTTAAAACCAATTACCCAAGAAAGGTTGATTTCATGGTACGTTTTGATATTAAAAACCGCCGGACCCAACTGATTATCGGGCTGGTTGCATTATTTTCTGTCTTTGCCCTGTGGCTTCGACTGATTCCCCTGCTCACTATGGGTAATACCGACATCCTGACGATGGTGGCAAGCGATGATCCGCTTTACAATCTTCGCCAGGTTGAACAGATACTGGCAAACTTCCCCAATTATGCATGGTATGATCCAATGACCTTTTTTCCCACAGGGATGTCAGTTCCCTGGGGACCCCTTTTCCCTACTATCATCGCGATTTTCTGTCTTATAACCGGCGCCACTACGCGACCGGAGATAATAGGCACAGGTCTTCTGATCCCACCATTGATGGGAGCCCTGATTGTGGGGATCATGTATTTCGTTGGAAAAGCTTGCGGTGACTGGAAAACTGGTCTTCTGGCCTCGGGTTTTATCGCTGTGATATCCGGCCAGTACTTTTATCGCTCGCTGTATGGGTACATGGATCATCATATAGCAGAGGTCCTTTTTTCTACGGTCTTCTGCCTCTTGTATATGTCGGTTGTCTTCTCAGAAAAAGATAAAAAAATCGACCTGAAGAATATAAGTTCCTATAAAAAGACCCTCCTATTATCAGGAATTGCCGGTATCGCCTATCTCCTTGGTCTGTTTGTTATGCCGACGATGATCCTTTTTGCCATGATCGTCGGCATATTTTCCATTATCCAGTTTGTCATTGATGTGGCCCGTGGTAAAACAAGTGAATACCTGCTGGTGATTAACACGGTAATTTTTTCTATCGCAATCATCGGACTTCTGGCGTACGGGTTACGAGATACCGGTGTTAATCTGATATTCTATTCAATCGGACATATATATGCGTACCTGGCATTAATCGTCGGAACAGGTTTTCTTTACGGGATTGCACGCCTCGTCAAGGAAAAAAACTGGTATTATTATCCTGCAATTCTGATCGGTAGCGGAATTGCATTTTCTCTCGTCCTTCTCGCCACTAGTCCCCAGTTGTATAATCTATTTATAAATTCACTTTTCTCCTTCTTCGGGCAGCAGGCAGTCACCAATACCGTGCAGGAAGCCCGGGGCTGGGCTCCTGATCTTGCATGGATGACATTTAACTATGGTCTTATCCTGATGGCAGGGGGGGCACTGGTCATGATCTATAACAACCTTAAGGAAGAACACCCCCACCAGATCTTTGCCCTCATTTGGTCCCTTATTATGCTGATATCAACCTGGCAGCATATCCGGTATGAATATTACCTTGCAGTGAACATTGCCCTGCTCTCAGCAGTTTGTATCAGTTTTACTTTCCAACATGGATGGACAGATATCCGAACGCTGGCATCCAGAATATCGCCAGACACCAAAGAAGATGAAAACCGTGAAGATAGAAAAGAGGAGCGACAAAAGAGTAAAAAACAGAAAAAAATTCAAAAGAAAGGATCTGTATTATCCCACCCAGATTACCTGGCCGTAACGTTAGTGATTCTTACTGTCGGACTCGGAATTTTGTTTGTTATTACATCAACCTCGCTCAACTATGCAAATGCCGGTGGTGAGTCGATACGGATGAATCCCGATTGGAAGGAATCTCTTGAATGGATGGGGAATAATACTCCTGAACCAGGAGTCAATTACTTCACCATTTACAATCCCAAAACATTCCGGTATCCCGCTGAAGCATATGGTGTTATGTCCTGGTGGGACTATGGGCACATGATCACCTACATAGCCAAACGGATCCCGAACGCCAACCCGTTCCAGTCCGGAGTGGTTGGCCCAACAGGATCGGCGAACTTCTTTATGTCTACATCCGAAGATGATGGAAACCAGGTCCTTGACCGCGCTGGAACCCGG
The DNA here is from genome assembly GCA_963829335.1 of uncultured Methanoregulaceae archaeon. Lineage (GTDB taxonomy): Archaea > Halobacteriota > Methanomicrobia > Methanomicrobiales > Methanospirillaceae > Methanoregula. The sequence goes on from CAWHIE010000010.1 coordinate 125,190, forward strand.
TACGTGATCACCGATATCGAAATGGACACGACTAAATTCTGGGCAATGTCCACATGGTATAATACAACAGCAGGGGTAAATCCCTACGAGACAACGCTGCTTGCTCCAACACAGGATCAAAATGGTTACGAGTCGGTTCTTCTCAATTCCCCGCTCTATTATCTCACGATGATCTCACGGCTCCATAATTTTGATGGTTCGCTCAAAACTCCCACGAGCGCATATTACATTGAGTATGCCGATCCCAGTATTTCACAAGTCTCCCTGCCGGTCATGACGAATGCAGAAGCGATGAACGCAACAGATGCCCTCAGTCGCGCAGCTGAATATAATCTAAAAGCACCGGCAGGTTATCATGCTGCTGTATTAAACCCTGCTATCACACTCCCCATCCAAACCGTGCCCGCACTGAAGCATTTCCGGCTCGTGCATGAATCTCCCACCAATGTATTCAACTCGAATAGTTCTGACGTGAAATATGTCAAGATATTTGAGTACGTTCAAGGTGCGCATATCAAAGGGGAGGGTATTATCCAGGTTCCGGTGATGAGCAATACCGGCAGAACGTTCATCTACCAGCAAGCGAGCGAGAATGGTGAATTTATCTGTACCCTATTCAACTACCGGAAATCCCTATGGAGTAAAAACCACGGGCAGATACCGGGTCATCAGCACAGGACGGGAATACGATATTCCTGAATCTGCCGTAATGCAGGGACTAACAATTTCTTAATTTTTTAATTTTTTCTCTCTCCGGTTAAGAAACCAAACCTTTTGAAGGCAGGAATTTAATATACGGATTAACACGATCATGGTCCGGTGTTCTGCAATTTGCGGGGAAATTTTCTCTCATCATGATATGAATAGTCACGATGAGAGCAGTACCCGGATGCTTGAAGCTCTGAGTGGAATTCCTGAAGGGATACCGGTGAGGGAACCGCTTTGTGCACCGGAGAAGGATCTTGCCAGAGTGCATACACGATCGTTTATCAATATGATCCGGGAATTTTCTTCGCACGGAGGACAACATTTCCTTGATCCGAACACCTATGTTGATGCAGAGACGTTCACTGTTGCGTCCTGTGCTGCAGGTGCTGCGGTCGACGCGGTACATCGTTCGATCGACGGCGAATCCTGCTTTGCGTTTGTCCGCCCGCCGGGACACCATGCAGAACCTGACCGGGCCATGGGTTTCTGCATCTTCAACAACGCTTCGATTGCTGCACGTGCAGCACTCGATCGGGTCAAAAAAGTCGCGATAATCGACTGGGACCTTCATCATGGAAATGGTACGCAGAAAATTTTTTTCGCGGATGATAGCGTACTTTTCTGTTCAATCCATCAGGGAAACATCTTTCCCTATTCCGGGTGGGTGGATGAAATAGGTACCGGGAAAGGCAAGGGGTTCACCATAAATGCACCATTGCGACCAGGATCCTCCATAGCCGATTACCGTTTCGTTTTTCAGGAAGTTTTTATCCCGGCCATCAGACAATTCAGACCCGATGCCGTGATCGTGTCTGCAGGCCAGGACGCTCTTTTTGACGATCCTAAAAGCGGTATGTTATTGTTTCCAGCTCGATTTTGGTGTGCTTACTGCGATGTTGATGGAGACGACCGATCACCCCTTGGCACTAGTCCTCGAAGGAGGGTACGGACCTTCACATGGAGAAGCCATAAACCGGATTTATTCTGCACTTCGTGGAACTCCGGTTCCTCCAGAAAAGGGGGAGCCCCGCCGCACCACCCGGGATATAGTAGCAGGTACTCAAAAAGATGAGGATGTAGTCTCCCTGGTGCGGTAAAAATACCTTTATACCTGAATGAACATCATGTTCCGGTATGTTAGCAGAAGAACTCGCCCCGGGGATCCGGGTGAGATATCCACGGACCGGGACGACCGGTATTATCCTGCGCATCGAATCCATTCGTGGGGAGGTGTTTGCTGAACTGGATAGTACAAACCTCCTGTACCGCGTTGACACTCTTATTCCGGCATCCGGTCCCGTAAAATCGGCAACTGTAATCGTTGATGACGCGAAGAAGGTCATCGAAAAAGAACGGGCATTTGCATCAGGAAGCGAACTACAGGATGCATGGAAAAACATCGACCAGAGCTGCGAGGGAGGAGGTTAATCTTCCAATCCAATCGTCGTCAGTTTTACCGATTCGACCCCTTTCTGTGCCATCAGTCGTTCGGTCAGTGCCTTTAGCTGAGTCCCGTCTCCCCTTAACAGGATTACCTCCAGGCAACGATTTTCAGTCACATGGGAGTGAAGAGATGCCTGGATTATTGCCTTGAATTCATGCTGTATATCCGTAAGCATCGTTAACAGGCCACGCTGATCATGATCGTATATCATCGTTATTACTCCCTGACGGTCTCCCTTAACATCCTCCATCCACTTGTAGTGCTGGATATAACTCCGAATCGCATCTCTTATACCCTCTGATCTTGAAGAATAGCCCCGATAATTGATAATTTCGTCGAACCGATCGAGCAGATGCTTGGGCAGGGAAATCCCAATGCGTGACAGCTCATTTTCCATCGTCATAGAGATCCTTATCACTGTATAATGCCATCGGAATGTTTAACGTTTCGATAAATTATCAGGAATAGTAATATTTGATAGTTCTTCTCGGAGAATCCGCGGTGAGTGAAGTAATAAACGTGAAAAAACACCGGATTTCATACCGGTGGGCGCCCTCACTGGTTATGTATAAGTATGACCATAATATATAGAGTAAGGAGGTTCGAATTCTTTTGCATGATGTGACAGTTCCCAGCGTCAATATAGGTGTAGTAGGTCATGTCGATCACGGCAAGACCACACTCGTAAATGCACTTACGGGCACATGGACAGACCGGCACAGTGAAGAGGTGAAACGCGGAATTTCGATCCGTCTCGGATATGCCGATGCAACCTTTTACCGGTGCGGGAAGTGTGAAGATCGTGACTCCTATTCAACCAGTCCCGATTGCCCGGTCTGCGGCGGAAAGGGAATACCGTTTCGTTCAATATCTTTTGTCGATGCACCCGGACATGAGACCCTGATGGCCACAATGCTTTCCGGCTCGGCCTTAATGGATGGAGCTATGCTGGTCATTGCTGCAAGCGAGAAATGTCCGCAGCCGCAGACAAAAGAGCATCTGATGGCACTGGAACTTGTCGGCATAAAAAATATCGTGATTGTCCAGAGCAAGATTGATGTTGTCAGCCAGAAAGAGGCGATTGACAATTACCGCGAGATTAAAAATTTCATAAAAGGGACCATTGCCGAGAATGCTCCAATCATTCCGGTCTCCTCACAGAAGGGAATCAATATTGGTGCTCTCGTGCAGGCACTCGATAAGACGATTCCTGAACCGGTACGGGATCCCGATGCTGAGCCGGTAATGCTTATCGCCCGTTCATTTGATGTTAATAAACCGGGTTGCAACTGGAAAGACGTAAAAGGTGGCGTGGTCGGAGGGTCTCTTATCCGGGGCATCCTCCGCGAAGGTGACGATATCGAAATTCGGCCGGGCAGGCAGACACAGATCGAAAACAGGATTAAATGGATCCCTATCACCACAAAAATCACATCAATTAATGCCGGATCACATAAAGTAGCCGAGGCGACGCCCGGCGGACTCCTCGGTGTCGGAACCAAACTCGATCCGTCCCTTACAAAAAGCGATGCGCTTGCAGGACAGGTGCTGGGCCATGAGGGTAAATTACCCCCGGTTTGGGATAAAATCCGGTGCCGGGTTACCCTGATGGAGCGGGTGGTAGGCGCGACCAGTGAACTCGTGATCGAGCCATTGAAACACAGCGAACCGCTGATGCTCTCGGTTGGAACAGCGGTTACGGTAGGTGTGGTCAGTAATACGAAAAAGGATACTATTGAAATTCAGACTGAAGCGTCCTGTATGTGCAGAACTGGGTTCGAGGATCGCCATCAGCCGGCAGGTGGGAGCACGCTGGCGGTTAATAGGAATGGGAGTCCTGAGCGAGTGAAGATCGTTCTGGACGCGAATGCACTCATGATGCCGGCGCAGTTCCAGATAGATCTCTTCGATGAGCTTCGTATGCTTCTTGGAGCATTTGAGCCACTCGTATTATCTGGTGTTGTACGGGAACTTACCGGAATCTCAAGGGCGAAGGGGCGTGACGGTGCGGCCGCCCGGCATGGTCTCGCACTTGTTGAAAGATGCACCGTTGTGGAAAGCAACGATATGCAATCAGAATCTGTCGATGCGCAGATGATCGAATATGCAGGACTGAACTCATGCATGGTAGTAACCAATGACCGTCGCATCAGGGATGCCCTGTTCACGCGTGGTATTGGTGTGATATCAATGAGAAATCAGAAAAAACTGGAGATATTGCGGAGGTAAAAGGATGTATCATAGGTTGATGCTCGAAGATAAAGTGCGGGTGCCCCCCCAGCGACTGGGTGAAAAACTGGAAAAAGTGATTCTCGAGGTCCTTCAGGAGCAGCTTGAAGGCAGTATCGACAAGGAGATTGGGATCTTCATCTGTGTAACAAAAGTCCAGGGTGTAGGGGAAGGTGAACTCGTCCCAGGAGACGGCGGCGTTTATTACGATGTAAAGTTTGAGGCGATGGTGCTCCGCCTTGCCCTGCAGGAGGTCATAGAAGGGCTTGTTGTCGAAACGACAAGTTTCGGGGCTTTTGTCAGTCTCGGTCCCATCGACGCCATGCTGCATGTAAGCCAAATCTCGGATGAGTACATTAATTATGATGAAAAGAATGCCCGGCTCATATGCCAGGAGTCCAAACGATTTATTGGCGTTGGCGATATAGTCCGTGCCCGAGTGGTGACACTCTCCCTGAACGAGCGTGAGCCCCGAGACAGCAAGATTGGACTCACCATGAGACAGGCCGGGCTGGGCACTGCACTCTGGCTTGAAGAAGAGATGAATAAGGAGAAAGAGAAAGACCTGAAATCCCCGGGTGCACCCAAAGAGGCACCAAAGGAGAAAGGCAGAGGCAAGAGGAAGGAAAATGCCGCCGGCGAATAAGAAAAAACAGGGAAAAGTCTGCCGTGACTGTCACCGGGTCGTTGACGGTGAAAACTGCGTAATCTGCGGGATGTCAAATCTGAGCGAGGACTGGTCCGGCTATCTCGTTATTATCGATCCGGAAAACTCCGACGTGGCAAAACGGATGAATATCAAACTTCCCGGTCGTTACGCCCTGAAGGTTCGCTGATGCTTACCCTTCCCGAAGAGCACCGGAAACTTTTCCAGGAGCCCTTCGGAGAACTGCACCGGAACCTTGATGAGATTACCCCGAAAATTGCAGGCCGTATTGTGTATGCAGTCGGCGATGTTGTTACTCATAATCTCCAGAAAAAGGGTATTATCCCGGCAGTCGCCGTGGTTGACGGGTATACCATGCGCTCGCCATGCAGAAGGGTGCAGGAAATCCGCGGTCAGTGTGTCAGGGTAAAAAATCCTGCGGGTACACTGACCGATGATCTGATCCGCGCGCTTGAACATGCAATAGAGCATCCTCCGGTTACAGTGATTGTTGACGGAGAAGAGGATCTTGCAGTCATCCCTCTGGTGATCGCAGCTCCTGAAGGAGCAGTGGTATTATATGGACAACCACATCAGGGAGTGGTCTTTCGTATAGTAAATTCAGAGGCAAAAAATATCGCACGCCACTTCCTGAGCCACTTTATCCGCTCAACTCCATAGATCACATTTACTCGGGATAAACCTGTATTCCTTTTTTAACTATTGTCAGGGTTCCTGTAAGGCCCATATTATAAATAACCCGGTTTCCAATAATTACAGGATATCGATGGACTTTGAGATCATCAGCGATAAAAGAAATGAGCTTTTATCCCGAAGAGAGGTTCAGTTTAACCTCAAATACGAGGGTGCAACTCCCTCCCGAATGCAGATAATCGGCAAACTTTGTGCCCTTCTCAATGTTAAAGAGCATCAGGTAACCCTTGATACCCTGCACAGCAGTTTTGGTAAGACAGAAATCCGCGGTTCGGCACGTATCTACGACAGTGAGGAAGGAAGGAGCAAAACTGAACGCGCTTATCTTGCAGCGCGCGGAATGCCGAAGCCAAAGGAAGAGGGGACTGCGTAACATGGCAGCAGCAAAGAAAGCAGCAGGGCCAAAGGGGCAGAAGAGAGGCGCATATTACAAGATTGAAGGTGCAAAAGTTACTACGGAAAAAAAATACTGCCCGCGCTGTGGACCTGGCGTCATGATGGCGGACCATAAGGACCGGACCACCTGTGGAAAGTGCGGATATACAGAATTCAGAAAATAAAATCAATGCCTTTTTTTGGGCGGATACTGGGAATTGAAGGGACAGCATGGAACCTCAGTGCCGCTCTTTTCGATCGTGATCTGATCTCACTGGTTTCCCGACCATACAATCCGGTTCTGGGAGGGATTCATCCACGGGAAGCAGCACAGCATCACGCATCGGTGATGAAAGATCTCATCTCTTCGGTCCTTGAGGAACCGGAAAAGATTACCGGAATTGCATTCTCTCAGGGTCCCGGACTCGGACCATGCCTGAGGACCGTTGCAACTGCAGCCCGATCGCTTGCATTGGCATTGGATGTGCCACTTATCGGTGTTAACCATTGTATCGCTCATGTTGAAATCGGGTGTTTTGGTACAGGCTGCCAAGATCCGATCGTCCTGTATGCAAGTGGTGCGAATACCCAGGTGATCGGATACCTGAACGGGCGGTACCGGATATTTGGTGAGACGCTCGACATTGGTATCGGGAATGCGCTTGATAAGTTCGCACGGTCAAAGAATTTTCCTCATCCCGGAGGCCCGATCATCGAAGCCCAGGCAAAAAACGGGCACTATATCGAACTGCCCTATACGGTCAAAGGAATGGACCTCTCATTCTCCGGACTTGTTTCCGCGGCGCAGGCCAGCAGGGAAGGTCTCGCTGATGTGTGTTTCAGCTTGCAGGAAACTGCATTTGCCATGTGTGTTGAAGTGACCGAGAGGGCCTTGTCGCTTACCGGGAAAGACGAGGTCCTTTTGGTTGGCGGTGTAGGAGCAAACCGGCGGTTGCAGGAAATGCTCCGTGTGATGTGCGAGGCCCGGGACGCGAAGTTCTATGTTCCCGAACAAAAATATCTTGGAGACAATGGGGCTATGATCGCCTACACGGGGAAACTTATGCTGGAAAGCGGTTCATCCATTCCCGTTGAAGATTCGCGGATAAAACCATCATTCCGCTCCGATGAAGTCGAAGTGACCTGGAAGCAGGGAATCATCCGATCTGAAAAAGGTAAACCAGCGGAGAATCTTTCAAGGAAAAGAGGGGCGGAGGCAGTTGTTACCTTCCGTAACGGGAAGGTGGAAAAGCACCGGGCTTCGAAACTCTATCGCGTACCTGCGCTGGATAAACGACTCATTGCCGAGCGGACCCGGGCAGAGGCACGGTTAATCGCTGCCGCTCGCAAGGGTGGGGTTCCCACGCCGGTCATGAGTGACATTACCGGAGATACAATAGTAATGGAACACATACAGGGTAACCTGTTCACAGATGAGCTCGACGAAACGGGAGCCCGAAAAGCAGGGCGCATAATCGGCAAGCTCCATGCAGCCGGAATTATCCATGGGGATCTCACGACGAGCAATATGATCCTTCGTGAGCATGACGGTATGTGTGTGCTGATCGATTTCGGACTGGCACTGGTTAGTTCCGAGATCGAACAACGCGGGGTGGATGTTCACGTCTTTTTCCAGACTCTGGAAAGTACGGCACCCGAACGTGCTGATGCACTCAAGGCAGCATTTACGGCGGGATACACAAAAACATTACCAGAAGCCGGACATGTCATTGTGCGTGAGCACGAGATAGAGCTGAGGGGGAGATATTTATAATACTCACCATGGTTTCGAGCAATGCCGATAAGGCAAGGGAGGTGGCGGAATTTTTTGGTAAAAGTCTTGAGGTGACCCATGTATCCCTTGATATTCCTGAAATCCGCTCAGATGACGTGAGCGAGATCGCGTTGCAGAAGGCGCATTTTGCATACGATCGTCTTCTTACTCCGCTCATCGTAGATGATACCGCCTTTTCCATTGACAGCCTGAAGGGATTTCCCGGCCCCTATGCCGCCTATGTTCTGCATACAATAGGTAACGCCGGAATTCTCAAAATTATGAAAAATGTCGAGGATCGAAATGCACATTTCACAACCGCTATCGCATTCGCGGATACGGATGGCATCCGTGTTTTTTCAGGCACTATTCATGGCCGGATCGTCACCACATCCCGGGGGATGGGTGGGTTCGGTTATGACTCGATCTTCGAGATCAACGGGCGGACACTCGCCGAGCTCCCGATGGAGGAGAAAAGCAGAATATCTCACCGTGCACTGGCTCTTACCGCGTTCCGGGACTGGGTCATGCCTGAATATAAACTTAAGAGCAGTGACACAAATGGTTAATAAGTCTTACAGCTTTGTAATAAGGGCAGACAGGAGTGTATTTCTATGGCAAAATTCCCCGAAGCCGAAGCCCGGTTACTCAATGTGAAGATATGTATGCATTGCAACGCCCGCAATGCAATCCGTGCAACCAGCTGCCGTAAGTGTGGTTACCAGAATCTTCGCCCAAAGAATAAGGAGAGGAAAGCATAATTTTTTATCTTTATTCATCTGGAAACGAAATTGCCAGAATTTTTTTTCAAGATAGTTGTAAAAAATTAATTTAAAATTTTTTAATTCATATTTTCGGTTTATTAAAAAAATCTGAAATCGAATAACTTATGATGAGTAGTAGGTTACCCGTTTTCCCTTCTTTGCATACTGCCCGGCAAAGGTTTCAATATTCCTCTTGTATCCTATCCGTTCATTAAAACCAAGGGTGCGGAGTTTCTCACGCACCCGCATCACGTCTGCCTCGTCTGCCCAGTCTTTTGTATAGACATAGATAACTTTTCGGTTATCGCGCGATTCCGGGTTGGGTTTTGATGTACTCACTTTCGCGGATATACCGAGATCAAGTGCGACGGTTGCATCGCGAACTTTCTTCCATGCCGAATCGATAAGGCCGGGCTCCTGAAAGATCAGCCATTTGCCGGCATTTTCATCTTCGATGGCCTCCGGTGCGCTGCCGGGTGCATCCTGCACTATCCAGTACATCTGTGTCGTCTGAGACGGGACCACCCCCTCTCCATTACGGAGCATTGAATAGATTGTATCTATATCGGAAAATCGTTTAAGCATTGCCTCTGCAAGCTGGGGATATTCACGTGCGAACACTCCAAAGATCTCTGATAAATCCACTTTGAAGTCAATGCCGCCCTCAACAAGTGCATAAAGATATCTTCCCTGAGTCCGGAGCCCCCGGTTCAGGGAATGCTCAAAGATACCGTATGCCACATCAGCCAGGGCTTCGGGATCGGCTTCAGTCATAAGTACCAGTCAGATGCTGGTGAGAAAATAGTTTCTGTATTGATCCTGCCGCTTCCCCTGTAACACCCGCCCGGCACCTTCCACGAAATATTTCTCTTTCCGTCCGGGAGACCGCCTTTTATTGCAATTTTCGATTGCTTTAAGAGCGTCCCAATCGAACGTGTACTACTTATGAAATGGAAACGTGACTGGGGCCTTACCGGAAGGGTCTGGCTGACTATGTTCTTACTGTTCATCCTGTACCTTGTATTCATGACGATACTCCTGGCATTCGGAGCGGGCCTTTGGCTGATTGTATTACTTGCCGTCGGGATGGGATTAATCCAGGTACTTTTTCTCTGATAAGTTGGTACTCTGGTCAACAAGAGCACGAATCATTGAAGAGGATGAATATCCTGAACTTCACAGAACCGTCGAGAAGCTCTGCAAAGAGGCAGACCTACCCCTTCCTAGGATTGCAATTATGCAGAGCCCGGTGCCGAACGCTTTTGCAACGGGTCGGAGCCCCAAGCACGCAGTCGTTGCATGCACAGATTCGATCATGCGACTCCTGAATAAGGATGAACTTGAGGCAGTTCTTGCTCACGAGCTTTCTCACGTGAAGAACCGGGATATCCTGACCATGACAATGGCCAGTTTTATCGCGATGATAGCATCAATGATCATGCAGAGTTTCTTCTTTTCAGCACTTTTCGGAGGACGCAACCGGGATGGGGGAGGGTGGATCATCGTCTGGATCGTCTCAATTATCGTATATGCTGCCAGTACGCTGCTGATTCTTGCACTCTCACGGTACCGGGAATTTGCCGCAGACCGCGGCAGTGCCTATATAACCCGAAATCCGAGGGCATTGATCTCGGCGTTAAGCAAGATTAGCGGACGGATGGACGTGGTGCCCGCAGAGGCAAAGGCAAAAGTTGAGGGTGCAAATGCATTTTTCATCATTCCTGCACTTTCGGGGAACACAATCATGGAGCTTTTTTCCACACACCCACCTCTTGAAAAACGGATTGCAAATCTTGAGGCTGTAGAAGCTGAAATACGCGGGTACTAAAATACCCATCTCTTTTTTACAAGAACTTTTTCCCTGCTTTCCATTCTTGTGCTACCATGTATGGAATCAGATTGGTGGAAATGTGTGAGGTTACTTCTTAAGGATTATTTCGACCACAGGCCTTTCCTCCCGTCATGCCTGGCTGCGTGGTAAAAAGGCCTATATTTATATCTGCCGGGACTCATTGAACTAATAAGGTGGTTTCTCCGTGCTCTCCGTCTTATTGATCGATGATGAACCCGCGTTGCTCGAGGTGCTCAAACTGTTCTCCGAACGATCCCGCGAGATGAGCGTCCACACCGCCCAATCTGCAACTGAGGCACTAAAAATTCTTCCGGAAAAGACCTTTGATGCCATCATCGTCGACTATGACATGCCGGAGCTCAATGGAATCGAATTTTTAAAGATTCTCCGTTCAGAGGGTGATACGACACCGGTCATAATTTTTACGGGTGTCGGACATGAACATACTGCAATTGAAGCCATCAATAATGGTGCAAATTTTTTCTTACAAAAGGGCGAAGACCCGCAAATGCAGTTCCGTGAACTGGTCACCATGGTCAAAACAGCTGTGGAAAGGACGTATCTCGGCCGAAATCTTGGCACGACCAGGCGTATAATATTCGATATGATCAATTTTTCATCTGATCCCAGCTTCGCAATAGATCGTGAAGGTGTGATCGTTGCGTGGAACGCACACATGGAACAACTTACCGACATCAAGGCTGCTGATATGATCGGAAAAGGCGATTATACCTATGCCGAACCCTTTTTCGGAACCCGAAGAAAAATGCTTATAAATCTCATATTTGAGCCAGATGATGTGATTAAGGAACAAAAATATATGATTGTCAGCCGGGTCGCAAAAGGGCCGATCATTGCGGTTACAAAAGGCGTAAAAAAAGATGGAAGCGAATGGACAATCTGGACTAAAGCTATGCCGGTATATGATGGACAGGGAGACTTTATTGCAGCTGTCGGTATGCTGCGCGACGTCACAGCGACATTTAAAGATGTAATAATTCGTGATGAATCGCAGGAAGCTGCTGCACATCTTGCAGCAGAGGTTGCCACCCAGAAGTCTTCAAAGCCGGCAGGGCGGATGTTTGACAAGATTCTCGGAAAAGCCTCAGCCTTGTATAAAGAAGGGGTTATCCTGTATATACGGGAGAAAAAATACCCTGACGCAATTGCGGTGTTCGATAAGGCACTTGAGATTGATGATAAACTTCCGTATGTCTGGAATGACAAGGGTCTCTGTTACCGGGAAATGGGCGACAATATCAATGCTCTTAAATCATTACTGAGGGCGGTAGAACTTGCACCGGAGGATCCCGAACTTCTGTATAATCTGGGTGAAACTCTGGAGATGATCGGGGTGCTGTATATGAGCAACAAATATCTCGAATCCGCAATCCAGACATTCAAGATGGTCGCAAACCAGATGCCCAATAATGCAGGTGTGTGGAATCATATCGGGATCTGTTATAAAGAGATGGGGAATCCTGATGAGGCCAAATTTAATTTTGATCGAGCCCGGGATATCCACATCTGGAAAAAAGATACGCCGATCATTCCCAGGCGGGACGAATTTCTGAAATAACGAAACAAATTGCTGTAACCCTGTTTCTGCCAGATCTTGTTTCGGAACGAGCCTTTTACGTTATCTGATTTTCAATTCTGGTATTCTTCTTAAAAAATTGAGAATGGCAATGATTAATACCCCTGCTCACTAAAATGGTAAAGCATCATTGCATCGATGGTCTAGTGGTATGACTTAGGCCTTCCAAGCCTATAGCCCGGGTTCAATTCCCGGTCGATGCATGCGGGCTCGTGGTCTAGTTGGCTATGACGTCGCCTTCACACGGCGAAGATCTCGTGTTCGAATCACGACGGGCCCATATCGGCGAAAGACTGGCGCCTGAGATTCGAATATTTTTCGTTGAAGCGTAAGACAGGGTTGTCATAATTAAAATTCATAACCATGCACATCACTCCTTCCGTTCATGCCATACGGCACTCTTTCAGGATCCCGATAGCACCCGGTTTTACGCTCAAGCGATTCGTGTACTCATACCTTATCTATAGCGAAATGATCACCCTGATCGATACCGGAGTAGCCGGAAGTGAGAGCCGGATTTTTGAATATATCCGATCAACCGGCCGGGACCCGTCAGAGATTGCTCTTATTGTCCTGACTCACTCACATCCGGACCACATCGGGTCGGCATGGGCAATTCAGCAGGTAACCAGGTGCAGTATAGCGGCACACACGGCCGAGCGGACATGGATTGAAAATATCGATCTCCAGAACCGCGAGCGCCCGGTGCCGGGATTCGCCACTCTTGTCGGAGGATCCGTCAAGGTGGATCACGAACTGAAAGACGGGGACTCAATAGAACCTGATGAGACTCATGCTGGGGAAATACTCGTGTTCCATACTCCGGGTCATTCGAAGGGTTCAATCTCGCTTCTCATTGACGGGGAAGGGGTTCTCTTCACGGGTGATGCAGTCCCTGTTTCAGGAGACATGCCAGTCTATGATGACGCAACCGCATCAGTAACGTCAGTAAAAATGCTTCGGGGATTAGGCGGAATCCGGGTCCTTCTCTCTTCATGGGACGAACCTCGGAGGGGGAAAGCAGCATATGAGCAGATGGACCAGGCGCTGGAGTACATCGGGAAGATTCAAGAGACCGTTGCTGCATTTACCAATGAGGGAGTCACGGATCCTGAAGAACTGACAAAGAAAACTGCTCAGGCACTTGGGCTGCCACCAGAGTCTGTCAATCCGCTGCTTTCCCGCACCATTACCGCAACCCTTCATACAATGGAAAAGAAGTATCAGTTCTAGGTTTTCCAGGAAAATTCCTCTTTGGATCGTCAGGTTATACTATATACCTGATGCCGTATCTCGACCAGCCAATCTTCACACTTCCGGTAAAACTGCGCCTTCTGCAGCACCTCATCAGGTGAGCGCAGAGAGAACTTTCCACGATAATATCGTGCCTGATCATAAACATCCCAGTGATTTTTTCCGCCGTTGACCTGCCATAGTTCAGGATCGTCTGTTTCCCTGCATGACGCATTGCTGGGATCCATGCAAAATTCCGGCCGGCTGGGGATCTCAATGGTTTCACGGCCCATTTCATTTCAGAATATCCATCCCACGGATCGTTTATCGGGAATCCGCCCCTCGCGAGAGGAGGGTCCCACGTTGCATCCACAAGTACCCAGCGGCACCCGATCTGCACGCGGCAGGCGAGGTGGTGTGCTATGGGAAGCAGGGCAGCATATTTTCGTAATTCTGAGGGGTAGTGGAGGTCCGGGTCGTTCCACGAGAACGCAATTGTCGCATAAATAACACTTAGATTCATCTTTCTGAACATCTCTGCGAGCAGGTAGTGTTTTGGACCGCAGGATCCTTTTCCCAACTCGAGTAATTGTTCTGCCTGTTTTTTTGGATCATGTGCAGTGATCCAAAACGAGTATGGAATGTCACGGATGTGTGAAAAAATCGAGATCATACTCTGGCGGGTATCAAGCCCGCCTGTCCATTCTGCGAACGTATTATTGATCAGGGAAATCATGGAGATTTGCCGTCATGGAGACTACCAGACTATCTGTTTTGTAGTCGGAAGTTCGGTTGATTCGATGGATGTAGTATGGTCTGGAATGAACAAAAAATTATTCCTTTCTCTAAACCTGAGAGCCCTTTAAATCACACAATTGAAGAACAAGGTATTCGATGCCTTAATGCTAAACATTCGTTGCCTAAGAGATCGTCTTTCAGGGTTTCATGGAATAGCGGGTCTAGCCACCTCCGGGGTCCAGAAAAAAAATTACCGGCCAGGATCGCGAGGCATGAGGCTGCAGGAAAAAATATGTGTGCAGTCCCCTGATGCCGGATTTCCGGCATGCAGAAAGACTGCGTGCAATAGTAAAAGTGAAGTTACGCGTTTTTCATCTTGGCTTTTGCAACGAATCCGTCCTTACCAATGTAGTGACATGAAACCGGATTCTTTTGCAATCTTTTCAGTACCGACTTTCTTCTTCTTGCCGGTCTTGTTGTGCTTCATCGGGGCAGCCCAAACATAGCCGTCCTTGCCGATGAAGTAAAGGTAACCCTTTTCACGCTGAATCTTTTCTTTTCCAATTTTGGTTCCCATTTAAACACCTCAAAACCTCTATCGGGTTTTGATAATGAGAGTTAACGCCTGATAATATAAAAGGTTTCCGTCGGAAGCCCGTCGAAGTCTGGATTTTTACCAAAATTTTGAGGGTATTTTTAACATTGTGACACACTAGTAAGGCCGATTAGAATCCCGTTTTAAACGTTCTATTTTGGTTTTTTCGGTCATATTTCGGTTTTAATCAGCCATTGCGTCGTAAATTATGTGAAAAGAAAAAGCGCATTTCCCGCACTTCTGAACGGGCAGGCCCGGACAGGCAGGGCATACTGATTTTTTTGGCACGGTACAGATATCGGAACCAGGAGTGGTAATTATAAAAAGAAACAACTGTTTTATCGTCTGTCAGGCTTCATACTATGATGAATTTTTTTGTACTTCCACATCATTCTCACCGACGATTGTAACCTCTGCTGCAGCTACTGCCGGGCAAAGGCGTTTGAGAACCCGGAAGAGGTTGCGGATAAAACCGTGCCACAGTTCGAAATTGATCCCCATCTCCCTCCTGAACTGGACATCAGTCTTGACCTGCTGTATGGTTTCCTGAAAAAAGATCCCGCCCCCACGCTCACGTTTTATGGGGGCGAACCACTCCTGCGGTCTGATCTGATCGAGAGAATCATCCGGGAAGCGCCCGTGAAACAGTTCATGCTGCAGACCAACGGTCTCCTGCTTGACCAACTCCTTCCGGCGATCGTCAACCGTTTCTCCACCATCCTCGTCTCTCTTGACGGGAGGGAAGGGCTGACAGATGCAAACCGGGGTGCAGGAACATACCGTAAAGTAATGGAGAACATTAAAAAAATCCGCTATAACGGATATAACCGGGAGCTGAATTGCCCGGATGACCGTAACCGAGAACTCAGATATTGTTGATGCTGTCCACTGGCTGTCCGATAACCCGGATTATTCCTTTTCGTCAATTCACTGGCAACTGGATGCAAATTTTACCCGTGATTTTTCTCGCCGCCGGTTTGCTGAATGGGTCCGGAAGAGTTACAATCCGGGCATACACCGTCTTGTGACAAACTGGGTTGACCATATGGAGAATGAGGGGAAGGTGCTGCGCTGGTATCCTTTCCTCGATCCGATGGAAGATCTGCTCTTGGGGAACCAGACACGGCTGAGGTGCGGATCCGGTTATGCCAATTATACCATTATGACCGATGGTTTCATCGCTCCGTGCCCCGTGATGACAGGCATGTCACAGTATTACGTAGGGCATATACGTGATGCCGATCCGAAAGATCTCGCAGTCGTAACTGTGAACGGGGAGTGCACTGAATGCAAAATTCTCGGATTTTGCGGGGGAAGATGCCTCTATGCCAATATCACAAAACCATGGGGGGAAGCGGGACGGCATGAGGTCTGCGGAACCGTGGAATATCTTAAGAAATGCCTGAATGATACTCTCCCCCGGGTGAAAGATCTTATAAACGGGGGGGCAATTCAATATACAGATTTTTCCCATGAAAAATACAACGGTTGTGAGATAATTCCCTGAAAAGCTACTATACAGAGCTATTTATAATCTTGGCAGAAATATTTATAGGCAGATCAAAACTGCATGAGTAATACAATGGAAAGAAAGAGTTTTGGTGGCCCGAGAAACTTCGGTCCCAGAGAAATGACAAAGACAGTCTGCTCAGACTGTGGAAAAGAATGCGAAGTCCCCTTCAAGCCAACCGAGGGCAGGCCGGTCTATTGCAGAGACTGCCTCCCGAAACACCGGAAACCCCGGTTCTGATCGTATTAAATCTTTTTTCTTTTTTCGGAGTTATTGTTCAGAATTTTTTCAAAATTTGCATCTTAAGGCAGACTCTTTTTCCTGTTTGACCTAATGGTGGTATGGCAATATCATGGCGGGAGGCAAAGGAATGTGCCGCACGCGAGGGACTTTCCCAGGTCTTTCATGATTGTGACACAGATGTTTACGGAGCGTGCAGGTCAGGAGAAAAACAGGGATCATTCCAGAAGGGTGTATTTGTCGAGCATCGCTGCATTTGTATGCCAGCGCACCTGAGTCCTGAAGAACTCGAAGCAAAAGAGAAAAAATTTTTCCTGGATAACCCGGAATGGTGACAGTTCCTAGATTTTATGGGGGCTATTTCTTTTTTCTTATATCTTCCCGGAACCGGTGGAGGATATCGAAGAGCATCAGCCGGAATTCTCTCCCGATCTCCTCCCAGGATTTTGCATCGGTTACCGGCTGCGAAGCCTGGTATTGATACTCATCACGCACAACGACAGTATCATAACCCGTTTCCTCCTTCTGTTTTGGCTCCCACCAGAGCTGCCGCAGGATCGCATAATACCCACTGACAAGTATGATAAGAAAAATGAGGGGGACAATAAGGAATGCAAAGTACCACGACGGGGTATAGAAATTTGTTGCAGCAATACTATCCACGAATTGGATTACCCGCAGTAAGAATAAAAGGAGAAAAACACTGCCGATGGCTCTTACGAGCGGGGCCGGCAGGTTAAAAGGGAAGGAGATGGCGTCAAAGATATCGGCGCTGAGGAGAACAACTGCGATCAGAATGAGCAGTGGGAAATTCTCATTCAGAAAGGTGATACCGGAGGTAAAAACCGAATTGGTCACATAATAGGTCAGGATGTTTGCAAGGACGACGATTATTAAAAAACAGATGATGCCGATCATCCGGGAAACAAATACCCAGCTCAACGGTTTTTTCCTGTACTGCCACATATCGGTCCCCCAAATTCTGTACAGATTTTGTAAACGATGCTAAATAGATTAACCCATTGACGTCTGGTCATTGGAAAGACACTTTATCCATATTGAGATCATCTGGATAATTAATCACAAGCGATAGTGGTCTTTATCTGCTGAGGTTGAAGGCACGTACGCCGATTCTTGCCAAAGGGTATCCTTCTGGCAGGGATGAGCTCGCTCGTCTCTTTAATAATTGCATACCACCTTAGCGGCCTGATATTTTTTGGGTGGACCAGTATGTCTTCACATCCGCGTCGCATGTAACCCGTGGAGGTCAGAGATAATATTACATGTATCGACTGTAGAAAAATCACTTGGGGGAACCGGCTGGTCAAGTCTGGTGAGTGCGCCAAGATAAGGAATCATGCTCCCGAATCTATCCAAAAACCTGTAATTTTTACCGTTTTTTCCGCCTTATTTATAAAATTTTTGTACCTGAAATATATCCGCTTATCAGTGCAGAATAAAATACAACAATAAACAAAATAATACAGCAATGTATAAATATATACAAATTAGAATTATGTGCCATACAAAAAAAGCGCTGTCTTGCCGGGATGCATTGATATTACTCCAGAAAAACTCTGCCATTTGGAGCCGGATAAAAAGAAGAAAACCGTACGGCTTTCACCGGCAATGCCGCACGAGGGAAATTTGCGGAAATGAAACCAGTACTCACGTTAAATCTTGGCCTCCAGGAATTCCTGACTGCGGTACAAGACCAGCCAAAACCTTTGATCATCCCACTCTGTGTCGAGCTGCCCCTGCCTGACATTTCACCCCTTGATCTCTATACAAGCACAAGGAACGGCTATGGTTTCCTCCTCGAATCAATGGAGGGCAGCGAAAAAATTGCACGCTATTCCTTTATCGGGACCGATCCTGAGTTCGTGATTTCAATAGGACACACTATTGATGTTCAGGGAAATGAACCGTTTACTGCGATAATAAAAGATCCAGATGGGGAGACCCCTGTCGATAAGATCAAATCGATCCTCTCCCGTTTCAGCTATATAAATGTAAAAGCACCCCGCTTTTTTGGGGGCATGGTCGGGTATTTTGCATATGACTGCGTGTACTCCCTTTTTGAAAACATTCGCAAAGGCCACACATACGACCCCGGTTCAAATGGAAATTCGGATTTTGGAAATATTACAGCCAGATTTATGTTGACCAAGGACTGCATTGTCTTCGATCATGCCGAGCGAAAACTCTTCATTTTCTCAAGTCCCTTCCTCACCTATGATTCCGATCCGGAATTCGAATATGAACAGAGCTTTTCGAAGATACTGGCGCTGAAGAATCATATTGTATCCCTTGCATCCGGCAGACATCCGGACACTGCGCAAAATCAGGGAGAGAATAAAAAAAAGGTGGAATATATCTCGTCAGTATCGCAGGAAACCTTTGAGATATCCGTAAGAAAGATCCAGGAGCACATTGCTGCGGGAGACATCTTCCAGGCCGTTCTCTCGAGGAGTGTCGCGTGTGCAGTAGACAGCGATCCGTTCGCGATATACGCGGCGCTCCGGGAGATTAACCCCAGCCCGTATATGTATTATATCGATTTTGGCGACGAGCAGGTGATAGGGGCGAGCCCCGAGATGCTTGTGCGGGTGGAGAAACGGCGGGTAACAACCGTGCCGATCGCCGGTACCCGCCCGCGGGGATGCGATTCCCGACAGGATGCGGAGTTTGCACAGGATCTTCTGGCGGATCCCAAGGAGAGGGCTGAGCATACGATGCTCGTGGATCTCGCGAGAAACGATCTTGGGCGGGTGTGCCGGTTCGGATCGGTAGACGTTGACGAATTCATGGGGATCGAGAAATTTTCCCATGTCCAGCATATCGTTTCCACCGTTAAAGGTATGCTCAAAGACAACCTGGATTGTTACGATGCATTCAGGTCCTGCTTTCCTGCCGGTACCGTGTCGGGGGCACCAAAAATACGGGCGATGCAGATCATTGATGAGGAGGAGCCACGGAACCGTGGGCTCTATGCCGGGGCAGTCGGCTATATCGGCTTTGACCGGAATCTTGAATTCGCAATTGCGATCCGTACGGTGATTGTCCGCGATGGCCGGGCGTACGTTCAGGTAGGGGCGGGAATTGTCGCCGATTCAGTCCCGGAAAAGGAATGGACGGAAACCGAGAGCAAAGCATCGGCGATGCTGCGGGCGATCGAGAAAGCAGGGGTGTCATCGTGAAAGTCCTGATCGTGGACTGTTATGACAGCTTCACCTATAACCTGTACCAGCAGGTGGGTAAACTCGGGGGCAATCCGGTTGTTTTTCCCTGCGATACCCCACTCGAACAGCTGAAAAAAGACCGGATGCGACCGGATTATCCTCTCACCGGGGCCGGGGACACCCGGGGATTCCGGCGTCTGTCCGGAAGTGCTGGAAACCATGAGCAGGACGGTCCCAACCCTGGGTGTCTGTCTCGGGCACCAGGCAATCTGCACGACATTTGGCGGAAAGGTTGTCCGGGCAGGGCATCTGATGCATGGCAAGACCTCTGTGATCCAGCACGATGGACGGGGGATTTTTACGGGAATACCAGCCCCGTTCACGGCGACGCGATACCATTCGCTTATCGCTGAAAAAGACTCCCTCCCGGATGAACTGCGGGTTTCAGCAACCAGCCTTGACGATCAATACGTAATGGGAGTTCGTCATACCCGCTACCCGATTGAGGGTGTACAGTTCCACCCGGAGAGTGTCCTGTCCCAGGAAGGAGATCGAATTATCAGAAATTTCCTGCAGGGAAACCTGGGGGCACCATGACGTTCAAAGAAACCCTGACAAAACTAGCAGGGCGAGGGGATCTCAATCCTGCTGAAGCTGCCGGAGTGATGAGAATAATTATGGAGGGTAAAGCCTCGCAGGCACAGATCGGTGCATTCCTCCTTGCACTGCACATGAAGGGCGAAACAGCTGATGAGATAGCCGCGTTTGCACGGGTGATGCGGGATAACGCAATTACCGTAAAACCGAGGACCGGGCGGATGCTTGTTGACACCTGCGGTACCGGGGGCGACGGCGCACAGACCTTCAATATCAGTACCGCATCTGCCATCGTTGCGGCCGGCGCCGGTTGTCCCATAGTCAAGCACGGAAACAGGGGTATGAGCAGCAGGTGCGGATCGGCAGATGTCCTCGCAGCACTGGGAGTGAATCTTGCAATTGAACCGGCTGTCCAGGCAGATATTGTGGAGCATGTTGGGATTGCTTTCTTCTTCGCCCCGGCATATCACCCGGCAATGAAACATGTCATGAGTGCACGGCAGGAGATTGGGTGCAGGACGGTCTTTAATATTCTCGGCCCGCTCGCAAATCCGGCCGGAGCCCAGGCTCAGGTGCTGGGAGTTTATCATCCTGACCTCACCGGGACCATCGCTGAAGTTCTCAGGATCCTGGGACTCTCACGGGCAATGGTCGTATACGGATCCGGGCTCGATGAGATCACGACAACAGGCGAGACAATAATCGCTGAGCTCCGCAGGGGAGTGATACGGACGTACACCATCCGGTATGACACGTTCGGTATTGCACCCGCACAGGTTCAGGATCTCGCTGGTGGCAGCATACAGGAGAATGTCCGGATCATACGGGATATCCTTCAGGGGGAGCATGGTGCACACCGGGATATTGTCCTTATGAACGCAGGAGCTGCACTCTATGTGGGTGGGCTGGCATTGGATCTTCATGAGGGAATCCGGCTTGCTGCCGCCTCCATCGATTCGGGTAATGCATCTGCCCGGCTCAACGCGCTGGTTGATGCTACCCGGGGTGCGGCATGATCCTCGATGAGATCATCCTGCGCACTCAGAAACGGGTTGCCCTCCTCCCCCAAGAGTTTCGGGAGAATGGTGCCGGCCCCCACCCAAGCCTGTCTGGGGCGATACGGGACAGGGATGGCAGGAATGCGATTATCGCCGAGATCAAGTGCGCCTCGCCCAGCCGGGGTATAATCCGCCGGAACGTTGACATGGCAATGATGGCAGGGGCACTTGCCGGCAGAGGGTGTGTTGCACTCTCAGGTACTGACTGAACCGTATTTCTTCGGGGGAACCGGGCAGGACATCGCACGGGTAAAATCCGCTGTGAACATTCCGGTTCTGCGCAAGGATTTTGTTATCGACGAGCGGCAGATTCCGGAATCATTGGCACTCGGTGCTGATGCGGTACTCCTGATTGCGGCAGTGCTCAAAGAGCGCCTGCCCCTATTCGTCGATCTTGCACAGGAATATGGTCTCGAACCACTGGTGGAGGTGCATACCAGAGGCGAAGTGAAGTCTGCCCTGTCCACCCATGCAGAACTAATCGGCATCAATAACCGCAGCCTTTCGACACTCAGGATAGATCGGTCTACAACGAGGTTTCTTTCGGAATATGTTCGATCGGCAGGGAGGATAATCGTATCAGAAAGTGGTATGGTGACCGGAGATGACATCCGGGAGATGAAACCCTACTGCGATGCATTCCTGATCGGCTCATCGATCATGTCTCATGATCGCCCGGAACAGAAGCTGGAGGAATTTGTATGCGCATAAAATGCTGCGGGATAACCCGACCACAGGATGCCCGGTTTGCAGAAGCCTGTGGTGCAGATGCGATAGGTATTGTCGTTTTTTCCCCCGCATCGGCGCGATCGGTTTCACTGGAACGGGCACGGGAAATTTTTGATTCCGTCGGACCATTTACCACAACGGTCGCGGTAAGCCACACTACATCACAGGCGGATCTCGAACAGATCTTTGCACTGCGACCGGATGCGCTCCAGATATCATGTCCGTTCACGTTCAGGAAAAAACCCGATCTGAAAGTAATCCGGGTAACAGGGAAAAATAATCCGCTTCCTGCCGACTGTGATGCGATTATTGTCGATGAAAGCCATGGCAGCGGAAGAGCATTCAATCTCTCCCATGCCCGTCAGATAGTAATGAATTCCCGGGTACCGGTCATCCTTGCAGGAGGACTGACACCGGAAAATGTGGCAGATGCCATCCGGCGGGTTCACCCGTATGCAGTAGATGTCGCAAGCGGCATTGAAACGGCACCCGGTATCAAAGATCACAACAAAGTTGCTGCGTTCATTACGGCAGCAAGGAGTGCGTAACATGACAACAAAAGGAAGATACGGGAAATATGGCGGCCAGTACGTCTCTGAATCGCTCATGAGTGCACTCATCGAACTTGAGAGTGCGTACACAAAAGCGAACACCGATCCGCAGTTCGCCCGTGTTCTAGAAGGATTCCAGGCTGAATATGCCGGACGTGAAACCCCTCTCACCTTTTGTCCGAACGCATCGGGAATACTGGGTTGTAAGATATATCTCAAGCGGGAGGATCTTGTGCACGGTGGTTCCCACAAACTGAATAATACCCTGGGGCAGGCCCTGCTCGCAAAAAGGATGGGAAAGAAACGGTTGATTGCCGAGACCGGCGCCGGCCAGCACGGGGTTGCAACCGCGATTGTCGGGGCGGCACTCGGGATGCCTGTAGACGTATACATGGGTGAAGTGGACACACAACGGCAGGCACTCAATGTCTTTCGAATGGAACTGATGGGCGCCCGGGTGATCACGGTCAGATCGGGGACCCGGACGCTCAAGGATGCAATCAACGAGGCGCTTCGCGACTGGGTGGCAAACGTGCGTGAAACGTATTATCTGATCGGCTCGGTTGTCGGCCCGCACCCATACCCGCTGATGGTCCGGAACTTCCAGTCGGTAATCGGCAGGGAGGCCCGGGAGCAGGTCATGATAAAAGAAGGACGACTTCCCGATGCGGTTGTCGCATGTGTTGGGGGGGGATCGAATGCGATCGGGATCTTTTACCCGTTCCTGTCGGATGATGTGGAATTGATCGGGGTAGAAGCGGGAGGTGAAGGGGTTGAAACAGGCAGGCATTCTGCCACCCTTTGTGCAGGAGATCCTGGTGTGTTGCACGGCACACTTTCGTATCTCCTGCAGGACGAGCATGGGCAGGTACTTCCTACCCACAGCATCTCGGCCGGTCTTGACTATCCGGGTGTGGGACCCGAGCATGCGATGCTCAGGGACAACCGACGGGTCACATATGCAGCAGTAAATGACCCGGAAGTGCTGAATGCATTCAGGTTCCTTTCAAAAACAGAGGGGATCATACCTGCACTGGAGTCAGCCCATGCAGTGGCGTACGTCATGCAGAACGCAGATCTGTTCAACAAGGATGATATAGTTATCATCAACCTTTCTGGGCGTGGTGACAAGGATGTGGCCGAGGTAGCGGCTATAACGGGTCGTGTGTGATGGGGCGGATTGAAAAGGTATTTGCCGGTGGGAAAAAGTCCGCGTTCATCGGTTTTACTGTCGCAGGAGATCCGGACAAAATCACGTCTGTCCGAATCGCCAAGGCTCTTATCGCAGGAGGAACGGACATCCTTGAGCTGGGCATACCATTCTCTGACCCGGTTGCGGATGGTCCGACGATCCAGAAAGCCGATGAGCGGGCGCTCGGAGCCGGAACAACACCCTCAACGGTGTTTGAGATTGTAAAGGAAATTCGCAAAGAATCCGATGTGCCGATCGTATTTCTTACGTATTATAACATTGTCTATCACCGTGGGATCGAGCGGTTCTATCGCGAAGCGAATGATGCAGGAGTTGACGGCATCCTGATCGCCGACATGCCGGTCGAGGAGTCAGAAGAGGTCTGCAATGTGGCACAACGGTCCGGTATCGACCCTATATTCCTCATCTCTCAGACGACATCTGATAAACGGATCAAAAAGATCGCGGCACAGGCACGCGGGTACCTGTATCTTGTTGCTGTGCTGGGAGTAACCGGGGTACGTGACCAGGTTTCTGACGGGGCAATCGGTCTCCTGAACCGGGTCCGAAGACACACCTCTCTTCCGCTCGCGATCGGTTTTGGCATCTCAACACCGGCTCAGGCACAGATATGCGCACGAGCCGGAGCCAACGGGGTGATTGTCGGCAGCGCAATTGTGGAAATCGTCGAACGGAACCTTGAGGATCCGGACGCCATGGAGCATGAGCTGAAGGAATATGCAACGGCAATGAAAAGCGCAATTATCGGATATCATCCGTCATAACAATCTGTTCACGAAGTTATTTTTTTTATTACCGCACGAGGCGAGAGAAATGCGCATTTTTCCGGCCTGAAAAGGTTCGGGGCCGGTGGTTCTGGAACGACGCCAGAATAATTTCTTTCAGTTATTCAACAATGTCACCGGAGTACTCATGCATTTGGAGGATCGCAACAACAGTTTCTGCCCATGCTGAATCACTCCAGTGGGATCCGTGAATGTGGGATTCGGTATCCGGGTGGATATGCTTTTTCTGGAGACGAGGAGGACTGTGAGGTGCAGGAACGGGAAGGTGTGCAATCTCTTCCTTCCAGAGTTTTGCCAGGTTCTCATCAAGGGTCTTTAGTTCATTTCGCCCGATTACGGTGCCCACCACGTGTCGATCATGATTATAGATTACCATCCGGTAGCACTGGAATTCGCGGCAGATGGAAGGACGATTCTGATAAATTGCGCAGGTAAAACCATCACCCTGCAGATCCTTCTGAAGAAAAATACATTTTTTTCGGTTCGTATCATTCCCGTTTCCTTCCTGTTGTTCATACTCTTCTGCTATTGCATCAGCATATTCCGGTTCTGTATGGGCTAAAAAAAGTTCACGGGTGATACCAAACCTGCAGTAATAATCACGGGTGCTGAGCTGCCGCTCAATCCTGATAAATTCACCAAAACTCCGGCAGCATCTCCCGCACCGGTCGCATTCAAACTTCACCATAGTACATATCTCATGTGAGGAAGAATTGGCAATAAAATATCGGGTAATTTGTCCGTAATTAATCAGAAATCGAAGAGGGTATATCTAGATGAGATGAGATGGTGCTGATCAAAAAATCCCTCATTACGGAAGGATAGTGATCTGCCAAAAGACCTTTGAATAAATAAATCCGTGATACTCATGGAATACAAAGGAGAGATGCAAACATGAACGACAAAGCCAGGGTTCTTTTTATCTGTACGGCAAATGCGGCCCGTTCCCAGATGGCTGAAGGACTCCTGCGGGCGAAATACGGAGATCGTTTCGATGTATTCAGCGCCGGCACCCGCCAGTCCCGGGTCAGTGCCCGCGCAATCCGGGCCATGGGGGAGATCGGGATCGACATTTCTCACCACCGTTCAAAAAACCTTGATGAGATCTCCGGCATGACGTTTGATCTTGCTGTCACCCTCTGCGATAACGCCCACCTCGTCTGCCCGGTTATTCCCGGGGCAAAAGAAACCATCCACTGCGGATTTCCCGATCCCCACCTGACTCCGGGCAGCGAGGAAGAAATCCTCAACGGTTACAGGGAAGTGAGGGACAGGATCGCGGTATGGATTGAAATGAAGTTTGGAACAGAGCGCAGATCAGGTGTCCTTTAAGGCATGGCAGATGCTCGCCATCAGTGCGTGATGCCGCCCGACATGATCCAGGTGGGCGGCACTCCTTATAGCCACAGGCATCGGCAGCCAATCGATGCCACAATCGGTTTCCCAGAGTATCAGCCCTTCTGCTGGTGCAGGCTGGAGTGCTCTTTTTATTTCACCTTCCAGGAGAGAGTTCATGAAAGTCTCATCCATCTCACCCTCACCAATCTGGAAAAGAGCCGCGGCTATACACCGCACCTGGTGCCATAAAAGCTCTCGGCTTTTACTTCAAGATACACAAAACCGTCTGTTTCGCCAACGGTGATCTCCAGGATATTCCGCCAGGGATTTTTGTCCCTGATGCGGGCAAAGTTGGTGAAGTTGTGAGATCCTACCAGTATCTGTCCGGCCTTCCTCATTGCCGCTCTGTCACGGGGAGACGTGGAAAAAAAATAACGATATGTCCGGGACTTCGCATCGTATCGCGGGTGAAACTCCGGAGACATTTTTGCGTACCCGGTACACCAGCAGTCCGGAGGGAGTCTGAGGTTGAGTACCTGGATGGCACGGTCCGGGAAATCTGTCGTGAATGCGACGACCTGTCCGCATGCATGGACACCGCGATCAGTTCTCCCCGAAAAAAGAAACCCGGCTTCCCGCCAGTCGGAGAACAGGCCCAGATGCTGGCAGGCGGCAACAAATTCTCCCTCGACCGTGCGGCACCCGGCCTGCATCTGCGAGCCAAAAAACCTGCTTCCCAGATATGAGACCCGGAACGCCAGCCTCATCGGAGCCGCACGCGCCGGGTGAACCGTTTGATCTTTCTCCATGTATTATTCAGTGACTGGTGTGTATAGGTTCGTAAGGGTGTCTGCCTGCCGCCGCAGGTGACTTTTCCGGCCCGGATAGCTGCGAGGATAGAGCTGATATCCCGGTCTGCATCGATGAACGTCCTGCCGAAACCGACGAACCGTGCATGATGTGCATCACTTCCCGCAACACAGGGTTTTCCCATCCTCTTTGCGATGCGTGCGGCTTTCCGGTTTGCTGAACCGACGATATACCTGCTGTTGAACGTTTCAACGGCGTCAACTACCATCATACCAATCTTCTTCTGGCGGGCGACACCATGCCGCCAGACATGGTACGGGTGCGGGAGGATAAGGAGTGCTCCCATTTTTCGTGCAATCTCGACCGTGTCGATTACATCGAGCCCTGCCGGGATCACCTCGGTGACTCCAAGAACGATGAGGTGCCCCTGTTTTGTCGACACCTCGATGCCCGGAATCACGAGAACCCCTGTAGTGAAAAGGAGCGCCTTTTTTGCACCTTCAACGGTATCATGATCGGTGATGGCAATTACGTCAAGCCCGATTTCCTCAGCCCGTTTGAGGATCTCTTCGACACTGCTTTCGCCATCCTTTGAAAAATTGGTATGCACGTGCAAATCGCAGTTCAGCATCTGATCATAGTGTTTTTATCTCTCTGGTATTAAGGGAACTTATGCGCATCCTCCTTCCCACCGGTACTGCTACCGAAGAAATAGTGAGATGTGCCGCAGAGAATTATGACGCTGATGTCGTGGTTACCGGAGAGATTGCATCTTTTCTTACCCCCCATATGCTCCATACACTTATCAAAAAGGGGCAGTACGATCGGGTAATTGTTTCCGGCATGTGCACGGCATCTTTTGAGCAGGTTGAACGCGAGACCGGCGTCCCCATATTCCGGGGTCCCCGGCATGCAGCCGACCTTGCACTGATCCTTCCGGTCATCGACAGCATTACTCTCTCGCGTACAATTCCGGCTGATGATTTCCTTTCCCGGGAAAAAACAAAGGATGCGAATAAACGGGCCGGGGAACTGGAACACAATGCCGGATTCGATTTTATCATCCGTACAACAAAGATAGGTGGTGGATCGAGGATCAAGGTACTCGCCGAAGTGATGGATGCTCACCGGTGCAGCGATATCCGAAATGTTGTCGAACGCTATTTCAGTTCAGGCGCCGATATTGTTGACCTTGGATTTGGCTTTGATGCAACGCCGGATGATGTGTCGAGAGTCTTTTCCGTGCTGGATGACATCGATAGCCCTATCGCGGTAGATTCCCAGAACCCGGATCTTATCCTTCCAGCCCTAGTCAGAGCTGATATCGTACTCAGCCTGCAGGAGTCCAATATTCCCGTAGTTGGCGGGTGCATTGCTGATGCCGGGGCATCCGCAGTGGTTGTACCTGGCAACAGCACGCTCAAAAAGAACCTGGCAATGGCAAGGCGTGCAGGCATTGAGTGTCTCATTGCAGATCCCCTGCTCCAGCCGGTCGGTTCCGGTCTCGTCGCCTCATTAAAAAATTTCAAAGACCCGGGATATCCGCTCTTTTTTGGTGCAGGCAATGTAACCGAGCTCATCGATGCGGACTCGGCTGGTGTTAATGCGCTCCTCGCCGGAATGGCATACGAGGCAGGAGCCGCCGTAATATTTACCAGCGAGCACTCGGATAAGACCCATGGATCGGTGTCTGAGATGCGAAAAGCAACGGAGATGATGTCGCTCTGTAAGGACCGTCCTTACCCGAAAGATCTCGGCATCGATCTGCTCATACTCAAGGAAAAACGACGCCGACGGGAACCCCCGCTTGAATATGACACGATAACACCTGCAAAAAAAATGCCCGGGGATATTGCCCTTGATCCGAAGGGTAATTTCCGGGTCGGTATTCAAGGGGACCAGATTATAGCCGTAATCCATGGAAAAGCAATTCAGGGAATGTACTGGGAGGATATCTTGTACACCATCCTTTCCTGGGGCGAGGTATCACTGCTTGATCATGCCGCTTATCTGGGAAAAGAATTATACAAGGCTGAACTCGCCATCCGGTTCGGAAGAGCTTTGAACAGGACGGGGAGTTCTGAAACGGGAACGTTTCAAAAAAAAAACTTGGGATACAAAAACTACGGGTGCCAGAAGGGAGATTTTCCCTGATGGGGTATGATAATATTATTGGCGATTTCAATCACGTTCGCTTTTTCTTTTGAGCGGGTGACAGGGAAAAAGGCATTTCCTCTCCATCAATAAATCGTTTCCAGTTGAGCTGGTTGAACATTTTTATTTGGAGGATCGTTCCCTTGTTCCGGGTATTGAGAACTGAAACGCTGCCGGAAATAAATGGCGGAATCATGAGGAGTTCATCATCATCAACGATCAATTCAAGGATATTGTCGAAGTTCATAAATTTGCTCATCTCAGCAAATTCCGGTGGGGCAAATGGTGGCGGAACTTTGAATTGTTCTGTGGAGATGACATGGAGATCTGCATTTTTTCCCGGAAATAATTCCTGCAATTTCCCCAGAAGAGCCGAATCATCTGAAATGACGATGAGTTGCAGTGAAACATTCTTGATTTTAACGTTCTCAATGAACGGAAGGTACCGCTCCCCTATCATACAACAGATCTGGCGTTTCGCTCTCCCGAAGAGATCGCGGATTTTATACTCGATGTTGGCGTCCCCGTAGATGGTCCAGAGAGCATCCTCCTTTTCGGTCCGCACCTTCTTTTTCTCAAGAATTTTGAGTGCTGCCAATGCCTGATCTGCAGCCTTGCGGTGTTTGTCTATAAGGAGATCAATTGCCATTTCCGGGGAGATCGCACTGTAGCGTGCCGGTTTTGTGACTCTCTTTACGGCAAGTCCCAGATCTGAAAGACGATCCAATGCATCGTAAACGCTCGGCTTTGAGATGGCGAGATAATCAATAATCTCTTTTGCTTCCGCGTTGTCATACAGAACCAGTGCAGCATATACACTCGCTTCATTGTTGGATAGCCCGAGATTATTGAGCGATTTTATGAGCGAAGTGGGGATACTCTCCATACTAGAAATTCTACTCCTCTATGTTTAATTCATTTGTACATTGAATATTTTCATTTTGGGATAATTAACTCTGCTCTAAGAGTAGTAAAAAAATTTCCTACTACATTCACTACCTTTTTATGAATGTATGCTAAAGACTACAAGAAAGTAGTAAAAAATATACTACTTAACTTAAGCACATTGAGGAAAATTTATGTTCAGTTTTGAACGTTTCGACGATAATTGCCGAACTCCGGCACGAAAAGGAATCAACAAACCTGTTTTCACGTACGGTGGAATTTCACATAAAAACAGAACCGGTTTGATACGGATCCTGTCATTTGCAGGTATCCTGCTGGCGATTTGTTTCTTTGTTGGTACTGCCAGTGCAATAACAACGACCGAGTCAACGGCAGCATCCGCTAAAGTGTATGTATCGAATGTCACCTATAATCCCGGATCAATGTACGACGGAGATAAAGCGACCGTTGACATCAAAGTCACGAATGGAAACACCGATACGGGAATGATTGTCAACCATGCGCAATTATCAGACGATACCATCAGGACGGTCAGCAGACCCTACGACTCATCCTCAAATATCGGGCCCGGTCAGACGCGGGATTATATTTTCGAAATTATCGCGGATGGAAAAGAAGGCTACTATTACCCAACGTTTTCCTTAAGTTTCCTGGAATCTGACAGCCTGTATTACCGGACCTTTGTTGAGATCGACAATGCTCTCCCTGAGCTGACGTTCGTAGATAAACCGGACACCTTCTCCGCAGGGAAAAAAGATAAAATTTATGCCAAAATATCCAATCCCCGCAGTAATGCAATTGAGAATGTCATCGTAGAAGTAGCTGGCACCGGGGCAACGGTCAACCCCTCTGAGATATCTATCGGTAGAATCGACGCGGGGGGAAATGCCCTGGTGAATTTCTCCGTCACTCCGCAACAGCAGACAGACCTCACTCTGAAAATTACCTATGACAACGGTGACAACCCCCATACGATGTCAAACACACTTCCGGTCATATTTGGAGAGAACAAGAAGCAGGCCGATCCACAAGTGAATAATATCAAGATCACGAAGGTGGGAACTGTCTATCACGTGACCGGCGATGTTACGAATGCAGGACTGGAAAACGCAAATGCAGTTACGATTACATCGGGCTCTCCGGCAACTGCCCAGGACCCGTACAAAAATTACGTTGTGGGAGTACTGAAACCGGATGACTTCGGGAGTTTTGAAGTGACATTTTCCGCTGAAGGCTCGACCAGCATCCCTATCCAGCTGTCGTACAAGGACGCCGATGGTAACGTGATCACCTCGCAACAGACTATCAATCTCGCTACTGCCACCTCATCAGATCAGAATACGGCTCAACCATCAGTTCTCCCCATCGTGGGGGTAATCATCGTCATCGCGCTTGCTGGTGGCGGGTACCTCTACATGCGGAAACGAAAAGCCGAGTAGAAGGGAGATACTATGCAACCGGCCATCCAGTTCGAGGATGTGGTGAAAATTTACCCGCTCAAGTCGGGGGATGTGACGGCACTCAATCATATCTCATTTGAGGTACAGCCGGGGGAGTTTATCTCGATCATGGGACCATCGGGATCAGGTAAATCAACCCTCCTCACGCTCATGGGATGTCTTGACAAACCCACCTCTGGGAGTATCTCTATGGGCGGGATCCCAATCAGGGATATGTCCGATATTGAACTGACCTCCTTCCGCAGGGACCGGATCGGTTTCATCTTCCAGTACTTCAACCTGTTCCCGCTCTTAAACGTCATCGAGAACGTCAGTTTTCCCCAGATGCTCAAGTCCGGAGTCAACGAGGTGCGGGCGCGGGAAGTGCTCCGGGCAGTCCGAGCTGGAGGAAGAACTCTACACGCATACACCCATGGAATTGTCCGGGGGCCAGCAGCAGCGGGTAGCGGTCGCCCGCGCCCTCATCAACGATCCCGACATCCTCCTGTGCGATGAACCTACGGGAAACCTTGATTCAAAAACGGGGGCCAGTATCATGGAGCTCATGACGGAACTCAACAAAAACGGCGCCACGATCATCGTAGTGACGCACGATCAAACTGTGGCGAATTACACGAACCGGACGATCCGGATTGTTGACGGGTGCATTGCCTCATGATATTCTGGGAAATTGCAAAGCGCAATATCCGGATCCATATGCTCCGGTCAACCCTTGCGATGCTCGGCATCGTAATCGGGGTTGTTGCAATCGCCTCGATGGGGATCCTGGGGAACAGTATGGTTGCTACCGTCTCTGAAAGCCTCTCCTCGGTAGGAGACAGTGTTATCGTCAGCCCGTATTCCGGCGGTGGCGGGGGGGACCCGGGGGAGGTGGCGGCGGAGGGATCTCGGTGAACCTGAAACTCTCCGAACAGAATTATGAGCAGATCAAACGAGCCGTCAGCTCCCAATGTGGCGATTCCGGTGCTCTCGACATCGGAACATATGAAAGTGGGGGTTGGCAGTGATGATATTGTTGCAATCATCTATGGTGTGGATCCACAATATATCACGGATCTTAACCTGAAGTTGACCGCAGGCGATTACAACAACGGCAACTCCGGCTGCCTTGTGGGTGCCACGTTTGCCAAGGATCATAACATCAAAGTCGGCTCACGGATCTCCATAGGCAGTGATGGTGAGAAAGGAACGCTCCGCGTCACCGGTATCATCGAGGAACGAGGAATGAGCTTCGATCTCAGTACCGATTCTGCTCTTGTGGCTACCCAGGAATGGTTCGATAATACCTACAACCGAAACAACTACGATCAGGTTGTCGTTAAGGTAAAAGAGGGGCAGGATACGGCAGTGGTTAAAACCACCATTGAAAAACAGATGAACAAGCGGGACAAGATTGTCAGTGTAACGGACAGCAAGGCAACGCTGGCTTCCCTCTACGCGACGTTTGGCACCATCACGACATTTGTGACTGCCATCGGGGGAATTTCGATGGTTGTTGCCGGAGTCTCGATCTTCAACATCATGATGATGTCGGTCAGTGAGCGGATCAAGGAGATTGGCATCATGCGCAGCATCGGCACCCAGAAAAAGGAGGTGATGAGCATGTTCATCTATGAAGCGGCGATCATCGGGGTTATCGGAAGTGTTGTCGGGGGCATACTGAGCATCTTTACGGGATATCTCGTCAGCGCCCTGATGCTGGGCTCAACAAAATACCTGATTACAACGGCAAATGCGCTCTCTGTCGGGGAGGGGGTCTTCTTTGGGATTGTGATCTGTCTCGCCTGCGGTATCTACCCGGCATGGCAGGCGGCGAACCTAAACCCCATCGATGCGCTGCGCCATGAATAATCTGAAGAATCCATTTTTTTGTCGGATGCTGAAAGGAGATTCTGCATGCATATCCGAAAAGGGTGTCGGGAACGTCATACCCGGGGATACCGGCAACTGGTATAGAATCAAGATGAGGACACCTCACAAGGTTAAAAAAAACAAACACCCGGCTCAGGACAGCAGGACGATCGGATCACGTCGTACCTGCGGGCAATCCTGGCTAAAACCCTGCCTTGTGGGGTCTGTCAATACAACAATTGAACCTTTTTTTACCCTCTCTGTCTTTAGCCGGTAACCGGGGACGAAATTCCCTGACTTCGATTTTCATCGATCAAAATCCAGCCTCGCAATTTTGCATGGCAGGACAATGACAGATGCGCAGAGTACAGGAAAACAACGAAAGAAAGAAAAAAAATTTTGGGATTGAAAGAAATGAAGAAACGAAACGATCTTTTGCAAGGTATCAGCTTTGCCTGCCTTAGGAGGAATGCTCATCTTCAGCATTCTTATCGCAGGATGTACAGATACGGGACAGCAACCGGAAACCCAGGTATCAACGGTCCCTACGACAACACCCGTCAAACACGTCACCACAACCCAGACAACCGTTGTTACAACCACGGCAGTAACGACTGTTGCTCCCAGTGTCTCGATTACACTTCCACAGGGAAAGGATCAAAATCCCCAATACACGAATACTAACAAGGGGCAGGGATCCGGCAGCCAGTCATCTCCATCTGCCCAGGGGACACCATCGATGGATATGCTTAAGCAGATAGCTTCGGATCTCAAGTCAAAGGGATACGATGTGAGTGGGCTGGAAAAAGCAATCGATGCAAATGACCAATCCACGATCCAGAGCTGGTTCCAGACGTTCATGAAAGAGCACCCGGAAGCAATGCAACGATGATGTATCTTGTCTTGCGGGTGATTCAATGAGACAGGAAACAGTTGAATACTTTACAGATAAGGAAGAAGAGTTCGCCAATCTGTTGATCGAGATCGGAATAAAGAAAAATGTCGCAAAGGTACTGGTGTTCCTTGCGAACACACCGGAAGCAACATCACGGGCAATCGAACGCGGGATGGATATGCGCCAACCCGAAGTGAGCATTGCAATGAAGTACCTGATGAACCATGGCTGGATCAAAAGTTATGAGAGCCCCTCCAAGAACAAGGGCCGGCCGATGAAAATCTACGATCTGGTAAAATCTATCACGGAGATCATAGGAGGTATTGAGGAAGAGAAGAAAATCGAAGTTAATAATCAGCTCGCACTCGTCAAAAAAATACGTGATTATCTCGACTAACACCCTTCAACAACCTTGTTTTCCGGATCAGAATTCATTTCGTTATTTTTATAATAATGCCCTCGGAAAAAAGAGCCCCATATTCGCATTCCGGTGGCCTTTCCGGAGTCCGGATGGGGTAAACTAAGTGGCGAAAAATGCCTCAATTTAATGCCCTTTGGCGGGCTTTAGGCGAGGGCGATTCCTGCCGTATTTTTGCAATCGAGTCGATATTTGAGCGTATTGTTCTCACTTCCAAAAAAGGGAGGTTTTCGGTGATTTTCCCGGCCGTTACCTGATAAACGGAGCCCGATTCGGGGGTATTTTCATGTATGTCCAATGATTTCAACTACAGGATTCCCGATTCAATGGCTCGTCCTTCTTCTGGGATGAGAATTCTTTGGTCCTGTGGCAAAGAGACACGGGCTGAGTCGGAAGTCAAAATCGATCCTTGCTGGAGAGAATTTGTTTGGGGAGTTATGTGCATGAACCCTTTTATTCCATCCCCCCTTAGTTCTATACATGGCTGTTCAGGCACGTGCATCCCATATCCTTGTCAAGACTGAGGACGAGGCAAACAAAATACTCAAACGGCTGAATGACGGTGAAGACTTCACTGCAGTGGCAAAACGTTTCTCATCCTGCCCATCACGGAAGAATGGCGGTGACCTCGGTTGGTTCGGCAAAGGTCAGATGGTACCGGAATTTGAGAAGGTAGCATTCGAAAATGAATCGGGTAAGGTCATAGGTCCTGTCAAGACACAGTTCGGCTACCACATTATAAAAGTGACCGGGCAGGAAATAATTAAGGAACTATCCTTTCCGCGAACTCATTCAGCAAGAGAGATTCGGCACAGGGATATCCACGAACAGGGAATTGAATCATGAATATTCGCGGCATCCGACATGAACTCCTTTCACTTCTCCTCGAGCTGGGGCGCGACAGTCATCCCAACGAATTTGTTGCACTGCTCCGCGAACGCGATGGTATCATCGAGGAACTGAATATGCTCCCGGGAACGATAACAGGGGGAGACTCGGCATCCCTCTTTTTCGACATGATGCCTCTTGATACTCATCTTGCCGGGAGTGCCCATAGCCATCCTAATGGTGTACTTCGCCCCTCGAACGCAGATGTGAATTTTTTCCCCCGGAGCGGACGGTATCATCTCATCATCGGTTATCCCTACCGCGAGTCCGACTGGAAATGTTTTACTGCAGACGGGACCCCGCAATCCCTTGAGGTGATCGCATGACCATACGCCGTGTCGTCGCCACCGGGACCTTTGATATCCTTCACCCGGGACATCTCTATTATCTCGAGGAATCAAAAAAACTGGGTGACGAACTCTGGGTAATCGTTGCACGCGATGCAAATGTCAGACACAAACCCCGTCCGATAATCCCCGAGGATCACCGCCTCCGGATGGTAGCCGCGCTTAAACCGGTCACGCATGCGATTCTCGGGGATAAGACTGACATGTTCCGTCCTATTCAGGAGATACAGCCCGCCATCATTACCATCGGGTTCAACCAGCACTTCGATGAGACAAAACTCCATCAGCAACTCTCCGAGCGGGGACTGGCGCCGTCGATCGTCCGAATCGGCAGGTACGAGGACGGGGACCTCTGCAGTTCGCGTATCGTCGTGCAGCGGATCATTGAGGTGCGGGGAAAAAAGGATACGTGTCACGAAGAGAACTGACGAGTGGTTATTCTGAACCTTTCATGTATATCAGAAATTATGCGGATCATCGTAATAGCCACGGTGATCTTATACTGTCCTATCCCGAAATCATTTCACAAAAATATTCAATACTATGAGCAAGCCCACCCCTTCGGGGTCGCTCGGCCGCCTCGTCGGGGCCTCGCTGGGCAAGAATGTTGTTCGAACACTTTAATTTTTTACACGGGGGTCAAGGGGGCGCACCCCTTGGGCTGCCTCCCCCTCTGGGAGAGAGAGGGGGTCATCCTCGTAAATCGGAAAAATTTGATGCGCCAGACAGGATTTTACCCAGCAGCAACTGTATGAAATGAATTCGGGATGTCACAGCGGTTATCTTATACCCGCAAACATGCCAGACCCCTGATTTTTTGCAGAGATCCGTAATTTCTTAAGAGTTCTCTGGTACTCGTGCACCAGAAGAGGTATCACCAGATGTGATCTGACGGAAACGTTCTGTCCCACAACCTTTATTGATTTATATTTTACATCCACTCGTACAGGTCATGCATATGGTCAGGGAGATTTCTGCAGAAATTGAAAAACTCACGGAAATTGCACGTGAACGAGACGTGAAAGTCAGGATTTTGACACCGGAAAAAATCGTGGTATCACAATGGGTCCGTTTCAAATGCCGGTACGGCTGCAAGGGATATGGCAAGCATTTTGGCTGCCCGCCTTACTCTCCGGGACCAGATGAAACACGTCGGATGGTTAATGAGTACTCTACCGGGTCTGCTGCTCCGGTTTGACGGGGTGCCCGGGAAGGGGCGGTTCGGGCCCGACGATATCCCGGAAGACTTCCATGACTGGTTCAGTGATTTGATCCTCTGGGTGAATGGAACGGTACACACACTCGAAAAGACCGCGTTTTATGACGGCTTTTACAAAGCATTCGGGTTTGGAGGCTACCCCTGTATCTATTGCGAACACCAGCACTGCGTTGCTGAGGAATCGGAAGGTGTTGTTGACGAAAGCATGCGCCGGAAATGCCGTCATATGGATATGGTGCGCCCGAGCATGGAGGCGGCATGTATGGATGTTTTCGCGACCGCAAAAAATGCCGGATGGATTCTTGAAACAATACCATGCAAGGGAATGGAGTACGGAAAAATTATGCACTCCGATATTCACTCGATCGGACTTGTACTGATCGAATAAAGGTCAGCGACTCATGTGCACCCGGTGAGGGGGGGATTTTTTCCTTCCCAGACTGAGGATTCCCCGTCGCAGAGCGGTGCTGTATTTTGCAGTAAATGACCCGATAATCGAAGTTACGATGACCATCGCTGCGATCGTCGTCCCTACAAGGGGAGAACCATAAAGAACAGCGATTGCAATGGAAAATTCTCCCCTCGCAATGGTATTCCCCCAGATTTCAAGACCGGACAGTGCTGAACCGTGAATGAATAATCCGGTGAGTATCCCTGAAATTAACTTGCTGACAATGGCAAGGAGGCAGATAACCGTGATCATATACCAGTTTATTCCACCGGAAAAATCGATGGTCACACCAAAGAAGACGAAAAAAACAACCAGGAAAACATCTTTAAAGGGACGTGCATGCTGCTCAAAGGCATCCGGATCCGTGGTTGCAAATGCAACACCCAGTGCTATTACCATCATCGTCTCGGGTATGCCCAGATACATCGAGAAGGATGCCGTCGTGAGTACGGCGGCAAACGTGAAGAGAATCGGAAGCTCGTCATCCCGGTCAAGAATCGAGATAAGAAATTCCTTGCCATAATGAGCAAAGGCATACAGAACTGCAAGAACCCCGAGAATCTTTAACAGGAAAATGATCAGGTTCTGGTTACCGGCAGAAATAAGGGCCAAGAAGATGATCAGGATCAGATCTTCAAAGACCATAAGCCAGACGACGGTTTCGGCTTCGCGGAGCATGAGCTTCCGGTTCTCAATGAGCGAAGTGAGAGCCATCGCCGTGCTTGAAATATAAAATGCGGAAGCAACAATAAGGGACTCGGTGATGGAGAACCCCAACAGGTAGGCCGCAACAAACCCGATCATCATGTTGACATTAAGATCGATGATACCGCTGGTGAGGACAGATGAGCGGTTCGCCGCGATCCGCTCAGTTTTCAGCCCAAGACCCATGAAGAACAGTAAAAAGATCAATCCCATCTGTGAAAAGAAGTGGCTGATCTCGTCTGACGATACCAGTCCGAGCCCGGCTTTTCCCAGTAAGACCCCGGCAAGAATATAAAAGGGGATTGCAGGAACCGACAGGTATTTTGTGATGAGTGCCAGGATCAGGCAGAGGAAGAGCGCAAGGACAATCCCTTCCATCAATCCACCATGATCTCGCGCTCGAACATTCTGATCTGGTCGCTCTCCCCGATAACGAGTGCAGCATCCCCGGTTTCGAAGATGAACGAGGGTGGCGGGTTCACGATATTTTTGTCATGCCGGCAGACCGCGATAACGGTAGCGCCGGTTTTTGCTCTGATCTGGAGATCTTCAATCGTTCTTCCTGTGACAGATTTGGGGATAAGAAATGAATGGATGGTCACCCGAAGATCGGCAAGCGCCGAGAAGGCGATTTCAACACTCTCCTGATCCGCCTCAATGATCGCACCGGTAAGAATGTTTCCTAATCGCCGTGCCTCAACAGGTGTCATCTCGGCGGCACTGGGAGTGTTACAACCCTTCTGGAGGGTGTACATCTGGATGGTCCCGGTTTTTGTAAAAAAAATTGCCACCGTATCACCTTTATCGGTCTCGAATTCATATTTTGTTCCAACCCCGGGGAGATTGAGCGAGCGAAGAGACATAGCTGACATTAGAGAAATGATCCTAAAATATATTATGATATGTAACAGGATGCACTGACGATGGTGCCCGGGAAAGAACAAAAAGAAAAGAGGAATTGAAGGTTTTTTGGGTTTTCTAAGGTTTTTGAGAGGGTGGGAGGAGCGGGGAATTTACGTGCTGGTTGATCCGACTCACGATTTTTCTCAGGGGTTTCGTCCTCCCCATATGCTTGTTGAAACAATGTTCCTTTAAACGTATAACCGGGCGGTGTGAAAGTAATATCACTCATTCACGCCTGTGAAAATTCCTGTAATCGGGACAGATATGATACTTTTTTCTTTTAACGGGACAATAAATACTACGAGTACCGCGATCTCTTTTCGCGTCGACCAATCCATTTATTATCACCGCAGGAGGTGGATACTATCTCAGAAATTCCCAAAGAAGAATACGTGCTGAAATGTACATCCGCGTGCGCCGGTTGCAGCGATTCGCTCGCACTCCGGTACGTGCTCAAAGCGGCCGGACCTGATACTGTTCTTGTCGTACCGGCATGCTGCACAAGTGTCATCCAGGGTATCTACCCGAATACTGCATTCAACATTCCCGTGTACAATATCGCTTTTGGGGCTGCTGCCGCATGTGCATCAGGAATGTCAAATGCGTTCCGTGCAACCGGGAAAAAAACAAATGTGATCGTGTACGCCGGTGACGGCGGGACACTGGATATCGGCATCCAGGCGATGTCCGGGGCTTTCGAGCGTGGCACTGATTTTCTCTATATCTGCTACGACAACGAGGCCTATGGCAATACCGGGATGCAGCGGTCCGGAGGGACACCGATGGGTGCCCGGACCACCACAACACCAACGGGAAAGATAGATGCGAAGAAGGACATCGATGCAATCATCGCAGCCCATAATCCACCTTACATGGCAACTGCTGCCGCCGCCTACCCCCAGGATCTCTTTAAAAAAGTTCAGAAGGCTCTTACCTTCCGCGGACCTTCCTTCATTCACATTCTCGCTCCCTGCCCGCCGGGATGGAGATTCTCAACGGAAAAAACCGTCGAGATGGGCAAGCTTGCGGTAAAATCGGGCATGTGGATCCTGTATGAGCGCGAGTTTGGGAAGCTGTCCATCAACCCCCAGTCCAGAGCAGCAATGAAACGACCCATTCCCCTCGAAGATTATCTTGCACCCCAGGGACGGTTCAAGGGCATTGATGCAAAAACTCTTGAAACACTCAAGCAGAACCTGGCGAAAAATATCAAGAAATTGTCTGCCGAGGAGGTGGAAGAATGAAAAAGATCGCCACGGGGAATAAGGCAGTCGCAGAAGCAGTAAAACAGGTCCAGCCTGCCGTCGTCGCTGCTTACCCCATAACCCCCCAGACGGAGATTGTCGAACAGATTGCAGAGTTTGTTTCCACCGGCGAACTCAAGAGTCGTTATATCCCGGTAGAAAGCGAGCATTCCGCGATGGCCGCCTGCATTGGAGCCAGTATCACCGGAATACGCACATTCACCGCGACAAGCTCCCACGGCCTTTTGTATATGCACGAGATGACAAACTGGGCAGCAGGTGCACGCCTCCCCATTGTCATGGCAAACGTTAACCGGTCGATCGGTCCGGGCTGGAATATCTGGGCCGAACATACCGATGCGATGCAGGAACGCGACACGGGCTGGCTCCAGGTATACGTGAGTACCGTTCAGGAAGCATATGATACAACGCTGATGGCATTCCGCATTGCAGAGCACAATGATGTGCTGCTGCCGGTGATGGTGAACCTTGACGGATTTTCCTTAAGCCACATCATGCAGCCGCTTGATACCGTAGAACTCGGTGATTTTATACCGCCAATGTACCTTCCCCATGCGATTGATCCAAAAAATCCGTCAGGCTACGGCGGACTTACAGGTCCTGACCAGCATTTCAAATTCCGCTGGGATATCGAGCGCTCGATGCGTGACTCGGTGGGGATAATTGAAGAGACTGAAAAAGATTTTGCAACCCGGTTTGGCAGGAAGTACGGGTTCACCGAAGACTACCAGTGCGATGACGCTGATGTGGTCGTTGTATCGATGGGCACGCTTGGCAAGGAGGCTGAAGTCGCAATAGACCTGCTCCGAAAAGAAGGCGTGAAAGCAGGTTCGATGCGCCTGCGCTGGTTCCGCCCGTTCCCGAAACTCAGTCTTAAGGGGAAGGAAGTCGTGGTGATCGATCGCGACTACTCGTTTGGCTTTGGCGGAGTGCTCGCGAAATCCATCCAGGCCCAGCAGAAGACAGATGTTTTCAGCGTAATTGCCGGCCTCGGAGGGCAGGAAGTCACGTATGAAGACATTGCAGATTTCATCAGGAAGCGGCGGATCGGCGAAGAGTTCTGGTTCGGGGTGAATGACCTTGTTTGAGATCCGGATCCATTCACGGGGCGGGCAGGGCGGGGTAACGGCAGCACGTCTCCTTGCACTTTCAGCGATCCATGACGGGAAGTACGCCACCGCGTGCCCGTTCTACGGGGCTGAACGCAGGGGTGCACCGATCGTCTCCTTCGTCCGGATAGATGATAACCCGATAAAGATCTACAGCCAGATAAAAAAACCTGACATGGTCGTGGTGCTCGATGCGAGTGTAATGGATGTAGTCGACGTACTGCATGGATTGAAAAAAGGTGGGAAAGTTCTGATTAACAGCGCTCACAAAAGAGAGTTTGCCGGATTTTCATCAAGCCATGTGGACCTGACCGGCATCGCACTCCGGGAGAATCTCATGGTTGCAGGAGGCCCGATCCTGAATACCCCGGTACTCGGTGCACTTGCAAAGATGGGTATTATTTCTGTGGATTCTGCGAAAAAATCAATCCGTGAGATGTTTTCCGATGAGCGAAATGTCAAGGCGGCTGAAACCGCATACAGGGAGATGAGCGAATGAGCCAGGTTCGCCAGCGCCTTGCTATCAGCAAGCCGACAGAAGGGGCTGCCGGGAAGACCGGAACATGGCGGGTCTTTAAACCGGTCGTCGATAAAGAGAAATGCAACCAGTGCGGGCTCTGTGCGATGTACTGCCCGGATGCTGCGATCGATGCAGATCTCAACGTCGACTTAACATTCTGCAAGGGCTGTGGTATCTGCGCGAACGAATGCCCGAAGAAAGCGATCGCAATGGTGCGGGAAGAGAAATAACGGACCCCGAATTTACATTTTTTTACGACATTTCACGTCTCTTTACTTTATGGCACAGGATGATGTCATGAGGCATTGTTTTCCTGCTTCACGTTGAGTTCTTCTTTTGCCATATACTCGAGATCGAATTTATAGAAATGAGTGAACCCGCAGTTCTGGCAGCGGACCGTAAAATGCCGGCATCCTATCATGATATTATGGGGGCCGTTCACATGACAGTTTCTGCAATCTGCCGTTTTTTCAAGGTTCCAGACATCATAACACCCAATCTTTGTAAATGTACCCGGCTTCGTGACATCCTCGATCCGGGGGACGTACACCCGCGTCGCACCACAGTTGTCGCACGCAACTTCAGCCTTGTATGGTACCGCTTTGATGATCTGGTCTGCAACCTGCCTGCAATGATAACAGTCGGTGCGGTACCGGGTAAAAATAAACTGGTCGCTCATGGCAAATACTGGATGCGTATGGGTTCATTAATCTGTTGCAGGATCTGTCTCCGACACAGATCGCCAGCAACAAAAAACAGGATACTCCGAATAGCGATTTGAAAAACGGTTCGGGAAAAATAAAAATAATAAAAAAAAATTTATTGCTGGATCAGTAGTCGCCCATGCCGGGGGGCATACCGCCCATTCCACCCATGCCGCCCATTCCACCGGGGGGCATACCGCCCTCAGGTGCATGGCTCTTGGATGATGCAATTACATCGTCAATGCGCAGGATCATGATCGCAGCTTCAGCCGCTGAAGAGATCGCCTGTGTCTTGACGCGGAGCGGCTCGACAACACCGGCTGCCTTCATATCGACTGCCTTGCCCTCGAACACATTCAGGCCGTAGGTTTTCTTGCCCTTTTCGTGAGCAGCCCGGATCTCGACAAGCATATCGATGGGGTCCAGTCCTGCATTCTCTGCAAGGGTACGCGGGATGATCTCAAGCGCCGATGCAAATGCTTCAATGGCGAGCTGTGCCCTGCCACCGACCGTTGCGCCGTATTCACGGAGACGGAGCGAAAGTTCAGTCTCGGGTGCGCCACCGCCTGCAACGACTTTCTTGTCCTCAACGACAACCCCTACAACACGGAGTGCATCGTGAATTGCACGTTCAAGTTCATCGACGACATGTTCAGTGCCGCCCTTGATGATAATTGATACCGCTTTGGGGTTCTTGCACTGCTCGACAAAGGTCATCTCTTCGCCGGAAACCTTGCGTTCCTCAACGAGTCCTGCCTTACCGAGTTCTTCCTTGCCGATCGCATCGATCGAGGAGACGAGGCTGGCACCGGTTGCACGGGCGAGCTTCTCCATGTCGCTCTTCTTCACCCGGCGGGTTGCAAAGATGCCTGCCTTTGCAAGGTAGTGCTGGGCAATATCGTCGATACCCTTCTGGCAGAAGAGAACGTTTGCGCCGCTTGCGACAATCTTGTCGACAATGCCCCTGACCATCCGCTCTTCCTCATCGAGGAATGCCTGGAGCTGGTCGGGACTGGTGATGTTGATCTCTGCGTCAACTTCGGTCTTCTTGAACTCGACTGCCGCGTTCAGCAGCAGGATCTTCGCATTGGTGACTTTCTTTGGCATCGTGGGGTGAACTCTCTCCTTGTCGATGATTACACCCTCGATGATCTCGGAATCCTCAATGCTCCCGCCGGTCTTCTTCTCGACCTTGATATTCTCGATGTCGACCGTGCCGTCATCATCGGTAACCATCGTGATTGCCTTAACTACGAGGTCGCAGAGCTTGTCCTTGGATGCTTCGGCCCCTTTGCCGGTCATCGCAGTTGCTGCGATATTTTTAAGCATCGCTTTGTCAGTCGCCTTCACATCAAAGGCGATCTCTTTCAGGATTGCCTGTGCCTTCTCGGCTGCCTGACGGTATCCTGCTGCAATGATCGTCGGGTGGACATCCTGCTCGAGGAGATCCTCTGCCTTTTTGAGAAGTTCCCCGGCAATGACGACTGCGGTGGTGGTTCCATCGCCGACCTCATCATCCTGGGTCTTGGCGACCTCGACCATCATCTTTGCGGCCGGGTGCTCGATGTCCATTTCCTTGAGGATAGTGACACCGTCGTTCGTGATCACGACATCGCCGATTGTATCGACGAGCATCTTGTCCATTCCCTTGGGACCGAGCGTGGTCCTGACTGCACTTGCCACTGCCTTTGCG
This sequence comes from uncultured Methanoregulaceae archaeon, assembly GCA_963829335.1. Classification (GTDB taxonomy): domain Archaea; phylum Halobacteriota; class Methanomicrobia; order Methanomicrobiales; family Methanospirillaceae; genus Methanoregula. Next base: position 169,360 of record CAWHIE010000010.1, read on the forward strand.
GCGGTGATGTTCATACCCTGAGCGTCGCGGCCCCGGGTACGGGTGCTGCCTTCTTTAAGAATAAGTATCTGCTGTCCTCCAAGTTGTTGTGACATAAAATCACCACTTTTAGCACTAAAATTGGTTTGTGGTTCTATATAAATGTTAGCTAAAAAGGTTCTGATAAGTTAACGGTTGATCAACCGGACTCGCGGTTGGTGTTGCATTACGGTTGGTTTGAGTGCAAAAATATTTTTCTATCTCATCAGAGAATATCAATTCGTTGTTTTATGAAGATGAAACGTCTCGCTGATATCGAATCCCCATTTGAGGATTTCGATTATTCTAGAGATGATGATAATGATCCTTTTTATTCTTGTAATGAAGAATATGAAATCCTAAAGAACCTTTTTCATATAGATGATCTTCAAATCTTGGATGAAGTCGAGTATGAAAATCGGCATAAACCCAGATTTGAAGAAGATCCTTATTGGGATTTTATGGGAATTGATCTTCCTTTCATCGGCTTTCAGCCCTGTACAGTTTCCCGCATTTCCAATACCATAACTCTTTCCATTCCGGGCATTTCTCTTTAATTCAGCAAGAAATACGCATTAATGTTGATGAGACTGTGGTAAATTTAGTTAGGCAACCATGGAAACGAGTTTTATTAAACCTAATACTATTATTCCTTATGAATCCTGAAGAAATATGCGAAATACCTGATTGCGGTGGAACTATGGAAGTGTGTACATGGGATGTGGAAATAATTTCTGAAGATTTAAAAGATCCTCAAGATACTAAAAAAACAAAGTTGAAAAAAACTTTAAGGTGCAGAAAATGCGGCCATGTAAAATAATAACTTCAAATCACCTCAGTTACGATAATTACACCTTTATTGACTCTCCAAATAAAACAAAAAAAGCAGTTCAGGTGTCTAGAATATGTAATTGCAATACCACATGAGATCTACCCACAGAAGCCCGCTATTACCTTCAGCGGCTTTCGACCCTGTACAGTTTCCCGCATTTCCAATACCACTCTTCTTCCCATTCCGGCATTTCTCTTTAATACAAGGCACCAGGGGGACCGGGTTCCAATCCGGCACACTTCAGTAATCTTGTTAAGTCTCAATTAAGACAGTTAAGTTTTTATTTTCAAGTCTTCAATCGTCTTCAAGTTCATATTCCGGTTGACATTTAGGTACAATACCATTCATCCTCCAATAAAATTTCAGGACCAGTGATATCTTTTTTATTTTTTCTTTCATGTGCTGTAGTCAGATGATGCCCTGGTTGTCGTTTTAAAGGTGTTTTACATATTTTACACCTTGGCAAGTGTTCAGAATTCATAAGGATTACTACCATGATAATCAAATAAAATTTCCTGATGCCCCTGCTCAAGCATGCGGGAGTCAGCACTGTCAATAAAGTTAATACATCAATATCTGCATCGAATTATGTTTTGTGCACCAGTTTTTCCATGGTACTGTAATGCAGATTATAGGGGGGGATTGAGGTATGCGTGGTACGAAACTAACCTTAGACAAAATATCAACGAATGAAACTGCCATTTATTGTGACGTTTTGGGTCACAGATTGGCGAAAAAGTATTTATTATATATCCATGAAAATAATTGCTGGTTATGGTCTGGGTAAAATGTTGTGATGGAAAGACATTAATCAATTTTGCGAAGGTTGAAAGGATTTGTTGGAATCAAAAAGATTCCGATGCGAGCCGATGCATTCAGATATTTGTGGGTCCGCAAAAAGAATTAATTTATCAGACCGAAATACCTGATTCCGGGATAAGACCAAGTGATCATAACTGGCCCGATCACATCCAAGAAATGGGCGATGAGATAATATCACAAATTCTAAAAAAGATATCAGGCTTTGAAATTGTCGAATTGAAGACTTTTATACCTGATTATAATATTGAGCATTTACCAGTTACAAAAAAATATCGTTGAATGGTTCTGATAAGTTAAAGGGACTTTGGAATGTTCAAAACAATGCGATAAATGACGGGAATAATCTGACGTCTACTTGAGTAAGTCTGCATCCCGGCTACAAACTCATCGCGGAACAACCGTGAAATATGTCTACAAACCTACGTTATTATTTACAATTTGCCTGGAATAGTAAATTTAACTGCAATGTGAGAGTCTTAGACGACGGAGTGGAAAGAATCAGGGTATTGGAAATGCGGAAAACTTTTGAGGGAAGAAGGCCGTTGAAGGCGAAGATATACCGGTGAAAAAGATTAGTCAAAGAGATCAGATAATTCATCTTTACATGAATCTATCGTCTTCATTGCCAGTTCGGTTGCCTTGTCAATTTCAAAATATTTCTTCTGTTCGAATTCCCAGCTATCCAGCATTCGATTGAAAAGATAATCATATGATTCACCATCTTTTTTTATCGCCTTGAGCCGGGTGAGAGTTGTTTTCCTGACTTTAACTGACGAATTAAGATTATCAGACGTCATTTTATTTCTTCTGGCTTCCCTCTTGTAACACTCAAACATTAAGATTTCGATTTGATTGAATAATTTATATCAGAAAAATAGAGGGTGAAAAATTGTCACAGAATAATAAAACGTCATTTTCACATTAATTAAATGGATCAAAAAATAGATGATAAAATTGTCTGAAAAGGGATCCGACCATGAAAAAAATAGTATTTTTAATTTTGCTTTTCTTTGTTGGTTTATTTGTATATTTCACGTTCTTTTCCGAAAATATCAGGCAGTCGTATGAAACTATTTTTCTGCCTTTTATGATTTATCTGTTTTTTGCCATTCTACTCTTAATGATCATTGCAAGAGGATATGATTTCATGAGATCACGCTGAAAAAATATTACTCTTTACTGTTCTTTACCACCCGTCATACATCATCAGCCGCTAGTGTGCACGGTCAAACCGGGCCGCGGTCGGTGTTGCATCGAGGCTGGAAGTGGCGACTTTTTTTTGCGTCCGTTCTATCGGGTATAAATCAAAAATACTATTTTTTTTACTGATCGGATTCTAGGTACAAGAAACCAATCCATATACCTCAATTCAACATCCGAAATAACAATTAGCCGTGTTCCCGGGATTTTCTTGTAGTCTGCAAATCCTTGGAGAAATAATATATTTTGCCTAAAAAACAGATTTTAACACAAATCTTGAAACATTCAAATCCCGCCATGGTTGATTGGAAGCCCCGGGATACAATAAAAGCATGAAGGAAGATCCAGGATGGGCTCGCTGTTTCTGGACTGAAATGCCTGGATCTTCCTTGTTTATTCTCCTATTCTCATGAAATAATAAAGTCATGCGATGCACCGGCGCATTGCGCGTTTTTTCACCGATAGACTCTTCGGCCATTCTCATGACTTTCCATCAGACCACAGTTTCCATCATTCCATCGATCCAGTAAAACCAATACAGGGCACTAGGCCGTGATTATGAGGACACCACTAAAAAAGATCACTCGCCGATCATATCGAGCAGCTCAAAACCATCTGCAATTCGGTGCAGTCGATCCTCGCCAATAACCAGGGTTTTGCCGATTTTCTTCAGTTTGTAATGATCGGTGATAACACACATCGCATGTTTCTTTGCAATCTGGGAAATATTGCCAATAAGAGCAGCGCGTTTGATGACTTTATCTGCCGGGCCATAGCCGGTGAGTATGGTATGTTTCTCAAAGGTGAGGAGTGCCTGGAACGGAGCACCATGGAGCGTATGAAGCTGCATACCGATTTCTTCAAAAAATTCCATCGGGTTTTGTTTGCCCGGACCAGCGTCCCGGTGCTCAGTTTCCATTACCTTGGGTAACTCGTGCCGGATAAGGTTTATGGATTTTACTACGCCGGTATTAAAGAATTCCTCGATACGGATCGCCACATCGAGAGTGGTCCCCATACCGCTCTCGTATTTGCTGATGGTGCGCCGGGATACTCCCAGAACCTGCCCGAGATCTCCGAGCGACATGCTGCGTTTCTCCCGGAGATCTCGGAGCACCTCGCCATCGATGTTGACGTATAATCCACCGGGGGACGCATACACCAAAGGGGGGATCTTTTCCACAAAATAATCATAGAGTGTTGCGGGACTGATCGCATATATCCCATACCGGACATAGACGGCACCACGTTCCAGCTCTGCATCACGGGCGCGCTCACCCACAATCAGCGGGACTCCGCCGAGATGGCGCGAGATTACTTCAAGATCGAATGCCACCTCCTCACTTACGCTGTCAATATGAGCCACTACTTTGATGACGAGCAACGTCCCGTTGTTGCGTGCAATAAGATCAAAGCTCCTCGGGCGGATGAAGAACCGCTCGGAGACATCAAAACCCGCCGTTATCATGACACTGATAACCAGCTCGAAGCTGGCGATCCTGGGACATTTTTCGTAAAGAATGGATATAGCCTGAGGATATATTAATATAGATATGCTCATCGGGATTGACGACACCGACTCGCCTCTGGGGATGTGCACAACGTACCTCGGGGCAGTCCTTGCACGACGCCTGATCCATGAACACATGCGGGTTCATGAGGCAAGGCTTGTCCGTCTCAACCCGAATGTTACCTTTAAGACACGGGGAAATGCAGCGATCGCCCTCGATGTAACCGGAGATATCGATAAAGCGTTTGCAATAGGGTGCGCGGCTGTTGAGGAACTTGCCGATTTTTCGTGTGAAAACACGAATCCGGGCGTGGTGGTGGTTGATAAGCGGCCGGACCCGGCATTTTATAGGAAGGCAGTAACCGATTTTTGCCAGATTGACGAAGCGATCGGACTCTTGGAGACGATTGGTGCCCGGTACCATGGATATAAAAACAAGCGTGGGTTGATTGGAGCGACTGCTGCTGTCGCAAGCGTGCTCGAGGATCATACATCTGAAATCCTTGTGTACCGCAAGCCGGCACGATGGGGTACGCCCCGCGACGTTGATCGAACAAGTCTGTTCGCCACAGAAGAAGCCACCTTCCCGCACACATGGGACACGGTAGACAGAGTGAATGATGTAGTGGTCTGCGTACCGCATACGCCGGATCCTGTCATGTTTGGCATCCGGGGTGAAAGCCCCTCATGGGTAATGGCCGCCCGGCAGATGGTCCGATCAGAGCCTCCGGCATTGTCACAGATCTGGGTCACGAACCAGGGAACGGATGCCCATCTGCTGGATGGGACGATCGGTTCATTGCGTGAAGGACTTTCGTACCGGGTGCAGGGAATTGTTTCGGACGCGCCGGTTACTGGTGTTGGGGGGCACGTTTCTTTCACCATGAACGATGGAGAAAATTCCCTGCGGTGCATGGCATATGAACCCACAAAAAATTTCCGGTATATTGTCCGTCAGATTATGCCGGGAGATGAGGTGACTGCTGTAGGCAGTTTCAAGAAGGGGAGCATCAACCTTGAGAAAATTAACATCAGAACACTTGCCCGGCCCAAAATCTCCCGCCCGCCCGTTTGTACTGTGTGCAACAAGCGTATGACAAGTAACGGCACCGGTAAAGGCTTCAAGTGTAAAAAGTGCGGGGCACGTGCGGAAGAACCGGAAGTGCAGGAAATTTTCCGCACAGTGAAAACAGGATGGTATGAAGTGCCGCCAACTGCACGGAGGCACCTTGCAAAACCGTTGTGTCGCGGTGAACCGGATTTTTAAAATTGCGATAGGCAATAGAAAAGCTTGCAGTACGCGAAGCGAATGCCTTCTGACAACAAAGCATGTCTACTTCCACGGCATTCTTTTTTGAAAACCGGTAGTAAATTTATTAAAAAAATACCCGGAGGAATATCATAAGGGGGACTCGGTCAACAACAATACGGGATGAGGCACGGATCTGTGCCGAACAGATGGGATACCACTGGTTGTCAAACACCGATACCGCGTTAGCATTCGATGGGCTGATGTACCGCCCGGCCGCGGTTGTCGCCGTGATACTGAAAAAAGTCCGGTACGCACTGAGTGATACCTGCATCATTGAAAAAAAATTCCCGGATGATGTACATTCCATTCGCGTCCTCCCGATGCCGGAGTTCGTGCTCCGGGAGATTTGGATCAGGACGCAGAATGAACGGGCCTGGCGCCGGTTCTATATTCTCCCGGAAACAACAGCGGAAATTGAGTTCAATACCGCGGAAAATTCCCGGAACACCCACTTCCGGGAGGAGTACTGGAAAAATGCTCCTTACCGGCTCGATATCCCTTTACCGCTCCCCTCCCCAAAGCTGGCCAAAAAGGGGGATGAAGTCCAATAACCCCGTAAAAGGCTCCATTTGGCAAACGGACGAAGGTCATTTTTTTCGCACGGGAAATCGTGTCCACACGCATGGAAAATATTGATTATAATGAGTGTTTTCAGGATTTAACTTATTTGCGAAGGTTTTGTCCCTGCAATTTAGCGGGCTGCAAACAGCCCCTTTTTAGGAGGGTATTTTAGGCCATGATCGGCATTATCTGCCCTCCTGATACTTGGAATCTCCTTTTTTTTATCATCGGAGATAATTATTTGGACACGGATTCTTCAACCACTGCAATCTCATCGACGGTCAGACCGTAGAGTCCGTATACCAGCGAATCGATCTCCTGTATGATAAGCCGCTTTTCTTGATCGGTCTTTGCTTGATTCAGGTTCTGTTGCAGCTCCAGCGTCTCTGTCACAAGCGCAACCATGTAGCCTCACGCACGTTCTTTACATCCGGGTTATCTTTTAATAGATTATCACAAAACTCTCTCTATAGTCTTGAATATCATGTCCCACACTTCTGTTAAGGTCTCGATTGCACCTGATGTATTCAGGTGGCTGTGTGGTACTTCCGGGTGGCCTGCGAACGACATTGCCGAACGCATTGAAGTTACGGAAGAAGATGTGCGGAACTGGTGCGAGGGAAAGACGAAACCGGTTTTATCATTGACTAAGGTGGAGAAGCTTTCTGACGCATTCAAACGTCCACTTGCGGCGTTCCTTCTTTCCAAACCGCCTGAAGTGGTAAAATCGCTTCCGGATTTCCGGAAACTCCCCGGTGCTAAGGGCGATTTTTCAAAGGAGACGCATCTTGCGATCCGAAAAGCCCGGAGATTGCAGAAAGTTCGCAGCGAGCTGATGGAGAATCTCGGTAGTGATGTGCATATTAACATTAAAAATCGCACCATACAGGACAATCCAGAGACTATTGCCAACGATGAAAGAGTAGATTTGCCGGTAGATATGGCTTATATCAGTACCAGCACTCCAACAAAACTCTTCCAAATCTGGAGAGACTGGTTTGAACAGAAAAATATCACAATACTCCAATTGAAGATGCCTGTTGAGGATGCACGTGGTTTCTCTCTCACCGATATCGAACCGTTTGTGATTGTTGTCAATGAATCGGATACGCCGAGTGCAAAGATCTTCACGCTCTTCCATGAATACGGGCACATTCTCTTAAATGAATCCGCTGTGTGCAATCGGGACAGTGATGAGACAGATGATAAAAAGATCAAGAGTATTGAATACTGGTGTAACCGGTTTGCTGGAGCTTTTTTAGTTCCGGAAGGTTTTCTTAAAAAAGAGTTGTGTATTGAGGCATTACGCCAGACAACCCATTATTCCAGAATAGCCGGGACGATAGCAAACAGGTTGAAGATCAGCAAAGAGTCTGCGCTGATGCGATTGCTCACTCTTGATTACATCAGCCCGTCCGAATTCAGAACCGAACGGGATAAAATCAGGGCTGAAGTTACGTTAAAGAAAGAACAGACGAGAGAAAAAAAGAGTGAAAATGTTAAAAAGAGCGGGCCTGCTATCTCTCTCGATCAAAAGTGCCTCTACGAAAAAGGGCATCGTTTCGTTTCGCTGGTGTTGAAGAATTCCGATCTCGGGTATATCACAAGCCGTGATGCTCTTGATTATCTCGATATCAAAATGAAAAATCTGGAAAAGCTTCGCGCAGAATCGTGAGTGTCTGATGCACGAAACTGAAAATCTGTATATTATTGATACTTCTTCTCTCATTGAACTACAAAGACGTTACCCTTCTGATATTTTTCCCACCGTCTGGGAGCACGTACACGATCTCGCAGTTGCCGGGAGGCTGATTGCACCCATTGAAGTAAAAAAGGAACTTCTCGAAGGGTATGATATCCTGCTGCAATGGGTAACCGATCACGATTTTATATTCAGGGAATTCGATGAGGATATCATAGTGAAAACCCAGGAAGTCTTAAGGCGATTTCCCCGTATTGCAGATTCCGAATCTGATAAGTTATACCATGCAGATCCCTTTGTTGTTGCCTTGGCATTAGCAATGAAAGAACAACCTCAACAAACCCTGATAAAATACAGGATTTGTGTCGTCACTAATGAAAAAGGAAAATTATTAGGTAATCCCAATCTTCACTCGAATAATATGAGAAAGATCCCGGATGTCTGCTCCTATTATGGTATTGACTGTATAGATCATTTTGGATTGTTCAGGGAAGAGAACTGGCTGTTTTAACTAAATAACTATTACTTACCGAAACTCTCCTCAATCACAGCAATTTCATCTGCCGTAAGTCCGTATAACCCATACACCAGCGAATCGATCTGCCGGTCTGTTGACTCGATTTCCTGCATGATGAGACGTTTTTCCTGATCCGTCTTTGCCAGGCTCAGTTGTTTGTACAGATTCAGCATCTCGGTCACGAGCGTGACCATACGATCGTGGCGGATCTTGTCATCCGGATTGTCAAAGTCGGGTGTGTAAATAGGGAAATTTTTGAATATCACGTAAGCGGGCATTAAAAAGTTACCACGAAGTTTTGGTAATTTTTTTCGAAATAAGAAATTCATCAATTTGCTATTCAAAATTCCTAATAAAAATTTATCAGAACGCGGTATGATGAAGCATTTGTTATTTGTATAATTTTTAGAATCATCATATGTAAATTCTGGTCTTTGGCAAATTTCAGGATAAATTATTTTTGTTTTTTCAAAATCGGTATAATAATTTGATCCAAACCGCTGAAGAGCATACCATTCGTATCTTATCCCGGTTTCTTCAGCATTCCTCGCCAATAATTTTTCTTTATACTTGAGAAGGTGGGTGTAAATTGAAGGATACTTGTTTTTAAATTCAATTTCTGCTGTCTTTGATGCTCCAGTAATTGAATTATCATTTTGCAACGGAAAATGCCAAGGGATATATATCAAATATTTTTCTGCCTTCAGGGGACTATATCGTTTAATATCTTTACCAATAAAAAATGGTTTGATAATATCGGCATTTTTCAGATCCATCTGAATTAATTCGTTTTTTGTTTTTTCATTAATCACAAATGCTTCATTTAATCCAGTAATAATCCCACGATATACCTGTTCCATGGTATATTCTTCCAGCGGTGTCCCCACACTCTGCAGCTTTTTTAACAGCTGCTCCGTTCGCTTATCACCAAGTGTCCACCCCCCATCCGTGAGCGTGCTCTGGTCTATCGGGTGACGGTGCTCCTTCACGTACCCGATCAAGATCCGGGAAGTCGAGGATTTCTACCTTTGAAACGCAGAATTCTTTTGCTGGTTTGTCGTTGGAGACTCGGATGATGCATGGGTACGTGGTCGCAGTTTTGAAAACCGGGAGATCCCCGAAATCCACAATTTCTTCGATCTGTTTCGTGAGCAGGAATTTCCGAAGGGGCTTGCCATAATTCGCCCGCATCCACTTGTTCGCCACAATATACGAAAAGATCCCACCAGGACGCAAGAGCGAGATCCCTTTCTCAATAAAGTACGCATAAAGATCAGCGGTGCCCTGGTAGACAGCATAGCGGGACTGGTAGTATTCCTTCTGCTCCTTGAGCGATTCCTGGCGGACATAGGGGGGGTTGCCAATCACAACATCAAACCCACCCGTCTTCATCACTGCGGAGAACTCTGCCTGCCAGTCAAACGCATTGATCCGCTTGCGTTCCTCCATGTTGAACGGATGCGATTGTTTCAGGTCAAAATAATCGGGAGCAACAAGCGAGTTCCCGCACCGGATGTTGTGGTGGAGTGAAGGGAGCGCACGCTCCGCGAAAAGTTTGAGTTGCCGGGAAACATTCTCTTCACTTTCCTCTTCCAGAACCTTCAGGAGCAGGGAGAGTTTCGTCACCTCCACTGCCTGCTTGTCGATGTCAACACCGTAGATGTTATTCAGGAGAATGCGTTTTCGCTCCGCAATCGTGAGCCGCCAGTCACTGCGCATCCTCGACGCGTCACCATTGCCGGATTTATAGACCGGGAGTTCATACATCCCCTCCTTCTTTGCTGCTTTTCCCGATGCACCTGGATCCGGCAGGAGTGACCTGACTTCAAGAGATGCTGGCTGGCGATCTTTGATGACCGGAACAAGATGCTCGATATACCAGTCCCGGTGCCAGTTGAGCAGAAACCGGTACGCCCCGAGCAGAAAGGATCCGGAACCGCACGCGGGATCGAGAATCGTCAGCTTCGCAACTTCGCGGGGGGTTTTACCCTTCACCATTTCCCCGACAGTCTTCTTTACAATATATTCCACGATATATACGGGAGTATAGAAAACACCGCCCGCTTTACGCACCTCCGGCTTGTCCTCCACGTCAGCACGGTGGGCGGCGGTGAGCCGTATTACCTTGCCGAGGAACTGCTCGTACACCTGCCCGAGAATTTCCGGGGGAATAACTGAAAATTCATAGGGGCTCTCCGGGTAATAGAGCCGGTGAATAATATTTTTCAGGACCGTGTCATCGATGACAAGCGAGGGGGTGAGAGTATCCGGCATTTCATCGCGCCCCGCCTCTTCCGAAAAGTGGAAAAGTCCGGAATTATATTTGTCGTCGGCGGCATGGAACAAGGTACCGAGATGTGAATAGATTGCCTCCCCATCCGAAATTGCACGGACGGTTTCGTATTTTTCAATCCCCCGGTCCTCGCAGATCCGTAAAAAGATGAGCCGGTCGATAATCAGTTGAACAGCGGTATTAACATCTTCCTGGGTGAGTGCAAGATTGCGCAGGGCAATGTTCCTGGCCAGAAGCAGCCGCCAGTTCTCAATATCCTCGAGAAATTTCTCATCTACGCCGGCAGTGCCGTGTTTTTCACCATGTGTCGCGACATATTTGTCATACGACCCTTTCTGGATTCCTTCCGGAGAAAAGACCGCTGCAATCCGGTCCCACCGTTTCTCGTATTCAGAATACGGGAAAAATGCGATCCGGGCGGTTGCGGCAGTATCCTCTTTCCGTATAGGCACATTACAGTCATAAACCGCAAATTCCTCAAAATTCGTCAGGATAGACAGGCTTCAGACCGGCGTTCCAGGCATATCTACGTAGTTGTAACGCCGAGGTAAGATCGTCCTTGATCGGAACCGCTGGCTTTTTTGCCTCGCATATGAACTTGCGTGCCCCGCCGACCCGGAATGCGTAATCGATAAACTGTGTCTGACCACGGATGCGGATAGGGTCTTCGTGTGCGACCTCTTTATACGCTTCCGACCATCCTTTATTGTTGTCTACGTCCCAACCGAGGGCACGGAAAAATGGATCGAGAAACTCGCGACGGAGTTCCGTCTCGTTCTTCTGTCCTTTGTGATAGACAGGACGGTTATACTCAAATCTTTCGACCAGATCATGAATTGCCTGCGGTGCCGGCATCAGGTGAGCGCCTCACGTATGATAGATAGGCGGGCGGTTCAGCATGTATCTTTCCTTTTTTCCGTGTGTACTATGATGGACAACTCAAAATTAACGGGAACAAGGACAATAATTGTGATACAAAAGTGAAACATTGTGGTACACAGTTAAGCCTTAGAAAAAACAAGTGTATGACAACACCAGAGAGGGGGGAGAATCTATCACAATGCAATGCGATGAGCCGGTGATCCAGCTCCATTTAAAACCGGGCATGACTGTCAATGAACTGGTCAATGCGATGGGGAAGGCCGGTGCGTACAATGGCGGGGCACTCTATCGTGCGGTGAATATCTATGAACAGATGCTGCGCGATAAGGAAGTCACCAAATTTTTCGGGCTTGCCGGTGCCATGGTTCCCGCAGGGATGGGAGGTATTGTTTCCGACCTGATAAAAGACGGGCATATCGACGTTCTCGTTTCGACCGGTGCAAATCTTACCCATGATATCATCGAAGCAATCGGCTGCAAGCATTTTCATGGTAATGCGCTCTGCAACGATATCGAACTCCGGCACGATGAGATCAACCGCATTTATGATGTCTATCTCCCCAACGAGGCATTCGAACATTTCGAGGATTTCATGCAGGACGTATTCGGAAAACTCGAACCGAAGAGTACGATCTCCATCTCCGGGCTCCTCGGCCACCTTGGTTCAAACCTGAAATCCGGGATACTCCACACTGCAGCAAGAAAAAATATTCCGGTCTACTGCCCGGCAATACAGGACTCCATGGTGGGACTTCAGTACTGGCTCTTCTCCCAGACGAACACCGTGACCATCGATGCTTTTGCGGACATGCCATCGCTGATGGATATCTGCTTCACGACAAAAAAAGCAGGCGCCCTGCTCATAGGTGGCGGTGTACCGAAGAACTTTATCCTCCAGAGCATGCTGATGACGCCCAATGGTTTTGATTATGCTGTGCAGCTCACCGGGGATCGCCCGGATCTCGGTGGGCTCTCCGGAGCGACACTCGACGAAGCACGGTCATGGGGCAAAATTACCGAAGAGGCACAGGCTGTCACCGTATATGGTGACGCAACAATCACGCTTCCTGTTATTGTCGCGGCCGTGCTGGAGCGAATCCAAACATGACTGAACTGATCCTTGCCCTCGACGTGACCGGGAAGAAGAAAGCCCGTGCACTTGCCCACGCGTGCGCCCCCCATATCGATGCCATCAAGATTGGCTACCCGCTTATACTCTCCAGCGGACTTTCTCTTGTCCATGAACTTGAGGAAGAGGATCTCCCGCTGATCGCCGACTTCAAAGTCGCCGATATTCCGAACACGAACCGGCTGATCGTGGAGCAGGTTTTTGACGCAGGATTCTCATCGGTCATCTGTCACGGGTTCACGGGAAAAGACGCGATACAGGCCTGTGTTGACACAACATCCGATTACGGGGGTTCATGTTTTGTTGTCGCTGAGATGAGCCACCCGGGTGGTTCTGAATTCTTCAGCGGCGAAACTGCAGAGCATATTGCCCGCCTCGCCATGGAGTGCGGGGCGGATGGCATCATCGCTCCCGCGACACGACCGGACCGCGTCAGGATACTGAGAGGGATCGTTATGGGGAGAAAGATCCTCTCACCAGGTATCGGAGTCCAGGGGGGTGATGCAGATTGCATCGCCGGGCTTGTGGACGGGATTATTGTCGGCCGCGCGATCTATGAGGCGAGGGATCCAATTGACGCTGCCATGGCGTTTAACCGCTTTCGATCGGGGTAACCGGGTATAAAACACCGCATCCTGCGACCGGATCCGTACGCTCGCTCTTTTTTATCCATGAATTGCCGGTTCATTGAACCATCGGGTTCTAAATATTTATTAAGGATTTATGCAATCTTATACTATGGACTGGACCGCAGAACAAAAGAACCTGGCAAATAAATTCAGGAACATCGATGAAATCCCGGAAAATGAGCGCAAATATAAGTGCTATACATGCCACCTCATCGTCGATGAAAAGCCATGTCCTAACTGCGGTGAGACGCATCTTGAAGTCATGTGCCCACTTGATCACTGCCATTGCAGCCATGAGATCATATCGGGTATCGAGTACTGCCCCCTGTGCGGTAAACCCGTCTGTCCGGAATGTGGTTCGCATGATGTGGTGCAGGTCAGCCGGGTGACCGGCTACCTGCAGGATGTTTCCGGCTGGAATGCCGGGAAACAGCAGGAGCTCAAGGATCGCGTGCGTTATTCAGTCGCATGAGATACTATTTCGATACTGATACTCTTTTCATCCGTGGGGTATTCCACGCCGCAAGTACCGGGATATCCGGGGGGATTCGACCGGTCTCCACGCTCTTAAATCATACCGTCCCATCGGGCTGGAGCCACAAAGAGCCCGAAAAGGAACTGGAGTTCATAGCGGCCGGTGCGGGTATTAATCAGGATTTCTTCGGTCTTTTGACCGCTGTACCCATGCAGCAGTGCTGTGTTCTTCAGTACGATTTTATCACAGTTTTCATCACAGCGGGAGTTCGCCGTGAACCCCCGGCGAATGCAGGCACTATCAACATTATTGTTTGCAGCAGCGAGGGGATGGAAAATTCAGCATTGCTCGAATCGATAATGATTGTCGCTGAGGCAAAAGCCGAAGCGTTGCAGGCAATGGATCTCCCGCTAACCGGGACCCCGACAGATGCGGTGATCGTAGGATGTGAGGGCACCATAAAACACCGGTATGCGGGCCGGCTCACCGATCCCGGCATGCGTATCCGCGAGTCGGTTCTTCATGGCATACCGGAAGCAGTCAGACGTCACGATGCTGCAGATCTGTCTCAGCCCGCCTCTTTTTTCATCTTCAGCCGTTTCAAAGGAGAGCACTGGGTACAGTGGACCCAAAAAGACTGCCCATACTATCCCTGCCACTTTCCGGGTCAGCGATGCGATTTTTGTTACTGCCCGTTCTACCCATGCAGGGATGAAAAACTCGGTCAGTGGGAAGAAAGCTCTAACGGCAGAAAGGTATGGAACTGTGCAGGATGCACACTCCTTCATGAACCTGAAGTTGCAGATTATCTGAAAAAATTTCCTGAAGTTTCACGTTCAGAGCTGGTACGTATCCGGGATATAAAAAAGAAATAAAAGATTTACTCTTTTATGCCAAGAGCAGAGAGGAGCTCGGAGAGCGGAATACCGTGTGCTTCCGCAGCCTGACGGATAGTCTCGCCGCGAGCGATCGCGCATCCGACACAACCCATCCCGAACTTGAAGAGGGCTTCCGTTGCCTCTGGTTTTGCTTTTAAGAGATCATAAATCGTACTGTCAGCGGTAATTTCAGACATAGTATCACTATGTCAGCGTGGCGGTACATAAACCTGACCATCGCGGTGATCCGGAACTCGATTCGGCACTTTCACTACACATGCTTACACTATATAGTCAGTATAATTCGGCACATGTAACTGGAGATGTATGAAATGGACTTTTCCGAAGCAGCAGAAAGAATCTCCCGAAAGTTTTCTCACAAAGGAACAGAAGTCGATCCAAAAAAGATCGAGGGTAAGCTCCGCCGTCTCGTGGACGAGTTCGGTGTTCAGCCTTCTGAAGCGGAACGCAGTGTAACCAATGAACTTGCAAAGGAGTTCAATCTTCCCGCAATGGGAACGTCTGGCGGGAAGAGCAGCGGAGCTGCAGACCAGAAAAAGATCGCTGACGTTACACCCGGGGAATGGGTGACCATTGAGGGCAGGGTTGTTGCCCTCTCGACACCCGCTTCCCCTGCCATTGCCCAGAGCGGAATTATCGCTGATGAGACCGGCGGCATCCGGTTCGTGGCATGGACGAAGTCGAATGCACCGGTTATGTCAGAAGGCTCATGGTACCGGATAGAATCGGCGGTTGTGGATGAGTTCAAGGGTATTTCCAGCCTGAAGATCCACTCGGGTACAACCGTGAAAGATAGTGCATCTGATGGAGCGCTCATCCCGGACACGATACCGATTGGCAATCTGCAGAAGGGGATTGGCTGTATCCGGGCCAAAGTGGTCCAGGAATGGGATGCTTCCCATGAGAGGATGCTCCAGTCCGGTCTATTGGGGGACGAAACGGGTACGATCAAATTTGTGATCTGGAAGGAGGAGGGTAAAGAACAACTCTCCGTGGGCAGGGTCTACAATATTTTCTATGCGCTCGTTGACGAATTCAACGGCCGGCTTTCCCTGAACCTCAACACGGCAACGATCCTGCAGGACGAAGGCGATATTCCGGTGAGCGGGGGAGATACGACAGTAAGAGGAGCCATCGTGCATATCGCACCCGGTTCCGGGCTTATCAAGCGCTGTCCGGTAGAAGGATGTAACCGTGCCATATCACGCCAGAACTATTGCCCGGTCCATGAGATCCAGCCTAAATTCATCTATGATCTCCGGATCAAGGGGTGGCTTGATACCGGTGAGAAGACTCATAATGTCCTGCTCCCGCGGGATGTCGTGGAGTCACTCACCGGCATCACGCTCGCCGCAGCCCAGGAAATTGCGGAGAATAATCCTCTTGGCATGGACGAGGTATTCCTTCGGATGCGGGATACTGTTCTCGGGCGCTATGTTACCTGCCATGGTCGCGAGATCGATAACCGCCTGCTGGCCAAAACATGCGAGCGTGTTACCTTCGAGACCGGAGAACATGCGGCACTGCTGAACAGGGCCGGAGGGGCATTATGAGCGCAAATCCACGCGATCTTGGACGAAGAGATGGAGCGTTTGAACGCGAACCGGCGCGACGGGTCTTTGCGGCTGAACTTCGTGAGTGCCGGTACCAGTTCAAAGACGGTGAAGATGAGAAGAGTCCGACATTTGTCCTGCTCCCGACCGGTGAGCGGTGCAACCGGATTTTTCTGGCAGGTACCCTGACAGAGAAACAGCGGCAGGGAGATCAGAATATATTCTATCGCGGAAGAGTGGTCGATCCTTCTGGGACTTTCTTTATAATGGCTGGCAGCTACCAGCCGGAGGCGATGCAGCAGCTGGCAAAGATCGATACGCCTGCATTTGTCGCTGTCGTGGGAAAACCCAACCTGTACCAGACGCCTGACGGAGCTTTTCTTGTGTCCGTCAGGGTGGAATCCATCACCGTCGTTGATAAAGAGACCCGCGATCTCTGGGTTCTGGATAGCGCCGCACGAACGCTCGACCGGATTGATATGTTTACGACAGGCACCGGACCAGACGTTATAAAAGCAAAAGAGCAGTATCCTGCCATCGATGTCACGGTATTCCGGAAGACGGCATACGACGCCTTGGCCCAGATCAGGATATAACCTTTTTTTGGGATTTTTTATGTGAAAACAAACGTTTTTTTTCCGGATTAATTTCCCCGTTTATGGGTCAGGGTATTGAGCCAGACCATCGCTTCCTGTCAACGGAAGAGGAAGCAGCAGCTTAGAGACAGAAGCTTCGAAACCGGGATGTGTCAAGCAAAGAAGTGCATCAGAAATAATGGCACCCTGGAAGGCGCCGGAAAAAACTCAATCTCATGTAAATTAGGAGGATCCTTTCAGGATTGGTGTAGCTGCGTCCGCCAACGCTCGATCACTTCACTGCCTTCAACGAATACCAGTTTATGCTTGCGTGCATAGAGCCGGGCATTTTCTTTTGATAACGCGTACCCGGATTCATCATCCAGCATCTCGCAGATGGTGATTGCCGGTGTAATACCCGCCATCTCCGCCATCGCAATCGAGAGCTCTGTTTGTCCCTTCCGCTGGTCGAGCAGGCCATCCGCTGCCCTGAGAAGCGCCATATGACCCGGGGTTCGGAAAACCTCATGGAAGCTTCACCCCGCCTCCGTTGAGTGCCCGTTTTACCTGCTCTGCGATCGCGTTGACCGTCAGTGTCCGGTCACGGTCGGTGATTCCTGTGAAGGTATTGCGGTGATTCACCCACAGCGAGAAGGAAGAGTGATTCTTTCGGTCGTAGGGGATATCCCCCTCGCGCTCTGCCACAGCAATTGCCCGGAGGGCGTCGCTGGCAAAAGGAAGACCAAGGCGCTGGGCCGCGACAGGGTGAACAGCCGTGCATATCAAACCTCCTCCATCCTTGCGCATCTGTACGATGTGACGGGGAGTCACAGCATCGGACCGGATGGCAAAATCTGTCTCTCCTTCCCGGTCGTCAAAATCATAGAGCAGGATGAACTTCCCGTCCCGCAACGCTGCCAGCGCATCATCTATCATTGTCCCACCTCGACGGTTACGGTATCCGTATCTTCAACTCCCAGTTTCCGGCGCAGCGCGACCGGTGCGATCACTTCAATGATGTCTTCTGGATAGTGTGTCCTGCCAGGTACGACGATCCCGCAGGGAACGTCGCCGATGCGGCAAGGGAGGCATTTTGCATCGCCAAATGTCCTGCCATCCGTAGAAAAGCCTTTTATCCGGATCCAGCCGAGGCTGTCGATCTTCTTACGCACCGGAAGACCGGATGCGGGGAGACGGATATTGAGCGTCCCGGGGTACGGTTCAAAACCCAGGTGTGTCCTGAACTGCTGTTTGTAGGGTTCAAGACTCATGTAATACTTCCCTTCTCCAATTCCACTGACAAGGGCGCCGGACAATACATAGCCTTTATTGCCTTCGGAAAAAATCCGGCAGAATTCCTGGTACTCTCTGCGCAGCTCCTCTTCACCCTGGCCGGTGATCGTTACGTGCTGGCCGTCTGCGGCAATTGTTCGCGTAATGAATCCCCGGGATTCGAGCCCTTTCAACCGGCGGGATGCGGTCTGCTGGCTGATTGCAAGCATTTCTCCGAGAGTCTGGGATGAAACAAATACCGGGCTCTTGCAGCCACCCCGCAATGCAATTGCCTTGAGACACTGGAGATCTTCAGCGGGAATCATGCTTATCAAAATTGAGGTGCTTATTATTTATGGGTTGCTCTTCGGATACTTTATCGTCGTGATTCGTTCAATGTCGAATATACGTTCGTTAGTTATATAATGCCACGGGTTCTTTGTAATGAGCATGAAATCCGGATTGCGTAACCAGCTTGCTGAAAAGATGGCGGGTGAGATTACCCTGTCGGATTCACCAGGGCATGCACTGAAAAAATGGCGCATGAACTTTGAAATTGCACCGGGAGTCCTGTCGGACCGTCTCGGTGTATCTCCATCTGTGATCAGCGATTATGAAGGCGGAAGGAGAAAAAGCCCTGGCACTGCCGTTGTCGGCAAAATTGTCGACACACTCCTTGCTATCGATGAGGAGAATGACGGAAAGCATATCCAGAAATTTTCTACCATGCTCTTTTCCAATGTTGAAGATGATGTGATCTACGACATCCACGAGTATGCTGCAGCGATCCCTCTCAAGGATTTCTCTGAAGCTATCGGGTGCACGCTCCTCTGCGGATCCATGGACCAGGTTCTTTTTGGCTACACCGTGGTGAACAGCCTGAATGCGATCATGCAGTTCTCGTCAGATGAGTTCAACCGCATTTATGGCTGGAGCACCGAGAGAGCAGTTGTCTTCACCAACGTTTCAACGGGAAAATCACCGATGGTTGCGATCCGGGTTACTCCCTTCAAACCCCGATGCGTGGTACTGCAGGGAATAGATACTGCTGATGTTCACCCTATCGTGGAGAAGATGGCAGAACGGGATCATATCACGGTGATGTGCACGAGCTGGGAAATCGATAAAATTGTGAGTACATTGAGGGAAAAAGAATGGTAGGCATCATAACCTACGGTGTGTATATACCGAGATACCGGATCAAGGTTGAAGAGATCGCGAAGGTCTGGGGCGCAAATGCCGCAGATATCTCCGGGGGATTAGGCGTTTTTGAGAAGTCTGTCCCCGACCTTGACGAGGATGCAGCGACGATTGCGGTTGAAGCGGCGCGAAATGCGCTGCTCCGCAGGACAATAGATCCAAAGGATATTGGCGCAGTGTACGTGGGCAGCGAATCCCACCCATATGCGGTGAAACCTACGGCATGTACGGTAGGTGAGGCGATTGGCGCGACGCCCAACATGACCGCGGCGGATTATGAGTTTGCCTGCAAGGCGGGAACAGCAGCAATCCAGACCTGCATGGGTCTCGTAAAGAGTGAGATGATCACGTATGGTCTCGCCATCGGGTCCGATGTGTCCCAGGGAGCGCCGAGCGATCCTCTCGAGTATACCGCTGCCGCCGGAGGTGCCGCTTTCCTTATCGGCCGGGATGACCCGATTGCGACCATCCACCATACCTGCTCATTCACGACCGATACTCCTGACTTCTGGCGGCGGGAAGGCCAGGACTATCCCCGGCATGCAGGACAATTCACCGGGGACCCGGGCTATTTCAGGCATGTTGAGGGCGCGAGCAGGTTGCTCTTCGAGCAGACCGGCAAGAACCCGAAAGATTTCACGTACGGAGTCTTCCACCAGCCAAACGCGAAGTTCCCCCAAAAAGTCGCCAAAACCCTGGGGTTCACCCAGGACCAGATCCGGCCAGGTCTCGTGGTACCAACGCTGGGAAACACCTACTCGGGCGCATCTCCCATAGGGCTTGCAGCAACACTCGATATCGCAAAACCCGGAGACACGATCTTTGTCTGCTCCTTTGGTTCCGGAGCGGGCGGTGATGCATTTGATATCGAGGTCACTGATGCAATCCTGTCTGATAAGTTCCGGCGTGATGCTTCACCAAGTGTGATGCAGTTACTAAAAGATCCCATTTACCTCAACTATGCCCGATATGCGGTACACAAGGGGAAGATCGTGATGCAATTATGAGAGATGTTGCAGTTATCGGTGTAGGGTGTACAACATTTGGCGAGAAATGGTCAAGCGGGTTCCGGGACCTCTTTATCGAAGCAGGAGCGCTTGCGCTTGAAGATGCCCAGCTTTCCGGCGAAAAGATCGATGCGATGTATATCGGCAATATGAGTGCAGGGAGGTTTATCGAACAAGAGCATATCGGTGCTTTAATCGCTGACTATGCCGGTCTCGCAACCCATCATATTCCTTCGACGAGAGTTGAAGCCGCGTGCGCTTCCGGAGGTCTTGCCTTCCGCCAGGCTGTTATTGCAGTAGCCAGCGGGATGGAAGATATTGTTGTCGCAGCCGGTGTCGAGAAGATGACCGATGTGGAACCGGGCGCAAGCACCGATACCCTGACCGGGGCTGCCGACCGTGAATGGGAAGGGTTTGTAGGTGCAACGTTCCCCGGGCTGTATGCAATGATAGCTACGGATTACATGCACCGCTATCCCCTTACCCGCGAGCAGCTTGCCCAGGTCGCAGTGAAGAATCACTATAACGGGGCAAGAAACCCTATCGCGCAGTACCAGCAGGAGATCACCATCGAGACGGTCCTGAAATCCACCATGGTCGCCGAACCCCTGCGGCTTTTCGACTGCTCGCCGATTACTGATGGCGCGGCTGCCGTGATTGTTGCGCCGCTCTCCCGTGCGAGAGAATTTACCGATGCTCCGATCCGGGTGCTTGCAAGTGCCCAGGCAAGCGACACCATTACACTTCATGACCGGCGCGATATCTCCACCCTCGACGCCACCGTGGTTGCAGGTCAGAGGGCGTTCAGGATGGCAAAACTTGCCCACAAGGATATCGACATGGTAGAAGTACATGACTGCTTCTCGATTGCGGAGATATGTGCCATTGAAGACCTGGGGTTCTGCAGGAAAGGTTTAGCAGGGAAATTTACTGCAGACGGGGAGACGGCGCTTGGTGGGAGAATCCCTGTCAACACGAGTGGCGGTCTTAAGGCCTGCGGGCACCCGGTCGGCGCCACCGGGATCAAGCAGGTATACGAGATTACCAAGCAGCTCCGGAACGAGGCAGGGAAGCGCCAGATTGACGGGGCAGAGATCGGGATGACCCATAATGTGGGGGGTACCGGAGCAACTGCAGTTGTTCATATCCTCGGGAGGTGCTGAAATGACGGTCGCACGATTCTGGAGAAAGATTCCGCAGCGCTATAATATGATCGGGACGAAGTGTGAAACCTGCGGGAGGCACTTTTTTCCCCCAAGGTCATTCTGTCCTGACTGCCGCAGGCACGGCAGAATTGTTGATCACAAGTTTGGCGGGTCCGGTGAAATTGTCACCTATACCGTTATCCACACGGCAAATGAACAGTTCGAGGCGTTCACCCCCTATGTGCTCGCCATCGTAAAACTGGATGAGGGGCCACGCATGACCGCCCAGATCGTCTGCCGTCCGGATGAGGTGAAGATCGGTATGAGGGTGAAGAGCGTGTTCCGCCGGATCGCCACAGATGGCGAAAGCGGTATCATCCACTACGGTACAAAGTTTGTACCGGCCGAATAATCCCTCAAACTTTTTCTCATACGAATTTTGAAAAAAAAGAAGATGGATCCGTGGGGGTTGCATGTCTGAAAATTACCCAGCCCCCTTTTGCATGAGCTCCTTTGGTTTTCTCACAGAGCGTTCCTATCGTCAGAGATCTGCCTTTTTAGGTAATAAAACCTGAACGTTTTTTCCGCGTGAATAGTGCTCTTCAAAGGATGCACATCATTATCCACAGATGAAAACGCTGTCGTTGGAACGTGAAAAAATGAGATCCCGGTTTCTTCCGTGAAATTTTTTACTGTGAAGAATATTGACTTTTATAAAAAAATGCACGATTTTCAATTGTTCCCCACAAGAATATCATACACCGCATGCCATTGTGCAGGGGAATATGAACGAACATGGCGTTCGTTTACCACTAACCCTCCCAGATCGGATATGACGCTGATGTGTTCGCCTTCGTTTGAGACAAGGGAGTAGAAATGGATCATCCCGCCGGGTTTACAAAGCCGGAATGCATCGGGAAGGAAGGCGGTACCAGACAGAGGGAGATTCATGACAATACGGTCAAAATGACAGTGCATTATTGCCGGGAGATGATGCGCATCGGCAAGGACAGGAAGAACATTCTTCGTACGGTTCCGGGCACAATTTGCCAGCATCAGGAGAATTGCGTCAGGGTTTATGTCTGATGCAATGACACGCTTCGCGCATGCTGCAAGGGTAATTGCAAAGGGCCCGACACCGGCAAACATATCGAGCACCGTCTCGCGATCTCCCATCCGTGAAAGAATGCGCTGCCGTTCGGATGAGAGACGGGCAGAGAAATACGCTGTCGAGAGGTCGATAGTAAAACGATGCCCATACTCGATTACCTCTGTGCGTGTCGTCGGGAGGCCTGCGATGACCTCAAATTCGCGGGTACGGTACTCTCCCGAGACGATGCTGGTGGCACAGAGAACCGTGTGAAGGGACGGGCGGGCTGCGAGGATCTTTGCCGCGCCTGCCGGATCATGACCCTGCATAATTGCAATGCCGCCAACGAACTCATGCCGCGGAAGGACAAGCCGTTCCGGCAGGGGCTCAAAATCGTGCCGTTCCGCACCTTCGCGCCTTTCAGTGACGGGGAGAAAAAGAAGGGTGCCTTCCCGTCGCACTTTAAGCGAGAGGTCCAGCACACCTTCTTCTATCAGCGCCCGCCGCAGTTCCTCGCCCCGCTGCACAGGTACCCGGATACACCATTGCCCTACCATATCCTGTAACCACCGGTATCATAAATTTATACGATGTATCACTATTCATGGCTGATGATGCAGAGCGCCGCGGCGATCCTGCCAGCGGGGAAGGATCCGGTCGTACAACCGAGGATGAGGGCGTGTATACAAAACTGAAGAACGGATCCGTGAAACTCTATGAGCTGGAAAAGGATCTTCCCCCGCTCGACGCGATCCGGGTACGAAGAGGTTTTATCGAACGGGAAACCGGAACGTCGCTTGAGAATCTCGGCATTTTTTCGATCGATATCGAGCGTGTGGTAAAGCGCAACTGCGAGAATATGATCGGCACGGTTCAGGTTCCGGTCGGGGTTGCAGGTCCGCTTCTTGTGCAGGGAGAATATGCCCAGGGGAATTACTATCTCCCCCTTGCAACAACCGAGGGAGCACTTGTAGCATCGGTTAACCGTGGCTGCAGCGCGATCACCAAGGCCGGCGGGGCCCAGGTGCGTATTCTCCATGACGGGATGACGCGGGCTCCCGTCTTTGCCGCAGAGAACGTCGCTCATGCAAAACAGGTGGCAGACTGGGTAGAGGAACACTATCATGATCTCCGCGCGGCTGCGGAGAGTACCACAACCCATGGTAAACTGACAGACATTGTAACCTTCATTGCAGGCACCAGTGTTTTTGTCAGGCTCGAGTTCGACACCAAGGATGCGATGGGGATGAACATGGTGACGATAGCGAGCGCGAAAGTTGCAGAACTTGTCGCACAGGGGACCGGTTCCCGTCTCGTCGCCCTCGCGGGGAATATGTGCACTGATAAAAAGCCCGCCGCTATCAACGGGATCATGGGGCGGGGGAGGAGTGTTGTCGCTGGCGTTGCACTTTCCCATGAACTCATCCGGGAGATCCTCAAAACAGATGCCGGAAGTCTCTTTGAGGTGAATTACCGGAAAAACCTGGTAGGTTCTGCCCGTCCCGGTTCGATGGGATTCAACGCCCATGCGGCAAATGTCGTCGCTGCGATGTTTATCGCCTGTGGGCAGGATGCTGCCCATTCCATCGACGGGAGCACCTGCATTACGACCGTTGATCCCACCGGGACGGGAGTATACGTCGCCGTCACGCTCCCCTCGCTGCCCGTCGGGACTGTCGGCGGGGGGACCGGGGTGGAGACCCAGCAGGAATGCCTGCGGATCCTCGGCGTGGCTGGCAGTGGAAACCCTCCCGGTGCCAACGCCAGGAAGCTCGCAGAGATCATCGGGGCCGGCGTGCTTGCCGGCGAGCTCTCCCTCCTGGGAGCCCTTGCCGCCCAGCACCTTGCCCGGGCACACCAGCAGCTTGGCCGCGGTTAGAACCTGAACCACTTCATCATCACGAGGGCGTCTTCCCCATCCGCATAATAGCCGTCAATCTCAAAGACCGCTTTGTAGCCCAGCTGGCTATAAAACCGCTGCGCCCTCGTGTTGGACAGCCGGACTTCCAGTTGAACGCCGGTGGCAAGTTCAAGTGCGAACTGGTGCTCGAGCCGGCGCAGGAGTAACCTCCCGATTCCCCGTTTCCGGTAATCAGATTTCACGCCGAAATTGCACAGGTGCCCATAGATATTTTCCCCGGTATCCTCGAGCCCGCCAACCACAAACCCGGTGACTGTCGCATTGCATATCGCGACAAAATAGGTGGTGGGGAAGTAGGTGAACGCCTCAAGAAAGACGGATTCTTCCCATGGGTCAATAAATGATTCTTTCTCGATAGAAACTATTGCCGGGATATCCATGGGTACCGCGCGGCGGATGATGGGTAATGGATAGGTTGTAAGAGTATGAGATCGGATCATGGGATGGATTCCTCTTCCGGTTCAGTAGTTGTATTCATGAGCTTTTTCAAATCATAGCGTTTGCCCAAGTAAAAGAGTGCGGAAAATATATGGTAGCACACCCAACTATGAGGACAGGTTATGGTTCCGGACAGGCGAGGGTGAAATATGGTCAGGATCTATCGTTTTTCAGGTGTGCGCCCCGATCGTTGTGCTGCGCCGGCGATTGCAGCCGTCCCGTACGATGTTGTGACCGCGGACGAGGCCAGGGCAATCATCGCCAAAAATCCCGAAAGCTTCCTGCGCGTGAGCCGCCCGGATGCAGAACTGCCCGGACTTGCTTCAAACGATGATCGCGTATACCGGCGGGCACGCGAGAATTTCGATGCACTCATGTCTGAAGGGCGCATGCGGAAAGACCCTGAACCTGCCATGTACCTCTACAGGGTCTGCCAGAATGGGGAGACATACCTGGGGCTCTGCTGTTGTCTTGATGTCGACGACTACCGGAGAAACTGCATCCGCCAGGCATGAGCAGACCCGGTATGACAAGGAGGAGGACCGGACCCGGCATATCGAGGCAGTCGGGGCACACAACGGTCCGGTGGTGCTCCTCTACCGCGACAGCGGGGGTATTTTTTCCTTCATTGAATCGCTGATCGGTGAATCATCACCTCCGGATGCAGAGGTTACAACCGATGCGGGGATCCTCCATCAGATATTCCGGATCACGGATACAGGGGTCCTCGACCAGCTCGAAGCCTGTTTCTCCCCGGTACCGGCGCTCTACATTGCTGATGGCCATCACCGGGCAAAAGCTGCCCTGAATGTGGTTGACCGTCGGGTTGCCGACGGCAAACCGGCAGGTGGCGAAGTTTCCCGTTTCATGGGGGTGATGTTTGCGCATGACCGGGTGAAGATCCATGGCTACAGCCGGCTGCTGAGCGACATTGGCACCTGCACCCCGGAGAGTTTTATTCGCGGGCTTGAGGCATGTTTTGACGTCAGGAAGTATGGTCCGGTTGACGGGGACGGGTATAATATCCCTCCGCGGATTCTTCATCCTGAAAAATTCCATGTGTTCCATATGTACCTTGCCGGGAACTGGTACGAATGTACCCGGCCGCTCGATTCCGGTGCACCACTGCTCGAAGCACTTGATGTCGCGATTCTCCAGAACCTGGTACTCGAACCGATGCTCGGCATCACCGACCCCCGCGGGGATGCACGTCTGCAGTATCTCGGGGGTGCACGCCCGGTTTCGGATCTTGAGAAACTTGTTAACGGCGGGAAGTACCGGGTTGCATTTGCCATGCAGCCGGTCCGGATAGAAACGGTACTGTCTATAGCCGATGCGAATGGTGTAATGCCGCCAAAGTCCACGTGGTTTGAGCCAAAACTGCTGAGCGGACTGGTTGTCCATTCCTTTGAATGAATGAAAAACCTACCCTTATCCTTTATCGTTTTTTGCAGCGATGGTGTATGGTATGATTACCCTCGCTCTCCCCAAAGGCAGCCTCGAGGCACAAACGCTCCAGCTCTTCAAGGAGGCCGACCTTGAGGTCAAACGTACCGATCGGGATTACAATCCCTGCATCACTGATAAGCGCATTGGCAAGGTGAAGATCCTCCGCCCCCAGGAGATTCCCACCTATGTCGAGAAAGGATATTTTGATCTCGGTATTTCCGGTCTGGACTGGGTAAACGAGACGGGGTCCGATGTTGTCGAGGTGGCGAATCTGTCGTATAGCAAGACGGGCGAAGGGAATGTGAAGATCGTCGTAGCCGTGCACCGGGATGAGCCTATTGACGATGTACACCAGATTCGGCCCGGCAGCCGGGTCACGACAGAATATCCTGAACTGACGAAGAAATATTTCGCGCAGCTGGGAATCCCGGTCCAGCTCTTTCACTCGTACGGGGCATCCGAGGCCAAGGTCCCGGATCTTATGGACGTGGTTGTCGACCTGACAGAAACCGGCACAACCCTGCGCAAGAACGGGCTTAAGATCATCGGGCAGATTATGGAGTCCT
Source organism: uncultured Methanoregulaceae archaeon (assembly GCA_963829335.1). GTDB lineage: Archaea > Halobacteriota > Methanomicrobia > Methanomicrobiales > Methanospirillaceae > Methanoregula. The sequence continues at coordinate 196,357 of CAWHIE010000010.1, forward strand.
ATACGGTTATTATCGCCAACAAGGCAAGCTGGGTCGACCCGCAGAAACGCCAGGAGATCGAGGAGATCAAGACACTGCTCTTTGGCGTGATTGAGGCGAGGAACAAGGTACTCCTCACGATGAATGTCCCGACCCATGCCATGGAAAAGATTGTCGCTGCCCTTCCGGCGATGAAGAAACCTACAGTCAGCCGTCTCCATGGAATCGATTATTACAGCATCCAGACGGTCGTGCCGAAGAACGCGGTCAACCAGCTCATCCCCAAACTGAAGGCGTGTGGCGCGGAGGATATTCTTGAGATACCGATTACGAAGATTGTGGCGTAATCATGATAATCTATCAAAATCATTTCAGTTCCCGTCCTGAAACCAGTCCATTAGCAAAATGAGGAAGATCGTCTGTGCAGCGGTCAGATGCGGCAGATCAAACGAAACATACAATCATTTTATAGTTCTGAATGACTAAAAAAAATACCAATATTTATATCTGTTGTTATCTAAATAAGCCTTTAAGGAAGAGTATGCGCAGAAATATCCCCAGCCATTTTCGCCATCTCAGCACTGATCATCCTGATCCTCTGCAGTGCATGTATTTCATCACCACCAGCAAACCAGACATCCCAGCAAAATGGCGGACTTGCCCAGGTTTCTGAACGCCGAATCTCCATATATCAATTTTGATGTGGCTCGACACAATCTCCCCGCGTACCAGCCTGATCCTGACAAATAGATTCGACTTTTATTAAGACAATCTATTATATTATTGGCATAATGTTGATGGATCCGGAAATGCCCGAAGCTGGATTTTTGGCGTGCGCGGTATGCAATGGAACCGAGATGCTTGCCTATGACCGGAAGCGGCTGGATAAGGATCCCTGGAATGCCCTCCCGGCTCTTGAAGAGATCCCTGTCGACAAGCATTGTATCTCCCGGCACGATTATTCAGCAAGAACACGTGCAGTGATAGTCAGCAATCCTCCCCCGCAATTCCTGAAAGGAGAGATCTTGAATTAAAACAGGGTATATACACACTTACTATCACATCCGGCAATACGAGACAGGATCCTGACGTTCAATGCAACCACAGGGGAGTTGATTACACAACCATGACCAGCGATTCCGGGAATCTTTCCATCGATTTTCTTGTTGGATTTACCATCTTCATTATTGCATTTATTTGGGTGGTATCGATGATCCCCGGTCTGCTCATCGGATTGCAGTCATACACTATTGATTATGATGCTGTCGCGTACCGCACGGGCGTTATTCTTGTTGAGGACCCGGGAGAGCCGGCTTTGCCACAAGTCCCGTGGGAAATCAGACGACAAGAGAGATGTAGTGCGGTTCGGTCTTGCCATCTCGAAAGGAAACCCCGAATATCCTGTCCCAGAATAAAGTAAACAGATTTTTTTGTTCGACGGCTTTTTCCTATCCTGATGATTACCAGCAGCGTGCAATTTTCGGTGATTACCCATACCGGTTTAATATTTCCCTTACAGAATTCGGGAGAAACAGGACCTTATCTGTGGGTGATGCTATGTCAGGTAATTATGGTACTATCCGGCGTCTTGTGAAGATAAAAGAATCAAGTTCAGCCACGATAAATGCCAGCAACTTCACTGCAGGAGATAACGAGACGAGCCATGAATTTTCCGTGGTGATCAATAATACCGAACTTCTCAAGGATAAAGTCAGGGATCCGATCTACCAGATCGACCCTGCACGGGAAAATTTGTTTATCAATATCACCAATCTGAATTCAACTCTCGGTATTCGGGAGGAATGCTTCAATATCAATCTTACCAAGATCTATGCAAAAGACCAGTCATTCGTACGGATACAGCTTTTTCCCGATCCTGTTATCGATGGGGTACCCTATCATGATCTGACTACAGAAGCACTTTACACCTCGACCCTTCCATCGGTTAAGAATAACATCTCATTACAACTCGATCCGAACTTTATTCCCTGGACAAATTACCCGCAGGTCTACCTCAATCTTACGTTCGATCTTGTCAAAAATGCCTCCGCACCACCATTTTGTTCAAATATTACAGGAAGCCGATTTTTGAACAACTCGTTAACATCGGCGTTCGATTATAACTACAACGCAACGAATGTCGGAGCAGCCGGAACTCCTTGATGGGGTCCTGGAAGTGAAAACCGGAGCGGGATACCGCACACCAACCGGGCCGTCGCCTGTGCCATTTGTCCCCAATTTCAAATATGAGATCCTCGAGTGGTACACGACATCCAATGTGCAATTTACGGATCTGACAACCGGCTTAGGAGTGGGGGGAGAGTGGGAATGGGACTTTACCAATAACGGTACAGTAGACAGCATACTGAATAATCCAGCCTACGACTACAAAAATGCTGGCGGAGCAGGCATCTATTTCGTAAACATGACCGTGAGAGATGCTTCTCATCCGAATGTCTCCGTTATCAAAAAAGTAGATTTATCAAAACCCATTGCCGGGTTCAGCGGGACACCCCCTTTGTCAGGGAACTCACCATGGAATGTTCAGTTCACCGACACATCAACCGGTGGTGCACCATCCTCATGGCAATGGGAGTACAATAAGACTGTCGGCGGCAGCTGGATACCGTTTAATACCACCGCTAACCCATTGAATACCTTTACTAATGGCACCTATGACATCCGGCTTACTGTGACAAACATATTCGGCAACAGTACTCTGGACAATCCTCTCGTACATCACGGCAATTCCTCCGCCACCAGTTGCAAGTTTCAATACTAATCCAAGTCCGGCAACCGGGAATACACCATTTGTCGTAACGTTTACCGACACCTCAACCGGTGGCATACCCGATACCTGGGACTGGGATTTCGGTGACGGTACCCCGCATTCGGATATTCAGAACCCCCCTGCCCATACCTACACTGTTGCAGGTTCATATACAGCACAATTGACGGTATCAAATGCTGGAGGGAGTGGTAGTGCAATAAAACCGGTTAGCGTTAGTATCTCCAGCGCCCACCCTTACTGGAAGAAACCCAACTTCAAGGGACCAGGGCTGGCCCCGGCAGTGTCACCCTAACGGGTACCGGGTTCCTTCCTGGAGCCACCGTGAATATGACACGCGGCGGCTCACCCCCCATAAATGCAGGTAGCGTCGTCGTAATATCACCGACGCAAATTACCTGTATCTTTGACCTGTTCGGAGTTACCGCCGATAATAATTGGGCTATTAGGGTGACAAATCCGGATCAACGATACTTCTGGCCCGCAGCCATTCACCGTAACAAACACGGTTACAGTTACATCAATTACACCTGCTTCCGGGCGGCACGGCACAACCGTGACAATTACAAATATTGCCGGAACAGGTTTCCAGCCGGAGTAACGGAAGTTAGGTTTTCGAGGGATACTGGAACTCTACGTCAAATTCGATTAACAAATATCAACGTGGTATCTAGTCCACAGATCAGTGGAACACTAGTTATCCCAGCCGGACAGACCGTAGAGACTCTTTATGTCCGTGTTACGAACGCGGACTTAACAACAGGAATTTCTGGTTCAAGAATTTTCTCGGTGCTGACATGATGAACGATGTCGGACAACTCTATACCATTGAAGGCTTTGCTGCGGCCTAATCATGATCATGACAGCGTATCTGGTAATCAATGCGACTTCGGTATATACTGCTGGAGATACCCACATCAGCGATATGCAGCTCGAAGTCACTTGGAAGCGATGCATTCACAATAATGGGTACGCCAGTGAACACTTCGATGAATTCGATCGATTCCAGTCCTCTCAGGATGGTCATAGAAACGGATGATTCCAGCACATTCAAAACAATGTTCTTGAACCTGACAAACAACAGGACAGGACTTTCCCCGATTATATAGCAGATTGAGACAAGTATGGATTATATCCAGTTTAATGCAAGTTACACATGCCGGGATCAGGAAATAACGCAACGGAAACCTACCCTTTCAGTTATTCCCGTAACATGACCGGAGGGGAACATACGGTCCGGGCGACAAAATGGGTGATTGTGAATAAAAGCGGTATGCGGTAGTAACCACTAAAAGGATCGTGCTGTTCTCGTGGAGGTGTTATTATGGCGGGACTGAATGATGATGCCCAGTGGATTATCCTGATGGGATTTCTTGTGAGTTTCAGTTTTTCTTCCTTGCACTGGTAATTAACCAGTCTACAGTAGTCGGACAGACAACAGCGGAAAGCGTTATCGAGTTTCCGAAAAATGATATCCGGGATATCAGAGATGTAATTGTCCGTAATACAACTGTGTCGAACTCAACGGTAATTAAAGATGATATCACTGCAATCTCGCTGAACCGGAAAGAATGCGGTGATTGATTATGGCTGGAGCGATGGTCTCCTGATTCATTACAACAACGGGGTGACTGATTATAATGAAAACTGGACGTCCTGTAATCATCTGCAAACTGAATCTGCAGCGGCGAATATGATTGAGTATATCATGGTGAGCGCAGTACTCATGGGTCTTTTCATCGTCCTGCTCCTGCTGGTAAACACAAATATCATGGAAGATCCTGCCAACAGGCTTGCATATGTCACATTCACCGATATCGGAAATGGTATATCGACACGGATGATAGACGTTTACGCCATCTCCCCGATGGAGGGTTCGATTTTAACCAAATTTGATATCCCTGACGATATTGCCGGAAGGGATTATTTTGTCGAGGTTGGGGCGCGGAAAAACCAGGTCAATTTCGCCATGGATGACCAGTATATCCGGGTATACCGTGGTTTTCTTACAACAGATATTGCTATTTCGGGAATCGGATCTTCCCGTAATGTAGGGGGCAATACAACAGGAAAAGGAATGAACACGATCTGCTACAATTCAAGCGGCGGGGATTGCTGATGGTATTATTTCATAACACGAGATCAAATGACAAAGGAGTTTCTGAATCTATAGGCTTCATGCTTATCTTCGGTATAGTGATAGCAGGTATCGGCCTTGTAACACTCTATGGATATCCATTGCTCATTCAGCAGCAGGTAAGTGCTGATGAGAAGATCATGGAAAAGAATATGATCGTTCTCCAGAATGATCTGAAAAGTCTGGCATACAAGACAGTGCCCTTCAAGGAGACTTCCCTCAAAATCGGCGGGGGATCATTAACGGTATACAATTCAAGTTATACTCCGTCAATTTTCACGATAGATATTACTGATCAGGAAGGAAATTAATTTTTATCAAACCCACTTCAATCTGGAGAACTGCGGTATGAATCAGTCAGTGCCCAGACAGATATTTCCCTCCAGAATGGGGCAGTGGTGATGCGCCCGCGGCTTGGACAGGGATCTGCCATGCTTGCCGAACCCCGCTGGTTCTATGACGCGAATACTCGGACCATGGTAATCAATCTCATAAATATCACCAGTACGGCATTATGGCAAAAGAAGGCATCGGCACCGTGCAGATGACACTGGGTGAAACCAGATATAATTATACCACGAATCTGGCTGGTCCTGCTTTAACGATGAACTATACTTCCGACACTACGCATGACTATTCAGTTGCTCGGGATAACTATTTTACAAAGACTCTTCCCATGATTCATGCCGCTCCCATCACCCTATCCTCCTGCAAGGACGTATATCCTGCCGTGCCATCGACACCCTCGTCATAAAAACATACGAAGTTCAGATAAAAAACATCTGATACAACAAGTTAAATTTTTTCGGACCAGTGAACTAAGGTCTTCTCAACACGTGATCCTCTGTCTACTTTATGGTCGTTTTAGGCGATCGGGCATTTCATGTTCCTTCGATAAGACCAGGAAAACATATTCAGCCAGGGCCTTGCCAGGAGATCGAGAAATGGAACCCAAGTTCCTGAATATGTGATCGAAAAATTAACCGGGAGATGTTTTATAGTCTATTGAATGGAAAATAATCGCCTTGGGTTTTATCAGAAAAGAAAGTGTTGTTTTTTTTTAATTGACCAAGGTGAAGCAGGTGATAATTGGTTACCCATGGCGGAAAAAAAGTCTAATCAAGTTTGATGAATGTCATCCCATTCATTATATAGGTATAGTTGCCACAAGAGTTTGATGTAGCCATGTGGGTGCCGGCTATTGTAACGATCTGGATTCCGAGCTGCCCGGGGCTACACTCCGCATGTCAAACTCAGTGTACCTCTTACTGTGACAAGTGTATCACCACTGACCGGAAAACTGAGTGATAAAACGGCACATGAGCACCTGACGGGCTTATATAAAGGACTTCTTCGGATATTGTATTTCCCGGGCCAGTATATGTCGTGGTCCAAACTACCGGCAGAATAGATGCCTGTTGCGCCAGTCCCGGGCACGAACTGGTTACATCGATCGTTATGGGTGTAAAAACCGGTTGTGTTAAGATCAGGCACAACGTTGAGGAAGGTATGAGGCAGTGTAGGAGTGTAAAAACACATATTGAAGACCAATGACGAATTGCTGCCGAATATATCAATACTGCCAGCCTTTCTTGACTTTCAGGCGGAAAGTTGCCTCCCAACTCTCACCTATCTTCATTGTACCGATATTGAAGTCGAGTTTGTTATTGGCTGCCCAATCGGAAGACTGATTCGTCACATTTGTTACTCCATTCTGCCATGTTATCCTTGTTGATGCAGTTGCGTTGTAGATATAATCGTATACCTCGAGTTCCAGGAACCGAAACACCGGTGATGTTGACGTTCTGGAAGTCCGTTGTCATAGTGGTGTTCACACCAGCGGTATCCTGCAATTCACCTGCAATCGTCTTATATACATCTGCAATATTTGTCGCTGAAGCCTCGTAGTATTTCCCTCCGGTCGCGTTGGCAAGCACACTCATGGTCTTTCTTCCACCGGAGGACATAGTGTCTGCAAATGCAATCGAATATATCCTTATTCCATTATTTTTTGCATAAATCGACATGTTCTCTTCTGTTAACTGGTTACCTGAACCCGTCAAACCACAAAGGGACATGTAATTGTTGGTAAGGTCCGCTATAATCATCTGCCCGAATACCCGAACTATCTACATCGGCCTGTCCCTCGTGCAGCGGATCGCCATACCAGTTATAATCTCCATCAGAAAGAAGAATGATGGCTTGGATAGCAGTTGAATTACGTCCTCGGGCTTTTATCTCATTCACTGATTTATAGATAGCCGATCTCATTGGAGTTCCATGGTCGGGAACAATGTTGTTTAGTGCTGTTTTAACAGCAGCAAAACCATTATTATTCAGCGTCTTGTCCACGGTTGGCATAATCACTATACATCACCGGAGTATTGTAGGTATTGTCTCTTTCAACTACGATATCCAAAATTTCTACCGGCTGTGCCAATATAACCATTCCTGCCAAAGGTAACCAGTCCTATATTAATCCCTAGAGACATTCATCTGGTCAACGAATACTTTCCCCGCCTACAATAGAATCCATTCGATCCGGATCGTCATATAGCATACTGCCAGATCGATCTGTGCACAATACTGCATCGATCGGTTTGGGCTGCAGTGCCCACCCATCAGCAAGAAGAGTGATAGTGACGTCAACCGTATCGTTTACCTGAATTGTATCGAGGATTCACGGAAGTTTCGAGCACTCAGGTATGGGTAATTCTTCCATGTCACCAGGATATTTTTGTTCGTCGTGTTCCAGTGAGCGGTAATTATACAGGTACCTGTCGCCTTTTTGCTGTAGTAAAGGTCACTGCTTGTTGTCCTGAATTACCCGGGGATGAACTGCACCGTGGCATGACCATCTACATCTGTTATTGTCGTCCAGGCCTGTCAGCGAGGGGGGAACTGAAGTTACATTATGGGCCCCCCAGGGTATCCCACTGCCCCAAGCGAAAACGTTACAAGTTCATTTGTCTACCGGATTTCCATTATAGATCCGTGACCGTTGCGGTGATATCAGAAGTGATGGCAGGATTCACATCACGGCTTGCCACTGTCCTCCGGATTTGCCGTTACTACCATCGTAGTTGCTGCACGTATTCGTAAATTCTACTTCATGGCTGATACGCAACAGTAATTATTAAAGACTGAAGTTGCGGTAATATTGATTATACCAACTGTTGACCGTGGCCCATACGTTATCGCTATATGACCGAGTGTGTCGGATTTGAACAGATTGGGTCTCCTCGCCAGGAATACAAAGCGTATTCACCCATACCGATTGTTGGCTCGCAGGATTGCCGATATCTCGTCATATACTATATACATTATTGAAAATTTATTCACACCATCAGCAGGAACCTGCGGGGGGGAATCCGGATTAAACTGCTGTTCGATGTAAAACGTTTCTGATGATATGCCAGTAATGATCCGTGGAACAGGTGTTACTATTTCTTCAAACGGGTCCATGGTAACAGAGTTGGGCCGGCACCTGAAGATAATCGGACCGTAACATTCACATTTCCGTAACTGATCAAGGGCTAATCCGGTAATATCGTGCCCGTATCCAACAAAATTGCAGTTATCAGGAGTGGGACCGTGAACATGAAGATTAATGGTATGCTGTTCGCAGGGATTGATTAACTGATCGATGGCATTTCCGTAGTAATCGGTAAATGTGATATTGAACGATACAGGTTGGCCAACACCGTCTTCAAGTGGATGTGAAAATATGGCATAATGGGCCTTATCATGATCTATCTTCTGGGTGATTGTTGTAGACCTGTTATATCCGTCAATTGTAGTAACATTAACTCTGATATCAGCAAAACCACTCTTTATTTTCACTTTGAAGATACTTGCTGCTTTTCCGCTTATATTGGAGGTCATGGTTGTGGGGACGATAGTTCCCAGTGACGGATCGAGCACGTTGAAGTTTATCGTGGCTCCCTGAAGCGGTCCCGAACTTACATTCGATACAATTACTGATATGGTCGATTGATCTACACCATTGGCTGTGAGATATGATTTATCGGATGTGACTATTATACTGTCAGGAAAGTTTGCTGCAACCGCTCCTATCAGAAACAGCAGACAAATAATAATAAAAACCCCAGCTTTCGCTCTCATAGATATCCTCTCGATGAAGACATGGTCTGCAAAGGTATATAAAGATTTATATTTATTTTAAACTGTAGATTTTTGTTTGTTTTGGATTCATTAGATTTTTTGAGGTAATTCAGCATATTCAATAAAGATTTTATGAATTCGTGCGCATTTGTTCCCCGCGCTCCAGATTGGTAATCAATCCCGATATCTTTACATCTAGGTGAGGACATTGCAACATTTTCCCTTCTTTATCTAATTCCATGGATATAATTATCAATTCATGCAATGCGCTGGTGCATGGCATCATTATGTTTCGATTTTCTATCTATATAACGAGAAAAAAAACTATTATCTTTGTTTCTTTCAATAGACAGGACGCCCTGGTAGAGTAATTTTTGAATGTTTGCAATTGAGCTAGGAAAAATAATCGAAAACTTCATTCAAAAAATGAGAGAATAGAGATTTTTTATAGATATTTATTTCGCCGGAGCCACTCGACCTGTGGGCCAGTATACCGATAAATGATATCGCATTTTTCGTCCTGGAAATTCCAAGGAATAACAATGAGAATGTCACCTTCGCGGATCCAGACTTTCTTTTTAATTTTACCTTTGATTCTCCCCATCCTTGTCACGCCGTCAAAACAGCGGACTCGGATATGGTTTGCCCCCATCATCAGTTCTGCGATCCCGAACATCTCCCGGTTTCGTTTCTGGGGCAGTTTTACCCTGATGATCTCATCATCCGGAGGTGATCCCGGTTTTTTATCAGTCAGTACAACCTCTCCTCTTTTTCCTCCTGTTTAATAGAGGGAAGACTAAGTGCTCAATTTTTAGCGTAAGAGAAAATATAATTATTCTTTTTTCGGATAACAAGTGCGGAAGTTTGTAAAGAAAAGCGGGAAAATCAGAGAGTCTGGAAAATCTCCTTTCATCTAAAGAAACGGCCGTGATTTTTCTATTTTTATAGGATTAATACCCGGAATTATCAATCATCCTCCAAGGTATATTGTTATAACGATAAGGAGGAGCATAACGGCACCGAAGAACGAAATAAGTATGCCGGATATCCGGTTGATCAACCTGAGGTTCTGTTCGCTGATGCGGGTACGCATAGTACCGGCAGATCCACAGAGCAGGACCCACCAGACAACTGACCCAGAAAATACGCCTGCGACAAATTCCATCGCAGACAAGAGAGAATTCCCGTGAATAACCACCCCGAATCCCGGGACAATGACCATGAAAAAGAGAAGGGTCAGCGGGTTTGCAATCGCTATGGCAGCCATGGACAGATAGTCCTTCAGGTACGTCTCGTGCCCTGTCTGAGGATTCGCAGCGGCGGGAACAGACAAGAAAACCCTGATACCAACGAAAATCAGGACAATCCCGGCGAGGAAACGAAAAAGATACTGCTGGGAAATGATCAATCCGGAGATGATGGTCAGCCCAAGAAAGGAAACAGCGGCATAAAATGAATCAGAGGATGCGACCCCGATCCCCGATACAATCCCGTGAAGCTTTCCGTCCGCTATTGAACGGTGGATGCACATGAGCGATATCGGTCCTACAGGTACCGCAAGGGTCAGGCCGATGATGATCCCCTGAATAAACAAACTGCCCCCCACATGACACCTGCAATGGATGTTCTTGTCAGACCCTCTCCGTGAATCGACAGATTTTGTATTGTGCTGTACTTGTCCCAACCATAGTTACAGGATGGGAGTATCCTGACATACCTGTTGATTGTACCACGTCATCAATGTTCCATAAATGTTTTTGAAAACCTGATATATTGCAACCGGGAATCACAATGTATCATTAGAGAGTGGTATCCCAGTTTTGTTCATTCATGTCAGCCGAGTAACGAGAAACAGGAGCCAAGAGTTTTCAATGGGAAAAAAGAATCATCTTTAAAAAAAAAAAGCGGACTCAATTTCCCTTTGTCTCTTACACGCGTGAGTACCATACCATATCGGAGCAAATCCTTTATTCAGACATATAAATAGTACAGTATGCCAGCCCCCATCGTAGGACGAAAATTTGGTGTTGGGGACATTGCCCCACCGGATAGTGAAAAGATCAAAGGGATTAAGGTTGCCGGCATATCCGGGTCGAGCCGCCAGCAGGCTGGGATGTCCAAATCGGAGCGGCTGCTGATGAAGGCACTCGCACACTATAAGGATCTGGGGTGCGACACGACATTCCTGCGGCTCAAGGACCTTAAAATCTATGACTGTGAAGGCAACTATTCGGAGAACCCCGCGTATTGTACCTACCCGTGCCAGTCATCCATGAAGTACCCGGATGACGAGATGCAGAAGGTATACGATACCGTCCTTGCCTGTGACATCCTGATCCTTGCCACCCCGATCCGCTGGAACAATCATTCGGCACTCGTCCAGAAGTTTGTCGAACGGATGAACAGCATCGAGAACCAGTTTTCCTGGTATAGCAACCGTATGATCAGGAACAAGGTGGTCGGGCTGATCATCATCGGCCACGTTGACGGAATGCAGCATGTTGCCGGAAACCTGCTGAATTTCTTTGCGTGGCTGGGATTCCAGACCCCGGAAGTCCCGATTGCTGCATGGGTCGGGGAAAACGATGAGGACACAACAAAGGACTGGGGCCAGATCCAGGCCAACAAATACACGCAGGAGGACCTGGATAACCTTGTCACCAGTTCCCTCCAGCTCGCGTACCATCTCAGGCATGCTGAACAATGAACCTGGAAAAACGGGTGTCTATTTCGTATCACAATCTATTCCAATAAGTTTTTGAATAAACTCTGTTGTTAACGAAGAACGATGAAGCAGTATCAGCAACGATCGGTACCCTCCTTATGGTTGCAATATCTGTGATACTTGGAGCCGTTATCGGTTCATATGCGTTCGGGATGTCAGAGAATGTCCAGCATATACGAATGGTTGCAACAAGTGTAGTAGAATCGGCTCCTGACATCCTTATCACGTACCAAGGTGGTGATGCCCAGCCTGAACAGTCCTCACTCACTATTAGTGCACCCAATGCGACTCCCTTTAATACGGTGAGTTCGCAAGGTGCATTATCCACGAGAGGTACACCGGTTACACCCGACGTCGGCGCTGTTATGGTACTATCAGGTGCTGCCACAAATGGCAAGGATCACGTGGTGGTGGTTGGCTATTTCACGGATGGCACCAGTCAAGTAATTTCAGATGTATTAGTCTGAACCCACGCCACATTTTCGTGAAGTAACTTTTCAACAATTTTTTCCTGGACTCATCGATTAACCCATACTCGTAAAATCCACCTTCCCATTGATCCTGGACTTGAGACAATAACAGACCTGCAACCATCAAACCCTTCCTGTATCCTGTCAGGAAAAAAGGATGCCGTGGAACTCCGCTGCCGTGAAGGATTAAATTCTCCTTTAAACCGTTATTTTCCGAAAAAACCCTCTTTGACCAGTATTTTCTTTCAGTGTGGACACAAATTCCCTTCCAACCCGGAAATGAGATCGGCCGATTGCCAATCGGAGCCCGAATCGAGCCTGGGAAAGATCATCTTTCAAAACAGGTCCAAAAAACGCCCGGATTCCACAGTTGTCAAATTTTTTTCGGTGCATGCCCACAAATGGTCGATACATGTGTTCTATTGACAACCCAGTATTCAGGGTCGATCAAACCCGAGATCCGCCTCCCAAAAGCGTACATTAGCGTATATTTTCAGGCTATAATCTGCCGTATTTTAGCATTAGTGCCTCAATTATTGCGCTGTTTAAAAAAGTATGTAAAAATGTACAGTTTTTTGCACGAAATTCGAAAAAAAAGATCCATGTTCAAGGCAGTCAAAGAAAAAGCTACCGTCGGAGAATCAGTTCCTGCAAGTTCAAAAAAAGATATTCCGGTTCTTATGTCATTTCGCTGCCTGGAGGGTAGATTGTCAGACACTCCTGTTCCAGATCCTCGGATTACCCGGCTTTTCTCACAGGCCCCATGTTCTAATATAGGCGGGGTACCTGTCCAAAATGAAATGTTGAACAGAATTAACCCCAAAACTCTTTCATAATCTTAATAGCACAAAACTCACCGCACATCGTGCATTTTGCATCTCCATCAGCAAGCATCCGTGCCCGTGCCGGATCAAGGGCGCATCGTATCTGACCTTCCCGATCAAGCGCCGCCCGCATCAGTGCGACTTTTTTATCATTTCCCACGTTTTTGTATTTTACTGTATCACCGATGTGTGCAGCAATCCGGAATGCAATAAGGCCTTCCTTAACGGATTCTGGACCTGGAAGCCCCAGATGCTCGGATGGCGTGATATAACAGAGATAGTCAGCTCCGGCAGCGCTCGCAATACCCGCTCCTGCACACCCTGCAATGTGATCGTACCCGACAGCAATATCAACGGGCAGTGGCCCGGCAACAAAGAGAGGAAAGCATGACTGACGCTTCTGATGCCGGATATACGGTGCGATCCGATCGCTCCTGATGTGCCCGCCGGCGCCTTCAATAATCACCTGGACCCCGTGTTCGTGAGCCCGATGCGCAAGCACGACATTCTGTCGTATCTCTTCAAGCTGTGCCTTATCGCGGCGGTCGTTGATGCAACCACTTCGCGCTGTATTTCCCAATGAAAGTACGATCTCGTACCGTTTGCAGAGGTTTAGAACCTCATCGAAGTGTTCGATGAATGGGTTTTCACATTGGTTTACCAGCATAAAGGCGCTCGTGATCGACCCGCCTTTTGAGACAACCCCGAGAATCCTTTTTTTCCTGCGAAACTCCTGGAGCATCGTCTGGTTCACACAGTGGATCACGCACGAACTGATACCCTGATCTGCCTGCATCTTAAGTGTCGCAATGATGTTTTCAGCAGTCATCTCTTTCAGGCCGTTTTCAACAACTGCCTGATAGACTGGCACGGTAGTAACCGGCAAAGTTGTGCTGCCCATAATTGCTGCCCTGATTGCATTGATATCTCCGCCCATGGAGAGATCGCTTATGGTATCTGCTCCGTATCGTTCGGCAATCCGGGCTTTTTTGATCTCGTCTTCCATGCAGACTTTACTGGTGGAAGTGCCGAGATTGACATTGACTTTTGTGCAGAGCCCTTTTCCAATCCCGGTGAAGTGTTTACCCCGTTGCATAATTACAGCACTTCCCTCAGCCACCCTCTCCCGCAGGAGCGCCGCATCGATTCCTTCTGCTCCTGCAACTGACTTCACCTGCCGGGGGATTTTCCCCCGCCGTGCCTGCTCAATCAGGGTGTCCATTGTTTCTTCTCTCCAGATCGGATTCCCGGTGTACCTGTGCTTTCCGGGTAAAAAAATGGTGGTGGGAAGGGAAATTATTCTGCCTTCACTTTTATGCCGTTAACATAAACAACTGTTTTCCCGGTTTTCCTCATCTACCAAATGACCGGATTATTAATAGAAACATTGTCCGGGAATACTATTCATTAAAAAAAACGGAATGCGAGGGGAGGGATTTGAACCCGCGAACCCCTTCGGGAACGGATCTTGAGTCCGTCTCTGTTGACCAGGCTTAGATACCCTCGCTCACACTATGATTTGTTACAGGATAGTAAAAGGCTTTGAGTTGTATGAATCGTATGCCAGAATTGATTGAAACTCCTGAATCCATCTTCGTTGGCCTGCTTGATAGTTCTGCGTCGACGATGGTAAACTGGTGAGAATAATTTCTAAAGGAGCGGATGAGAGGCTGTCAAAAAACTCCACGTCACTCAATCTTAGGAATTCTCCGACTCAAGGAAGCTTGCCATTGCTTGTCTTTACCAGGGTGCAATCCTTGCATTCCTCGCATTCAAATTCCAGGGTAGAATGCCGGATATTATACTTTTCAAGGCGCCTCTTGATCTCTCTCTTCATCTCTTCAATCCTTGATGCGTCCCGCTCGCAGGAATAGACATGGGCATCCAGAACGTTGATATCAGAGCTGAGACTCCAGAGGTGGACATGATGCACTCCTGCGACATCCCCGACTGAGGTCATGTCCGCGACAACCGCATCAAAATCCACGGATCGCGGGGTGAACTGGAGCAGGATGCCGATGGTTTCACGGAGAATGCCTGCGGCTGATATGACGATCATGACCGTGATGAAGCCGGAAAGGATGATATCGGCTATGACCTGTCCGGTGAATGCTATCCAGACGGCGGCTGCAATAACCGCAACCGATGATATGGTGTCCCCGATGACATGCAGGAAGGCGCTCCGTACGTTCAGGTTATGGCTCCCGTGAAGCAGGTACACGACCGCGATGTTGGAGATAAGCCCGATAACGGCGACGACACCCATGAGACTGCTCTGGATCGGTGCGGGGTTCAGCCACCTGAGATACGCTTCCCAGAGGATGACCATGCTCATACCGATGAGCAACAGGGAATTGATAAATGCGGCAAAGATCTCCGCCCGGTGGAACCCGTAGGTCCGATCCTTGGTAGGAAGCCGTCGTGCAAGCGTGATTGCCCCGAGGGAGAGGAGGAGGGAAAGGGCATCGCTGAACATATGCCCGGCATCGCTGACCAGCGCAAGGGAGCCCGAGATCAGGCCGCCGGCCAGCTCTACGACAAGGAAGATGGTCGTGATGACAAGCGCGATCTGCAGGGACCGTTTAAAATCACGGTGCTCGTGGACCATGTGTGTGCTGAAGAAGTATCAGCAACGGGCATAAAAGAGTAGCGGAACGGGCGGGCAGGATTCGGATCCGTTGTCTGGTTCGCCCCAGTACGAACGGCGCCCGGTTCCTCCCGTGCCGGGAAGATCCGGGAGGTGAATTTTGCCGGTGAAATACCACCAGGTGGGTCATCATGACAGTTACATGAAATCTGCAAGCCCGAGCTGCTGCTGCTTCTCCTCTCCGAAGGTGGAGGTGATCGCCAGGTCGAGGACCTCGACCCGCTGCTTCGTATACTCTGAAACCTTGTACTTCCTGCAGATTTCGCGGGACATCTCAAGATATTTTTTCACCGACCCTTCATGCACAGTCGGAATAATATTCCCGTTGCAGGCACCTTTTCCCCTGAACTTCGTGCATTTCCCCGCAAGGGGCATCCGCCGGTAACTCGTATTGCATTTCGTGCACCGGAACTTCTGCTTGGAGAATGCAGAAAGGTTGCCCATCAGGTCACGGATGAAGTGGGTGGTGAGAACCCGTTCTGCAACGTCATCAGCGTCGACAGCTCGGATCTTTTCTGCCAGGACAAGTTCTGCCTCAAGTTTCTCGGTCATGGACTTGAGCTGGGTATACATCGATTCGATCGGTCCTGCCGAGATATCCGAGGTGTCGTGGGTGTACCGGAATCCTTCGAGCTGTGCCGGAGTCCCAATCCTTCGTTCAACACGGTCGATAAGGCTGGTCAGCGTTTTTGGCTCTGCGTACGATTGTGCGCCGGTATACAGTTCCAGGGGGTAATGATCGCAGACATCAATATTGAGAGATTCCTTGTCGATCTCTCCCGGATCGATCCTGCTGGTAAGTACAAGGGGTGCGTCCATCGATCCGCCCCGGTTCTGGGGCAGGAACGAACGCGAGAAGTTGATCAGCCCATCGAGGAGCAGCATGATACAGTCCTCATCACCATCGCACTGTCCGGTAAAAATCCCGTTTGCCACCAGGGTGTGATCATCGGCAACGGTGAGGCAGTAAACCCTTTCTTCAGGAGACGGGACGGCATCTGCGGATTGTATAGAGTCCGCGATAATAGTGCCCCCCTCAAGCACCGGGACAGCATCCCCGACCTTGATTTCCATCGCCCGGATCTTCCGGAGATACGCTGTGTCCCAGACCAGCATGGCATGATCAGGGGTGACTGCGATCTTCTTTCCAAGACGGGTCCTGAAACTGATGAGCGTTGAAGGTGAACGATGAATTGACACCGAGGTGATCCTGCGGATATGCATGACCCCCCCGGTATCGACCGTCCGGGTGAAATACGGTTGTGCAGGATCGGAATAATAGGTCCCGAGCCGGTCGATCCCCGGCCGGCTTACATCAAAATTTTCGAGGACAAACCTGCGCAGGGGAGATTTTCCCCAGTTCCTGCCATCATAGACCTCGATCTCGGTATCACCAAAAAAACAGTTCCGGCGCTTGGCGGCATGGAAGAACGGGTGTGCATAGCCGACGTTTGCCCGGGTGAAACCTACGATCCTAGCAAGGACACCGGCGCTTGTGTGGGGGGCAAGCCCAATGACAAGATGCCCGACAAGGTCCTCGGGCTTTTTGATAGTATAGAAGGGTTCGAGCCCGTAGTATTTCACGAGGAGGTCGTCCATGAACCGGGCAACGTGTACCATGTATTCTGCGCATGAGTCCGAGACAAGCAGGTCCTGCGGGTGCAACTCAACGACCTGCGATCCGTTCTGGAGATCATAGCCAAGGGTATCTTTGGTGTAGCCCAGAGAACGGAGTTTCTCCACAGAGACCCTCACCTCATCCGGGCGTATGTGGGTAAGCGGCAGGTCAATCATGTCAAACCGCGTGGTGCCATCCTTGAAGACGAAGATATCCTGCATCGCCCGCAGGATCCCTTTCTCCATAGGTTCCACGGTCTTTTCCCGGGATATGACCCCTTTCACCCCCTTCACGAGCGCAACACAATCCGGCTTGAGCCCCAGCCGCTCCATCGCCTTTGCATACTCTGCTTTCAGGTTCACGGTGACCCGCTGGCTGCAGGTGGTCGGGACATCGCAACCGGGACAGCGTTCCATCAGTGTCTCCCGTCCGCATTTGGGGCAGGTCGTAATGGCGATGGTGTGACCCCCGCATTTCTCGCACCGGTTGGTATACGTGATCTCCTGGCATTCCGTGCATCGTCGCCTTCCCACTTCAATCTCGATGACGCCCCCCTCTTTCTGAAAATCGAGCTCGGTAATAGCCGCGTCAACTTCTGCGGTATGGCTGGACGCAGACTGGAATGACCGCCGGGATCCCCCGGAGTCACCGAGCGGGAAGAGAACATGGGGTGGCGGGTTCATCTTCCGTGGTTTGGATTTTCCCGGCCTGCCCATACGCCCGCCAATCCGCGTGCCAGCCCGTGACCGGAGTTTCAGCCCGGAAAGATGCATGACCAGACCAAGAGGGCCCTCTGACGGCGCATCATTCCAGGTATCGCGTTTTTTCAGGTGTTCATCAAGCCCGAGACAGGCAATAAATGCACGACAGGTCTTGATCTGCACGTTCCCATCCCGCACTTCATGAGGGATAAGCATTTCTTCGAGGATAGTTTTTATGAGAGGATCAAGAGGGATCTGCAGCATATCATCGCTCATTTTCCCCGTCCCGCTGACTGCATCTGCCAGCGTCCGAATCTGGTCTATCGAGAGGTCGTCCCAGAACCACGTATAGGCCGGGTGGAGCCAGCCTCCTGCGCCCGCAAGGGCAAGGGCCTCAGCCTCGGATTCCGGAGGTTTTGTCCCGGCCCGGCTTCGAGCTGCCACCATTCGCTGCAATACCCACAGGGGACCAGCGGGTGGTTGTTCTCGAGGAATTCACCAAACGAGATGAGAATCTCGCCAACATCAAGGATTTTTTCAATCCCTGTTCCAAGTTTTATTGCCGTCGCCTCATTGTCGATGCGGAGCACATCCCCATTCTGCATCCTTACAGTAGGTCCTTCGATGGAATCGACCGGTACCACACCGCATGCCTTGCCCGGCCGCTCGGTCTTCATCTGGGTGCCGACAGCAAGGAACTCGCCGAGAATATAAAGGGTCGCAGGATGAAGACCGGCTGCAGCAAACCCGGTATTACGTGACCTCCCGTACCGGAGCCGGAACCCCCCTTTCCGCATCGGATAGGAAAATACCGGTCTCCCTCCTATCAGGTCGCGAAGGTACTTATCCAGGGGTTTGATGCTGACTGTTCCCTCATCTGATTTGTTTTTTATGAGTCTGCCTAAGCCAGTCCCAGCCGTCCATCTTCATCTTCTCGACCTTGTTTTTGAGTTTTGGTGCCTTTCCGGCAATTCCTTCCGCGAGGACCAGCGCCATACCTCCCCGCACAGTGTTCGTCTCCACCCGCTCAAGATTACGGTGCCCGGAGATCTCCTCCTGTTCGGTCGCTTCCCCGTCAATACAGACCGGGCAGTTCTCGACGATGAGCCGGATTTCCTGCTCGCTGGGCAGATACTGAAGGTTCATAATGGAGTTGTACTGCCGTATCTCCTCGATATACCGCTCGACCTCCTCCTGTCGGGGGATGTAGCGGTTGATGCCGAGCTGGCGGCGGACATAATCGCCTACCAGGACTGAGAGCGCCTGTGCTGTTCCCCCGGCACTCCGGATAGGCCCGGCATAGAAGATCTTCAGGGTACTGGCTTCCGTCATCATTCTTCCCGAGCCCGATTTTTGCAATACCTTCCGTAGGTGCAGCAACCACACCCTCGGTCAGCAGCGCCATCGCGGTACGGATTGCATGGTCAAGGATCTGTATGTCCGTCGTCTCGCCAAACTTCCGGGCCACAAAATCGTCGCCGATACGGAGGGCAACCTCCTCACGTGACATCAGGGATTCGAGTTCCCGGATCCGTACTGCCACACCTTTGATTCCCAGCAATGCCTCAACCCGGTCGGCAAGATCACTGGCAATGGGAATTTCGATATCAGTGGAGGGATCAAGACCACGGGAACGGGCCTTTTTGGCAATCGCGATGGCGATAAAAAGGTCGTCCATAAGGGACTTTTCGTACGCTTCCATCGCAGGCGAAAGCACAAGCATACCGGTACGATTCTGCGGGAACGGATTTATCTGTTCGTGTTATGGACTGAAAATAAAGGGTGAGGACACGAGGTCTTTTTATTCCTCTTCCTTGATTTTGTCAACCATTGAAGGAAGCCCCGTTTCGCCCATCTGCCACAGGGTGAGCGTTGCGCAGGACCTGATAATCTCGTCTGCATCGTCAAGACGCCGGGTGAGAGGTTCGACCGCGGGCTTTCCGATCCGGCAGAGCGCGAGGGAAAAAAAACCCCTCAATTCCCGGTCATCATCTGCCATCGCATCAATGATCGGGTCAACTGCAGGAATGCCGATATTTCCCAAAGATGCCGCAGCGAACCGTCTGAATTCTTTCTCTTTATGAACACGCATTGCCAGGAGGAGGGGGACAACTGCGGCTTCACCGATACCGGATAATGCAACCGCCACATACCAGCGATAATCATTATTCTCTGCATCTGCAAGTGCCTGGATCAGTTGTTCAACTGCAGCCTTCCCGGTTATTCCGAGTGCCCGTACTGCCTTGTGGCGTATGTCAATAGAGGGATCATTCAGACAGGTAATGAGACGGCGGATTTTTTCTTCTGCCGTCACCTGATCCCTCGTGTTATTCTCCTCCGTCATTGTTCCCTGATATAGTCCTTTCTGTCTCTTGAGCATTCCCCTTCCGGATTCTCCGTGTGAGGGGCTCAATGGCAGGGATCAGGATGGCGTCAAGGGCATCGGCAATCTCCACACGTTCATCCTCGTCGGCGGTATCAAGGATCTGCATGAGCGGCCGGATGGCATCGGTATCTTTCAATTCTCCGAGAGCGGTGACCACTTCAATCCGTATGGATCGATCGGAGTCCCGTAAAAATCGCAGGAGCGGTTCTAATGCAGGTTTTCCGATGGCTGCAAGGGACATGGCAGATTCCGCACGAACGTTCTGATATTTATCTGCAAGAGCCCGGATAAGCGGGTCAATCGCCCGCGGGTCACGTATCTTCCCGAGAGCAATCGCTGCTCCCCACCGGAGATTCCCATCACCCTCTCGGAGTGCGAATATAAGGGATTCCACTGCCGGTTCACCTATCAGTCCAAGTGCGTAGGCGGCACGGCTCTTGACAAAACGGTCCTCGTCGCACAGCAGACTGATAAGCGGGTTGATAGCCCGTTGATCGCCGATCTCGCCAAGTGCGATCGCTGCTTTCCACCGCACATCATCATCACTATGCCGCAGCGCTCCGATAAGTGCATCAACCGCCGGGACGCCAATCTTTGAAAGCGCTTCTGCCGCCTTCCAGCGTACACCACTTAATTCGTTCTGTGTCAGAGCGGTTACCAGGGGTTCAATTGCCTGGATATCCCCGATTTCGCCAAGTGCCTCTGCTGCATCGTATTGAATTTTTGGATCCTTGTTGCGTAGTGCATGAATCAATCCCTGCAGGTTCCGTTTTTTTGTAAGTTTTTTAATATCAGGCCCGAAAATATCTCCACAATTGAGACCTCCAAAAAACGACATCCCTGCAAGTACTATCAGAACTGCGATGGACGGAATTTTCCTGTGACCATACAACCGCGATGAGGATCCCATCTGATGTTAGTATAGCAAAAAAACAGATAAAAAGATGATGGAATGTTTGATGCTGATCGCCGCTTCTTTTTCAGGAATGTTCCTCCTTCGGCCCGTTTATGATGGTTTTTGAAATAATCGCGGAGAATGACGAGGTTCCCGCTCGTTCACAATCCGGATTCCGACGGAAGAAATGCAACATCACAGGCTGATGTATCATCTGGTATGCCGCAGGATTCAGGTGAACCCGAGATAGCCGGGTACGAAGAGGATGACAAAAAAAATCCCCATGATAACCAGACCGATCGGAATTCCGATCTTCGCCCACTCCTTGCTGGTAATCTCAAGTTTGCATGCAGCGATGATATTGGGAATGTTTCCCGGGATGAGCATTCCTCCCGCAATCAGGAGCCCCATGAGTGCCCCGGTAATCTGTTGCGGGGTGAGTGCGGGGCTGATCTCTGCCGAGGCAAGGGTTGCATTGTCCAGTACCGCCGACACACTATTCACCCAGTAGAGTCCTGCAGGCGGAATACCGATAATATATTCCAGGATAAGCGGTTTGAACCCTTCACCGAGAAAGATAAGCGCCATGATAAACAGGTAAACTTTCCCGGCCCTTATCACCACTTCGGTGATACTCTCCCGCTCAATAATACATTCCAGATAGTTTTCATTATCCTTCGATCGCAGGAAGAATACCAGCCCGACAATCCCCAGGGCAAACACGGTAGGGATGATGTAGATGCCCAGTTTCTGGAAGAGGAACCAGAAATCTGCTTGATACGGAGCCCCTGCAAGTTTGGCAATGACTATTGTCGAGAGCGGTTCGCCCAAAGGCGTGAGCCCGGCACCGAGACCGATGGAGAAACAGGATACAACTGCAAGGGTGATTTTTGACTGGCGCCCGATGGGGAGCGCATTGACTATTTCAACCAGGATAATGGCGGCAAGGATGGCGGAGATGATGCTCGATACAAGCCCGAGGACGATGATGGTAGCCGGTACAATAACGGTGATGGGGATGCGTTCAATCATGCCCGTGAAAATATCCTGGATCTGGTGATGGAAAAAATAAATTACCAGACCCATGAGCAGGACAATCTGGACTATACCGACAGGAATACCTGCTATGTTCGTTATATTGAGGGGCGTGGTCAGCGCCTCGGTAATGATCCTGACATTCCATCCTGTCGGCTCATTGGGGATAGGTATGAAACCGGAGATGGTTAGTGCAGCAGCGCCGCAGAGAAAGAGAAAAATTTCCAGGTTGCACTCGATGTATTTGATCCTGAAGGGAAGGACGAGGACGAGAATGAAAATTATTACCAACCCAAGATTTGCCAGAAGGTCCACGAGAATCACCATGTGAGAATCAAAATAACCCGAATTGGATTTCTGGTACCAGATTTGTGGTTAAGGACATTAATGAATTCCTTTTTGAGGGGGTTATAAAAAGTGATAATCCGTGGCAGTATTCAGGCAACCCCACCTTCATTATTCGATATCCATTAGTTCTTTCACTGTAGAAAGCTATTTATTTAACCTATACGGTAAAGACCAACATAATATAAAAAGATGGTTGTCCGGGGAAATGGTAAAGGATCTAACAAAAACTATCAATTCGTTACGGTGCATTGCCGTAGAGCGCTGCCGGGAGAGGCTCGATCAGGCCGCCCAGAAAGCCAAAGGCCTCATCGGCAACGAACAACCGGTGGAGCAAAAAGAGAAGCCTCCCTGCGGAGAAGAACACTATGGAGTTACCTCTCTTATGAAACGCAGGCATGGTTTATGAAGGAGGGAATATGGAAGAGGAGAAAACTCTGCTACAGCAGATACGGGATAAAGAACAGGAATTTTCCAAAAGGATTGAAACAGTAAAACAGGAAACTGACGCACAAATTGCAGCCGCTGGAAGTGAGAGGGAAACGGTAATTCGTGAGGCGGTGGCATCAGGAAAAAGTTCCGCTGAGGAACTATACCGCCGGGAACAACAAACAACAGAGATCGAGATTGGCCGGATGAAAAAAGTGGCGGAATCCGAAACAGAAACAGCTATGATGAAGGGGAAAAGAAATCTCAGTTCTGCAGTTGACAAAATCATAGGTTATGTGACCATGGAATAAATCCTGACAGCCGTTTTGGAATTCTATGCTCCAGAAGATGAAAAGAATCCAGGTAATAGGGCCAAAAAAGGAGTTCAATCAGGTAGTTGACCTGTTATACCAGGAAGGAACTATTCACCTTGAAGATGTCTGCCAATGCGTCAGTGAGGAGGAGATTCATCTCTCCAAAGTGGAAAAGGGGAAATCTGCAGAGGTCGCAGAAATTTTGAGTAAAATTTCCGGAATCCTGACCACCCTGCCCAGAATCAAGGATGATCCAATCGCCCAGGAGGCGATTGCTCATGAATTGCAGGGTAAGACCAGGGATGAAATGATCCGGCGGGCTAACGAGATAATTCATGAACTGGAAAACGCCACAAAAAACCTTGCAACCAGAAAGAGCGATCTGAAATTATCTATCACCGCCCTGGACAGGTATGCAAAAATCCTCAATATTATTCAGCCCATGGAGCGTGAACTCCCCGTCCTCGAGAACTATGAAGTGACAATCCTTCTGATACAGAAACAGTTCGGGGAGGTGTTACGCCTTATCCGAGAGGAGATGGAGAAGATCACGGATAACCGTTTTGAAATGACCTCAACTTCAGTTGACGACGAGACACTCGCCACCATCATGGTCTTCCATAAACGATATTCCCAACAGGTCCATTCATTTATATATTCTGTTAACGTCAACGAAGTCCGCCTGCCGCAGGAGTATATGGGTAAGCCGTTTTACGAAATGTTTGCCCAGATCGAGACAAACAAGCTCCAGAAAACAGAAGAGATGAAATTGATTGACGAAAAACTTGCCGGACTTTCCGTTGCATGGTACCAGGAACTCGTGATACTTAAAAAAATGTTTGAAGATATCAGCGGAGAACTGGAAGAATTCAATAAATTCGGCTGTTCCGAATTTACCTTCGTCGCAATGGGATGGATCCCGAAAAAATTTCTGAAACGGGTGAAAGATGCTGTAAAGAATGCCTATGGCGAAAGGGTTGTTATCAGGGAACTGGAGGTAAGCTCAGAAGAGATGGAGAAGGCACCGACCTTTTATGATAACCCCCGATGGGTTAAGCCGTTTGAAGTCATCATGTCACTGATCCGGCCGCCCATGTACCGTGAGGTTGATCCCTCTCCAATCCTTGCGATCTTTTTCCCTATCTTTTTTGGTCTGATGGTAGGGGACATAGGATACGGGCTCATCATCCTGGCCTTCGCGCTGATCATGAAGAATAAGTTCAGGACAATGGATTTTGTACAAAATCTTACAGATATACTCATCATATCCTCAATACCCACAATTATTTTTGGATTTCTGTTCGGCGAATTTTTTGGCGATTTCGGGGAGATGATGGGCTGGATTCACCCCGTTCATTTCCTTGGAGTCACCTGGAACCGGATGGAAGCAATCATACCCATGCTTATCTTTGCCATCGTCATAGGAGTTATTCATGTCTTTTTAGGACTTATCATCGGGATTATCAATGAAATTACCCGGAAAAACAAAAAACACATGTCAGAAAAGGTGGGAATGCTGCTCGCACTTTCGGGGCTTATTGCCATCATCGCCATTGCCCTTGAGATGATTCCGGCATGGACCCTGTACCCGACGATAACTATTGGGATCATTGCACTTATACTGCTTATTTATGGTGCCGGTGCCATGGGTCCCATGGAGATCATGAGTACGGTGGGAAATATTCTGTCATATGCCCGCCTGATGGCAATTGGTCTGGCGTCAGTAATTCTTGCCTTTGTTGCCAATAAACTCGGCGGGGAGATGGAAGTCCTCGCAGTGGGGATCCTGATTGCTGTCCTTCTTCATGCGCTGAATATCGCTCTTGCTATGTTTTCCCCCTCTATTCATTCGATGCGACTGCATCTGGTAGAGTTTTTCTCAAAATTCTATAAAGGAGGGGGGACTCCCTACAAACCTTTTAAAAAGGAGATGAAAGGCGAGATTTAATTTTCCTGACAGCAGGGCAGGGTATGATCAGAGGGATTTTTTCTTTGCAGGCTTTTTTCTTTCTTTCGATTATGGTTTTCACTTTCTTCAGCCGGAAAAGATCCTCTCTTTCACGTTCTTCAATGGCGTTTTTAATGTACTTTGCCTGATTTTTCAACTCAGGAATCAGGATCTGCTCAAGGGCATTCACCCGCCGCCGGTTCATCTGGATTTCAGCACCAAGTCTTCTCATGGCGGTTTCCGTTTCAGCAAGTTCTATGAGAAGATCAAGTTCGGCTTCAAATCGCTCCGCGGTCTCGTCAATTCTCCCGCTCGTCGATATAATACCGTATCCTCTTTCCAGCATGCTTTTTGAGACCCGTTTTTTCTCAATAACCGGGACAGGTACGCCCATGATGTTTTTTCCGCTGATATCCACGGTAATTACTCTCCGGGTGGCAAAGGAAGCGGATTTCAATGTAACCGGATCGTCAACGGCCTGCGCAATCAGGAGAGCCATATCGGCGGATCGGGAAACCTCTTCAAGTTCTCCCCGGGAGTTTGAAACGGTGGTTAAGATTTTAAAAAATTCCTGGATAAGTGCGTCCATTTTTTCCCGCAGGAGATCCCGGCCCTGCTCGGCAAGTTTTATCTGGGCCTTCGTTTTCATCAACTCCATTCTTGTCGGCTTAACCTGCTCCATAGCTCATCCTTCCTTTATTTTATGCGCAGGATGATATTTTTTAATAAAATCCCGCTTAATCCGCTTGAGCTCATCCTCAGGAAGGATGGCAAAGAGATCCCAGGCAATCGAGAGCGTCTGTTCAATGGAACGTTCTTCATTGCCCTGTGTTATAAAACGTTTTTCAATCTCATCAGCAAATTTCAGGTATTTTTTATCCATCTCCGTCAGCGCTTCTTCTCCGACAATCGCTACGAGCCGCCGGAGATCTCTCCCATATGCATATGACGCGTAGAGCTGGTCGGCAACACCACGGTGATCTTCCCGTGTTTTTCCCGGGCCGATCCCAAGGTTCATGAGCCTCGAAAGGCAGGGAAGTGCGTCGACTGGCGGGTCAGCACCCCGACGAAACAGGTCCCGGGAGAGCACGATCTGTCCTTCGGTTATATACCCAGTCAGATCGGGGACCGGGTGGGTAATGTCGTCGTCAGGCATCGTCAGGATAGGTATCTGGGTGATAGATCCGGTTTTTCCTTTCAGCCTGCCTGCACGCTCGTAAATAGAGGCAAGGTCTGTGTACATGTACCCCGGATATCCCCGCCTGCCAGGTACCTCTTCGCGTGCCGTGGAAATCTCCCGGAGGGCTTCGCAGTAGTTGATCATGTCCGTCAGGATCACCAGCACGTGAAGGTTGTGGGTGAATGCGAGGAATTCTGCCACGGTCAGTCCGCAACGCGGTGCTGACAGACGTTCAACAGTAGGGTCATCTGCCAGGTTCATGAAAAAAACCACGCGTTCCAAAGCCCCGGTGTTTTCAAAATCCCGTATGAAGAACGATGCCTCTTTGTGGGTGATCCCCATCGCCACAAATACGACTGCAAACTGCTCGCCCTCCCCAAGGACTTTTGCCTGCCGGGCAATCTGTGCGGCAAGTTTGCTTGCGGGCAGGCCGGAACCGGAGAATATGGGCAGCTTCTGGCCGCGCACAAGGGTATTCAGACCGTCGATGGTCGACATGCCTGTCTGGATGAAATCCGCAGGCTTATCCCTCGCAGAGGGATTGATAGGGGTCCCGGCTATATCAAGAATGGATTCCGGTATGATATCCGGTCCGCCATCCCGGGCTTTACCGACGCCATTAAAGACGCGCCCCAGCATATCGAGTGATACGTCAATACGTGCGGGTTTACCGGTAAACCGGACCTTCGTCACCTGTGTGTCAATTCCCCGCGTCCCTTCGTATACCTGGATAACAGCAAGATCCTCTGAGATATCGAGAACCTGCCCGGTTCTTTCCTCACCATCCTTCAGAAAAATCCTCACTATCTCCCCAAAGGAAGCCCCTTTAACGTTGCTGACAAAGATCAGCGGGCCGGAAACATAATTTATCGTCTGGTAATCTTTGGTAAGAAGCGATACCTGCTTCATTTTTCCACCTCAAGAGATGCGACTTCCTGAGGGATCCCGTCAATCATTTTCCTGAGATTTTCGAGATCCTGGATATCCTTCATCCGCCCGATGTTTGTTTTGAGAGGAAGGGTCTGGATCTGTTTTAGCGAGATCCCCCGGCTCATCGCCTCATTAACCTGAGCATAATAGGTCATAATCACCTTGAGCATCATGTACTGCTTTTCCATGGGACAGAACGAGTCGGTATCGCTGTAGGCACTCTGCTGGAGGAAATCCTCACGTATCATCCGGGTTACATCAAGAATCGCCTTTTCACTCTCAGGAAGTGCGTCCGGGCCAACCAGCTGTACAATTTCCTGGAGCTCGACTTCCTTTTGCAACAGGTACATGGTCTTTTCCCGTAACTCCCTCCAGTCTTTGGCCACATGCTCCACGTACCAATCGCCGATACTGTCAAGGTACAGGGAGTAACTTTTGATCCAGTTGACCGACGGGAAATGCCTGCGGTATGCGAGGTTGGTATCCAGTGCCCAGAATGTCCCGACAACCCGGAGCGTGTTCTGGGTGATGGGCTCTGAGAAATCACCCCCGGGGGGAGATACCGCTCCTACTACCGTGACCGATCCGATTCTTTCTTTTCCCCCGATACAAACGACCCTGCCGGCACGTTCATAAAAGGCTGAAAGCCGGGTTGCGAGATATGCGGGGTAGCCTTCCTCACCGGGCATCTCTTCCAGACGGCCTGACACCTCACGCAATGCCTCACCCCATCGCGAGGTTGAATCTGCCATAAGCGCAACATCATATCCCATATCGCGGAAATATTCGGCAATGGTAATTCCGGTATAAATCGATGCTTCTCTCGCTGCGACCGGCATATTGGACGTATTAGCGATAAGAATCGTCCTTTCGATCAGGGGAAGGTTGGTTCTCGGATCGATAAGTTCAGGGAATTCGGCGAGAACATCGGTCATCTCGTTCCCGCGTTCCCCGCAACCGATATACACCACGATTTGCGTGTCAGACCATTTTGCGAGAGTCTGTTCCGAGACCGTCTTTCCGGTGCCAAAACCTCCCGGAATCATGGCTGTACCACCTTTTGTTACCGGGAAAATACAATCAAATACTCGTTGGCCGGTAATCAGCGGAAGAATGGGATCAAGTTTTTTCTGGATCGGTCTCGGGATCCTGACCGGCCAGACCTGCATCATGGAGAGCGGAATTTTGTCATTGATGACGCAGATGCTCTCTTCGACGGTAAATAAACCGTTTTTGATATCGGTCACCGTTCCTGAAATGGTGTGCGGGACAAGAATCCTGTGTTCGAAATGGAATTCCCGGACAGTCCCCAGCACATCACCTTCCGCCACGGCATCGCCTGTTTTTACTGAAGGAGAAAACATCCATTTCTTACTTCGATCCAGCCCGGGGCTGAAATTCCCCGTTCAATAAAATTTCCGCATTTTTCAAGGAGGACCGGAAGAGGTCGCTGAACACCGTCATAAATGGAGGCGAGAAGGCCGGGACCGAGCTCGACGGAAAGCGGTTTCTCAGTATTCTCCACTTTTTCCCCGATGGTAAGACCGGTCGTATCTTCATAGACCTGAATAACCGCATCGTTTCCTTCAAGACGTATGATCTCGCCCCTCAGCGCCTCCTCGCCGACCTTCACAACATCATACATTTTTGAACCGTTCATATTCCGCGCGATGATAACGGGGCCGGAAATTCTCGAAATAGTTCCAGTAATCATACATTCACCTCCTCAGAACGATGTTGTAGCCGATTGCCTTTCGCAGGAGCCGTTCAATATACGATCTCCGGTCGAGTTCCTTTGATTTCGAAGGAATGGGGATGATGAGGGGCCGGGCAAGTTTTTCAATACGATTCATCAGTTTTTCGTCGAGTGTTAGCATGAACTCCTCGTTTACCGCGACAATTCCGATGTCATCTTTGTATAACAGAGGGGTAATTACCTTTTTTGCCTCCGCACTACTCCCCGCCTCAAGCACCTCAACTCCTGCCAACCGGAACCCCGAAGCACGATCGCTGTCCGTTACGACGACAAATTTATACATACACCAGTTCCTCTTTGAGCTGTTCATCCGGGAGATCCACCGTTTTACACCGTGAAATAATACGGATATTGGTTATTTCGTTATATTTCGACCAGAAATACCCGATAATCGCGGCCACGCTCAAAGGATCCCCTGAAAAAGCCTTCGTTCCTTTTCTGATGAGGAATTTTTCGAGCTGCTTTTCGAGTACAGATATTTTCTGGGTTTTGATGGCAATTTCCGGGACATCTGCCAGAAACCGGTAGGGTGTTTGTCCCAGCTCTTTGAGGACCTCTTCAATGCTGTGAAGGGACATGAAATGATGGAGGGCATCAGAATCGAATTCCTTCCCCCCCTCGATGAGAAATTCCTGCGCCAGTTCACTATCGATGTGGTCACGGATCATGCGTAGGAGGGTCTTGAGATTTACAACATCGATCTCGGTCATCAGGATATCCCGGATCAATACATTGTTGTAGGATTTGGTTTTTACCGTTTCAAGCGCCTCCTGATAATAAAACTTATCGAGTGCACACTCGAGAACGGCCAGATCTTCCTTGTCAACAAACTCCTGATATTTTTCTGTTAAGGGTTTTGCGTAAACTATCTGCCACGTTGCAAGCATATCGATGACTGCCCGGATATCCGGCTGCTTGATCAGTTCAGTGAGGGTTACCTCATCAAGTTCTCCGGCAGGTACAAGACAGTCGAGTATCTCTTCATTCGTTACGTGGATGTTTTTCCCGCGAAGAATCGTTTTTATGTTCTGGACATCCCAGCGGTGAAGGAATATTTTGATATATCGTTCGGCTTCACTTTCCTTGACAAACCCGAGGATTTTCTGGAATGTCCGGGTAAAATTTTTACGAAGTGCATATTCTATGCAAACAACACCGGAGTACTGGACTTTTGCCTCTATGATATCCTCCTTATATGGCGTCTTTTCAAGATCAGCGATAAGAGAATCAAGATCCGGTTGAAAGATCAAATCTTCGAGTGTCTTATGGTCAAGCAAACGGCTTCTCATTCCCCTGATCCGTGCATTCACATACCCGTAATCCATCTCAATCACCAAAAAGAGCTGCATAGACTTCGAGCTTCTTTTGCTCTTTTGCCCGTTCCAACCGGGATTCAAAGGTATTTGAGATTTTTACCGATTCGTTGAGCGTACCGGCAACAAGACCCCCGGCACATTCAAGATCTGCATTTACGTCTCCTGACAGATTCAGTTCGGCCAGGATCTTTTTTACAAGCTGCTCATCCTGCTTATCAATATGGATACGAAACTTTTCCCCCCCCAGGGTTTCGACGGCCTCCAGGGTCAGTTTTTTAAAGATCGCGGCATAGTTCGGATCGCTTCGCATAGTTGACAAACGCTGTTCTGCTTCACGAAATGCTTTCAGAAAGATGGTTTCTTTGGTATTGATCAGTTTTTTCTTATTCTCATTTTTTGTGAGATATATGAGTTTGTTTTTCTCGATCAAAGCGGCTTTTTTTGCCTCTGCAAGAAGAGATCCCTGTATTACTCCTTCCTGATTCTTTGTATCGTTTGAAATTTCCTGGATAGTAATTCGGGCTTTTTCCCGGAGCTCGCGTTCTTTTTCCTGAGCGCTTTCCTCGACCGATTTCAACAGATTTTCATATGCCATCGCTTTTCTCACCTCGTGTCCCGGGTTCCGGAATAATCAGATGCTACAACGGGGGAAACTCCCGATTTTCCCCGTTTCGGGAGCACAAAGAAAAATATAGTATGGGGGATATTTGCAGGATACTTGTATTACTTGTCGTGAGATTACTTCACCATCAGGATAATCATCGATGCGATCACAAACCCAAGAATAACAAGAGTTTCCGGAATTGCTTCGATAATAATGATCGAACCTGCAGTTTCAGGCTTTTCCGCGATCGTCCCGGCTCCTGCCGCACCTATACGCGACTGCGCCCATCCCGTTGCAAACGCACCTGCAGCAAAAGCAATTGCTGCCCCGATGGGTACTTCCCAACCAACCATAATTTACAAACCTCCTGAATAATAGTATGCTAACAAAGTAACCCTATATAAATTTATCGTGAATATTCTGACATGTTATCAAAATTATTATATAAAAAAGAGAATCCTGATAGTTATATTGTTCTGCTTAATATGGCATCCAGGGCTCCAAGATCATCATCGGTCATGGCATGTTTATTTTTTATATATTTGCCCTGAGCAATGAGTGCCCCGATGTCCTCCTTTGATAATTTTGAGAAACTATAGCTCCCCCAACGGGAACGGTCAATGGACGTCCATAGTTCACCGAGAATTTCTTTGAGTGCATCATTATCAGTCGCAGACACCAAAGGAAAGTCAGTGCCTGTCCTGCGCCGTATCTTTTCCAGGGCATCTTCGACTGCTTTTTCCTTCTGGATCTGAAAAAGTCGTCTTCCCAGATTATCATCAGTTATTTCGGGCATAATTTATTTTGGGAATTATAACTACCAGATAATAATGGTTTCCCGCCCCGGGCCGATTTATGACTGGTTTTAATCATGCCTCCGGTCTAAATCTTCTGCCAAAAAGTATAAGGTCAGAGAATGGGATTGTTCATCATCCCTCATTGAAAAGGATGGAGGAACACGATGCCGGATGTATCACAGAAAGAAATCGGAAAACGTCTCTACCATGTACACCGTGAGAAGAGAGTGGAAGAGGCTATAAAAAAAATAAAGATCGGTGTTGGAAGTGAGTGGAGCTCATTGAGCCGCGAAGATATCGAACTCCTTGGTCATCTGCTGCAATGCACATGGAATGTAATTGATCAGAAGATCTGGGAAAACATACCCTTCGGCCGCCTAACAAAAAGCGATGTCCGGAAAATTCTTTCGTTTGGTGAGGGAGTCGGTCCGGGGAAAAACCCGGATACGGCTGCAGTCAATGAAATCAAAAAAATACTAATCTCCCTCACCTGATCCTTATTTTTCGACAGGCCATTATGCCCGGGATAGCCCAAAAATCAACGTGCCGGCGAAGAGGGATATAATGACGTCGCTACTGCGAGGCATTCTTCAATAGTGCCGATCCGGGCGATTGCGCCACACATATCCGGTACATAGGCAAGAGCCTTGCCACTGTTGACCATAATCGCGGTGTATTGCTCCATAACCGGGGAGACCACCATACACGTATCGGCATATACACGGGCACCACTCCTCTCTATGCTCCTGACGGTCTTTAGGTTGTTATCAATGACCCCTTGCGCGGCAAAGATATAGAGAGGTTTTGTCACAGTTTTCCCTTTCAGGAGCTTTGCGATCCCGATGAGTTCACCGGGAGAGCAGTGTGGACAACCTACCGCAACTGCATCGACCGGTATTTCGGTAAAGAGCCGGTCAATCTCTGCGGGTTCTACAGAAATAATCTCAAGACCCGCCAGATTGTAACCCCTCCTCTTTGCCTCCGGGGTAACGTTATCAACATGATAGAGTGCCACTGCTCCCGTTGCAGCCATCGCCGCACCAAGCGCCTTCAACTCGTCTGGATAGGGAGTGATACCACGGAAATACGGTATTTTATTGCCCACCAGTTTTCCTGCATAATAGCCAAGCGCACCATAACGGGCAGTGCTCCAGTTTTTTTTTCCGGATTTTACTTCGATGACCACGTGGGGTATACGATTTTTTTCAAGATGAAGCCCATAACAGGGGGTTTTACCGATGAGCGCCGATGCGAGGGCACCCGGTCCCCCCTCACGGTTTGTCCGCGCCCCGATGACAGAGTTTGCGTAACTGACCGCAGACGATTCAGACCATGCAAGATGATCACCAAAGTACGTTGTATGCAGGTAGTAGGGAGTGCAGGTGCATTCGAGGTTCACCCCAAGCCTTTCATACGCCGCGATCACCGCCTGCTGTTTTGCTGCAAATTCCGGGTCTATACCCATCTCCTGCCATCGCTCACGGGGCATACCTATCGGGTTTAACACCGCCGGAACCATTACCTGTGCATCAAGACTCGACAGCCATGCAAGCCCGTATTCACCGATCGTTTTGTACGAAGCCCCGCTGACCTGTGCACTTTTTATCCCGACAAGTCGTTCTGCGCCAAAGACTTTTCCCAGTGCTACGAGAAGTTCCATCATCCGTTGCCGGGTCTCGCCCTTCTCACCGGCAAGGATCTCCTCATCCTCAGGATCCAGATACATCGGGTTTACCAGGTAGCTCGTGAGAAGTCTTCCTCGCGTCCCATCACCATGGTCGCATCGACCCCGACCTTCACGTTGGTACCGTCTTCAAGCTGGCAGGGATCGAGGGACGAACCCCGCACACCAGTAATTACCATGACGTCGCGGTCACCACTCACGCGGGTTGCGATAGCGTACTCAACATCATTCGGATCATACGGATCGATATCTCCATCCACGACAACAACATGCTTCAGTGAGGTATGCGCGGCAAATGCGGCCATAATTGCATTCTTTGCATCACCCTGCGTGCTCTTTTTGATCTGGATTACTGCGTGGAGGTAGCCACAACCGCCCTTGGTCAGAACGACGTTTTTCACTTCAGTTACACCAGCAACAGCACGATAGATCTTCGGTTCATAGGGAGCACCCATCAGCATTTTGTGTTCATCCCCGCCAGGAAGGATTCCGTGGTAGATGAAATTTTGTTTCAGATGCATTCCGGTAAATTCAATCACTGGTTGTTGTCGCACCGGATCGTACGTTCCGGTGATGTCAACAAAGGGTCCCTCATCGGTGACCTCTCCACCGATATATCCTTCAAGCACGATCTCGGCATCTGGGACAAGCACACCGTTGCTGCACCGCCTGACCGTGATCTCCCCGCCAAGAAGTTCAGCTGCAAAACCCAGTTCCATGCCGGCAGGGACCCGTGTGCAACTTGCAAACGTAACGGCGGGATCCGTTCCTATGGTAACGGCAACGGGGAGTTTCTCATTCTTTGCCAATGCTTTTCCCAGCATCACGTGCGTATGCCTCCCTTCAACGAGCCTGGCTGCTACTCGATGATCGTCCAGCACCTGCATCCGGTGGATTGATGCATTCTCCACGCCGTCAAACCGGGAAAATACGATACCT
This sequence comes from uncultured Methanoregulaceae archaeon, assembly GCA_963829335.1. GTDB lineage: Archaea > Halobacteriota > Methanomicrobia > Methanomicrobiales > Methanospirillaceae > Methanoregula. Next base: position 230,929 of record CAWHIE010000010.1, read on the forward strand.
GATGTGAGATACTTCCCGGCATCTTTAGGGAAGTGATGCATGACAGGCAGTTCGGAAAGGTCAGGTTTTCTCATCGTGAGTGTGCCTGCTGTTTTTACGTTTCCGTCAAATTTTGCCTCGGCAAGTGTTTTTACCATCATGTTCTCATCAATGCCGAGGGCAATCGAAAGCGCACGGCGGCTTGCAGTGAGGTTCATTACTGCCCGGGCTCCTTCGATCTTGTGGAAAAACAGGAGTTTGTCAGTGGTACTCGCCATCCTTGGTGCCTGCATATCCGACGAAACCGGTTCCTCAACATCAATAACCAGCCCGGATTCCCGCATTTTTTCGATAAACTCACGCATTGTAACCGCTCCAGCGCTTTATCAGAGTATGTTCCACACCAAGATGATCGAGTACACGTCCCACGACCATGTCCACCAGACCGTCTATCGTTTCCGGGTTGTGGTAGAATCCCGGGCAGGCAGGCATAATTGTTGCCCCGGCATCCTCCGCGGCAAGCATGTTCTTCAGATGGATCTTTGAGAGCGGCGTCTCCCGGGTAACAAGTATGCAGGTGCGATGCTCCTTGAGGCAGACATCTGCGGTCCGGGTGATCAGGTTGTCTGCATATCCTGACGCAACTGCCGCAAGCGTTTTTGCACTGCAGGGAATCACGACCATCCCATCAACAGGGTGTGATCCGCTCGCGATCGATGCGCCCATCCTGTCGATGGCATGGTACGTTGCATTGAACCCCTCGAAGGATACCCCTTCATGAGCAGCAATCTCGCCTGCAACATCCGAAACAATGATGTGAACTTTCGCATTCCTGCAGAGCACTTCAAGCAGGCGTTTTGCATAGCATGCACCGCTTGCACCCGTCACTCCAATTACAAACTCTTTTTGCATCGTACCTCGCGCTCTCCTGTGATACCAATGTCGGATTCGTGATAAAAAGAGTTTATGCCGAATCAGGAAAAAATACCGGGATTCATCGTGTCTTTGGGGGCGCAAAAAAGCGGTATCGCACGTGTGCTTCCTCGATGCGTCGGGCGTGCGTCGGGTTCAGATCCCGCCGCGCTTCAATTACGATCGTATTGAGGATATTGTGGAGGCGGATGGTATCGTACTCCTTGTCCTTATGTTCGTTCAGAAAGTCCAGGAGATCGCTTGTACTCTTAAGCACACCGGAACTTCCTACGAGATTCAGCCGGTTGAGCGTCAGGGCAAGGTTCTTTTTCGCACTATCCATCTTGTACAGTTCGCCACCCGCAAGATTCAGCTCGGTTATCGCGTTTAAAAGATCGGTATAAACTTTGAGTTTATAGGAGATTTCCATCATCCTGCGTTCGGTACTCCGGAGTCTCAACACTGCAGCGGTCATGATGACAAGAATTGCCACCACGCCACCGGTTACTACAATCCAGTCTTCTATCATTACATCTACCTCAAAAGTCAGGGATTTCTCTTCGCAACCGTTACATCAACCTTGACCAGATATCCTTTCATCTCGATCTCAAAAGGCCCGGTTGTGTAACGCGGTATCAGGTGGTGAGGTTCAAAATCATAGGCGCCACCATAACCATACATATCGGTCTGATTGGAATCCCTGTTGGTTACCTTCATCACAAACCAGCTCGCGGTTACGTTATCGGTGAGGGGAAGCACGTCAAACCCGATTCCCCACGATGCATTATCCACCCTGACATCTTCGACATACACATCTTTCACACTCTGGAAGGCGTACGACTTCTTGAGATAATGATCACCCAGGGTGAAAGACGGTTGCGGAGCAGGGGGCATTGTAGTCGATATCGCAGTTGTCTGTTCGGAGGCTGGTGTTGGCGTCGGTGAAACCGGTCCGGGGATATGACTGCATCCGGCAATTAATACTGCCATGGCAAGAAGAGCAAGAATAACGGACATGCGGATATTCATATGGGTGAGTGTTGGGAGGACGAATATATTATTTTTCACTATGCTCTTGCTTTTTTAAGTCTTTTTTCATCAGATATGGAGGAATTTAAAAATATCTCACCGGGAAGTAAATCCGAGCTTAAATCTGCATTCAAACACATCTTATTCGAAGGATATCAGCGTATCCTGCCTCGTCGGTTTTTTGATATGCAAAATCTCACCGCCGACTTCAGCAACCAGATCCCGGTGCTCGGGAATCGTGTACACACCCAGACGCCATTGTTCGCGTCGCGTCGCGTTGAGGGTTCGGATGCGGGGGGAGATCTCTTTAAATCCGACAACCGTATTTCTGTTCTTCACCCGGACTCCGAGCGACATCTCGCCTGGAATTGCCGGAATATCTACAAGCACCTCGTGAGGCATGAGACCTGCCTCCGACGCGATCTTTCCTGCGAATTCCCGGCATTTTTCAAGAGGTACTCCCTGCTCGAAAAGGGTTGTACTGACCTGATCGCTTCCCACAAAGAGCGCCCGTTTGTAGAGCCGGCGCTCGTAGAGCCGGAGAGCAAGATCCCCGGCGACAGGATTTTCAGATGTCCGCAACGCGTGCAGGCAGCCCGCGTCGTCCATCTTAAACAGTGTGCGGGCAATCTCCTTTTGTGTCCCCTCAAGATGCTCAAGTACAGCCAGCTGGTACATGCTCTCTCCAATCCGGCTTACATGATGGAAATATACAGTAGGCCCCATCAGGGTGCGTGCGATGAGCAGGGATTCTGCGGCATTTACACCGTTTTCATCAAGAACGGTCCCCTCGCTGGTCCGGATCAGGTGCCGGATAAGTCGCTGGGCATCAACCGATCCGTACGGCGCTCCGGTATAATACGCATCTCTGAGAAGGTAATCCATCCGGTCTACATCAAGGTCGCCATGAATTATCCCCGATAGGGGATGCTTCCCTTTTACAACGGCGCAGAGTTCATCGGGATCGATCCTCCCTGGAATGAGGCCCCCTCCTGTCAGTTCATCCACGATTGTTTCTATATCATCGTGAGAACGGTTCAGGAATTTTTTCATAAGCGGTTCGCTTGCATGGGAGAACGGTCCGTGCCCGATATCGTGGAGAAGTGCCGCCGCCACCACCAGCGCATGCTCATTATCGGAAAGCCCGAACCGGCGCGAAGCCACATCGGCAAGGAACATGGTACCGAGAGAGTGTTCAAAGCGCGTATGGTTGGCTCCGGGATATACGAGATACGAAAAACCAAGCTGCTTAATATAGCGGAGGCGCTGGAGTATCGGAGAATCGAGCAGGGCAAGTGCAAAATCCTCAACCTCAATGTAGCCATGAATCGGGTCTTTTATGATCTTCACGGATTCACTAAAGAATCTTCATATACATCGCATAAAAGTATTGAGTAATGATTACCTTCCTTTCTGGCGGGACGGGCACCCCGAAGCTGCTGCAGGGCATGCAGAAAGTAATGGACCGTCATGAAATTTCTGTCATCGTCAATACCGCTGAGGATGTCTGGATATCAGGAAATCACATCTCACCGGATCTTGACACGGTTATGTATCTGTTTGCCGGGATTCTCAACACCGATACATGGTGGGGGGTGAGGAACGATTCGTTTACGACCCATGACGAGATCACCCGTCTCGGGATTGATGAGTTTATCGCGATCGGTGATAAGGACCGGGCAGTCCATATCGCACGTGGCGAGATGATGAGAAACGGGATGCGCCTGACCAATGCAACGAAAATTCTTTGCGACAGGTTCGGAGTCCGGGAAAACGTCCTCCCGATGACCGATACCGAAGTGACTACACAGGTAAAAACAGCACTCGGCCTCATCCACTTCCAGGAATACTGGGTGCGCTCAAAAGGGAAGATCGAGATCGAACAGGTGGTGAGGAGTTTTAAGAGTCCCCCACTGGCAACCGAGGAGGGGCTGGCGATAATTGATGCGAGCGAGGCCGTAGTAATCGGTCCTTCCAATCCTATTACGAGCATCTCCCCGATCCTCGAATGTGAAGGGATACGGCATGCCATCAGGAATAAACTGGTCATAACCGTGAGTCCCTTCCTGGGCACTACCCCATTCAGCGGGCCCGCCGGCGCACTCATGAAGGCAGCAGGATTTGAACCAGCTCCCGGGGAACATTGGATTGCTACGAAGGGATCACCGATATTTTCGTGCAGGATATCCGTGATCCTGTTACTATTGACACCTCGGTCAGGCTTGATACACTTATGACAAGTGAAGAAAAGAGCGTGATGCTTGCCAATGAAATCCTCAGCCTCGTGAAGGGGGGCTGATTTTCCCGGTTGTCCATGTTTGGCAAACCTATATTATACTGCACAATAAGGGTTATCAGTGGGAGAGAGGAATGAACCGGAAGATTGTCCTGATAATCCTGATATTTGGCGTTTTCATTGTATTAACCGGGTGCCTGTCAAACGAGAGCTATAAAGGTACCATTCAAGTTACTTCATCACCCTCAGGTGCTGAAGTGTATCTTGACAATCAGTTCAGAGGAAGTACCCCCAGCACTATCGCCAATGTAGATCAAGGAAACCATACCCTTGAATTCCGTTATCCCGGATACCAGAGTTGGTCTAACGGTATTACCGTAACTTCCGGAACATCTCATTATTTTGCCGCATTGACATCCCAGCAGAATTTGTCGACGACCCAGACCATGACCGGTCCGACATCTTCACCCGCCAAAGTAACCGTCCGGGCGAACAGTGCCTTAATGATTATTGGAGAATCCGAGGTATTTTCCGGTGTATGCACCGGCTGTACCAAGGTGTTATTGACACTGTACGGACCAGGATACTACAATGAGGGTGTTTCCCTTGAAGCACAGAAAACCAATTCAGCGGATGCATGGAGTTATACGTGGAATCCAGGGTATTCGATCCAGTCAGGCTGGTATACACTGGTTGTGGAAGATGCACAAAAAACCACATCTGACAGGTTTGAATTTTCCGTTGTGGGAGGGGGTGGCGTTTCGATTGCATCCAACAGTTATTCGGCCGTCAGGGGAGATACCCTAAGATTGTCCGGCCGATGCACAACGGGCGCCCAGAATGTTTTGCTCGTATTATATGGGCCCGACCGATTCTCCGGCGGTGTTGATTTGGGTTCGGTATCAGTAACCGCTGATGACAACTGGAACTTCAGGTATACCCTTGATTCAGCAATGCCCACGGGGCTCTATACTGTATATGTATATGATATCCCCCAAACATCGTCCAGTACTATACAATTCACGGTAAGCGCCACGTAATTTTTACATACCATTTTTTCCGGCATTTTACCAGAATTTGCAGAAATTCAAAGATATCAGATTTTATTATTGTCAGGGTCATGAGAAAAAAAAACAGAGGATACAGCGTAAAAATTATAATCTGCAATCCGTTTGCATGTCGACTGAAATTTCTCATATAATCGTATAGATTGTTTATAAAAAAACAGTTTTAATATCCAAAGGGAGAGAATAACCCGTCACTGATATCCGATACCTATTTGAGGGATTTTATACTAATATTCGTCCGGAGAGATTTTTTATGGGAGTTACCAACAAATTCCTCAACCTGTTTAAATCGGTAAAAGCAGACGAGGACGGGAAGGGGGAGAAAGAGGAGGTGCTCCTCCGCGATCAATCAGTACACTATAAGAACTTCCTTACGGCGCTCAGTGAAGGTGATCTTGATGACCGGTGGAATGCGGTGCGATCGGTCGGCGATTTAGGTGAGCCGTTCATCGGACCGCTTATCCATGGACTTGGTGATGAGTACTGGATCATAAGGAGAGGATCTGCTGATACGCTCGGTAAGATCGGTGCTCCGGCTGTCGGACCATTGATCGAGGCTTTTCAGGAGCCGGGTGACGATATACGACAGGAGATCGTGCGTGCGCTCCAGTTAATAGGCGATCCGGCGGCAGGTTCACTGATTCAGGCATTGAAAAACAACCACCCTTTTATCCGGAGGGGTGCCGTTCAGGCCCTCGGGATTATGGGTGAATCTTCGGCTGTTTCCCGCATCATTGAATCACTCCAAGACTCCGATGCCAGTGTACGGCAGGAGAGCGCAGTAGCTCTAGGCCGGATCGGAGATCCTCTGGCAATCGCTCCGCTCGTCGAAACACTCAATGATCCAAAGGAATTTGTCAGAATGGCTGCGATGGCAACTCTCTGCTCTCTCGGGGAGCCATCAATACTCCCTCTTGTCCGGGCACTTTCCGATCCGAACGAAGATATCTTCCGAAGAGCCATCCTCGCTCTGGTCACTATCGGTGAACCTTCCATAGATACGTTGATAAAATCTCTCGGTGATCAGAATCCAAAGATCCGCAGGGGTTCGGTTGAAGTCCTTGGCCAGATCGGGAATACCCGTGCAATCCCTCCCCTCATGAAAGCACTCGATGATCCTGACAGGTCAGTCCGTGTTCACGTGGTAAAAGCGCTCGCCGCTCTGGGAGTCCCTGCCATCGCACCACTCATGCAGGCTTTCCGCGAAGGTGACGTGATGATGCGGACGAGCGCCATGGAAGCCCTCTGGATGCTCGGTCAACCTGCAACAACGCCGCTCATTATGGTACTCAAAGACGATCAAAGTGACGTGCGGAAGCGGGCAGCCCTGCTTCTTGGCGAGATCGGCGACCAGAAAGCAATCGATCACCTGACCGGGCTCCTTACCGATGAGAATGTTTCAGTAAGACGGGAGGCGTTCGAGGCGCTCGAGATGATTAAGAAGCGGATGACACCATAACTGCTCATAATTTTTTTTCATTGCCACGTTCTTCAGTAGATCTGTTTTTCAGACAGCGGATATGCCGCAAAACAGCAGGGGGTCAGGACTATTCTTCAGGGCGCAACCATCATATCTTACCGGATATATTTTTCATGTATATGGTCTCACTTGCAGATATCCATGCGGCTGAAACAAGGATTTTTCCGCACATCATTCACACCCCCCTCGTCCACTCGCCCACTCTCTCCGATTTGACCGGGGCACATGTCTATCTCAAGCTCGAAACGCTTCAGAAGGCAGGATCCTTCAAGGTTCGCGGAGCTACCAACAAGATTCTTTCTCATGCAACTACAAGCAGAACACCGGGGGTAGTTGCTGCTTCGGCCGGGAACCACGCACAGGGTGTCGCAGTAGCCGCACGTTCTGCCGGCATTCCCGCAACCATCGTCATGCCGGAATGGTCTACCCTTTCAAAGCAGGAAGCAACCAGGAGTTACGGGGCTCAGGTAATTATTCATGGCCAGACCCTTGAGGAGAGTATTGAGAAGGCCAGGGAGATCGCACGCAAAGGAAATGTCTTCATTCACCCGTATGACGATGATGCGGTAATTGCCGGTCAGGGAACCATCGGGCTCGAGATTCTCCACGATTTGCCAGCGACAGATATCATAGTCGTTCCGGTAGGGGGCGGGGGTCTTATCGCGGGCATTGCAACCGCGGCAAAAGAGATGAAGCCGGATATTACTATAATCGGAGCCCGGAGCAGTATGTGCCTGTCAGCCGGTGAAATGCTCCGCAATGGCTCATCCTGCCCAAACCGGGGAGGAAAAACCATCGCTGACGGTATCCGTGTTGCGGAGACCGGTGACTGGTACGCTTCCCATCATACAACGGTACGTTGATCAACACGTTCTTGCTTCCGAAGAGGAGATTGCCGATGCAATGCTGTTGCTCCTTGAACGCAAGCATGTCGTTGCTGAGGGCGCTGGTGCTGTCCCGCTCGCTGTTATCCTGAACGGATCCATCGATATACCTTCCGGAAGCAATGTTGTTCTCGTGATCAGCGGGGGAAATGTCGAAAGTACCCTCCTCTTCCGGGTTATACGGCAATCGCTGGTCCGCCAGGGACGCATCATGCGTTTTTCGGTCCTGCTCGATGACCAGCCGGGCACACTTGCCCGGATTCTCACGATGGTCGCCCAGGAACGGGGCAATATTATTCGGATAAATCATATGCAGGGAGAGCGTGATACCCCCCTGCAAATGGCGAGGGTGATCATTGAACTGGAAACACGGGGATGGGATCATATCAGGGGGATCAAAAAAGTGCTGACTGACGGGGGGTATGAGATCGGGATGGAATGATGCAGGAACGGCAATTAAAAGAGTTACATTCACAAGCGTAATGCGTACAATAGAGATGGAAAAAAATTCGCCCGGTCTATTTCAGTTCGCCTAAACCTTTCCAGTAATCATACTCGTGCTTCCAGAGGTCCTTGTTGAACATTACAAGTCGTTTGAAGTACTCTTTGCGTTCTTCGTGTATCTTCTGCTGTGCCGGATCCTTCCACTGTGTCCGGATTGCCTCAGTGAGCTTTCTACCAAGATCCTTAGCCTCTTTCTCTGCAGGTTCTATTGCATGCGGATCGGCGCCGAGAAGGACTGCCACCTTTCCAACCGTCGTGGCGCCAAGATTACACATCGTCAGGTTCATATAATCCGCAACCTCTTCTGCCATCGATCCCCCGGCGGTCGAGACCGAACAACCGTACTTTCCGGAAAATGACTGGCAATGGATCGAATCTGCCATCCTGTCGAGGAGGGTCTTGAGCTGGGCAGTAACCGAGTTGGTATAATTTGGCGAGCCCCAGACAATACCATCCGCATCCAGCATTTTCTCCAGGATTACCGGAAAATCGTCATCATGGATGCACTCGCCCTTGGCGTAACAGGTCCCGCAGGCAGTACAGTAATTAATTTCCAGGCTGCAGATGTCCACAAGGGTAACGTCTGCCCCGGTCTGACGTGCTCCCTCAAGGACACCCATAACGAGCCGGCGTGTCTGGCTTTTTTCCATTTTCGGGCTTGCACTGACGCCAATAATCTTCATAAATGATTCTCCCTGTAGTGATTTCTTCATCGGGATATAAGGATGCGCTCGAGAAGGAAATCCCGTATTGTGGTATCTCAAATGCGGGTGATGGTGCAGGAATTTGGAAAAAAACGCTCAAATTTTCCTTCGGTACATTTTTTATTCTCCGGTTTCACAGCAGGATATTGATATCTACGAATTGAGATAGTTCTATGATACGGTATGAGTGGATCGCCAATAGGAATAAATTACCATATCTCAAAAAACCGGTTGGAGGCAATGGTCGACGGGATCTTTGCGATTGCAATGACCCTCCTTGTCCTGGGCATAAATCCACCGAGACCTTCTGTTGCCCAGGCTCAAGCCATGCTTCCCGGCATGGTTTTTGGTCTCATCCCTCAGTTCTTTATTTTTATAGCCGCTTTTTTAATTATTGCAAGCTTCTGGTTAAGTCATCATCGCCAGTTCCATTTCGTCCGTACCGTTGATCCTCGCCTGCTCTGGATCAATATCATCCTTCTCATTTCCATTGTTTTCATACCATTCTCCACGGATGTGGCCGGGGACTATCCCGAAGCCCGGATCGCCGTGTTGCTTTTCCATATCAATATTCTGATAGTCGGGCTCCTCTTTGTGTACCATGGATATTATATTTCAAAATCCGGCCACCTGTGCGATCCTGAGGCCGACAAAAACTTCCTGCAGTTGCATCTTTCCAGATCCCTGCTGATCCCCGGGGTCGCGTTCACAGCAGCGATTGTTTCATTTGTTATCCCTTCCGGCTCTCTGCTGATATACCTGGTTATTCCGGTTATCAGGTATTCCTTCTTCGCAGGACGACGCTGAAAATCATGAGAACAGGATACCGATATTCCCATAAAATCCATTAGCCTGAGCACCCCATAGGTATAGGATTTCATCATGCGCATTCCCATTCAATCAGTCACACCTGAGAGCGGCCATGCAGAAGTCTGCGGCTGGGTTCACGAGGTGCGGGATCTTGGAGGTCTTGCCTTCTTTTTGATCCGTGACCGTAGCGGTATAATCCAGGTAACCATCCCAAAAAAAAAGCTTCCGAAGCAGTACTGACCGCCGCAAAACAGGTCTCCCGCGAATCGGTCGTCCGGGTCACAGGTGTAGTTAAGGCGATCGACAAAGCACCCGGGGGGCGTGAGCTGGTACCTGAGGTATTCGAGATCATCAGCATGGCTGACAGCCCCCTCCCTCTTGATGTAGTCGAGAAGGTCCCGGCCGATCTCGATACGCGGCTTGATGCCCGTTTCCTCGATGCCCGGAGACCTCGCGTCGCTGCGGTCTTCCAGATCCGCAGCGCCGCTATGCATGCCATCGGCCAATACCTGCATCATGAAGGATACATCAATATCACCACCCCCAAGATTGTTGCCGCAGCAACGGAAGGTGGCACTGAGCTCTTCCCAATCGCATATTTTGACAAGGAAGCATTTCTCAACCAGAGCCCCCAGCTCTACAAGCAGATGATGATGGCAGCCGGATTTGAGAAAGTCTATGAGATCGGGCCAATCTTCCGTGCAGAGGAGCACAACACGACAAAACATCTGAACGAGGCTACATCGATCGATATTGAAGTCTCGTACGCTGATCATCTCGAGGTAATGCGCATCCTTGAGGAGCTGATCGTAAAAACCTATGAATATGTCAACACGACATGCCGCAGCCACCTCGAAAGGCTGGAGATTTCCGATTTTGTCGTCCCAGGAACCCCCTTCCCCCGGCTTCCCTATTGCGAAGCCATAGAGATCGCGAAGGCGAGGATCGAAGACCCGATCGGCTACGGCGACGATATCAGTCCTGCCGCAGAGAGGGCTATCGGATCGGAGATGGGTGGCCACTACTTTATCGTTGACTGGCCGAGTGCGATCCGGCCCTACTATGCCATGCCGTATGAGAACGATCCTTCTGTCTGCAAGGCATTCGATCTCATGCACCCGAGGATGGAGCTTTCAAGCGGCGCCCAGCGTATCCACAACCATGATCTTCTCGTCCGGCAGATCCGGAATAAGGGCCTGAACCCGGAAAGTTTCGAATTTTACCTCCGCCCGTTCCGGTTCGGCATGCCTCCTCACGCAGGCTGGGGACTGGGTGCCGATCGGCTGGTTATGACGATGCTTGGGTTATCAAACGTGCGCGAGGCAGTACTGTTCCCGCGTGACATGCACCGGCTGGTTCCCTGACCGCATACTTTTTTTATCGCCGCGGCTGATCCGGATATACGATTAATTTCCTGGATAGTGTATGACAAAGGAGTATTTTATCAACAAAGTGCTGCCGACTACCGTAGTCGGGAGTTATCCTGTCGTGAAAGGGGGCGGCCTGAGAAATCTTTTCGACCCGCTCCATACGGCCGTTGAGACCGCAGTTAATGACCAGATCAAAGCGGGAATCGATATTATTTCGGACGGCCAGGTCCGCGGCGATATGATCCAGGTATTTGCCTCAAAACTTCCCGGCATAAAAGGACAGGAGGTCATCGGTCAGATACAACCTGCATCCGGACCCATAACGGTTGGGGATACGAAATATGCCCTCACGAAAGCCCCGAAAGTGAAGGGGATCATCACCGGCCCTACAACGCTTGCCCATGGCCTCCACATTTCCACCCCGATGTACCGCAGCAGAGAGGAACTTGCCCTGGATCTTGCCGCGGCACTCATTCCTGAAGCGAAAGCGCTGGAAGCAGCCGGGATCACCCTATTGCAGATCGATGAACCGATGTTTTCTACCGGAATGTCCGATCTTGAGATCGGAAAACAGGCCATCGGACTCATCACGGCAGCTCTTCATGTACCTACCTGCCTGCATGTCTGCGGGAATCTGGGGAATGTCATAGACGAAATCCTGAAGTTCAACGTGAACGTGCTGGATTTCGAGTTTGCGAACAACCCGGTTAACCTTGATCTGCTCTCGCGCCGCGATCTTGCCGGACGGATGATCGGGTATGGCTGTCTCGACTCTGCATCTGAAACCGTGGAAAGTATTGCAGAGATCAGGAAGCGGATCGAACAGGGGATAGAAATATTCGACCCAAGGATTATGCTGCTCGATCCCGATTGCGGTATGCGGATGCGATCGCACGAGGTTGCCTATAGCAAATTAAAAAATCTGACAGTCGCTGCAAAGGAGGTCCGGCTGGCATTGTAATCTCGCTAAAGTCAAAAAAAATAAAAAAATTACACGACCCTCGATGTGGTTGATGCTTCGATGCCATTTTCCGTGATAAGGAATGGCAAAAGTCTCCGCGGTGAGGCTGCGTCCTTCATTTTATGGACTGCAAGTGTACGTTCGATCTCGGCCTGGTTAATCATTGTGCTGAACTCGATAACAATATCAGCCGCCCGCATAATTCTGGTCATCTCTACCGGTTCATGGATACCGGAGTAAACAACGAACATAATATTTGAACGACGTTTTTTCATTTCCTCGCGGGAAAGCCGTAAAAATTTCAGCGCTTCCTCAATACCATATTTGAGGATGATGGTCGAAAGTGAATCGACCACAATCCTTCCTCCTGCCATCTGGGTCATATACATCTCCGGATGAAGTTCGGAGGCATCGATCATTCCCGGCTCGACGTCCCCATCATTCATCAGATATGTACCCTCTTCGCCATCCACTTTCCAGAATTGCTTTGCCGCAAGATCTACCCCGGCAATGGGTGTGCCGTAGATCATGATGATCGTACCTTCGGGGAATCCACCATCAAGCAGCAGGTTAAGACCGGTGATACCTGTGGAACGTTTTTTTGGTTTTCCGGTTTCCGGAATATCCTGGATATGGCTTTTTGTGTCTGCCAAAATGCTTCAGGGATATATTTTTTTAACTCTTAAAAAGGTTTGTGTGGACCTACGGAGTTTGGTGAACAGTATCCAGGTTTTTTTATAATACTATGCCCGGTCGTCGAATGATTCCCGCAGTTTCCTGCGCAGCAACTTCCATCCGTGAACCCTTGGGAGTGAATCGACTATCATCAGGATACCTGGAATCTTGTAACCGGCAAGACGGATCCGACAATAGGATTCAAGCTCCGATCTCGTGAGGGAAAAACCAGTTTTGAACACGACCGCTGCCACCGGGACCTCCCCTTTGCGTTCATCAGGAACGCCAAAAACGGCGACATCAGCAGCGGCCGGGTGCTGGATAATCACATTCTCAACCTCTGTCGGGTAGACCTTCAAGCCTGACATAATGATCATGTCTTTTTTACGGTCCGTGATGGAGAGAATCCCTTCGTCGTCAAGATATCCGATATCACCGGTCAGGAACCAGCCATCATGCCGGAATACGGCCGCGGTCTCTTCAGGCATATTCCAGTATCCCTTGGTAATTGAAGGCCCACGGAGCGCGATCTCCCCTTTCTCACCTGAAGAAAGTTCTTAATCAGGATTATCCACGTCCACGATTGCCACTTCGGTATAACCAACTGCAACACATATACCCCGGTAATCCTTTGTCAGGTTTGGGAACTTCGGCAGGGTTGCAGTACCAGAACCAATAACAATCGTTTCCGATAACCCATACGAATTGGCGACGGTATAGGATAGCGACGGTCAAATGCTTCCCAGACCGTCGGCAGGAGTTGCCCCCCCACCGGAAATAATGAGCCGGGCACGTGCAAGATGTTTTTCGGTCCCAGTCGGGGAATGGACGAGGGAGTGAATCACCGGGGGGGCATGCCGGAAAGAACCGTGACATCGTACTGTTCAGCATAACTGAGATACCGGTCGAAGTCAAAGCGCTCCATCATGACGTACGACCCCCTGCACGGAGGACGGCAAGTCCCCACGAAATTCCTACATGCCCCATAGGATAAATACCAAGATACACATCGTCCGGCCGTAGCCTGCGCCTCACGCTCGGTATCGGGCGCAGTCATCCAGTTTCCGTGCGTGAGCATCGCTCCCTTGGGTTTTCCCGTTGTCCCTGCGGTATACTGGATATGACAGATGTCATCGGCAGCGCAGTTTACCTCCCGCATGGCAAGGAGCGGCGGGGGGAACGATTCCCATGAAACCGATCCGTCACATGTACCATCGGTACAAATAATACATGAGAAAGTAGGGGCGTTACAACGGATCGCGGCAACAATGTTCACTCCCTGACCATCAGTGATAATTGCGGAAGCACCGGCATCATTGATCGCATGCAGTAATTCCTCGCCACGGTAAACGATTTTCGTAGGGTACTGCTACAGCTCCGATACGCCAGATGGCAAAATAGCTGATCAGGTACTCCAGGGAGCTTTCCAGATAGATAACAGACCCGGTCACCCTTTTTAACCCCGCGTCCTGAAAGCCCGAGACCGATCCGGTCCATCTCACTTCGGAGTTTTCCGTAGACTGTCCGTCTTGTTCCGCGTCGGGCAGATTAGTCCTGCTTTTACCGCAGGAACGCTTTTTGCGTCCAGGAGGGTCGTGACGTTCGGCATGGATTATCAGGAAGATCTGATAAGACAAATTTGACCTTGAGTTATTTAGGTGTTGATTATCTGAGTCGACGTATCACGGGTTTTCCTTACCGGTATCCCGCTACGATCAACCAAAAAAAATGGCGCGATCATGAACGAAAAAAATATGGTCTTCCCTGTTTCAGGTGCGTCAGGGTGATGAAAGAATATGCGAACGGTGATCCCATTGCGCCTTTTATATGTACTGGTTTCCTGAGCAAGGTATTTCTGTAACCTCTCCTGAATTATCTTTTCTGATACTTATGGTGGATGAATCACACAACGTACCCGATACCCGGAATGATAGACCCCGTCAGCATGACCACCGCCGGCACCCACAGGTCCGGGAACAGGTTTCCCGCCCGGCAGAAAAGGCGCAGGAATGGAAAGAAGTCGGTCTCGATGACGATGAGACAGAACAGGACAGGGCATCATCCCCGCCACGCCCACGGCATGGGGGGAGACCGGAAAAAAAAGTATACGAAGAATGGGCAAGCGATCCCTACTGCGAATAAACTTGAGTACCTGATTGGAGTATGGTATTCTTGAAAACTGAGATTTAATTTTTGTTAGGTTTGGCTTTGATAATTTTTCAAAAACGTTTCGATTTTTTAAAAAAAATTGAGCCGGAAAATCCGAGCATCACCGAGAGGTTTATCTTCGTAGCTGGCACCCAAGAAATGTGTGATTCTTTCTGATACTGTGATTTCATCCTCTAAGGAAATATCAACTGTTCCCACGGTATTGATAATTTCGCGGGTATTTTGTTGATCTTCCCTTGTGACATACGGTTAATCCGGGCCCGTTAAAGGCTTTGAATGGTGTCTGACAGTATAAAACCAAACCGTATCATCCTCCGTTTTTGGATATCTCCAAAAACGGTTATTTTTGCAAACGGGCAAAGAATTACGAGGTCGGTAGCGGTATTCTGTTGTATGATCACCTCCGCGTTTCTATTATGGTGAGCATGAAGAATTATTGGCTCTTGAAAATTCGTTACGAGCCTTTTAGGAGCGTTATATAGAGTCTCAATTTAAACCTTATTTTAAAGAACGGACATAATTTGAGCCAATAATATATCGATAATTACTCTTAACAGACAGGTCCGTTTCAGTTTTCGGGTGGGGCAGAAAGAAAACGCACGTGCACCGGGCGAGTTTTTAAGTGGCAGTCAAAGAAATTCAAAAAAACTCGGCAAACAAAAAATGAGGAAAATTTACTGGTACTCCGGCGGCTGGACCTGCTGAGGAAGACCGCCTTTGAAATGCTGCTGGATCTTCTTGTAGTAATCCCTGAGTCTCTCGTTCATCATCGGATGCACCTTCTTCTGGGCTTCCTCAAAATGCGTCATGGTGACATTTGAAGAAATTTTTTCTTTTTGAATTAAAGAATTTACAAATTTTTCCAAATCATTTTTGGACATTTTTGCCGCGTCAAGACTTGTAATTTTTAGATATTCGTTGAGATTTTTAAATACTGATTCATAGTGCGGAGCAGCATTCTTTAACTCATTGCTATCCTTTTTTTGCGGATTGATAATATTAACAATTTTCTCCAAATCCGATTTTACAAATGATTCCCTACTGATATGTTCAATTTCAAAATATCTATCCAAAGATTCTATTGCATTATCTCGACATGTGTCCTCACGTAGAGCCAACATACCCGCTTCCCGGCAGATAGATTCCAAGTCTGATCCGACAAATCCCTGGGTAATCCCTGAGAGTGTTGTAGCAAGCCGGTTCCGGACTGCATCTAATAAGACAAGATTTTTCTCATGCATGAGTTCGACAAGACGTTTTCTGCGGGTGCCGATAGAGATACCTGTACTGCCTCCCGCCACTGTTATAACAGACTTTATATCACTGATTTCAAGATTCCGATCTCTTCCCAGTTTTTCAACAAGCTCCCCAATTTCTTCCTCGCTGTATCCTTCCGTCAGGTGCATGATCTCTTCGAGTGCAGAACCTTCGATTGGCATGAACCGGATGTGAATATTGATGATCTTTTTCCGGTCTTCGAAACTAGGTTCGCCGATATATACGAGCCGGTCGAAACGTCCTGCCCGGAGGAGTGCCGGGTCAACAATATCCGGTTTATTAGTTGCCCCCATAATGACTACGTCCTTCAACTCAACAAGCCCATCCATTTCGGTCAGGATCTGATTGAGCACGTTGTCAAGTACGTGTGAGTCGCTGGATGTGCCCCGTGCTGGCGCCAATGCGTCAATTTCATCAAAAAAGATAATGGAGGGGGCAACTTGCCGCGCCTTCTTGAATATCTCGCGCACCGCACGTTCGCTCTCGCCAACCCATTTGGACGAAAAGCTGCGGTCCGCGAACCGGGATGAAGTTTGCCCCGCTCTCACTTGCAACTGCCTTTGCAATCAGTGTCTTCCCTGTCCCCGGTGGCCCATAGAGAAGTACGCCCCGCGGGGGTTCAATACCGAGGTCTTCGAATTTCTGCCCGGTGGGTCAGGGGATACTCGACCGCTTCACGGACTTCGGTCTTTGCATCTTCGAGCCCTCCCACATTATCCCATTTCACATGCGAAACTTCGAGCATCACTTCGCGCATCGCGCTTGGGCCAACATCACGCTTGGCGCTGCGGAAGTCACTTGGGAAAACCTTGAGATTCTCTAACACTTCCTCCGGGATCTCATCGGCATCGAGATGTTCGGAGAGATCCGGCAGGTAGCGGCGGAGGGCACGGATTGCCGCCTCACGGGAAAGCGCGGCAAGATCAGCACCGACAAAACCATGCGTTTGCCTTAGCCAGCAGCGTTAGGTACTTATCCTTGGCCTTGTCCTCGGCCTCCTTGACTTGTTATCTCTGCGGTTCAACCCCAATGTGTATCTGCTGGGCAAGCAGCGTTAGGTTCTTGTCCTCGGCAAAGGGCATGTTCCGCGTATGGATCTTGAGGATTTCAATCCGGTCCAGCTCGCTGGGTACGCCAATTTCGATTTCTCGGTCAAAACGTCCTGGCCGCCGTAATGCAGCATCGATAGCATCAACCCGGTTTGTCGCTCCTATAACAACGACCTGCCCGCGTTCCTCAAGGCCATCCATCATCGTCAGGAGCTGGGCAACAACCCGTCGTTCCACTTCACCCGTCACCTCTTCACGGCGGGGAGCTATAGAATCGAGCTCATCAATAAAGATGATAGAGGGAGCGTTGTCCCGTGCCTCCTCAAAGACTTCACGGAGCCGTTGTTCGCTCTCTCCATAGTATTTTGATATGATTTCGGGGCCGGCGATTGGAATGAAATGCGCACCACTCTCACTTGCAACCGCTTTTGCGATCAGTGTCTTTCCGGTCCCGGGAGGACCATAGAGAAGCACACCTTTGGGCGGCTCTATTCCCAGTTTCTGAAAAAGTTCGGGATGACGAAGCGGCAGCTCGATAGTCTCGCGGAGACGCTGAAGTTCGTCCTTGAGTCCCCCAATATCCTCGTAAGAGAACTGTTTGATACCTTCAAATCCTGCGGCGGGTTTATCGGAGAATTCGATGGTGGTATTCTTGGTGATGATTACGGCTTCTTCCGGCTCGATCTCAACTACCTTGAACGCTACGATCTGCGGCTGGATGAATGGCAGACCCAGCATGATGGGTACCGAATCGTTCTTCGCAACAGGAAAATCGATGAGTCCGTTCAACACGTGGGGGTTGTTGGCAATTGGTATTTTTTTGGGGAGGTCTTCAGGAGGGGCGAGGACAACCCTTTTTGCCTCCACCTCTTCGGCAATTTTCACAACCCTGACCGTATCACCGATGCTTACTCCGGCATTCAGACGGGTAAAATTATCAATGCGGATTTTGCGCTGGTTCCAGTCTTCGACAAGTGCCCGCCAGACCTTGGCAACAGTCCGGCGTTTTCCTTCGATGGCCACAAGATCGCCGGGCGAGATCTTAAGAATTAACATTGTCTCAGGATCAAGCCGGGCCTTCCCGCCACCCTGATCCCCAGGGTACGCAGAATCCACCCTCAATTGCACTTCAGGCATTACCTTAAAGGTCATATACGCAGGGATTTATAAGTACTGTAAATGCTGGTTCTGGTTTTTGATCCATTTCACGGCGCGGCTGGCGATATGATCCTTGGTGCCTTGCTGGACTGTGGAGCAGACAGGATTTCTGTCCTGAAGGCAATGAAGTCTGTTACGGCAGAACCGGCGATCACCGAAGTTACCCGGGCCGGTGTCCGTGCCGTGAAGGTGAGTACCCATGCAGATTCTACCCATCGCACACTTTCTGATGTTATGAACCGCCTTGATGCTGCATCGGCTGACGTCCCTCGCGGGGCGCTCGCAATGGCAAAACGGGTCTTTACTAGGGTCAGCGATGCCGAGGAACGGGTTCACGGATCTCATGAGCACTTTCACGAAGTGGGAGCTGATGATGCCATTGCTGACATACTCGGTGCCTGCACGGCTTTCTATTCGCTCGGTGTTGAAGGTGCTGCAGTGATGCCAGTGACTCTGGGCCATGGGACTGTGACCGGCTCCCATGGTGTGTTCCCGATACCTGCTCCGGCAACTGCTGTAATTCTCTCTCAATCCGGACTTATCGTCCGACAAGGAGCAGAAGAGGGTGAACTCTGCACGCCAACCGGGGCCGCACTCCTCGCAGAATTCTCGACGATCGCCGCTCCTGATCCCGGAACCTACACCATTAAGGCTGTAGGATATGGAGCGGGGACCCGGGATCCGACGGATGTTCCGAATGTAATCCGGGCTATGGTCATCGAATTGACTGCAGACGAAGGACCGCTGAATCAGGACACTGTCGATATTCTCGAGACCAATATCGACGATACCAGCGGAGAGGTTATTGCCCATGCAATTTCCAGGTTTATGGAAAATGGTGCTCGGGATGCAGGTGCGATTCCGATCATCATGAAGAAGGGAAGACCGGGTTTTCTTATCCGGGTGATCAGCGTCCCTGACACGAGTGCGGAGCTGGCAGTGCTGATGGCACGGGAACTAGGAACGCTTGGCATTCGCTGCATTCCAGCAGTCCACCGGTTTATCGCTGAACGAACCATCGAAAACGTGGAGGTAGAAATCGAAGGAAACCACCGTACGGTGCCCGTTAAGATCGGGTGGATGAATGGCGAAATTTATTCGCTCAAAGCGGAATTTGATGATGCCCGCGCCTGGGCATCAGAAATCGGCATTCCTGTGCGTGATGTACTGAATTTCATTGAAAAAGCCGGCTGGAAATCGGTAAAAAAGGCAGTACCGGAAAGGGTGACGGATGAAGACTGACCGGCGGAGCAGCGGGAACCTGGCGCTTGACTGTCTGCTTGGCGGAGGACTTGAAGTACGGACAATAACCCAGTTCTACGGAGAACCGGCGAGCGGAAAGAGCACCTTGAGCATGATAGCTGCCGTCACATGCCTCCGGCAGGGTCAGTCCGTCGTATTTATCGATTCAGAAGGTTTTTCCATCGAGAGATTCCGCCAGATCGCCGGAGAGGAAACAGAAAAAATTGCCGAACGGCTCTTCTTATTCGAACCTATAGACTTTGAGCACCAGGGTGCGATGATTGCCGAAACAGAGAAGGTTCTGAAGGCGCAGAAACCCGGTTTGCTGGTGATGGATTCTGCAACGGCACTGTACCGGACCGATCTCGAGAAGGGAAGGGATTCCATCCAGATGCTTACGCGACAGATGATCCAGTCTGCTCGGTTATTCCAAAAGATATGAAATACCGGTAATAATAACCAACCAGGTGTACATGGACACAATAAAAAACTCCTATTTCGGCCTTGGCGGTACTGCTCTCGAGCATATCTCGAAGGTAATTATCCGGCTTGAGAAAACAGATGGTCCCGGGTTTCGCAGGGCACGTCTCGTCAAACATCGTTCACAGCCAGAGGGTGCCTCCTTCGATTTTGAGATCACAGGAGATGGAATTAGGACAAAAGAGTAATAGGATCTTCTTTTTTCTTAAAAAAAGTTTAAAAATGACAGTTCCCGGTGTTGAAACGATATAATTGAATGGTTATATCTTGAAGGCACGATAAAACTCTAAAGAATGGCTCTGCGTAAGGAGACCGCTCTCCAAATCAAGGATCTTTTGAAGAAAAATCCACAAGGCCTGAGTATCTCAGAAATCGTCAGGGCGCTCCGCATCAACCGGAATACTGCAGGACGATATCTTGAGAACCTCCTCATATCAGGACAGGTTGAGATGCGGAAATTCGGCATGGCAAAGATCTATACACCATCACAGAGAGTACCGTTTTCCGCAGTACTTTCAATCTCATCGGAAATGGTCGTGCAGCTGGATCATAATCTCAGGATAATCTTCATAAACGAGCCATTTCTTGACCTAATCGAGACAGCAGAAAAAGATGTTTTAGGAAAAAATATCGAATATACGCCCGTTGCGCTGGTTTTTGACGAAGAATTCGCGGGATTTATTGAAAGGATAAGAGAGGGTATTGCTGGTAAAGAATGGGCCGGAGAGATTACTCTCAATACAAAGGATATCATAGTATTTTGCCGGATCGCACCCACGGTTTTTGAGGATGGACGCAGAGGGGCATCTATTATCCTCGAAGATATTACCGAACGAAAAAAAGGAGAGCGAGCGTTGCAGGAAAGCGAAGCGACGGCTCGTGCACTTATGAATGCACCGACAGATTCTGTTTTCCTGACAGATACCCGGGGTGTAATGCTTGATTTGAATGAAACCGCTGCACTCCGTTTAAAAAAGCCTAAAGCTGATTTGATTGGGATACTAGCAGATACTCCCCTTCCTGAGGACGTTGCGCGATTACGACGAAGGATGATAAGTCAGGTCCTGGAAACGAAACAGATGGTGCGTTTTGAAGATGAACGCGACGGCTTGTGGTTCGACACGGTTGCTTACCCCATCATTGTGGATCATGGAGAAGTAAGACGAATCGCGATTATCTCCCGTGATATCACGGAACGGAAAAAGGCAGAGGAGGCGTTACGGGAAAGTGAAGAGCGATACCGAACCCTTGTTGACATATCTCCTGATGCCGTTATCATACATGAGGAAGGAAAAATCATTTTCCTGAATCTTTCAGCTCTTGCCATTTTTGGGGCAAAAAGCGCGGAAGAAATGGTCGGTAAAAATATTCTTGATTTTATTCATCCGGACTTCCGGGATGCAGTCCGTAAAAATATTGAAAAAGACCTGAACGGGGAAATAACACCTCCGATCGAATTGCATATGCTCCGTTTGGACGGGAAAACGATTGATGTTGAGGGGAGGGGAGTGAAAACAACCTTCAGTGGCAGACCTGCGATTCAGGTCGCAATACGAGATATCACTGATCATAAACATGCGGAAGAAGTGCTGAGGATCCGGGAACGCCAGACTTTTTTCAATCTATAGTAATATCCCTGATAGATTGTTTTACTTGTCAGTGGAGCCGGGCAATCGCCTTCGTTTCCTTACAGTTAATCAATCATTTCTCGACGGCCTCCATCTTCCTGAAGATCAGGTTGTGGGTAAATTTGTTGATGAGGTCATCCGTGAGCCTTTAATTTCAAGAGTCCGCGAGAAGTGTCGCCGGGCAATTTTAGAGAAGAAAACAATACAATGGGAAGAAGTTCGGGATTACCCTGCTGGGAAAAAATACGGAGATTGTCATATCACTGCAGTCTTTGACGAGAGCGGTCATCCCACGAATTTAATAGGCAGCATTCACGATAACACCTCACACAGGCTTTTGGAAGAAGCATTGCGCGAGAGTGAGGAGCGGCTTCGGCTCCTCCTTGACAGAACAGAAGATTTGATCTTCATGCAGGATCCTGAAGGACGATACCTGTACTTCAATACTCCCGCCAGATATGGAGTATCACGAGAAATGATGATCGGGTCGACTCCGTATGATATTCTTGATAGGGAGTCTGCAGATAAAATTGTTGAGCGAGTGAAAAATGTGGCGAAAACCGGGCGATGCATTCACGAAGAATCGCCGTTTGTCTGGAAAGGGGAGGTACTCTGGTTCAGTGACAGTCTCTCTCCTATAAAAGACGTATACGGGATCATCACTTCTGTGGTCACGATTTCTCATAACATCACTGAACGAAAACGACTGGAAATGGCATTGCGTGAAAGAGAGTGGCTGTATCAGCAACTCCTCGTGCAATCCTTCGATGCCATCGATCAGTTCCTGAGGTGAGGACGAGGGATCCTGAAGATAACTTTGGAGTTAAATTCTGATCTCGGCATTCCTGTTCCAGTGACAAACAGATAAATTTTCCGGATGGAACTGAACTATTCCAGCCTTAGAGCAACAGCGATACAATGTATAATAAAATGCAAATCAGGGAGCATTCAAAGATAGTGCTTCCCAGTCGGAATGAAAAAGAAGGAGGGTTAGTAGTTGATTTTCCCGGAAAAAACCGTTGTTGCGGGCCCTTCCATTTTTGCACCATCTTTGAGATAGATAGTAAGTGGACCACCCCGGGTTTCCACATTAACGGTATCGCCGGTATACCCAAGTTTGTGTACGACAGCAGCTGATGCAGTAGCGCCGGTGCCACATGACAGGGTCTCTTCCTCCACACCACGCTCGAACGTGCGGATCCTGATACTATCAGGTCCGGATCTCTCAACAAAATTCACGTTCGCCCCTTTTTCGAATGTTGCATGGTGGCGGATTGCCGGAGCCACCGCTTCAACATCGATGGTATCCACGGCATCAACGATAATAACCGCATGCGGGACACCGGTATTTACCGCATAGACATCGAAATCCCCTATTCTTTCCTTATACTCCCCGTCACCGGATGCAGGTATATCCTTACGGTCAAATTTTGGTGTCGTCATAGTGATGGTCGCAGAAAACTCCTCTTCCTTATACCCCATGGTGACGCCAATCTCGCCGGCCATGGTTTCAACAGTGCAGGATTCCTTTGCGTATCCTGTATCAAAAGCATACTTGGCAAGGCAGCGGATTCCATTGCCGCACATTTCCGCCTCACTTTCATCCGGCTGGAGGATACGCATTTTAAGGGTGCTTTTTTCAGATTTGGACAGATAAATAACCCCATCCGCACCAATCCCAAAACGACGATCACAATAGATGACAGCAAACTGCCCCTTCATGTCATCCGGTATGATAATTTTTTCATGCTCATCAATTAAAATAAAATCATTGCCGTTTCCGTGTAATTTGGTAAATGGTATTTCCATAGGTATATCCCTCACGTGCCGCCGATAGTATCTGATACATCATTCATATACTCATTCCCCATTTCCAGTACCCATCTCAAAGTTTTTATGAAATTCTTCAATCCCCCACCCGAGATAATCCCTTATAATGATGTAGGCCATTTGCGGGGGGATAACGCCTGCTTCTGTTACGATGAGATCGATGAACTCCGCAGGAGTTACATCAAAAGCAGGGTTGCGCACCGTGACATGCGGGAGAGTACGGGTAATTTCATCTGCCAGCACCTCCCTGCCTTCACGCTCCTCTATCTGGATGAGCTCGCCGATAATTGTCCTCGGAGCGAACTTATACGTCTCCGCTGCGACAAGGACATTCACCCGTGCCTCGGTCGCGGTGTGTGCCACCTGTGCTGTCCCGATTTTGTTCACAACTGCACCATTAACGGTAATCGCATCGGCTCCCACAAGAACGAGATCGATCTCATGAATGAATGAGCGTACAGCTCGAGTCGACGATGAAATTGGTCTTTATCCCGGCATCATTGAGAGTCCTGATAGTAATAAGCCCCTGGTTCCGCGGGCGCACTTCAGTTGCAAAGACCTCGATCTCCTTTCCGCTCCGGTGCGCTTCAACGATACACCCGAGCGCTGCTTCAGAATTACAATGCGTGAGAATGGTATCCCCGTCACGTATATGGTGTGCGCCGAAGTTCGCAATCTTTCCCAGGGCATCGTGTGAGGACTGGATAAACTGTCCGGCACGATCGATCACTCCCTTTCGCGCCTCTTCAAATGTTTCCGCCTGATCCAGCCCATGCATCACAATATGGATGGCATTCGGGAGGGAAACCGCCGTCGGTCGTGTAGTGACAAGAGTTTGCGCAGCACTCCCCATTTCCCGCTGGAATGATACGAGATCCCTTGCACTTGTCTCCATCGCATGGTGACGGAGGGCGTCTGAGGCAGCCCGTGCGATTCTTCCGGCACCCCGTATTTCCATGCTCTTTATCTTCTCCGCGGTTTCAGTAACGAACATCAGACTTCAATGATTCAATGTTCAGAAAAGTACATAGAGTTTGTTGCCGGGGACTATCATGTCGATAGCCGTTGTCTTTGACAGTGCAGGAACCCTCCTGAATACGTACAGGGTTGCAAAAGATATAAGGAACAGAAAATTACTGCCGGGCATCGAAACAACAACACTTACCTTCAGTTCGCCGGATCGCGTACTTGTCGTTTTGCCCGTACACTCAAAGGAGATTATGAATACACCGGCCGATATGCTTCTGTCATCCTACCTCGTTGAACATAATATCGGCTTCGGTGTGAGCTGCACCAGGAAGATTGTTACCGCAGAAGAGATTGGAGATATACTCTATACTGACTGCCGGGTCCACATAAACGATCTTCAGGAATGTATCCGCAATGTCTGGACGGTCTGCAAAGCCGAATCCGTCGTGACCATGAACAGCGGGGCGATTGTAAATATGGCAGACAAGTGCATTGAATTTGCAATCACTGCCGGGGGCTGGCCCTTTGACGGGGCTAAAGAAGCGATCACCGCTCTTCATCGTATGGGCGTCCCGACGTTCATCGCGTCCGGTGACCGGGTCACCAAGCTGGAAAAGATGGCCGACCATCTCGGCATTCCCCGCGACAGGGTGTATGGTGTAGCAACTCCTACCGTTAAGGCTCAGATAGTCAATGATTTACGACAGGAGTACGACAGAGTTCTCATGGTGGGCGATGGAATAAATGACTTATCTGCCATGCGGAACGCCGACATAGCAATACTTACCATCCAGCAGCCCGGTGAGCGGCCGGACGATCTTTTCAGGGAAGCTGATTACGTGGTAAAAAATGTAAGTGAAGTTGTTACGATTGTTAAAGAGCTCTCATCGGCCGGACGTTCCGATCGTGACGACTGTGATGCAGCATATAAAAGGTAATATGCCACAAGTACCACAATAGGTATAAGAGTATTATGAAGGCTCCACTGATCACGGTAGATAACCTCTGCATGAATTTTGATAGCACGAGGGTACTCAAGAACATTTCTTTTGAGATTGCCGAAGGGGAGATCCTGGGAATTATTGGCAGAAGTGGCGCAGGAAAGACAGTACTCATGCATCTCATGCGGGGTGTAGAGCAGCCCCCGACGAGTGGGAAGATTATCTACCATGTAGCTGCATGTAACGGCTGCGATTACATGGATGTCGGGAGTTCTGCGGGAAAACCATGTCCGCACTGCGGGGGGATTTTATCTGCCCTTGACGTAGATCTCTGGAGCGAGAAAGATGAGATCCTGAAACGCCGCCTGTTACGGCGTACCGCGATCATGTTCCAGCGTACTTTTGCACTGTACGGTGATGACCGGGTAATCGAAAATGTCCTTCATGCTCTTGATGATATCGATTATCCTCAGGAAAAGGCGATCAACCGGGCAGCAGACCTCATCGATCAGGTTCGATTATCCCACAGAATGATGCATATTGCCCGGGATCTCTCTGGAGGGGAGAAACAGCGGGTCGTGCTTGCCCGCCAGCTTGCAAAGGAGCCGTTCATGCTCTTTGCGGATGAACCAACAGGAACTCTCGATCCCGGTACCGCAAAAATCGTTCATTCCATGCTTTCAGAGGCAGCAAAAACAAATAATATGGGAATGGTAGTCACATCCCATTTCTCCCAGGTTATTGAGGATGTAGCGTCTCGTGCAATACTTCTGGTGGATGGAGGGATTGCAAAGATAGGGACACCCCGTGAAGTTATCGAACAGTTCATGAAGGGGTATGATGATACCGAAAAGTTTGAGCAGGCAGAACTGGGGGAAAAGGTTGTTGTCGCACGGGACCTGGTCAAACGCTACATCTCTGTAGATCGCGGGGTCGTCAGGGCAGTGAACGGTGTCACATTTGACGTATACACCAAAGAGATCTTCGGTATCATAGGGAAGAGCGGCGCAGGAAAAACCACCCTTTCGGCGATTATTGCAGGTCTTATCGAACCAACCAGCGGTGAGATGAATATACGGATCGGTGAAGAATGGGTCGATATGACCAAACCCGGGATCGATCAGCGTGGGCGGGCGACCGCATATATCGGACTCCTCCATCAGGAATATGATCTCTTTCCTCACCGCACCGTCCTCGATAACCTTACCGATGCAATCGGGCTGGAGTTCCCAAAAGAGCTCGCAATGCGAAAGGCGCTTGTGACGCTCAAAATGGCGGGATTCTCTGAAGAAAAGAGCAGGGAAATTCTTGAGCGGATGCCCGGGCAACTCTCTGAGGGGGAACGGCATCGCGTCGCGCTTGCCCAGGTTCTCATCCGTGAGCCACGGTTTGTGATTCTTGACGAACCGACAGGTACCATGGATCCGATCACCAAGATTGACGTAAAGCATTCAATCATGCACTCCCGTGAAGAGATGGACGAGACTTTCATCGTCGTTTCGCATGATATGGAGTTTGTGAGGGATATCTGTGACCGGCTCGCGCTTATGCGTGGAGGTAAGATCATACAGATTGGCAAAACGGCAGAAGTGCTTGCGATCCTTACCGAAGAAGAGCGCAGGCTGATGAGTCAGCCCGCCGAATGAGGAGCGAAATGATCACCATCCACCTCGATGGAGAGAGTGTGGATGTCGTTGAGGGGAGTTCGCTCGGTACAATTCTTCCCCGTCACACACCGGGATTCAGCGTGGCGATCATCCGCCCTTCAACGCAGGAACAGGCAAAGACAGGAAACATTGCCATTAGTACCACGGCGGGAGAGGTTGGGATCGAGATCGTCGGCCAGAATGGTGCGTTCCTCGAATCTCCCGAAATTATAAAGACCCTTGCCCTTCACTGGAATGATCGCTATGCGGCTGCGTTCGGACCGTTCCCATCTTCTATCCATCCATTTCGTAAGCCCTTCCTGTACGAGCGGGGCGATGTGATCCTCGGTTGTGGAGGTTA
Source organism: uncultured Methanoregulaceae archaeon (assembly GCA_963829335.1). Lineage (GTDB taxonomy): Archaea > Halobacteriota > Methanomicrobia > Methanomicrobiales > Methanospirillaceae > Methanoregula. The sequence goes on from CAWHIE010000010.1 coordinate 258,291, forward strand.
TGAGCCTGCGCGATCCTACCTGATCTTCTCAAAAACCCGCCATTCTGCAGACCATGGTGCTGAGGATAGTGGAGGTGTCTTCGGGAAAGTCATAAGCGGCAGGGCTGTGCTCGACCGGTGGACAACAGGAGACCGAATCACCCGAATCGAGCCTGTCATCAGCTGGGCAGATACCAGCCGTTCCTTCACCACAACTGACATGAACCTTGAGTATTGAAGACGGGATGCACATCATCACCCATTTGAAGGTGATCGCTCAGGGGTACACCCCGGAACAGATCACGGTGGAAGCGGCTGGCAGTGTGGAACATATGCTCCATGCACTCCAGTCCGGGAAGTTCACCGTCAGCCGGGCAACAAGCACCCATATTCTCGACTCACGGCTCACAGGTTCTGCTAGTATCGAAAAAGAATTCCGGCATCCTCGCAGGGAGGGGACTGTGACGGTACGGAACTCCGGACAACTGGAAGGGGGCATTTACATATACCGTGAGGATGTGCCCAGCAGCCTCGTTCACAACGTCGCAGGACAGGTAGTCCACGGTATTGAGCTGGTAAAACTTGCACAGGAGCACGATCTCCTTGCAGTCACTCTTCTGCCATTACGGATTGATCTTCTCGGACTCCCGCTTGCCAGGGCAAAAAAGATCGTCGAAGAAAGGGGTATTTCAATGAATGTCGATGGGGAAGAGGGAGATCGGATTATTGTTTCGCAGGAGCCGGGAACCACGCTGGACGTCCTCAAAGAGCGTATGGTCACGGTGACAACTGCCCCGCTGGAAAAGGTAATCGATCTCGAGCTGGATGACGAAAAAGCGCCCATCAGCTGTGACATATTCCGTCGCCTTACAGGGCTTAAGGAACACGATGCCGGGATGATACCGGTCTTTTTCAAATTTGATGATGTCGTTCTGTTCAAGTCATCCGCTTCCCCGGGGGTCAAGATCAACCCCGAGAATACACCAGAAGATGAAGTCCCTGCGGCGGCTCTTGCGATCACCAATGACTCACGCAAAGGTGCCGGACTGGTGGGTGTGCGGCTTTCACCAAATAAAGAGTTCGGGCCAACCTCTGAACCATTCGAAGGAACCAATATCATCGGGCGGGTTATCGATACGGAAAAACTGAAAAATGTAAAGGAGAAGGAGAACATGTACATCAGGGAGGTAAAGCGGTGACCGATTATACTCCGGTGCTGGTGGGAAGCGTAACAAAATATGTGGTCGTGGAATCATTCGACGTCACCCCGGCTGATCTTGCTGCCCGTGCCTACGAGATCTCACAGGGTGCGATGATCAAGGAGACCTGTTTTGGGCTTGTCATCAATGGGCAGGCAGAAGAAGTCGATCGCATCATCGCTGAGCTCAGGAGTGTGGACCCGGATCATATTTTTATTAAAGACCGCGGGTTTCCTCCCGGCGACACCCGACGATGCCGGGCAAACCTCGGAGGTGCCCGTCCGGGATTTCATGGAATGGAATACGAAATGACGGTAATCCCTTACGTCTCACATGGCCTTGAGGTTCTTAGGGAAAATGATGAAACCATCATCCCTGCACCGGAAAATCCGCTGGCGCGAAAGGCTTTGGACATCACCAGGCTCAGGAAAATAATCGAAACCGAGGAATCCTGAACATGGCGAAAGTATTCATCTATCCTTCCACGAGTCTGATCCTCTCTGACATGGTAGCACGCTATGGGCATACCCCACTCAGCTCCGCAACTGCCATCCGTGAACGCATCCAGACCGCAGGATTCGAATCCACCCCCCTTCAGATTACTCCCGAGGAACCAAAAAAAGGGTTAAAATGGGCTGCCGTTGAGGTCCCCAGCGGGGTACGGGGACGCATGGCTCTCTATGGACCGATGATCGAGCAGTGCGAGGCTGCGATCATTATTGATGACGCCGACCTTGCGTTCGGGTGCATGGGATGTGCCCGGACAAACGAATTGATAACTTTCCTCGTGCGACAAAAAGACATCCCCAAGCTCGATCTCTACTATCCAAAAACTGAAGAAGAGGGCGTAAAGTTTGTTGCTGCAATCAAACGATTCCTCACCGGTTTGGGAGGAGGGAAATGACGCCCCCGGTACGCATCGCCCAGCTTTCCTGTGGACCGGAATATTCCGGAGTCCAGCAGGAGATCAATACCGCAGCAAAAGAGGTGAATGGGGAGATCTTCTATCCGGATATCGCGTTAAAGGATGTCCTGCATGATTTTGATACATTCGGGCTCGATGTCCGTAGTCCCGATCTCAAACTCGCCATTGCACGTGCCAAAGCACTCGTGGAAGGACGCGTTGATGCGGACGCTGTTTTTATCGCAACCTGTTTCCGGTGCGCCGAGGGAGCGATCGTAAGGAACGAACTCAGGCGCTATATCCATGAAAACTCACGGCTTCCGGTGGTCAGTTACTCCTTTACAGAACGGACAACCTCTGGAACACTCCTTACCCGTATGGAGGCACTCACCACCATTGCCCGTCGCAGGGCACTTCTCGCCCGTGAAACCCAGCAGGGAATTACCCTCGGACTTGACTCGGGTTCTGCTACAACAAAAGCCGTGGTAATGAAGGACAATAAGATCATCGGGACCGGCTGGCAGCCGACTATAGAGGTCTTGAGAAGTGCGCAGGAAGTGATCGATAACGCACTTAAAGAAGCGGGAATACAGCGGAGCGAGATTCAGGCAGTCGGTACGACCGGCTATGGACGATTCCTTGTAGGAAAAGAGATTGGTGCCGACCTTATCCAGGAAGAACTGACGGTGAACTCCAAAGGAGCGGTCTACCTGGCAGACCGGCAGCATGGTCCGGCGACAGTTATCGATATCGGGGGAATGGACAACAAAGCAATATCGGTTATGGATGGTATTCCCGGAACATTCACGATGGGGGGCATCTGCGCAGGGGCAAGCGGCAGGTTTCTCGAAATGACCTCAAAACGGCTGGGTGTCGAGATAACCGAGCTTGGTCCGCTGGCCATGAAAGGATTCGCCGGGCGTGTCCCCATGAACAGCTATTGTATCGTTTTTGGTACTCAAAGCCTTGTCAATGCTCTCGCTACCGGGAATACCCGGGAGGATGTTGCCGCAGCTGCCTGCCATAGTGTTGCTGAGCAGGTCTTCGAACAGCAGTTGCAGGAGATAGATATCAAAGAGCCGGTGCTTATGGTGGGAGGTACATCCTTAATCGAGGGACTCGTGTTCGCAATGGGCGAGCTCCTGCAGACAAAGATCGTAGTGCCCCCGTATTCTCAGTATATTGGCGCGGTTGGATCAGCACTCCTTGCATCCGGGTTTATCAGGGAAGATTAGATGCTCGCCATCGAATACTTTGAGGTAGAATGTCCGGAGCCGCTGGGGGCTGAATATTATAAGCAGATATCGAACGATGTTCTGCTCGATCACAACCTCCTGAGAGTTATCAACAGGCTCCATGTGTACATCGATCCGAAGATCCCAATCTTCGTCGCGGTGGGCACGCTGAAAAAGATTACCACGATCGTCCGTGTGCAGGAATTTGCCAATGTAAACCCGCTTGGTGACAAGATCACCCTCGTCATTTCGGATGAAACATACCTTGCACCGATGCTGAAGATATTCTGGCAGAAGTATGGTAAAGACCGGGTCGAACAGCCGGACAGGTTCACCGTTATTCTCTATAACACCGAGGCTGATGCACGGGAGATAGAAGACCTGGTCGTCGCTGACCCGAGCGAGTCGCTGTTCAAGGATCTTATCTATGCATTCCGACTTATCGCGCCGGAAGGGTTCCGCGTGCGCAGCGAGAAGTTCAGCAAGGAGCGGTTCTCATTTGTAGCGAGCGAGGATACCCTTGCCGAAGATCTCAACCCACTCATCCGGGAGAAGTTTGCGCTTATAGGTGAGAAGGTATGACCCTCGTCCCGGTAACCTACAAGGGAGGTATCTACCAGCACGATACGATCATCGACCTGATTGAGGATCTTGGGGGGTATATCGTCCAGAAACATATCATTGCCGCGGAGGTCGTGCTCCAGTGCTTTGTTCCCCGGGAGGATATCGATCTCATCAGCAGGATAGCAAAGCCGCTCTTCGGGGAAGTGACCGATTCTCCGCTCGTGGGTACGGAAATTGCCGTTGTCAGTATGAGCCTCGAGATCCATCACCTGCCCCACCCATCCTGCGATTTCGCAGAATACGCGAGACGTATCGGGGCAAAGACCAACATGGTCAGCCCCGCTCGCGGGCCGGGAAAGAGGATCTCCCAACTGAGTGACGAGGAACGCGATGTGATCAACGAACACGATATCGCTGTCCTTGCATTCGGGAACTTTGAATCATGCATTGAGTACAAGTGGCCTGCCCTGCGCAGGGGTATCGAAGTGCCGATAATCGTGATGGGAGGCCCCGACACAGAAACCCTGAAACGGATAATCCATCCCGCTGCCGACGGGTACGTGGGGAATGTCGGCAGATTCATGCGCCGGGGCAAGACTGAGGAAGAGATTGGGATTCTTGATAAGATTGTCGCTGAGGTCACCCGGGTCATCGAGATGAAGAGAGAGGAGATCGCAAAAGATCCTCTTTCGGTTTCGCCTGCACGGTTGATGGACCTGATCCGGGAGCATGTCCCTGCCATCCATGATGTAACTTCCCCGACTCCCCTTACCGTCCAGATGGAGGGGCTCAGGGTCAAGTTGCCGTATGATACATTTGCCGGGGACATTCGGGAGATAGAGATCGAAGACGGGATAACTGTTGCCGATGTTGCCGGGGTTGTTCCCTCCCGGATGCGCGACTATATCCTTGTAAAAATTCTGCCCTTTTCAGAAACGAATACGGTGGTATGATGGAAAAAACAACCAAGGAGATGTTTGAGGAGCGGCTTGCAGAGATCGTGGCGCGGGGCGCAGATGTCACTGCAGATGAATGGATGCAGGAAATCGAGGAGGAATACGGGCGCGTACCGCTTATTTTCAAACGCATGGGTGAGAGACCTGAGGTGCTCATATCCCATCTTCTCTATAAGGGAACGGTGGCCCAGACAAGTCCTCTCGATCCAAAATATGTGGAACTCATCAGCCTCGGTGTAGGAGCGGCACTCAAGTGCCCGCATTGTACCGGGTACCATATGCAGGCTGCTCTCAAAATGGGCGCGAGCCGGGAAGAGATCCTCGAAGTCATCCTGCTGGCGGGTATGATCGCCAATTCATCGGTACTCGCAAACTCATATCGTATATTTGACGAGAAGCTGGAACGCTGCCTGCCCTGCCATACAAAAAGTATGAAAAGCATAAAACCCAGAAAAAAACCTGCAGTTAAACCAAAGACACAGTGATCGTTCAGATGCGGGGATTAACCGGCCGTCTTTTTCATCCACGGTATCTAAATTTATAAGAACTGATCGGGATTATTCGGGCAGGACTGTTTCAATAGCCGGGGGACCATACGGCCGTGTTTTTGCACTGATATCAGACGGATTTGCCTATCGGGCCAAAATTTTGTCTACGATTCCTACAGGACCGAAATACCATAAGCCTACCATCAAAATGTCTTAGAAGATGCCTTCAGGCATGTGACGATCCAAGGGAGATTTTCTGGCTTGTCAAGTGAATTTCCTGAAGAATGTGGGGGCGGGTGCGTGGAAATATCCATGCTGTTCGATCCTCACCACGATTTTGTTATACGGGATCGAATCCTATAAATGGCGACTCCGGACAGAATTATGTGAGAAGAATAATCTGAAACCGCATTCCGGTTCGGGAACAGGAAAAAATCATGAAATCAATAATTCTTGCGGGAGGAGTCGGGACGAGACTCTGGCCCCTCTCCCGTGAATATTACCCTAAACAGTTTATCCAGCTGGACGGGCATTCCCTTTTCCAGAAGACGTATGAACGGGCAACTCTCCTTTCTGACACCGATGGGATATTTGTAGTAACGAACAAAATCCACCAGTATCTCGCACGTAACCAGATAGAAGAGATGGGATTTGCTATATCCGACGATCACCTGCTCGCAGAACCGGAAGGAAAAAATACATTACCCGCCATCGCATGGGCGATGCAGCGTATTCGGTCCATTTCATCATCTGCAACTGCTGTGGTTTTCCCGAGCGATCATCTTCTGGGAGAGAATGCGCTGGATCAGATCCGGGCCGCAGAACCGCTTTCTGCAAAAAATATCGTAACATTCGGGATAAAACCAGACTCGCCTCATACGGGGTATGGGTATATTAAACCGGGGCGGCCGCTTCCCTACGGTGCACGGGTTGATGAATTCAGGGAGAAGCCGGATGAAAAGACCGCACAGGAATACGTCAGGAACGGGTATCTCTGGAACAGCGGGATTTTTCTGTTGTCCGTGGGTTCTTTTTTTTCAGAGCTGAAAAAATATCGTCCCGAACTTTTCGAGACATTCCGTGAGGGACACATCCCGGACTATGCACAGCTTGAATCAATCTCAATCGATTACGGACTTCTGGAACAATCAAAAAAAGTTGTCGTCGTCACCCTTGAGACAGAATGGAGTGATCTGGGAACGTTCAAGGCACTCTATGAGGTGGAACAGCATGACCAGGAGGGCAATCTCGGCAAGGCAGAGTATTTTTTATCGGAGAACAACTTTGTACACGCGCCGGGCAAACATGTCGGGCTGATAGGAGTCCGTGATCTCATTGTCGTCGATACTCCTGATGCGCTCCTTGTTTGTGACAGGAAGCACTCGGAGATGGTAAAACAGCTTGTTACCCGGTATAACAACCGTAATGATCCGGTGACGAAATTCCACCGCCAGGTGCACCGGCCCTGGGGATCTTACACGATTCTTGAGGAAACCGTAATCTACAAGATTAAACGGGTAAGCGTTAAACCCGGCCAGAAACTCTCTCTCCAGCTTCACCATCACCGGAGCGAACACTGGGTAGTAGTTCGGGGGACTGCAGAAGTCGAACTTAATGGAGAGATCAAGCTTCTCAGGCAGGGCGAGAGCACATTTGTCCGCAGTGGAACGAGGCACCGGTTGAAAAACCCGGGTGTTATCCCCCTTGAAGTTATTGAGGTCCAGCTCGGGGAGTATCTTGAAGAGGATGACATTATAAGGTTCGATGACGACTACGGAAGGAAATAATTTTTTTAAAGAATTCATCGAACCCTTACTGTCGGGAATGTCAGCTTTTGAGATGATGCCTTTGGCTGTTTATTCTTTTTTTTTATGCCATCCTGAGTAGTACATTAAAAATCACCTGGAATAAAGGATTTTTGAATTATAAACCCTATACTGATATACGCCAACGCGAATTTTTCCTAGAAGTTCTCCAGAAGGTAAAGATTGATAATCGATCTTATTTTTTGGTCTTATCGTACTTTTTCGCATATTGTGATTCTCTTCCCTTCCTGGACTGAACCAGGAATTTTCCGCCGTTGCCGATGAGATCGGTTCTTCCGGCGGAAGTCAGTCCTTCGATAATCAGTCCCCGGTTACGCGGATCACGATACTGCATCATCGCACGCTGGATCATCTTTTCCTGACCCTTCGGCACATGAACCGGCTCGAGAGTGAATGGATTGAGACCGGTATAATACATACAGGTCGAGACACTCATCGGGGTTGGAGTGAAGTCCTGTACCTGTTCTGTGTAAAGATGGAAGTCATGGATGTAAACTGCGAGCTCGATCATGTCATTCATCAAGCATCCGGGGTGTCCGGACATGAAGTACGGCAGAATGTATTGCCGTTTCTTTTTACCTTGCTGCAATGTCTCAAAGCATTCGCAGAATTGATTGAAAACGTTAACATCCGGTTTGTTCATTAAATCGGTGACTTTTTTTACTATATGTTCCGGTGCAACCTTGAGATGGCCTGAAACGTGATGGTCACAGAGTATTTTAAGATAGGAGTCTTCCCCGAGTGCGAGATCATAGCGAATGCCGGAACTGACAAAGACCTTTTTCACGCCCGGTATTTCACGAAGCTTTTCGAGAAGGGCCACCTGATGCCGATGGCTCGTCCTCAGGGTTTTACATGAAGGGCTGCAGCGTTTATCCCGACACGCCCCGGATTTTTCCCAGAGATCACATGATAAGCGGTACATGTTTGCAGTCGGACCACCGATGTCCTGAACAATACCTTTGAACCCGGGCATCTTCGTCATCCGTGTTACTTCACGGATGATCGATTCAGTGCTCCGGCTCTGGATGATCCTGCCCTGGTGATGAGTGAGGGCGCAGAATGAGCAGCCTCCAAAACATCCCCGGTGACTTGTAACAGAAAACTGAACTGTTTCAAGCGCAGGGATGGTGTGTTTATACGAGGGGTGGGCACGTCGGGAAAACGGTAGATCGTATATATGGTCGAGCTCCTGGGTCGACAGGGGGGGTGCCGGCGGATTCTGGATGACGACAGTCTTGGGGTGTGGTTGCGCAATTGTCCTGCCCCTGATGGGATCCTGTTCGTTATAGTGCATAGCAAAGGCACGGGCGTATGCAGTTTTGTCCCGCGCAACTTCTACGAACCCGGGAAGTTCGACGACTCCTTCCGGCCGTTGATCTCGCCACCGGGCGCAATCGATAGTAAATTCAGTTCCTCTGATATCCTGTATCAATGCACTATGTTCTTCCGACGCAAGTCGGCGAGCGATCTCAACGAGCTGACGTTCCCCCATTCCAAACACAAGAAGATCCGCCGGAGCATCTGCAAGGATCGACTGGCGTACACGATCCTGCCAGTAATCGTAATGGGCGAACCTTCGCAGGCTCGCCTCGATGCCTCCGATAATAATCGGTGTGTCGGGGAAAAGTTCGTGCACTTTATTGGTGTAGACTATTGTAGCCCGATCCGGTCGCCCGGGGATTCCTGCCGGAGAATAGACATCGTCACTCCTTCGTTTGCGGTTAGGAGTGAAGTTGTTCACCATGGAGTCGACATTTCCGGAGGATATGCTGAAGAACAGTCGTGGTTTTCCAAGTTTAATGAAATCAACGGGAGATTTCCAGTCTGGCTGCGCTATGATCCCGACAGCGAATCCTGCATCCCACAGGACTCTTCCTATCAGTGCAGTCCCAAAAGAAGGATGATCAACATATGCATCCCCGGTCACCAGAATGATATCCAGTTGCTGAATGCCGAGTTTTGTCTTTTCTTCCGGAGACAGCGGAAGAAATCCAGGTTGATCCATCATAGAATTCTGAGAATATTGGAATATTCACGGGCATCCATCTTTATGAAGACGGGCTGCGGGTCAGATCGCGGATTATATCAGCGAGTCCTCCCGGCAGATCATCCATCTCTTCCGATTCCTCATTCTCTGCAGGTTCCTCCTCATTTTTGCCTTCATCAACGTCTCCAGGAGGATGCTCATCTTTTCCCAGAACCGGAAGATGAACCTGTGTTTTCGTATCAAACTCCCGGTGTGCAGAAAGGCCGGTAAATTCCAGAACAATCGCTTCAACAATGAGATACGTAATCGCTTTTTCTCTGAGACAGCCCGTCAGGGCATGACCGGAACGGCCTACCGAGGCATGATAATGAATGTGCGGGCCGTCTTCGCCCGGGAAGATGGTGCCTATTCCAAAAACTTCCCAGCCACCTTCAAACATAACAAAATGGGGAACCGGCGGGATCACCGGCTTTTCTGGTCCGGTAACCATCCTTCCCTCCATGAGGGCCCCCAGAAAGAGAATCGAACCAGTATAAACAGACTTGTCGCTGATAAACTGGCGCAGAGAGACCAGCATGTCCTCGCCATCATCAATCCGTACGACAAAGACCCTCCCGAGCTGGCCTTCCGTATACTGCATAGATCAATTTCCCTTTTTTGTATTCATATGATTTGCGCGGATTTATACCTTTTACAGTTCCAGATAATCGAGCTGGATCACAGACCTTCCCGACGGGAACAGAGCGAAAGGTCATGATCGAAAATCAGGGAGGCAGGTTGGCGATCTTATCTTCCTCCGGCACCGCCCCCTCCAAAACCGCCGCCTCCTCCAAAGCCGCCGCCGCCGAATCCGCCTCCTCCGGTGCCTCCGTGACTTGGGGGCGTAAAATGAAGCAGCGGAATGAAGGCATAACTCATCCCCACCACTCCCAGGGGTACACCTGTTTCCGCAATGCGGATATTGAGCGCTTTCATGGCCTTTTCCACTTTGTCACCGACACCGAGCGCAGTGCCGTATACTAACCATTCGCCCCACATTGAAAGATCCTCGGGAGCATATTTCTGCATCATTGCCATATCAGAGAGGAAACGGGTGAATGCATCCCACTCAAGTTTTTCTTTGAACCTCTCGTCTTTCCAGTGTCCAAAAAGGGTAGACGGTGCAGAAACTGCGATGAGCCCCTGAACAATGACGATTGCCCAGAGCACAACGGCAGGACCGAGAAGGGACAACTGCGCAGGCATACCAAGAGCAAGAATCAGGGTAATGGCAAACAATCCGATGCCGGTAAGCAGGAGTGGCAATAGGTGATCCCGCCCATCAACCATATACTGCAGAGCAAGGGTTTTGTCCACCCGCCCCGTTACATCGGTGAGCGTTCGCTGATATTTCAATGCCTTTTCCTCTGCCGTACTGCTTGTTTGTGCACTGCGTGCGAGCGCTTCGATGTGTGCCGTGTCAAAAACGCCATTTTCTGATACAAGTTCAAGGAATCCAAGCACGCGCTGTTCATAGGGATCGGTTGTTACACCGGAAAGCAGGCGAATTTCGATTCCCTTTGGTTCGCCCTTGTCGGTGATCGAGATAATCTTTCTCCGATGGAGATCGAGCAATGTTGCGTAATAGCCATCTACATCGAAATCAATTGCATCGCCTTTGAAAAGCAGGTTAACCTGCCAGGGTTTGAGTGCGGGATTGGGGATCGTGCTCAGATATTCGGGTACGGTGTAGGATTTCTCCCTGCCATACCAGTAATAAATGACTATTAAAAAAACCGGAACCAGGATAACTGCAATTTTGGCAAGAATATTCAGCAGGTTTGCCACAAAATAGGGGAGATTATACCAGAAATTTGCTGAAACTGTTTTTCCCTTGATATCGGTAACTTCTGTCCTGAATCCTGGCAACGCAAGGAGTCCATCTGCAGATGTGAGAAATTCAACTGCCAGATTTTCATCGGCTCCAATACTGCCGCTGATTATGTAAGAATCGCCAACCTTCGCCGTGTTCATAGCAGGTGGATACACAAAGACCTGCTCGACTTTAGTTGCCGGAATTGTGATCCTGATGTTCTGGTACGGAACATGCCCGGTTCCTGCGAATTTCAGGTTCAGATGTGAATTGGTAGTATCGTATTCAACAGGGGGATGAAGTATGTACGTATATGCGACCGTATACGTACCTGCGTTATAATAATCTGGTTTGAATATTCCGACCTCATTGTTTTCTGCAAGATTTCCAATGGTCACTTTTAAGGAACTGTCCCCCTGAATGCCGGAAACATTTACTTTCCCCCCCTCATCTTTGGCGTAACCAATAGTTCCGGAAGGAGGATCTGCTGACACAAATTGCACCGACGGGCCTGAGCCTGGACCAAAGGTGAGTGGGGCATCCCATGAACGAAAAAGCATCCGGGTACTGGCCCGATGACCCGACATCGTAGGTATATCTTTCGGTAAGAGTCCCATTTTCATACAGGACCGCATCGTATGAATCTACTACGAGGTTGCCTACTAACAACGGAGGGACTACGGTAACGAGGACAAGTCCGATTATGCCTAAGACCAGAGCCGCGATGACGATTGCCGCCAGTTGTTTTGTTTCACTCACGGTTATTACCCGTTAGAACTCAATCTTCGGCGGAGTTTTAATAGCTTCTTCAAACTGCAGGTACTCGAGCTTGATAAGTCCGACAAGGCGTCCGATGAATTTTGACGGAATCGTGTCCATCATCGTGTTGAACTCCTGAGAGATATTGTTGTACGTATATCGCTGGCGGGCGATCTCTTCTTCAATACTCTTGACAGAGTCCATAAGACTGGTAACTGTCGTGTTGGTCTTCAGGTCAGGATAGTTCTCTGCAACAGCTAACAGGCGTCCGAAGATCGAACGGGATTCGGCTTCAACCTTGTTCAGGTCACCAGGCGAGGCGGTTGCCACGCTCGCCCGCATCGCAGTGACCCGTTCGAATGTCTCTTTCTCGAACTTCGCATAACTTTTCACCGCACCGAGCAGCTGGTCGATCATATCCAGCCGTTTTTTCATCGCAACACGGATCTGACCAAGGGTTGCTTCAGAGGAATTTTTAAGGCTATAGAAGCGGTTATACATTCCCACTGCCCATAAAACCAGTCCGATTACAACCAGGACGATAACGCCCAGGATAATCCATCCAATGATAGTCTCGAGCATTGTATCTCAGAATATTGATGATCGTTCAAAAAGATAAGTTGATTGGGGAGGGGATGCAGGGAATATGAGAAAAATTAAGGAAAACAGCAGTTGGATCAGGAAAGGATGAGCGATCCTACTACACGAAGTTTGCCACCTTCGAGATAATGGAGCACGATCCGGGCGCCCGGAGGATATATGAGCGCTTTTTCCATGGAAAGGGTAATTTCCGGGATTCTCCAGTCACTGCCGGAGGATACTTTTTCCAGACGGGTTGGCATAAACTGCATCCAGTGACCGGCATAAATCACCATGCCTTCTTTTAATGGCGATGGCCAATATTTTACGAGCTCCGCCTTCCCGGAAATTATTGTCGAAAATTTTATTGCGGGATCATTGGTCAGAACATATCCCCGATCCAGTTCGTCCGCATCCAGATTTTTCAGGGCAAGTCCAACCCGGTCTCCTGTTTCTGCATACTCTGCATCATCGTCATGTTTCTGGATGGAGCGGATTTGGGCTGTTTTTTCTGTGGGGAGAACTTTCACGGTATCGTGCTTTTTTATGACTCCTTGTGCCACACAGCCAAGTACGACGATCCCTACACCTTTCACATTAAAGTGATGATCGATGGGGACTGCACCTTTGCTGGCTGTAGTCTTCGTCTTATGATGAGTGGTGAGTTCTACAGCGATATTAAGGATATTTTCCCGCAACCCGACCATATCATCAGCAAGTACGTCATACTTCTCGACAACCGTTCCTTTGATAAGAGGTGCAATCTGGTCGAGGGTGATGTAGTTTTTAAGAATAAGAAATCCTGCGGTTTTTCCAGCACACTGGAGCATGAGAACAGATTCACCGAACGAGGCATTGATCTCATCAACAACCATAATTATGCGATCCGCAAGGGATATTGCATAAAAAAGCGAGGATAACTTTTCCGGATACCTCGTGGGTTCTATAAGGGTGACTGTTGAATCACCTTTTTTCATATTATAAAATGTAATGTCGCTGGTTGTTCCTTTCTTTCCCAGATCTTTGGAATAATCCGGGGGTGCGAGAACAGCGACGGTGAGATTGGACATAGAATAGATATTGGATGTCTGAAAATAAGAGATTTTATGCACCACAAAAAAATTACCGCTCACATTTTTTGTTTCAGTTTGAAAACGCAATTATTGTTCTGATGAAACAGACTTTTAAAAAAATTTCCCGTATACCCATAACATGTGAATAAATTTTTTTGTAGTTATGGGCGGAATATCCATCTTATTTATACAAAATGAGGCAAATATCTGACACGAACATATAACACGAACATATAACTTGAATATATGGTCTATCAGAATTTCTTTAAAAACGATTATAATTCAGGTAATTTGAATGCACTTTGATCTGACCGTGATAATTCCCACATTTAATGAAGAGGAGAACATCGAAAGAATGATCGTCACGGTGGACGCGATCTGCAGATCACATGAAATTGCTGAGGAAATTCTTGTGGTGGACGACAGTTCAAGTGACCACACAGTGACAATCGTCAGAAAACTAATGGAGGTTTATCCGTTCCTACACCTTCTCATCCGGACCAGAAATCCAGGACTCTCCCCCTCTCTTTATGATGGAATAAACCATGCCCGATCGGATTTGATACAATGCATTGACTGTGATTTTTCGCATCCTCCGGAAAAAATCCCGGTTTTTTACCATCTTCTCAAAAATGAAGGATTCGATATGGTTATCGGCAGTCGCTATGTCCCTGGCGGTGAAGTAATCAACTGGCCGTTGATGAGGAGGATGCTTTCATCGGGTGCAGCGCTTCTCGGTCGTCTTCTCATCCCGCATATTAAAGATTCCGGGAGTGGATTTTTTGCGATAAACCGATGTATCCTGGAAGAGACTCTTCTTTCGCCCCGCGGCTTCCGGATGGGTTTTGAAATTCTTGGAAAAGCTCACTGGAAACAGGTACGGGAAATTCCCATTGTTTTCAAGGACAGGGAGTTCGGCCAAAGCAAACTGAAAGGAAGGATTATTTATGATTTTCTTATCCAGTGCTGTTCAATACTCCATTATAATTTCATTGCATTGAAGAGTGATAATATCATTCGAGCGTGGAAGATCTTCTTATATAGATAAGTTCTCTGGATTAAGAAATATTCAAAGGGATGACATGAAATGAAACGGAGCAGAATTGTCAGCATTGTCCAGGGAATTATTGCAATAACAATACTGGTGCTGCTGATCAGTTCGGTTGATTCCCAGCTAACCCTTTCACTTCTCGCACATCTTGATTTCCGGTTCATACTTCTTGCGGGTTTGTGTTATTTTTTTAACAATCTGCTGATGGCATACCGGATAAAAAGAATTTTGTTTGCCATGGGGGAGAACCTCAGATTACGAGTGGTATTCTTCTCTCATATGGCAGGGATGCTTCTTTCGGATTTCACTCCGGCACGGAGTGGATATCTGTATGTCACTCTCGCACTGAATGAAAATGACGTACCTCTGGAAAAGGGAATCGCGACAATTACCAGCACATACCTCTATGACCTCACGTTTAAGATGATTGTTGCCATCCTTGGAGCATTTTTCCTTTATTCTTTTATTTTTGCCAATCAACTCAGTTTTGCCATCATCGTAACGTTCCTCCTTATCCTGGGAGTAGTCACGGGATATTTTATCATTATGTATCCAGGACAGCGGATCAAAGCCTTTCTGCAAAAGAAGGTATTTTTTAATAAAATCCTTGTTTTTGGGGAGAGGAGTCGCTCAATTCAGAAATATGCCCCGTTCATCCTCTCCATCACTTTTGCCGGGTGGATCCTGCGTGGTCTCCAGTGGTTTCTGATTGCACTCTCCCTGCGCGAGATCTTTCTTTCGCCGCTCAATGCCCTGCTCCTGAATCCTTTACTGACCATGTTCTCCCTCATCCCGCTTACACCTGCCGGGTGGGGTATCCAGGAGGCCGGTATTGTTTTTGTCTTTACGGCTATGGGCATTGGTGCAGCCGTCGCAACATCCTTTGCCCTGATCACACGGCTCGTAGAGGTGGGGGTCGATCTTCTTGGCATGAAAAGGCTCCTTGTAAAGCCTTTGAAAAACGAGAACCTTTTATCATTTTACAATACGATTGAGGGAGATATCGATGAAAAAGCTTTTAATTCAGACATGCTGGTCCAGCGATACTTCCAGAGAAGAAAGACTGAAATTATCCGGAATGCATTAGCGGTCAGGTCCGATCATGTTGTCATCGATATAGGATGCGGGAGCGGCGTACAGCTCAAAGAAATCGCAAAAACCGGATATGCACGTGCCATCGGGATTGATGTAAACATCCAAGCGATTCGGTTTGCACGGAAAAAATCCCTCCCGAATACTGAATTTATTATCGCCGATGCTCAATACCTTCCCATCAAGGGATCCGGTGCGGATAAGATCGTCTGTGCGGAGATTATAGAACACGTTAAGAATCCTGATCATCTTGTCGGAGAAATTACCAGAGTCCTGAAGCAAGGTGGTGGGGTTGTGATCACCACCCCGAACGACAGATCTGTCTGGGGAGTCTATGAATTTCTTTGGGACGTATTTGGCAGAGGCAGGAATTACGGGGAGACTCACCTGAGATTTTTCTCAGAAACCGGCCTGCGTAACTATTTTTCCACCTTCTCGGAATGCACGATAAAGTCGATTTTTTTTGTGTCCCCTCTTTTCGCCCTGACAAACAATCGCCGGTTATTGGAAATCGGGAGAAAATTGGACCGCAGGTTTGAGCATTTGGGTGTCGGGGTTTCACTCGTTGTATACGCCAGAAAATAATGGCGAACACCTTGCATTAAAAATGACAGGTATCCCTTTTTTTCGTTAACGCGAAGTAAGAAGGTAAATACCTGTGTGCTCGGTTTCGATTCGGGCATTTTCGGTAAGCCAGGCGAGAGCATCCCCTTGCGGATCGGCTGCTGAAATATCACTGGTAACGATATAGAATACGCTGCTGTTTCCTTTCTTCAGGTATATATTTTCGAGTTCCGTCTGGTTAGTTGCCCCGTATTCAATCGTTTTGTCAGTTACATTGGAATAATAATAATTCATCGGCACTGACACATAGCCGGGAACAAGTACGACCAGATCACCATCATGGGTTGTTGACTGAACAATTCCCGCAAATCCCCGCCAGTCCTCTTTTGTATAGCCGGAGTAATACTCCGCGAGAAGAGGAGCATTGACAGCAAAAATCAGAATCAGTGTAATGTAGAGCAAATTTCTGTTCGGGACATACCGGAATATGATCGGATAACACAAGGCAACGAGCACAAAAAAAACGGGAAGGAGATAGATAAGATACCTGGGATTCATCGTCATCTTTGACGATATCAGCACACTGATCACGATTGGAAGAATGAGAAACATTGCTGAAAAGAGGAACTTGGATCTGTTCCGGGAGGTACAGGAACAAAAATCCCCCCATCATAAGCACGACGTAGATGAAGGCAATAATTGTGTTTAGTGAAGAATACCCTCCTGAAAATCGGATAAACGTTTCCTGGATAAGAATTGGTCCAAGCACCCCGTACGTCGGGGGAGAACCGGTAAGCCTGAAAAAACGCTCCCCAACAATAAAGAGGAGGGGGAGGGATAGAATTAACGTTGTACAACATGCTATTAAAAGATTTTTTACCTGACGAATGTCCTTTTTCAGATCGGATGCTCGGGTAATTATTGCATGAAGATAAATGACCCCCAGTCCTACGAAAACATAGTAATGCGTCCAGAAAGCGATCGCTGAGGTAACCCCGAATATCACCCACCAGGTGATGATATCGGTCCGAAGAGCATATAAATAAAATAAAATTACGAGGGAGAAAGCAAAAAGGACCAGGGAATATGAGTACGCTTCCTGGGAATAATAGATACCAAAATACGAAACTGTCAGAAGAGCTGCACTGATAATGCCTACATTTCTATCGTAAAATTCTTTGCCTGTCAGATAAAAAACCGGGATGGTGAGAATTCCCAGCAGAGCCGGGACTGCACGCAGCACAAACTCACTCTGGCCGAAAACAAGCATGAGATGCTCGATCCAGTGAAACAACGGAGGGTGAAAGTCTAGATTCCGGCTGATGTCCCAGATTTCGAAAAACCCGGGTTTCGACCAGTCCAGAGTGGTTGCTTCATCAAGCCAGAGGGAGTTAAAACTCAGATGATAAAAACGGAGGATTAAACCGACGACTGTTAAAAATATCAGGATCTGTGCATATCGGCTGTGGGTTAAAACTGTATTAATATTTTTGAATGTGAGATCCCTGAATGATCGGATCGGCGATATAAAATCCCCGTCAAGATTTAACGGCATATGCTGTCTTGATTTTTTTTCTTTGCGATGTTCATCGCGTTTTTTTGCCATCGTGCTCAGGTACTATTTCGTAAATCCTTCATAAAGATTATTCCATTCGCGCCATTTTTCGAAGATTTGTCCGAATTCTGTCAAAATATAAAGAATATGACAGTTTTTTTAATTAACAATTCATTATGAATCTGATTTCAACATTCCGGGGGATTTAGCTGCTTCAAGAAGATCCCTGGTATTGGTCACTACAATTGAAGATTCTTCGAGCATGAGATTTACCTTTTCATGACCGCCGGATCTCCGGAAATCAGTCCGTAATCCGATAACCTTCTTCCCGAGTGCCGATGCGTACCCCATCTCCCATGAAGTTCCCGAATCCGCATCCGCACCGTCGATAATGGCGACAAGTATGTCAGCAGTTTTTAGTGCATTCAAATTATTTGTAAAGATCCGTCGCTGTTCTTTATTGTTTCTTGTTTCCGTATCATCGCTTGCTTCCTGAGGCAGGAATACGTCAAAAAAATTTTCCCTTAATAATCCGGCAACTGACATATTATAAATCCGTTCTGCATCGGAAAAAAGCGGTGCCGCCAGATAAATGCGGTACTGTGAAAAAGTCGCTACATCCATCGCAGCAATGTGAGGGAATTTCATGAGAAATACGCCACGGCCTGCCCTCTTCGGGGGTTCGTTACCGACACCGCCATAATACGTACTCGTCACACCACATGTCGGTGATGAGTTAACTCCAAGAATACAGAGTGGTTCACCGCGTAACATGATGATTCCCCGGACCTCTTTTTCCAGATCATTGATCAGGTGAAAAAATTCCGGGGAATTCAACCGTTCAAGAAATGTTCCCGGAGTTCGATCGGCTCCCAGATACAGTGTTTCCGGGCATGGAAGCGGTAACCATTTCAATCCCGAATTTATCACACCGTTCTTTACAATGTTCGAAAAGAACGAGATCAGAGGGTTTTGTAATTCCATCTGCACGTATTGCAGGTTCAAGAATGCAGGGGCTGCAGAGTACATACATTGATACATAGGTGTGCACTTACAGATGATCAATGATACCGCTGTATGCCTATAGGGATAACAGCTGTGACCCTCGGAAGTGTACGGTCAAAAAACTTGAAAAAGCTGGTTTTTTAACAATTTTTACCAAGATTTCACGAATTCCACGAAATACCTTACTTCTCGATCCGACTGCCGAACAGGCACTTTCGCCGGCAGATAAGTACGCCCGCTCCATCACGGTGCTGGATTGCTCCTGGGTGGTGCTGGACACCGGAAAAGTAAGGTCCTGGCGAATCCGCCGGGCTCTCCCCTTCCTCGTAGCAGCAAATCCGGTCAATTTCGGCAAACCCTGCATGTTGTCATCTATTGAGGCTCTTGCTGCCGCATTATTTATTACAGGCGACAGGGAGCGGGCATCGGCTGTTCTCTCGAAAGTCAGCTGGGGAATTCGTTTTCTGGAAGTGAACCGGGAGCCTCTTGATATGTATGCAAACGCAAAGGATAGCACTGACGTAATAAAAATTCAGAAACTCTTTATTTGAAGTTTTTTTTATACGCTTTTTTGGTCAGTTTGGTGAAATATATGCAAATTCCTTTTGGATTTGTTTATGAGAAAAATATGGGGCTAAAATATAAGAAATCGAATGTTATAAAGTAACAATAATAAATAATATCTTGTCTATAACACGAGGAGTGGTAATTACTTTGACCGATCCTGGGTTAATTTCAATTTTATGTGTGGATGATGAACCTCTATTATTAGAAGTTATTAAAAAATTTTTTGAACGTGAACCCGGATTTTCGGTAAAAACATGTACAACTGCAAAGGATGCATTGGAACTTTTGAATGCACTGGAGTTTGATGCAATAATTTCCGATTATGGCCTTCCTGATATGGATGGTATCGATTTACTCAGGGAGGTCCGGGGACGGGGATTTTCTGCACTATTTATTATTATTACCGGTAAACATCGTGCCCAGGTTGCTATCGATGCGTTAAATAATGGTGCGGATTATTACGTGCAGAAAGGGGGAGGTATTGTTGAGGATATTCCCCAACTTGCCGAATTCATAAGCAAGGGTGTCGGAAAAATACGGGCAAACCGTGCATTGCTTGAGAGCGAAAAGATCTGTCGTTCAATCATCGAAAACCATCCCGATCTTATCTCCCGTTTTTATCCGGAGGGGGAGTTAAACTTTGTAAATAATTCATATGCTGAGTTTATTGGAATGCAAAATAACGAATGCATCGGTACCAATTTTTTGTCGCTGATCCCGGAAGGAGAACATGCACGGATTCAGGAAATTTTATGCAGCCTGACCCCGATAAAGCCCGGTGTTTTAATTGAACATGAGATGAGAAAACCTGATGGAACATATCCAGTTCTCCAATGGAATTACCGTGCAATCTTCAGTCCTGATGGAGAAATTACCGGGTATCAGACTTCTGGCAGAGAAGTAATCGGTGTGATACAGGTTTTTGAAACGGTATCTCCTCAAAAAGAACCTTATGTTGAGTCTGTCCCACAAACAGGAAAGCTGGTTGAGGGGGCAGCTGAGAACTGGAAAGAATTTGCTAAAACCATTGATGAACTCGAGAATCCGGTGTTCGCCATAAACAAGGCAGGAGTTATTATTGCATGGAATAAAGCTATGGAAAAATTGACCGGATTTGAGACAAAAACAATGATGCATAAAGGAAATCGTGAGTATGCGATACCTTTCTACGGTGAGCCCCGGCTAATGCTGGTTGATTATATCGTCATGTCTGATGATAAAACCAAATCCGTTAAACTCTCAGGGATAAAACAGACAGGGAACTCATTCGTCGGTGAAATGGAAACGGTAAAAATTTGTGGAAAACCAATGTACTTATGGGGCAGGGGAACCGCATTGCATGACGAGAATGGTGCTTTGATTGCAGCAATTGAAACAATAACGGTCGTTGATAAGCAGGAGTCAACAATATGCCCCGGAGAATCGGAAAAGGAGACATACATCGGGGGACTATCAAGTCCAACTCTTAAAGTCACCGGGGAGAGCTTGCGTGGGGTGAATACCGGTGGCAGCCCGTCCTCTGGCAGGGGATATGGTATTTACGCGACAAACCGGCGCCTGTTCGTTATTCAAAATCCTGATTTTGACCTATCAAAACCCAGGGGGATACAATATGAACCCTTTGGTTTGGACGATCTTTTTGGCACCAAAGCGACCATTGACAGCCGCCCTAGGACAATCGATTCTATTGAAAAATTAATGATCTATGAAATAGTCGAAAGGTGATCTTAAAACAATAGAATTGATGAATCCGCGTCTGCTTCCCGGCTTCCTGACATTATATAACAGAGCAGGTGAATCGTTCAGAATGTTTATCGATCATAAGACAGCATTTGCCCAAATTGAGCATCTTATAAAATCCTTTTACCCGGAGATTTTACAATTGGAATGAGTAACCAATTATAGAATCGATTTTATTGTTCTTTGTCGCAGAAAATTGTTAGTACGTCTTTTTCTTTTTCTCAAAAAAAATTGTTCAAACATAATTCAGAGGTCTTTAATAATTATAGGAAAAGCAGTCCTGAAACATTTATCTTCTCCTTAAAGAGATCACTTTTTAAGGAATTTTCATAATCAAGATAACCTTCCATACGTAGGCTCGTAGTATCCACATAGTTTTTTTTATACGACCCACCATGTAAGATTGTATGATCAAGGTTGCAATCAATGGTTACGGTACCATCGGAAAGCGCGTTGCCGATGCTGTTGCCGTCCAGAAGGACATGAAGGTCATCGGAGTATCAAAGACCCGCCCGAACGCCGAGGCTTTTCTGGCAAAACAGAGAGGCTATCCACTGTACATTGCAGATATATCAAAAAAAGGTGCATTCGAAAAAGCCGGCCTTACAGTCGCAGGATCCGTGGAAGATATGTGTAAACTGGCTGACGTGATTGTCGATGCTACCCCAGGGGATGTAGGAGCGACCAATAAGCCCCTGTATGAAAGGCTTGGAAAAAAAGCACTCTGGCAGGGTGGGGAAGATCATGAAATAGCCGGTTTCTCTTTCAACTCTTCATGTAACTACAAAGATGCGATTGGCAGGCAGTTTGTCAGGGTCGTATCATGCAATACAACCGGTCTTTGCAGGATAATTCATGAAATTGATAAGGAGTATGGGGTGACTCATGTCCATGCAATCATGGTCAGGAGAGGATCAGATCCCGGTGAGATCAAAAAGGGACCTATAGATGCAGTGGTCCTCGATCCGGTGAGTGTGCCAAGTCACCATGGCCCGGATTTACAGACGGTAATGCCTCACATCTCAATCACTACGATGGCGATGATAGTGCCCACTACCATGATGCACATGCATGCTCTCCAGATTACAACCAAAAAGCCCGTAAACCGTGAGAGAGTTATCGATCTTATCAAAAACCATCCGCGCCTGGGACTCGTTAAAAAGACGCTGGGAATAAAAAGTTCTGCAGAGCTCAAGGAGTTTGCAATGGATCTCGGAAGGCAGCGTTCTGATCTCTGGGAGAACTGTATCTTTGAAGAATCAATTTATGCCAACAAAAATGAGCTCTGTTTTTTCCAGGCAATCCATCAGGAGGCTGACGTCGTCGTAGAGAACGTGGATGCGATCCGTGCAATGTTTGGTCTTGAGAAGGATGCGATGAAATCAATAAAAACCACCAACGAAGCGCTTGGATTTTCCCCCATCCAGAATAACCATTAACTTCCATCATATCCCATTATTTTTGATGGATGCGTATGAGCTTGCAAGCCGAAATACTGTTGAAATAGTTACGGAAGAGGACCTGAGAGCACTTCTTGTGCAATCACATAAAAAGGTCTACGCAGGCTACGAACCCAGTGGAGAGATACATCTCGGCCATCTCGTCACCATCAACAAGCTTGTAGATCTCCAGGCTGCCGGTTTTGAAGTCATCGTCCTGCTTGCCGATCTCCATGCTTTCCTGAACCGTAAAGGAACAATGGAGAGGGTCGGTGAGCTTGCTGATTACAACCAGCGTTGTTTCGAAGGGCTTGGACTGAAGAATGTCAGGTATGTAATGGGATCCGATCTCCAGCTTAACCAGGGGTACAGACTCCTTCTTCTCCAGTTATCCCAGCAGATTACCCTGAACCGTGCAACCAGGAGCATGGATGAAGTAGGGAGACAGATGGATCATCCGACTGTGTCACAGATGATATACCCGATCATGCAGATGGCAGATATTGCTGTGCTCGGAGTGGATGCAGCGGTAGGCGGTATAGATCAACGGAAAATTCATATGCTTGCCCGTGAGCACCTGATCAACTTCGGATACAAAGCTCCGGTCTGTATCCACACACCCATACTTAACGGGCTTGATGGAAAAAAGATGTCATCTTCGCAGGGTAACTATATTTCTGTGGCCGATACGGAAGAAGAAATTCGGAAAAAATGCCAGAAAGCGTTTTGCCCTCCGGAGATTCCGGAGAATCCCATTCTTCAGATATTCCAGTACCATATTTTCCCCAGGCTCCCGAAGATTACCATCAAAAGACCGGAAAAATTCGGAGGTGACCGGACCTTCATGAGCTATTTCGATCTCGAGGGATCATATGGCAAGGGAGAGGTACACCCGCTTGATCTCAAGAAATCCTGTGGGGAGTCCCTTGTTGAGATACTTGCCCCGGTTCGGGAGTACATTCAGTAGATATGAAAACCCCTATAACTGACTGGTGACTCGTTGTGAGTTTAGAAAAACGACAGGATCAGTTCGACAAGAAACTGGAAGAGATGGGAGTTCGCATAAAGGACGCCAACCAGTTCAAAGTCTCCGAAAATGTTTTTGACGATGTCACACTCCTCGCACTCTATAAGCTCGTCAATAAAAAGTGGTTGTCCGTACTTGGTGGATCTATAAGTACGGGAAAAGAGGCAAACGTATTTTATGGTGAACGCGATGGCAAAGGGGTTGCCATTAAGATCTATCGGATCCGCACGGCAAATTTCACAACAATGAGCTCCTACATTGTGGGCGATCGCAGATTTTCCCGCGTAAAAAAATCCCGCAAAGAGCTTGTCTTTGCCTGGACAAGAAAGGAGTTTTCAAATCTTGCAAGGGCTTACGAGGTTGGCATTGCAGTTCCCGAACCACTTGTGTGGGACCGGAATATCCTTATCATGTCATACCTGGGAGAAAATGAGATACCTTACCCGCAGCTCAAAAATGCTGATATTGAGGATCCGGCAGAGATCTATGCAATAATCGTGAAATATATTGATATTCTCTACAATAAGGCTGAACTTGTACATGGGGATCTGAGCGAATTCAATATATTATACGGGGACCAACCATATCTCATTGATATGGGTCAATCGGTCACCCGTGATCACCCTCGTGCTTTCCAGTTTCTTATGCGGGACATACGCAATATCAACAGGTTTTTCAAGAACCGCTGCGATGTGCGTAAGGATATCGAGATTTTCAATGATGTGACCGGGCTTGACACTGCTGAACCATGATAACCCAAGACGACATTAGATATATAATAAAAAAAAGCGCTGTGAAGTATAAGATCGCATCCTGAATTCGAGGTGAAGGCAAAATGATACAAGAAGTAAAGATTACCGGAAGCCGGGTGGGCGTGCTGATTGGAAAAGGCGGCGCAACAAAAAAAGAACTGGAGCTGAAGACCCATACTACCATTTCCGTCGATAGTAAAGAGGGGCTGGTGAAGGTTGAAGGTTCAGAAGAGAACACCATCTCTCTTCTCCGGGCTGTCGAGATAATTAACGCCATAAACCGGGGGTTTTCACCGGAACGGGCTTTTGAAATGATTGAGGACGAAGATCTGCTTCTGGATGTAATTGACCTTTCAGGTATGGCAGAAGGCCCGCGTCAGCTCGATCGGCTCCGGGGGAGAATTATTGGGAAAGATGGCCGTGCACGGGAGCAGATTGAGGATATGACCGACGTAGAGATCTCCGTCTTTGGAAAAACAATAGCCCTTATAGGTTACCCGGAGCAGTTAAAAACAGCCCGGGCTGCTATAGACATGCTTATTGAGGGTGTTCCCCATGAAAATGTCTTTGCATTCCTCGACAAGAAGAAGAAAGAGGCAAAACAGGATATGATCAGTTATTACTACTGATTGGCGGAAAGGCATCAATTCCCATCCTTGAATACGGCAATTGTGATATTTCAATGGGAATACATCATTAGTACAAACAGAATTCTGAAAAAGGCGCAATTCAGACTATATGTTTTGCAATCATGTTTGAATTAAATTAAACGTAATATAAGATTTGCCATGCTTATCCAGGACCTCGATATCCCGACCGGTCTCAAGCAGAAATATACCAGGGCCGGTATTTCCGAGTTATACCCTCCCCAAGCCGAATGTATAGATAAGGGAATTCTTGCGGGAAAAAATATGCTCGTTGCCGTTCCAACAGCCAGTGGAAAGACCCTGATTGCCGAAATGGCTATGCACAATACCATAGAAGCCGGTGGAAAATGTCTCTATATTGTACCCCTCAAGGCACTGGCAAGTGAAAAATTTGAAGAATTTCGCAACAAGGATGTGCGTGTCGGTATTGCCACCGGTGATCTCGACCGCAGGGATGATCTGCTTGGGAGAAATGATATCATTGTTGCAACCAGTGAAAAAGTAGATTCTCTTCTGCGCAATAGTGCACGCTGGATCGCGGATATCAGTCTCCTTGTTATTGATGAGATTCACCTGATTGACTCCCAGAGCCGGGGGCCGACGCTGGAAATGGTGATTGCCAAGATGCGATTCCGGAATCCATCCATGCAGGTAATCGGCCTTTCAGCAACCATCGGGAATCCTGATAAGCTTGCCGGTTGGCTGGATGCAGAACTTGTGACGAGCACATGGCGACCTGTCGATCTCAGGCAGGGGGTCTTTTTCAAGGACAGCATTCATTTCCGGGGAGGTTCACGGGCTGTCAAAGAAGTATCGAAAAATTATGAAGATCTTAATCTCTGCCTCGATACGATTTCTGAAGGCGGGCAATGTCTTGTCTTCGTGTCATCACGCCGCAATGCTGAGGCTTTCGCAAAACGTGCTGCTACAGCCATAAAAAGCGAAGATCCTGAGCTTGCTGTTTATGCGGAACGTATCCGGAAGGTTGCAGAGACAGATATGGGGAAGTTACTTGCTTCCTGTGTAGAGAGGGGATCTGCTTTTCATCATGCCGGGCTGAGTCGCCAGGAGCGAACAATTGTTGAGGAGGGATTCCGGAATGGTTTGATAAAATCCATATCTTCGACTCCTACACTTGCTGCAGGTCTCAACCTTCCCGCCCGACGGGTGATAATCCGCGATTATCACCGGTTTGCGGCAGGTGAGGGGATGCAGCCGATTCCCGTAAGCGAGTATCACCAGATGGCAGGACGAGCCGGACGCCCTCGTCTTGATCCCTATGGTGAGGCGGTACTTATTGCCAAGGATCTGGACCAGGTAGAGGATCTCTTCGAATGGTATATTGAAGCTCCTGCAGAGGAGATTCACTCAAAAATTGCTGAACCAACTGCACTCTATACTCATATATTATCTCTCATTGCATCCGGTTTTGCCAAAAATCGTAGTGAGCCTGACCTTATTCATGAATCGGACATTTTATGTCCACGAACACAGACAAGGGCGACTTATAGAACGAGCGGTTGATGCTGCCCTGACCTTTCTCGTTAACTCCGAGTTAGTTGTGGAAGTCGGAGAACATCTTGGTTCAACACATTTTGGTACACTTGTTTCAAAATTATATATTGATCCGAGAAGTGCTGCTATGATAGTCAGTGCGCTGCGGGAAAAAGAAAAATATTCTGATCTTGGCCTGCTTCAGGTAATTTGCAGTACCCCGGATATGCCCAAACTCTATGTCCGTAATTCGGATATTGCAGCTCTGTCCCGAATGATCAATGATCATGCAGAAGATCTCTGGTTATCTGTGCCGGAGGAGGAGGACCAGGCTGAAGCATATTATCGGGCACTTAAAACTGCGATGCTCCTTTCTGACTGGACCGATGAACTATCAGATACTCAAATCTGTGAGCGATATTCCGTAGGACCAGGAGATATTTATGGGATGGTGGAAAGTGTAACCTGGCTCCTGCATGCAAGTGCTGAACTCGCGCGAATGTTTGCATCAGCGTTTCATGCAAACATGCAGGAATATGAGATATGTATGAAACACGGTACTCGCCGGGAGCTTCTGCCACTTATACGGCTTCGTAGTGTTGGCAGGGTCCGGGCCAGAAGGCTTTTCAATAGTCGGATGACAACTCCGGACGAGATCGTTGCGCACGGAATTGATGAAGTGACAAAGATACTTGGACGGGGTATCGCGGAGCAGATTTTTGAACAGATTCAAAAGAAAAAAAGAGTGTCACCTGCGAATGACGATGAAAGTACATCCACTCCTGGTCAGTCAACTCTCAATCGTTTTGGGTGATCCCGGTGGAGATATCACCTGGCAGGTTTGAAATCCGGCAGGCACGAATGACAGTGGGCGATCGAGCTGAATTCCTTCAGGCAATACGGTCAATCGCACAAAAGCATTCTACATATATTGTATGTTTCAATGCTGAGAATATGGCAGGATTTAGACATGCTGAAAGGGCAATACAATATGCTGAACGATCATTTTTTTCAGGAAAACCTATTTCCAACTCTTTTGAGATGGAGGCACTATTATTCGCGGCAGGATCCCGCCAGTGCAGTATAGCAGCTTTGTTCGGAATTCATGAGCAGGAAAATACGATATTCGTCTGCACGTATCCCCTAAATGAACATATTTGGGAAGATCTTTCAGACCACATGGACTTTGTTACAGAAAGATGGGATGAGATGACTCAGGATAAAGAAGAACGACTCAAATCCTTTTTTTGCATTACTGATGAAGAGCTTTTATTGGTTGGTCATGCCAGGATTACTGATCTTGTCCTCGAACGTTTGGCTCTTCTTGAGGTGAACCGATAGGACAACATCGATGGTATCCGCAGGAGTCATTTATAAAAAGAGTTCTCTGTTTAAGTTCTCTGCCCAAAAATCGGCATTCAAATATGTAACATTTGCGTTTTTTAACCAGGGAAATTATCGTTTTATCCTTTATTGGCATGAGAAAGGATATGTCCGATCTCAGGAATAATAAGCTCTTTCGTAGCCAGAGTTACCGCAGGCGTTGAACCGGGAATACAAAAGATTGCCTTTTTATGACAAATTCCCGCCAAAGCCCGGGACAGCATTGCAGAAGTTCCAATTTCCTGATAACTTTTCATCCGGAAAATTTCTCCGAATCCATCGATTTTTTTATCAAGGAGGGGCATGACTGCCTCAATCGTGCAATCATCAAAGGTGAGACCTGTTCCGCCGTTAATAATGATGCAGTTGGAATTTGTGATTGAACGGTAAATTTCAGAACGTATTGATTCGATCTGATCCTGGACTATAGCATAATGAATTATCGAAATTTCTGCATTTTTTAATAACTCACAAATTTTTTTTCCACTTATGTCATTTTCTTTTGTTCTTGTACTCGATACCGTAATTATTGCCGCGAAAATTTTTATGGGTATGTATATGATCATCTTTCATAGCGTGATAAGAGTGGCTTTTTAATATTAATAAGACTGCGATTTTATGGAGTTAGAAAATAATCGGATGAGATTTTGTTTTGGCGACCCCTTCGTTTCCAGTGGAAAGTTGTTTATAGGTATTCGATTAAAAAATTCTCATTTTTCAAAAAACAATAATCGCAAATCAAATAATTAATATACCCACAAAATATAAATTAAAACGGGCTTTTTTTATGAAATTTTAGAATTATCAATTGATTATTTATTATCTGGTTCCACACGAAATCAAGGGCCCCCTCCCATTTGACCGAACATTAATTGTAATCATGATTTTTGTCATATCGATTAGTATAAAATAAATGATTTAAATATTAAAAGTTAATTTTAATAATTCGGGCTTTAATTTAAATTAAATGGTAAAACATGAGAATTCCACTGGAAACAGAGGGGTTTATAAATAGAACAGACCGATCGTTTTTTAGTCTCAGGTCACTAAGTTTCAGATCCTTAGTGTAATCATGCCTGAACCAGAAGATCCATCTACCGGATTATTTAAGAAATATCTTGCAAATAACAAAATATTCCGCGATCGTGAAGTACTCAGACACTCGTATCGACCCCAGATCCTACCCCATCGGAAACCTCAGATAGATAATGTTGCTTCAATACTCGCACCATCGTTGCGCAATGAAACCCCTTCAAATATTCTGATTTATGGTAAGACCGGGACCGGCAAGACCGCCTGTGTCCGGTATGTGGGCTCCGAGCTTGAGAAGGCAAGCAGTAAAATGGGGACGATCTGCCGGATTGTCCACCTGAATTGTGAAGTAATTGATACCCAGTACAGAGTACTTGCCCAAATAGTGAAAAGCCTTGATGGAATAGACGAAGTCGGTAGCGATAAGGCTCGTACACATATCCCCATGACGGGTTGGCCCACAGACCAGGTATATGCCGAACTGAAAAATCAACTGGAAGCCGGTGGTGGTGTGCTTGTAATCGTTCTTGATGAGATCGATAAGCTCGTAAAAAAGAGCGGTGATGACACACTCTATAATCTTACGCGGATAAATTCCGATCTGAAAAACTCCAAAGTAAGTATCATTGGCATATCGAACGATCTGAGTTTTAAGGATTTTCTTGATCCCCGTGTTCTATCCTCGCTTTCTGAGGAGGAGATTGTATTCCCACCCTACAATGCTCCTCAGCTTGTTGACATTCTTGCACAACGATCAGATGCTGCATTCGTGGCAGGAGCCATAGCCGACGGTGTTATCCCTCTCTGCTCAGCTCTCGCAGCACAGGAGCACGGAGATGCCCGCCGTGCCCTTGACCTTCTGAGAATTTCCGGCGAGCTGGCCGATCGAGACGAATCAACTCAGGTTACGGAAGATCATGTAAAACAGGCTCAGGCAAAGATAGAGACGGATAGCATGATTGAATGCATCGCAACACTTCCCACCCAGAGCAAGCTGATCCTTTTCTCCATGCTCATCCTCGAACAGTTGGGGCAGAATATCTTTACAAGCGGGGAGGTATCTCGAATTTATCAGGATATAGCCCCAAGCATTGAACTTGATGTACTTACCCATCGACGCATCACTGATCTTATCTCTGAACTGAACATGCTTGGTGTAATCAATACCCGTGTGGTCAGTCGTGGCAGGTATGGCAGAACAAAAGAGATGTGGTTTGATTCCAACACGGGCAAGATTCGTGAGGTAGTGCTGAAAGATCCACGACTGAACGGTTTAAAAGACCTTGATGTGAAGCAAATGGAATCAAAATGGCTAAAAACCTGGTTCAGGTGATGAAATATGGATGAAAAAGATCTTGAACTTCTTCGGATTCTTGAAGATAACAGCCGCCTTTCTGCCCAGCAAATTGGTACAATGACCTGTCTCACTCCTGCAGAAGTCGAGGGACGGATCCATGCGCTCGAGACCTCCGGAATAATCCGGAAGTATACAACCGTTATCAACTGGGAGATGGCGGGCAATGGAGAAGTTTCTTCCATCATCGAACTCAAGGTGAGCCCGGAGCGTGACTATGGCTATGACCGGATAGCTGAAAGGCTTTCCCGTTTCAGGCAGGTAAAAACATTACGTCTTATGACAGGAACCTATGATCTCCAGCTTCTCGTAACCGGGAAAAATATGCAGGAGGTATCCCGTTTTGTCTCTGAACATGTGGCACCGATGGACAGGATCCGGGAGACTGCGACTCATATCATCATGAAGTCTTACAAGGAAAACGGCAATGTGCTTTTCGAACAACAGGAAGCAGAACGCCTCCCCTACTCATTCTAAGGTGAGAACATGCAGAATTTTCTTTCTGAACGTGCACAGAGTATCCCGCCATCGGGAATCAGAAAATTCTTCGATCTCGCCCTCACGATGGAAGATGTTATCTCTCTTGGCGTAGGCGAGCCCGATTTCCGTACCCCCTGGAATATCTGCGAATCGAGTATTTATTCCATTGAGCAGGGCGTCACATCCTATACTCCCAACAAAGGTTTGCCGGCACTCCGTGAAGTCCTCTCTTCCTATCTGAAACAACATTATAATCTTGCCTATGACGGCAATAATGAAATCATCATCACAAGCGGGGTATCAGAAGGCCTGGATATCGCAATCCGCGCAATTGTTGATCCGGGTGATCAGGTTCTTATCGCACAGCCAAGTTATGTTTCTTACGCTCCCTGTGTAACACTTGCAGGAGGCGTGCCGGTTCCTGTTGAATGTACTGAAACTGACAAATTCAAACTTAATCCCGAATCCCTTCAGGAAAATATTACCCCAAAGACAAAAGCGCTCATGATTAATTTCCCGAATAACCCGACAGGGGCAGTGATGAACCGGAAGGATCTTGAAGCAGTTGCTGACATAGTAATCGATAATGATCTTCTGCTCATCACTGACGAAGTATACGCAGAACTTACGTACGAAGGAAGCCATATCGCTGCAGGAACGGTCAGTGATCTTTGGGAACGGACAATAACCCTCAATGGTTTTTCCAAAGCCTATGCAATGACGGGATGGCGGGTTGGGTACCTCTGCGCTCCAAAAGAGCTCTGTGAGACAGTCCTTAAGATCCATCAGTACGTAATGCTCTGCGCACCTGTAATGGGGCAGATAGGTGCGCTTGAAGCGATCCGATCAGCTGAGGAAGATAAGAATAATATGGTAAACGAGTACCGGTTGAGGCGTAATATGTTTGTAACGGGATTAAATCGCATCGGTCTCTCCACCCACGTCCCCGAGGGTGCATTCTATGCATTTCCATCCGTAAAAGGCACAGGGCTCTCTGACACGGAGTTTGCCGAGAGACTCTTGAAAGAGCAGCGTGTTGCGGTGGTACCGGGGAGCGTGTTTGGAACCGGTGGTGAGTTCCATCTCCGCTGTGCGTATGCGGTTTCCCGGAAGCAACTTACTGAAGCTCTTGCCCGAATGGAAACCTTCCTCAATGGTCTCTGACAGCCCGGGTAAAAAACTCGTCAAACCTTATGTATCCTGTGATATCAGAAGCCGGATCTAGGATACTTTATTTTGCAACTCGATCAATACTACTTGAATTACAATGAGCTGCACGATCATCGTTGGTGGATTTTTTGGGGATGAGGGAAAAGGTAAAATTGTCGCCCATATCGCGTGTAATGACAAACCTGTAATCATCTCCCGCGGCGGTGTGGGGCCGAATGCCGGGCACACTGTTCAAGTCGGCGACCGCGAGTACGGCGTCCGGATGGTTCCTTCCGGTTTCGTGTACAAGGAAGCGAAACTTTGTATCGGGAGTGGGGTACTGGTCGACCCTCGCGTTCTTAAACAGGAAGTCGAAATGCTCGGGGTTAAAGGACGGATATTTGTTGATAAACGCTGCGGTATTATCACCGAGGATCATATCAGGCGAGATAAAGGAAGCGACCATCTGTCAAAGAAGATCGGAAGCACGGGTTCGGGATGCGGACCCGCAAACTCAGACAGAGTGATGAGGCTCTCTCCCCAGGCAAAAGATGTTCCCGAACTCGCCGAATATCTGCTTGATGTTCCCAAAGCGATCGATGACGAACTTAAACGAGGCAGCCCGGTACTGCTTGAAGGAACCCAGGGTTTTGGGATTTCGCTCTATTATGGTACGTATCCCTTCGTTACGAGCAAAGACACATCGGCATCCCAGATCGCAGCTGATAATGGAGTAGGACCGACTAAAATTAATGATGTGATTGTGGTTTTCAAAGCCTATCCAACGCGTGTCGGGGAAGGACCATTCAGCACAGAAATGACGTCTGAAAAATCCGATTCGATGGGTATCCAGGAATTTGGGACGGTTACCCACCGTAAGCGACGTATTGGCGGATGGGACGGGGACATGGCCCGGTACTCCGCAATGATCAACGGTTGTACGCAGCTGCAATTACCGGCATTGATCATGTGGATAAAACCTGCTTCGGTGTAACCGAGTACGGAAAACTGACGAAGAAGGCGAGGAACTTTTTAAAGATTGCAGAGGACGATATTGGCAGCCCTATCACGTTAATATCCACCGGACCCGAGATGACCCAAATCATAGATCTGAGGAATGAACTGGTATGAGACGGACACTCATGGACATTCTATGCTGCCCGGTATGCAAAGGAGATCTTGTCCTCGTTGTTGAGAAGGAGGATGAAACTGAAATTCTGGAGGGTGAATTGCTCTGCTCTGCGTGTGAAGTAAAGTATCCTATCCACGAGGGCATTCCCAATCTTCTTCCCCGGATGCCAGTAATAAAATAATGAAAGGAGAAGGATGAATTTCACGTTGCCATCCACCGTGCTGGCCGCAATCGGGCAGGTTTCGCATGATACTTCTTTCGAATTTTATCTGAACAGATTAGGAATTAACGTAATTGAGGGTCCGAAAGAAAATATCTGGGGGGAAATCGGAAGTACTCTGCGATTAATTTTTAAAAATCGTGGGGCGCCAACGCATATAACCATTTCATCCCCCAATTCAGGGATGTATACCGATTTCTTCCACGAAAATATCTATGTAGTTGATGAAGCCGTCCTGTCGATTCCTCTTCGTAAAGATGTTCAGGAAGGGTTTTTTGATATTGAGATCACAACAGGGTACGGAGGTATAAAAACTTCCCTGCATGTCGACGTAATACAAGGGATATCCCCTCAATCTGCTGTACGGGAAGAACCACCCCTCCAGCCGGTTGCCCACGGTCGCCCGCATATCCTGATGATCATGATGGGTATTGCTTTAATCCTCTTTAGCGCATCACTCTATACGAAAATTGAATTTCTCAATACCGCATCATTTATCATACTCATTGTTGGTGCTCTTTACACATGGTACCGTCAACAATAGAAGCAGGAATACTTGTATTATTCGCTGCTCTTGTTGTTGATCGTTTTATTGGCGATCCCCATTCCTCATGGCATCCGGTATCTATCCTGGGCAGGTTTATCGGGTTATGGGGCAAACCGCAGCTGTACTCTTCCGGAACGCAGCGTTTTGCCGGAATTATTTTCTGGCTCGCTACCGTTGCACTGTTTTCCCTGCCGTTTTATTTTTTCGTTGTGATCTCACCATGGTATTTCTATCTGGCAGCAGGACCATTCTTCCTCAAAAGCTGCTTTGCGTGGCGTGCCCTCGAAGAACATACACTTGCCGTTGTCGCAGCATTGAAAGATGGAGTGGAAGGTGGACGGACGCAGGTAAAATTGTTGGTATCGCGAGAAACTGCAGGTCTTGAACGGGAGCACATTCTATCCGCCGCTTATGAATCGATGACGGAAAATATTACAGACAGTATCATCTCCCCGCTTTTTTATTTTTCTTTATTCGGACTTGTTGGCGCTGCGATCTATCGTGCAGCAAACACAATGGATGCGATGCTCGGGTATCGCGATGAACGGTTACGATTAGGCTGGTGTTCGGCACGCATGGATGATATACTCAATTACCTTCCTGCGAGGCTGACGGTTCTGATTCTTCTTATGTATTTTTCTATCAAGGGACGTTTTTCAAGCACAGTGCGCGTTATACGCCATGACAGCCATAAAAGGCCTGGTTTTAACGGGGGCATGGTGATGGCTGCTATGGCAGGAGGAATCGGAATACGGTTCGAAAAACCGGGAGTATACACAATCGGAGATGGTGAGCGAACATTGGATGAAGCTGGTCCTGAAATTATCCGGGCGAGCCGTTTTGTTACCATCACCTTTGCAGCTCTGGCCGGAGGTACTCTGTTTTTATTGGGATCATTGATCAATAGTACCGGCATATGAAACTCGAGGAACTGAGATTCGGTACCGAGCTTCTCAAGCGAGGTTTTGCATCCATGCAGAAGGGGGGCGTAATCATGGATGTTGTTAATGCCGAACAGGCAATAATTGCTGAGGAAGCGGGGGCCGTTGCGGTAATGTCACTGGAACGGGTACCTTCTGACATCCGAAAAATGGGAGGGGTGGCACGAATGGCGGACCCGGAGAAGGTTCTGGAGATAATCGATGCCGTGTCAATTCCTGTTATGGGTAAAGTGAGAATCGGCCATTTTGTTGAAGCTCAGGTGCTGGAAACCCTCGGCGTCGACATGATAGATGAGAGTGAAGTTCTGACACCAGCCGATGAGCAATACCATATCGATAAGAAACTGTTCAAAGTCCCCTTTGTCTGCGGTGCCCGGGATCTTGGAGAGGCGCTCCGCAGAATCAACGAGGGTGCGGCGATGATCCGGACAAAAGGAGAGGCAGGAACCGGAAATGTTGTCGAGGCAGTCCGCCACATGCGCAATATCATGGGGGAAATTCGCAGTCTGAAGGGTATGGATCACCAGGAAATGATCGATTACGCACGAAAGATCGAAGCACCCTCGGAACTGGTCATCGAATGTTCAGAGCGCGGACGTTTGCCCGTTGTAAACTTCTCTGCAGGTGGTATTGCCACCCCATCAGATGCGGCGATGATGATGCAATTGGGAGCCGATGGTGTTTTTGTCGGTTCCGGTATTTTCAAATCTTCCAACCCTGAACTGATGGCAAAGGCAATTGTTGAAGCAGTCAATCACTTTAACGATGCAGAAGTGATTGCCCGGGTAAGCAAGGGTCTCGGGGATGCGATGCCGGGGCTCGATGTGCACACACTCAGGGACGATGAGGTGTTGCAGACCCGTGGACGTTAAGATCGGCGTACTCGCACTTCAGGGGAATGTGAGTGAACATATTGACGCTTTCTGCCTCGCAATTGAACGGGTAAATAAGAGGGGCAAATCTGAAGTTTTTGAAGTCAGACGCCCTTCTGACCTTACAGGTTGCGATGTACTTGCAATTCCTGGAGGAGAATCCACAACCATCTCCCGGCTCATTGATAAAAATTCTCTCTATGAACCCATCCGTAATTTTTCCGGGGGGATCTTTGCAACCTGTGCAGGGATGGTTCTCATGGCGACGAGTGTTGCAGATTCTCGCATCCATTCGCTTGGACTCATAGACATGGCTGTTGATAGAAATGCATTTGGGAGGCAGCGTGAATCCTTTGAAGCCGATATCTCTGTCAGCGGGGAGAATGGTGGACCATTTCATGCAGTGTTCATCCGTGCTCCGGTTGCGACAGCCACAGGCTTTGATGTGAAGGTGCTTGCCAGGATTGACCAGGGTGTGGTTGCAGTGGAGAAAGGGAGGCACATGGTATTTTCATTTCATCCGGAACTTGGGGGAGATACCCGGTTGCATGAGCGATTTTTACGGATACAGGGGATTTGAAAGATAAATACTGATATAAACAATTTGTTTAGTGTTACTATTGTGGAACCAACAAAAATTGCCAATAATTAATCTGGAATTGCCGATTGTTTGGTTCATGGTCCTGAGAAGAAATTCGGGATTTTCCAATCAGGAGAAGATCGAAAATTAATTGTCACGGGATATTATTATGTGTGCTCTCTTTTATGAGAAATACATAATTGTATCCTCATGAAAGTATACCCTATGGATTTATTGGAACGACTGATCCTGAATATGTTAATTCCTTGGTTGTCATGAGATCCTATAACCACGTATCACAATCTGATTCATGAATTCAAAACAGGTTGTTGAGAGTGTCCTATCGGCCCGTTACCTGCGGGAAGGCGAAAAAACATTTGAGGATGTCTTCCATCGGGTGGCATACGCAATCGCGGATAATAATGCCGAGGCCTCACACTTTTATGATCTCATGAGTTCCTCTCGGTTCCTCCCGAATTCTCCCACGCTGATGAACGCCGGAACAGACCTCGGTCGAGCTGTCCGCATGTTTCGTTCTGCCCGTCCCTGATTCTCTTAACGGGATCTTCGATGCCATGAAAAATGGTGCAATTATTCACAAGACGGGTGGGGGAACGGGTTATAATTTCTCGCTGATCAGACCTAAGGGATCCCCGGTGCAATCTGTCGACAGCGTTGCTTCAGGTCCGGTATCCTTCATGGAAATTTTTAACGCGGCAACTGATGTTATAAAACAGGGAGGTCGTCGAAGAGGAGCCAACATGGGGGTGCTGAACGTCTGGCATCCGGATATACTTTCATTTATCAGGGCAAAATCTCAGGAAGGAGTACTATCCAACTTTAACATCTCTGTCATGGTCAATGACAAATTCATGGACCTTGTTTCCCGAAAGATGTACGAAATGGTTTGGATTACCCATCCATATACTTTTGAGTTGATAACCGTAGGCAATATATGGTCAGCTATTGTTGAGGGTGTCTGGAAGAACGGGGAGCCGGGGTTACTTTTCCATAATGAAATAAACCGGTTCAACCCTACACCCCGGCTCGGAACTATCGATGCAACAAATCCTTGCGGGGAACAGCCACTGTTGCCGTTCGAAAGTTGCGTTCTTGGCAGCATCAATCTTGCATCCTTCGTCAGGAATGGGAATTTAATTGAACGAGAACTGAGCGACACAGTTCGTACAGCAGTGTGTTTTCTTGATAACGTCATTGAAAAAAATATCTATCCCCTCCCCGAAATAGAGAAAGCCACCAAAAAAACCCGGAAAATAGGTCTGGGACTTATGGGCGTCCATGATGCTCTCCTCATGATGGGACTGGCATACGATTCTCCCGACGGGAGAACCTGGTGCGAAAGCATCATGAAGCAAGTAACCGACACTGCACTGGACGAATCGCACATTCGTGCAGAACAGTTCGGATCATTTCCCGCTTGGGAAGAAAGCAGATGGAAGGGGTTTCAGGTAAGGAATGCAACACTGACATCGATAGCTCCGACGGGTACATTATCCCTGCTGGCCGGGTGCTCAAGCGGTATAGAACCAATTTTTTCGTTTGCATATACCCGGATGAACACCGTCGGGAAGACATTTGTTATCGTTAACCCTATCTTCCGGGCCATGCTTGAAAAAAATCTTTCCGAAAGGGGCTTTTCAGAAAAGGAACAGATAAAACAAACAGAAGAAGCTATTTGTCATGTTCATGAAAGCGGCACAATCCAGGATCTCTTATGGCTCCCGGAGCAATTCCGAACCCTGTTCAAGACAGCATTCGATATCCACTGGAAGGATCACATCCTGATGCAGGCGGCATTCCAGAAACACGTCCATGCTTCCATCAGTAAGACAATTAACATGCCGAATACCGCAACGAAAAAGGATTGTGCAAACGCACTCCTGATGGCCTGGCAGCTGAAACTTAAGGGAATCACCATATACCGTGAAGGCAGCAGAAATAATGCAGTCCTCAATCTTAAAGGAACTCACCGAAGATGCGGATGTGTAAAAACCTGAGAAATTTTTGCACTAAAAAAAACCTTTTTCGGAATTCAGCTATCTGTTATAATCTCTGGCATGAGTTCCCGGCATTTCCCCGAAATCTCTACCAGTCCTTCATCATGACTTTCGCTTTGAGATCTTCTGGCATCAGCTCGATCGCATACCGCAATGCTGTCTTTGGCATCGACCTCTTGTTTCTCATGACATAATCAAAAACTTCTTTCTGGTGTTTGCGACTGGCCTCTTTTAAAAGCCAGCCATATCCTTTCTGCACCATGTCATCGCTGTCATCAAGGAGCAGGTCAGCGAGTTCCAGCACAGTATCAAGATATTTCCCGTGTTTTGCCGGGATAATCAGGGAAACAGCTGCCGCCCTCCTCATCCAGCGATTGCCGGATTGCGTCCAGTGTTTGAGTTCATCCAGATATTCCGGGAATTTTTCCATGAAACTTCCCATGGTATGATTACAGAAGCTGTCACACATTGCCCAGTTTGTGATGTATGAATCAATCCATCTGCGGAATATGATCAGGTCCTCCTCTCATAGCGGGGAGCAAGGAGATGGGCCCAGCTTGAAACAATAAAGGCCTCTTCACAATAATTCGACTGGTAGAGTTCGTCGCAAAGGGAGAAGATCTCTTTTTTCTCGAGAAATTTTATCTCGGCCCAGTATTTTTTTGCGATTTTTCCAACGACCGGAACTTTGACCCCGTAATAGTGTACGTCCTCCTTAAAGAACCGTAGAAAGCTTGCCTGTGTTGCAGGATCTGCACTCGTCGTGAGTTCTTTTCTGATGTGCGCGATGA
The DNA here is from genome assembly GCA_963829335.1 of uncultured Methanoregulaceae archaeon. Lineage (GTDB taxonomy): Archaea > Halobacteriota > Methanomicrobia > Methanomicrobiales > Methanospirillaceae > Methanoregula. Next base: position 297,127 of record CAWHIE010000010.1, read on the forward strand.
CCGGATCCATAAACACCTTAGTAGTGGAAAAGGAATAAGGGATATGATCAGGTGTTTCTTTCACGATGAGAATACCTAATTCTGCTGGAAAAATGCAAAAAAGCCTGAGAAAATCAATGATGACGTTTCCGGATCATGCGATTCAATTCAAAATAAGTGACAGAATTCTTTCTATGGCCGTTGATGCAGATAACTCTAAAGGCTGGAGCAGTGAGTCCCGGTTGCGGAAGTCGTCCAACGGAGAGTTTGCGAGGGCTGTCATTTTTAGAAAGATATGGAATGTTTTTCGGACTCAGGGCTGGCAAACAGGAACGAAACCTGCTCTAAGGAAGCCGTCAACCATACTACTGATCTTGAAGAAGGAATGAGGGACGACAAACGGAATGATGAAAATGGGTCTTTGGCTTGGGTACCGGAAGAAGAGAAGGGAAATACCGGTTAGGATACACCGCGGCCGGAAATTTTTTTTAGTTGATATAAGGATTGTCAGACAAATTTTCCCGACATCTCAGTCGATGTTCCATTGGAGATTGGTCTCCGAATCAATTGCATAACATCATTTTTCATGGTTTTGAATCAAACCATTTTCTTGTGAGATTTGTTCCAGCCGGCTTTCAGCGCAATCTCGGCAATCGAGTGCTTCGTGTCACAAATGCTATCAGTATTTTTCAGTCATGATGGTTCACTTTTTCAGCCAGTACTACTAAAACAGGTCGTCTGTCGCCCGGATTTCCTGGAACATCCAACACGCTTTTAACAGGCAGGGGTGCATGGTACATCAGGAGAACCTCGCATGGCAACCGATCCAGTCTGTCTGGCCATCGTTGATGAAGACGGTGCACAATTTACGAGCGAATATAAGAACCAGAAATATTATTTCTGCTGTAACTATTGCAGGAAACAGTTCGAGGAGAACCCGAAACGTCACACCCGGATTGCCCACGATGTGTGTGTCGACCTGAATTCCTCATGTAACCGGATTTGACCCGGTACCTGCTCCCAAGACCTTGAAATACGATCATCTTATATATGTGGGAAGCCCTGTCCGAAAAAAACCTGGCAGCGGATTTCCATATCATAACCACGAAAGCATATACCGGCCAAAAATCCATAAAATGAAAAAACCGGTCGGGGTTTTTTTTGAATTTTCAGGATGATGCCTCGCTCGGAAGCTCATATAAATATGCCGAATATCTGGACCGGGAGATAAAAAAAAATATTCTTATTAACCGATCGGATAAAGGAAACCCCGTCGATAATTACCAATTATCAGGATTTCCGGAATCAGGCAAAACATATCATTGTGGTATTCAGAGAGCTAAAACGTCTGTTCCAGCAAAACATGGATCTGCTCTGGAATCAGGTCAGGGTCGTGTATCAGGAGCCCCGCAGAAGAATCCATCTGCATGAACTAAAAAAGAAACAACAGACATACTGTCATACGATACTTTTGAACCGGCCTCAAGGGAAACCTTAGACAAAAAGTGTTGTTAAATGAAGAGCGGCGCGAGCACGAGCGAGAGCGTGGCCAGCAGTTTAATGAGCACGTGGAGCGATGGACCCGCAGTGTCCTTGAATGGATCGCCAAGCGTGTCACCAATGACAGCCGCCTTATGGGCCGCGCTTCCTTTGCCCCCATGAGCACCGGATTCGATATACTTCTTGGCATTGTCCCATGCACCTCCCCCGTTGTTGAGAATCAGTGCGAGCAGGATGCCGGTGATCGTCCCGACCATCAGGAAGCCAGCGAGAGCCTCGTATTTCAGGGTAATACCGATAAAGATGGGGAATGCAATTGCAATCGCACCGGGCAGTACCATATTCTTAAGTGCCCCAAGCGTGGTGATGTCAATCACACGGGCATAGTCGGGTTTCTTGGTCCCTGCCATAATGGCCGGGTCCTTAAACTGGATACGGACCTCTTCAATCACGTACTGTGCAGTCTTGGAGACTGCACGTATAGCAAATCCTGCAAAGACGAATATAAGCATCGCACCGAGCAGTGCGCCCACAAATACGGGGACTGCTGAAATATTGACAACCGTGAAGGATTTTCCTATGAGACGGCTGATATCGGACATGTAGGCGTTGAAAAGCAGGAAGACTGCGAGCGATGCACTGCCGATAGCATACCCCTTGGTCAGGGCTTTGGTTGTATTGCCAGCTGAGTCAAGCCGGTCCATCCGCTTGCGGACCGATTCGGGAGCCTGGCTCATCTCAACGATACCGCCGGCATTGTCAGCAATGGGGCCGAACGAGTCCATGGCAAGCACGTAGGCACAGACCATCAGCATACCAATAGTTGCTGCAGCGGTCCCGTAAAGACCGCCAAAAGGAACACCACTCTGAGATCCAAACCCGTACGAGATAAGTAAGGAGGCACCTATCAGGATCGCCGGGATTGCCGTGGTCTCCAGAGCGACCGAGAAACCGGTAATGATGTTGGTCGCAGGTCCGGTCTCTGATGCATCGGCAATTTCCTGCACCGGGCGGTAGTGATGGTCGGTATAATAGAGTGTCACCCGGAGGAATGCGACGGATAATACGATTCCGACGAGACCTGCATAGAAAAACCAGATATTCCCGAGCAGCCACATGGTTCCGATATAGAAGAACACAGCCGAGATGACTGCTGTGATATAGTACCCTAAGTTCATGGCATCCATCGGGTCTGCATCATCTTTTCCGCGGACACACATGATACCAATCATGCTGGCGAGGAGACCCAGCGCAATCATGACGAGCGGAAAAAGAACGCCTGCGGCACCAAAAACCGGGAAGAGGGCGACACCGAGGATCATCGCACCGATGTTCTCTGCTGCGGTCGATTCGAACAGGTCAGCGCCACGGCCGGCACAATCCCCGACATTGTCCCCGACAAGGTCAGCGATGGTGGCCGGGTTCCTGACGTCATCTTCCGGGATGCCGGCTTCGACTTTACCAACAAGATCAGCACCAACGTCAGCGGCCTTGGTATAGATACCGCCACCGAGCTGGGCGAAGAGCGCAACAAACGAAGCACCGAAAGCGAACCCGACAATGATGAAGGGCGTGGTCTGCGGGTCTGCACCGAGAGCGTAGTACGTAAGCGATACACCGAGAAGCGACATCGCTGTAATGATAAGACCTGAGACTGCACCGCCCCTGAAGGATATGTCAAGTGCCTTTCCCGAGCTGGTCTGGGCCGCTGCTGCCGTACGGATATTTGTCCTGACTGCTACAGACATACCGATGATACCAGCAAGCGCACTGCAGAACGCACCGACAATGAACGCAAGTGCCGTGTACGTGGCAAGACCCTGTTGTCCCGTGAGGAAATACACCCCAAAGATGACAATGGAAAGCACGATTGCGAGGATGGCGATAGTCGAATACTGTCGTTTGATGAATGCTTCCGCACCCACCCGGATCGCATCGGAGACCTCCCTCATCTTGGGTGTGCCCTCATCCTGTGCGAGTACACTACGGGCGAGGATCGCCGCGAGAATCAGCGCGATAACGCTTATTAAAACCACTATTACGAGTTCAAACATTCCCTGACCTCCCTTCGATGCTGCCCGGAATATTCAGAAGCGACTGTTTCTCTACAGCACAGGTATTCCAGCCGGTTTAAGAATAAACGACATACATCTCAGGTATGATAATTGACATCAGCAGCAATCTGCTCAAATAAACCAAAGGACGGCACGATGATTCTGGGATTCACCCCACCTATACATAACCTGTCCCTAGAGATATTAGTGCAATTTTAAAACATTAAACTTTTATCCAGAAACGGAATCTGATGAACCATATGTTATTATTCATCCTGGTAGGGAATTACCCGGAAATACCACAAATTTTACAGCTTTTATCCTTCAAAATCGGCTTGTGAATCAATTCCATATGATTAATAATGAAAAATACGAATAATCTGTAAGGAGAGAATCTGGTGTCTATACTTCAACTCTTGTTGTATCTCATTCTTTTTCCGCTGATAACGGCACTTTTCATGCTGGTCGGAAGGAAGGATTCCGGACGCAAAGTGATAGTTCAGGTCTCCGCTATTGCTATCGGAATTGTGTCATTGCTGGTGCTTCTTTTTGGCTACAACACAGGAACACTTATTTTTTCAGTAGATTCCGAACTGGTCAGCCAGATCATGTTCTTCATCGAGCTGATCCTTGCAGCATTCATTCTTTATCTGGGCATCCGACACAGGAAATCATTAACTGTTATTCTCATCCTGGTACAGGTATGTCTTCTTATCTTCTTTGAAATACGGTTTTCCGGGAACCTTCATATCGACAACAACATATTCCTTGACCAGTTTTCGATCATCATGGCGTTGATTGTCGGAATTATCGGCAGCCTGATCTGTGTCTATTCTGTTGGATATATGGAAACATATCACCACCACTATAAGGAAATCAGGGATCGGCAGAACCTCTTTTTTGGAATTCTGTTTATTTTCCTCTCGTCCATGTTCGGGCTGGTCTTTTCCAACAATCTGATCTGGGTCTTCTTTTTCTGGGAGATCACAACGATTTGTTCATTCCTGTTGATCGGGTATTCCCAGACCGAAGAGGCGACCAACAACTCATTCCTCGCCCTTTCCATGAACCTGCTGGGTGGAGTTGCGTTCGTCGCGGCGATTATTTATCTTGCCTTTGCCGATCCGTCCGGAAAACTCATGGGCCTGAATTACCTGATCAGTACCGGGAAGGCAGTGGCTTTAGTACCTGCCGTTCTCATCTGCTTTGCCGGCATCACAAAAGCGGCTCTTATGCCATTTTCCTCCTGGCTTGTGGGAGCCATGGTCGCACCGACCCCGGTTTCTGCCCTGCTCCATTCAAGTACGATGGTGAAGGCCGGTGTTTATATTATCGTGAGATTCGCACCGGTTCTTTCTGGAACCACGGAAGGCCTTATCATAGCTCTTGTTGGCGGCACTACGTTTGCCCTTGCATCATTTATTGCCATATCGCAGAACAATGCAAAGAAGGTGCTTGCTTATTCAACTATTGCCAATCTCGGCCTGATCGTCGCTTGTGCCGGTGTCGGGACCTATAATTTGGTGTGGGTAGCGATTCTGCTTATCATATTCCATGCTATTGCAAAGTCGCTCCTGTTCCTCTGTGTCGGGACTGTCGAGAATCGTATAGGCAGCAGGGACATCGAGGATATGAGTGGCCTCATCGTGCGTATGCCAAAAGTTGCAATGATGATGTTCATCGGCATGGCAGGTATGTTCCTTGCGCCGTTTGGTATGGTCATCTCCAAATGGGCAGCGATTGAGGCATTCATTACAGCCCCGGTCGGCTTAATTTTTATCGCGATCCTTGCATTCGGTGGTTCGGCAACCGTGTTCTTTTGGAGTAAATGGATGGGCAAGATCATATCGGTTATGCGGGACCAGGAAGTTGTTGAGGACACGGTCAAAAGGGAAAAATGGGCGGTCCTTTATATTTTAACAGGACTCGTTGTTGTCGTCTGTCTGATCTTCCCCCTGATATCATCTGTGCTCATTGAGCCATACATCCTGAATATATACGGGGAGACAACCCGGCTTGCGCAGGCAAACCTCAGTATCATGCTGATGATGCTCTGTCTGTTGATGATCATGCCGTTTTCCATGCTGTTCTACCGGAAAGGAACAAAATATGCCCCCCCCTACATGGCGGGCAGGCCTGTTGAGGGACACATGCGTTTTGCCGGTTCGATGGGAGTCACCCGCGAACTGGTGCTCTCCAACTATTACATGACCAGCCTCTTCGGAGAGGAGCGGCTTTTCATGATCGGCACATCGTTGTGCTGGGCCCTGCTTCTCTTTGCCGGTGTCCTGCTGATAGGAGTGATCCTATGATACCTGAATATCTAATGCCCATTATCAGGGCTGTTTTGTATATTCTTCTCGCCCCGGTTGTCGGCGGGCTCATTGCTGGTATCGACCGGAGGGTAACTGCACGGATGCAGGGGAGGGTTGGTCCCCCCTGCTCCAGCCATTTTATGATGTCGCCAAACTGTTTGAGAAGGAGAACCTGGTGGTCACGGCATCACAGAATTTCTTCGTCTTAAGTTACCTTGTCTTTATGGCAGTTGCAGGGGCTCTCTTCTTCTCGGGAGGGGATATGCTTCTCGTAATATTCGCCTTCACCCTTTCCCACATTTTTCTTGTACTCGGAGCCTATGCGTCATATTCCCCGTACAGTCATGTAGGAGCAGAACGTGAGCTCCTCCAGATCATTGCGTATGAACCGATGATTATTCTGACAGCGGTAGGTATGTACATGGTCACCAAGAGCTTCTTTGTGAGCACCATCGTGACTTCGGATATTCCCATAATCCTGTACCTTCCCGGGGTTTTCATCGGTTATCTTATTGTCCTCACGATCAGACTCCGTAAATCCCCCTTTGACCTGTCCACTTCACATCATGCCCACCAGGAGTGGTAAAGGGGGTTACCACGGATTTTGGCGGCCCTAATCTTGGCAGAATTGAGATTGCCCACTGGTATGAGTACGTCTTTTTATTAGGTGTGGTCTGGTTATTCTTTGCATGGAACCCCCTCATCGCTATTCTGGCGATCATCGTCGCTTATTTCCTTGAGATCCTGATTGATAACACGTTCGCCCGGGTCAAATGGCAGTTGATGCTCCGGAGTGCATGGATTATTGCCGGTACGCTCGGATTAGTAAACCTTGGAGTTTTATATTATCTCCGGATGGTTGTGGTGGCGCCATGACGTACCTGAAAAAATCTCCCTGGCTGCTCCATTATGATGCGTCATCCTGCAACGGGTGTGATATCGAAGTCCTGGCAGCATTGACCCCGCTGTACGATGTTGAACGATTCGGGATCATCAACACAGGCAATCCCAAGCATGCTGATATCTTTCTGGTAACGGGCGGTGTCAACGTACAGAACAAGCAGGTGCTCATAAATACCTACGAACAGATCCCGGAGCCGAAAGTAGTCATCGCCATCGGCATATGTGCCACAAGCGCTGGAATATATCGGGAATGCTACAATATTCTTGGCGGCATTGATAAAATTATTCCGGTGGATGTATATGTCCCCGGTTGTGCTGCCCGCCCCGAATCAATCATCGATGGAGTCGTCAAGGCTCTCGGGATTCTTGAACAAAAGAGACTTGCAATGAAAACGAAAACAGAAACAAAAATGGTCAAGGCGGGTGATGCCCGATGACCCCGGGAATACAGGAAACAATTCGTGTTGAAGTCGGGAATCTGATAGGGAAGGTCGAGGAATTCAGGGATGGGGGTTTCCGGCTCGTCCAGATCAACTGCTCAAAGGTCGGCGATATATATGAAATCAACTATTCATTTGACAAGGACTATGTGTTTAAGAATCTCCGGATCATAGTCACGGCAGATACTGAAATCCCCAGTGTCTCCGGCATGTACTGGGGGGCGTTCATCTATGAGAATGAGATGCACGACCTTTTTGGTATCATGGTCAAGGGGATGAATATTGATTTCAAAGGGCACCTCTTTACGACTGCGGTAAAATTTCCGTTCAGTATTGCCCCATTGACTCCTGTTAAAGGTGAAAAACCATGACCAAACAGATCATCGTCCCGTTCGGGCCCCAGCATCCGGTCCTTCCTGAACCCATCCATCTTGACCTTGTACTGGAGGATGAACGGGTGGTCGATGCCATCCCCTCCATCGGGTATATCCACCGTGGTTTTGAGAAACTTGTCGAGAAGAGGGAATACACCCAATACGTCTACATCGCTGAACGGACGTGCGGGATCTGCAGCTTTATCCATGGCGCGACGTATTGCCAGGGAATTGAGCAGATCATGAATATTGATGTACCAGAACGCGCCCAGTTCCTTAGAGTTATCTGGTCAGAATACTCAAGGATGCATTCTCATCTCCTGTGGCTGGGTTGCTTTGCCGATTCATTCGGGTTTGAGAACCTCTTTATGAATGCATGGAGGATCCGGGAACGAATACTTGATGTGATGGAGCAGACCACCGGTGGCAGGGTTATCCAGGGGTCCTGCAAGATCGGCGGTGTCAGAAAGGATATCAGCCACGAGAAACTCGATGAAATGCGCAGGGATCTTGATAGTATCGAGAGCGAAATTAAGGATCTCACTACCATCTTTTTGCGGGACGATTCAATCAGGCACCGGTTAAGAAATGTCGGCAAACTCTCAAAGGAGGACGCCTACCATCTCGGGGCAAGCGGACCCACAGCGAGAGGGAGCGGGGTTGCCATCGACCTGCGGAAGACCGGTTATGGCGCATATGGGAAGCTTAACTTCCAGCTGGTCACTGACAGTTGTGGGGACTCCTATGGACGCTGCGCGGTCAGGGCGAAGGAGCTTTTCACATCCATCGACCTCATCAGGCAATCCATACAAAAAATACCCGAAGGCCCCATTGATGTCAAGGTGACTGGTGCCCCGGATGGGGAATTTTTCGCGAGGGCTGAACAGCCACGGGGCGAGCTTGTTCACTATATCAAGGGCAATGGAACTAAATTCCTCGTCAGGTCGAGGATCAGGACCCCGACACTGACGAATATCCCCCCGCTTGTCAGGATGCTTCAGGGATGTGAGCTTGCCGATGTCCCGGTGATTGTCCTGTCCATTGATCCTTGTATCAGTTGTACCGAGAGGTAATAAAGATGGCATTTTTCGAAATGACAAAAACGGCACTAAAAACTCTCCTGAGCAGGCCGGTAACAATCCTTTATCCAGTACAGCCCGCGAAAAAAAATCCGCTTTCACGAGGACATGTAACGATAGAAGAGATCAGATGTATTTCCTGCGGGACATGCCAGAGAAACTGCCCGTCTCAGGCGATTATTGTCAATAAAGAGGCAAAAACCTGGCAAATCGACCGGCTCCGGTGCGTCGTCTGCAATTCGTGTGTCGATACCTGCCCGGTGAAATGCCTCTTTATGGATACCCAGTATTCTTCACCTGTTACTGCCCGGGGTATTGAAATTATCAATATTACCTACGTAAGACCCCCAAAACCTGAAAAAAAGGATGAAGCAGTTAGTACATAATTAATAAAATATTTTCTCTCCAGAGGTATGGGAATAATTACACCGTTACAGAAAGCAGAATTAAAGAAATCAGATTCTGGTGATTCTTTCTTCTTCTCATACAAGAATTATCTATGTTGTTTTGTTGCAAGCCGCGACCTGTTTGTGGATTAGTCCCAGTTCTTTTCAAAATCTAACTACCTGATTGAACTATTACAAAAGATTTATCTCCTCTTTTGTGATAAGATGAACTTGTTTATCTCACTCTGAGGAAATTATCAGCTTTGCAATAAAAATTTGAGCAAAATCCATTACTTTATAGAAATATTGCCATCAAAAAAGCTGAAAAACGCAGATAAACCTGGAAAATCGATGACAGCTCCTTCATGTGACATCAATGCGGGTGCGGTGGAAAAAAATTTATTCCCGATCTCACAGTGTTTTTGTACATCAATCAGAGGTCAGTTTCTCAGATCTTTAGTGTTGCGCCCCCATCAAAAGAGGCTGAGGGTGTTTAATGCCTGACGTGGATTTTCTCGTCATGTCCGCACTTGGGATTGGAACGATCATCATGGCGATCATCGCCATTCTTCAAATGAATCTCATTCGTTCCATTATCGCATATACACTCAGCAGTATCTCTCTTGCCGCTCTTTTTTTTATGCTGGCCTCGCCCTTTGCAGGCGCTCTTGAACTTACTGTCGGTGCAGGACTCGTCGCCGTGCTCTTTCTGGTAGCGCTGATTCTTGCCGGTGGAGAAGAAGAAGAGGTACCCGCATGAACGCAAAAGGTATAATTTCTGTGGTTTTGGGAGTTTCTTTCTTTTGTATTTTTATTATCACTATAGTTACCGATATGCCGGAATTGTCTACCGCTATCCCCCAGATAACAACAGCCGGCGCAGCACTATGGAAAGACCGCACTAATGAGGTAGTATTCCAGGGAATTATCATCCTTTCCGGTGTTATTTCAATACTCCTTCTGCTCAGTCCCGATAAGTCCCGGGAGAGACCGCAATGATTCTCTCCGGAGCTTCGGAACTTGTCCTTGTTGCCGGGGCTCTTTTTGCAGTAGGGCTTGCAAGCCTGATCGCACGGAGCCACTTAATCAAAATAGTGATGGGCCTTGAATTTCTCGGCAAAGCGGTGAGTCTGCTCTTTATTCTGTCAGGATATCTTTCCGGCGACGTGAGGGCCTCTCAGGCGGTAGTGTTTACTCTTATTGCAATCGAGGCCGTTGTAGCCGGAGTTGCTCTCGCCCTTGTAATCCTGGTACGACGGGTGTGGAAGACACTTGACAACGCAACCATGATCCGCCTGCTCTATGGAGGGGACTCATGATAAACGTATTCCCGTGGATGCTTGTCCTTATCGTCGGGATACCGTTTATCGGTGCCTGCTTTGTGATACTTTTACGGGATTATCCGGATGCCCGTGAAGCTGCTTCGCTCCTTTCTGCCATCCTCACATTCCTTCTCTGCGTGCTCGCACTCCCATCAGCATTCGCACCACAACCTGTTTCTACGCTGCCTCTTCTCGTCCTCCCCGGAATGTCACTCCATTTTACTGCTGACGCCCTCGGGCTCCTGTTTGCAAGTCTCGCCTCGCTTCTCTGGATCATTACAACAGTCTACAATATTGGTTATATGCGTGGTTTGAAAGAACACGCCCAGAGCAGGTATTACGTTTGCTTTGCGATTTGTATCGGATCGGTAATGGGAGTCGCACTCTCTTCAAATCTCTTCTCACTGTTCGTATTTTACGAAATCCTGGCAATTGCCGCATATCCACTCGTTGCGCACAATGAAACAGAAGAGGCGCTTGCTGCAGGCAGGAAATATCTTATTTATACCCAGGCCGGCGGTGTTGCTATCCTTGCGGGAATAATGTCGCTGCTCGCGATGGGGAACACAATTGACTTCATAGCCGGTGGAAAACCCCGGCATTGCTTCAATCGCTCCTGATTTCGCCCGTATCGGCTTCCTTCTCCTGATGGCGGGTTTCTCTGTCAAGGCAGCACTTGTGCCGGTTCATGGGTGGCTGGTGAGCGCTATGGTCGCCCCGACCCCGGTCAGCGGGTTGCTTCATGCTGTTGCTGTCGTGAATACCGGTGTTTTTGGGCTCCTGCGCCTGATATTATATCTCTACGGGCCTGATCTCATGATCAAGCTGGGTCTCCAGAATCTCGTAATCGGCGCTGCTGTCCTAACCATTATTGTCGGTTCCCTTTTTGCGTTGCTGCAGGACGATTTAAAGGCAAGACTCGCATACTCCACCATCAGCCAGCTCAGTTACATGATCCTGGGTGCAGCAGTCCTTCTGCCATCAGGATTATCCGGGGTTTCGGATGCAGGCAGAGCTGCGGCAATAATCGGGGCCACCTATGCATTCTGTGCCCATGCCCTTGGAAAGCTCACTATGTTTTTTGTTGCCGGGAGCGTGGCAGTGGAGACCGGTAAAACCAAAATTTCAGAGCTTAACGGCATGGGCAGGAAAATGCCCTGGGAGTTTGGCGCTTTCACCCTTGCCACCCTGAGGATGGTAGGGCTGCCCCCTATGGCTGGTTTTATTGCGAAATGGTATCTCGCAGTAGGCGTCGGAGCAGGAACCGCCATGGACTGGTGGATTCTCCTCATTCTTGTCATGGCAAGTGTCCTTAACCTCGCATATTTCCTCCCGGTAATCATACGGGCATTTTTCCGCCCCTGCGAATCTGAGATCCCAAAAGTCCGCATGACACTTCGTGGCCCTATAATCGCGACTGCAGCAGGAGCGCTTATTC
>CAWHIE010000011.1:0-242650 GCA_963829335.1 uncultured Methanoregulaceae archaeon
GGATATGACGACCATTCGGTAAATCCGCCTTCGTAGAGAACCACATTTTTATAGCCCAGGTAATATTTGAAGAGCAGGAACTCATTGGTTGCTTCGCGGCCGGTCCCGCAGGAACAGATGATGGTCTTATCCGGTGTGGCACCTGCCCCTTTGACAAGGGCCTGGATCTGGTCATCGGATTTCATGAGTTTCTTGTTCTTGTCATCCATCAGGCTCTTCCAGGGCAGGCTCACCGCGCCGGGGATATGGCCGGGTTTGATCCAGGGACCCTGCCCTTCATACACAGCGGAGGGACGGGCGTCCAGCAGGACAACGCCGGGTTTCTCCACGAGCCGTAAAAATTCGTAGTAATCGACGAAGAAATCCTTCTGGAGATTCACCGTGAACGAGGAAGGTTTTGCTACATCGAACTGCCGGGTGAGGGGACGTTTCTCCTCCTTCCATTTCTCCAGCCCTCCGTCAAGCACGTATACATTCCGGTGACCATAGCGGGCCAGCGTATAGGCAACCATGGTCTGTTCGAGCCCGTCACCAATAAAGTTTGCACAGGTTGTCAGGGGCCCGCTGCTTGAGTATACCACGACCGGCTTCTCCGGTTCAAGCCCCAGCGTCCTCAGGAGGATCTCGGCAGCGTCGGGCGGGATCCAGCGGGTCGGAATTGCACCTTCATGGATCCGGAACAGGTTCTCGTGGGCATACAGGGTTCCGGGAATATGATCCTGGATATACTCGTGAATATTGGGCTGGCAGTCAATGAGAATGAGACCCTTATCCTGCAGGTGGCCTTCGAGCCAGTCTCCTAAACCCACCGGATAGTGCCGTCACCCTTGCTGTACGGATATGTTTTTTCCATCGCAGTCACCTTTTCAACGACCCGGTCGATCCGGGCAGACAACTGCACTTCTCTATAGAAGATAATAATTGTTGCGTCTCAATGCATTTTGTAGAACGACCGGTGTGAAGGGATGTCAGGGCGTCCCCCGGGAAAAAAGATACTTACCCGTTTTTCAGCAATGACATGAGTGAAATAAATTCCTGCACCGAATACTGGCCCTCCGCGGTCCTGGTTCCGGTATGACAATACACCAGGAGTGACCCGAAGAGTGGCAGTATCGCCCTTGCATACCTGAATTTCGTGCCCATCACACCGGTACAGATAGGCTTTTTCGCCGCATGGGTGAACGCTGCCAGTTCAAGGATATCTTCTTCGTCAGCCGGTGTGACGATGATCTTTACAATGTCCCCGTATTTCCTCAGGTCCCGTTCCCGCGTGAAAAGGTCCGGGAGGGAGAGCATCTCCGCGGAGTGGGACGACGCGATGATCGCTCTCCCCGTCTCTTTTATCAACGGGGCACAGGATGCAAACCGTTCCTCGACATCAATATAATCGACAAATGGGATCACCGGGCCTATCTTCCCGAGCCATGCCGCGGCATCCCCAAAAAACTGTCCGCCCTCATGCGCCGAGCGGATCGTACCGATCACCGGTAATAGTCGATGCATCCCTGCATATCCGGACACACGCCAGCGGATCACCCTCCATCAGATCGAACCGGAGTTCGATGATATCTGCCCCGAGGTCCTGCGCGCGGGCGGCATCGGCCGGGTCCGTGAGCGCGGCGACAATCTTCATATACTCACTCATCTTAGTGGCGAGGATAAAAAAGATGGCTCATCCATGGTCCTCAACCAGCCCAACCAACCTTCTTCAAGGGGAATGAATACCGGAATACCTTCCTGACAGGCTTGTCCCGTGATGATCAGGCAGAACAGATAAAGACGATCCCCGGCAGTTTTTTCACGTCATACGGACCGTGGTGAAGCATGCTGATCAAAGAAAGATCGGGAGGTTGTCCGGTCGAGGCCGTTGTCACCGGGAACCCCGGGATTCTCTGTTATAATTCTGCCCCCCTCAAAGAGGAGCAGCAAAAGACCAGTTTATCTCGTGGTATACACCATTTTCTATTACAGATATGGAGAGCGGTATTTCCCATCATTCCCTGCGCAGCCTGTCAGGTACGATCACCAGAGGTCTTCTCCTTGCCGTTATCCTTCCGCTTGTCCCCGTTTTCCTGCTTGGCATCCCCATCTCGTCCGGCCTGGCCCTCATTGCCAGCACCCTGGTCATCGAATATGGGGCAGCCGCTGTTGGCATCGGTCTTGGCCTGCCGCCGGTGTATATCCTGTATGTGCTTATCTGTGTGGCTTTGGGAGTGATCCTGACCATGTTCGATATCTTTGACAGGCTGGGAGAATACTCCCCGCGGGTATCGCGGTTCCTGAAAAAGTCAGAGGAACGGGCGTATCGCTCCCCCATCCTGACAGAATACGGGATTTTTGGCCTGGTCCCCTGCGTATTCATCCTCGGGTTCTATGTCTGCCCTGCGGTATCCCGTGTGCTGGGGTGGCGCCGGGATCTCTCGGTCCTGCTTACTATGGTGGGATATATATCTGCCTCTGTCCTGACGTTGCTGGCGGCGATCGGCTTTATCAGGCTGGTCGTTTAGGATGAACAGGTGATGTCGATGCAATCCTCGCAGGTTCAAAAATCAACACCTCTCCCCGAGCTGCTTGCACCCGCCGGGTCACCGGAATCGTTCCGGGCGGCGGTTGCTGCCGGTGCAGATGCGGTATACCTGAGCGGGAAGCAGTTTGGCGCCCGGAAATTCGCCTCGAATTTTACTGACGCGGAGATCGAAGAGGCGGTCGGCTACGCCCACCGCCGGGATGTCAGGGTCTACGTCACCATAAATACCCTCATCCATGACCGGGAACTCGCGGGTGTTGCAGAATATCTCCTGAGGCTCTATTCGATCGGTGTGGATGCAGTCCTCGTCCAGGATACCGGCGTGGCCACCCTTGCCCGTGATATTGTTCCCGCCCTCCCCCTTCATGCCTCGACCCAGATGACGATCCATACCGCGGATGGTGTCAGGTGGGCGGCAGAACAGGGCTTCTCGCGGGTCGTTCTTGCCCGCGAGGTATCGCTTGAAACGATACGCCGCATTGCACGGGAAACCGGCAGGTCCGGGATCGGTCTTGAGGTATTCGCTCATGGCGCACTCTGCTATTCCTTCTCGGGACAGTGCCTCCTCTCCTCCATGATCGGAGGGAGAAGCGGGAACCGGGGCATGTGTGCACAGCCCTGCCGGAAACCCTATTCTCTGGTGACCGGCGACCAGGATGAATATGGCAGGCCGACAGGACTCCATGAAGTTCCCCTGCCCGGGCGCTACCTGCTCTCCCCCAAAGATCTCTGTACCTGGGCACATCTTCCCGATCTTGTCGACTCCCCCGTGGTCTCCCTGAAGATAGAAGGGCGCATGAGATCGGCAGAATACGTCTCGATTGTGGTATCCACGTACCGTAAGGCCCTCGATGCGATTGCTGCCGGACGGGCAGATGAATCCCCGGCGGCACAGCAGGATCTCCTCATCGCATTCAACCGCGGGTTTACCTCCGGTTATCTCCTGGGAGATCGCCACGGGGCGCTCATGGGAAGGGAAGCGGCAGATAACCGGGGTATCTGCGTAGGCGTTGTACAGGGATACGACAAGCGATCCAGGACCGTAACGGTCACATCTGCCAGCGGGATTATTCCCCGCCCCGGGGACGGGCTCCATATTGTCCATCCCCATGATCCTTCCCGGGATTCGGGTTTTTCCCTCAACACGGTTCCCCGGCGGAACAAGGGAGAAATCGTGATACAGGTTCCGTTCCCGGCAGAACCCGGATCGATGGTGTACCTCACCTCGTCCATTGACCTCTCCCATCGTGCACGGGAGATTGTTGCGCACCCCTCCTCCACCCTCCGGCACCCGGTCCCTCTCGATCTTACTGCCGTAGTTGAACCGGGCGGAAGACTGGTACTGGATGGCCTCATTCATGCGAGCAAGGGAAGAGATCTCCCGGTCACGTATCGATCGGATCTCTGCCTGGTTCCGGCGCGAACCCACCCTGTCACCAGGGACCAGCTTGAGCAGCAGCTGATAAAAACCGGCAGTTCCCCGTTCTCGATACAACAGGTTACCCTTACCTATACCGGTGATATGTTTGCCTCTCTTGCCGGGCTGAACCAGGCACGGAGGCAGTTCCTTGCACAGGCTGAGGAGGTGCTGGCGGCATCATTCCTCCCTTTGCCCGAACGTATTGATGAGGCACAACGGCGGTGGAATGATAAGAAACCTTCAGTGGCTCTTCAGACTCCTGGGACTCCGTGCCCGTCATCCCCGCTGGTTCTTTCTATTTATACGGATTCTGCAGAAACCGTACGCGGGGCTGTTGAAGGTGGGTGTGATATTGTCTTTTTTGAGCCGGTCTTTACCGATCCTTCTACTCCCTGCTGTACGCATGAGCGTCCCGAATCCCTGGAAATACAGATCCATACCGCATTCGGAATATGCCAGGACGCCGGAGTACGGTTCATCTGCAAACTCCCAAAAATTACTCCTGATGCCACGCTCAACGCACTCATCCCTGTTATGCCCCGGCTTACAGCCCTGGGAATGAACGAGTATCTGGTCGAAAATTCCGGTGCGGCGTACACCCTCATGCATACGGATCAGCACCCCGCACTCTCCGGATCGACCGGGCTCAATATTTTCAATCACAAGGCTGTGCTGGCACTCTCTTCCATGTTCGGCCAGCTTACCCTCTCACCGGAGCTGTCACGTGACGAAATCCGGATCCTGATCCATGCAGCCCGGTCGCAGGGAATCGCGACCCGGTTCGCCCTCATTGTGCAGGGAACCAGTGAAGCAATGGTCTCTGAGGACTGTGTCCTCCAGCCATGGTTACACTGTACTGGCAAAGATCATCGTACCGGCACTCCGGGATTCACGGGTATCATGGACACTACCGGTCATATCTTCCCGGTACGGATCGATGCCCAGTGCCGGACGCATCTCTACAATGCCGTGGAGCTCTGCCTGATCGATCATCTCCCATCGCTTGCGGAGTCCGGGATAGAAGAGGTCGTGATTGACGCACGGGGCAGGACCGGGACCTATGCCACGGAGATTATCCGGATGTACCGCGAGGCCATCATGCTGGTAAAGAACGGCATCCGCCATGACGATCAGCAGTTCATCCGCTTGAAAGACGAGGTCAGGCGCCGGTCTTTCGGTGGCATCACCGCCGGTCACTTCATTCGCGGACTGAAAGAATCATAACGATCCCCATCCTTCGTATCGTGTACAAATATTCATCATACCTGAATAGAAATGGTGTAACAAGGCCCGGTCCGGGAGAGAGGATGAGAAGTTGCTATGCCTTCACCATTCATACTGGTAAATCTCAAGACATTCAGGGAAGGAATGGGTAACCGTGCCCATATGATCGCGAATGCTGCGCAGCTCGTTGCGCATGAAAGCGGTGTGGCCATCGGGATCGCCCCATCCTATATCGATCTCCACCCTATCAGTCATCATTTCGCCATTCCGGTCTATGCACAGCATGTGGACGGATATGAGCCCGGCGCACACACGGGTCATATTACTGCAGATGCACTCAAGACGGCCGGAGCCGCAGGTTCGCTGATAAATCATTCGGAGAGGCGCCTGTCCCTTGCCGATATCGAGGCATCGATCCGGGCACTGCAGGCACAAAAACTGATCGCGGTCGTCTGCTCGAATAATGAAGCCACCAGTGCGGGTGCAGCAGCCCTGACCCCGGAGTATGTGGCAATCGAACCGCCGGAACTGATCGGGAGCGGCGTGTCGGTGTCAAAAGCCAACCCGGAGATCATCCGGAGATCGGTCGCCGCGGTCCATGCGGTGAATCCAAGGGTGAAGGTGCTGACCGGCGCCGGAATCCAGTCCGGTGACTGCGTAAAGATTGCCGTCGATCTCGGAACCGACGGTGTATTGCTCGCATCCAGCGTCGTAAAGGCTCAGGAACCGGCAACCGTGCTCCGCGATCTTGTCTCGAAGTTCTGAAGAAGGCTCGAGAGTGAAACCTGGATGAATAAGAAGCCCGAAGGCAGATTATGTGAACCGGGTTCCGACAAGATCCTGTTACTATCCATTTTTTGTGTATATTTTTAAGATGCAGTGAGGGTGACCCCCTCTCTCCCCCAGTGGGGGAGGCAGCCTAAGGGGAACATCCCCTTGACCCCCTCTGCATTTCTTCCTGTTTCCCGGAGAATTCTTGTCAACCTTCTGAGGGGCCGTCACGTCCGTTGAATGTCCAGTCTGCAAGAGTTTCAGAATTCAATTTCTCAACAATTTCTCCAGAGCCGGGAATGGATAATTAAGACAGGTTTTAGTAAGGGTACCTCCCTGTATCCGTTACTGATGAACGGCGTTATAGGGGATGGTGCTCTCCTTGAGGATCAGTACCTGTCAAAAAAATTTCTCTGCCCCGCCGTGCCTCGGAGAGGCCCTGAGGCGGGCGACCCTCATAAATACTATCATTTTCAGCCAGACGTATCATTTCGTTTGAATCAATTTTCAATTCTTGAGATCTGTCCGCATAACGATGAACGCCGCCGCCCCCGATGGGACGCCCTCGCGGCGGATTAGTAACCAAAAAAATTTGAAAAATTTGCATGCTCCCCGCGCCTCGGAGAGTCACTGAGGCAGGGGACTGACATAAATACTACTGTTGATTTTCGAGGAATACGCTGATTACATATTCCAGTCTTCCCCATGTTGTGATTCCAACCTTGTCCCTCTTCGCTATACAATCAATGAAATAAGATCGTGCTTGGTGATCACACCCTTTACGGTCCTGCCTTCGACTACCAGTACGGCATGGTTCTGCTGCAGGATATTGATCACCGTCTCGACATCCATATCCGGCGGGACTGTGGGGAAGCCGGGCTCCATGAAGTCACGGACAAAGAAGAGGTGAGTCTTATGCAGTCGCTGCTGTTCGATCGCCTTGACGATTACCGTCTCTGATATGCAGCCGACCGGTACCCCCCGCTCAATGACCGGTAACTGGGAAATATTATTCTTTTCAAAAATATCGACCGCCTGGGTAATTGCGTCCTGGGGCTGGACAGAAAGGACAGGGGTATGCATGATCTGCGTGGCACGTATTCTCCTTGGTTCTGCACTGTTCAGAACCTGGATTATTTTGGACAGGGTACTGATCCGGGGGTCTACATTTCCCGCCTCGATCCGCGCGACCATCGACTGGCTGATACCGGCACGCTTTGCGAGCTCTGTCTGTTTCATCCCGAGAGCTTCACGCCGTGCACGGAGTTCCTCCGGGGTGGGAATATGCATGGTCATTACTGATGGTGATATGATAATATCAACGTTATGCTTTTTCCCGCATGAATTTCCGGGATAAATCCCGGCGATATTCGGGTTCTTCCCATCCGGTGTGGCAGTAAACCCGGAGTGCCCGGTATGAATCCGGGTCATTTTTCCCGGTTCCTGCAAAAAACTTTAAAGATCGATGCCAATAGTCTATCAACGATAATCCAATGAAGATGATGTTGGATTAGTGTTGAACATGAACGAGTGCCTTAATAACGATGACGATGACGAAGAGGCCCATCGGTGGTCTTCTTCCTGTTTTTTTACGACGAACTGCGTCTCATCTGCAGATACAGGAAAGCAAACGATACCTTTCCACAACGTACTCTTGTATAACCCGTTACTATCAGCAGGAGACTGCCGCCGTGCGACCTTTTTGTGGACCCGGGAGTTCAGGAAGTATCACGGGCTGATTACCGGATGAATCCCAAAGGATCCGATAGTGTTCCGGCTAAGAACACCGGGATAGTGCCTGGAACGGTACCGTCACCAGTCCCCGGTACCGATGGACTTCTGTTGTGCGATAACGGCCAGCCGCTCAGGAAAACGCCGTGCAAAGCGACTTCCCGTCGCGAACCGAATCTCCTGAAAGACTCGCTTTATACCGTAAGGCGGGATGACACGTACCATTTCATCAGCGAAAATTACTCCTATAAGACGGAGACCTATTATTCCATCCTGTCCCACGAACTGGAAGGTAAGCCGGTCAGACCTTCCAGCCGTGCAGTCCTCGATGCATATGTGGTACCGATCTGCCTTGAACGTGCGAAGCTCGGGGGCATCCCGGTCTGCGAATGGGGGATCTCCCAGGGCTATGTTCCCCTCCCTTCAATCCTGTATGGCCTGAATTACTTTGCGACGACATCGGATTTCTTTGTCGTCCATGACAACGAAAAGGCAAAGGACGTGATAAAACACATCACCAACATCGGCAAATATCCGTTCTGTTACCAGAAACTTCACGATGAAACGACAATCCATTCCTGTGTTGGAATTTTTGGAAAAGCTGCCGGTGCCTGTTCGGCGATGGGCCGGCTTGCGGAGATGGTGTACGGATGCTTCTCGATCCCGCTCGTGACCATGGTCTTTGTAAAGAGCGGCGAGGAGTATATGCTGTCATCCCTTGCCCCGACACGGGTACTGACAGCTCACCGCCGATGAACGCTCCCTGCTTGGCGCATACCTCTCCCACCAGGAGTTCCTGTGAGCCAGCTGGGTATCTTTGTCGACCGGAAGACGCTCTCGAATTCCGAGCAACTCAATGCACTGATCCGGTGCCGGGATGTAGCCGAAGGAATGGGACATGACGTGGACTTCATCTTTCCTGTCGATATCAACAAGATACCGAAGATGGAGGCACTTTTTATCCGTGCCCGCACCGACCCGCTGAACGTGACCTATGTGGCAGCACGCATGGCGAGCTTTCACGGGATACCGGTTCTTGATGATCCCCGTTCTATCCAGATCTGCTCTGACAAGGTCAACATGTACTCGCACCTGATCCGCGAGGATATCTCCATGCCAAAAACCGTTTTCCTGTCGAAAAACAATCTTTCCGTCGAGCAGGTGACGCATCTCTTTGATGAACTCGGCTCTCCTCTTATCGTCAAAGAACCTTCCACCTCATTCTCGCTCCGGGTCGAGAAGGTCAACGACATCGCAGAATTTTTCCGGGTCGCCCGCAGGTTTATCAAGCTCTCGGACTGGATTGTCATCCAGCAGTTTATCGAGAGCAGGTATGACTGGCGTGTTGGAGTACTTGACGGGAAACTTCTGTATGCCTGCAAATATACTATCCCTTCCGATACCTTCAAGATTCAGGCCTCGGTCAATGGACATCTCGTCTATTGCGGTGTGGAGAGTGTTTCTCCTGACAAGGTCCCTCCTCATGTAATCAGCCTCGGGATCGATGCGGCAAACGCCATCGGCAGGGGGCTCTATGGCGTCGACATAAAAAATAATAATGGGGATGCGTACGTTATTGAGGTGAATGACAACCCCTCAATAGAGAGCGGGGAGGATGACTGTTACCCCCGCGTATTCGAGCAGATCGTCTCTACCCTCTTTGCGATGTGATCGTGGTGACTGAAGACTGGTTGAGCCGTGCTGAAGAGATCTGTCTGCAATGCGGGGGGCATTGCTGTGTGGATGCGCATCCCCCGGTATCACGATCCTGCTGCCAGCGTCTGACCGCGGCCGGTTTATCTCCTGACCTGTTTGAGGATGCAGGGTATAAACGCCTGAAAGTCCGCGAAAATGGCACGTGCATCCTTTCAAAGGGCGGGAAGTGCGTGATTCACACGATAAAACCTGAGACCTGCAGGGCCGGCCCGTTCACCTTCGATGTGAAAGACGAGATCATCGGGATTTACCTGAAGTTACCCGATATCTGTCCTCTCGTCACCCTCCTGAAAGCGACTCCGGAGGCATACCAGCTTCAGTACGATCTAGCCGTGAAGAGTATCACCCATCTCGTCAGCAACCTGACCGGGGATGAACTGGATGCGATCTGCCGAATCGAAGAGCCGGAGACGGAGAAGGTAGCAGAAGTTCTCCGGGCGAATTGGGGATAGTATGACGATCGGCACCGAGCATGAATATTCCATCAATGACCCCCTGTTCAATGCCCTGCCTGTATCCGACAGGATCATTAAAACCATCTGCGGGAGGCCCGAGAGCGAGATCCTCTTTGGCGATGTGAAACTCGGTAAGGAACTGCAGAAAACCGTGCTCGAGATTATCCCCCGCCTTCCTGCCGACAATCTCGCTTCTCTTGAAGGCCAGCTGGTGAACGGGATACGGAAATTCTACCATATTTTCGGTGAACGCTACCGGTTGCTGGGACTGGGCATGCACCCGACCATGACGCTGGACCGCACAGCAGTCTGGGACCACGACGAAGGAGAATATTATGATGCCTATCACCGTCTTTTCAATATCCGCCAGCATGGCTGGCTGAATATCCAGGCATTGCAGATCAATCTCTCCTATGCTCATGAACAGGAACTGGTCGCGACCTATAACCGGATCCGTTCCCTTCTCCCGTACCTTATTGCGGTCACTGCATCTTCACCGATGGTCGAAGGGCATCTCACGGGAGTTGCCGATAACCGGCTTGTGTATTACCGGGAGAACCAGAAAGAGATCCCTCGTATCTGTAACCGGATTATTCCGGAAAAGATCCGTTCCCTCGGTGATTATCGTGCGACCCAGGAGGAGGTCTTTGCAGAGCTTCGTCAGCGTGGTGCTGATATCCTCTGTGAGGAATGGGTGAACTCGAGCGGTCTCATCGTCCGTTTCTCGCGTACCTGTCTTGAGATCAAAGCGCTCGACGAGCAGGAGTGTATCCGCTCTGATATGGCTGTCTGTGCGTTTGTCCGGTCCCTGGTGAGGTGCCCGGTACTCCCTCTTGAATCTGACCAGTCTGCGCTGCTTGAACTCACCGATCATGCGATACAGAACGGGACAGAAGACCTCCGGCCCGAACTGAACCGTCTGTACGATGCTGCATGGAAACATGCGACGGAGGATGAGCGGCAATACCTCCCGCTCATCGCGCAACGGATCGGGCGGGGAAGTCTTGCGGAATGCATCAGCAACCGCTACAGAGTGGAGCAGGAGATCATTCCCACTCTTTCCGATATGGCGATGAGCCTGAAGACGAACGCTCCCTATCATCCTGCCTGCCTGGGTAACCGGCACTGATCGATAGAGATTTTTGGCTTCTTATGTTCTCTATATTATACCTATGAGAGGTACAAAACCTCATAATCCCTTAATCGTAATATCTTCCCCGGAATTATTACCATGACGAAAAGGATGCTTGCTGAACCGGATGGCTATACCCTCCTGAAACATCATGGGTTACCGGTACCTGAATTTTCCGTTGTCAGATCCCGCGGGGAGGTGGCACAGGCAGCAGAAAAAATCGGGTATCCCGTGGTCATGAAGGTTATTTCTCCTCAGATTATCCATAAAAGCGATGCGGGAGGTGTTGTGCCCGGCATCTCCTCGTCAGCCGATGCAGAACATGCGTATGACACCATCCTGCATGATGTGAAAGCATTTGATCCGGAAGCGTCCATTATCGGCATTATCATCGAACAACAAAAACCAAAGGGGCTCGAGATCCTTGTCGGGGGAAGAACTGATCCGACGTTTGGTAAAGTCATCACCGTTGGCATGGGGGGGACCCTGGTCGAGCTGATACGGGACGTCACCATCAGGATACTTCCGGTCAGTGCCGAGGATATCGATGCCATGATCCAGGAACTTCGGGGATATCCACTGATTAAGGGATTTCGTCATGAACCTCCCCGGGACAAGGAAGGTCTTATCGAACTTGTCGGTACGGTAGCACACGTTTTTCTGGAGAGTCCGGATGTTGTGGAATTCGATCTCAATCCGGTTTTTTTATATGAAAAAGGGGTCTCGGTTGTCGATGCCCGGATCTATGTAACTGACGATGGTCCTGCACCTGCGGGAGTGCAAAAAAAATCCTTGCTCCCTGACCTGTTCAATGCGAAATCAATTGCGGTAATCGGCGCTACACCGGAACCAAATAAGGTCGGTTATGCGGTCCTGAGAAATCTGCTTACCTTCCCGGGAAGCTCTACCCGGTAAACCCAAAACACACAAAAATTCTTGGACGGGAGGTCTGGCCATCGCTGGCATCGATTCCCGATCCGGTGGACATTGCCGTTGTTGTTGTCCCAGCCCGCTTTGTCCCCCAGGTGGTGAAGGAAGCCGGGGAAAAAAGTATCCCCCTGGTTATTATCATCTCGTCCGGTTTCCGCGAGTCCGGAAAGGCCGGCTCGGATCTTGAATTCGAGGTCCTGGGCATTGCTGCGCAGTACGGCATGCGCATTATGGGCCCGAACTGTCTGGGACTTATGCTTCCCCACCAGGACATCAACACCACCTTTGACCCGGTCTCCCCGCGGCCCGGTACTCTCGCGTTTATCTCGCAGAGTGGTGCGATCATCTCGACTATTGTTGACTGGAGCCTGCCGGAAGAGATAGGATTTTCTGCGGTGATCAGCATCGGCAACCAGGGGGATCTCTCGTTCGAGGATTTCCTTCTGTATGCACGGGATGATCCCCTTACAAAAGCGGTCATCCTCTATATCGAAGAGATCCGGGAGGGAAAACGGTTCATGGAGATTGCCCGTGAGGTTACCCGGAAAAAGCCCGTTGTCGCCATCAAGTCAGGCTCTTCCCGGATCGGGCAGATGACCGCAGCGTCACATACCGGGTCGCTCTCCGGCAGTTATGAGGTATACATGACTGCTTTCTGGGAATCCGGCATAATTCCCGTGCGTTCCATGAGAGAAGCATTCCAGACCGCCGAACTTCTGGCATCAGAAGGATACCCGAAGGGGATCCGTGCGATCGTCATCAGCAATGCCGGAGGATTTGCAGTCCTGTCCTCGGATTACGCGGAACGCTTCGGGATCGAGCTGGTGGATTTCCCTCCTGAAATCCTTGCGGAGCTTGACGCCATTCTTCCTGCTGACTGGAACCGGCGCAACCCGATAGACATGGTCGGGGATGCCTCTGCCGACAGGTTTGCCCGCACATTCGATGTCATGATAAAAAACCAGGATCTCTGGGATATTGCCTTTGTCATTGCGGTGCCCTCAGCCATATCCGATCCAATAAGGGTGGCAAACGAGCTGGTCAGGTTCTCGAAAAACACTCACAAGATGATCGTGGGATGCATGATCGGCGGGGATTCCATGAAGACCCCGCTGCGGATACTGCATGATTCCGGGATCCCGAATTTCCCGGATCTCGAGGATGCATTCAGGGCGATAGGAAATATATGCCGGCACCTGTGCTGGGAAGAATATCACGGAAGAAATTGCCGGCCGCCACAGGGCAATCGCTGACACCCGTCTGCATATCTGCTACAAATTCCGGTCACCCACTGAACCGACAGGACCTGTCAGACGGGGAAGGTCGTACAATGCCCGGATAATTTCCGGAATTTCGATCATATTCTGACGAAGAATCACTATCAGACACCCATACCGGAATTAAGCACAGGTCCCCTTTTTTTCCATAAACTTTTAAAACCGCACAAGTCCCGTTCACCGTACCTGAACCATTCGGGGAATTCCTTAATACTTTCCGGCTTTATTGGTATTCATGGAGGATGATGACCAGGAAAATCCGCCCGCTCAGGGTACTGAACGTCGGCAGACTTTTTGGAGAGGAGAAGAATGTGGTAAGAACCCTGCACGATACCCCTACCCGGGAGGAGGTTGAGGAACAAGCCCGACCGGTGCTGATGCCGCCGCTGCGGGAGGATGAGCTGCCGGTTTCGCCTGATATACCGTTACATGCGAAACCCGATGAAGCCCTGGATGACCCGGCAATCACAGATGCGATGAAATCTTCAGACGATTTTATATCAAAGGCCTTCCTGAAACTGCATAAGGGGAAGTTGCTGAGACCCTGGGATGACATCATCCAGTCAGAAAATGATTAAAATCTTTTTCTGATTTCTTATACAGGATGAACCGGAACAGCAGACGAAACGATGCGGCCAGACTGGTATCCTCGATCGAAAGTGGTGATTGTCCGATCGAAATAACCCGGAAAAGTGTCTTTCAGGGCAAAAAAACCAGTTTTATGGATATTTCAGGGTCTGAATAACTGTTTCAGGCCCCATCACCCGCCATGATGATTTTCCCCTTCAGCGACAGGCTTATTTCCGGACCGTGCTGATGAAAGCAGAGGATCAGAGAGTAATTTTCTTGAGTATCAATCCGTTCTTGAAGATGGTGATTCCCCCGCCGCTCTGGGATACGACAATACCTACCGCGTTGGTGACCTGTGTCATGGCAGCGACTGAATTATGGCGGGTACCCATGCCTTTGGGCAGGGAAACCGTGCTGGTATCGACGGTGATGTACCGGCTCTGGGCCCGTATATAACCTGTGCCGTCAATCACAAACGCCCCGTCCAGCTGCGCGAATTCCTTGATGTTCTCCTTGATATCCTGGTTGGTGATCATCCGTGACTCGGGTTTCTGGCCCTCAAATGCATTGATTGATATCTGCCGGGATTTTGCCATGACGTTATCCGCATCACCAATGAGGAATGTGGTACCGACCGACTTCCCTTCCCTTCCCTCAATCGATATTTCGGTGCTGATATGGAAGACCGCATCAAATACTTCCTCTTTTACATCGGTCTCTGCCACGACTATGTCCTTCCACGTATCGGTACTGATACGGACTTCACCAGTCCGCTTCCGATCAGTGATATCGTTGCCAATGCAGAGGATCTCAATGATATGGCCCTGCTCATCGCGTATCGCCTTGTTAATCCAGGCGATCCAGACCCTGTCCCCATTCCGGCGAATGTTCTCGTTTACGTTGACTGCATATCCTTCTGCATTGAACCCCAGATCATTGGCCATCATGGAAAGGTCGTGCCCGCCCCGGGCTTTCTGCGGGACGATGGTACCGACCACATTTTTGCCGATAACGTCATCGCTGGTATAGTCAAAGAACGAGAGGGCAAAATTATTGAAAAAGGTAATAGTCCCTTGTGTATCCATCCGGATGATGATGCTCTGGGTATTCAGGAGCACCTCCCGGTATCGTGCCTCGCTTTCCTTCAATGCATCGGCCGTTTTTCGTTTTTCCGAGACATCGGTAACAACGAATGTCCCGCCTTTGCTGATATCCCGTGGGTCAACTGCCTGTACCTGGAGCTGACATACGAGGGGGGTTCGATCTTTTTTGAGAAGGCTGCATTCAGCCATACCAAAACCCCGGGAAGTCCGGGAGATCCGGAGTTCCTGGACCGTACGGTCAAAGTCTTCCGGCGTCTTAAAAAAACTGCGCAGACTCTTTTCCGACAAGATACGGGTCTTCATACCCGAGCATCTCCGCATACTGCGGGTTCACCCAGGTAATGACCTGGTTGCGGACCTGGAATATCCCAAGGGGTGTTGCTGAGAGGATGGCGGTGAGCTGTTCGTTCTGCACCTTGACCTCGCGTTCGGCTTTCCTGCGCAGCATCGACTGTTTGATGAGGGTAACCATCTCGAGGAGTTGCGGACGGATATCGCCATTTTTGGGAATGCTGATTTCCGTTCCAATCGTGACTTCCTCGACATTAATTTTCTGCAGACCTCTCCGGCAGATAAGGATTACCGGTGTGGAATTTCCCGATGATTTGAGATATTTTAAAAATTCAATCCCGTTCATATCGGAGACAAACTCAATCCCGTTCACTTCAGGGATCTGTTCGTAGGAAAGGATCACATCGTAGGTTCGCCCCCTGATCTTCTCGATCGCCTGTTTTATCGAACGGGCACTGTCAAGCCGGATATCACCGGCCTTTTCCAGGAATGAGCGGATCTGCCCGAAAAGATCGGTATTATCATCGACAAACAAAACAGAGATCATAGATAATAACCCGTATGAGATTGGGTGCTGTCCACTCATATGAGGTGGAAGGTCGTGCGATAAATACTTGTTGAGAATCCGGATACCTGGCCGGTAGTTATTATTCAAATCTGAGAACCGGGTTATTCCCGGTCTTTTATGACACCATCTTTTTACAGACCCCGGAGAAAATCAGGGAAAATGTACTGACTCTCCTGGAGACTCATATTCGGCGTTGTGATGTACTGGCAGCCACATGAAATTCTAACGTGGAAATCATCGCATATGCGAGGGTCACCAGCATCAGGGCCATTCCGAGGTTCAGCTGGGTATAATGGATCTTATGATATCCTCAATACATGAAACATTGCAGGGATATTTTGAGGACTACAATAATCGTCATGCGATTGACGAGGAATTGGGAAACGTGAGGAAATAAAGAGTGTGGAAAAAAGGATCAGGGAGAGCATGGCAGGACGTGATCCATGGCCGTCGAGAAATCCCGGACAGATGTTTGTAAAAAAATCCGGATACTTTTTTTTTGGGGAATGAATGCTGCGCCCGAATACATGAATGATAAAAACAGCATATATCTGTTGAGTCGGGTATTTTGTGCCCGGCCGTTTCACTCCATAGATTGGCAAGGCACGGTTGCATTGCGACATTCTATTAATAATCTGATCAAACGATGGTTACCTGAACCTGCTATGAATCTGATTTTGCCATGTACCCTGTTCATGACTGTCGGATGTATTCTCATGGCCGGGTGTATCTCTCAAAAAATGGATGATACCAGTAAGAATATATCATTGTCACAGACATTCACTTCATTCACTGTCGTTGGAACTGAAGGACCTTTGACAATATCCCTGGAGGGTTCCCGTACTCCTGAGGATACTTTTACCGATGAATACCCGGTCTATATAGACAATTTGGTTGCAGGAGTTGTGTCCTCCAAAAGACCAGTAACCCTCGCAAAAATTGTAGGAAATTATACCGTTAAGGTATGTTGTGGTACACTATGCGAACAGGAGAATGTCACCATCAGATTTGGAAAACAACGGAACGTGGACTTTTCAGAACGGTTGCAAAAGGATTTGGGATCTTCAAAACCAGCTGTCCGGATCGTTGAATATTATCCAAACGACGATCAGATTTCTATGAATGTGGAATTCATTAATCCCACCACGCATCCCCTCACTATGTCAGCCGGTATCAGCTGCGGATATACGTACATTGAAGCGGGAAGTTACAACAGGGTCGGGAGTACCACACAAGGCCATCTCTCTGAAACCGTGAATGCCTGCGATCGCGTAACCAAAGCACTGAATTTCAAATCAGCCAGGGGTTCCAGTTATCTCTACGATATACCTGCGATTACCCTCGTGTCATCGCGGTAATTCGGGATATTCCGGATGACCTGCACCACGTAGTCTCGGATAGTAGTATTTTATGCGGATATCGATCGGGAAAAACTAAATCAGGCCTTCGAAATGCATATGAGGTTCCGGGACGAACAAACTGATGTCTTAATCCGGTAGAGGAGAACAGGGAGGGAATCGAAAATGCAGGTTACATGAGATACAGATGAAAACAATTGCAATCGGGCTTGCCCCGGTATTCCTTATACTCGCCTTTGTATTGCCAAAAACCGCCACCACTGCCATCCTGTTGGGGGCAGTAATGGTCACCGGGTTTGTGGTATGTTTCATAGGAATGTCGATGCAGAAGAAGGAACCGAAGGAACATGAAGACCTGCTGTCAATTCCGCCGAAGAAATCGTGATTTTTCCGGACAAATAATTTCTCAAAAACATATTCGTATTCTGCTGGCATTTTGGCAGGGTGTTGTCAACACTTCCCAATATCTTTACGATACCGGCCACAATGAGGAAAACCAGAGCATCGTGGAAAGCAGAACCAGTGCGGTATGGACACACCGCAATTTGACACCGCATTTGGTGCCTGATATGAGGGCATACAGATCCGTACACCTTTGTCATTCGTAAAGATAATCGGACAAAGAAGATATGAAGAAATAGAATTGTGATAACACTATCCTGTCAGGTAATCTTTTCATTTACCAGGTACCCTGCACCCGACAGGAACATGATAAAAATAATAATTGCCACAAGGTAGGCCATCCCGGCAACCATTACCATGGGTAATACAGCAAGCATGGTAACGAGGATAAAGAAGCCTGCCAGGCCGATGATTACATCAAGAAGTCGTGCATCCATTACAGAAATCTTCGTTTCACGAGGATATATGTATATCCGAATGCGCCGATCACATCCTGCCTGAAAGGGACACGCTTATTAGTATCCGGCGTATCAATTAAGTCTGATGAAAGACCCGGCCCGGGAACGCACAGAAACCCTCGAAAAACTGACTGAGGCGGTCGAACTGCTCACGCGATCCATGGATGTCAGGCTGATTCCTCTTAACGGAGTAATGCTGGGATACGCCATCCGGGGCGCACGGGATAAAAATGGTGTCGCTGCCGTGAAGGGCGGAATTATTTCGGAAAACGAAAAACCACGCAGTGCCGGTTCCGTTGGATTTGGGGCTGATGAGGATATCGCGCGAATTATCCTTACGGTCATGAGATTTGATCCCGGTATCCGTTGTGCGGCGACACTGCGTTGTTCCCGGAATCTGGTGAATTGTATGGAGAGCCTTTTTCTTGCATGCGCCTCGATCAAGGCTGCCGCCGGACCTGCCGGGGTAAGTACGATGGACTGGAGTGTTGCGTCGTGCTGCAGAAATGGAGTGCCAGACGTTTGTTTTCCTTACCGCGGACAGAGGAAATGAACCCGTCGCCCTTCTTTTCGGTGAAGATCCAATCGACGTGACGAACAATATTATTATGATATCGAACCGCATTATAAGTATAGAACTTTGAGGAAATTCACATGGGAATTAAACCGTCATACATCAAATCTCTCGGTACCGAACTTCTGGCTACGCAGCGGGACTATTTTTCCCCCAGCTTCGATGAAAACAAGCAGCAGCTGGGAAAATCAGCCGTAATCGGGAGCAAGCGTGTCCGGAACCGTGTCGCCGGCTACATCACGAGAAAAATAAATACCAAAAGACACTCATAACCTTATTCATGTTCGAAGGTGTCCTTCCGGCAATCATAACCCCTTTTAAAAGGAATTCTGCGATGGACCTTGATATACAGGGTCTTGAGCGTAACATCGGTTTTCTCGTTTCCCGAGGCGTACATGGCATAGTGCCCTGCGGATCTACCGGTGAATCTGCAACCCTTACGTTCGAGGAACATGAAAAAGTCATTGAGATCGCTGTAAACAAAGTAAACGGAAAGGTCCCTGTGCTCGCCGGCACGGGTTCAAACAATACCGCAGAAGCGGTACGGCTGACCCGGGCGGCAAAGGACATCGGTGCAGATGGTGTTCTCGTAATAAGCCCGTACTATAACAAGCCAAACCGATCGGGACTCATCAAACATTACACGAAGCTTGCCGATCTCGATATACCGGTGGTTATGTATAACGTTCCCGGGCGGACCGGCCAGAACCTCGAACCTGATCTGGTTGCAGAGCTTGCCAAACATCCCAATATCGTTGCCATCAAGGAAGCGAGTGGCAATATCGGACAAATCTCCCGTATCATTGAAGAAACCCAGGATGACGAATTTATGGTGATCTCCGGAGATGACAATATCACCCTCCCGATCCTGGCTCTGGGTGGTGCAGGTGTCATCTCGGTTGCTGCCAATGTTGACCCGAAGCGCATGGTCGCAATGTATCGAGGCGATGAAACACGGTGATTACCAGAAAGCACTTGTTCTCCATTATGCCCTGGCGCCTCTCCTGCGATCGATGTTTATTGATACCAACCCGATTCCGGTTAAGAAGGCCGTCGAGCTTTTGGGAATGGCAGGTGGACCGGTCAGGTTACCGCTCGATGAACTCGATGAAAAGAAGACAGAGCAGCTGAAAAAAATTCTTGCCACGATACCGGAAAAAATAACTTCGGTATACTCTGCACCGTTGAAGAGACCCGAAAAAATCAGTGCAGGAAAGAAAAAAACAGCCACGAAAAAAATGGCGCGGTGACCTGAACCATGATAAAGGTGGTTGTTTGCGGTGCTTCTGGTCGTATGGGCCAGACGATCGGACGAATGGTCAGTGAGGCTTCCGATCTTGAGCTGGTTGGAGGCATAAATCTCAAACCGGGATCATTCTTCGGCGTCGAAATTGTTGAATCAAAGAACGCAGAATCTCTGCTTAAACGCGCCAGACCGGATGTTCTTATCGATTTTACTGTAGCGAATGCCGCGGTCGTGAACACAAAAATGGCTGCACGCAACAAGGTTGCACTGGTTGTAGGGACGACCGGTTTTTCGCATGAGCAGAGGGCCGAAATGGAACAAGCAATCCGTGGGCAATGTCCCTGCAGTGATTTCCAGCAACTTTTCGATGGGGGTAAATATCTTCTGGCAACTCGTGCGGGAGGCGGGAAGGCATCTGAAAGACTATGATATCGAAGTAATCGAAGCACACCACCGGAACAAGAAGGACGCCCCGAGCGGAACAGCAAAAACGATCCTGCAGATCCTCGACGAGGAAGTCGGTACCAGAAAAAAGGTCTATGGACGCGAAGGTATAACAGAACGAGGCAATGAAATCGGCGTACATGTCATACGCGGCGGGGATATTGTCGGTGATCATACCGTTATGTTCTCGAAGAATTTCGAAACCATCGAGATCTCGCACCGGGCATACGACCGTTCGGTTTTTGCCACCGGGGCACTGCAGGCTGCCCGCTGGGTTGTCGGTAAAAAACCGGGAGTATATGGCATGAATGATGTGCTCAACCTTGGAAAATAGATTTTTTTATCGGATAATCCACGATACATATATGTTATTATCTTTTCGTTTTTCACGCATACAAAAACAGGGCGGATATTACCGATTAGCAGAGATCGGTTACCATCGGATGGTTGATTGAGTAAAAACATTCTGTTGTCAAAAATGCGAAGAATAACCCTGGTTTTTCAAGAGTTATAGCGAAACGTATTTTTTACCTTCGGCTCAACATATACGATGGAGTGAATGAGTTGGTCGCAATCGTTGATACCAGCAAATGTACCGGATGCGAGACATGTGTGCAGGAATGCCCCGCGTCGGCAATAGCGATAGAGAACGAAAAAGCGAAAGTTGACAAAGAGATGTGCGTTGACTGCCAGACATGCGTCGATGTTTGTCCGTCTGAAGCTATTGTTGTGGAGTGAAAAGGTTTGCCCGCCGTTGTGAACAAAGAAAAATGTACTGGTTGCGAGACGTGCGTGAGCGAGTGCCCGGCATCTGCAATATCGATGGAGAATGAAAAAGCATGCGTCGACAAGGACATGTGTGTAGAATGTGAAACCTGTGTTGACGTCTGCCCGTCAGAAGCAATACACATGGAATAGATCATACATTTTAATCACGACCCGACATATCTTTTTTTTAAAACCTTTCTACCCATGTCTGACAGCCTGGCCAACACTCTATCTTCTTCAAATCCGGGAAAAAATCCGATGCAGAAAAAAACAAAATTTATTGTCTGATTTCATGGAATTGCGTAATATCGGAAGTATTCTCATTCCGAATAAGAATTAAAAAACAATGTTTTTATTATCACAGGAGAAATGGGATTTTACAACCCGCCATATTTCAACGGGAAAAAACAAACGAACAGGACCTGACACACATGATCAATGTTGGAGTGCTCGGAGCTACGGGCGCGGTTGGCCAGCGATTTGTTGAATTATTAGCGGATCACCCGTGGTTTAATCTTTCGACCCTCGCCGCCTCTGAACGCAGTGCGGGACAGCCTTATGGGAAGATCGTGAACTGGCGTCTTGACACGCCATTTCCCGAAAAGATTGGCAAAATCAAGGTAACACCTACTTCCCCAAAAGCGATGAAAGATGTCGATCTGGTCTTCTCCGCACTTCCTGCAGATATTGCCGCTGGCGTAGAGAATGAATTTGCCGATGCGGGAATTGCGGTCTGCAGCAATGCGAGTTCCCACCGTATGGAACCTGCAGTACCGTCTGGTTATTCCGGAAGTGAATCCTGAACACCTTGGCCTTATTGATGTCCAGCGGGATACCGGCAGGGACGGGTTTATTGTTACCAACCCGAATTGTTCCACCATCATGATGGTTACCGCCCTCGCTCCCCTGAGGAAATTTAAATTTTCCGATGTCAGGGTTGCGACAATGCAGGCCATCTCCGGTGCCGGTTTCGCCGGAGTGGCAGCGATGGCGATTTATGACAATGTCATCCCGTATATCGGCCAGGAAGAGGAGAAGATGGAGACCGAGACGCTCAAGATCATGGGAACCCTGAAAGGCAACAGGATAAAAAATGCTGATTTCCGGGTAAGCGCCAGTTGTCACCGGGTCCCGGTAATTGATGGTCATACGATGGCAATCTGGATCGACATCAAGGAACCCCTGGAGAAACTGAAAACTGCGTTCCGGGACTATAAACCCCCTATTAAAGGTCTTCCGACCCAGCCGAAGGAATCCCTCCATTTCTTTGAAGAAGAAAAAGACCGCCCGCAACCCCGCCTGGATCGGATGCGGGGGAACGGAATGACCGTATCGGTCGGCAGGCTCCGTGAGGGAGTCCGTTTTGTTGCGATGGGGCACAACACGATCCGCGGCGCAGCCGGAGCAAGCGTACTGAATGCAGAACTGATTACCAAGAAGAAATATCTCTGAAAAGGAGAACCAGCATGCAGCAACCAAAAGAGAACACAGTATTCGTCGGCAATAAACCCGTTATGAATTACGTCCTTGCCGTAATCACTCAGTTTAACAATGGAGCAGAAGAGGTAGCGATCAAAGCGAGGGGTAAGGCGATCTCCCGTGCAGTTGATACTGCAGAGATTGCGCTGAACCGCTTTCTTGAGGGGGTCTCAAAAAAGGAGATCGTCACTTCAACCGAGATCATAGACACCGATTCGGGAAAGACCAATGTTTCTTCCATTGAAATTGTCCTTGCCAATAACAAATGATCGGTATATTTTTTTTACTTCTTCTCTTCAGTCCTTTAATCTTCTGTAAAGATCCTGCCATCCGGGTACTCTGATTGCGAATTTTCACTTTTTCCGGTTCTTGTGAATTACCTGCACATGTTGAGTATGATGGCGAATCGTGAAAATCGTGATTCAGATCTTAATGTTCAGTATCTCTCTGATGAGTGTCGCAGATGCCGCTGGGGCCACAACGGGCGGACCAGAATCCAAAAACTCCAAAGCACCTTCCCGGTCGATATCGATTCGGAGGCCATGAGATAGGTGACACTCTGAATACTATGATTTTTCACGAAAACAGGACTCAGGTTAACTTTTGGCCGTTTACTTCTGTTTTGGTCACAATCCTGATGTGGTATCATCTCATATCGATGCTCATATGGTTACACATGAAATGGAGTAGCAATCAAAGAACTGGCCCCGCTCAAAGAAATCGCAAAGGGATGCGAAAGCCATTGGATTGGCTGATTCCCTTGTTTTTTATAATAAAAATGAACATCTCCGGCACCTTGGAATTCGAAGGAGCAGTATGACTGGTTGCCGTCAGTATATGTATGGCAATAATAGTCTTTCATACAAGCTTATTCCCAGAATTACCGGCAAAACCCAAAACGATTTAAACGGCCTTCACGAAAGTACCTGTGTTATGCGAGCCTATGCTTTCGTGCTGCTGATCCTTCTTGGTATGGGCCTCGTAGTTCCTGTCCTGGCTGCAAATGAGGAGCGTTACAGTTATATTACCGTACAGGATGTTCAGGTAAAACTCGATAACGAAAGCGCAGTTATCCATGTGAATTATAAAGTCGATGAAGGCACGCGGTTTATCTTTTTTCTTCTCGGCAAACAGGATCTGAAAAACAAGCTGATGAAGATTCTCAATTATAATGATGCGAGAATGAACCGGATTGATCTCTCCAGTGCCGATTTTACCGTAGAAGATGCCGCACTCTCGTATGGAGAAGGAATATACTGGTACCCCTCGCATGACTTCAATATTGCCATCCCCCTGCTTACCGTCAGTTCCCCCCAGGCAACCCGTAATTTTACCATGACCCGGATATTCCCGGGCGGGATGGGATATTTCGCGACGGAAATCCGCGTAGTCCCGAATGAGATAAAAATTGCCGGAACTGCTGACAAGAAATCCCGGTAAAAAAGGAAAGGGATTACCCTAGAGAGCGGTTGAGTCTTTGCAGGAGTATGCCGTGATCCCGTACTCCGGGAACCATCCTTTCATGGAATCCCGTCGCAATTCTTCCAATCTTCTGGCAGAACCAATCGGAGGTCACATGACTTCTATGATTTCCTGCCTGCGAAGTTCCGCCATTCTCCTGTTGACCACATACTGGGTAACAACTCCGGCAATCGCGGAGACGACACCGATGACGGTGGAGTAAAGAATGGTCCTCGACACGACATCTTCGGAAAGGGGGAAGTCCGGGACTGCACTTACCGATATTATGAACACGCTGGCCCCATAGAATATGAAACCCAGTGCGACCACGAAGAAGGGAAAGACGATTACTTTACCGAGGCTTTCCCGCTCGTTTGCATACACGTCAATGATCACCCCGACCGATGTGATTAGTCCCGCAACAATAAGCCATTCCACGGCGCCATAAATAAATGTCATCAGGTACAGAACAAGTCCCAGACTGCTGTCGGTGGAGTAATATTTCAGGACATTGATAAACCCTACCGTAGATCCTATGATGATAAGCAGGATGGTGGTTGTATAGGTGACAAAGGAAAATCGTCCCCGTGTGAGCGAAATGCGGAGTGCATCCATGATGCTATGCACGATCTCATCAAGCCCAAAACCCTTATAGAGCAGGTACCCTCCAATCACCCCGACTACAATGATCGTCGCAACTCCCGGGTAATCGAGCAGGTACGCTGTGGCATAGAGGATCATTGCAAGTCCAAGAGGGATGAAAACCAGCCGTGAGATCTTTGGATCATCGAGAAATTTTTTCAGGATATAATACGTGCCTTCAAGATTGGGCATCTGGTTTACAACAACCCGGCGGACGCTTGAAACGGAAATTCTGGACTGGATGATCGGAATTACATACTCGTCTTCCGCTCCATCGGTTACCAGAATGCAGTTCGATGCCTGGGTCTCCTGAATAACCTGTTCAAGGGATGTCGCGATCCTGCGGTCTCCCTCAATCATATGGAGATGATTGCCGGCAACTACCGCGATCGCGGTCTCCTCACCGTTTTCCGTGAGTTCATCGTAGATCTTGATCGCTGAAAATATGGCATTAATATCTGAATCTTCCGGGTCGGCGAGGGCTAACGTGTTTGCAGCCTTGAGGCATGCGGCCCGGCCAATGGCAGGGCTTTCGACATTGGCCTTCCAGCCGATATCATCGTCCCGGTCAACACTGAGAACTAATGTACGACCCGTGGTCATTATGAGTATAGACTCCCAATCTCACCGCACTATTCTACACGGAATAGAGGATTACCAGTCCGCGTTGCGTTCAAGATGCACTGTTGTTAGTATAAAATTGCGGTAAATCTATTAAATAATTCCTGACGTAAAAAATTGTTTATAGAGAATCAGATGAGTTTTGAGCGCTGGAGGAGCAGAATGTCGTCAGTGGTAAGTTTCTCTCCCGCCCGGAAGTTCTTGAAGAGACTTTCAGCCTCTTTCCGTACCGCTTTCTGCTCTTTGGTAACCTTGACCTTCTTGGTCTTCTTCCGCAGGCCGGAAATTACCTTATCGTAATCGCGGAGCTCCTTCTGGCAGGCGATGAAGAACTTATGTTCGGCATCCGCAGATTCCTGAGCCTCGACAAAACTCTTGTGTGCAGCATCTGCCGCCTCCCGGGACTTATCGGCCTTCCGGTAGAATTCTACCATGAGATCGTGATGTTTCTGGGCAAGCTCGGCAAACTCGGTCACCTTTGCATGAAGATCAGAAGCAAGTTTCCGAAAATCGCGGGCTTCGGTAATTTTGGTGCGCATCTCCTTGTTCTGTTCAAGTTCCGCTTCCTGTTCCCGGACCTGCGCCATCATCTGCTTGATCTTTTCGATCAGCTCCCGTTCTTTATCGGTGGTGAAGACCTCGGTCTGCTGCCGGTACTCCATATATTCAATCTGTTTCTGGAGTTCCTTGATCCCCCG
This sequence comes from uncultured Methanoregulaceae archaeon, assembly GCA_963829335.1. GTDB lineage: Archaea > Halobacteriota > Methanomicrobia > Methanomicrobiales > Methanospirillaceae > Methanoregula. Next base: position 25,867 of record CAWHIE010000011.1, read on the forward strand.
GTTCTTCAGCGTGCCGTGCTCTTTTTTGAAGGATTCAATCTCTTCGAACAGGACATTTGCCTTATCATTGAAATCATTCCGCTGCGCCTTTAAATCAAGGACGTCCTGGTTGGATTTATCCCGGAGATCTTTGTTCTTTTGCGCCTCTTCCACAAACTCGCGTGTCTGGTTGTTGAGGGTATTTCGTTCCCGGGCGAACTTGCTTGCCGCTGCATTGAGTTCATTTCGGCGGTTTTTGTGTTCTTCAGACTCAGCGAGAATTTTCTTTCTTTTTTCCATCAGGTCATTCAACATGCGTTACCACTCCTCATCGATTCCCTTGCATGGGAGGCAGATATTGTGCGAGAAGAAAAGGGCAAAAGAGTGACACAATGACCCTTTTGATTCTCTCACATGACATACTCTGCATACAGGATGCAGGGCGGAAAACACCAGAAAAGGATAGCAGCGCAGAATTCAGATAAGACTCCGGCCCGAAGTCTTTGTTCAACACTCTGTTCATGATGTTCAACTCCCGGTACCGGGGCGCACCAGATCACATGATATCGCCCCACATCCTCCCAGTGAAGGATTGGTCGAATGGACTATATTTTAAAGGTGTGGAGGATTATTAAGCGTTTCGCCGTCATTCTGGAGAAATGGATGGATGCATACGTGCAATGAAACGGGCGACATTGCTTCTGGTGTATCAAAAAGGGGTTTATCGTAAGGATACCCGTAACTCCTATTTTTTTATCCGGTACATCCGGCGATGCCGGCCCGGTCCGGATTGACCAGGAATTACCCTCTATAAGGGTCTTTTTTGGAACGTTTCAGAATTTTGTATGTCTGGTATGATTAACCGACCCATTCAAGAACGCCGCCACCGCTGGGCTGGTCCCTGCTGCCGCTTCTCCTGCTCTGGGGCATCTCGACCGCTTTGGGATTTGTACGCTTGTTTTCGATATCCGCTATCATGGTCTTGTATGACTGGCGTGTACCGAGAATCTGCGCGCTCTTGACACCGGTCATGATGGCGAGGACACGGATTTTGCCTTCCATATCTCCACGGACACGGGCTCCCCAGATGACATCGGCATGAGGATCGAGCTCGTATGTGAGCGAGGTTGCCACCTCTTCGGCATCCTGGAGCGTCAGATCAGTTCCACCGGTAATGTGGATCAGGCTGCCGGTCGCACCGCGATAGTCTATGTCCAGCATCGGGTTGCTCAGGCACTCGCGGACCACGCTTTCGGCCTTGTTCTGCTGTTTGCTTTCGCCAACAAGCATGACTGCTACCCCGCCTTTTGACATGATTGCCCTGACATCAGCATAGTCGATGTTGATAAGCGATGGTTCGGTGATCGTCTCGGAAATTCCTTTCACTGTTTCACCGATGAGCTGGTCCATGACCGAGAATGCCTGGCCGAGTGGCAGGTTCGGGACAAAGTTTTTCAGCCGGTTGTTGTCAAGCACAATAACCGAATCTGAGGCTGATGCAAGTGCCTCAAGACCTTCTTCGGCTCGGATCAGGCGGGCTTTTTCAACCTGGAAGGGATAGCTGACCATTCCTACTACGATTGCACCCTGTTCTTTTGCAATGGATGCAACAACAGGTGCTGAACCGGTACCGGTACCTCCTCCCATACCCGCGGTGATAAAGACCAGATCGGCAGATTCGAGGACGGCCTCCAGTGTCGGGCGAGCCATTTCGGCTGCCCTCTTACCGACATCGGGATATCCGCCAGCGCCGAGTCCCTTGGTGAGGGATTTACCGATGAGGATACGTTTGTCGGCCTGAATCATGTCCAGGTGCTGCTTATCGGTATTGATCGCAATAGTTTCTGCACCGGAGACGCCCATGTGGTGGATACGGTTTACCGTATTGTTACCGGCACCGCCGCACCCGACAATGACGATTCTTGGCTGGCCTACAAAGTCATCTTCCATTGCATTTGCCGAATTTGGCTTGTTCAGCTCTTTTTCAAGTTCGGCGTTTTTTAACGCATCATTAATAATACTCTGCATATTACCCTCTCAAACCTTGAATGAAACCTGGTCGCTATCTTTCAGGACACGACTTGCACGTTTTTCGACGAGTTCACGGACTGCGGCCCGTACAGCTTCTGAGACATTGGGATATTCTCCCGAGTTCACCATCTGCTGGAGCAGATCGATTTGTTGTTCGGGCAACCGTAGCGTGATCCTCTGCATCATCGTTGTATCTCACATTCTTCTGACATATGTCTGACAATTGTCATCTATATGTCAGACAAAGAGAACCCTTGTGTCTGACTTAACCAGATGCATCAAAATAAAACATTAAGATATAAAAACCTTCTTCTTTGTTTGTGTCCGCTCTCAAAACACATTTAAGACAGCCGATCAAAGTATTTTGAAAAAAAACCTGGTGTTTTGTGGTGACTGACTTTCCGAAGCGAGATGTTCATGGCGGTACCGGAAAGTGTCAGCGCGAAAAAACCAGAAAAAATATCCTGGATTTCAGCGCGAGTATCAATCCCTTCCCACCCTGTTTTCCGTGGCACCCGGATCTGTCTTCCCTTGGGCAGTATCCTGATGACAGGTATGGTGAGCTTAAGGAGCAGATCTCCTGTACTTTTCAACGCTCTCCCCAGGAAATTTGTGTCGGTAACGGATCGATTGAACTCATCAGGGTCTTCTGTTCAATCATGCTGAAGGGCAATAAAAAATTTTTCACGGAACCTCACACCTTTGGTGAATATGCGCTGTCTGCCCGTCTGGCCGGGGCTCACAGGACAGGAATATCAGAGGATTCTGATGTTTCATTTATCTGTAACCCTAACAATCCTACCGGTACTCTCCGGAAAAAAGATGAGATGATCCGCCACCTCAAAGACAGCACATCGCACGGCGGCCTGCTATTCTGCGATGAAGCTTTTATAGAACTGGCAGATCCTGGCCAGAGCATGGTGGATGTACGCGACCCGAACCTGTTTGTGCTTCATTCACTGACCAAAAGTTTTTCTGTGCCAGGAATTCGGTTCGGGTACGGTTTTGGCGATCCGGATCTGGTAGAAAAGATCGAAATTGCCCGTCCTCCCTGGAGCGTGAACGCCTTCGCCGAAGCATACGCGATAGAGGCGCTCCGGCACTGGGACGAGCTGGCCGGTTCCCGTGCAGCGATTACGACTGAACGGGAATTTCTCACAGCGGAAATAAGCAACCTTGGCCTGAGCCCGGGTTCATCTGACGCCAATTTTATTCTTGTCCAATGCGGTTGCGATGTCTCTCTTTTATGCCGCCGTCTTGTTCAGGAGAATATCCTTGTCCGGGACTGTACATCATTTGGGTTGCCCACCTGTATCCGGACTGCCGTAAGGACACATGAAGAAAACCGTATTCTGCTGGAGGCACTCTCTGCATGCGTTCCCTGATTATGGCGGGAGGGTCGGGCAGCCGGCTTAACCTTGGCGAAAAACCCCTTATCCTGATCGGGGGTAAGCCAATGATCTCGTATATCGTCGATGCTTTTTTATCGGCCGGGATTGAGCCTGTCGTTGCGGTCTCCCCGGGTACTCCCATGACCATGAACTGGTGCCGGGCACATGCTATTGCGGTCAGCAGAACAGACGGCAGCGGGTACGTGAATGACATGATCAGCGCTGTACGTATGATAGATGAACGGCTCCCGCTTTTCATTTGTGTTTCTGATATTCCCGGCATCACACCGGAAATTATCCGGACAATGACTGAAGTCCACCGTTCATCGGGTAAAGATGGCTGCTCAGCCTGGGTTCCGGCAGGACTGGCAAATGCATGCCGGGGAGGTATGCCGTACCGGGGACGGGTGAATGGCATTGAGGCATGCCCGGCCGGGATAAATATTCTCCGTGGGGATATCATCGAACGGCCCCAGGATGAACTGCAGGTCCTGCTCAACGAACCGGGGCTTGCACTGAACGTAAACACCCGTGCCGACCGTGCCAGGGCAGAAGATTTTCTCAGATCCCGATCCCGGGGAAAAAGTTCCCCTTAGTCAGCCATTCCCCCCCCAAAACATCCCAATCTGCGCCCCAGTACTCGAAATAAGCGCATTTTTGTCCCATTTAGCAGGAATGCATATTAAGGATCACCGACCAAGATCTGTATAGTATGGTCGAATCGCAGGAGATCGAACTCGCCGGGCACATCATTGATTCAGGTACCATGACCCAGCTCTTCGACAGGGTCATGGATATGGGGGGCAATTTTGAGATCCTGGTTTTTGAAATCGGGAAAAAAAAGGCAGACCCCAGTTATGCCCGCCTGCGGATTACGGCCTCGGACAAGGAAAAACTGCAGTCCATCCTGTCAGAACTTCACCGTCTCGGCGCCCGTCCTCTTGCGGTGAAGGATGTCCACCTGGTCCCCGCGGAGTCAGATCATATCGTACCGAAGGGATTCTATACAACCAGCAATCATCCGACCCAGGTTAAGTACTGCGGGGAATGGATACCCGTGGAGTCCATCGAGATGGATTTCCTGATCGTTGTAGATCCGAAAAAGAAATGTGCCGCGGCAGTAGCCCTCGGTAAAATCCGAAAGGGGGATCTGGTAGTTGTCGGGGAACAGGGGGTGAGTGTCAGTTATCCGGAACGCCCGCGGGAGAGCAGTACTTTTGAGTTCATGCACGGCACCGTCTCACCGGAACGTCCCAGCGAAACACTGATCGCCCAGATCGCACGTGAGATCCTTGAGGTCCGCCGGCACGGCGGCAGGATTGCCATAGTCGGCGGTCCGGCAATTATTCATACGGGAGCGGACAGGGCACTTGCTGAGATGATCCGCAGGGGTTATATTGACGTCCTCTTTGCAGGAAATGCACTGGCCACGCATGACATCGAATATAATCTCTTTGGCACTTCGCTGGGAATGGATATATCGACCGGGAAACCCGTCATGGGGGGCCATAAGCACCACCTGTACGCGATCAGCGAGATCATGCGTGCCGGTTCCATCAGGAAGGCGGTGGAAAAAGGGGTAATTACCGGCGGAATCATGTACGAATGCATACAGAATAACGTCCCCTTTGTCCTGGCCGGTTCGATCCGTGACGATGGTCCTCTCCCTGATGTCATTACCGATGTGATGAAGGCCCAGGATGAAATGCGCATCCACATCAGAGGATGCAGCATGGTCCTGATGATCGCAACGCTCCTTCACTCCATCGCGATTGGCAACTGCCTGCCTTCGAATGTGAAAACGGTGTGCGTAGACATTAACCCGACGTCGGTAACCAAGCTGATGGATCGCGGTACCACCCAGGCGATCGGCGTTGTCTCGGATGCAGGCACATTTCTTCCGCTCCTTGCACAACAACTCGAACTGCAGAGCAGATGTGTAAAAAAATAACTGTTTTTTTTACCTGGTCAATGGCATGCAGTACGATTTTTCCGATGCAAGGACATATTCCCATTCCTGTTTACAGTCGCACGCGGTTTCAAGGAGTGAGCTGACGAGATCCCGGTCGGCGTTCAGCGAATAATCACGGATCCCCCTCACAATCTCGTAATCGCATGTCCCGCAATTATGGGGTCCCCGTTTCTGCCCCCCGCCGAGCGGATCGCAGGTTATATGCACCGGCGCGTCGGAAAGGATAGAAAGCACGCTCCAGAGGTAAGGAGGGCGGTATGCACCACGTTTCCAGTAATATTCCATCTCGGTGTTGCGCTGTACCGTGCATGGGTTCATGGAGATCATATCAGCAAAAGGTGTAACATCCCGGATGGACCTTTTCATATCGGCAACGGCCTCCCCTTCTGTCAGGAACAGAGGTTTAACCAGGAGATATGCCTTGAGCCCTGCGCCAGCGGTTCGGGCTACGGAAGAAGCCCGTTTGAAGTCCTGAAACGTGAAACCCTTGTTGATGGATTTATCACGAATCGTATCACTGCTTGTCTCCAGTCCCAGTGCACAATAAAGGGGTATTTTCCATGTCCCGTCATCCAGCATTCCGGTAAAGGATGACAGGATGTCCGGATCAACAAATTCCGGGCGTGTTTCTGCGATGATCAGTTTTCCCCGGAACCCGGATGCGACATCCGAAAGAAATTCGGCGGGGACCTCATCCGGGTCAAAAAAACTCCCGGAGGTGAATATTTTTACCATGCGGTAGTCTTCCGATGTATACTGGTTCATTACCCATGCGAGTTGAGCACGGAGATGGGCGGTGATGGTTTCCGGGGACGGCTGGCCGGAATACCGTTCGTGCCGGTAACTGCACATCCTGCATTTTGCCCATGTACAGCCGCCGCTTTTAAAAATGATGGTAAGACAGTCGAGCAGTTCGTTGCCATACCGCTCCTGACCCAGCCAGTCGGCGGGTGGCTTTTCTGTATGTTCAGAAATCATTAACATCATACTAGTTGAACGTATATAGATGAAAAAGATCGTCCTTGTAGTAATGGGACTTCTCTTTCTAACGGGAGTTGCTTCGGCGTATCAGGTCAACATAGATGCACCGGATTCCCTGTCGGTCGGGAAACCTCTCATCGTGAACGGGACGACCACCTTCGGTATCGGTACGCCGATCGATGTCGTGCTCTATTACCAGTCTGACAACAACAACCGAAATCCAACGCAAGATCGTCTATGTCCAGTCCGATTATACCTTTCGTGCGGTCTTTGACACCACCGGCCTGAAAACCGGTATATATAAGGTTGAAGTGCCGACCAGCGGGATGGGAGATTCCATCACCACCCGGGTTGTAAACCTGGTCGATCGCTCGGAAGATATTCAGCTTAATTCTCAGACATCCCAGGTTTTCAACGGAAAACTGTCCGTTACCGGGACAATCAAGGGAGACGAAAATTCCGGTGTGCAGGTAGAGGTGATTGGGCCTGACGATATTGTTGTGTTCGGGCCTTTTTATATAAATACCAATTATCAGGGTGGTTTTGCTACCGATGTACCAATAGAAGAACCCGGTGATTATGAGGTGATCTTCACCGATGCACGGGGATATGTAGGGAACAGGATCATAACGGTACTATCCCAGCAGGCTCTGACGTTTGGCACGACTCCGGCCGCTACAAAATCCGTGGTCGTTTCTGCACATATGAAATCCTCGCGGGATACTCCTGCTTACTTCACGATAACGGGAGGAACCGGCATCGTGACCATCCATACATCATCATCCATCGACTGGATTATCGAGTATGCGGATGACAAAGGAGTTATCCACGTCGTAAATCAGCAGGGAGAACAATACCCCGAACAGGTCCAGGTTCCGGGCAAAGGAAAGCCGATCTACATTAAGGTATATCCCCTCAAGTCCACGGTCTCCAGTGAGGTTTTTGTATATGCAGAAAATGCCGCATCAATAATAATCAGCCCGACGATACCGGCACCCTTTGCTGCGGCTGCTGCTGCTTCCCCGGCAGCGACGACTCAATCACCGGTTCTTCCCTTTCTCGGCGTTGCAGCTATTGGGATGGCCATCCTGATACTGGCAGCAAGGAATCGATAAAATCCAGCCGGAAAAGAAGCCTTTTTTATATCTGGCACCCAACATATGGAGCACTGCCGGGGTAGTCTAGTCCGGGAAGGCGGTAGCCTTGAAAGCTTACTGGTGCCCTGCACCTCAAGAGTTCAAATCTCTTCCCCGGCGCTTTTCATTGTGTTTTTCTGATTACGTACCTCTAACATTGTTTTTATGTGTTCTGAATGCCAATATTACTGGTCAGGAAACTGGGTGAAACTTCGATGTGCGTTGCTGTTCCTGCAGAAGTGCTGGAAATAAAAGAGGGGAATATAGGTCTGGTCGACTACGGCGATCTCCGGCAGGAAGTCCGGCTGGACCTTGTGGATGTAAAGGTCGGCGAATTCGTACTGGTTCATGTGGGTTTTGCCATCCAGAAGCTGTCCCGTGAAGATGCACTTGAGACCCGGGAAGTGTTTAAACAGGTATACGCTGCGCTGGAGGAATAATGCACGAGTACGCCATTGCGTATGACCTGTATGCCACCAGCCGTAAGACTGCAGTTGAACATAATGCCCGTCAGGTGAAGAAGGTCAGCGTTGAGGTCGGCAAAATGGCGATGGTAAACCCGGAACAGGTGGTTTTTCTTTTTGACACAATTAAGGAAGAAGATCCCCTGTTTACAACAACCCTGCTCGAATGCCGGGAAATGGCGCCGCAGACCCGGTGCTCCTGTGGATATTCCGGCGAGGAAATTTTTGTCTGCCCGCGGTGCGGTGCACTCCCGGAGATGGTCAAAGGCAGGGAGATCGTGGTCACCAGCGTAGAACTCGAGGTGGATGATTAGCATGAAGGTCAGCCTGATGCACGGAGCCGGCGGGGAGGTCATGGGAGAACTCCTGCAGACGCTGACAAAATTCAGGCATAACAACGCCGGCGGTATCGGGCTTGAAGCGCTGGATGATGGTGCCGTGATCCCGCTGAATGGCATGAATCTCGTTTTTACCACGGATTCCCATGTAGTCCGCCCCATTTTTTTCCCGGGCGGTGACATAGGGAGGATTGCCGTATGCGGGACGGTCAATGACCTTGCGATGATGGGGGGCCGGCCGGTCGCACTCTCATGCGGTATGATCATTGAGGAAGGATTTGAGATCCGTGACCTTGCTAGGATCGTCGCCTCGATGGATGAGGCGCTGGGTGAAGCGGGTGCCAGTCTGGTGACGGGCGATACCAAGGTGATGGAAAAAGGAGCACTTGACGGGATCGTGATCAATACTGCGGGTATCGGTATTGCACAGCATATCGTGCGGGATAACGGGCTTATCCCCGGGGATGTGATCATCGTCTCGGGTACCCTTGGCGATCACGGGATCGCGATAATGGCACATCGTGAGGGGTTCGATCTCGGAGAGCAGATCCGATCTGATGTTGCGCCGCTCTGGGGGATGATGGAACCCGTGCTCGATGCCGGTCCCATCCACGCGATGAAGGACCCGACACGGGGCGGATTTGCCAGCGCCATCAACGAGATGGCCCGGAAGAGCGGCGTGAGTGTGCGGATCCAGGAAGAGTGTATCCCGATCCGGAAGAGCGTAAGGAGTGCCGCAGCCATGCTGGGCATCGATCCGCTCGAGGTAGCAAACGAGGGGAAGGTCGTTATGGGCGTTCCACCTTCAAGTGCCGGCGCGGTCCTTGCGGCACTTCAACGTCACGAGTACGGGAAGGATGCTGCAGTCGTAGGAGTAGTCACGAAGGGTTCTCATGTCATTATGGAAACGGCAATCGGTGGCGAACGGTTCATCGAGCCGCCGATGGGTGATCCCGTACCCCGTGTATGTTGATCCGATAGCTGAAAGATATATTATTTTTTTTTACTACGATACCCACTGAAGGCCGGGGATCAGGTTTTTGTAAATTGCCATTCACTTTTTCAGACAGGTTATCGCATTGAAAGGAGATTCTAAAACGGTAGGAGTGGCGTTCGACTAAAAACTGGAGGGTTAAAATTCCCTCTCATAAAATTTCAGGAATTCCGGAGGATCGCCCGTCTCATGGCCTCTCCGGGGCACGGCTGGGCAGGATGAATTTATGAACATTTTCAGGTATTCTGATCCGCCGCGGGGGCGCCCCGTCGGGGACGGCGGGATTTATCGTATAATAATTGAAAATTCAACCATTTATTCAAGAGAAAACTATTGCGTTCTGGTCTTAAACGGACCCGTTATCCATAAACGTTTTCTCACAAACCTGTTAATTCAGGAATTCTGGAGGGTCACCCGCCTCAGGGCCTCTCTGAGGCACGGCGGGGTAAAAAGGTTTTTTCCGAATTAATTAACTCATTTTGTCCCGATCCGCCGCGGAGCGCCCCGTCGGGGAAGTCGGGGTTTAAACGGACCCGGTTATCCATGAGATCTTCCAGCGATGAACCGTTTTCTGTATCGAACATATGTAGTTGAAAAATAGTTATCAGAACGGAAAGACGCCCGAATAATTCCATCAGGAAAGGGTACGGTTCCGGTGCGCGAGCAGGATACCCTGCCGTTGGCTACCTGATTCCATTGTTCAGACTAACCAATATACTTCAGGAGCATACCAAGGGCTTCGAGTTCTTTTTTTCCGCCGCACTTCCTTACAATGCCCGCATGATGGTCGATCAGTTTTTTGAGTTCCGGATCCTGTGTTTCCTTGTACCGCGTCGCATGCACCGTCGCATCGATAATGCTGTTAAACCCACGGTTTACCGGGTGGAGACTTACCTCCTCGATGATCTCCTTTTCAGGATTAAGACTGACGGTCATCACGTTGTCACGCTTATGCTCAACCGTGGCTGTAAATGCGGCCCATGCGTCAGTCACCGAAAGGCGGTGCATCACATTCCGGTTGACAATCTCCTCCGAGAAAAACTCCCGGGGAAGATCTTCAAAGGCGGTTTTCACATAGAGGATGGGATCGTAGATAAAGTTTGCAACAACCCACCCGTCGCGTTCAATATTCCGGGCAGTATGGCTCCCCGTGAAGAGTATCATGCCTGCCTTTCCATCGCGGTAATGGATCCCGATCGGTGCTGCATTAAACGTGGTCGTGGCGATTACCTCATTGATGCCGGTTTTTAAGAGTCCCATGACCACCCCTCCCCCAGTGCAATGTAGATCGAGGCGATGACAATATCAGCGATTGAGCCCGGGTTGATGCCCCGTGCAATATAATCGGCATCAAACGCTTCCAGCGAATGATTGCCGTCGAGAACTTCCCGTGCTGTGTGCATGGTCTCCCGGGCAACTGCCATGCCGTGTTTTTTTATGATAAACGTATCCGGCTCTGAGGCGAGAAGGGTAAGGAAGGCCTGAACAATTGCCTGCCTGCCCGCGCCGGATTGCCGGAGAAGGTCTGCTCCCCGCCGGGTAAGGGGGAACCCGGTAACCCACTCCCGTGCCACCATGTCATTTGGCGCAGAATGCTGCATGATATCTAAAAGGTTCATATCCCGTTCGCGAATCACCGTGAGGGTATGGGGGTCTTTCACGTCAAGGTCGTCGGTTGTGTTCATCTTCACCGAGGTCATGGCAAAGGCCTTGTAGAACGCGACAGCATCCGATACGTCGGTCTTTTCAATTGCGGACAATGCGCCGGGTATCCCCTTGCCGTAGATGAGGGGGATCAGGAGGATGAATGCACCAAAATGAGTATTGCCACCCCGGTGACAGTTGGTGTCCCGGACGGCGTGCTTGATAATCTCGCCGATCCTGCCGGTACCCTGCTCCGCCTCTTCGAGTGCCGTACGGGCAAAAATGGTTGAAGCCAGGAAATGCTCGAGCCGGGTATCAGGATAGTCGTGACAACGGTCGACATTCCCAGGCTTCGGGTATGCGCAGACCTCCAGCATCATCGCAAGTTGCGCCCGTTCAGCTGCTCTCATCAGAAGGCATGTCATGGAAAACCCGGCTCATAATCGTATCTGAGAGCTCACGTTTCATGCGCATATACTCTTTCTTTGAAATGTTCTGCTGTTTTAGCGTCATATCGCGGAACATGCACGGTGAGGAGGTTTTGCAGCACCAGGCAAGGCTGCCAAAACAGGTCTGTTTTCCTTCTTCGAGCGGCGTTCCTTTTACCGTGTCCAGTTTCATCCGGATATAATCTTCTTTCGGGAGGCCGATCCGGGAAAGTGTAGGAATGAGCGGGCATTCCTTGACCGGCATGCAGCAGAAGGCAAGTGCGCGGATGTCTCCGCCCCGGCACAGTTGTTTCGGGGAATTGTACCATCCCTCTTCTGCAGCATACCGGGAAATTGCTGCATCCAGGCCGGAGAGAGTCCGCTCGTCCGACTTGCGGGCCAGCGATACCATGTCGGCGCCATGAGAGAGCATCTCCCGCATCTTTTCGAAGGTAGTAATCGAATTATTGGCGATCAGGATAAGCGGACAGCTGTTCCGAATCTGCCGGATCTTGGGAGAACCAAAATCCATGAGATCGATATGGAGGATATCCGCCCCCGATTCCCAGAGTTTCCGGGCAAGCTGGCGATCGTCTGTGGCTACGCCGGCCCGGATCTTCACCGATACGGTCACCCCCTCGGACTTGAGCGCCCTCACAACTGCCATAAGGTCTGCGGGTTTTTTCAGGTAGTGTTCCCCGCAGCCGGCAGCGACCAGTGCCGGCTGCCGGCAGTGGGCATCAATCTCATAGATTACCTTTTCGCCCAGAGATTCCGCGATAGCTGCATAGGATTCCGGAGTACTGCCCCGGAGATTGAGTCCCGGCACCACCGTGCTTTTTTCCAGAAGAGCCATCTGTTTTTTGAGTTCCTTGACAGGGTCGTCGTATAAAAATTCCTTGCGGTTTCCCTCAGTCATGATGGCCTTTGCTGCATCCATGGTGGGCTGGTCGATGGAGTAACCCCCGATATATGCCATCCCGATATGAGCTGCACGTTTGAGAACGTATTCGGCGTCAACGACTCCCGCCATCGATGCGATCGCTACCGGTGTCCTGACAATACGATCGTTAATGAGCAATCCGAAGCGCTCGAAGGCATCCATCATAGATTCATATCAGTTGAGACTGATCAACCAAATTACTTTGCATGCGGTCCTGAGAAAAAATCATGTTACGCCCAGCATGCACAACATATCAACTATATCAGATCGGAATAGAATACAAACCAGGTCCCGGACCGTCACAGCATATCAGGCAATGTTCATGTGATCCTTATGCCAAAATTCTACCCCGCCTGCGGATTACCCCTGCAGTATGAGAATGCCGGTGTCAGTCCTTACTGAGGCACGGTATTCAATGGGCAGCGGCCCCCAGCAGAATGGATGCAGATCCCTAGCACTTTTCTTGCTATATTGAGTTTTTTCTTTGTCGGCCGGGGTCAGTGGTATAATGGAAAAAACGTGGGGTGGACTGAAATTTTTTGGAGCTTTCCGGGGCTCTTATTGCTTCTTTTCTCATATATGGCATCAGTTCAGCCCGTTATTGGTATATTTGTACTGATGTTTCTGGTTGTGATGATAGTTGTGGGTTTTTGGGATGTATGATGCCGAAAAAACTGCAGCAGGGATTAATCGGGGAAAAGAGAGTTTTTCCGGAAAAAGCGGATTGTTCTGATTTCCTCCGGCTTTAATTGTTCTCATGATCTTTGCTGTATTTGCTGCAGTTATTTTTTGAATACGGATTCGATTTTACGGTTTTTTTGTCCTGCACAAAAGGTTACTGATCAGAAGTTTCAATCTTTGATAACCCCCTGCCGACTCATAAAAATGATAAACAGGGACAGATATGCCTGCCTGACCCCCACACCCCACCTTTTGGTACCACGAAACTCGTGGTGATTCCGATAAAAATTATTACGATCAGTACCCATTTTTCATACAGTGTGAAAAGGTAAGGCTCAGAATTTCTGAATCTTATAAGAAAACACCATTTAGCATCCTTTGAGGTTTCGTACATGGGTAAGAAGGGTATGTTACTTGTCGGGCACGGGAGCACTATGCCCTACAACAAAGAGCTTGTCGAAAAGACAGCATCTCTGATCAAGTCGCAGAACACGGATTTTATTGTAAAATGCGGGTTTATGAACATGAATACGCCGACAATCAGGGAATCGCTCGATGATTTCAGACATGAACCAATCGATGCGCTTGTCGTTGTCCCCCTGTTCCTGGCAAGGGGTGTCCACATCGAAAAGGACATCCCCGGAGAGATCGGGCTTCCGGAAGGCACCAAGAAAGGATGGTTTACCTTAAATGGCAGGTCAGTACCGCTTGTGTATGCAGATCCAATCGGCAGCGATCCCCTTCTCGCCGATCTGATGGTGAAGAACGCGACAAAAGCTCTCACCCTTCTCTGACTTTTTTATGCAGATTCTGGTGCTGGATACGATTCATGGCGGGAACATCCTGGGGGAGGCTTTTCTTGCCCGGGGAGATCGTGTTGACTGCGTGGACGTATACCGGGACAAAAGCGCTGTTAACGTACCTGCGGCCCTCAAAAGTTCGTATGATCTGATTGTGGCACCGGTGCACCTCAATCCCGATCATCCGCTCCTCAGATTTTCACCGGCACCGGTCATCTCCCACCACGAAGCAGTGCGCCAGCTGCTGGGTGAGAATATTCCGCGACCGATGATCGAGATTACCGGTGCACAGGGAAAGACCACGACTGCACATGCACTCGCCTCCCTGATGCAGGGACCCGGCATCCTGCACACCTCGACCGGGACGTACCGATTCCCGGAAAAGAAGGTCATCTCACAGTCCAGCATTACCCCTGCATCAGTGCTCGCGGTTGCGAAGTTAGCGTATGATATCCGGGGATGGCTTATTGTTGAAGAATCGCTGGGTGTCACCGGTGCCGGCGATCTTGCGATTATCACCTCGGCAGGCGATTATGCCATTGCATCAGGAAAAAAATCGGCTCGTGCCGTAAAGGTAGCATCGGCAAAAAACGCCCGTCATCTCCTCCTGGCAGAAAATATTACGGCGGGCTGCGCCGGACTCGTGACTCGTATCGGGGATGTGGCCGTATCGGACGGCCGGGAATGCAGGATCACCCTTCCGGGCATGACAGGCCGGTTCTCAAATCCGCTCCTCCTGGTTCCCGGCTATCGTTTGCCCCTGATGCTTGCCGCCGCTGCGGCGGTGATGCTCGGCATCGACCCCGGATCCCTGTCCTCGTTCGGTGCCCTGCCGGGCAGGATGTCGGCATCCCTTGAAAATAACCTTCTCATCGTGGATAATGCAAATAGCGGCACCAACCCTGAAACCACCATCGAGGCGGCCAGGTATGCCCGTCAGCGGTCAGGAAAGGAAGAAATCACCCTTGTCATCGGGCAGGTGGCCGGTGACGGGGCGGTCTGTGAAGGTTTTTCCCCGGAGGGGATGATCGAGGCCATCCGCCAGATCCACCCGCGCCAGGTAGTGTGGGTGGGAACACCCCCCCTGCAGGGAACTCCGGTAACGCCGGTATTGGCATATTCGGATACCCTTGAAAAAGCCCGTGCCACAGCAGTACGTCTGACCAGAAACGGGTCCATTGTCCTCGCCGTAAAAACCTGGAGATAACAGAGTATGAAATACATGCACCCCCGTCCCAGTTCCATTGTCGCTGCCCTCTACACGGCACGCGATCTCAAGGTCGATGTCGCCATCCTTCACGGCCCCTCAGGCTGTTCCTTCAAGCATGCCCGCCTGCTGGAGGAGGACGGGATGCGGGTGCTCACGACCTCCCTGGCCGATAATGAATTCATCTTCGGGGGTCAGAAACCGCTTGAGGATGTCCTGCGGTATGCCGAGGATCATTTCAGACCTGAACGGATGGCAGTAATCGGGACCTGCGTGGCGATGATCATCGGCGAGGACCTCCAGTCAGCGATTGACGGTGCCGGTATCGTGACACCGACCATAGCGGTCGATATCCATGCGGGATACCTGGAAAATATTGCCGGGGTGCTTTCAACCCTCGAGGCGGCATACGGGGCCGGCTGGATATCTCAGGACGAACTTGTCCGCCAGCAGTTCCTGATGGCAAAGGCCAATGAGGTGGAACGGCTGAGAGGCGCGGCAAGCCAGCCTTACATCGAACCTTCCCGGGGAGATCTGAAGCATGTTACTGCCTGCCGCCTGCTCGAACTTGCACGGAGCGGTAAACGGGGGGTCGCGATCCTGAATGCAAAGAAGGAGACGGCCTATATGTTTGCCGATGAGCTGGTCGCACTTCATGACACCTGCCCGGATGCTGACATCACGTATATTGCCAACCTTGACCAGCGCGGACTTCCCAAGACCCGGCTGGACGCCGAACGGATCTTACAGGAGATGCGGGTCCGTGGTCTTGAAATCGAGGTGATCGGGGCTCTCGACGAGTACGGGGCAAACGGCGACCTGTTCGGCCGGAAGCTGGTGGAACTCAAACCTGAATTCGCCCTAATCTGTGGCGTCCCGCACGCCATTCCCCCGGAATTTACGCAGGGGATCGAATGCTTCTCGGTGACCAACGGTCCCCGGCAGGTGGGTCCCCTCCGGAACATCGGGCACCAGCATGTGATCGTGGAGATCGATCTCCACCCGAAGACGCTCGGTGTGCGGGATATTGTAGGGAGCGAGTTCGGGGCCGTTATGCGGAGTCTCTGAATGAAACAGATTCTCATTACGGGTGATCGCTCCGGAAGTGGCAAGACGAGTATCTCGCTCGCCCTGACGGCACTTCTTTCAAGGAACAACCGGGTCCAGACCTTCAAGGTGGGGATGGACTATATCGATCCCTCATACCTCTCCGCTGTTTCCGGGCGACCCTGCCGGAACCTCGACAGTTTTACGCTTTCCGAGCACCAGATACGGGATATTTTTCATTTTGGCTGTCGCGACGCAGATATCGCACTGGTCGAGGGTGTACGCGGGCTCTTTGAGGGTGCAGATGCCCTCACCGATACCGGGAGTACGGCATCAATAGCGAAAACTCTTGACCTCCCCGTGGTACTGGTTGTTTCAGCCCAGAGCATCACCCGGAGTGCGGCTGCGCTGGTGAAGGGGTTCCAGGCATTTGATACGGATGTGCAGATTGCTGCGGTTATCCTTAACAACGTGAAAGGCGGTTCGCACCGGACGAAGGCTGTCGCTGCCATCGAACACTATTGCGGTATCCCGGTCATTGGGGCGATACCCCGTATGGAGGAGATGCACCTTGCCATGCGGCACCTCGGGCTCGTTCCGTACCGGGAAGGTACCGGGCAGGGTGACTTTGATGCACGCATCGCAACAATCACGGAGATGATAGGGAAGTTTGTCGATCTCGAACGGTTCGTGTCGATCATGAAGGACGTACCCTCATTGCATCTCTTTCCAACACTTTTTGACAAACCCACAGACCGGGACGTAAGGATTGGTGTCGCGCTCGATGAGGCCTTCAATTTTTATTATGCCGACCTCTTCGATATCCTTCATGCTGCAGGTGCAGAATCCATTCCGTTCAGTCCCGTCCATGACCGGCTCCCGGATGCGGATGGGTACATCATCGGCGGCGGCTATCCGGAACTCTTTGTTACGGAACTGGAAGCAAACGACCGGATGCGGGAGGCTTTCCGGGAAGTTTCCCGGAACGGCACTCCGGTCTACGGGGAATGCGGAGGACTCATGTACCTGACCGACCGGATGGTGTTAAAGAAAGGATGGCACGATCTTCTGTATGATCAGACCTGTGAAATGTGCGGGGTGTTTTCCGGGGAGACCCGGATGCCATCCCGTCGCGTGGTCAGTTATGTTGAAGGGACAAGCACGGATGAATCTCCGCTGGGTGCCGCGGCGTTCCGGGGTCATGAATTTCATTATTCTGAAGTGGTGCTTGACAAGGGCACCCGCTTTGCCTACCAGCTCTCCCGCGGGGCAGGCATTCATGCCAACCTGGACGGCGCCGTCAATGGTAATACGCTGGGCAGTTATACCCATCTCCATCCGGTGGCAAGCGAAGGAATGTTCCGTCATTTTGTCGGACTGTGCCGGAAAAACCGGTAAGAATGCAATTTTTTTCGGGTGTACGGTAAAAGTATCCCCGGATAAAAGAAAAAACTACAAAACCCATTAAACCCCAAGAAAAACTATGATCATTTACATTGATGGGAAGTATGTTCCGGATGACCAGGCGAAGGTCTCGGTTTTCGATCACGGTTTTCTCTATGGTGACGGCGTATTTGAAGGGATCCGGGCGTACAACGGCAGGATTTTCCGTCTGAAGGAACACCTTGATCGCTTGTATGACTCGGCCATAACGATCGACCTGAAACCCCCGCTTTCCAAGGAAGAGATGACCGAGGTCATCTGCGAGGTGCTCCGCAGGAACAGGCTGACCGATGCCTATATCCGCCCCATCATCAGCCGGGGCGTGGGGGACCTCGGTCTTGATCCTCGTAAATGTCCGAAACCGTCCGTAGTCGTGATCGCCACCAGCTGGGGCGCCATGTACGGAGACCTCTATGATAAGGGCCTGCGGGCAATTACCGTATCGGTCAGGAGAAACCCGGCCGATGCACTGCCGCCGAATGTAAAAAGCCTGAATTACCTGAACAACATCCTTGCAAAGATAGAGGCAAACTACAAAGGCGGGGACGAGGCGATCTTCTTTGACACCAACGGATACATCTCGGAAGGGTCAGGAGATAACCTCTATGTGGTGAAGAATGGCGAGATCATCACTCCCCCGACACTCAACAACCTCCGGGGAATCACCCGGATGGTTCTCCTCGAGATTGCAAAGTCCCTGGGTATTTCCCTGAAGGAACAGAATCTCGGTTATTTCGATCTCTATTCCGCCGACGAGCTGATCTGTACCGGCACTGCCGCCGAGGTCGCACCGATCACCTGGGTCGATGGACGGACTATCGGAACCGGCAGAACCGGGCCGGTGACCCGCCAGCTGATGGCCGCATTCAAGACCGTGACCGAAACAGAAGGGTATCCCATTCACCAAAAATAACCGTTTGAACTACCCGCACTGCCCGGTAGCAAAAAATGTCGATACCGTATGTTTATCGCCGACTCCATAACTTATTTATGAGGTGCCGAGAAACTACATAGAGCAACGCGCTGCTATAGTGTAGTCCGGCCAATCATGCGGGCCTTTCACGCCCGCGACTGGGGTTCGAATCCCCATAGCAGCACTTTAACACTCATGGTTCGATTCCTGTTCTTTTAATTTGATCAGATAGTGAAACTCCTAAAGGGACGTATTTCATTTCCATGTCAAACCACTTCACAAATTGTTATTTTGTTTTTTTTTTGATTTTGGCGTAAATCATTATATTATAAATGTATATATGAATTTTAATGGAAAAGAAAAATATTTTAATAGGAATAATCTTGTTAGTTCTCTGTACAATATTTGGATTGTACATATTTCATATAGATTTTTTTCAAATAGTTTCTAGTAATCAAAATGAAAAATCCACATGCACTTTAGTTCCTATTTTTTATGGACAGCAAATAGTAAACGAGTCTCAAAATAATTCAACTATTTGCATAAAGTTAAATGAGACATTCCAGATCAAGCTTCATGAAATTGTGCCATTAAACGCATTATGGCAATTTAATCTAAGTGAAGGTTTGAAAATTACAAATTCTTCGCGTAGTTTCGTTTATCCAAATGGGACCCCAGGAGTTGCAACTCGTTATGAAGACCAGTTTCATATTATTCATACATGGGAAATAACAGCCATTGATACGGGAAAACAAGAAATTAAAGGCAATGATGGTGATGGATGGGATAAATTTTATTTGACAATTATTGTTAGATAGTTACTTTTGCGTATATTATTGTTGATTATTAAATCCCCATAGCAGCATTTTCTCTGTTGACCTGTTCTGAGTTCTTTGTTGTCTTCATCAACTTCAACCGCATGATGCAGCATGTCCAGATTCTTTCCTGATTATTTATTCGAGATACGGGGATTGTGTATGTTCAGGTTCATCCGAATCTGCACGAATACTCATAGTATATTAAGAATTAATGCAATAAGCCTCCCGCATGAAAAAATCTGTATCCTTTTTGGGAACCACGGTCATTACTCTTGTGATCCTGGCAGTACTGGTCTCTCCCGTCTCCGGAATGGTCTCGATCGGCACGTCGCCATCTCCATCAGAAACAGACAGTTTGGTCCCTGATGCCATCAGTGCTGCAACCCCCTCATATTATGTGACAGCTTCAGTCACCTCAGGATCTCCGGTTGTCGGTGACCCGGTCACCATTTTCGGTACGGCAGCCGGAGATACGCCCCCTTCCATGGTCCAGATCTGGGTGTTTGCCGGCAATTATCTCAATGTCTCGAATGTCCCGGTAGATGCAGCCGGGGGCTTCTCAAAGACCTACTCAACGACCGGATTGCCCCCTGCAACCTATTACGTTTTTGTCGAGGGACCTGGTCCCAACGGAGATTTTAACCTCGATTTGGCGGAGGCAGGCACCTTTTCCGGCCAGGTGGTCAACACAGCGACCAATGCCCTGATCTTCAACCTGACCGGTGCAGGGAGTGTGAAGGATGCAAATGCCTCCCTGGCCCTCTCCGAGGCCTTCAATGAACCGGGTGTTGATGATGTGTACACGAAACTCACCTTCCAGCTGACAGCCCCGGGTACAACACCGGCAGGTACCACTCCGGTGATCGCATCTACGACCCCGGCCAGGTCCCCGCTCGGTTGGGAAACTACCGTACTGGTGCTGGTCATGGGAGAATTGAGCATTGCGATGTATGGGAGAGAAAAGAAATAATCTTTTTTTTCAGGGAAAAATCTGACCCGTTTACTCCTTGCGTTTTTTCACTGGGACTCAATGAATTCGCCCGAATGAAAGTATAAAACTAGGGTATCCTCCCGTTGTCCCGCGTGTGTGCCCCGGGAACCCTGTTCTCTGGTTTTTGAAAAAAAATCCTGCAACTATTTCCTTTTACCACAATTTTCAGCGCTTGATTGCAGGGAATAAAAAAATCGTGTCGGATCGAAAATTTGGTTCACCTATAGTGATACATAATATTATTATAATTGAATTATTAAAATAATTCTTAAGGATTTATCTATGATGAAAATTTTTAATTCCGAATTTCATCCGACTCATCCACTGGAGCCGAAGGCCTGGTATGAAATCCGGGGAAATGAGATTTTTACATCTCCATTTCATCCAACGAATCCGCTGGAACGGGATCCGTGGTATGAAATCCGAAGAAATGAAATATTTACCACCATATTTCATCCAAAGAATCCGTCAGAACCAGCCCCGTGGTTTGGAATACGGGGACACGAGATATTCACATCCTCATCTCATCCGACCCATCCTTCAGGACCAAAACCCTGGTTTTTCATTATCCTGGAGGAAGTGTAATCAACGGGGAAGATGTTTTACCGGTCTGATTCTCTTCCGGAGAACTGATTTGGCGTGAAATCCCAGAAGTGCATGGGGGATGTCTCTGTGCTGTTCCTGAATTTTTATATAAACCAATTTCCGGATTTTTTTTCAGAGATGGATAAAAAACCGGTGAATGCCATGGGTTTTCCTGTCACCGGTAATTATCCATAACAGCACGATGAGTAGAGAACTGAAATCTTACCGTTGAGAGAAAAAATATGAGACAAAAAATGAATTTCGGTGAAAAATATATATTTCAAAAAAAATGAAGGGAGAACCACGAACGGGATTAAACGTGCAGCGACAGCATATTCCCCGGACGTCCGACTCATGAAAGGCCCGGTCCCTCGGGGATTGACCGGGCATAAACGAGGCGATGGATCATGTTAGGGGAACTTATTGGAGAATTCAAAGGGAAGATCACCGGATACCGGATAACGGATATCCTCATGAACGGACCGAAGACGGAGTGTCATTCAAACAGTCAGGGAAACTCCTCGGGGTCGAGGGGGTGGACCGGGCGACGTACTGGTCGATGATGGCGGGACCCGATGCACTCTACGGTGAAGGGGCAGGAACGCTCATGTCGAGGGCCGGGGAGATGGCAATGTACCGCGCTACCGGGACCGCAAAGATGAAGGGACCAATGCCGGTCTGGCGCGGGGTGCTCTATTTCCAGAGCCAGACCCCGAAGTGGTCAGCCCTCAACGGCGTTGCGGTCGTGTACGAATACGAGATTGATGAGAATGATACCACGCATGTCAAGCTCTGGGAATGGAAATAACACGTTCCGAAACGATGCTGTTATCTGTCGTTAAAGATCGGCATCGATTTCACTTTTTTGGCACAATCCTTGATATGAAATCCGTTGCGTCTGGTACATATCCGTCGGTATTTTTCATTCCTGAGATTCTTACCTTGATACCATGAAATTATACCCTTTCTTAACAATAATGAAAAGGATACCTCCACAGAACAGATACACTACGAGAGGTGCGAGGAGTCCGGATGAAAATATCCCGGATGTCTGCATTCCCCCGCCCGCAATGAACATCACGTATGCCAATATGCCGGCAATCAGAATCAAGACCAGGAACAGCAGTTTTTTCATGAGCGTTCACACCCTTTCGGTGTCCCATTATCTTGCCATAAACCATAATAAAGACTGGCGAGGCACCGCCGCCATGCATCGTTTTTCCCACTTCAGTAGGACTCAAGGTCAGGGATAGTGTCCCGGGTAAAACTGCCTCTCCGCAGCTGTTCACCAGGTTCGACGGTCCGGCTCGCAGACTCTATCATCATGCCATATTTTAAGGACAACCGTACCCCGCTTACCCGGAATGATGGATTCTGGCCGTCGAGCGGCATAATGATCAGTACCTTCTGAGTCATGCCGTTTCCCCGGTAATTGATCTCTGTTGTCAAAGCGCATTGTTGCATCCCGCAGATAAAATTCAGGACAGGTATCCTGAGACAAGACACCGATACTTTTAATAAGAAGAACCCAACTCTCAAATGGAGTGATTTTTATGCCAGCACCAGAAAAACCCGGCATCGGATTCCCGAGCGTTCTCGATCGGGCGTACAAGGATTATAAACGCCACCTCAAGGTGGACGACATTATGAGCCGCACGGTTATCACGACAACGGTTGCGACCTCAATGGCAGACGCCGCCAGGACTATGGGGGAGCGACACATCGGGAGCCTTATCGTGATGAAGTACGGTACGCCTATTGCCATTGTGACCGAGCGGGATCTTCTCTCACGGGTGCTTGCGGATGGACTTGATCTGGCATCAACACCGGTAGAGCAGGTGATGTCCTATCCGCTCATCAAGGTCTGCCCGGATAGCGAGATCCGGGAGGCTGCTCGGACAATGATCCAGAAGAAGGGAAGGCTGGTAGTCTTTGAGTGCGGAAAGCTGGTGGGGGTGATCACCGCATCAGATCTGATACGAGAGATGCCGGATGCTCCGGAGACCTCACTTACCGTTGATGAGTTCATGACCAGAGACATTGTTACCGTTGAAGCTGAAGAGTCTGTCGCAACCGTCGCCTGCATTATGGGATCAAAACGGATCGGAAGTGTGATCGTTACCCGCGACGGAAAGCCATCGGGAATATTTACCGAACGTGACCTCCTTTCAAAGTTCCTGATGCAGGGAAAGATGCTGGATGCCCCGGTGGGTATGGCCGTCTCATCGCCGCTGAAGACTGCTTCGCTGGGTATCAGTATCCATGAAGCAGCAAAGACGATGGCTGCACAGCATGTCAGAAGGCTCCCCCTGATGAAAAAGAAGCAGATCGCAGGAATTATTACCGCACGGGATCTTGTTGAGGCATACGCACGGTAACCCGTCCCCGGCCCTGTTCAGGGTTGAGGAGGTCTGGTATCCGTACTGGTTCCGGGTAAAAAAAAGGAATTTTTTTCTGGGGAAGATTTACCCGGGGTTCTGATCGCCGGTGTGTCATTATGCGGTTAACGGGGAACTGGTATTACCGGTCTGGAGAGATTTCAGGTCGAACTGGATCTCCACGGTACCTCTGGGGGTGGTGGTCGAACTGCTTTTGACCATCACGCCGTTCTTATACACTTCGGCGGTGATTTTCCCGGCCGAACCATCCTTTTTCTGAACGGATACCGAAACGATGCCGTCGGTTGTCGATATAGTGTAGAGCTGATCCCCGGAATCGTTCACGTTAAACGTATTCCCGGGTGTCCCGATCACCCCGGAAAATGTTCCGGGGTAAAACACCCGTACATACACACCGCTGGGTGGGATGGGAACCTGTGTCGGCCCGGGGGGCGGGGTGGCGGTTGTCACAAGTGTCGGTACGGAAGTCGGTCTCGGTGTTACGGTGGCGGTCACCGGGCTGGTCTTCACAGGAGATGTGGCAGGTCCCGCGGTGCCGGTTGTCCGGGTGCAAGATTCAGCTGCTATTACCAGCCCGCCGATGAATGCAAGAACAACAATCACCAGCAGCACGATCGACAGGGTTCCAGGCAGTTTCGATGCCGGGGCGGATGTGACCGGCGGGGGCGGGGACAGGGGCTGATCCGGTTCGGGGATCTGAATCGGAGCCATGATGGAATCCGTCGATGGCAGTACCGGCCATATAACGGCAGGGGCAGAAACGGCCGGGCTGGCACCGGCAGGAGGTTCTGCCTGACTTGTCTCCGCTGCGGGTTCGGACACCGGCTGTTCAGAGATTATCTGGGGGCTGCGCTTTTTCACCAGAGGGGTGGGCTGAGTACGGGGAACAGAATCCTCAATAAGAGGTTCAATCGAATGGATGATCTGTTCGATCGGCCGGGCCTGATTTCCGGTTGCAGACCCGGCCTGAACGTAACCGGCGCTGTACCTGGGGCGGAACAGGGATCTGTACCTGGGGGACATCAGGTTGTGATGCCGGTGCCTTTTCAGATGGGGGTTTCATCGGCGACCCGCAATGGTTGCAGAACGTTGATTCCACCGGCACACGGTTCCCGCAGCGTGAACAGAATACACCGGAAGGCAAGGATGATGTTTCTACCGGTGTCACCGGGGTTTGTTCGACAATCTTACTCAGGGGGCGGGCGATTTCGATCTTCTTTTTTACCGGGCGTCTGCCTGCCATTTCTCCTTTGCCAGGAGAAGGGGTTTCCTGTTTTTGCCCAGGCTCGGGTTCAGATGCCGTAATATCTGAAGGCCCCCTCCCTGCAGCTGACGGATGGATAAGACCCTGCAGTCTCTTTGCCCAGTCATTGCACTCCCGTTTCCGTTCCGCCCCGGATAGCCGTGGAAAGGTGAGGACGATCTGGTCCTTTTCCCGGCATTATTCAGGATGGTGAGGGATAACAGGTGGTCCCGTATAGCATTCTCTCCTGCATCCACCTGCCAGATGGTCGCCAGGAGGATCTCCTGGGGGGGGATAATATTTTTTCTGCTGTCGACAAGGATAATTCGCCTGTTCGTAAGCCGTGCGTCAAATGAGATGGATTTAAATTTAACATTTTTTGCCTCAAGGATTATGGACTCATCTCGGTCCAGTTCTGGATAGCCCATGGTATCACGTTCTCAACTATAATTGCGCTGGCAATAAAAATAAGTATTTATTGAGT
Source organism: uncultured Methanoregulaceae archaeon (assembly GCA_963829335.1). Classification (GTDB taxonomy): domain Archaea; phylum Halobacteriota; class Methanomicrobia; order Methanomicrobiales; family Methanospirillaceae; genus Methanoregula. The sequence continues at coordinate 50,779 of CAWHIE010000011.1, forward strand.
ATCCGATTTACTATCGGGCAAAAAATCAGAGAAATTCCTGATCATTCATGTAAGGCCGGAGAATTCCGGGAATTTCCACCCTGCCCTCGTTGTTTTGGAAATTTTCAAGGATGACACGCATCACTCTTGAGGTTGCAACTGCTGTTGAGTTCAGGGTATGGACATGCTGTTTTGAAGCAAAGTCATGCTCGTCACGCACCCTGATGTTGAGCCGGACCGCCTGGTAGGAGGTACAATTCGAGCAGGACACGACCTCCTTATACCTGTTCTCGCGGGGCATCCATGCCTCGATATCGTATTTTTTCGCTGCCACGGTCCCGATATCACCCGTGCAGATATTCACGACTCGGTAGGGGATCTCCAGGTTCCGGAAGATCTCCTCGGCGTTTGCCAGCAGCTCCTCATGGATCTGCCAGGAATCCTCAGGTCTGCAGAATACGAACTGCTCGACCTTGGTGAACTGGTGAACGCGGAACAGCCCCTTGGTGTCAAGCCCGTGGGCTCCGATCTCGCGTCGGAAACAGGGGGAGATACCCACAAGCCGGAGAGGGAGATCCTTTTTCTCAAAGATCTCATCCCTGTACATCGCGCCGAGGGGATGCTCGCTGGTGGCGATGAGGTATGCATCATCGCCGTCGATTTTGTACATGACCTTTTCAAAATCACCGAGATCGGTAACGCCCTCGTACGAGGAGCGGTTGATCATATAGGGAGGAATAACCGGTATATACCCCTTTTTTGCCAGCAGGTCAATCGCAAAATGCTGAAGTGCCAGGTCCAGCATGACGAGGCTGCCTTTCAGGAAATAGAACCCGGCTCCCGCAATTTTTGTTGCCCGCTCAAAATCAGCCCAGCCCTGCTCGGCTGCCAGCTGACCGTGGTTCTTCAGCTCGAAATCAAAGGTCCTTATCCTGCCTTCGCGCCGGATCTCGACATTTTCAGAATCATCCTTCCCGACGGGGACGCTTTCATGAAGGATATTGGGTAATCGCATCTGGTAAGTGTGCACCGTGTCTGCTATCCGTTCCTGTTCGGCCTCGTTATCGCGGATCCTGCCGGGAAGCTGTGCGGCCTCGGAAAGGAGTGCTGTCGCATCCTGCCCGCCCTTTCGTGCCGCATTTATTTCACGGGCAATCGTATTGCGGCGCTGGCGCAGGGCATCGGTTTCAATTTTCAGTTCGCGGGCCCTGATATCCTTGCTGAGCAGGTCATCCACCCATCCGATCTTCTCCGTATCTCCGCGTTTTGTAAGATCCGCCTTTATCTTATCCGGGCTTGACCGTATGAACCTGATGTCGAGCATGAATATGGCCTCGCTGCGATCTGTTTCTGTATACTATTGCATGGATGTACATCATAATTTATCGCCTTTGCCCGTATGCTGTGCCTGACATCCTGAAAAAACAGGGAAAGCTGCAGATAAAGGAGATACCACGGGAGATTTTTTTAAGTCATCGCGTGATGAAAGACGGATCACCGCTTTCACATTTTTTTGACAGTTCGCTGACGCACGGGTATAACAGGCGATTTGTTGCAGGGGGCATTCATGATACCCCGGAACCCCGGTCTTTATCCAACATCAGAGAATCTCCTCGGAAAAAGTGACTCTGGTAATGGAGTTTTTTTTCGATCCGGAAGGCATCGCAATACTATCAACCCAATCCTTAAATTCTTTGAAAGAAATGGGGATGTAACATGCAACCAAACCTGGTGCTGCTGTTTGTCTATAGCATTGAGCGGAGCAGCCTGTCGGCGGTTACGGATTACCATCACAGTGCAGGGCCGGGAAAAACCCTGAAATGTCATCTGTATTCATTAATTATTACCCCCGTGGGCATGAAAAAGGGATGGAAACGTTTTCTCGGTGATCTTGGTATTCCCTCCCGGTTCCTCTACCTCGACGAATTCCAGCAGGAATTCGGGATACTGGATCTCCAGGCCCCCGCGGTTTTTGTTCAGACCGGCAAGTCCATCCGCCAGATCGTCACCTCGGACGAAGTCGATCGCACGGTTTCGACAGATCAGCTTGCCGATCTTGTGAGAGAGAAACTTATACTCTATTTTAAATAATTATGCCTCTTTTATCAACAGTATCCCTCGAATCCTGCATAAAAAATTTAATCAATCTCCGGCTGAAAGATTTTATTTTCAGGATCTTCAAGGAGGATTTTTCTGACAGCGATCTTCCGTCATATCACCACCGGGCGTCTCTGTTCCGAAGCCTCTGTATGAGACCCCGGCCTTTTACCGACACACTTAATCATCAGGTGCCGGATAACCCTGCCAAAAGGATAGTCTTTCAAACCGCGATACTAGATTTGTTCAGTGTAAAAAAAGGTCCTGCATGAAAATCGCTGTCTCGGGAAAAGGTGGAGTGGGCAAGACATTTATCGCCGGTACCCTTGCGGCCGTTTTTGTGAAGGGCGGCCAGAAAGTAATTGCCCTTGATGCAGATTCATCCCCGAATCTCGCGATAACTCTCGGACTCTCCGCAGAAGATGCTGGTGCGATCGTTCCCGTCGCTGAGAATGAGCAGCTGATCCGGAGAAAGACCGGTACTGGATTTTCCGGCGTTTTCCGGTTGACGTTTACGGTCGATGATATCATACATTCCTATGCCGTCCCGACACCATCGGGAGTGAATCTCATTGTCATGGGTACCGTCCGTTCTCTGGGTTCGGGATGTATGTGTGCGGCAAACACTCTGGTCAGAGCACTGCTGCGCCATCTGGTTGTTGAGAGAGATGAGCTGGTGATCCTCGACATGGAAGCCGGGATGGAGCACCTGGGGAGGGGGACTGCAGAACATGTGGACGTCATGATTGTCGTGACTGATGCAAACCGCAAATCCCTTGATATTGCGGGGCGGATTTACACAATGGCGGCGAAGTCAAATATTACCTCTGTCGGCCTGGTGGGGAACCGCATAACCGGTCCTGAGCAGGAAGATGCAATCCGGCGGTACGCGGAAATGAACGGGCTCACCATTTTTGCCCTCATCCCGTTTGACCAGCAGGTGGCTGACGCCGGCGTCACCGGCTCTGCGGTTGACGAAAACTCTTCAAAGGCAATTTCTGAAATCAGGCACCTCGCAGAGGTGCTCGTAAAGGTGGGTGCTGAGAAGGAGATGCTCAATAATCGCCGGGGATGATGACGATGGCAAAGACGATTGTAACGATGGGCCGAGGGGGCACCGGAAAAACCAGTTTTGTCGCCCTGATGACCAAATACCTTATCGAAAAAAAAGCAACCCCTCTCCTGCTTGTTGACGCGGATCCCGATCAGAATCTTGCCGAGATGGTGGGTGTTGATCTCGAAGAATCAGGCAAAAAAACGATTGCTGAACTGCTCTCCGGCACGTTTATAGCACGAGGCGGCACGACGGTCGGTATTCCTCCGTCAAGCCGGATTGAAAACCGGATCTGGGAAGAGGGGCTGTATGAAGGTGAACAATTCGATCTCATGTCCGTTGGGACTAAATGGGTTGAGGGATGTTACTGCCTTCCGGATGCAGCTTTAAAGAACGCCCTCGCTTCGATCACAAGAAATTACCAGTACATTCTTATCGATTCCCCAGGAGGACTCGAACACCTGAACCGGAAAATTGCGAGTAATGTTGACGTGATATTTGACGTCATGGGGCCTTCACGGAAATCATTTCAGCATATAAAACGGGCATACCGGGTCATTCAGGAAGTAGGCATACGTTTCAGCAAATTCTTCGTCATCGGCGGGTATGCCTTTTCAGAAGAACTGTCTGCACAGGCAACAACGGAGACAGGTATGGCCGTACCGGGAAAAATTTCTGACGATCCCCTTGTTGCATCCTACGTTCTTTCCGGACGATCGCTTCTCGATATCCCGGATACATCGCCCGCCTATCGTTCGATTGTATCGATACTTGACGCTACGCTCTTCCCCGATTAAAAAATTAATCTGATATTGTGTTTATGGCACATCAGATAGTCTTATAGTTGTTTCTGGTAATGTACTGTTTATCTGGTTGGATGGGGTAGCATTGCGAAAGGAGGGTCTCAACCTTAACATCAGGGAATTAACATCCGATATCGCACACTTCCGGGATCTGAGTATCTCCATTGGTTCAATCGCACGGGAAACCTGGGCCGAACCTATGGGGCCCACCCCTTTCCCCTCTCTGACCACCTTACGCACCTGGGACAGGAGACTCCTTGAGCGGTATAAACCGTTTTATCTTCCTTTCTGTGACCTCTGCTGTCTGTGTACCTATGGAAAATGTGATCTTACCGGTAACAAACGGGGGGCCTGTGGTATCGGCATGGCGGCACAGCAGTCGCGGACGGTACTCCTCGCCGCAAGCATCGGGGCTTCAACCCATACAGCACATGCCCGCGAGCTCGTTACCCACCTGACCGGGCAGTTCGGCAGGGACTTTCCGCTCGATGTCGGGGGGTTGAATGTTGAGGTTAAGGCCCCCCATATGCAACTGGTATGCGGCATAAAGCCCGAAACACTGGGTGACCTCGAGGATGCTCTTGATTACTGTGAAAAGCAGATCACCAGGCTCCTTTCCGTCACCCATACCGGACAGGAAGGAAACAACCTTGACTTTGAGTCAAAGGTGTTCCATGCGGGTATGGTCGATCATGTCGGCATGGAGATTGCCGACCTCGCCCAGATCTCGGCTCTCCATTTTCCCAAGGCCGAGCCGGCGCCGGACCTTGTCGATCTGGGGCTGGGTTCGATACATGTGGATAAACCGGTTATCCTGGTCATCGGTCACAATGTTCTCCCGGCAGCCGAGATCACCAATTATCTCCGGGAACAGGATCTCATGGCCGACGCAGAGGTGACCGGTATATGTTGTACCGCCCTGGATATGACCCGGTATTCCGCAAAGGCAAAGATCGTCGGGCCAATTTCATGGCAGCTCCGCTATATCCGGAGCGGGGTTCCCGATGTCATCGTCATCGATGAACAGTGTATCCGCGCCGATACCCTGCAGGAAGCCCAGCAGATCAAATCACCTGTCATTGCTACCAGCGAGAAGAACTGCTGCGGGCTGCCTGACCGTACTCCTGATGATCCGGACGAGATTGTCGCTGACCTGGTGAACGGGAAAAGTTCCGGTGCATTGATCTTCGATCCCGTCAAGGCAGGAGAAGTGGCGGTCCGTACAGCGATCGCGATTGCACCCCTGCGCAGGAAACACAAAGTCCTCCCATCCGTTGACGAGCTGATCCGGGTCGCAAAAAAATGTACCCTCTGTACTCTCTGCCGCCGGGCATGTCCCAATGATCTCCCGGTCTCCTATGCAGTGAAGGCCGCGGCACAGGGAAATCTCAACGGGCTGAATGGAGCTCTATGATGACTGTGTCGGATGCGGGCGGTGCGAGTCCGCATGTCCCCAGAAAATTCCTGTCCACAGCCTCATAGTTACGGCGGCAGAAAAAAGGACCCGGGAGGAGACCTTCTGTATCAGGTCCGGCAGGGGCGCGATCCAGGACATCGAGATTCGAAAGGTCGGAGGACCGATAGTTCTTGGGGAAATTCCGGGCATCGTTGCCTTTGTCGGGTGTGCGAATTTCCCGAAGGGATCCCGGGAAGTCGCCGAGATGTGCATGGAATTTGCAAAGCGACGATATATTGTCTGCACCTCCGGTTGTGCCGCGATGTCTGCCGGGATGTACCGGAATGAGGAGGGGAAAACTGCGTACGAGATGTATTCCGGGGCTTTTGAAGCGGGGGGTATCGTGAACGTGGGATCCTGTGTCTCGAATGCGCATATATCCGGCGCCGCAATCAAGATTGCAAGTATCTTTGCCCGCCGGCCCCTGCGGGGCAATTATGAAGAGATCGCCGATTACGTCTATAACCGCGTAGGAGCGGTAGGTGTCGCATGGGGTGCAATGTCCCAGAAGGCAGCATCCATCGCTGCAGGTTTCTGGCGGCTCGGTATTCCGGTGGTGGTCGGGCCCCATGGCACAAAGTACCGCCGGATGCTGCTGGGAAGGTCTGATAAAGAACAGGACTGGTATGTGTATGATACCCGGTCTGGTGAAAAAGTGTACGGTGGACCGGTACCGGAACATCTCTTCTTCGCGGCAGAGACCAAGGAAGAGGCGATGGTAATGATCGCAAAGCTGACCATGCGTCCGAACGATACCAGCAAGGGAAGAGCCATCAAACTTACCAATTATATCGATCTGCACCGACGACTGATTGGCGGGATGCCCCCCGATATGCACCTTCTGGTCAGGAAGAAGGCTGACATACCGTTAACGATGAAAGAGGATATCGAGAGGATTTTAGCGGAGATGAAATGGACTGAGCGCGAGATCCCGGATCCCACACTTCTGCCCCGCATGATCCGCAAACCAAAGGAGGCCTGATATGCCCCTGGCCGAATCCTGGCAGACCGCGGAGATCCCCGGGCCGAAGAAGGCCTCCCTCATCATCAAGCCGGACATTGCTGATGCAATCATACGACGGGCAAAACGGCCGATTATGGTGGTTGGTTATGGGGCGGTCGAGTATGAAGTAGAAGGGATAAAACTGATTGAATGCCTGATCGAGCTCGCAAATAAGGGAAAAATTCCCGTGGTCGTGACTGCGAGTACGGCACGGGAGTTCCGGAACCGCGGATTTTCGCCCGCTGCCCTGATGCCTGCGGTGGATATTGGTAACCGGCTCACGGACTCTGGCTGGAAAGGGCTGGACGGAAAAGATACCTACGATCTCGCAATCTTCGTGGGTCTTCCGTATTATATGGAATGGACAATCCTTTCCGGCCTCAAACATTTTGCACCGGCACTTAAAACGATGACGCTGGACTGCGTCTACCAGCCCAATGCCAGCTGGTCGTTCCCAAACAGTACCATAAAAGACTGGGCGGCAAACATCCGGGGCATTGTCGAAAATCTTGGGGATTGACCGGGGTACATCATGTTTGAGAATATTCCGGTTGAAGTCGGGCTTGTTCATGAAGGGGAACGCATCCGGAAGAATGACATGCATATTGAGCTGGGGGGTCCTTCGATCAGTGAAAAATTTGAGATAGTCCGGGTCCGGCAGGGCGATGATGTCACAGATGGTTTAATCACGATAGTCGGCCCTGATCTTGGCGATCTGGAAGGGGAACGAAGCTACCCCATAGGTATTATCGTTGAAATTTCCGGTCCCCAGCTGGAAAAAGATCTCGAAGGGGTTATTGAACGCAGGATCCATGAGTACTCCAACTATATTGAAGGATTCATGCACCTGAACCAGCGCTATGATATCTGGATCCGGCTCTCAAAAAAATCGTTTAAAAAAGGGTTAAATTCATTCAGGCAGATCGGCGAGGTGATGTACCAGCTGTTCAAAAATGAACTCCCGTTCATTGAGAAGATCCAGATTACATTTATCACGGATCCGGAAAAGATACATCCTCTATACGCCGAGGCTCTGGCAACGTATGATGAACGGGATGCACGGGCTCGTGGACTTGCCGATGAGGATGTTGATACATTCTATGGGTGTGCTCTCTGCCAGTCATTTGCCCCAGCCCATATCTGTGTAATCACCCCACAGCGATACGCGAACTGCGGTGCTATCAGCTGGTTTGACGGACGGGCAGCGGCAGGTATAGATCCGAAAGGGCCGATATATGCCATTGGGAAAGGCGAATGTCTTGACGCAGAAAAAGGGGAATACTCCGGGGTAAATGAGAGTGCAAAGGTTCGATCGATGGGAGAAGTGAGCCGCGTTCAGCTCTACTCCGGGTTCGGCTACCCGCACACATCCTGCGGTTGTTTTGAAGGTATTGCGTTTTACATTCCTGGAAGTGGAAGGATTCGGGATCGTTATCCGTGGTTTCCGGGATAAAACGGTAAATGGGCTGGGATTTTCAACTATGGCAGACTCTACCGCCGGAGGGAGGCAGGTAGAGGGATTTCATGGCATATCGATCGAGTACATGCGGTCGAGAAAGTTTATGCATGCAGACGGGGGCTATGATCGGGTTGTCTGGATGCCGATCGAGATAAAAGAAAAGATCCGGTCCTTCATTCCTGAAGAGGTTTACGATAAGATCGCGACTGAAAAAGATGTCAGTACTATTCCCGAATTAAAGGATTTCCTGGTGACCCGCCAGCACCCGGTTATTCGCCGGTGGGGGGCGGTTGAGTTGCCGGGCACGGCAGCTGCTCACCAGGTACCGGTTTTTTCCGGTGGAGATATCCCGATAACTGCCGGTGGGTTCAGGATTATCCTGAAAAATGCCCGGATCACCGCGGAAAAAATCATTATCCAGCCTGTGAAACCGCAACAGAGAAGAGAGGGGTGAATCTGTCGTGGCGCACAAGGATCCCAAAAATCAGCTGAAGGGTGATCAGCTCCTGGCCCTTGGTCCCCAGCTCCTGGAACTCTTACAGGGTGTAGAGCAGGTTGAGCTGGAAAACTTTGCCATGGACATTGGAAATCTTGAACTTTTTATTCCGGGCGGCTATTTTACGGGCGTGCGGGATGCGGTCACGCCCCTGCAGGCACCAAAACGAATCACCGAACTCATGACGGATCAATTTATTCCCCATCACATGAAGTATCCGGGCAAAATACGGGAAGTTACTCTTGGGGCAACCAGAAGTGGTGGTGGCAGCCGGGGAAAACCCGTCATCATCGGCGGATCAACAGCGCCGGCTTACGCTGACTTTTCCTCTCATTCCGATCACCTGCCTGCAATCGCCCTTGATGTCTTTGACATGCCGATCAGTCTTCCGAAGGTTCTCAAGGAGCATGTCCAGGACGTGATCGCAGATCCGGCAGAATGGGCCAGGATGAATGTAAAAAAATTCGGGGCTGATATGGTTACCATTCACCTCATGAGCACCGATCCCCTGATACAGAATACCTCACCCGTTCAGGCAGCAAAAACGGTTGAAGAGATCCTGCAGGCAGTCGATGTCCCTCTTATTATCGGGGGCTGCGGCGACCCGAAAAAAGATGCGGAGGTCTTCTGTGAGGTTGCCGCGATGGCGGAGGGCGAGCGGCTGCTGCTCAACTCGGTTACTCTTGATATGGCTGAGGCAAAGACGCTTGAACCGGTCGCAACCTCCGCACGCGATCATGGGCATCTGGTCCTTGCCTTCACCGGACTTGAACTGAACAACGCAAAAGAACTGAACCGGCGTCTCTACGAGTACATCCCCGCGGAACAGATCGTCATGGATCTCACTACGGTTGCGCTCGGATACGGGCTTGAATATTCGTTCTCCATCCATGAACGGGCGCGTTACGCAGCCCTCATGGGCGACGGGGAACTTGCGCACCCGGTAATATCCGCGTCAGCGAATGCCTGGGCGGCCCGCGAGGCATGGATGCAGATGGCGCCGGAGTACGGGCCCCGGGAACTCCGGGGTCCGATATGGGAGACGATCAATGCCGTTACCCTGCTCCTCGCGGGGATCGACCTTTTCATGATGATGCACCCCGCCGCGGTACTCACTGTCAGAGATGTCATCAGGCGGCTGGGAACACGCGGGCAGGGGCATGCAAACGGGATAAGCGACTGGGTGAATGTGCGGGTATGACCGGACCAGGCAGCCAGCAGGAGATAAAGAGAAAGAAGAACATCCGGGAGATCAGCCCGATCGATGTCTATAAGCATCTTCCGAAGACCAACTGTGGAGCGTGCCGGGAATCAAACTGCATGGCTTTTGCCACGCGGGTGGTCAACGGCGAACTGATGATTGCCGGTTGTCCCCCCTTGTTTACGGATGACTACCGTGAGATGCTGGAGGAACTTGAGGTCCTTCTTGCACCGCCGGTGCGGATTGTCACCTTTGGTGAGGGGGAGCATAGTATCGCCATCGGCGGAAAATACGTTCTCCAGCGTCATGAGTTTACCTATCACAATCCCTCTCCCATCGCCATCGATGTTCATGATCTCATGCCGGAAGATGAATTGCTGGAGCGGGTGAGGCAGATTGAACAGTTCTCCTATAATTACATCGGAAGGATCCTTGCACCGGATGCAATTGCGATCCGTTCCACCTCCCGCGATCCTGACATCTTCAGTAAGACAGTAAGAAAGGTCGCCGGAATATGTACGCTCCCCCTCATCCTCTGTTCACGGGATCCTGAAGTAATGGATGCCGGACTCGCTGAAATCCCGTTGCGTAACCCGCTGGTGTATGCAGCAACCCGGGAGAACTGGAGAGCCATGGCAGATCTCTCCCTGAAATATTGTGTCCCTCTTACGGTCTCTGCGCCGGGTGATCTCTCATTGTTACGAATACTGACGAAAACCCTCCTCGAATCCGGCGTTTCGGATCTCGTGCTGGATCCCGGCACCCTGAGCGGGAATGACATCTTAGAGACGGTGGGGAACTTCACCCTGATCCGGACGGAGGCATGCAGGTACCTTGATGAACTCTTCGGGTTCCCGCTCCTTGGCGCTCCGGTTGCAGTCTGGACCGCGAAGAGATATCGGAAGACCTCTTAAAATGGCGGGAGTCAGTTACGGCCTCGATTCTCCTGACCCGATATGCAGATCTCCTGATCATGCACACCCTTGACGGTTGGGTACTGCTCCCCCAGTTAATCTGGCGTTTCAACCTCTACACCGACCCGAGAAAACCGGTTTCGGTCGAAGGCGGGGTGAAGGTCCTCGGAGACCCGGACCGGAGTTCTCCCGTACTGGTGACCACCAATTATGCATTGACGTACTTCACCGTTGAATCAGATATCAAGGCTGCAAACCTCAACTGTTACCTGGTCGTAATCGATACCGGAGGACTCAGTGTCGAGAGCGCAGTCGCCGGAAGGATCCTGACGGCGGAATCAATTGCATCTGCCCTGGAGAAATACCAGGTGAAAAGTCTCGTCGGCCACACAACGTTGATCATTCCGGGACTTGCTGCCAGGATCAGTGGTGAAACCGAGGAGACAACCGGCTGGCAGATCCGGGTCGGTCCCAAGGATTCATCAGGACTGTCGAAATATATCCGTGATAACTGGCCACCGGAAGCCGGAAATGAATGACCATGTGTCAAACACTCTGTATCCGGCGGATACCTGTTTGCCGTAGATCCCCTCTACGGTCAGTGCGCTGCATGGTGGGATAACCTATGGATGAGATGGTCCAGGTCGTATTCCATCCCCTGAATAAAGTTGTCGCTGTGAGCAGGGGATCAACCGTTCTTGATGCAATCCGGCTGGCTGATATCCAGTTCGAGAGCATCTGCGGTGGGAAAGGGGAGTGCGGGAAATGCAAAGTAATCCACGTTCGTGGTTCCTGCACCTCCTCCACTCAGGAGAGTACCGATGGGCTCTCACCCGGTGAAATTGCCGGGAACTATTGCTTTGCCTGTACGTACCCGTATTACCGGCGATTGTGAGTTTACCATCCCGGTCGAGAGTAGGATTGACGGACCACGGATCCTCAGTACACTGTATTGTCACGAAGATCACCTGGCGCCCTCTGTTGAGACGTTCATGACGGAAAGCAATGAAACCGGGCAGCCTTCTTATCTTCGTTCAATCCGGTTTTCCGGATACAACGGCGAGCGTCCTCGTCTATCAAAACAGCAGTATCACCGGCTGGTCAGTAACCCCGGACCTTTCACGGTGACGATAGGGCTGACGCCCGGGTATCCCGAAGTGATCGATATTGAAGATGGTGATACGACCGGTACGAATTTTGGGATCGCCATTGATCTGGGTACGACAACGATTGTCGGAACGCTGGTCGATCTCTCCACGGGGAAGGTATGTGCATCGGCTTCTGCACTGAACCGCCAGATTACGCTGGGAGAAGAACTCGTCACCCGGATGTCGGCAGTAAAAGATATGGGCGGAAAAGAGCGATTGCAGGAGGCAGCAGTCGGGAGCATTAACGCGGTTATCGATCGTATGGTTACAGAAACTCAGGTGTCTGTTAAGGCAATTCATGATGTCTGTATCGCGGGTAACACCGTTATGGTGTATCTCCTGACCGGACGGGATCCCTCCGTTCTCGAACTTGCAAATACGCCGGTTCCCCGCGAGCCTGTCATTGTCAGGGCCCGGGATCTCCGGTTATCGGTAAACCCGGACTCGTATGTATATTGCCTGCCCAACGTGAGTCGGTTTGTCGGAGGAGATGCAGTCGGGGATATCATTGCTTCCGGCATGCATCTCTCCGGGGATCTTTCGCTGCTTATCGATTTAGGCACCAATGGCGAACTTGTCTTCGGCAATAAAGACTGGCTGGTTTCTGCGTCATGTGCATCCGGTCCCGCATTTGAGGGTGCAGGTATTTCTTCCGGTATGCGTGCCATGCGTGGTGCTATTGATCATATATCCATTGATCCGGAGACTGCCCGGGTTTCATGGACTACCATCGGGGATGAAAGACCCCGGGGAATCTGCGGATCGGGGATTATCGATGCAGCTGCAGAAATGGTCAGATCCGGTATCCTTGATTTTACCGGGAAACTTGTGGAGGGGAAACCCGGGGTGAGGATGGGATCCGGCGGACCCGAATTTGTTCTGGTCCGGAAAGAAAATACGGCGATAAGGCGTGATATTACGATAACCTGCCAGGATATGGCATACCTTATGGACTCAAAGGCAGCAGTATGCGGAGCAGTCGGCGTCCTGATGAAAAAATACCGGATCACAGTCGCTGATGTCCGGCATGTATTTCTTGCAGGGGCATTCAGTGCTTATGCCGACATGAAGAATGTCGTAGCATTTGGGATTATTCCCCGATTTTTTAATGCAGCATTTCACCCCATCGGCAATGGGTCACTCTCCGGAGCTGGTGCGGCACTCCGCTCCCGGACCAGAAGGCAGGAGGCGGAATCGGTGGCCAGAAAGATGGTTTATATCGATCTGCTCACCGATTCTGATTTTATTGAAGAATATTCGGCAGCAATCTACATCCCGGGTAAAAAAGAATACTTTCCCGGTTAATCCGGGAGAGGTCTGTCAGGAATCCCGGTACTCTTCATCCGGTTGCTCTACCTGAAAATCGTCGTATATGAAAGTACCTCGCCCTTATGGTCCTCTTCCGAGGCACAGCGCAGCGAGGGGATTTTTAGAATTTTTTTCCTTATCCGCCGCAGGGAGCCCCATAAGGGCGGTGTTCATCGGGTCGGGAGAATGGGGATCAACCGCATTAAATCATATCGTTATAAATATTATTTTCAAATGAAATGAGTGGAAGGTTGTCCCGACGCTCCTTTGCGTTTATGGCAATCACGTGCCTCCGCTTCCGATGCCGGGAGACTCCAGAAAGGTAATAGCCTTTATATGAAGTCAGATGAGAAGCGGAATAAGATGCTGCCGGGTCAAAGGGGAAGTTCACTTTAGGCTGCCCCCCTTGAGGGAAAAGTGCACTTTCATAATCACTGTCAAAAACAAAGACCACCACGTGATTTCTCCACTCAAAAATTTTTCCTTCTCGTGCAATGATGTATAATTATAAAATCAGCAAAAAATTTTCGTTATCATGTATTTTTCTGCAGGGAAACCAACTAATGAACGGGGAAAAATACTGATAAAAATGGTCGTAAATGTGAGATTCCGATGATGCCGGATCCGGGAGCCTGGGAAGAGGATTACACCAAAAGGGGGGCGATCTGGAGCGGGGTAGTCCGGGATCTGCCGGATCTTACAGATGGATCCCGTGTTCTCGAACTTGGGTGCGGTAATGGAAAAGCGGTCATAGTGATGATCCGTCATGGCTGGAAGGTGACAGCGATTGATTTCTCTCCAAGAGCGGTTGCATTATGCAGGCAGGTATTCCTGGATCCCCGGTATTGCCCGGTAATGATTGCAGATGCCCGTTGGTCCCCCTTTAAGGATACCGTATTTGATGCGGTATTCGCATCGCATATACTGGGTCATATGCAGGCACCTGACCGAAAATCGATCGTGGGTGAAATAATTCGGGTATCAGAACCCGGGGGAACAGTGTTTTTTTGTGAATTCTCGATCGATGACTTCAGGTTTGGGAAGGGATGTATGATGGAACGGGCGACTTTCCGGCGGGGTAACAACATTATCACCCATTATTTCTCGGAGCAGGAAGTTTCTGACCTCTTCTCCCTCCTGACACCTGTTTCAATGACTACCCGCCAGTGGCCGATGCGGGTCCGGGGAGAAAACCTGATACGATCTGAAATAACGGCTGTCTTTACCCGACAATGATTCCCTTCATGGATTTGAGTACGGCTGCTCATGGAATAAAAAAAACGGATCCCTGAGTGGTTTCCATAATCTGCTGACTTTCCGCCACCATCACCTGTCTCTGAATAAAAAAACCACTATCAACGGCGAAATCCATCGAATAAAATTACCGTTCAACACCATTAAAGAGATTGAACACCTAATTTTCAATGCATGATAAATTCTCTCATCACCATATTCCTTAATCTCGACCAGAATTTATCCAGTGTCGTCAGTCAATACGGATTATGGACATATTTCATCATCTTTTTTATTATCTTTTTTGAGACCGGTTTTGTTATCCTCCCTTTCCTTCCGGGAGATTCGCTCCTTTTTGTATGCGGAGCGGCGGCAGCAGGCGGAATAATGGAGCTGCAATGGCTCATTCCTGCAATAATCGCCGGGGCAGTGCTCGGCGACACGGTAAATTACTGGATCGGTAATTATCTCGGCATCCATGTTTTTCTGGAACGGTTCCCCTCGCTGGTTAAGAAGGAATATATAGACCGCACCTACGGTTTTTATGAAAAATATGGCGGCGCGGCAATCTTTGTTGCCCGGTTCGTCCCGGTAGTTCGTACATTTGCCCCTTTTCTTGCCGGTATCGGGTCAATGAATTATCGCCGCTTCATCCTCTATAATGTGCTTGGGGGCTGTGCCTGGACTTTTGTTGTGGTACTCGGAGGTTATTATTTTGGCACCCTTCCGATTGTTCAAGAAAATATGAGCATCCTGATCCTGCTGGTTATCCTGGTTACTGTCGGAACCATCGTGCTGGTTGCTGCCGGTATTATATCCACCCATTTCGAGAAAAGAAAAGCGGACCATTCAGGAAAAAAATAAAAATCTTCTCCGGTTACCTTAATTTTTTTCAGCCATATCCCGGGGGATCGGGAGACGGGACAAACGTGAGTCCATAATCGAATCCTGAAAAACTGAATAGGTACGTGAGTCCCCGCTTCAGGGCGTCTCCGGTGCATAGCGATTAAAGAGGTTACTCTCGATATTCGGTTAGTCCCTGATCGGCCGGAGGGAGGCCATGTGAGGGGCTGCATTTATATCACATGGGGAGGCATGGAGGCTTCAACCTAGAGAAATTTCCCGTAATTAAACCGATTTTAGGGGTAATCCTATAACTGTCAATTGTTTAGTTTGTGAAGAGCCTCAACGAGATCACGCCACTGTCCTCCCTGATCCAAAAAGGCGGAACATGTGTCCCGTGTTTCTCTGGAACCGTTTTTCCACTATCCTATGGAATCAGTGACCGGCTAAAAATATCGTATCTTCATAAATCAATCAGAACTCCCGGTAGGATGCCCGGATCGCACTGGCGACTATAGATCATCCTTCACCGGCCGGGAAAATGGTAAAAAATCAGGGAGAATGGGTGATCTTCAGTCCATCATTATCAACTTTTGTTTCAATCGCGATGGTGAGCCTGAGAGGTTTGAGGATCTTTTCCAAAGACTTCCGGTCAAGTGCCGTGACCACTGCGATGGAAGGACCGACGGAACTCATGCCGACAAATTCGAGATGGGCATCGCGGAGCTGGCTCATGTAGTGATAGATTGCAAAGCTGTGGTGCTCAACCTCTGCCCGCTTTGAGCCGCGGAATTCGATCTCCCAGATCACATCCCCGGCTTTTTTCACGTCATCCCGTTCAAGGGCCGGGATGAGGTCCATTAAGAAGAGATAGGCCTTGAGTTCCCGGTCCCGGTAATCGAGCGTCCTTGCCTTGTTCATGAGGAGATCAAATTCCTGGGTGCCGGCCGAGGAAATGTCGGTTGGCGGGATGATGATATAAACCTGTTTCCCGACCGCGAACGGGTGGTGGTAAACCAGCGTGAGCCTCATCACCAAGCACCGCCATTCCCCCGTAGGTGCTGACAGCAGGACCGACCCCGGTCTCAAATCCGAATGCGACATTGCCATCGGCAGTCTCCTCCACGTAATTCTGCCCGATCAGTTTCCGTAACTGGTTGTTGTTCAGCGGTTGCCCGAGTGCTTCATTCATGGCTGTAGCCACCGCAATCATGATGGTGCTGGTGGAGCCAAGCCCCACATGCTGGTGCTGGTGGTCGGTCGCCCTTATGGTAAAACCGCCGGTATATCCGGTCACCTTATTGAACACGGCGACAAAATTCCTGATGATGGATGCACGGCTGTAATCTATTTTGGTATCTTTTTTGGTGCATTCAACTTCTGCAGTACAGTAGCACTGGATAGCAAATCCAATCCCCCCGCCACCGGGATGGTCCGGGGCGAACCGGTTCATATCCAGCACGGTGAGATGGATCCTCGCCGGGGCCTTTACCGTGATCTTTCCTTTCACGGGTTTCAGGATAAAGTTCTTCTTTTCATACCCAAGGGTCTTCAGGTTCTGTCCAGGGGGAAAGGAATTGAATTCGTACTCGACAAGATCAAGATCTCCACCCCGGATTTTCATGGTAGGCATTGGTATCACTTCCTGTTAGGGCGATCAAAGAATAATAGTTTGGCTCTCTTCTCCCGGCACCTGTGTGTGTGCCTGGAAAATTATGAATCACTCCAATCTATTGGGGCAATCCCTTATCAATGCAGTTTCAGCACGAAGATCCGCCGGGTTCGATAGTGAGATCACAGGGTATCCTTGAATATTTCTGAGGATTTTCATCAAATTTCTTTTTGCAAAAGTTCGTACAGAAGGAATACTTCTGATTTTTGTAGGTGCTCATGAATCGGACATCATCATCGTCAACTATGGCAAAGCAGACAGGATCGGTAGCCATGATTCATCACTGAACACCTATTATCGGTACGGGTTTTTAAAAATTGTGCCTGCAATTTTAGATTCCCGTGATGCCTGATATCTTTCCCTACGATCATGGCGGGGGACTGACCTGTATTGCCACCCCGTCAAATTCAGCGATAATACGTTCGCCTTCATAGACCATGATACGGAAGGTGGAATACCTGCCATTGTCAGCCACACGGTGCCCAATTGCCACAAGGGAGCCGGTCGCCGGAGAGATATACTGGATATGGACAGACACAGCCACCCGGTCGATCCCCGCACAGTTTGCCGCTATCCCGAAGGCCTGGTCGGCAAGGGCACAGATCGCACCACCATGGGCTACGCCGTGCGGATTTTTCTTCCCGCGGCAATCCATGACCACCCGTGCATACCCATCGGATGCCTCAGTAACTTCCAGCCCCAGGAGTTGCGCAAACTCGCTCCGGTTGAATGCAGAAATCCGTTCGGCAATGATCTGTTCTGTGGGCCCTTTCGAATGAGCAGGCACATGTACCTCCACGATGGAAACCAATGTCCGGGTGATCGATGGTTATTTATATTTTTTCCTTGTGTAGGAATATTTCTCGGTCTCGCCGCCATGGGAGACAATATAGACCCATTCATACAGAGACTGTAACGTCCCGTACTGCTTGTAACGGCGCATCGAGAACCCGACCATCAGCCTGCCGTCGAAAACCACCTCCCCCTGGTCTTTCATCCTCAGGGCGATCTCAAGATCGTCCCCGGCGTCGATGCAGCGGTACATCCCGGCTTTGATAAAGGCATCTTTCCGGAATGCCGTGTTGCACCCGAGGGTATAATAAAAGGTCCGGCTGTAATAGCCGATCCGGGAGAAGGAGTTGGCGAGCAGCAGAGATAATTTATTGCCGATTCCTTCCTCAATCGGGTATACAGGCCCATATAACTGGGAGAGATGCCCATCCATAAAGTCCTCACTGATAATCTGGATCCAGTTTGGCGGGAGGATGCAGTCGGCATCGGTTGTGGCAACAACGTCTCCTTTTGCCGCCATAATTCCGTCATTTCGCGCCCCGCCGACTTTCTTGCTTGTCTGGGTGAAAACGGTATCGGCATATTTCCGGGCGATCTCGCATGTTGCATCCTTTGAACCGCCATCCACTACGATAATCTCGTACCCGGAGCGGGGGATCGTCTGGTGGGAGAGGGATACCAGGCATTGGGCGATATTCTCTTCCTCGTTGAAGGTCGGGATAATGACCGAAATCATGGGGATAAAACTCCTTAACAGTTGTTATCAGTTAGCTGATAATAAACACAATGTAATCGCGTTCAGATTCCCAATTTTCTGGTTGGTAAATACCAACAAACCGGAACAGATTTGGTTTTAAGATATTAAATTCATGTAGGGTTATTGTCTAAGGAGTACCCCGTCAGGTGGTTATATTCAAATTCTGGAAAAGAGGAAAGTGGAAGCACATGAGGGCAGGAGGGATGGTGTCTTTTCGGTTCTCTGATCTCCATTACTTGATAATCTTTTTTCTCTCGTTGTTCTCTGTCTACCCAGTGCGGTCTTATCATGGAGGAAGACCCTCATATCTTCCACTTGATATCAGTTAATATATTAATATCTTATATAGTTTTCTATTTTAATTAGAGTTATTTTCTTATTTTTTTTGATAAAATATTGATAAATAGAATTAAATTTAAAAAGGATAGATTTATCAATTAATAGATTATAATATCCATTTATGGGAAAAATGGCTATGG
Source organism: uncultured Methanoregulaceae archaeon (assembly GCA_963829335.1). Lineage (GTDB taxonomy): Archaea > Halobacteriota > Methanomicrobia > Methanomicrobiales > Methanospirillaceae > Methanoregula. The sequence goes on from CAWHIE010000011.1 coordinate 69,473, forward strand.
GTTATGTCGCTTGTGTGCACAAATTCTCTGCATCTATCTCGACACAATCCGGAGGAATTTTTCATGCATGTTGACGCAAAGGAGTCGTTTCGCATATCGGCAACAATGAATGGTGAGGATGTAATCCACTACATTGAATCTGTCTGTAATGGATGCCGGTCACAGAACGAATGTAATGTTGCAAAGACCTTCCCCGTGTTGGATCGCTGTGAAAATTTTAAGGACCATCACATGCCATTAATTCGTGACATCCCCCTCCATTCAGTTTTTGTTTTCCCTTCAACCCCGCTCTATCTCTCTATCGCCCGGGAATTCCCTGAAGGGAAACTCCATTCAGATAATGAAGGGGAAACTTGAATTACATCCCGATGAGCTGCACTCCATAATCACCGGGGAACGGGCAAGAAAAAAACGGGCAGTTTTTTTATATTTTTTTCAATGTTTCCCTTCATTTCCTCATTCTCCGGACATACCGATTTCGGAGAAAAACCAAGAGAACACTTTAGCAGAATGAATCCCGGAATTTAAACCTATACGACCGTACCTGTCCTCATCAGGAATCTTCTTGGCTTCACGACCCCGATGCCACAAAATCCATGGCACTCCGGATACAACCATCCATGTTCAGGTATTCGAACTGGGCAAACCTGCCCACCAGGGGAATACCGGTATCGCTACAGTACTTCCTGATGCATGCGATATTTTTCTGGTACTCCAGATCATAGACAACGTACGCAAATGGCTGCCGCTCCACGGATGTATAGATTATCTGGTTCCTGTTGAGGATCTGCATCCTCAGGAGGGTATCAGTTACTTCCTGCACAAGTTCAGCATCTGTCATTAAGGCAACTTCATCCCCCGGCTGGTGGGTAATCTCGGCGAGGATTGCACTGCAGCCGGAAGGGGCTACATTACGGCTGTAATGGGAGGGAAATGAGATCCGGTTAGCCTTTCCAACGGCAGGGTCCGGGACGTAGAGCCAGGAAATATCCGGAACTTCACCGCGTATTCCCAGAGTAACGCAGACCAGTGAGTTATATTTCAGTGCCGTTGCCGCAGTTTTCACTTCTCCGGGAACATTTTCAAGGCAGGGCAGAAGGTGCTGCAGAGGCATCGTGCAGATACACCGGCCAGCCTCGATAATTTCCTCGCCGTTACTAATCTCCCAGTTCGCACCGGACCTGGTTATCGATACGACCCTGAATCCGGTCCTGATGAATCTCCTGACGGGACCTGCGATGGCATGCACCAGAGACTTCGATTCCCCCGTCGATCGGGTAAGAAAAAACCGACTGGTGGGTATATCCTTCAGTTTCAATACCGATGGCCGACCTGATCACATCCTCAACGGGGGGACGGGGGATCCTCCCGTCCACCCAGTGGAGCGACATAAGATCGGTTGGGTACTTCCAGATCTTTTCATTATAGGGGACCATGTAACATTCTGCGATACCCTTGCCAAATGTATAATAGATCCATTCACGAAAGTTGACAGGAGGGGCGATCTCCCCCTTTTCAACCGCGATAAGCGTTTTTATAAATTCATTGATGCAGGTAAACCTGTCATCCAGGGGTACATCGGAAAGCCCGTTCTCGAACGGATACTTGACGAACAGCTGCTTATAAAAGATTTTGGTGGTACGGTTATTTCGTTGCTCGTTCCCCGCTATCATCCGGCGCATAAATGCGAGGACATCGGTGTCCCGGGAAAATATGATGTGTGACCCCCCGGTGTCAAAGGTAAATCCCCGCTCTTTTTTTGATCGGCAGAGTCCTCCGTACTCCGGCTCCGCTTCAAGGACAACAACTTCGTCGCCTTTTTCATGGAGTAGGCGTGCGAGGGTAAGCCCGGAAAGCCCTCCCCCCAGTATAGCAGTCTTCACAGCTGAGTAGGTTTGCGTGCAGGATTTATATGGGTGATTATGGCCTCATGATTTTAAGGACGCCTGTTCATGGTGACAGAAAAGATATCGATCACCCACTCAAGCCGGAAATGTACCGTGAGAAGTGCCGGAACCACCGTGAAAACCGGACTAACAATTAACTACCGGCTTGCCTGTTGAAGTCATCGGCGCAGTCTGACGGGCAGTTTATTTTTAAAATGAACCTGATATTCCGTAGGTGTAAAACCGAAAAAAGAAAAATTTATTTCTGGATATACCAGCCGGTAAGGGTTTCGTCAAGCACCTTCTCGTTTGTTGGTTTTGTCATCAGGCTGACGACAATCATGGAGATGACAGCAATAACAAACGCGTAGAATGAGAAGTGCATGGGTAACGGTGCCAGTTTAAAGTATGAGATCCCGCCAAATACGAGTGACGCACCTAATCCAAGCGCCATGGATACAAGGGCTCCCTCACGGGTTGCCCTTCTCCAGTACAACCCGGCAAGCAGCGGAACGGCAAACGTGGCATACATGATCCCGATCCCGGCCCAGATGAGCCAGACGAGCATGTCGGGGGGATTAAGGGCAAGAAGCAGGGTTACAGCTGCTGCGATAAATACGGATACCTGACTGACGAGAAGGACCTGTTTATCCGGGGCTGCGGGTTTGAGGATTTTCTTGTAGATATCCCAGGAAAAGTATGTACCGATGGTAAGCATAAGGCGGTCGGTGGTTGACATAACGGCGGCGAGCACGATCACCGCAAAAATACCCCACAGGAACATACTGGGCATGGCAGCCTGAACACCATAGACAAAGATGAAATCAGAGGCATTGGGCACCTTGGGAAGCTGGATAATCCCGTCCTTGACAAGCACAATGCCCGCAAATCCCGCAAACTTCAGGAGAAACATTACGACCCCATAAATCCCGAACGCGACAACCGGTGCCCACTTGAAATATTTCGCATCTCTCACACAAAGGATATTGTTTATGACGTGCGGTGCACAGGCAAGTCCTATGGTAAGGAGAAGGGCAAATGAAACAATATACTCCGGGGTAAAAACGGCACCGGCCCCGGTTACCCAGGGATCAACATTGGATGGGTTCACCGCCGCCATCACCTCATTGATGTGAGTGAACCCGCCGGCAGCCATTATCACAATGGGGGCCATGACCAGCACACCGATGATGAGGATCAGTCCCTGCACAAGCGTGGTCCAAGCGACAGCATAGAGCCCGCCGATGACAGTATAGACCGTGACGATCGCGGCCCCGATGAGGAGCGCTATCCAGTGAGGAAGCCCGAACAGCCACATCAGCACAATACTTATCGCCGTGTATTGTCCTGCAAGGTAGATCATCGATACAACAATACCTGCCGTTGCACTCAAACCCCGCAGGGATGTCTGGCTCTCGAAGCGGTGGGCCAGATAGTCCTGGACCGTCATATAGCCTGACTTTTTTGCCACCGCGTGCATCTTGACCCCGAAAAATATGATACAGAATGCAATCGAGAGGGGCACTGCAAGCTGTTCCCAGATGGTAGGCCATGCAAATTTATAGCCCAGTCCCGAAACTCCCAGCAGCGACATACCAGAAGCGACTGAACCGATCATGAGCATGGTGAATACCCAGAAATTCAGTGAGCGCCCGGCCACTACATAGTCGGACATGCACATGATCTTTTTTGATGCCCAGATGCCGATTGCGACCATAACGATGAAATAGATGATCACAAGAGCGGCAGCGAGGAGGTCGATCATGCAGGGATCTCCTTAAACGTGAGTCCCCAGTAGAGCAGTGCAAGAATAATCAGGAGAAAGGCTCCCCCGACCAGTGCGATAGTGATACATGGCAAACCAAACATTCTATCCATAAACTTTGTGGTATGCTGACATATAACATAATCGAAATTTACCTCTTAAAATGCCAGAAATATACAAAATAGATTGATAATAATGAAATGGTAAAACGTTATACCAGTCTGTGTAATCATATAAAGGGTTTGTTTACGGAAAACCTGATAAAAAATTTCATCCACCACATCAGGAATTGAAGTGTCGGAATTTTTCAACCGGAACCATGCTCCGCGTACTTGGCTCAAAACTACCTGAATAACGGTAAAAAAATACTATGCTGCATACGGAAAATCATGAGCGGATCATCATCGCAGCACCCTGCTACGAAAAAGAGGCACCGTCCCCTACAGAAACGTATGGAATCTTGCTCATCACCCAGGACCGGATGATTCTCACCCCAACACCTCTGACCCGGGGTGATCCAGATAAACCACAAAAAACCAGAGGAGAGATACCATCCGAGGACAAACCTGTAAGGCAACAGCCATCTGTTCACTCCCGTACCCGGGAATCCTCACGGCTGGAATCCCTTGGTTCACACACCGGTGACTACCTTGACAAGGATCCGAATACGATTCTTTCTGAAGAAAAAGATGCCCGGGCAATCCTCCTGGGAGAAATAACGGAGATAATTATCAGGAGAGTACGCAGCGATTCGCGTTCTTCACGCTGGCTCTCGATCCTCTTTGCACTCTATCCTCTCGAACCTGCCGGGGCACGGTACAGCGTGGATTACCAGCTGACGATCTCGACTCCGGATCGTGAATATATCCTTATCACACCCTTCTCCATCCCCCTGAAGCAGGTCCTTGTCGACCTTCTCGGCGACCGGGTCCATGAAATTGTTGATGAGTACGCACCGTTATTGTAATATTAATTACAGTCCACTCTTTCTTTCTCTTTTTTAATAATTCGTAATAATCAGTTCGTCAATGTTTCCGCGGCGGGCACCGTTGCAGTTGATCAGGCGCCGTGCGGGAATTCTGTCAATAGAATAACCGGCGAAAAGATCGTCAAAGAACCTGTCGTGGGAATCATGGTTCAGCGGATCGGAATTGCTGAGCATGATCCTTGCACCTCGTGCATCGAGCTCCTTAAAAAAATCTGCGAGCCGCACCTGGTCCGTCTCGGAAAAACCGTCCTTTGAGTATGAGGTGAACGAGGAGGTCTGGCTGAGCGGGCGGTACGGGGGATCGAAGTACACAAACGTCCTGATCATCAACAGAGTTCCTGCACTGGGTAAAATCCGCAGACATAATCTGCGTGTTTGTATCTTTCAGGAGCAGGGCAACATCTCCCAGGTTACGTCTGTTGAGGATATCGGGATTTTTATACCGCCCGAACGGGACATTGAATTCACCGTTCCTGTTTACCCTGAACAGACCGTTATAACAGGTTCGGTTGAGAAATATAATCTGGGCAGCACGCTTCACCCATTCTGAACCATACGTATGAAAATTGAAATACTGCAGCCGTTCATTAAACGAATCACGGACCTCATAGTAGAATAATTCTCTTTCGTCGTTATTTTTTGCGAAGTACTCTGATTCGAAAATGGCAAGTTCACAAATCAACTTTTTTACGGACCTCTTAATCACGCGGTACAGTAAGAATAAGTTCTTGATTGGCATCGCCTATCGTGCATTTTTCAAATGAAAATCGCTGGTTAAGATAAAAGAAGAATGCCCCGCCACCAATGAACGGTTCGACGTAGCGGGTAATGGTACCATTTCCCAGCCCTTCCGGCAGACGTTTGCTGAACTCGTCCAGCAACTGGGTTTTGCCGCCGGCCCATTTCAGGAACGGTTTTGCGTGCGGTACAGGTCGTATCTGTGCTGTCATGATACTTGATTGCCGTCTGGCGTGGATTTTTCTTTTAATGTTATCTTTTCAGCATTAGAGGATTTTGATTGTAGCAGAGAACAGCATCCCTGATCTCGCCACATAGTTCCTGAAACTCTTTCCAAAATCCGGATATTGACAGATTGCCGGATCGCAGGAACAGGGGGGAAGAAACCGGGGGTAGTTTTCAAATAGAAGAATCGAACAAAATGCCTGGTATCCTATGAGGTAAGATCAGAAAATAGTTATTTCCTGCCTTTCAGCATTTCAATTGCTGCTCTTGAAAACGCCGGAATATCCTCGGGTTTCCTGCTGGTGACCAGGTTCCTGTCCACAACAACGTCTGCCTCCACGTATTCGGCGCCGGCATTCCTGATATCCTGGATAATTGACTTCCAGCCGGTCACTCTTCGTCCCTTCAGCACCTGGGCGGTGATGAGGAGTTGTGCGGCATGGCAGATCCCGAAGACCGGTTTGCCGCTCTCAACAAACTCCTTCGCAAACCGGACTGCTTCTTCATTGACACGGAGCTTGTCCGGGGAATAACCCCCCGGGATGAAGAGGGCATCAAAGTCACTGACACGGACATCATGGACTGCCCGGTCGATCCTGACCGTCATTCCGTGCTCTCCCGTAACGGGTATTCCCGCCATCAGTCCCACGAGCGTGAGCTCATGTCCTGCCTGGCGGAAGGCAGCTGCCGGTTTCTCGTATTCCACATCCTGGAACATGTCAGTCAATAATACTGCAATCCTGCTCATTGGTTGAACCTCCCGTACCCTGACCCGGTACCCGGACACGGTTACCAACCAATACCCGGAAATATATATAAAATAATCCGTTGGGGAAATTCGCGATATCAGAAGCTGAAAGCAGGACGATCGAAGAGTGAGAACCTCAAAAAGATATTATTTCAGGCTCGTTACCGTCTTAGACCCGCGGAGGATCCCGATGGTTCCGGTCCGCACAAATTCCTTGACGCCATACTGCCGGAGCAGCTTTTCAATGGCGTCGATCTTTTCTGTATCCCCGATAACCTGGAGGATAAGGGACTTTGCACCGACATCGACAATCTGGGCCCGGAAGATGGAGGCAATCTGCATGATTTCGGCACGCGAGGTGCCCTGTTCTGCCGTGACCTTGATCAGGGCAAGTTCCCGCTCTACCCGCTCGTTCTCTGACAGGTCCGAGACCTTGATTATATCGATGAGCTTGTTGAGTTGCTTCATTACCTGTTCGACTTTTTCATCATCCCCGATAACCACAATTGTAATCCGGCTCATGCCGGGTTCCTCGCAGGGACCGACGGCAAGGCTCTCGATATTGAATCCCCTCCGCGAGAAAAGCCCGGTGACACGGGATAACACACCCGCCTTGTTCTCGACAAGGATGGAGAGCGTGTGGGGCTTCATCGCGGATGTCCTCCGATCATCTCGTTAATGGCAGCACCGGCCGGGACCATGGGGAAGACATTCTCCTCGCGTTCGATCCTGAAGTCCATGACAAACGGGCCGTCACAGTCAAGCGCAGCCTTCAGCGCAGGCATGACATCTTCAGGGCATTCGACCTTGACGCCCTCAATGCCGTATGCATTGGCAATCTTCACAAATTCAACGGGCGGGAGCTCGGTGAATGAGTAGCGCCGGTCATAGAAGAGCTCCTGCCACTGCCTCACCATGCCCAGGTACATGTTGTTCAGGATCGCAATTTTTACCGGGATCTTGTAGTGAGCCACCGTGCCCATCTCCTGGATGTTCATCTGGATGCTGCCGTCTCCCGCGACATCAAAGACCGGAAGGTCCGGCCTGGCAAAATGTGCCCCCATCGCTGCAGGAAACCCATATCCCATCGTTCCCAGACCGCCCGACGTGATCCAGGTACGGGGATGCCTGAAACAGAAGTGCTGGGCGGTCCACATCTGGTTCTGCCCCACTTCCGAGACGATGATCGCATCGCCCTGCAGGAGTTCGCTCATCTGCCGAATGATATACTGCGGGTGAAGTCCGCCATCAGTCGGACATTTCAGGGGGTGGTGCTGCTTCCAGTGTTTCACCTTCTTCAGCCAGTCCTCCTTCAGACCGTTCTTTTTGAGCATGGAGAGCATGTCCCGCAGGACAGCCTTTACATCGCCAACGATCGGTACATCGACACGCTTGTTCTTGCCGATTTCAGCAGGGTCGATATCGATATGGATGATCTTTGCGTGGGCAGCAAACGTGTCGGTTTTACCGGTTACGCGGTCATCGAACCGCACCCCGATTGAGAACAGGCAGTCGCATTCCGTAATGGCGAAATTTGCATACTCCGTGCCATGCATGCCAAGCATCCCGAGGTTGAGGGGATGGTCACAGGGAATGCACCCGATCCCCATGAGCGTGGTCGTGATGGGGATACCCAGTTGTGTTGCGAGTTCGACCAGCTCCGCTGACGCGTTGGATATGATGACCCCGCCGCCTGCATAGATGACCGGGCGCTCCGATGCGGCCAGTGTCTGGAGAGCTTTTCAATCTGGCGCTTGTGACCATGGTACGTCGGATTATATCCCCTCAGGATCACTTTTTCGGGCACGGGGGGTTCTTTGATTACATTCGTACTGACATCTTTAGGGATATCGATGAGTACCGGGCCCGGTCGGCCGGTACCGGCGATATAGAACGCTTCCTGTACTACCCGCCCGAGATCTGCAGTATCCTTGACAAGGTAGTTGTGTTTGGTGATCGGCATCGTTATGCCGGTGATGTCGGATTCCTGGAAGGCGTCGTTACCCAGAAGGTTTGTCGGGACCTGTCCGGTCAATGCGACTATCGGCACCGAATCCATATAGGCCGTTGCGATACCGGTTACGAGGTTACATGCGCCGGGGCCAGAGGTTGCGAGGCAGACTCCAACACGACCGCTCGCACGTGCGTACCCGTCCGCGGCATGCGCTGCTGCCTGCTCATGCCGTACAAGGATGTGCTGCAATGATGAATCATAGAGTTCGTCATAGATAGGCAGCACCACACCGCCCGGGTAGCCAAAGATAGTCTTGACCCCTTCGCGCTGCAGTGATTCAACGAGGATTTTTGCCCCGGTTTTCATGTTCCTCCCTCAGTAGTCTGTTCATGCCGGCGATCATCGCCTCGACACTTGCCATGATGATGTCGGTGCGGGCGCCGCGTGAAGTAATTATCTTCCCGTCTTTACTTAATCTTACTGTTACGTCGACCAGCGCATCGGTTCCGCCCCGGATCGCGTCCACGTGATACTCTTCCAGCTGGATATCGGCCACGTCAGCGACACATTTGCGCAGGACTTCCATTGCTGCATCCACCGGGCCTGCACCGGTAGCCGCACCGGTCATCTCCTGGCCATTCACGAGCAGGGTTACCGATGCGGTCGGGATCATATTGCTGCCAGACACTGCCGTGAACTGCCGCATCCTGATAATGGGTTTGCATTCAATTGAGAGCACCGCATCGGCAACGGCCATAAGATCGGTATCGGTCACGCGTTTCCCTTCATCGCCCAGTTGTTTGATCCTTTTGACGATCTCTTTCACCTGGGGCTCGTCGGCTTTGTAACTCATCTCATTAAGTGCTGCTTCAACGGATGCGGAACCGGAGTGCTTCCCCAGAACGATCCGCCGTTTCCGTCCTATCATCTCGGGAGTGATCGATTCATAGGTAGAGGGTTCGCGTATTACCCCATGGGCATGGATACCGCTTTCGTGGGTAAAAGCCATCTCGCCGACGATCGCCTTGTTAATAGGCAGCGGGACACCGGTCAGTCGCGAAACAAGGGTGGACAGCGAATAGATCTCCCCTTTTCGGATCCTTGTCGGGTAACCATAGAGGATCTCGAGTGCCATGACCACTTCTTCGAGCGGTGTATTGCCGGCCCGTTCTCCCAGGCCATTGACCGTCACGTGGGCGCAGGAGGCCCCGTACTTCAGTGCTGCCATCGTGTTGGTGAGGGCAAACCCGAGGTCGTCATGGCAATGGATGGAGAGAGGGGCAATATTTGCGAGAGGCGGAATATACTCTGCCACCTTTTCGGGGGTCAGGACCCCTACCGTATCGCAGAAACAAAGCCTGTCTGCCTTACGGTCAACCCCTTCGGAAAAGATCTGGCGGAGGAAGTCCTGGTCAGCCCGCGAGGCGTCTTCACCCGAAAGTTCGACGATAAGACCCCGGCTTTTTGCATATTCGACCGCATCATACGCCATCCCGGCGACTTCTTCACGGGTCTTTCTCATCTTTTTTGCGATGTGCAGGTCACTTACCGGTATCACAAGGTGGATCGAATCGGCACCAAAATCGGCCGCGAAATCGATATCCTGGCGCAATGCCCTGACATAGGTACAGATCTCTGCCGGAAGTCCCGCATCAGATATGATCCGTATCGCATTTCGCTCACCCTCAGATGCGGCAGCTGAGCCAACCTCAATGACATCGATGCCAATATCGGCCAGCCGGGTGGCAATCTCAAGTTTCTGGTCCGGGTTTAACGAAACACCCGGGGTCTGTTCCCCGTCCCGTAGTGTGGTATCTAAAAAACGCAGGTTTTTAACAAATAAAGCACTCACTCATGGCAAATCACCATAGTATTGAGTGGGAAAGGAGAATATAAAAAATGTCCGGCCTCTTCTGGATTGATTTTAGGACAATTTACTGTGTAATCATTAAATCTCCATATTAGTGTACTGGTTTTCATATTTCCTGATAATGCCTTGCGTAAATAGACAAAACGCAGGGAACATTGAAATTGAGGATATAAATACGATGAAAAATTATATCGTATCCTCTGATTTTCTGGAGCAACGCCGCCGCTCCTGAAGGAACTGTCCCCGTGGCGGATCAGTGACTGAATATATCCAGAAAAACGTTCCTTATCCCCCATGCCACGGAGGATCCTGAGGCTGGTGGTCCTCGCGAATTTCAATTCTAAGGTTATGAATATATCATTGCATATTTTTCGGACTTTTGGAATCTGACCCCGATCTCGACTGTAATCTCTCCAGAATATTATATCATTAAAAAGATCGATGATAAAAAGATCAGGAAAGTCAATGAAGGAAGGAAAACTGCCATCATTCCGGCTTCGGGCATGGTCATGCGAGGCAAATCAAGACAGAGAGATATTAATTATGCTGCGGGAAAAACATTAACCCGTCAAATAACCTGACAGACAAACTTTTTGGAATCAGGAATATCAGAATCCAATTCCGAGGGACATCTGTATGATCTTCAAAAAAACCCTCCAGGAAAATCAATCCGGTACAGAGAGAGAATCCGGAGAAATCAGCACCGAATGCATCCTCCTGAGCCGGATCACAACACGTGGTGAGCTTGGCGAGGCCATCTCCCGGATAACGCTCAGTTATTCTCCTAAAGACCTCCAGCAGATGAAACGGAATTTTGGGATCAGGATTCGGGATATCTCTCCCGAATACCGGGATCAGCTGGAAATGAAGATCGCAGAGCACCTGGCAGGGACATGGCAGAAAATAAACCTGATGAAACAACAGGGAATTTTTGGGACTATACATGAACCGCTTACTGACCGTCAGAAAGACTTCTGGAACATGGTTACGACACAGTGCGGATCTGCAGATACCGGGGAGGAAGGCCGACTACGGTTTTTGAAATTCCTGCTCGCCGGGTTCTGCATGGTTGTCCTCAAAGAACCGGGTCATGCGGTCGGGACACCGTTTCCCGGGGGCGACAGGGTAGAATGTATTGAAGGTGTTTATTATTGCCCGGTACGGGAGAAGGCGGATGATGTGAATGCAGCACTCTGCCCGTTCTGCCCCGCCCTCCAGACTCCTGAGATCGGATATCTCAGGCCGCCGCTGAATGCGAGCGAGCACCGGAAACAGGAGTTTATTGAACATTGTCATACATTCCACAATTTCAACGGGTGATCCGGAAAATCCGGATTTTCTTTTAACAGACGCCGCGTTCCTGTTTTTTGATCCCGGGTATCCCGGACCGTTTCCACGGAAGGCTATATTTTATTATACACCTTTCTCTACTGTAAATACGCCAGAGACGCAAGCCTCACACACCTTATTCAGGGGTACAGACCATGGATACACCGAACCTGACCGTTGACAGCCCTTCACTCTATATTAACCGTGAACTGAGCTGGATACGATTCAACCGGCATGTTCTTGATGAAGCACGGGATGAAACCCAGCCTCTGCTGGAACGGGTGAAGTTCCTCGCGATCTTTGCAAACAACCTTGATGAATTTTTCATGGTGCGTGTCTCCGGTCTTCAGCGGCAGCTCGCAAAGGGAGTCCTGAAATCTCCCCCGGACGGTATGACGCCGGGACAGCAACTGGAAGCTATCCGCCGGATGCTCCTTCCCGAACTCACTGCCCAGTCCGATGCATGGCACCGGGAAATCCTCCCGTGCCTTGCGGCAAACCGGATCTTCATTCATATGTATGCAGATCTCACTCCTCCCCAGAAGGACGAAATGCGCAGGTTCTTCATCGAAGAAATTTTTCCGGTCCTGACACCGCTTGCATTCGACAGCGCTCACCCGTTTCCTTTCATCTCAAACCTTTCCCTGAACCTTGCCATTATCGTAAGGGACCTGAATAAAAAGGATTTTTTTGCCCGGGTGAAGGTTCCGACAAACCTATTCTCCCGTCTTGTAAGGGTTCCCCCGTCGGGAGAAAGTTCCGGTGGTACTACAACAGGTGTGTATTTCGTGTATCTGGAGGAGATCATTGCCGCAAACCTTGACATGCTGTTTCCTGGTCTTGAGGTGATTGCATCTTTCCCATTCCGGATTACCCGCGATGCAGATCTCGAAATAGAGGTTGATGAGGCCTCAGATCTCCTGACAACGGTGGAAGAGATCATGGAGCAGCGGGCACGGGGAAAACCGGTGCGCATTGAGGTGGACTGTTCCATGCATGACGGGATCTGCACCATGCTGGAAAAGAAACTGGGAATCACTCCTCCGATGCTGTATCGCGTTGGTCATCCGGTCGGTATGGCCGATCTTATGGAACTCCTTTCACTCGATCGCCCTGATCTGAAAGATACCCCTTTCCTCCCGTCAGTCCCTTCCGATCTTGCCGAAGGAAAGGATATTTTTTCTGCTATCCGCCATCACCCTATACTTCTCTACCACCCGTACGACAGTTTCTCCCCGGTGGTAAACTTCATCCGCCAGGCGGCGCATGACCCGGACGTACTTGCCATCAAGATCACCCTCTATCGCGTCGGCTCGAACTCCCCTATTGTCAATGCCCTCATGGAAGCCCGTGAGAACGGAAAGGCGGTCGCTGCACTGATCGAACTCAAGGCCCGTTTTGACGAAGAGAATAATATTGGATGGGCCCGTGCCCTTGAACACGAAGGGGTCCATGTCGTGTACGGGGTTGTCGGCCTGAAGGTCCATGCAAAGCTCTGCATGGTCATCCGGCGGGAAAAAGACGGCATACGCCGTTATATGCACCTCGGTACCGGCAATTATAACGCCACCACGAGCCGTATCTATACCGATTTCAGCCTCTTTACCTGTGATAAGGAAACCGGGGAGGATGTTGCAAATCTCTTTAATTTCCTTACGGGATACGCACGGATAGAACAGTATCAGAAACTGCTGGTTGCACCGGTTACCCTTCGCAAGGGGATTATCGACCGGATTGACCGTGAAATTTCACGACATCGCGAGCGGGGCGACGGGCACCTGATATTCAAGATGAATGCTCTGGTCGATCCCATCTGTATTGCGGCGTTGTACCGTGCATCACAGGCCGGTGTGAAAATTGAACTGCAGGTCCGCGGCATCTGTTGCCTCCGGCCCGGGATTAACCCGGTAAGCGAAAATGTTACTGTCAGTGCAATTGTCGGGCGCTTCCTTGAACATGCCCGGATCTACTATTTCCATAACGGCGGCAACGATGAGATTTTCCTGGGGAGTGCGGATCTCATGCCCCGTAACCTGGACCGGCGGGTCGAGGTCTTGTTTCCGGTTGAAGATCCGGGCATGAGACACGCGATTATATCCAATATTCTCCCAGTCCAGCTGGCCGATACGGTAAAAACACGCATCCTGCAGGGTGACGGCACCTATGAACGACGGATTGCTGACCGGGATGTTCAACCCCTGAATGCACAAAACTGGCTGGTCGACCACCGGGGGATCTGGTATAATGATCTCCGTTAAGGAACACGAACCTGTAAAAACAACCTGCATTTTCGGCGTGCAACGGATTCTTCCTCTTCTTGATGCATTTCTCCATGAAATCGATGGGGTCAGGTCCGGAGAGGATATCGAACATATCCACCGGATGCGTGTTGCATCACGCCGACTCAGGGCAGCACTCCCTCTTTTTGAGTCGTGTTTCCCTCCCAGAAACTTCAGGATGTGGATGCAGGAACTGCAAAAGGTTACCCGGGCACTTGGCGATGCACGGGATACAGACGTCCAGATAGCATTTTTAGTACAACTCAAAAAGAAGAGAGCACAAAATAATAATGGAATTCTATCGGCCGGTGCCCGTCTGGCCGTCTTGCAGGAGGATGCAGAGACTATCCTGTTCAGGCAGTTGCAGAAAAGACGCCGGAAACTCCAGAGTACCGTCTTGTCAACCCTGGAAAACCTGGAAAAAAGTGAGATCCCCAAAGATATCAGGGCCGGATGCACGGATCTGGTCACCCTGGGAAGGGACACCCGCACACACCGGGATTGGTTGGGAATCCCCCCGGTTGCTGCTGCCCGCATTTCACGGCGCCTCGCCTCACTGCTGGTGTTTGAGCGCTGGGTGCATAATCCGGATGCTGTTGCAGAGCATCATGCAATGAGAATTGCGGCAAAGAAACTCAGGTACACGATGGAAATATATGCCCCGGTCTTTCAAAGGAATCTCAAAAAACCTCTTTCAAGAGTAAAAAAAATCCAGGAAATTCTCGGTGACCTCCATGATTGTGATGTCTGGATTGACACCGTTATGAAGATGCTCCTTGATGAACGCTCATCATCCCGACCTGGTCTTAATCCCCCTCGTGCGCAGGGAAGCAGGGTGACCAGTTACCGGCACTTCCTGTCCGAACGGGAGAAGGAGAGAAAACAGATATACCGCAGATTTGTGAGGTACTGGGAATCAGTCGGGCGTGCAGGCCTCTGGGACGAACTCCGCAGCACCATGACCAGTGGAAGAAAAGAGCGCTTCAGACTTCGTAAAATTTCCACGGACGATGAAATCCGCTTTTCAGTATCCCTGCTTTCTGCCCGGTTCCCCGGTGAAATAGTGCACTGTTGCACCGTAACAGTCTCTTGCTCTCCGGATTTTTGACGATCTCGCGTTTCTTCATCAGATGCATGCACACGAACGATTCTTACTCGAATGTGCCTGTTCTCTCCATGACATCGGTCTGAAATACGGCCAGAAAGGACATGCCAGACGCAGTGAAGAAATGATTATCTCTGACGACACTCTTCCCCTCGATACCATCGACCGGGGAATGATTGGGATGATCTCCCGTGCCCACCGCGGTAAAGTCCGTCTGGGATCCGATGGATTTTTCTCTCTCCTGTCTTCTGAACAACAAAAAAATGTCCGGATGATGGCTTCCCTGATACGGGTTGCCGACGGTCTGGATGGACTCCATCTCGGGTCAGTTGTCTCAGTTCATTGTTCTGCAGGCGCTCATGAGGTGGTTATTCAAACGAGCACAATACGGGATACATCTGCAGAAATTGAACGGGCTTTTGAGAAAGGTGACCTGTTCAGGCAGGTATTTGGGCAGACACTGGTGATACGGTGAAACCCGGCACGATCGGTCCTGATGGTCGTGTCGTGTCGTTCATTGATATCGGGACCAACTCGGTCCGTCTCTTTGTTGTACGGCTCAACCCCAATCACTCGTTCAGCATTCTTTCGCGGCAAAAGCAGCAGGTCCGTCTTGGGGACGGCGAGTTTGAAGAAGAAGAGATCCTCCCGGAAGCCATTGAACGCCTTGTGATTGTCTGTAAGCATCTGACAGACCTTGCACGCACATTTACAACAGATGAGTTTGTTGCCGTAGCCACCTCTGCCATGCGGGAGGCGGCAAACCAGCAGGAAATCCTGCACCTTTTACGTCAGGAGGCCCGACTGGATGTGCGGGTGATTTCCGGGCAGGAAGAAGCCCGTCTGATTTACCTCGGGGTCTCCCGGGGAATTCACCTCAGCGACCGGCTGGCATTTTTTATCGATATCGGTGGCGGGAGCACGGAAATTGCCATCGGCGGAGAACAGAACTACCGGTATCTTGAAAGTTTCAAACTGGGGGCAATCCGGCTCTCAAATCTTTACCTGTCCGATAATGTGACCGGTCCGGTTTCTCAAAGCAGGTATAAGAAAGTCCAGCGGCATGTCAGGGATGCAATAATCCAGTCAGTCCGCAAGATACAGGAACAAAAACCCGTACTTGCCATCGGGAGTTCCGGAACGATCATGAATCTTTTTGAAATTGCCCAAAAATCTGTTCACCATGAGGGGAATTCCGGAGATGGTGTCCTGAGTCTATAAAGATTTGCGGAAGGTTATCGGCCTGCTCTGTTCCCTTCCGCTTGATCAGCGCAGGAAAATTCCCGGGATGAGCCCGGAGCGTGCGGACATCATCATACCCGGGGCTGCCATCCTCGACACCTTCATGAGAGAATTGTCTCTGGATACCATTACCGTCACCGGACGTGGTCTGCAGGATGGGCTCCTGGTTGATTACTGCTCAAGGATGGATGCATTCCCTCTCCTTGGCGAGCTCTCGCCACGGCAGCGCAGTGTACTGCAACTGGGAAGATCCTGCGGGATCAATGAAGTCCACGCCCGGACCGTGACGAGCCTCGTGCTGGAAATGTTTGACTCGGCAAAGGAATTACAGCTCCACTCCTTTGGTGAGCGGGAACGCGAACTACTTGAATATGCAACATTTCTTCACGACGTCGGGTCGTTTATTTCCTATACCAATCATCATGCGCATTCATATTATATCATAAAAAATTCTGAACTTCTGGGTTTTGATCAAAAAGAGGTAAATTTCATGGCAAATATCGCCCGGTTCCATCGCAAAAAAACCCCGAGAAAAAAGGATCCGGAGGTTCTGGATCTTGATTCTCATGAACGGGATACTCTTGGAGTACTCACCACGTTTATTCGCCTGGGAGAAAGCCTGGACCGGAGTCATACCGCGCTGGTACAGCACGTTCGTTTTTCCCGTCTGGAAAAAAACTCGGTGATTCTCGAAGTGGATACCCGTGGTGACTGCCAGCTGGAAATCTGGGGCGTCGAAGCCGAAAAAAAAGCATTTGAGAAAATTTTCAGAAAGAATCTGGTGTTGGAAATGGCTAAGAAGTGCTGAATGGATCGGGCATATTTCCTGCAGGATTATTCGATAAAGGGTTACTTTTGTTATTTCATCTCACATTTGACGGTAGTTATTGCACGGAAGGATGCGCTAACGAGTGGATAGGTCATCAAAATATGAGGCAGACTGAATGAGTCCGCTACAGGGATCTTACTTCCCTAAAAAATTATACCCCTTTGGAGGGTCACCCGCATCGGGGCCTGTCCGTAGCATGGCGGGTCGGATAGGGTTTTGGAAATTTCATTCACTGATCAGTCACGAGGATGATCACTTCCTCGCGGCGGGATGTATTTCCCGTGTTGTGTAAAGGCAATAAAAAAAATTCCTGAGCGCCGGATATCAAATTTTTGTTAGTACGAAGCGAGCTCTTTGTTCAAGCGAGAAGCGTACAGAACCGTAAAAAATGTCAGGAATGTTACCTGTCTCAGGGATTCTCCGAGGTATGACAGGGCGGGAGGTTCCCTGAGTTTTTTTTCATTCCTGATCCGCCACGGGGCGCCCCGCGAGGGAAGCAGCGTTGCTCCTCAGTGAATATAAGAGAGAAAATTCCTTATCATACCGGTAAATACGTTTCTTTGGATTAGACCATTGACATGATTTTCGGCAGGGAATGAATGATGGAAAGCAACGTCCGAACATGGCACCAGGCCAAAAAATTATTCATGCGGGTAACCCCCGCTTTTACCCGATTCCTGCCGCAAGTTCTAGAGCTTCTTGAGTGCCTGCACAAGTTTCCCGACAGACTCCTGTGCATCGCCATAGAGCATCCGGGTATTGTCCCGGTAGAACAGATCGTTCTCGATACCGGCGAACCCTTTTCCCTGGCCGCGTTTTAGGACGATGACATTCTTTGCCTGCTCTACGTCGAGAATCGGCATGCCGAAGAGCGGGCTGCCCTGCCGGTGCGCCGCCGGGTTGACAACATCGTTGGCCCCGATGACAAGAACAACATCGGTACCGGGAAATTCCGGGTTCACCTCGTCACGGTCAAAGAGGTGGTTGTAGTCTATCCCCGCTTCAGCAAGAAGGACGTTCATGTGCCCGGGCATACGCCCGGCAACAGGGTGGATCGCGAACTTTACCTGGATGTTCCTGCTTTCGAGGAGGTCGGTGAGTCCTTGACCTTCTGCTGAGCCTGGGCCACTGCCATGCCATAGCCGGGGGCGATGATTACCTTGTTCGCGTACGCGAGCATGACCGCGACATCGTCGGCCTCGATCGGTTTCATGGTGCCCTGAATCTGTACTCCTGTCTCCTCTGTTGCACCAAAAGCACCAAAAAAGACATTCTGGAGCGAGCGGTTCATCGACCGCGCCATGTTGAGAGTGAGCAGTGAACCAGCTGCGCCAACAATAACGCCCGCGATGATCATGGCATAGTTAGGAGTTGCGAACGAGAAGCCGTCTAGGGCGACCGCAAGACCGGTGAAAGCGTTGTACATCGAGATTACCACCGGGCATGTCAGCTCCGCCGATAGGGAGGGTCATGAGGAATCCGAATCCAAGCGAGAGGACGAAGAACAGCGGGAGGTACATAGCGACGGAGAGCGGGATCCAGGACGGTTGCATGAGGACCAGGAGGCCGGACACGATGGCGAGGAGGAGGATCGCCATATTGAGGAGTTTCTGACCCGGGAAGATGATCGGCCGGGGCCGCATCCACCCCTGGAGCTTCAGGAACGCGATGATGCTCCCCGAGAAGGATATGGCACCGATGAGGCCGCCGACGACTGCGAGGGAACTTGTGGTCATTGCGGTGGTAGCACCGAGGAGCGCGATCGCAGAGATCGCGGCTGCTGCCCCGCCACCCATGCCGTTGTAGAGTGCAATCATCTGGGGCATGTCGGTCATCGCAACCCGCTTAGCCGCAATGTAACCGAAGCCCCCGCCAATGACGATCGCGATCGCCATCAGGGCGAAATTGGTGAGGTCCGGAGTAAAGAAGGTGACGAGCGTTGCGATCAACATCGCGGCACCGGCCCAGACAATCCCGCTCCGGGCGGTGAGAGGATGGCTCATCCTCTGCATGCCAATAATGAAGAAGAAAATCGTCGCGATATAGACCGGCTCGATCGCGAAGGACAGGTCGATCATCTCACGCCTCCTTCTTGGGTCTCTTCCCGCTGCGATCGAACATCTGGAGGATCCTTTCGGTGACGATGTACCCTCCTGTAACATTCGCCGCTCCGAGAACGACTGCGATAAATCCGAGGGCCTGTTCAAGAGGCGTCGTGGCGAGGCCGAGTGCGACCATGGCACCGACAAGGACAATCCCGTGAATAAAATTCGAGCCGCTCATCAGCGGGGTATGGAGGATTACAGGGACCCGGCTGATGACGACGTAACCGGTGAACGCGGCCAGCATCGCGATGTAGACCGCGGTCCAGAGCGAGGTTACATCGGTCATTATTTCCCTCCGCCCATAAGGTCACGCGTCGGACCGTGGCGTACGTCTCCTCCGTGGACCAAAAGGCTCGCGGTCAGGATTTCATCGGTATACTCGCGTATGAGCATACCATCCTTGTCGACCAGGAGCGCAAGGAATGACTGGAGGTTCTTTGCATACATCTGGCTCGCATGGTATGGCACCAGGGCCGGAAGGTTCTGGGGGCCAAGGATGGTGACGCCGTGCTCCCGGACGGTTTTTCCGGGCCGGGTCAGTTCGCAGTTGCCGCCCGATTCGGCCGCGAGATCGACGATGACAGCCCCCGGTCGCATCGTCGCAACGGTTTCTTTGGTGATAAGGAGGGGAGCCTTTCGACCGGGGATATTGGCCGTCGTGATAACGATATCAGCCCCTGCAACAGCAGCGGATACCATCTGCTGTTCCATCTCCTTTTCCTGGGGCGTGAGTTCGCGGGCATATCCACCCTGACCCTCAGCATTGATCTCAAGTTCGAGGAATCTGGCACCAAGGCTGCGTACCTGCTCACCCGCGGCGCGCCGGACATCATAAGCCACAACAACAGCACCAAGTCGTTTGGCTGTCGCGATTGCCATGAGGCCGGCAACACCGGCGCCGAGGATGAGCACCGTTGACGGTCGTATCGTTCCTGCGGCGGTCGTCAGCATCGGGAGAAACTTCGGGCAGTTCCCGGCACCCAGGAGTGCCGCCTCGTATCCTCCTGCCGTTGCCTGGGAACTGAGTGCATCCATGCTCTGGGCACGGGTGATCCGCGGGATAAGCTCGAGGGCAAAGGCGGTGATATTCCGGTCCCGCATCCGGGCGATGGCCTCGAGATTGCGCGTCGGGTTCATGAACCCGATGACGATCGTGCCTTCATCGAGCTGATCAATCTCGGCGACAGCCGGGGGCTGGACATGCAATACGATTCGTGCATCGTTGAACAGCTCAGGACGGCTGAATACTATCTTCGCTCCGGCAGCCGTGAAGAGATCATCGGGATAGTATGCGTTCTTCCCTGCATCATGCTCTATCCGGACTTCGTATCCTGACTGCGTGAGCTTTTTTACGATCTCCGGAACAGTCGCCACACGCAGTTCATCAGGCACCGTTTCCCTGGGAACAGCGACCACGACTGTCATAGCCAGACCTTCCAGACTGACCGGAATATATCCTTTTCAGACCGCTGTTTCATCCTCTCAATCAAAAACAAACCTGTCACTCCATGAATACCTACGATATATATCCTAGTAACTTTGCCTGTATCCTTTTTATTTTGCGCGTCTGGTCCAGCAATTGCGGGAGAATGCTGTGATCACTAATAACGCAAAAACCCGGATATTTTCGTTTGAAGATTCCAGGTATCCGCAAAAAAACTAACCGGAAATAATGAATCCGGCAGGCACCGAGTTAAACCTGGTTCAACCGGATACTACCGTTATCCGTACTCTTTCCCCCATGCATGCGTTCGGTGATGTCTTCAATGGTCACCAGCACTTTTCCATTCTCAAAAAGGACGACCCTGAACCGTATATCCTTGTCTTTTCCATCCTTGCAATGAATACGGAATATGTTGTCTGCGTGATAATTTGTCCCGCTGAATGTCTGGACATGCGTCAGCCATGCATCAAATATTTTTTTGCGGTATTCTCCATTGGGAAATACCTTTTCACTCCAGATGGAGAGTTCCGGTAACTCTTCAATGCAGTACCCGCAAATCTTTTCAAATGCCGGGTTGGCATATTCGATTGATCCGGCACTGGTGATAAAAGAGATTCCAAACGGTACACTTTCTACGAGGAGGCGGAACTGTTCCTCACTATCCTTCAGCGCCATTTCTGTCCGTTTGCGATCGGTTATATCAACACCGATACCCCGCATACCGATAATTTTATTTTCATAAACAATGGGCAGATGATAGGTTATTAACGGAAATGTACTTCCATCTTTGCGTATAGACATAAATTCATGAAATTCCGGAAATTCTCCCGGTTCTCGCGTTAATGCCTGAACAAAATCATTAATAACCCTTTCCCGATCATCCGGATGAATCGTCTGCCAGATTGTCATTCCCTGTTCTACGTCTTCACGGGAATAGCCATACATCTCACATCCCCGGTGGTTGACAAAAGTGACGTTTCCCCGGATATCGCATTCCCAGATGTTCTGGGGCAGCATTTCTGCCAGGGCCTGGAATCGTTTCTCGCTTGCCAGAAGAGCCTCTTCAGCATGTTTACGTTCAGTGATATCAATGAAACTTTCAAGAAGATAGGAACGGCCACCAAGCTGTACGGGGATAACTGTTTTGATGATGGATAGCTTTTCCCCATTGACTTTATTCAGAGCGCCTTCCGAACGGACGATCTGCCGGCCGAGATCCATGACCGGACACTGATCGTTTTCTGTGGGGCAGAACCATTTTTTGCAGGTCGAACCAACTATGGAACTTTTTTCTGTTCCGATCAGTTCAACTGCTGTGGAATTGGCATCGAAGATAGTTTGTGTTTCGGGATCGATGACAACCAATCCTGACTGGGTGGAGTTGAATATAGTCAGTAAATAATTCTCACTGTTCTTCAGTGCTTCTTCTGCCCGTTTCCTCTCACTTTCCTTAAACGCATCCTCTGCAATCTGGCGCTGGAGAGCGATCGATGCAGCCCGCGCATAGGTCTCAATCAGTGAGGCAGTTTTTAACGACGTTCCTTTCTGGAGCGCAAAAGTCATGTTTCCCAGGAGCAGATCCTGCCAGACCAGTCCGACGGAATAAAATTTATCCAGGTTAAGAAATTCAACAAATTTTCCGCAGGACGCTTCAGAAACATGAGGAAATAATAACTCGTGGAGATTTTTTTTAACCGGGTAGACTTTTCCGGTCAATAATTTTTCAGGTACATTTTCATGAACAGGAACTGAAATCCCGAAAAAATCCTCTCCGAAATACCTGGCAACGCAATCCCGCTCCTCTTCACCAAAAACTGATTTTATCGTCAGTGCCCCTGATCCGGAATCATACGAGCTTACTGCAACTGCGCTATCCGGAAGAAGTTCTCCAAGGCCGGCACCAATTGCATAATAGATATCGGCATCCGGTGACAGCCCGATGAACTCCTGCAGTTTCCGGGAGAAAAAATCCAACTGGGCGATATACTGATTTATCCTTTTTGCTGATTCTTTCTTTTCCGTAGTATCCCTGCCCACACCCTGGAACTCATGGTGTGTTCCGTCTTCATTAAAAAGTGCACGGATGGTCCAGACGTTCCAGCGCTGCTGGAAAGATTGGTCGATAATTCGACATTCTACAGATATCAGAGGATTTTCCACACTCAGGGACCGGACGGCATCGTTTATGACGCTACGATCTTTGTTGCATATGCCAGGTATATGATATTCCCCAAGTATCTCTGACGATTTTTTTCCCAGATAGCGGGCATAGGAATTGTTTATAAAAATAAGAGTTCCGTCAGGATGGAATCGCGTGATAAACTCCGTCTGGTCCTCTACAATACCACGGTATCGTGCCTCGCTCATCTGCAGAGTTTCTTCGTATGTCTTCTTGGCGGTGATATCTTCAATGATTAATGTCCATCCCTGGTTTCCGTCTTCAAAAGCTGTCGGTACTTGTTTTACCCTGAAATAGACGAGACTTCCGTTGAGGTTAGCGTTTGTTTCTAAGATCAAGTCCCCCGAATTATGGAGATCCTTTGGGAATTTATTTTTCGTAAAACTGTTAAAGAAAGGATTGTCACATTCGTTGACCGCTTTTCCTACCAGTGTTTCCCTTTTTTCAGAAAGGAGGGCAAGAACGCGTTCATTAACCTGGATAATCTTTTGTTCTGCGTCAAGAACGATTACATAGTCGGATGAAAATTCAAGCATAGCTGAAATCGGGACCCGGTGGGAGAGGAAATACACCTTTGCAGCCCCCATGACCTGCATTTCCACCTGCCCGGAAATAAGGAGCATATCAAGATATTTCGCCACCAGATTCCTGTTCAGTTTAATTTTTGAAGAAAGATCAGAAATGGTCATCCCCCGTTTGTGCGACCGGAGGTTCCACTTGATTGAATCAACGATAGCCTGATCAAGAACTGGCATAAATATAGATCATATTATATTTCAGATACTGTTTATTAAAAATTTGCACGGCATTTCATCAGGCATACTATGAGGCAGTCCTGGGCTGCAAATGCTTATAAAAAATTATCCGATAATGGAATATCTGCCTTTGATTAACCAAAAGGCCATCGCGCAGTCAAGGAGAAAGATGAAAGGGATTGATGAGAAGAATGCAATGCTTGAGGCGGAATACCTCTGCCGGCAGGCACGCGAAAAGGTGAATACCGGAGAGTACCAGCAGGCTCTTAAGATCCTCCATCAGGCCGTAAAGATTGCCCCACGTCATCTCCATTCCCTCATCGAGATCGGCAACTGTCATGATTACCTTAACCAGCCTGATGAAGCAATCCTGTGCTATGAAAAAGCCCTTCAGATTGACCCGTGTCATGCAGAAGCCTGGTTTAACAAAGGAACGAGTATGAAAAAAACGGGGCAGGAAAAAGAAGCCGCATCATGTATTGAAAGAGCGATTGAACTCTATTGCAGCCGATAGCCTGATCAGCCGAAACACGGGTTTCTCCGTGTTTTATCAGAATAAATGAACTGGGTGGGAGGGGGGAGAAAAATCTGATCAACTTTCGACATAACGATAAAGACGTCGGGTCCGGTAATAAAATATCGGAATTCCCGATTTTTCTTTCTGGATACAATTCCAAAAGGGGCTTATATTTACTCATAAGAGTGAACTAAAAGACCTGATACCTGCAGATTCCTGGTTTTTAAAGGCCACAATGGCAGAACTTTGATACATGTTCTCCGTCGTTGTGAATTTTCCCACGGGAGAAATACCGGGAATGGTGTGAACGGGTTACAATTTCCTTATCTTTCGCACCCGTACGGCCACACCGCGCCTGGATCGCTGCATCTCATCTGCCGGCAAGTGCCGCCCGGCCTGTGGCACGGGCACGCGCCCCAATCACCAGCACTTCATCCCCGTCACGGATCCTGGAATCTGCCGAAACGACACCGGGGACAAGTACGTCACCTTCAGGAATGAAATCATCAATGGATACACGGTATCCTTCCGGGATCAAATCCCAGCCGTCAAATGTCGGGCGGAGCAGGCCGGTGCCGGTATCGATGGAAAATAATTGCACATTCTTTTTACTGTAAAAAAGTTCCGGTAAGTGACCCCGCGGAATGATACCTTTGGTATCGAGATCGAAATCAAACTGGTAGGATATCATGCCATGAAGGCGGTCGTCCCTGATCCTCCGTTCCCCGGCAAGCGCGGCATCAAGTGCATTGAGTGCGGAATCACGAGCCGGATGTTCCGTGCATGAATATTCCAGGGTAATCCCGCACAGGTCGGCGGCCATCTTCGCTACCCTGAGTGCACCACCATCGAGATGAGCGATGATTCGTCGGTACCGGTGGCGATCAAGGTAGCGGGCAAGAATACCGGAGATAACCGTACATTCCTCGGCATCCCAATAACCGGTAACCGGTACGTCATAGTGCCCTGCAGGGTAGACACATTCAAGCTCCCGAGGCACAAGCCCAAGCGGGGAGGTGACGATAAGTTCATGCGCCCGACCTGCAACTGCCTGCTGGAACCTCCGGTGACTTCTGGAGAGGGAATAGGGTTTTTTTGCTGAACAGGGAAGGAGAACCGCAACATCTGTCCGCGGTGGAATGTACCGCGTGATCACCCTTTCGGCAAACCGCCGTACCTCAGCCCGTTGCAGGGATTCTCCTGAATTCGCCCGCATGATACCATTGCGAGCGATTGGCGTGCAGTGTTCCATGAAATCATACATGCGGTCGAAATGCCGCAGGATCGTCACGTGTGCCGCATCGAGCCTGCACCGCGATTCAACCAGGTCCCGCAACCGGGACTCTTCAATGAACAGGGTCGCCAAAGCAATCTCGTGAAGGAGGGCATGCCGGTTATGCATTTTCAGATCGTTTTGGAGGCACCCGGTACAGGTGCAGATCCCCCGGTCGAGCGCATCGGGGGGAAAATCCCCTTCTGGTGTACAGAACCGTCGCTGGGCAGTTTTAAGGTCGACAGCCCGGAAGTCAAAGAGCTCAAACCCCGAATAGCACAGGATATGGACATTTGAGGGCAGGGCGGATGCAGGGGCATACCATGGGGTATCGACCGCCGTCTTCTCCTTGAGCCCGATGAGCCAGTCAACATACTTCCGGGGATTTGTCAGTGCTGTGTGCCAGTTTTCAACCATTACGCACTCACCGCTCTGCGCAGAATTCTTAAGCACAGGGTGGATGGAGATCGGCTGTCCCTGGTTCACCGGAGGGTATTGTTCTGCCAGCGCGGGTGGAGCGCAGAGAGGCAGGTTGGCTTCCTCCCGTTGATTAAGGTCCGGAAAGAGGGATTCAACATCGAGAGCCATAGGGAGTCTGACGGAGACGTCATCGTTCCAGAAAATCCCGGTACGGGCAAGTCCGTCCCGTTTCCTGATATCAAATTTCGTCATTGCGTACCTCGGTGGTTCCCAGTTCCTGGCGGACGATAACCTCCCAGCAGGGTTTGCAGGAAACAACAAACCTGCTGCCCGGATGACTCTCCATCAGGCACCGTATCCCGTGGCAACCTTTCCTGACCATGACCTCGTCCCACTCCGGGATTTCACTCTGGCCGATGGGAAATGTCTCTTTAAGTTCCTTCGGATACGGACCGAAGGGAGGTTTGAAAAAAAGCGTGTCGTCAAATTCGTCGCGTACTCTGCCATCAAATGCCACAAGAACCGTTTTTCCGAGCTGAAGCCGGGAAAGCATCTCCTGGTACCGGAGGATCTCAGTCCGGAAGCAACTCTCACTACCCCGGTAAAAGAACCTCCGTTTCGAGATACGGTCGTATTTTTCCAGGGATACCGTCCTGTCCAGCAGCGCCCGGTAGCCGGCAAGAAGCTGGGGGTGACCCCGGCACCGTTCATCGACCAGCTCCCAGAGCGTCCCATCAAAAATTGCCTGGCGGACACGGGCGATCTCGGCAACGGTTACATACAGGTTATGGAGTGCGAGCAGGCGCTCCCGGTCCTGCGCACCACGCAGTTCTTCTGCGGTGTGGGTGCGGCAGACAGTGCACGCACAGGGAAGGTCGGCGAGCTCGTCAATTTTAAAACTGCCATGGGTTGTCAGGTACCTTCCTTCCTTGGCTGAGAGGGCATACGCAGCAGAATCAAAAAGATCGCAGCCCATGGCGGCAGCAAGTGCAAACATGGACGGGTGACCGGCCCCGAACAGATGAACGCATGCCGATGGCGAGAGCGTTTGTTTTGCCGCCATTACCACACTCACCAGTTCACGGTACCGGTATGATTCCATGAGGGGAACAACCGCCCCAATCGGACAGAAGGTAAAACCGAGATCCGTTACCCCCCGGCCGGCCTGTTCGCGGAGATCGGTAAAGATGCCGCCCTGAACCGGACCTGCAATGGGCGCATCCCTGCCAAAAACCTCTTGTGCTTCCGCAAGACGCTGCATGGTTATCGCAAGATCCCGTTCTGCAGTTTCATGATCTGGACTCCGGGGAAGTCGGGAATATCCAGCGGCACCCAGATGTCGCTGCCGATATCGCGCTGGAAGGAGAGTGTTTCAGTATTGGTTACCGATACCTGCCCATAAACCGAGAGCTGGAACGAACCGGAATCTGTCATTATTATGCCGTCAAAATCCAGCACCTTGTGAAGGCCTTCATCCAGGGCGCGTTGCCGGTACTGCCTGCTCTCGGAAAAGATGTAGGCATTGGTGATCACCGCCTCAACTCCCATCAACTGTATCTCCTTTGGAGTGACGACCTGGAGGTGGGGATTGATGACCGGGAGAAGTGCGGGAGTTTTTATCGTCTTTTTCCCGACAGTAAGTTTACCGGTGCGTCCCGCAATGTCGCTGTAAAGACTCTCAAAAGCAATTCCCATGCATCACCGTTGTTGTCCGGGTATATATGCGGCACTGGGGTTAAACGGTTGCCATCATTCCTGTTCGGTGAAGATCTGCCCTTCAAAGGTTAGTACCTCTACATTCTGGTTCATCCAGCACCCTTCGGGGAGCCCGGCCTTGATGCAGGTATGATCGAGGAAGGTCGTACTGTCCCAGCAGTACTCAGTTGCCACCTGGGGAAGGAGAAGTCCGCTCCTTCCCCGCCCCCGGACAATCAGGCCATGTCTTCCCACTTCAATCATTTCAGGTCTCCTGCACGGCTCAACATCAAGCAGGACAGGTACTGTCAGGATGGTAACCTCAACCCTGACAGAAGAAAGTTCATCCCGGCGGACGGGTGGGAAACGGGGATCTCCGGTAGCAGCCGCGACTGCTGCGTCCTCAATTGCTTCTCCGAGCGGCATTACCGGGTACGGAAATCCGATGCATCCCCGAAGCTGGCCAGCTTTTGTGAGAGTAACAAAAACTCCGCGCTTATCCTGAAAGACGGGTGTAAGGCACAGCGCCGGTTTCAGCTTTTTAATAATGGTATATTCGATTGCACCGCGACCCAGCTGGAGTGCGATTCTGCCTTCATCCGTAGTGAGCAGCATACGTCAGATCTCCCTTTCTAACTCTGTGACTGTCTATAGTGCACCTTATTTAACAATCTATCGAATAAACTGCATTCTGGTAAAAAAGTGATCCGTTCATCGCAGTGCTTATCTCCCGAAAACTCACAGTATTAAAGGAGAGGGAGAGAGCGGCTGACGGTGGCCTTTATGGCTGCTGAGGAAAGTCCCCCCACCCACCGGGCACGCAGCCGTACACAAGTACGGGTGGCGAGAGTTACGGCAATGGCACAGAAACGACACGGCCTGTTCTCAGTCATGAAGCGGTTGAGACGGTAAATCCGTCGAGGTCACCCACAGGGTGTGAGTCCCGCTGAACGTTAACGGACAGGAATCGATGAAACGGCGAATCCCTGCGGGTGCAAGTCAGAACAGGACCTTTGGATCGCTCGGTATCCGTCCGGGTATGACGCATAACTGAATGCCGCTGAAACAGAAGGAGGCTTACTCCTCCCACTCACTTCTTTTGAGTACGTTGATAGATTATATCAGCGTCTCCTTTCTTATGATTACTGAGAATCGTAATGACGCACTACTTAGGGAATAGGGAGAGAACCGCTTACGGACTTTTTCTGCTGTTCTGTGTGATGCTCGTTGTGCCGTCCATGGCAGTCACCCTCACGCCAGGGAGTACATCAATAACGAGCATTGCAAACGGTGATCCGGTCATTATCCGGGGCATTGCTACCGGCCATCCCCAGAACGGACTACAGATTTGGGTAATCGGCAAAAATTACGTTAAAATTTCTAACGTCCCGGTCAACGAGGACAATACCTATGTTTATGAACTGAAGTCTGCTGATACACAGAACCTCGCGTCCGGCCAGTACCTGGTTATCATCCAGCATCCCATGATGAACGGAGAATTCGATATTGTGTACAATCCTGCCACCGGCGAGGTCATCAACCGACAGTCAGGCTCAGGAAAAGCAATTTTTCAGCCTCACGGGGCCGGGGAGTCTCCAGCGTCCGGATGCCGGGTATGCGCTCATTCAGGCAATCAAAAGCCAGAATATCGACGATGATTTTACGACCGTCCCCTTTTTTGTGGACGAACCCGTTTCCCTGATCAATCCGATCGGGAATCATGCTATTGGCGACATGTTCACAATCACCGGTTCGACCAATCTGGCGGTGGGGGATGATCTCCTGGTCGAGATCTACTCTTCCTCATTCGGTCCTACGCATAAGTTACAAAGCGGCGAATTTTCCGGATCGACCGGTACCATAACCGTCGGTCCGGGGACAAACGGGTACAATGCCTGGTCTTTTTACGTGGATACCTCTTCGTTTAAGGCAGACGAGTATCTCGTGAAAGTTTCCGGAGTCACGCAGGACGTTGTTGCCTCAACAACATTTACCGTAACTGAACGCAAAAGTCCTGCGGTCACAACAGTTGCTCCTGTTCTTACTCCTGCACTTCCCCTCTCGAATGCGACCCAGACAACACTCCACCCGACACAGCCCCCGGTAACACAGTCCCCGCTCTCCTGTATCGGGATCATCACCGGTTTTGTAATTCTGGGTATCGCACGACGAATCAGGAAAATCTGATAGTCAGTTCCATTTTTTTGATCTGACACAATTGGAAAAAAAACCAGCTTACATCAAAGTTATCTGATTCCTGAAGTTCCCGGCCTCAGGGATACTTTGCGGCACGGAGCGGTATAGGAGATTTTTTAAATTTTTATCCCTGATCTGCCTCGGGGCGTCCTTCCGGTGGCGGGGAGTTATTCTCAAATGAGATGAAAACGGTTCCAAATCCCGTATTATGCCAGGTAACAGGATTTTCAAAAATTCGAATCCTCCTGCCTGTTCACCTCTCTCCGTAAAAATCGTAGTATTTCTGAGGGTCTCCCGCCTCAGCAGCATTGTTTTTGAAATTAAGCAGGATCTTTATCTTGATCCATAATTTCTGACATGCATCCATGCCTTGTGGTACCGGTCAAATTTCTTTGCATTCTCATTGTATATCTCCGGATCTTCCCGTTGGAAGAGGTTCCTGTCCTCACCAACCGGACATACTTTTATACACAGGCCGCATGGAGAGATAAATCGTTTGAATAATGCTTCAGATCGGGTTGCACAGGTTTTCTTGTCGATCAATCCCCGCGGATACTCATCACCACCGATGGCTTTTACCGGGCAGACTTTTACGCATCGCATACAGCGGATACAGAGCGGATCTTCCATCAACGGATCGGGAGGGATACCCGCCGTAGTGAAAATGGAGGTAAACCGCACCCGGGGTCCGAACTTTTTTGTCAGCAGGGTATTGTTGATACCAAAATTTCCCAGGCCGGCGAGGAAGGCTGCGTGACGGTGTGAGAAGAATGCGACAGGTTTTTCCTTCAGTATCGATATCGACCCGTACCCGTCCCTGGGAACCCCCACCGAAGGAAATCCTTCTTCATTGAGAAATGATGCAATACGATACCCGTACATATCAAGAAGGGTATTGACAGTCCGGTAAAGGTCATGGTACCAGATTGAGGGTGCTGTTTCCACCACAGGCAGGGTTACCGGCAGGCCTACAACAATAACCGTCTGCACTTCAGGAAAAATTCCCCGCGGCCTGAATTCTTCCGGGACCCAGGGTTCGAATGGAGGGATATCCCAGCGGCTCGCGGGCGCGAAACCTACGAGGGGGATATCCAGATTTTTACATTTTTTTAGGATCTTTGCCTTCAGCGCCCTGCTCATATTCCTACGTTTTGGGTCCCATGATAAAGGATTTTGGTAATGATGCAATTCCTGCAATCGTTTTTCCTGCCGGGAAGGCAAGTCCCGGCGGAAGAATGATTGGTTGATTTTTTATTGTAACCCGGGAAAATGCAGGACGTAATTCAGGATAAGGAAAGGAATTCCTGCATTACGGCTATCCGGATGGTAAAAATGAGGTATCTTTTGTCCCCATTATCGAGCATACGATGGTACGTTCCCGACCGGCGTTTACATCAAGTTCGAGCACAACAATCTGCTGCCACGTCCCGCACATGACAGTACCGTCCGCCACGGGTATCGTGAGCGAAGGCCCGACCAGCGCCGCTTTCACATGAGATCGCCCGTTGCCATCACCCCAGCGGGCGTTATGGGCATACGTGGCATCATCCGGTGCAAGCACAGAGAGTGTCCGCCTGAGATCGGATACTACCCGGGCTCAAATTCTAAGGTGGTAAGCGCTGCTGTGGAGTGCTGCACAAAAAGGTGGACAAGACCGTCCCTTATCCCGCTCTCCAGTATGGTAGTTCCGACTGCTTCCGTGATGTTAATGATATCCCCTTCACGGTGTGAGGTCACACGAATCACTTTACGGTACATGAACTATCCCCAAAAGGGAGATTGGGAGCCGGACAGATAAATGATATGGTAAGAAACGTACGGCGGATATAAGATCCGCGGATCCCTGGTATATGTCCGGGTATGGAACCGGTTGAAACCGTTCTGGGGCTCAATAACCTCTTCCCGGATGATCTTTATAAAATAAGGGATTTCAAAAAAAAAAATAGTTACGCTTCAGGTTTTTCCGGGACGGGGATCTCTATGTCATTGTCCATGTCCGCCGGAAGGATTGCCACACCGACAACCTTGTCTTTCTCGTCAAGGCGCATGACCCGGACACCTTTCGTACCCCGTCCGATAATCCGGAACTCGCTGACCGGGGTCCGGATGACAACACCGGATGCTGTCATCGCAATGATCTCATCGGTATCGGAAACGGCACGTGATTCGATGACCACTGCATCGCGTTCGAGCTGCATGTTCCTGACACCCATCGTGCCCCGGCCATGCCCGCGGAACTCGTCGAACTCGCTCCGTTTCCCGAAGCCGACATCGGAGATAGTGAGCAGGTGGTCTTTGGCGAGGAGCGTGACCGCGACGATCGTATCCTCCCCCTGAGCTTCATGCCCCGGACGCCCTGTGCGTTCCTCCCGACGGTCCTCACAGTCTCCTCGTGGAACCGGAGGCTCTGGCCGAAACGGGTGGTTAGGATCAGTTCATTGTTCCCGTTCGTCAGGATTACGTCTACGAGCCGATCGTTCTCCTTCAGCCTGATCGCGTTGGTCCCGGTGGATCGCGGGTTTGAGAACTCGTCAAGACGAATCTTGATTGCCTGCCCGAACTTCGTGGCAAAAAGGAGGAACTGGTCCTGACGGAATTCCCTGATTGGGAGGACTGTCGTGACCACTTCGTCTTTTAAGTTGAGAAGATTGACGAGCGGTTTTCCTTTGGCAATCCGCGAGCTCTCGGGGATCTGGTAGACCTTGAGCCAGTAAACCCGGCCGAGATTCGTGAAACAGAGAAGGTAATCCTTCATCTCGGCAACAAAGACTGACTCGACGAAGTCCTCCTCCTTCGTTGTCATACCGGTGATCCCGTGACCTCCCCGGCGCTGTTTACGGTAGGTGTCGATGTCCATCCGCTTGATGTAATTTGCCGATGTAATGGAGACGAGGACCGTCTTGTCCTCGATAAGATCCTCGGTGGAGAGTTCGCTTGTATCGAGCGCGATCTGGGTCCTGCGCTTGTCCCCGAATTTCGCCGCGATCTCCGGGTCTCGCGCCGGATTTCGTCCTTGATGTTCGCCTCGTTCGAGAGGATGGTCTCGAGCCGGGTGATCTCTGATTCGAGGCCTTTCTTCTCATCCATGATCTTCTGCTGTTCAAGGGCAGCGAGACGGCGGAGCTGCATCTGGAGGATCGCGTTTGCCTGCGGTTCATCAAGCCCGAACTGGGAGATCAGGGCAATCCGTGCATTGTCAACGGTATCCGAAGCCCGGATGGCCGCGATGATCTGGTCGATCTTGGAGAGCGCAATGAGGAGGCCGTTTAAGATATGGACCTTCTCCTGAGCCTTTTTCAGGTCGAACTCCGACCTGCGCCGGATCACTTCGATCCGGTGGTGGACGAAGTTCCCGAGAAGACCGTGCAGGTTGAGGATCTTCGGCTGGCCATCAACAATGGCGAGGTTGGAAGCCCAGAAACTGGATTCGAGTGCCGTGTTCTTGTAGAGGTTATTTAGGATAACCGGCGACATCGTTCCTTTGCGGAGCTCGAAGACGACCCGGATGCCCTCCTTATCGGATTCATCGCGGATGTCGCTGATCCCGTCGATCTTCTTGTCCTTGACCATGTCGGCGATCCCCGTGATCCACTGCGCCTTGTTCACCTGGTACGGGAGTTCGGTGACGATGATCCGGTCGCCCCGGTTCCCGCCTTCGGATTCTTCGATCTCGGCGACACCCCGGACGACGACGCGACCCTGGCCGGTGGCGTAGATGTTCTTGACCCCTTCGACGCCCATCAGGATGCCGCCGGTCGGGAAGTCCGGGCCCGGCATGATCCGCAAGAGCTCTTCGACCGGGATCTCCGGGTTGTCGAGATAGGCCGAGACTGCCGTGCAGACCTCCCTTAGGTTGTGCGGGGGCATCTTCGTTGCCATACCGACCGCGATACCGTCCGTCCCGTTAACGAGAAGGTTCGGGATCCTGGCCGGGAGCACGGTGGGCTCCTTTAACGACTCGTCGTAGTTCGGGAGGAACTTTACGGTTTCCTTGTCAAGGTCTTCGAGGAGCGCTTCAGCGTACGGGAAGAGCCGACCTCGGTGTACCTGCTGGCTGCCGCAGCATCGCCATCAACGGAACCGAAGTTACCCTGCCCCTGCACGAGCATGTGGCGGTACGAGAAGGGCTGGGCCATCTTGACGATAGTATCGTAGATGGAAGAGTCGCCGTGCGGGTGGTACTTACCCATCACATCACCGACAACCCTCGCGCTCTTCTTGGTGGGCTTGTCGCTCGTATTGCCCATGTCCCACATCCATAGAGCGAGCGGCGGTGGACCGGCTTGAGGCCATCGCGGACATCGGGAATGGCACGGCTGATGATGACCGACATCGCGTAGTTGATGAACGAGGTCTTCATCTCGTGCTCGATGCTGATCGGCTCGACCCGGTGGGTTTCCGGGATGCTGGCCGGGGTTTTCTTTTATCAGATGTCAAGGTTCGTCACCTCCTTGGCATGACGTATGATGAAATTCTTCCTGATCTCCACGTCCTTTCCCATCAGCGTCTTGAACATCTCGTCGGCTTCCAAGGCATCCTCGATGTTCACCTGCAGGAAGATACGGTTGGCGGGGTCCATGGTCGTGTCCCAGAGCTGCTGGGCGTTCATCTCACCCAGACCCTTGTACCGCTGGACGGAGACGCCTTTCTCCCCCATCGCAGCGGAGACCTTCTGCATCTCCTCTTCCTTGTACAACGTACTTCTCTTCCTTTCCTTTCGAGACGCGGAAAAGGGGAGGCTGGGCGATATACACATAGCCGTCATCTATCAGCTGTTTCATGTACCGGTAGAAGAACGTAAGGAGGAGCGTCCGGATATGGGCGCCGTCCACATCGGCATCGGTCATGATCACGATGTGGTGGTAGCGGGCCCGCTCAAGATCGAACTTCTCGCGAATCCCGGTTCCGATTGCAGAGATGAGCGTCTGGATTTCTGCATTCTTTAGGATCTGGTGTTCGCCGGCCTTCTCCACGTTGAGGATCTTACCCCTGAGGGGGAGGATTGCCTGGAATTTCCGGTCCCTGCCCTGTTTGGCTGAACCGCCGGCAGAGTCTCCTTCCACGATATAGATCTCGCTCTTTGCCGGGTCGCGTTCGGAGCAGTCGGAAAGTTTTCCGGGAAGACCGGAACTCTCAAGCGAACTCTTGCGCCGGGCAAGGTCGCGGGCATTGCGGGCCGCTTCCCGGGCCTTTGCGGCCGAGAGCGCCTTCTCGATGATGATCTTCAGCACGTTCGGGTTTTCATCGAAATACTCGGTGAGTGCTGCATAGACGAGCGAGTCGACAATGCCTTTGACACTGCTGTTCCCAAGGCGCATCTTGGTCTGCCCCTCAAACTGGGGGTTTGCCATCTTGACGGAGACCACGGAGGTAAGACCTTCCCGGACATCCTCGCCCCGGAGGGTGATGGTTGCATTCTCCTTGATGAGGCCGTTCCTTTTTGCTACTGTATTGATCGTCCGGGTGATTGCGCTGCGGAAACCTTCGAGATGAGTCCCGCCTTCCCTGGTATTGACCGAGTTGACGTACGAATAGATTTTCTCATCATATGCGGTAGTGTACTGGAGCGCGATCTCGAGTTCGAGCTTGTTCTCGATATCTTTTTTGGAGATATCGATAGGGTTCGGGTGGAGGCACTTCGGCTCCTTCGTTCAGGTATTTCACGAATTCAACAAGCCCGCCGGCATAGCAGTAGGTTGCCGTGTCACTGGTCCGTTCATCGGTGATGGTGATGGTAAGGCCGGCGTTTAAGAAAGCAAGTTCCCGCATCCGGTGGGCGAGAACATCGTAATCGAAGGTGGTGGTCTCGAAGATAGTTGCATCCGGGACAAAATGGATCCATGTACCGGTCATCTTCGGGCCGAACTGTGCAAGGAATGTCCTTCTGTTCTCCTGCTCGCTTGCACTGGGGTCGATTACGGGCAGGGCGGAGAGGTCTGTCTGGCCGGAAGGGGAGGTGCGGACTGGGACTGCTGTCCGGTGTAAATGGTGCCGGTGCACCGTACCACTGCTGGTACCGGGCGAGCAGTTCGCTTAGTGACTCCTCCCGCGTCGAGAGCGGCGAGGTCACTTTACCCTTCGCAAAACGCATCTCGTAGATATTGCCGTCCCGGTACACATGGGCGGAGAGCCAGTTGGAGAGAGCGTTGACTACTGAGACACCGACGCCATGGAGACCTCCCGAGACCTGATAGGTCTCCTTATCGAATTTTCCGCCGGCATGGAGGACCGTGAGCACGACTTCAAGAGCACTCTTGCCGTTCTTCTCCATCCGGTCGACCGGTATCCCCCGGCCATTGTCCTGAACCATAAGCGAACCATCGCTGTTGATGACGACTGCGATCCGGCTGCAGTATCCGGCAAGGGCTTCATCAATCGAGTTGTCTACGACCTCATAGACCAGATGGTGCAGCCCGCGGGTATCGGTGCTGCCAATATACATTGCCGGGCGCTCGCGGACCGGGGTGAGTCCTTCGAGCACGGTTATATGGGATGCATCGTACGTTTCAGTCAAGTAAAACCTCCGTTAAAAAACGAAAAAGATTGCGCAGAATAATCACAGTAATTATTGGTGTTCAGATGATATAAGCGTACCGGCAGAGGTACAGACGTAAAACGGACGGGAAGTATAAAAAGGTTTTATGCTTAATGGAAATCCCCGGTTTCTGCATCGGCAATGCCAAGTTCACGATCGATTGCTATAACGAGCCGGTTAAGAGCGGCCTTCACATCCCGGGCATCTTCCCTGTCCATCGTACCCGGCTGGTGCCAGATCACCTTCTTTCTGAGCAGTGTAGTGAGTTCTTC
The DNA here is from genome assembly GCA_963829335.1 of uncultured Methanoregulaceae archaeon. GTDB lineage: Archaea > Halobacteriota > Methanomicrobia > Methanomicrobiales > Methanospirillaceae > Methanoregula. The sequence goes on from CAWHIE010000011.1 coordinate 105,822, forward strand.
TACTTCAGTACCCCGGAATTTTTCCGGGAGCACCATGCCCTCGACATGATCTCCCGCCCCGGGCCATGCCTGTTCCGGAGGCAGTGCGAAATGGTTCGTTATAAGCATGATACTGGTAATAAATCCATGACCGAAAGGATAGTTCATAGTAACAAGAGTACAGGCAGAGCAAAAAAAAGTGACGTTAGGGACCCGTCGTCGCAATTATCCAGATCGTAAGCGGAACGCCGATGATAAAAACCATACAGAGTCCAAATTCAACCCATTCCATCCTTTTCAAAGGCTTTTTTATAAGAAAGATATGGCTGTCACTTCCATACCCCCGGCAGAGCATACTTGTATACACACGTTCTCCCTGTTCATAGGAACGAATGAAAATTGATCCGATCGTATAACCAACCTGTTTCAGTCGGTACATATAGGGGAGATCCGGATCAAAGGGGTCGAAACATCGCGTGGCGAGAGACTCATTGACTTTCCGGTAAATATACCCGAAGACAAAGAGGTACCTGATCATCATCCCCAGTGTGAGGGCAAACTCGGCCGGAAGACCCATCCGCCCGGCCCCTTCCAGCATATCCTGGAGTTTTGTTGTGGATGACAGGAGGATAATTGAAGAGACACTCACGATAAATTTTACAAAAAGGATGGTAGCAAATTCAAGGGATTCTGCATATATGTGAATGCCGAACGGCAGATTGGCGATAACGTGAAACACGGTGTAATACCTGTTCGTAAAAAAGATCTGGAAAATTATTATAAACAACCCGAAGGGCAATACCAGTGCAAGACGTTTTATCAGTATAGTAACAGGGAGCCGGCTCATGAGCCAGATCCCTAGAAAAAATAAGAAAAAAATCACTCCGACCCAAAAGACGAGCGGGGAATACGGCACGGCAACCATAGCGATGATCAGGGAGAATGCACAGACTATCTTCACCCGGGCGTCAATACGGTGGATATGGCTGTCTTTGTATGCAGACTTTTCTATATAAAAAAGTTCTTCAATCATGGTTCATTGGTCCTGATCTTTCCTGTTCATCCGTTTATTTCCCATGGTACGTACGGGCAAATGCCTTCTCGGCATCTTCATACGTATACGCCATTGGTACCGGGATACCTTTCTCCTGGAGCGAACGAATGAGCTTCGGCAGTACCGGCACATCCAGCCGGACTGATCTGAGCAGATCAGGTTGTAAAAATATCTCTTCCACGGTTCCCTGTGCAACAAATCTCCCTTTATTCATGACATAGACATAATCAGCAACCTCGGCAACAAGCGAGACATCGTGAGTTGAAAATATAACTGTCATTCCGTACTTCCGTGATAATGAGTTGATAAACCCGGTCAGATCATGGACTCCCTGGGGATCAAGCCCGGCAGTCGGCTCATCAAGTACAAGTACTTCGGGCTCCATCGCGACAACCCCGGCAATGGCTACCCGTTTTTTCTCCCCTCCGCTTAAGTGGTGAGGAACACGGTGGGCGAGATCTTCGATGCCGACGAGTCTGAGCGCTTCATGGACGCGGTGGTGGATTGTTTCCGGATCCAGCCCGAGATTGGTCGGGCCAAAAGCGACATCCTGTTCTACTGTCGGGGAAAATATCTGGTCATCGGCATTCTGGAACACTATCCCGACAAATTTGCGCACCTCGCGGATATTTGCGCTGGTAATCGGTTCGCCACGGATTAAAATGGAACCCGTGGTCGGTTTAAAAATGCCATTGAACAGTTTAAAAAGGGTGCTTTTCCCGGCGCCATTCGACCCGATAACAGCAATACGGGCATTCCGTGGGGCAACGAAGTTTAAACTGTGCAGGGCAGTGACATTGCCCGGGTATGTATACGTGAGATCGCGGGTTTCTATAAGGTGCATGGGGAATCTTCCTGTAATTGAGATAAAGTAATTTTATAATTCTTACTGTTTCCTTGCGATGAAACGGGAGATGCCAAACCCGATGGCAAAAAGAACCAGTACGCCGGAAATGATCGCCAGTACTTCACCTGGTTTATCCATACCGGGGATCACATAATCGGTAAAAGGTGCCTGCCACGATACACTGTTACCGGTCTTTTCAATTACCAGGGCATGTGCATGTGCAACCTCGGAGTCATTGATATGGACAGTGTCTGGACTCTTTACTCCGGACAGGGTCAGGAAAGTACTGTCCAGCCCGTCCGGATACGCTGATGCATAAAACGGAGCAAGGATTGCGATGGACAGCGCAATTACAATACCGGCGCCAATGACCAAATCTCTTGCTTTATGGACATTCTCAGGTCTGTCCCCACCGATAATATCCGGCCGTGCATGTAAGATGAGCGAAAGTGCAAAAGCGGTCGCACCTCCCTCGATAATCCCAATAAAGGCGTGATAGACTCCCATGGATACAAGCCCGGAGCCAGGGGAAATGTCCCGGCAATGGCAAGTTCCACGGCGGCTACTATTGCAGGAACAAACAAGGAGATCCAGCCGGCAATAAAAGCAGCGGCAAAACGGTTTTTAAACAGGCCATTGATCGAGCGGTAGGAGTAAAAACCAAAAAATCCGCCGATTACACCCATGTTAATAATATTTGCGCCCATCGCGGTGATACCGCCATCCCCGAAAAAAATTCCCTGGAGTATCAGGACAAGGGTCAGAATGAAAACAGCGGCAAAGGGGGAACCCAGTACAATTGCAGCAAGAGCCGCCCCGACCACGTGTCCGCTAACCCCGCCTGGCACAATCGAGATGGGAAGAGCCATATTCATTGTCTGAATCGCAAAAATTCCGGCAGCCAGTACCGCTACAAGGGGAACTTTCTCCTCGCTCATCTCAGATCTGGCCCAGCGGAGAGATAAAAAAATGAATACTATTGCGATAACCCAGTAGATAATTGCCTGTGAAAGAGGAAAAAATCCGTCAGGAATATGCATAAGATCGCCAGTTATTACGTTTCTTAATATTTGTAGCACACTGTGGTTAAAAAATATTGTTATTTAATATTTAATGAAATAGTTTTTTAATTCATCAGAAAACGATGACCCTCAGTCCGGATAGCGTTCTATGTAAACACATAATATAAAGGAGCCCTTGTTTGACGTGTTAGGGAATATAATGAACTTGCTGTGCAAAATAATCCAAGGAACCCGTCACTGAATTACTGTGTAAGCGAAACGAACACTCAATGTATTTTCTGATAAAAATCTGATTATTTTTTTTCCACAATCTCGCCATTCAAAGCGGTCAGAAACCGCAGACCTGAAAGTGTTCCCGCAGTGATCCCGTCAATATCCATCTTCATCTCGCACGTTTTTACCGACTCAAGGTCTGCCGCGGTGGCCGGCATGGACGGCACTGCCCGGCACTTCAGATCTCCAGGATGTGCATCAAAGGTCCCGATCCTCCGTGCAATGACGATTGTCTCCTCCTTGTCATAGGTAATAAGTGGGCGGAGCACCGGCACAGTGACTGCCTCAGAGATGACCGAGAGGTTTGCCAGTGTCTGGGAGGCTACCTGCCCGAGGTTCTCGCCGGTAATTACCGCAAGAGCCCCCTCTTTTTTCATCAGGCATCCTGCAATATGCTGCATGAAACGTTTGCAGATGACACAGCGGTACCGGGGAGAGATATGGAGCTGTTCCATGCGGTCATACAAAAGTTCGCTGCTGGCAAGTACCAGGGAGAGTGGATTTCCCGGGCACCAGGAGGAGAGCCTGCGATGATTCTCGATTGCTGCCTGGGTGACATCCTTTCCAGCCCACCGTCCTGCATCGAGATGCAGGTTGGTGATTTCGCACCCGCGTTTCATCATCAGCCAGGAGGCGACCGGCGAATCAATGCCTGATGAAAGTAATGCAAGCACCCTCCCCTGTGTCCCCCATGGCAGGCCTCCCGGCGCTGCAATGCGGGAATCATACACGAGTCCGCCAAAGTCCCGCACCTCAACAAAGAGTTCATAGTCCGGAGTATCCAGGTCTACCAGCAGTCCGGGGATATGATTATAAACCGCCGAACCTATCAGGGTACCGAGTTCCTGGCTGTCGGGTCCGGTTTTGTGCTGTCGTTTAGCACGGACTGCAAAACTCATTCCTGCACGAAGGTTTGCGGATGCCAGGGAGACGGCTTCGTCACAGATATCCTCAAGCCGGGGGCTTGTCCGTGAGCAGATACTGACATCGACGATACCAAAAATCCGGGCAACAACGCCGGCGATCTCCTCCGGGTGATCCCCATGGATCAGGACGCGGCCGCGAGGGGTCTCGAAATGATAGGAAAGGGATGAAACGGTAAGGGCTCTTCCGATATTTCTCAGGAGCATACCGATAAAATGGTGTTTCACCGGTTCACTCTTTAAAAATAACTCCCCGTATCTGGCCATTACGAGTCTTTCCGGTTTTTCCACAGCAACACCTTTGCCGTAAATATTGATGGTCAAGGGTGATAACGATTGGTGGTGACTGCCCGATCCATGACCACGCGAATCTTTGCCCAAGGATCCTCGGGAGATCTGCCAGGGTGCACATAGACAACGAAACCCTTTAATTTCGCAAACGAATAGTGTACTGAAATGGTAAAAAAGGCAGGCAAAAAAACAGAAGAGGAACCGCTCAAGTTGTTTTATATTTTTTACAACCAGGAACGCTGGGACAACTGGTTAAAAACCCTCAGCGATTCCAGTTTTGAAGCAGATCCCAAAATCGACGAACTTCCCGAAGGGTTCCGGGTGCTCGACAATTTCTCGGTGGACATCACCGTATCCGTGCTGAAGATTATCAAACTCTACCAGAATAAACGCTATTCGTTTGAAGAAGCGGTCGATAAGCTCTCAGGTAGAAACCATCATTATGTCGGCAGCACCGGAAGGCGATATGGGCGAGATCATCGAGATCCTCCAGCTACCAAAACTTGCGCTCTTTGCTTCCTGCAGGCTGTATCTCGCTGGCGGTTTTGATAAGGATATTAAAACCCTCGTCAAGAAGGGTCGGGCTGCCATCGAGAAGGATATGGAGGAGGCACTTGAAGTGGCAGCAAATATCGGGGCCAGTGTTATCGATGGGGCATCCTGCTGCGGGAAATACTTAAAAGACGATATAGAACCGACAACCCTTTTTGACGAGTGGCTTATCGAATGCGAACGGATGGGCGAGGCGATGGTATCGCTGAAAAACTTTGATGAAGGAGTAGGGGACGAGGATTGATCGCGGACAGGGCAAGGTTCCGCCACGCAAAAAAGTTAGAGAGGCTTGCAGGATTTCGCCTGCCCGAACTGGCCTTTTCCGGCACCATGCTCGAGACCCTTTCGTCGCGTCTTGATTACGATTCGCTCGATTTCGCGGTGAGGGAACAGATCCTCGCTTTTTTCAACGATTTTCTCCGCTGTGACTGCAAGGATTCGCCACTGTGCGGCTGCCCGGAGAAAAAATTTGCAAAAAAAGTAATCGAACTGCGTGAGAACGGTCTTGACCACCGTCAGATCGCCGCATTCATGCTCGATGAATATGGTATTGAAATGTTTCCCGCCGATATACTCTCATTTCTTGAAGAATCGGTCCATGTGCTCGAGGCGATATCCGATGTCGCCCGCCTGCAGGGTCGCGTCGGGCTGGCAAAGAAAACCGATGAGCATATCCATCTTATTGAGCGATAATTTTTTTGGTATTTTTCCCATTAAACTGACGTTGCTGCAATATGCCCGACGGTAACTGTTTCTGGACTAATGGGTGGTTTGAAGACTGGGGTCACTGGACTATAACAGTGTGCCCCATAATGCGCTGGCGGCGTGGCTCTCCATAGAAAAGGAGAACAGCGAATTCCAATCTAATTGATCTTCCGGGAATCGGCATGCGATCTTATTGTCCCTTTTCCCGAATTAGTTGTATTTGGAGGGTGTTACCTCACCTCAGACTCTTCCGGAAATCCTCCGGGGCAGTGAGATTTTCGGAAGATTCCCTTTGTTAATCCAACGCGGGAGCGGACGTGACGGGTGCCTCGGACATGACGGCAGGGAGTAGCGGAAATTCCCTTGTTTTTATACCGGCACATTTCTATCTTTCACAAAGACCAGAACAGGTTTTCCCGATCCGTCATACAATATCAGATCTGATTCGCTGATTCTCAGTTCTTCAGCTTGCACAAGATCATTGAGATACGCAGACTCCCGATGCATGACGCCCGGATCATGGCAGAAGATCGTTGTTGATACAGGTGGGGAGACATATATCGAAAAATCACGGACGGTATAGTTTGCACGGTAACTGTTACATCCGCCAGAACCGCTTACACTGGCGTTACTGTCAAAAATGGCCGTTACCGGTGTTCCGGACCCCAGCGGGATAAGCGTTCCCGATGTGTCCGCATATGACTGCAGTATCCAGTCAGACCGTGTTATACTAACGCTGGCGGATGCCCTGATACCCGGAACGTTCACAAAAATGATGAGCAGGACCAGGATTCCGACAAGGCCAAGCGCGATAATCAATGAACGGCTTAAAGGCTGGGGGCTGATGTCTGAAGCACGATCCTCCTCCGCATCTTCCGTGTCCGGTAAGGCTTCCTGCAGATCATCATTCATAATCTTAATCCGACGGGAAACCAATAATGGTTTTCCCGATCCTGCAGGGAGAAACCTGCACGACCGCCATAAAGATCTGTTTCGGAACGGAGAAAGAATTCAAATCCACAGAACCGCGGCTATTTTTCAGTACGGCCGGATGATCGGCCACGTTCCCTTATCCGGGGTTTTTATAGTTCAGGATTCTACCTCTATGCATGGACTATGCAACGGTAAAAAAATGGGCACTGTTTTTTATTGGCATCCTCTGCGCAATAGTCATCGCTGATGCACTATCGAATGTGATAGTATCTGCCGCAGGGATCACCGGCTGGGCTAATTTTCTGATAAATTTTATCCTGTATGCAGCCTTCTTCTTTGCGATTCTCTATATCATAGAGAAAATTTTTCATATCGAATTTTTTGGTTTCGGGCACGAGTAACACGCAGCAGACGCAATTTCTCTCATAAAACAGAAAATTGATGGGAATTATCTCCACCCTTTTTTTTCACACCAGGATCCATGTAATTCTCCCCGCCCTCCTTTCTGTCTATTCGTCACCGGAATAATGATCTTCGGGAATACCACCGTACCTTTCGAAAGAACGTTTAATCGCGGTAAGCGTCATGGTGTCCATGAGTGCTGCAACGTCAATATCAGCGGTATACACCGGAAATGTTCCCAGCAGGGTGTGTTCTTTTACCGAATAGATCCTTGACTCAAGAAGGAGAGCGGTTCTTTCGATCCATTCCTTATGTTCATGCAGGGTTCCGACTCCCCTGCCATCGTGAATTCTGCTCGAGCTCGTTGAGGGAATCTTCCTGGAAATCCAGGATGCGCACCGCCATCTCCCGGCTGGTTATCCCGTGAATATGCCTGATGAGAAAATACTGGCTGACTGCCAGGATCAGAATAAACAGGATAAGGTAAGCCAGGTTGTTGAGTCCGGACTGGCTCATGAATGCAGTGACCGTCATTCCGGGCAGGAGGATGATAGCGGTCAGGAAAATAAATGCTGCAAACAGGACACCGGTCATAAAGATTGCAGAAACCATCCATGGCGGAATATTTTCCCGGGAGAGTCTTTTTCTGACCTGCTCGATATTTTTTTTGAACTCTGTGGAAAAAGGTTCTATTTTCCAGACTACAAGGTAGAAGAGGATGATGATACCGGATTGAGCAATAACGATGATTGCTGCGATCAGAGGAAGATCACCAAAGACATTCGACAGGAATGCAAATAAAATATCGATGGAAAATATCAGTCCGATCCCCAGAGACTAACGCTTTGCTATTCATGAAAAAAGCATTAATGAAGAGCCGGGTAAACTTTGACGTTCCTGATTTGACACCTACATCCTTAAGCCACGTATGAAAGTGTGTGATCTCGTTTCCTGAAAATCCGGCTCTGGTAACATGTGTCGGAATAAGCAGGATGATAAAATAAAACATGTTGAGGTAAAAACTAGCTGCGATGAATATCTCCGGATAATCAGTCACTATTACAAAAAAAACGATATTGACAATAATACAGGAAGTAAGGATGAAATAGTGAAGAAACCCCGGCTTTTCCGGTGACTTCAGAGCGATGCGCTTTGTACGGACAGCAGTCAGCTCATCACGGATGATTCCATCAAGGGACTGAACGGAGGGGGTTGACCCGGGTGGAGCAGACATGCATAAAATACCGCAATTGTGTATCAGCTTTCAGGCTGTAAGGCATATGGTGGCCTGTCTTGATCATTCTGATAAGGTATGGTATCAGCATTGGAGGGGAAATTAATAAAACTGATAGGATAAATTTTGTAGTTGTGCGGCAAATGGAGTGATGGATAAGGATGTATTTCATTCATCGAATCCGGTGATATTGTCATGGACACAAGATTGTCGTGCCTCATCTGGGGCATTATCGGTGTTTTTTTCGGGCTTCTGGCCCTGGTGTTTCCAGAGTTGCTGCGCGCCGCTTTTTATTATATATTCCTTCTTTTAGCCGCCCTGACTATCATCATATTTCTTTTCCTTGCCATTACGTCCCGGGGCGACGACTCGATGTTCTGGTTCGGTCTTTCCGCAGTGTTGCTGGTTGTGATAGTTCTCTCCTTCCTTGTCCAGCCGGTCGTGGAAATTATTTTTCTGCTCATCATTGCAGGGATCGCATTTTACAACGGGTTTAATGACATAACGCTTGCACTTACCCATCCGAGGACCAAATATTTCTTTATCCCCGGTATGTTTATCGCAGGGACAATCCTGCTCGCCGGTCTCCTCTGGTTTTTCCCTGTTCTGTATGATAACCTTGTCGTCGTTATTCTTGGCAACTTTGCATTTGTTTTCGGCCTGGTGTCCATCCTGATGGGCATCTATCAGAAAGAGATCCCGGAGCAAAATCTCCGGAATGCCGCCTGGACAACAAAGGACAAAACCTGTGAGATCCATAAACCCGAAGGGAAAAAATAACCCTCTCCCTTCATATCCCTGTCTGACCCGTGCATGAGTTATCCATGACATACGACGTTATTGTAATTGGTGCAGGACCAGCCGGAACTGCTGCAGCAGCCGAATGTGCCCGTAACGGTCTCAAAACACTTTGTATCGAAGAGCACGGGACCATCGGCTATCCTGTCCAGTGTGCCGGGCTCCTTTCAGATGCCGCATTCGCGGAATGCCGGACATCAGAACGTCCGGTTCTCAACAGGGTATACGGCGCCCGCGTCGTGTCCGGTTCAGGTATCAGTATCCTCATCGATGCAAAGACTCAGAAGGCGGTCGTTGTTGACCGCGGGGCGCTTGATCGTGAGATGGCGGAGCGTGCGGCTGAGGCGGGAGCGGAGTTCTCCCTAAAGACCGCCGCGTATGATGTCCGCGGAACGACGCTCCTGAGCCGGGGAGTGAATGGACACCGGGAGATCCCCTTCCGTCTTCTAATCGCCGCAGATGGCCCGAGGAGCAGCATCGCCCGCATCTTCGCCATGCCCAGGGCCAGGATATATCTTGCCGGGATCCAGGCAGATCTGGTCCACGAATGCGATTCGCGGTTTGTAGAGATCTATCCTGATGCGTCACCTGATTTTTTTGGATGGAAGATTCCGGTGGGCGAGGGGCGGGTGCGTATAGGTCTGTGCAGCCGGACCGGAGTGCCGGAACTGTTCAACGCATTCCGGAAAAAATTCGGTGAGAATTCCATCCATCTGGTTACCGGAACACTCCCTCTTGGGCTGATGCCGAGAACTTACGGTCACCGTACACTGTTCACCGGGGATGCTGCAGGGTTTGCAAAACCGACCTCCGGAGGAGGAGTATATACAGGCATCCGTTCGGCCAGGCATGCGGCCGCGGTAGCCATTGACTGTTGTGAAGCCGACCTGTACACGGATGCCATGCTCGCAGACTATGAGCGGAGGTGGCGGGAAGATATCGGGAGTGACCTTGATCTCGGATTCCGTCTCTTTCAGCTACGCCAGAACATATCGGCCCCGGAGATGGATGTGTTAATTCAGGCATTCAAAGATCCTGACATTATCAAGACAATCATAGCGTACGGCGATATGGACCGTCCGGGAGTACTGGTCAGAAAACTTCTCATGAAGCCAGCACTAATCCGGTGCGCACCCTCGCTTCTCCGGACGGGACTTCGTTCGTTATTACGGTTATAAATGACCGGAGAATGAACAGTGTCGGCTCATGAATAATATTGACATCGGTTGTAAGCCGTGACGACCAACCGCCGTCGTTTATTTTCAGATATTTTTATTCCCGGGTTTGAGAGAAGTATTTCCCGTAAACCGGAACATTCCACTGGGTATCGTTACCTTAAATCGTGCACCATTTCCGGGTTCTCCACATTCATCGATGGTAATCCTGGTAATAGCCAGGATCTCCCGTATCAGGAATAACCCGTAGCCATGGTTTTTCCCGTATCCCCGTTCAAACAGATGTTTCTTTGTCTCGCTGTCAATGCCAACGCCGTCGTCTTCGCAGATTATACTCAGTTTCGTTCCGGACTGGCAGGAAGAAAACTGAATCGTGCTGGTTTTTTCCCCGTGACTCCTGGCATTATCCAAAAGATTATAAAAAACTTTTCCCAGGAGGGGATCTGCATACACTTCGATATCGGTGAAGTGTACCTGGAGAGAGATGAGACCCAGGTCAATCTGATGTGCGGCGTTGACAATAACATCATGCACATTCTGCCACTGGGGCTTGTGCACTCCGATATCCTGGTATTCTTTCGTAAAGGCGATCTGCTGGTTGATTCTTTCCGTTGCAATCTCCTCTTTTTTAATAAAGCCGAGAAGTTTTTCATCGGTGGTAAATTCTTCTGATAATGCCAGATAACCTGAAAGAACCGTGAGCTGGTTGAGGATATCGTGTCGGGTGATACTTGCGAGGAGGTTCATCTTCTGGCAGGCGAGTTCAAGCGCTTCTTCCATCTGCTTCTGTTCGGTAATATCCCGACCAACGGATTGATATTCGATAAGTACACCGTTTTTGTCAAAAAGTGCCCGATCGGACCAGCGCTGCCACCGGATCGATCCGTCCGGCATAATAATACGGTGCGTGTTGGATGCAGATGGATGTTCCCCGGTCAGAGAGGTAAAATGGTCCCGGATTTTGCGGTGGTCTTCGCGGGGGATCCGGGGAATAAGTTTTTTACCGATAATATCCTGACGGGATTTGTTGAAGTACCGGCAATATGCGTCATTGACAAAGATGTGCGTACCGTCGGGAAGGAAGCGTGCAATCAACTCCGTCTCATTCTCGACAACATCCCGGTATGTTGCCTCACTGTTCCGAAGTATCTTTTCTGCCTCCTTGCGTCTGTTTATATCCCGCACGATTGCCTGAAGCAGGGTCTTGCCGCCGAGGGTCACCTGGCTGAGGATAATCTCAGCAAAAAAAGGAGTGCCATCCCGGCGGGTAAATAACCACTCAAAGGATTGGAGTGTGCCCTTTCGGGCAGAAGAAATTTTCTCCTCTCCTTTCTGCTCGGAACTGCTTCGATCAGGTTGCATCACCGGTGAAAAGTCAAGGAATGACCGTTCGAGTATATCTTCTTTTTTCGTGCATCCGAAAACAGGGATCGCGCTCATGTTACAACCAATGAATTTTGTATCTTCAAGCAGGAGAATTGCATCAGGAGCACCTTCGAAGAGAGCACGATACTGTTCTTCACTTTCCCGGAGTGCACAATCCTCTCTCGTATTCTCACTGATATCCCGTATGACTTCTATTGCACCGGTAATATTCCCGCTTATGTCGTAAAGGGGCGAGGCAATCGACCAGAGATCTGCGCCCCTGCCGTCATGGAACATCGGAAGATGCATTTCAGTGATGAGTTTGTCGTCCTGATGACGGATAGATGGATATTCTTTTTCGATCTCCTTATTCTCATGGAGTATAAGATCCAGGAGCATGGGTTGCCTTTTATCAAAGAAAGGGAGAGCATAGATATAATCTGACTCCCCGATTATGGTAGTTTTCTGTACCCCGGTCAGGTTTTCCATCGCCCTGTTCCAGGCAATCACCTTTCCTTCGAGATCTATCGCAAAGGTGGGGTCGGGAAGAAAATTAATGAGATTTGATAACCGCCGCTCAGAGTTCTTAATCGCTTCACGGGCCTGCCTCCGTTTGATAACCCGTTTCATGTTCTGGGCAAGATCGTCAAACTGGGATCGGGGATCTATACTTTTATTGAGATAGTAATCGGCGCCGTTATTAAGCGCCGCAATGACAACATCTTCCCTCCCCTTCCCGGTAAAAATAATAAATGGGATATCGCCGAATTCCGTGTGTACGTGCTTGAGAAAGGTGATTCCATCCATTCCCGGCATCTGATAATCGGATATAATGGCGTCGTACGATTTTATTTTGTCTGATTTCAGGATTTCATTGGCAGAAGTCGTGATGTCAAGGGCGAATTCCTTGGTTTTTTCGAGAAAGATCTTCGCTATTTCAAGCAGCACCGGTTCATCATCAACATAGAGTACTTTATACATGCGTCTCTCCTCTCCCGGTAGATCTAACAGATTTAATGATGCAGTGTTGCTATCGTTAGGTTATAAATTGGTGCAACGCACCGATGCAATGCAGCCTTTTGAAAATCCCAAAAGATCAACGTCCCGACAATGCTCTCTTCGGTTATTATTCTCGTTACCATGATGGCGAAAAAGTCCGTAAACGATGCCCGGAGGTTCCGTGAATCACTGTGGATAATCTTTTTCATGGCTGAAATGAACATCGCGGAACATGGTAAAGGAAGATCGAATTCCGGGTGAACCGGACCCGATAAAGAACTCAAGGACGCGTTCAGAATTAATTGCCCAGGATGAATAAACCCTGGGATATCCCCTAATTCAAAAAAAGGGAAAACAATCCGGACAGTCCTCCTATTTTCCTGAGTGATACTAAAGAAGATTCCCGGCATACCGGACAACATTTTCCAGTGTCCTGACCCGGGCATACCATTTATCATCTGATTCAATTACGATCCAGGGAGCGTGCCGGGTATTGGTCCGTGCCAGCATCTCGTCAACCGCACGGTTCATACGAGATCCCATTTCTCCCGGTTTTTCCAGTCATCTTCGGTGATTTTGTAGCGCTTGAGCGGGTCTTCTTCCCTTTGTCTGAACCTTTTCAGCTGTTCGTCCTTGTCAATTTCCAGCCAGAACTTGAGGATCCCGCCGCCACTGCTGTTGACATAGTCCGCCTCCATCTCATTGATTTCCCTGTATGCCCTCTGCCATTCCGGTTCCGAACAGAACCTTTCAACACGCTCGACAAGCACCCGCCCGTACCATGAACGATCGAATATGGCAAAATGCCCGGCTTTGGGGAAATTCCGGATAAATCTCCAGAGGTAATGATGGTTCCTCTCATAGTCGTTCGGCGCCGAAACAGGGACAACATCATACCCCAGGGGGTTCATATGACGGGCAAGACGGGTGATATTCCCGCCCTTTCCGGCTGCGTCCCATCCTTCATAGACAATGATAAAAGGGATTTTACGCTTGAAGAGGAGATAATGAAGTTCCAGCATCTCTATCTGGAGATTGTCAAGCATTATCTGGCAATCTTCTTTTAAGTGGGCCGGGACTGCAGAAGACCTTCTCGGAACAGGGGTTTTCGGATAACCAGAAAGGACTTTTTGTTTTTTGTTTCCGGCATCTTTTTCAGATTTTGCCTCAGTTCTTTTTTCAAGTTCTCTAACGAGATACGAGTGCACTTTAAGAATCGCATATTTCCGATCGGTCGCTTCAATAACATGCCAGGGTGCGTAACGGGTTTCAGTATTTTCAATAAACTCATCGATGATGGGAATATATGTGTCATAATGGTGATGGAAATCCCAGATGCGGGGGGTAACGAGCCAGGCAGTAAGCGGGTTTCTCTCACGTTCCAGGAGACGGATCTTTTGTTCGTCCTTGGTGATATGTAAAAAGAACTTGATGATAATCACGCCACTGTCGGATAGCTGGCGTTCGAAATTATTTATTGACAGGATTTCATCCTTCAGTGATTTTTTCCAGCCGACTTTTGAGAGTTTCTCAGCCAAAGCCCGGCTGTACCAGCTGCGGGCAAAGATTGCTATGCGACCCATCTCAGGGGTTTTCGTCCAGAACCTCCACAGGAACGGGCGAACCCGTTCATCATCGGTAGGTTTGTCAGTTGCATGGAGGGTAAATCCTCGTGGGTCAAGAGACTGGATTATCTCATGGGTAGACATGGTGATACCGGACGCATTCCATCCTTCGATAACAATTATGGTGGGTATGTTCCGATCGCGAAGCGTGCGCTGAAGTATGCCCAGCCTCTCCTTCAATGGAGGAAGTGATGTATCGAATATCTTATCATCAACAGTTTTCGTCAGATCGACTTTTTCAAACATCCATTACCTGCCTGCGGAATGCTCTGCAATCCGCCTTCTGACCAACGAATCGTAGGGCATGGGGAGTAATAAACTATCCCAGTGCACGTATTGTCCAATCACGAAAGAAATGGGACAAGTAATAAGTGAAAAAGATGGAATATTCTTTCTTCCTATTTTATATATTACCATATCACCATCTTATCAGATATTTCAGACAATTGCTACCCGCTATAGTATCCGAGAATAACCGGAAATGATCGGGGGAGAAGACCCCGTTTGAAACAGGAATGGTAACATGATTGCAGACAGCAGTTCTACAATTGCATGGCTCATCACTGCCACGGCACTGGTGATGCTTATGACCCCGGGCGTAGGTTTTTTCTACGGCGGACTCGTCCGAAAGAAGAATTTTATCTCGATGATCTCCCTGTCTTTTATCGCATTTGCTCTTGTCAGCATCCAGTGGATTCTCATCGGGTACTCGTTTGCGTTCGGGCATGATATCGGGGGAATCACCGGGGATCTTGGGTTTCTTGGCCTGAACGGCGTAGGCCTGAACGTCGGTAACGGGGGATATCCGCCTCTTCTCTTCATGATCTTCCAGATGACGTTTGCAGCAGTCACCGTGGCAATTGTCACATCCGGTCTTGCAGAGCGGGTGAAACTCAGTTCGTTTATCATCTTCTCCCTTCTCTGGACGACGCTCGTATATGATCCCATTGCACACTGGGTCTGGGGGGGCGGATGGCTCGCGGCAATCGGTGTCATCGATTTTGCCGGGGGAATGGTTGTCCATATCAGCGCCGGATTTGCAGCGCTTGCCATTGCCCTTGTTATCGGCAAACGTGCGGGATACGGGCATTATTCCATGGAGCCGCACAACATACCCATGACCTTGCTGGGTGCCGGCCTTCTCTGGTTCGGCTGGTTTGGTTTCAACGGTGGCAGTGCCCTTGCTGCAGACGGCATTGCGGTAAATGCGATTGTTGTGACGAATACTGCTGCGGCAGCCGGGGCACTCTCCTGGCTGGCGATCAGCTGGCTGAACGGCAAACCCAGTTCCCTCGGTATGGTAACCGGTGCCGTTGCCGGCCTGGGAACAATCACGCCAGCCGCTGGTTTCGTAACGCCAATGACCGCGATCCTCATCGGTGCCATTGCGGGTATTATCTGCTATAAGGCGATGCTCTGGAGGATCAGAAGCGGGATGGACGAGAGTCTTGATGCGTGGGCAGTACACGGGGTTGGTGGCTTCTTCGGGACGATCTGTGCAGGAATTTTTGCGACGACCGCAGTTTCCAGTTACTCCGGCCTCCTGGAGGGAAATATCCACCAGTTTACGGCAAATGCGATCGGCGCAGTGGCAGTTACTGTGTATGCGTTCGTCATAACATACATCATTGCACTCGCTATTGACCGGACCCTGGGACTCCGGGTAAGTGAAGAGGAGGAGTATGTCGGGCTGGACCTTTCCCAGCATGGCGAGTCCTGCAGATGAGCGCCAACAGAAAATCTCAAAAAATGTTACGAGGATATCGTTTTTTTTAAAACACTACTTTTTTTTTAAATAATACACGGTTGACTGTGTATTTTTAAATATAAGTTTTTTTATCGACCTACTTGAAAATTTGAACGACACTACAGATAAATCCCCTATATTCTATACAGAGAAAATCTGGTGCCCTCCTCAATCGGGATTCACAACCTTTTTCCTTCCTGCTGACAACTGCCAATATTGATGATACGGTGGGAGTTCCTAAACCATCTGAGGAAAGATAATGGTATCAAAGATTATCACTTCTGTATAATCCTTCTTTTCCTCATCACAATACTAACCACATCGGTCGAGGCTACTGACATGATTTTCAAGGCAGATTCCCTGCCAAAAGGCGTGTATCAGAATGGAGATAGTGAACTAACAGTTACGCAGTTCTGGCGTTACGAGACGGGAGGTTGGGTGTTGTCATCCCCTAAAATATCAAATGGTGTCGTCTATTTCGGAAGTTATGATAATAACGTGTATGCAATCGATTCAATGACGGGAATTGAGAAATGGCGATTCAAGACTGAGGATGGGGTGTATTCATCGCCTGCAGTCTTTAACGGTACTGTCTATATCGGGAGTAATGATGGTAATGTATATGCAATTGAGGCGGTGACGGGAATTGAGAAATGGCGATTTACGACGACTGGGAATGGGGTAGAATCATCCCCTGCAGTTTCAAACGGTACTGTCTATATTGGAAGTATTGATAGTAACGTATATGCAATTGATGCAATAATGGGAACTGAGAAATGGATTTTCGCGACAGGAAGCTATGTGCTATCTTCACCCGTAGTATCGAACGGGGTCATCTATATCGGAAGTTCGGATAATAATCTGTATGCAATCGATGCGGTCACAGGAACTGAGAAATGGCGATTTACTACGGGAGAAAGTGTATGGTCATCCCCTGCGGTGTCAAACGATACTGTCTATATTGGAAGTATTGATAGTAACGTATATGCAATCGATGCGGTCACAGGAACTGAGAAATGGCAGTTCAAGACGGGAAATTATGTAGTTTCATCACCTGTAGTGTCAAACGGTGTCGTCTATATTGGAAGTTGGGATAACAATCTTTACGCAATTGACGCGGTAAGGGGAACTGAGAAGTGGCGGTTCGCTACGGGAGGTGCCGTATTGGCATCACCAGCCGTGTCAAACGGTATCGTCTATATTGGGAGTGATGATAACAATCTTTACGCAATTAACGCGGTAAGGGGAATGAGAAGTGGCGGTTCGCTACGGGAGGTGCCGTATTGGCATCACCAGCCGTGTCAAACGGTGTCGTCTATATCGGGAGTTGGGATAATAACACGTATGCGATTGAAGTAGTGCCATCTACTCCAATACCTACGTCGACTGATGTCTCAATTCCAGGATTCCGAAGTATTTCCCATTATTCTCTTTTCTACGGCATGGTATTTTTGATTTTATTAACAGGAATCTGCTATCTGGGATGGAAAGCAATAAAGCACCGGAAAGAATAACAAACTTATTTTTTTTTAAAAATTTCTGGCAATTTGCTGGTACATAAAATCCATTAAAAAAAAAGTTGGAATAAAACAACCCATCTGTTTTGTTAGATCAGGTCGGATCTAAACAATTCCTCACGATAATGAAAATCACTTTTCATTGGTAAAAGTTTGTGGCATGGACTGCTGAGCGCTTCCAGGGCTGTTATGAAAAAATGAACACGTGTTTAGTGCTTTCCTGACATACTCATTGCCAGCAACCCCACACAAATAAGTGCCGCAATGACGGGAACAGGAGAGAGAGGAGATTGTGTCGTGGCTGGAACGGTTGCGGGAGCAGTCGTCTGGCGGTTGGTGACCGTTGTTTTCGGAATGTTGGTCGGTGACGGGTTCACCTGTGCAATGACATTGAAGGTCTTTATGCCGATGAAGCCGTCTGCATCCTTGAAGTACACATCATACGTTCCGGGCCGGGTCACCATTACCTTCTGGGTAAAAACTCCTGCTCCGGATCTGAAATCAACTTTTGTGCTGATATATTGAGGCCCGTAGACAACACCGTTTCGATCCCTGACCTCGATCTCGACCCCTTTATTGCCGAGTCTGGTCACTGACCCCTCAATTCTGAGCGCTTCGTTAAACGTCTGGGACATGGGAGAAGTGATCGTGATCTCCCCAGAACGGTCAATAAGTCTGGGCACTTGCAGGGTCACTGAATCGGAGGACAGTTTGCCCTCTTCACTACCGGAAAACCGGACTTCCACTTTGTACAGGCCTCCGGGCAATCCCTTTGTATCGAATGACTGATACATCGTGGCATGATTTCCCCCGATCACAAAAGATATACGGCTGAAAGGGGCTGCGAGGTATACGGACTGATAAAATACAACATCAAAGGTGGTTCCGGCAGGTAAATTACTGTCAACTGAACAGTTAAGCGGAAGACCAGCCTGTACAGATTCCGGACAACTGAGATACATCTGGTATGCAGATGCCGACCCTGCACTACCGAGCAGGCATAGTGCGATGAGAATAATCCTTTTCGTATCGATAGATTCTTGTTTATATTTCATCCCCATGAGAAACCGAAAACCATTGGGTGACAAGCATGATAAATTCACAGACTGCTACGGGTTCGAACATAGAACTCGCGAATTATCCTTTCAGCCAGTATGGGCCTTATCGGATGTTGAAACGCAACAAAATACAATGAACTTTTGACAGTGCCATAGAGAAATACCTTCGAGGCCGAGATCTGCCAACAGGATTGCAAATGTGAATATCCTGTCATGCTTCATAAGAAAAATATATTCTCATTCAAATGAAAGGGGAAATTGGGTAGTATTTTCTTCCGCATGAGTTCATTTGTATCTCAGGCTTGCTCAATATCACTCGTTTTTATCCTGGCCGCCTTGTTGAGACGTTGAATGCTCATGGCTTGTCGTCGCCGAATCTGATGTGGGAGGACTACGCCCGCAGAGTTTCTGGATCTCAAATACGATGATTTTTTTATTTGCCGATACTTTTGAGGGCAACTGTTGCTCCCGACCACAACGATTTTGAAAAACCGATTTTTTCATAAAAAAGGTATGGTCATTCATTCACAGCGAGCCCGTTCTCGCGTGCGACTGCAACAAAGGCGTCGGCAAGATACCGTGCCTGTTTTCCGGTCATTCCATAGGTGTTGAATTTCCAGATCTTTGTAGCGCCGGGAATCACTCCTTTGATCCCCCGCTCTTCAAGGGCACCCGAGAGATAAAATCCCCGCTTTTTGTGGGATTCTGCCACTCGGTCAAAGGATCCAATCGTGTCGACCCGGGTCAGGGTGTGCCTGCGTGGGTATTCCGAAAGAATCCTCGTTCCTTCAAGGGAAAGTAACGCATCCGTAACAATCCTGTTGTTTGCCAGTTCCCGGTCGAACTGCTTCACCCTCTCCTTCACATGGGGGAAGGAGGCCATCAGACCGACAAGGGTGGCACCCATCAGGGTGCAGCCCATCATCTCCGGTTCCTTGATCCCGAATTTTCGCTGGGTTACATCTCCGACGATAGATGTTGTACGAAAAACCTCTGCTGCCCGCTCATTCGTTGCAGCAAGGACACCGGACGGCGCAGGGGCGGCCATGCTCTTATGTCCTGACCCGACTACGAAATCAACACCGAGATCTTTACCGTCAACCGGGAGGATGCCGACGGTATATGCACCGTTATACAGGATGGGGATATCATACTGGCGGGCGACTCTGGCGATTGCCTTCACGTCATGCATGTTTCCGTACTGGTAATCGACATGATCGATCAGGGCAAGGACCGGTACCCTGCCGAATTCCCGTTTCACCTCCTCGATCTTCATCGCTGCGGCATCGGCGGTGACTTTATGATCGGCATCTGCCGCAATTTCCCGGGGGATCCCCCTTCCTCTTCAATGGCAAGAAATTCGGTATAGTGGGAGAGTGAGGTCAGCAGGACCGGGTCCCCCTTCCGGACATAGGTATGGGTGACCGCCTGGAACCCCCGCCGTGCCCCGGGAACCGTTCGTACCGAGTCCATATTGAGCCAGGCAGCCAGATCCTTATGGAATTCGGCGATCGGGGGCTTACTGATATAGTCCAGACGGTTAGGTTTACGGCAGTTATCACAGACCGAATACCCATCGCCGTATGCAATGACGGCCTTCATCGCATCGGCAGTAAGCCGGCCCCGGCCTGGATCGGATCGATATTGATGAAGAGTTCGTTTACCTGGCGTGCCTCGATACCATTCGCGCACCTCATCTGAGCATCTCCTGCTTTAAGGATGCCACCTGCCGTTCGAGATTCTCCAGAAGACGCTGTGCCTGTACTCTCTGGCCGGTGTCGAGTTCATGGGAGGGTGCGGACTCCCGAAGAATCAGCCTGATGTCCGTGAGCGAATACATCGCCTGGAATACGATATCGACAGCCCTTTTTGACAAAGAATCACCATACTAGTAGTGAACTGGTATGAATAAATACCCGCTTTTTCAGGACGCTACCGGAAACAGTATTTCCAGTGACCTCATGGCATCGCTGATACTTATTTGAGGAAATTGTATTCCAGACTGGTACAAAAAGACATCCCATTCAGCCCAAGGGTTCAGTACAATTCAAGGGGTAAAATTCCTGATCAAGCGAACAGATATTTCTTATCAGGGATAATGTAGTATGAACACCATTGAAGACACGATCATGGTAAACACCGGTATCCTGGAGGCACGTAGTGGAATTCAGGAATAAAGTTCTGATCATCGGGTACGGGGCGGTGTCAAAGTGCACGCTTCCGATCCTGCTCAGGCATGTAACCATACCGCTTGAAAATATCACGATCATCGATTTTAAAAATAAGGCACAGGATCTCAAAGCCTGGACGACCCGGGGACTCAGATTTTACCGGCGAAAGATCACCCCAAAAAATCTTGACAGGATCCTTTCGGAGTTTCTCACATCCGGGGGTTTGCTGATCGATCTTGCCTGGAACATCGACTGCTGTGATATCCTGAAGTGGTGTCATGATCATGATGTCCTGTATGTAAATACCTCGGTGGAGATCTGGGATCCCGAGGAAAAGAGATTTACTGCAAGCCCGTACGAGAAGTCCTTGTACTACCGCCAGATGAATCTCAAGGACCTGACCATGGACTGGGATCACAATGCATCGACCTGTATTGTCGACCATGGGGCTAATCCCGGCCTGATCTCGCACTTTGCGCGGCAGGGGCTTTTTGATATTGCCCACCGGATGGTTGCCGATGGGATTGCTCCCGACCCTGACAGGATACTTGCCCTGATCGGGGAGCGGAACTATGCCGATCTTGCCAGGGAAGCCGGGATAAAGGTCATTCACTGTTCAGAGCGGGATACCCAGATCTCGCGTTCACCGAAAAAAGTGGATGAGTTTGTGGGAACCTGGTGTATCGAGGGACTCAGGGAAGAGGGTACTGCTCCTGCCGAGATAGGATGGGGGACCCATGAGAAGGAGATGCCCGACCACGCACTGGTTCCTCCCGTAGGGCCCAAGAACGGGATCATGCTCGCCCGGATGGGGATCAATACCTGGGTCCGTTCATGGCTCCCCCACCAGGAAATAGTTGGTATGGTGATCCGTCACGGGGAGGCTTTCGGCATATCCGATCGCTGGACCGTCTGGGAGGATGGTGTAGCAGTCTACCGCCCGACCGTCTATTATGCATATATGCCCTGTGATGCGACCATTGCGTCTCTCCACGAGTTGCGGGGAAGGAATTATGAACTGCAACCCAAACTGCGGATCATGAACGATCGGGAGATCGTATCAGGCTCCGATATTTTAGGAGCCCTCCTGATGGGTCATCCCTATAATTCGTGGTGGACCGGAAGTATTCTTCCGATCCAGGAAGCACGAAAACTAGCCCCGGGGCAGAATGCCACCACGGTCCAGGTGGCGCTCGGGGTAGTGAGCGCGGTTATGTGGATGATTGATAATCCAAAGAAAGGCTTCTGCCTTCCTGACGATCTGCCCCATGAGTTCGTGCTCAATATAGCAAAGCCCTATCTCGGCGAATTCTGGTCCGGGCCTTCTGAATGGACACCCCTGAAGAACAGGACGGTCTATTTCAAGGAAAATCCTGAAAATACCTATGATCAGGATGATGTCTGGCAATTCAAAAACTTCTTATTTGTGCGATGAATCACTCATGTACGGAAAAGGTGGGAGAGAACGTGAAGACGTGTAAAGAAAAGGAGAGGAATAATGATGGCGTTCCTCACATCGGAAAAACCAGGAAGGCACTCCTCCAGAAACTGGCACGGGAGCAGGGAACCCCTGTCTTTGTGATCGATCATGAAAAGATCCGGAAAAACTACCGGGAATTCAAAGCCCACCTGCCCTTTGTCCAGGTCTACTATGCGGTCAAGGCGAATTCAAACCCCGAAATTGTAAAGACGCTCTTTAAGATGGGATGCAGTTTTGACGTTGCATCCATGCCCGAATTCATGATTGTCTATGAAAATATCAAGGACATGCCCAAAAAAGAACGGCAGGACTGGATATGGGATAACATCATCTATGCGAATACCATCAAGCCGATAGAGACCTTGGAAGCCCTCGATGACTACAAACCTCTGGTGACCTTTGATAACAGAGAGGAACTGAAAAAGATCAAGGAGCATGCGCCGCATGCAGGTCTCGTATTGAGGCTGCGGGTTCCCAATACCGGTTCCATGGTCGAACTGTCATCCAAGTTCGGTGCTGATCCGGGTGAAGCGGTGGATCTGATCGCCCGTGCGTTCTCCCTTGACCTGGTTGTTGAAGGTCTGAGTTTCCATGTGGGAAGCCAGTGTACCAACTTTGAGAATTACGTCCAGGCCCTGCAACTGTCTGCAAATATCATCAAAGAGATTGAGGAACGAACGGGGAGGAAAATCAGGATTCTTGATATTGGCGGGGGTTTTCCGGTAAAATACCACCCCGGGATTAAGACCCTGACACCGCTTGCAAAAAAACTGACCGTTGAGATCAGGCGCCTGTTTCCTGAAGATATGCAGATCCTCGCTGAGCCGGGGAGATTCCTCGTTGCAAACACCTGCACGCTGGTGGCAAAGGTGATTGGTAAGGCATACCGTGACGGGAAACCCTCCTATTACATCAACGACGGCGTATATCACACCTATTCAGGCCAGGTCTTCGACCACTGCACCTACCCGGTCCTCTCGTTCAGGGAAGACGATAAGACGCAGATATCTGCTGTCTTTGGACCGACCTGCGATGCATTTGACACCATTACGCTGAGCGCAGATCTGCCCGATCTTGAGGTCAACGATCTGGTATATTCGGAGAATATCGGTGCATATTCAATCGCTTCATCCACCTGGTTTAACGGGTTCCCTCCCGCAAAAGTTGTTCATATAAACCAGTGACTCTTTTTTGGTTCCTTTCCCCGGCTTCCGGATATTTCTCCTGCATTCCGGGCACACTGTACGCAGAATCCGGGAACAAATCCGGTTTACTATCCGAAATTCTCCATTGGTTTATAATCATATTCTGATCGTGGTGGACATTCTCCGGAGGGATCGACCGGGAGCGAATATCCCGGCACTGATGAGAACCGGAATTTCTTCCATCGGCAGCAAAAGATGAAGAGGACCCGATGGATACAATCTGTTCCCGGGTCTCTAAAATCCTCATCTCTCGCCGGGGAACCATCCGGTACCGGTACTAGGGTGCAGAATTCCTGCAGGCCGGGCAGTTCAGTGCATAATCGCGGATTCCTTCATTCCACGGTGTAAAACCGGTGCAGACTTTCGGTTTTGCCTCATGGATCCTGCAGTAGACTTTCCCGTCATCCGCTCTCCGGAAGAACGGACAGCACGATAACGCCCTGCCGTCAGGACCGATCCAGTAGCGAATGAGCGTAATACCGGGAACGTCACTGAGAGAGATCTCTCCCGCTGCACCTTTTTCCTCCCCGAAGCGTCAGGGAGACATGCTGCAGGATATCCCGGCGGTCCTCCCGGATCCACGGAATGATATCTTCAATAACCCCCTTCTGGCCCCATCCCCACTTCTCGCAGCACCGGCCGCACTGGACACAGGTCTGTTCCGGTATAAGGACTCGCCTCCTGAATAGTGATACGTTCTCCAGGTTATTTTCTTTGTGATCTGCGATGCTATATCACAGAGTCTGAGGGGATATTCACAGTCAGGCAGATTTATACGATAATGGCGACGAAGGTTGTTTTGACAAAATGAACGGTACCTGGAAGGCTGTATCGCTGGTATTCCTGGTGCTGATATGTACCGCATGTGTCACCCGCACCGGGAACAGGGACATTACCGTAAGCAGTCTCGACCCGGGTTACATTCCCAACGATGCCGTCGGGAATTTCGATATCTATACCCTGAGTTTCCTGATAACCAACCCAACCAATAGTACCTTTGAAAACGTTGACGTTGAGGTCACCCTGATGCCGACAGCCGCATATTGTCATGGCCAGACAAAAACATTCAGCATTCCCACCTTGTTTCCGCTGATGAAGAAAACGGTGCAGATCTCCATTGCTGAATTTTCCGGTCTCGATTGCCAGTATAACTACACGTACCAGGTTTTCACCGGGGGAAGAGCATGATGCGCTGCTCGTTTTGCCGGCTGGACAGGAGTGGTCATCCCGTATCCCTGGCCGAAACGAATCGTGCGATGATATGCGGTGGATCCAGAAAACGTATACGAACTGCCTGCAGGGCAGACAAGACATCTGGTGGAATTGTTCCCTTGGCCAGGGTCAGGTGTAACTGTGAAAAATGAATGATATCCGGGATGTCATCACCGGAATTGTTTCTCGTGTCCGGCGGGTACCGTTCCGCGTAATTGCGATCTTCCTGCCCGCTTTCCTGGTGCTCGGTCACCTTATGGTCATGTATGCCACCCTCCGGTATGACCAGTTCCTGATTGTTGTGGGTCTCATTATTGCTTACCTGCTTCCACCTGCAGGAAAAGAAACGGTGATCCCCCTCGGGATCGCAGTCGGGATCCCCTGGTGGTATATCGCATCTGCAATCGCGATGGTCGATGTCGAGACCGGTCTTTTTATGGCCCTCAACTTCGATCTGGCCTACCGTATCCCCTGGGTCGGGGGAATCCTCAGCCAGTTTACCGATAAAACAACCTTTTTTTTGAAAGATCACCGCTGGGTTGCGGGGCTCTCAGTGTTCGGTATTATGCTGATGGTGATGGTGCCCCTACTCGGAAGTGGAGGAATCCGGGGTTCTATTGCAGGAAAGCTCCTTGGTATAGAGGGGTATCTTGTCTTCATAGCGATCGTTGCCGGCTCGTTCATCGGGTGTTTTGCCATCGCACTGGGATCCAATGCAATCATCGGACTGCTCTGCTCTCAGGGTATCTTCCCGGGAGAAATCTTCTCGTTCTGCAACCGGACGTAAAAACCGGGAACCGTGATGGATTGCTGACTACAGATGTAGGATGTCCGGGGCCTGTCGGAAACAGGAACCGGAATATTCCCGGATAATCGCGATGATGAGTACAATAGAAAAAATTCGATGAGCAATCAGGTGAGAAAAGGCCGTTAATCCTGATGTTTACCTGATGTAGTATTCAGGACGATATGCTGGCATCGGGCAGATATAACCGTATCAGGCTCACATCAATAACCGAACCAGTAAAATAACTCCGACAACGAGCCCGATCACCACAATCGTCCATCGCAACAGATCAGGGTTTATCCGCCCGGCAACTTTCCCCCCTATAGCTCCTCCTGCAAGGGCGCCGACCGCCATCACGGTCACCAGCGGCCACATCACCATACCGGAAAAAATAAAGAACACCGCTGCAGCCACGTTAATACTGAGCGAAATGCATTGTTTGAGAGCGTTCAGCCTCGTCAGGGTATCATCACAAAAGAACCCCAGCACAGCAAGTACGATCACACTCAGTCCTGCACCAAAATACCCTCCGTAGACTGCAGCAAGACCAACCGGGAAAACTGTGCTCGTGATATCCTCTTTTTCCGAGGCGTTTCCGGCATGCCGTTTGATCCACTCCCGGATCCGGTCCTGTCCAGCCAGCAGCACCGATGCCAGAAGGATAAGGAAGGGGACGATAATGCGAAACATATCCCCACTGATGTACAGGAGCAGTATCCCCCCGGCGATGCCCCCGATGATTCCTGCCGGGAGTAAAAACAACAGGCGCCTTTCCTGCCCCCTCAGGTCCTCACGCTGGGCGATCGCACCGCCAAGGTACCCGGGGCATAACGCGACGGTGTTGGTAATATTTGCAGCCACTTCAGGTATTCCCAGGGCGACGAGTGCCGGAAAGGAGATGAGGGTTCCCCCGCCTGCAAGTGAATTGATGAGACCCGCTGCAAGGGCAGCAAGACCTGCGAGGGCAAATTCAGATCCCGACAGCATGAAGGCAGGATTCCTTTCCGTAGGTATTACCCGGGAGTTGAAAGGAACTCCCGTGTTGTCATAATCCTGACACCGATATTTGCCATATCCTGTACATTGGCATGATGGATGGTATCATTCCGGGCTCCGACAGCATCCTCAACCAGAGTCACCCGGTAATTGTAGGCAATCGCATCAAAAACCGTGGTACGGATGCAGTTGGGGGTCTGGATCCCGGTCACGATGAGCTCGGTGATCCCAAGATTCCGGAGCATGAGATCCAGTTCCGTCCCGATGAATGCACTCATCCGGATCTTAGGAATTATGTACTCTCCCGGTGAAGGCATAAGTTCGTCGACGACCTGCCCACCGGGGGTGCCTTCAACGGCAAAAGGGTGGTCCTTAAAGAGATCCTGCCGGATAATTTCGACGTCGGAACCGTCCCTGCGATGGATGCGGAGTACATGAAAAACAGGCAGCCCTCCCGCCCGGAACCTCCCCAGTATTTCAAGGATCTTCGGGATTACGGCCCGGCCCTGTGCCACGCTGAGTGGGGCTCCCTCAAGGACGAAATCGTTCTGCATATCGATGATGAGCAATGCTTGTTTCATAGGATCATTCCCATGTTAGACTGGCAGGGAAGGGTAATAAAATAGTCTCCCGTGCCGGACCCGAATTCCACCAGTCGGGTACTATGGCTGGAAAAGGTCCGGTAGAAAATCTCCCTCCCTACTCATTCTGATTGTACAGAACCGGTTCGCTTCGTCCATCCTTTCGGAAAAGAACTGTTCCGAATGTCGGGAGTGCATGGACTCCGGAATCCCGGGAATGGAAAAAAAAATAATTATTATTGACCTATTATCAGGCCCGGACCACGTGAATGGTTACCCCATAGGTCGTCTCATTACCGGTAACATTCTCCCATGAACGCCGGTATAACGCCGAGAATTTCTGGTCACCGGTATCTTTTGCTACGATGACCCATGTCCGGTGGCCTCCCACCCCGACCATACCTGCTGGTGCTTCGTCCTGGAGATAGTCCGAGGACTGGAGTTCAAGACCGGACGACAGCGTTGCATTCCACATGAAGCCGGTTGTGGGATTTTCTGAAAGCACAACGGCAAACCGCGTGTTTTGGGTAATGTTATCACTCCTGCCATTATCTGCATCCGTGAACGTAAACATCTTCTTTCCCTCCACAGCTGGTTGTTCTGTTATTGTTCCGGGTTTGCAGCCTTCGCCACGGAAGAGTGCCCACTCCTCACAGGAAGTACCGTTGCTGAAGGTACACATACCATATTCATTTCCTGAAGCATCCTTGTTAATCTGAAGAACGCCGCCGGACTGGACGCAGGAAACAGATGCCGGGTTTGGCATGCCCGTTGAGGTCTGAGTTGTAACGGGAATTTGTGAGGGAGGTGTTGGCGATACCGGCTGGGTACAACCCATGACCAGCAGGATCAGCACCAGCAGGATCCCAAGCCCTATCATCCCTGAATAACGAAGTGTCAATTTCATACCATGTATTATATGCCCTGTCCTTTTTATTCCTGCCTTTGACTTCGAAAAATTGTGAAGCTTATAATCGGGGAAGGTTGCCGTTCCTTCCCTACAACCTGATGGTGCCTGTCCCGGCTGTTCCAGGATGCATGTCCGCGATGATCCTTAAATATCACGATTCCCGTCGATATCCGGGAAGGGAATCTCAGCAAACCATATCCGGGACCATACCAAAATCTGCCGGATTTATAGGTGTGTCAGGAAGGCAGCGAGGTGTATCAAAGGCAGGGCGAGGCACAGGACCGAAAGAATCACGGCAAGCGGTAGAATTCTTGTGCCCCGTTTTTTACCGGTGAAGAGGAAAAGGTATCTATGAAGAGACGACCATCAACAGAGTAGTATGGTGGACAAAAAGAGATGCGAGTACTGTGAAAAGGAGGCGATCGGCTACCAGGGATTTGCCTGCTGTTCGGCATACGTATGCCTCGACCATGCCGACAGTTTTGTCCTTGCCCTCAAACCCGGGGAAAAACTGATATCCGGGGAATGTTATTTCGAGCGCTTTGATGAGACGGATTGAACCTCCCATGCATCTTCAGACTGAACTGACATCCCTTCGCCGGATCATGACAGGGAAAAATTTCCGTTGAACTGGTACAACGGGAAAGCATTCTTTTATTGCCCGATTCTTAAAAAAATGCCGGGAGGGAGGAATCCTCCGGGGATACGCCGTTTTTCAGACGTTTGGGGAACTGTTTTGTTACGGTGCAGACTGCACCGGGGTCAGTCCGTCTCCCGCGAAAGACGCAACCGGTCCTGGCAGGTCAATATCCAGCGCCTCTTTGAGGACTTCATCGATGGTCTCGACCATGACAAAGGTCATCTCGCTCCTGACATCCCCGGGCACATCTTCAAGATCCCGCTCATTCTTTTTTGGCAGGATGACTTTTTTTATCCCTGCCCGGTGTGCAGCCAGCATCTTCTCCTTTATGCCGCCGACCGGGAGCACCGCACCGCTCAGGGTGATCTCACCGGTCATAGCGATCTTCGGGTTCACGGTCTTGCCGGTGATAAGGGATGCCAGGGCCGTAAAAAGCGTCACTCCTGCCGATGGCCCGTCCTTTGGCGTGGCACCCGAGGGCACATGGATATGGATATCACTCTTGATGAAGTCGAAGCTGTTTCCCGTGAGGGCAAGCCGTGACCGGATCAGGCTCAGCGATATCGTGGCAGACTCCTTCATCACATCCCCGAGCTGGCCGGTAAGCGTCAGGTTCCCTTTGCCGGGCATGAACGTTCCTTCGATGAAGAGGATATCCCCGCCAAACGGTGTCCATGCGAGCCCGGTGACGACACCCGGCACCTGTTCTTTCCGTGCCTCGTCCTGTCGGATCACTTCCTTCCCGAGGATGGCATCTAGCATGTCCGGTCTGACGACGAAGGGCAGCTCGGCCTTTCCGGAGACGATCTTCTCGGATACATACCGTGCAGTCTTGTCAGAGCTGCTTCTTCATCCAGCGGACGCCGGCCTCACGGGTGTATTTTTCGATGATGACTTTCAAGGCCTCATCTTCAATCATCAGTTTTGCCGCATCGAGGCCATGCTCCTCCAGGGTCTTGGGGAGCAGGTGGTCTTTTGCAATGGCAAACTTCTCATTCTTCGTATAGCCCGAGATCTCGATATGCTCCATCCGGTCAAGGAGCGGCGGTGGGATCGTTGCCAGTGAATTGGCGGTGGCGATGAACAGTACATCCGACAGGTCATAGGGGACCTCCAGGTAGTGGTCCGAGAAGGTGCTGTTCTGTTCCGGGTCAAGGACTTCAAGAAGGGCACTTGCCGGATCTCCCTGATATGAAGAGGCGAGCTTGTCGACCTCATCGAGGATAAAGACGGGATTTTTCGTTCCTGCCCTCTTTATACCATTGATGATTCTTCCGGGCAGGGCCCCGACATAGGTCCTCCGGTGTCCCCGTATCTCTGCCTCATCCCGGACGCCTCCAAGACTGATCCGGACATATTTCCTGCCAAGGGCGTCGGCGATGCTCTTCCCAAGGCTTGTCTTACCGGTACCCGGCGGGCCGGAGAGAAGAAGGATCGAACCCTGTTTCTCCTGTTTCAGCTTCATGACCGCCAGGTGCTGGACAATCCTCTCCTTGACCTTTTCGAGCCCATTATGGTTGCTGTCAAGCACACCGCGGGCATGGGCGATATCGATGCTCTTCTTCTCTTCGGTGACCCAGGGAAGTTCAAGCAGGAGATCCAGGTAATTCCTGATGACAGGGCTTTCGTGATTCTGGCTGCCTCCCGACTCAAGTTTCTTCAGCTCGGATAAGGCTTTTTTCCTCACTTCATCAGGCATCTTCGACTGCTCTATTTTCTCCCGGTAACCTCCGTCTCCGGAACCGGTGCCGTCACTTTCATTGAGTTCTTCCTGGATCACTTTGAGCTGCTCACGCAGCATCGCTTCCCGGTTTGACTTGTGCACCTTATCGGAAACTTTTTTGGCCATCTCTATCCGGATGTTGATATTTTCCTTCAGCGTCATCAGGATCTCAAGGAATGCAAGGTGCCTTCTCTCAAGGGAGACAATCTCCAGGAGGTCCTGCTTTGCTGAAAGTTCTATCGGCATAAAAGGCAGGATGAATCCCAGTATCTGGTCAATGGAATCCATCTTGTCAATGGGGCGGGTAAACTGTTCGGAACCCTGGAAATGGCCGCTGATCTCATGGATGATCTTTTTTATCTCGGCGAGCATGCCTGCCTGGATATCTTCGGCAAGATCCGGCAGATCCATCACCGGCTCACTGGTGGCATAGAATAAACCGTCCTTCCGGCACAGGGAGACCGCTCTCACCCGGTGGACCGTCTTTGCTGCAACAAGATACCCCTCATCGTTGGGCTGCACGCACATAATCCTGAGCAGGTTTCCGGTCGTGTACAGGGTATCTTCTGAGATTTCAGACGGCTCCGTTCCACTCTTTACGGTAAGCCCGACGGCAAATGCAGCTTCGTTATTCTTCATCTCGGTAGCGAGTTTCTCTCCGGTAAGCTTCTCAACCCGGAATTTTGTCAGGCTGCCCGGGTAGAGCACGATCTCGAAGAGCGGTATGACCAGTTTTTCTGTGGTATCTTCAGTGTGTGCTGATTGCATGATTTCCTCAATAATTTAGTTCGATTTTACCTAACTAAAGTGCAGGACAAAAAAATTACCTGACCTTCTGCAGGATCTCGATCAGGAGATCCAGCTCGTGTTCATTCAGCGAATTCACCATCCGTTCAACCACCCGGTGCAGGGCATGCTGTTCGGATTGTGCAACTTTCTCTCCTTTCTCGGTCAGGTGGATATACAGGATCCTTCCGTCATCGGGGCAGCGTTCTCTGGACACGCACTCCATCCGGACAAATTTGTTGATCATCTCGGTGATGGTTGGTTTTGAGTTCCTGGTGATCTCGGCAAGCCTGCTGAAGGTGACTTCTCCGTGTTCATCGATGGTCTTCAGATACCTGACCTGTTTTACGGTGATATCCGATAACCCGCATTCAGAAAGGATCTCGCCGGAGCATTCGTTCTTGATCCTGATCAGGTTTTCAAAAACCACAAACAAATGCTCGTTCTTCTCCTGCATACAGAGATCCTTCCCATTAGTTAGGGTTTACCTAATTATTAAGGTTGCGGTCGTGCCGCCCATCGCTTGTAACGGACTATTCAGTCGGAAATTGCCTGGCAGGCAGATGTCCGGAAGTCACGACAGAAATCCGGGGGGTGAGGTGAAGTCCAGGCACGCTGGGTCATCAGGATGGTAACCATCTCCTCAGTGGGACTGAATACCAGAATGTACCTGAACCCATCTTAATGGCCGAACTAGAGAGAGAAAGCCCTTTTCATCAACGACGTATTTTGTTACCAAATTCATTGTATTGTTCTGAGTTCAATGCCGTTACTCCCCACCAATTTCTATGCAACGGATCCTGGATAACCGATAAAATTTCCAGATTCAGGGCCGGCCTGAAAACCGCTTATGCGAGCCGTTCCACAACTTCCTTCAGCCGGTTCAATGCCATAGCCCAGCCCGGGACCGTTCTTTTATATCGTTCCTCTCCTTCTGCTACAGCTGCAAAATCCCCGTCAGAGACCGAGACGATGGTCTCTCCCTTCTCCCCGGAAATTTCGAAGGTTACAGTGGTATAATTTTCGGGAATATCAGGATAGCCTGCCTCCGGGTCGATGATGGTATACGACAGACGCTTTTCGGGTTCCAGAGCGACAATCTTTCCTTTCAATGTTTTACTTCTGCCTTCCAGTCGCCATGTGAGCGTGCTCCCTGCCTTCCAGTCAGATATCGCCTCGCCGCCGAACATAAATTTCTTTGTGAGGGCCGGGCTGGTGAGGGCGGCCCAGACCTTCGCGGGCGGGGCTTTGATGCGGATAGATTGCTGGAAAACCAGAGTCTTCTTCATACAGTCCCGGGTATTGGCAGTGTCTTCTTTTTATATATATTATTGCCGATCATCCTCTGTTATGCCGATTTGCCCTCATAATCATCGTATCAAAATCTGAGATCTATGAATACCTATAAGAAGAATTGCAGAGATTGCAGTGTATGAAAGCCGTCACCGTCACGGCATGTATCTGCCTGCTTGCTGTGATTTTTCTGGCCGGGTGTACCGGGCAGTCATCTGTCGGCCGGCCTGGGACAATACCCGGGTACTGACCTCACTCCCGTTTATGGTTCTCCCGTCCCGGTACAGTCATCGGCCCCCGCTGTCTCCACCCTGTCGAAGCTGGTGACACCAGGCTCAGGCCAGGATGAAGGTATTCACAAGATCCGGCACGTCATCATCATCATGCAGGAAAACCGGGCCTTCGATAATTATTTCGGTACCTACCCGGCGGCGGAGGGAATCCCGGTAAAGGATGGTGTCCTTTCGGTCTGCATACCTGACCCGGCGAGCGGTGGATGTGTCAGGCCTTACCATGATACGAATGATTCCAATTACGGCGGGCCGCACGGGGAATACGACTCGATCGCTGACATTGATAACGGGAAGATGGACGGGTTCCTCCGCCAGCAACAGGCAGGGATCAGGAACCAGTGCAATGGAACGCCGAATTTCACGGCATGCACAGAACAGCTCTCAACGGTCGATGCGGTGGGCTACCATAACCGTCAGGAAATCCCGAATTACTGGGCATATGCCGACACCTTTGTCCTGCAGGACCATATGTTCGCCTCGGCGGCGACCTGGAGCCTCCCCGAACACCTTTTCATTGTCTCCGGCTGGTCGGCTCAGTGCAGTTCGGCAAACCCGATGAGCTGTGTCAACCAGCTGCAGGCACCTGAACGCCTTATTCTCGACCAGAACGGGACCCCGATTGCCATTCCTCATTACGCCTGGACCGATCTCACCTACCTGCTCCACGAACAGCAGGTCTCCTGGGCCTACTACCTGGACGAAGGTGATCAGCCGGATTGTGAGAATGATGCGATGTTCTGTGCAGCCCAGCCCCAGCGGGTCGGTGTGCCGCAGATCTGGAACCCGCTTCCCTGGTTCGAGACCGTCCAGCAGAACAACCAGACGGTAAATGTCCAGTCGCTCGACAACTTTTTTGTTGCGGCAAAGTCAGGAAACCTCCCTCAGGTCTCGTGGATCACTCCGAACAACCGGGACAGCGAGCACCCCCCCAGCAATATCTCCACCGGGCAGGCATACGTAACCGCGATCATCAACGCAACCATGGAAAGTCCGGAGTGGAATAGCACCGCCATCTTTCTCGCATGGGATGACTGGGGCGGGTTCTATGACCATGTCGTTCCGCCGGTGGTTGATCAGAACGGCTACGGGATGCGGGTCCCCGCGCTTGTGATCAGCCCGTATGCGAAGAAAGGTTACATCGACCATCAGATCCTCAGCTTTGATGCGTACCTGAAATTCATCGAGGATGATTTCCTCGGAGGCCAGCGTATTGACCCTGCCACTGATGCCCGCCCCGACTTGCGCCCCAGCGTCCGGGAGAATGTATCGGTTCTGGGGGACCTGAAAGAAGATTTTGATTTCAACCAGGAGCCGAGACCGCCGTTCATCCTTCCGGTCTACCCGGCGAAAGGATAATGGTACCGAGTACCGATAATTCAGCGCAGTCGGACCAGACGAAGTAAAATCGAGGATTATGCGAACAAGAAATGAAAAAGCCCGTCTGGCAGGAATTGTTGTCTGCGTCTTTCTCGTTATTCTAGTGTCAGGATGCACGATGCCCTCTCCCTTGGTACCGGTTGGTACAACCCCAGCACCTTCACCTTCACCGGAAAAATTGCCGTCAGTGTCGCCGCCAAACCCAGGGGTGCCGTCAACCGGTACGCCCGAAGGGATCCATAAAATCCAGCATGTCATCATCATTATTCAGGAGAACAGAGCCTTTGATGAGTATTTCGGGACCTATCCCGGGGCGGACGGGATCCCCATGAGGGAGGGTATTCCGGACGTCTGCATTCCTGACCCGCTGACAGGTCAATGCGTCCGCCCCTATCATGACCCGCGGGATATCAACTACGGCGGACCTCATGGGCAATACGATGCCGAAGCGGATATAAACGCAGGAAGAATGGACGGGTTCATAAGGCAGCAGGAGGCCGCAGTCCATACCATCTGCAACCGGACGGCCCAGCCAGGTGAATGTACGACAGAGTTTGCCCAACTGGATGTGATGGGGTATCATGACCGGCGCGAGATCCCCAACTACTGGACGTACGCAGACCAGTTCGTCCTCCAGGACCGGATGTTTGAGTCCGCTGCATCCTGGAGCCTCCCCTCCCACCTCTTTATCGTCTCAGGCTGGTCGGCACGATGTAATCCCGGAAATCCGATGAGCTGTGTCAATGCCCTCCAGAGCCCGCAACGGCTCATCCGCCGTCCGAACGGTACTCCGGAAGAAATTCCGGATTATGCCTGGACCGATATCACATACCTCCTCTACAGAAACAGGATCTCATGGGCATACTACCTTACCGAGGGCAACCAGCCGGACTGTGCAGATGATGCGATGTTCTGTGAGGGACAGTCCCAGAGGGTGACCGTTCCCGAGATCTGGAACCCGCTCCCCTGGTTCGAGACAGTCCGGCAGGATAACCAGATTGCGAATGTCCAGGCAGTTTACAAATACTATACCGCCGCACGAACCGGGGCGCTTCCTCAGGTTTCATGGATTGTCCCGAACCAGACGGTGAGCGAACATCCTCCGGCCCGGGTATCCACCGGCCAGGCATTCACCACATCACTCATCAACGCCGCGATGGAAGGGCCTGACTGGAACAGCACGGCAATCTTTCTTACCTGGGACGACTGGGGAGGCTTTTATGACCATGTTGTTCCGCCGGTGGTCGACCAGAACGGGTACGGGATACGTGTTCCCGCACTCGTCATCAGCCCCTACGCGAAGAAAGGTTATATCGACCACCAGACGCTGAGCTTTGATGCGTACCTGAAATTTATCGAGGATGATTTTCTGGGTGGCCAGCGTCTCGACCCTGCCACCGATACACGGCCGGATTCGCGTCCGGATGTCCGTGAGACTCGCACCGGGACTGGGGGATATACAAGAGGATTTTGATTTCAGCCAGGAACCACGACCACCGGTGGTCCTCCCGCTCTACCCGGTCACGTCCCGGAACCTGCCCCAAAAAGAATGAACTTTTTTACCCCTTTGGCCCGGCATACTTTCAGGTGCGTTGTTGTTTCATCCAGTCGTGGGAGTAGATCTCCGCATCACCGCTCAGGATACCCGCAACGATCTTCTCCGCAACGAATTCGGCGGAATCAGCCGGGTACGGTCCCGTTGGTTCAATCTCATCTTCAGGAACCGGAATTGCCCGGATTGTGTTCTTCTCGAACTCTGTGATGGTAATGTACGGGTATACAACTGAGACAACAATTTTATCCTTCTCCAGTTCCTGCCGTGCAGCCAGGCTGAATCCTGCCAGTGCCCGCTTGGATGAGGCATACGGGCTCATTCCCGGGAGGTGCATCAGTGCTGTGCCGGAACTGATGTTGATGATCGTACCTCCGCCATGTCCCCTCATAAGAGGAATTACCTGCTGCATGGCAATAACCGGTCCAATGACATTCAGGTCATAAATATAGCGGAGTGTAGCGAGGGCAATTTTTTCGACCGGGGCATCATATCCCTGCCCGGCGTTATTGACAAGAATATCGATTCTGCCAAAATGCTCCCGAACTCCCTTCACCATACTCTTTATCTGGGGTATTTTTGTCATGTCTGCAGGGAATGCCCGTGAACCCGGCAGTTCACCGGAAAGGTTCTCAAGTTTCTCCCGCGAACGGGAAACAAGGGCAACCCTGACACCTTCCTGTGCGAGGCGTTGTGCCGTGGCACGTCCTATCCCGGAAGAAGCGCCGGTGACTATCGCAACTTTACCTGACAAAACTGAAGTACTCATGAAATGATCACCATCCATCCCTGGTCGGGTCAAATGGGGATATAGGATCAGGGAGGGCAATAAAGGTAGTGCAGTGTTTCAAAAACCGATTCTTGGTGATTAAAACCGGTAAGTTTTCAAGATCCTGTTCCTGTCCATCATCCTTTCAGGAAATAGAATAAGGAAGCAGTATTATAAGCCAGCTCTGCCTTCGTTAGGCAGAGGGATGTGAACGATATGCACGAACAGGTATCTCAGTCCCGCACAGTTCAGGGCCGGTGGCTGGTATTCGGAGCAGTCATAATCATGGTTGCGTGTTCAAGTATTGCCGGGTGCACTGGCACCGGGTCCAGCTCAGGGAGTTCCCCGGGGCCGGAGGGACAGCTCCCACGGTTATCTCCACCACCTCACCGGTTGTGGTGACCACTGCATTTCCCACAACCACGAAGGGTCCATCCGTCACGGTCGATCTGGTCGCAAAGGATATGGCGTTTAATGTATCAACCATTACGGTTCCTGCAGGAGCTTCCGTGATGGTGAACTTTCACAACCGGGAACCACCGGGATCTTCGCAGGTAACCGGTATTGCTCATAATTTTGCTCTGTATGACACACCCGCCGCAGCCGTAATGATTTTCAGCGGGGAGATTATCACCGGAGGCGGGGATGCGGTATACCGGTTCACTGCACCATCAACACCCGGTACCTATTTCTTTCGTTGTGACGTCCACCCCGCGCTTATGAACGGTCATTTTGTGGTACAGTAGGAAAGCTCATACTGGAAGACCGATCCAGAAAGGATTGATGAGAAAGAAAGGGAGGTAATTGTTATGACCAACGAAAATTTCAGAAAAACCGGAGCAAAACTGGCAACAGCGTTCCGGCTGGCAACCCGGCCTCTTGCCGTGTACGGGTCAGAGACTCTGCCGGCAGGAACGGTTCATCTCCCGGAAGTAAACCGGTGCTTCGCCGTTTCGTTATTCCGGATGGCGACGGGGAAAGAGATCTCTGCAATCTATGTCAGTGCAGATTCGCGGGAAGGCTGTTGCCCCGGGGGTCTTGCGCATACGGGATTCCAGCCGGTACCTGACGATATCAGGTATTTTGTATCCACCGGAAAGAAAGAGGTCAGGGGCGGGGCAGCAGAATATCTGAAAGCAAGTCCCGATCTCGTAGAACGCTGTTTTAAAGCCCTTGGCAACGTCACTCCACCGGGAAAATATCTCATCGTCCAGGCCTGTGAAACCCTTCCCGATAACAATCCCGGCGTCAGGTCAGTCTGCTGCTTTGGGACGGCCGAGCAGATCCGGAACATGGCGGCGCTCGTCCATTTCGACCGGGACGACCCGTTTTCGCCGGTGATTGTCCCGTGGGGACCCTCCTGTTCGACCTTCATCACCTATCCGGCCGGGATGGCGGAACATGCACCGAAAAACTCTGCCTTCATGGGCCCGCAGGACCCGACGCAGAACAGGAGCCTCCCGCCGGATATGATGGCAATCGGTATTCCTGCCGGCCTGGCAGTACGTATGGCAGAGAACCTGGATGCATCATTTGTTATCCGGAGGCCGCAGGTCGCATTTCCCCACCACGGGACGTAAGGGTAATATGTGAATTTTCTTTTTATCCTTGCCGGAAGAGGAGCCCTGGCTGGAGGCTGCGTTTCCCAAACCCGTCATTTCTCCGGATCTGTCAGATTCACCGGGATTTTTGCGGACACCAGTGTTATTCCGGTTTATCGTCCGGCCCTCTCAGTGCAGACACAATAATTGCCGGTACGGTCAGAATGCAGGACAAAATAAAGACCGCTGTTATCCCGCGGGTGAAGGTAATCTGGGTAGCGACCGGGATGTTCATGCCGCCGACAACAAACATGTTCATGATCTGGTCGAGCGGGATGGTGCTGATCAGGAGGGGGAGGGCAAGCGTCATGGAGATGACCATTCCCGTATTATTGAAAAAAGCCCGTACCGCTGAGGCGGTCCCCCGCCGGTCAACAGGAACCGACGACATAATAGCACTCGTATTCGGTGGCTGGAACAGGCCGGATCCGAAACCATTCACAAACATCCAGAGCGCAATCATCCAGTAGGGTGTATCGGTACTGCATCAGGGCAAGTCCGGCAAGTCCTACCAGGGAGATAAGGAGACCTGCCGTGCTGATCAGGCGGGTGCCATACTTATCAGAAAGAATACCACCGATGGGTCCCGTTATAACCAGTCCAATGGCGAGCGGGGCGATGAGGATGCTCGCGGTCAGAGGGTCGTATCCTTTGAGGCCCTGGAAAAACAGGATCAGGAGCATCATCACCGCACCGCGTGCAATGGCGTTGATGAATGCACTCGACTGGCCGTAACTGAATGCCCTGATCGAGAAGAGGGAGAGGTCTATCAGAGGGTGGGGTGTTGTTTTCTCCTGCCTGATAAAGAGGAAGAGTGATCCCAGGCCTGTCGCAAGGGTCAGGAGCATCGGGACCGAGAAGAGCCCGAACAGGAACCCGGCACTGCCATAGACGGTGAGCGTTACAAACGCGATGGCAAACAGGATCATGCCCCGGAGATCAAATGATTCTTCCGCATAGAACTCCCCGACCTCACGGAGCCGGTGACCAGGAGTAGATCGTGGCTGCAATTCCGATCGGGACGTTCAGGAAGAAGTTCAGCCGCCAGTCGATCATCGTCAGGAAACCACCGATGATGGGACCAATGACAAAGGTCCCTGCCATGATCATCGAGAGGATGCCCATAGCCTTGCCGAGCTCGTGCCGCGGGAAGGCGTCGACAACGATAATCACACCATTGGCAATGATGATCGCACCCCCGATTGCCTGGATGACGCGAAACCCGATGAGCTGGGTGATATTTGCGGAAAATCCGCAGAAGAGCGAGCCGATGGTGAAGACGGCAAGCCCGATGATATAGATGTTCCGGCGCCCGTACATATCAGCAAGACGACCGCAGGCCGGTGCCAGGATCGTGATGAGCAGCATATAGCTGATGAGGACCCAGGTAACCCCGACAAGATCGGTCCTGAGGTTCACCATCATCGTGGGGAGTGCGATGATGAGGGTGCTTGCGTTCAGGATGCCGACCAGGGTACCGAGAGAAGCTATCGCCAGTGCAACCCATTTATACCCCGGCTCCATGATTTCAGGAGTTGTCTCAGGCACCATAAGAAATCGCTTCCTGCAGGTTAGTTCTCTATCTATGAATAGATTAACATGAATTGGTTATGAAAGGACGTATATTCCGGAGAAATTACTAAAAAATCCGTTTCAAATGATATATGGTAAATGCTATGAGAGGAGGCAAAGGATTATGCCGGTTGATGATGGGGTAACTATCTGAAATTCCGGTCACACAATACGGGGATCGAAGTCCTCATTATCCCCAAGGTGCAATCACTCCACGAACGGCAGGAATCCGGCATGGCTGATCCCACTTCACAACCGACACAGGAAAAGAGTTCTCAACCGGGAGTGTTGTTCCATGCCATGCCGGAGAATGAACTGCTGGCAGAGCTCGGTTCCACGCCGGAAGGGCTGACATCAGAAGAGGCAAAAGCCCGGTTAGAGCGCTTTGGGCCTAACGACATCTCCCGGATCCGGAAACGCCCGGTCCTGCTCCAGTTTCTCGGGCATTTCAGGAACCTGATGGTCATTATCCTGCTCATAGCCGCTCTTATATCCGTGTTCGTCCGGGAGATCACCTCCGCACTCATTATATTTTTCATCGTTATCGCCAGCGTCACACTTGACTTCTTCCAGGAGTATAAGGCTGAAAATGCGGCGGAACTGCTCAGGCAAAAGATTGTGACGCGAGCCACGGTGTTCCGGGACACGGTACAGCAGGAACTCCCGATTACCGGCCTGGTTCCCGGGGATCGTATCGCCCTTGCTGCTGGCGATATCATCCCTTCTGACGCCCGTGTGCTGGCGGCCCGTGATTTCTTTGTCAACCAGTCTGCCCTCACGGGGGAGCCATACCCTGTTGAGAAGACTGCGGGCAGTGAGGAGCCGTCAAAACCCCTCACGGAAGCCGGCAATTATATTTTCCTTGGCACCTCGGTCGTCAGCGGTACCGCGACCGCCGTGGTGACACGGACCGGCGGTTCGACCGAGTTTGGGAAGGTCGCAAAGACGCTGGTCGAACGTCCTCCGGAGACGGAGTTCGAACGCGGCCTGAAACAGTTCAGTTACCTGATGTCGAGGTTTGTCTTCTTCCTTGTCATCTTCGTGTTCTTCATTAATGCACTCTTCCGACACGGTATCCTGGAGTCGCTGCTCTTCTCCGTGGCTCTCGCCGTCGGTATGACGCCCGAACTCCTCCCGATGATCCTTTCCTTGAACCTTTCGAAGGGTTCCATTGCCATGTCAGAAAAGGGTGCAATCGTCAAGCACCCGGAATCGATCCAGAACTTCGGCAGCATGGATGTGCTCTGCACCGATAAGACAGGTACCCTCACCGAGAACAGGATTGTCCTCGTCCGGTATCTGGACACGGACGGAAAAGACAGCGAGAATGTCCTGCTCTACTCGTATATCAACAGCCATTTTCATACCGGCATCAAAAGCCCCCTGGATGACGCCATTGTCAGCTTCCGTCCCATCGACGTGGCCGGGTACAGGAAAATAGATGAAATTCCCTTTGATTTCATCCGCAGACGTGTTTCCATCATTGTTTCACGGCCTTCGGATTCAGTCCTGATATCAAAAGGTGCACCGGAGGAGATCTTCCGTATATGCACATCTGCTGATCACGGGGGAGTTGTCGAACCGCTGACCGATGAGGTCAGGGACAGGATAACCGCGATCTACCAGGCCCAGAGTGCCGACGGGTTCAGGACACTTGCGGTATGCTACCGTCCCGTCCCGGATGAACACGCACGTTTCTCTGTCGCTGATGAAAAGGAGATGATTCTTGCCGGGCTGATCACGTTCATCGATCCCCCCAAGGAGAGTGCCCGCGATTCGGTCCGGCTGCTGGCCCGTTCCGGGATTGAACTCAAGATCCTGACGGGCGACAATGAACTGGTCGCGCAAAAGACCTGTGAACTGATCGGCCTCCCGGTCAAAGGTCTTCTGAACGGAACGGACATTGAACACATGGACGTGGAGACTCTCTCCCGCGTGGTCGAAAACGTAACGATCTTCTCCCGGGTAACCCCGGTGCAGAAAAACCGGATCATGAACGCCCTGAAGCACAACGGGCATGTCGTCGGTTTCATGGGTGATGGGATCAATGATGCTCCCTCCATCAGGCAGGCAGATGTCGGCATCTCGGTGGAAAATGCCGTGGACATTGCACGGGAATCTGCAGACATCATCCTCCTGAAAAACGACCTGCGGATCCTCAACGACGGGGTGCTGGAGGGCCGGAGGACATTCGGTAATACGATGAAATACATCCTGATGGGGACGAGCTCCAACTTCGGCAACATGTTTTCCGTAGCCGGAGCCTCGCTCTTTCTCAGGTTCCTGCCCATGCTCCCCATCCAGATCCTCCTTAACAACCTTCTGTACGATGTCTCCGAGGCAACGATACCGACGGACAACGTGGATGCGGCCTATATCAGATACCCCGAAAAAATGGGATATCGATTTCATCAAAAAATTTATCGTGATATTCGGGCCGGTCAGCTCAATCTTTGATTTTATCACGTTCTTCATCCTGTTGTTCATCTTCCGGGCAGATGCATCACTCTTCCAGACCGGGTGGTTTATCGAATCGATCTGCACCCAGACACTCGTGATATTTGTGATCAGGACCCGGATCGTCCCCTTCTACCGGAGTCAACCAAGCCGGCTCCTCCTTGCAAGTTCATTCCTTATCGTGCTCATTGCCTGCATCCTCCCGTTCACGGTCATCGGCAGTATCTTTGGGTTTGTACACCCGCCGGTCATATTCTTTGCCGTACTGGCAGGACTGGTGATCGCCTATCTGCTCATGGTGGAACTGGTAAAATGGTGGTTCTACCGGAGATATTCCTTGTTCATCGAGCGGAAGACAACGAAACCAGCGAGCGTATAATGGATATAACATTCAAGGAAATTTGGTGGGCATCCGGAAAATCTCATCAATTTTGAGCGGTAAGTCAATGGTGTTCTTCAGTATAGCGACGGCTGAAACAAACTCGGGCAAAACTATGATCGGGG
The DNA here is from genome assembly GCA_963829335.1 of uncultured Methanoregulaceae archaeon. Classification (GTDB taxonomy): domain Archaea; phylum Halobacteriota; class Methanomicrobia; order Methanomicrobiales; family Methanospirillaceae; genus Methanoregula. The sequence continues at coordinate 148,230 of CAWHIE010000011.1, forward strand.
ATAATTCATCTCTTTCTTAACGGAGCTCATTTTCTTTGGGGTACATGTGGAGGAAATTTTAGGTCCGGAGAAATCCTTTACCTGTCCATTTTTTTATTCTGAAGAGGGGTGAGGGTGACCCCCTCTCTCCCCCAGAGGGGGAAGCAACCCAAGGGCGTACCCCTTGACCCCCCCACTTTCCTGACCCTCTCTCCACCTCCTACCTTTCCAGGAATCCCTGTAAAACTCCATGAATATCACAGCTCCAAGTTATTCCCCGTCAAATAAGGACCAAAGAAGTATCAGAAGGCCTTTTATGCCCCGCCGTGCCTCGGAGGGGCCCTGAGGCGGGGAACCCTCATAATTAATTTTATGATTTGAGAGGGCGAACTTCCATTCATGCTCTTCTCTCTATAGCTGGAATTTATAAATGAAGATAAATTCCGGATTTTACCACAAAACGATGGATGAAGTTGTTTTTACCCGAGTTGTTACATCTGGAGCAGGTGCCAGGGTGATCCTATGGGATCGTTATAAATCTAATCAGCTCCCGTATCATGGTACTATGCATGCGATCGAAGTCTCGCATCTTTCCAAGCGATTTGGTACGCTGACTGCACTGGATGATGTCAGTTTTTTTGTAAACGAAGGCGAGACATTCGGTTTTCTCGGTCCCAACGGTGCCGGAAAAACGACGACCATCCGTATCCTGACCGGCATCAGCGCCCCGACCGTGGGGACGGCCACCATCTTCGGGAAGGATATTATCCGCGAGACCATTGCTACCCGGAAGGAACTGGGGATTGTTCATGAAACCTCAAACATCTATGACGATCTTACCGCATGGCAGAACCTGATGTTCACAGCCGAACTCTATACCGTGGGAAAACGTGAGCGGGAAGAGCGGGGGCAGGAACTTCTCGACCTCTTCGGGCTTTCCGGGCGAAAGAACAACCGGGTCCATGACTTTTCCAAGGGTATGAAGCGACGCCTTACGCTGGCGATGGGGCTCATCAACAAGCCCCGGCTCCTGTTTCTTGATGAGCCCACCTCAGGGCTGGACGTGCAGAGCAATATCATCATCCGGGATGTCATCCGCGATCTCAACTCGCAGGGTGTGACGGTATTCCTGACAACGCATAATATCGAAGAGGCAAACCTCACCTGCGACCGGGTGGCGATCATCAACAAGGGGCGGATCGCCGCCATAGATTCCCCCGAACGGCTGAAAAAGACGATCCAGAGTGTCCAGTCAATCGAGGTCGCTTTCGACACAGCTGTCCCCGGACGGCTGGAGGAGTTAAAACAGATCCCGAAGGTGAGCGAGGTCAGGAAAGAGGGGGATAAATTCCGGCTGTTTACTGAAGATCCTTCATCGGTTATCGCCGCAATCATGGAGTACGCAAAAACCGTACATGCCCGGGTTCTCAGTGTCTCTACCTTCGGGCCCAGTCTTGAGGATGTCTTCATCAAACTGACCGGGCTGGAGATCCGGACAAAGGGGGTGAATCCGATTGACTGACACAACCCGCGTGCACGAACAACTCTATTCCGAACTGAACGCTGCATGGGCAATTGCTAAGAAAGATATCACGATCTATTATTTCAAGCCGAACATCATTGTCTCCGGCGCACTGTTCCCCCTCTTCATGTTCCTGGCATTCGCCGTTGGAAGACCCGCCGGGCCCTCGGTCATGATACCCGGGCTCATCGCGATAACGATTCTCTTCTCCGCCTCATCGATAGAACCGGTATCCATTCCCATCGAACGGAGGATGAAAACATTCGACCGGCTTGTCTCCGCACCGATCTCCCTGCATGCGGTAGTGCTTGGCGAGAGCCTGAGCGGGTTCCTCTACAGCAGTGGCATTGCACTTGTGCCATTCATCGCCGGTCTGATCATCTTCGGAACGCCGATCCTGGATGCTGTCCCGCTCGTTATCGGCGTCATCCTTACTGCCTTCTGTTTTGCCACGATGGGAACCCTGTTCGCATCGTACCCGACCGAGAGCCCGGGGGACATCATGTCCATGCTGAACATGGTCAGGCTTCCCCTCATATTCATATCCGGGGTCTTCATCCCGATCGATGCAATCCCTTCGATCGGCAAAATCGCCGTTTATTTCTCACCCCTTACGTACGGAAATGATCTTATCCAGTCCGCGTACCAGGGGAGTTCTCACTTCCATCCCCTGATCGATGTCGCGATGCTCTGCGTCTTTATCCTTGTCTTTCAGATCGTTGCAAACCGGCTCTATAAGAGATTCAATGCCTGATTTTTTCGGTTTGCAAGAACTTTATCTCGCCGGCATCCACGGCAAAGACTGATAAGCCGGCACAACCGTATCTTTCACCGAGAAGAATCTATGGAAATCATACCGGGAATACACCAGGTTGACGGGGTTAATGCCAATTGCTACATTCTTGTCCGGGACAGCCTGATCATCATCGACACCGGGCTGCCGGGCAGCGGGAAGAAGATCCTTGCTTACATCAGGGAACGGTTACACCGCGATCCAGCAGAGATCAGGACGATCATCATCACCCATTTTCATCTCGATCATACCGGCGGCGTAGCAGCCATGAAGGAGGGGGTGCCGGACGTGAAGGTGGCGGTAGGCAACGGAGATGAGGTATATGTGAACGGAACCCTCCCGGAGCCAGGTACCTTCCGGGTTGACGGGGATGCTGATGCGCTTGTACACCTTCATCATGCGACCCGGTCATTTTTTACCGGATATCCTCCTTAATGACGGCGACAGGATTGGCGGGCTTCTCTGCCTTTCTCTACCCGGTCACACACCGGGAAGTATCGGCCTGCTTGATGAAACGACAAGGTCCTTCTTCTGCGGGGATATCCTGCGGTCTGACGGTTCAACCGTAACCGGAGGCCCGCTCCGGTTCACGATGGACCTGGCCGGGGAATATGAGTCCCGCCGGGAGATTGGAGCCCTTGATTTTGAACTGCTGCTCCCGGGACATGGGGTGCCGCTCCTGCATGGTGCTTCCGCGAAGATCCGGGAATTTATCGGGAAGGAACCTGCCGTGAGATAAAGATCCGGGAGGAATTTCTACGGTTCAGCTCGTTGCACTTCGGAGATCAGAATCGGATATTCACGGAGTGATGAACCGGAGTGCCCGGTTTTGTTCCGAGTACGGGAAGAATGGGCGTGAAACACTCGAGGATGTATTGTATATCGATGATTATAGCAGGTACACGGAGAACTTCTCTCCTGCAGGAATGATCCCGCGATCCGGGTCACCAATCGAACCATTACCGTTGATATTATCTGAAAGTCGTTCTCCTCACACAAAGGATTACAACAGACCCCGGGCACCATCGATCAGTTCGATGGTAAAGCGGTGGGGGTATTCACTTTTGGAAAATGCCAGCGTCCCCAGGATATAGAACCCGAAACCCGCTTTTCTGATGCGGTTGCTGTATAAATAATTTAAAAATGAACTGATCGTTCGACAGGAATCGCCCGTCAGGTGGTGATATTGTGCGATATCCCGTGCTGTTACCTCGGCATGCAGGATATTTTTCTTAAGGAAATAATCGCATATGAGTGATGCGCAATCATATCGTTTTTTGGAATCCATGCGAATCTGCCCCATTGAAACTTCCTTTTTCTTCTATCATCTTCATTGGTGTATGGGACGATATAGTTGCGTATCGTTTTTCGATCGGGAAATATCAGGCAATACGTTCCCGGAATTCCGTGCCCGTTGTTCAGATAAAGGGCGGACCTGAAAAACGGTTGAAATCATTTGTTGATCAATTCTTCCTGTATTGCCATCACCCGCCCATTATGGAAGGAGATCCGTTTATCCGGGATCGCCGTATATCTCATCTTTCAGAACGATGGTCTGCTATGAGATCTGCCCTTCAGCGTGGAGCGTGAGCAGTTGATAAAATTTTTCCGGATCTCACTCGTGCATTCAATCTTCCAGCGTTCAAGATCGTTTCTTGCCCGCTCTTCGATCACACCGGTCTGCTGGCGGAGGTACAGGAATGCAAAACGACAAAACCGACAAGAAATGCAATTGCAATGATGAGAAGATCGAAGATGGTCATGATATGCGATTATTATTGTCTGGCATAATGATTTAGGGGTCCTCCCGCGGCCATCGATGGCCGGGTTTTATTGTGCCAGTAAAGTGGTTTTTCGCAGCGTATTGGTTTCTGACCGACGTGATGCCGGAGAGGAGTGTCAGCAGTGGAAGGGGAACGGGTTCATATCTTTATTATGATTAATCTGGGAATGAAGATACGCATCATTTGTCCAGGTATCAACTTGTCAACCCCTAATAACTTCTTAATGAAGGCAGAAATCCACTCCCGGTCCTGGTGCTTTTAATCAATCGGCTGCCGTTCCTTTGGTGGTTTTTCTTTTCTGGTTCGTGCATAATTCCTTAGCAATACTGAGTACTGCACAATGGTTGTCAAAGAACCATGCACATTCTTTTCCACTACAGGGAATTTCGACCAGCATTCCTTCATTATTGACGGCAGTTCCGAATTTCACCGGACAACTCTTCAGTGATGACATAATGAAGAGTGGACTGCACCATAATGAATCTTATCTGAAGGAAAAACCGGGGTTTGTTTCCCCATCATTCTATACGCAAAGAGAACATACATGTATAGTACTTAATCGGTTTTGACTACCAGAACTGCCTCTCTGGACAATCGCAACAGAGCGGAGTCTTCCCCATACCTTCGAAACCTTTTTTGCACAGATGACTGATTACCGTACCGGTTTGCTTTGCCTCGCCGGAATGAAAAAAAAACCTGAGAAAAAATATCCTTATGACAAAGAATCCCTCAAATCCCGAGATTAATGGCACGAGAGCCGGGTATGTAATCCGGTTCACCTGCCCTGCATGCACAAAGGAAAATATCATTATTACAAAAACCGCAAAGGATCATTTTAAAGAGACCCATTTCGGAACCTGTAAACAGTGCAGGAGCCGTTCCACAATCCTCACCCCAACCTCGAATCATACCCGGAATCATTCCCCCCTCTACCCATTTACCAGATAACGACATATCTATGAACGACTTTTTTTCGAGTGTGAGGACAAGCAGCTTTCCTCCCGGCAATTATTGAACGGATCGGGCAAATGGATGGCAAATCTCCAAGAGGATCCGCGAATTCCAGAATCTGAAGGTTTGCAGAATATTTATTATATAAGAAGGAGATGGATGGGTCATGAGGAACTTTTCTCATATCCTGATTCTTCTTGTCATTGTTGCCCTTGCTGCGACCATGGCAGGATGTACGGGGCCCCAGGGAACGGTAACACCAACGCCGACTCCAGCCGGCTCCGTCACAGATCTCACAAACCAGAACTCTCCTGAGGCGGCGACATTCACCACCTATCCAGCCCTGACAAAACTGCATACACCGGCAGTGCCGGTTGGCCTCAAATTCATTGCCGGCGGATTCACTGCACCCATCACTATTGCGGACCCGCATGATGGCAGCGGCAGGCTGTTCATGGTTGACCAGACCGGGTACGTGAAGATCTTCTTTATGAACGGCACGGTGCTTGCCCAGCCGTTCCTTGATGTCCGGGACCGCCTGGTGAAAATTGATCCGACCTATGACGAACGGGGACTCCTTTCCATTGCCTTCCACCCGCAATTCGCCACCAACGGAAGGGTCTTTGTCTATTACAGTGCACCCCTCCGGGCGGGCGTCGATCCGAACTGGAGCTGCACAAACCATCTCTCCGAGTTCCGGATTTCGGACACCGACCCGAACAAGCTGAATATGTCGTCTGAAAAGATCCTCCTGCAGGTCGACAAACCCTACCAGAACCACAACGGTGGGACGCTCCTCTTCGGGCCGGCTGACGGGTACCTCTACCTGCCCCTCGGGGACGGTGGACGGGCAGATGATACCGGGATGGGACATACGGTCGGGACCGGCAATGCCCAGGACCTTACCAAGATCCTCGGCAAGGTGATCCGGATCGACGTCGACCACACAAGCCCGGGCAAGCTCTACGCGATTCCACCGGACAACCCTTTCCTGTCGAATACCAGTGCAGTCCCCGAGATATATGCATTCGGTTTCCGGAACCCGGCGTATGCTACGTTTGACTCAGGAGGAAGCCACAAGATGATTATCGCGATGGCCGGGCAGCGGCTCTTCGAATCAGCCCTCATCGTCTACAAAGGCGGGGATTACCCCTGGAATATCCGGGAAGGCACCCACTGCTTCAACCCGGCAAACGATTTCACCCCCCCGCCGGCTCCTGCCCGACCACCGGGTATACCGGACAGCCACTGGTCGGACCGATCGTTGAGCTGGGTCACGATGTTGGCGATACGATCGTCGGCGGGGTTATCTACCGGGGCACGTCAATGCCCTCGCTTCAGGGCGCCTACATCTACGGAACCTGGTCTGATGAAAGCAGGATCACCGGTAACGGTACGCTCCTTGTCTCAATGCCGCCTGTCGGCCTTGATCTCGCATCGCTTCCCGATGATGCCTCAAAACTGACCCCTTCACAGAATGCGATGTGGACGACCCGGGTCATGAGCGTTGCCAACAACCAGAACGGACGACTCAATGCGTTCGTCCGCGGACTCTATGAGGACAATAACCACGAGGTTCTCGTCCTGATCAACCAGAACGGCGGACCCGGGCTCACCCCTCAGGGTTCCGGCGAAATCTGGCAGATGGTACCGTCGGCCACCTCCGGACTTGTGAGCACGACCGCAAAACTCTCCCCGACACCGACCATGCAGATGGGAGGCGGTTCCGGGGTCTCCGTCCAGCTGAACATCAAGAGCGACAAGTTCAGCCCGGCGAGCCTCTCTGTTCCGGCAGGATCCCAGGTCACCCTCATCTTCGATGATCAGGACCTCGACCCCCACAACTTCGCTCTCTATCCTTCAACGGTCAGCTCCACCCCGATTTTCCGGACCTCGGTCATCACAGGACCTGTCACAGCGACGTATACCTTCACTGCCCCTTCAACACCGGGCAACTATTATTTCCGGAGCGATCCGAATACAGGATTGATCGGGAATTTCACCGTGACCTCAGCGACCGGTCCGGTTGCAACTACAACGCCAGTCACGGCTTCGGGAGGAAAAACCGTTCAGGTGACGCTGGTAGCGAAGAATATCGCCTTTGACATGAGCACCATCTCCGTCCCCGCCGGTTCAACGGTCGTGATGACATTTATCAACAATGACGCAAACGTCCCGCACAACTTTGCCCTGTACACTGACAGCAAGGCAACGACCAGGATATTCACGGGGGACTTCGTGACCGGGGTGAAGACCGTGACCTATACGTTCACGGCACCGTCTGCACGCGGAAGTTACTTCTTCCGCTGTGATACGCACCCGGAAATAATGACCGGCACATTCGTCGTAACATGACGGAAAATTCAACTTTTTTTTATAATTTTGATCTGATCCATGGGGGACTTCTGCGGAAAACTAGTACAGGATCATCAGCTCCGGCTATTCTCCTTCTGGAGAAATTGGCCTTTCCGGCGTTATCTGTTTTAAAAAGTTCGGAGATACACGCTGGAATACCCTGATCCCGGAAAAATGAAAACCTGATATTCTCATATTCTCGCAATCAGTTCGCTCCGGGAAAACACGCGTATGCCGATCCAGATCAGCAGCGCGTCGATAAGGAATAAGGCCAGTCCGACAAGCACCGATACGAACGGGGAGAGGAACAGCAGACCGGTCGACTGTGCAACCATCAGGAGGATGATCAAGACGACAAGTATTCCGGATGCCTGGTAGGCCTCCATGAAGGTCTTGACCCGGGTGGAGATGATGACGGTTGCCGAAACACCGAGCAATGAAACGGCAGGTACAATAAAGATCATCAGCCCCCACCAGCTGGATGTCGGGAACCAGACCCTGCCCATCGTCGGATATCCCGCTATGTTTGTCACAACGGCAAATAACGTAAAATTTACCCACGTGTATACAATCCCCGGGATGAGTGCGGCAAGCGCTTTGCCGAGGAAGAGTTCCCCGTCCGTCGCAGGCGTGTAGAGAAGGGCTTCAAGGGTTTTCCGTTCTTTCTCGCCGACAAATGCTTCTGCTGCGATGATACAGGACAGCATCAGGGGCAATACCAGGAAGAGGGGCGCGATAAGGTACCCGAGAATGAGGATGATCGGGAGCTGTTCCGGAGAGAGCGTCGCCAGCGAGGCCTGAAGGTCTACCGGAATAATTCGTATAAGTTCTTCGACTGACATCTGGTCGCCGCTTCCCTGAGTCAGGACAGGTAACTGGGTGATCAGGAGCGGGAAAATAATTGCAAAGACAATGGACAGCACGATAGCGCCCGAGACGGCGATCCGGTTCTTCAGCACCTCAGCCAGGTCCTTTTCGGCGATCGCCCGGATGATCTGCCAGTTCATGAGGCGATCCCTCCCTGTTCCTGCACGGCAAAATAGATCTCCTCGAGCGAATAATCCCGCGGGGTGACGCGAAAGATCTCACCGCCATCCATGACGACTGCCCTGATCACGGACGGGATAAGGTGTTTCTGAGAGATCCGGAGCGTGAGGATTTTTTCCCGTATGCTTTCAATAATGACTCCGTCGATAGCCCGGATATTCCGTAGAACGATATCGGAAGGGGGTGTCAGGAACTCCATCTCGAGCGGGAGTGCCTTCCACAGCCGTTCGGTGAGTTCGTGGATACTCCCCAGTGCGAGGATCCTTCCCTTGTTGATCATCGCCACCCGGGAACAGAGGTGCTGGGCCTCGTTGAGGTTATGGGTACACAAAAAGATCGTCTTACCGTTATCCGACGCAAGCTCCCGTATGATCCCGTCCACCTGGCGCGACGACTCCGGGTCGAGACCTGAGGTCGGTTCATCGAGAAAGATGACCTGTGGATCGTGAAGCAGCGCACGGGCGATGGCGAGCCGCTGCTTCATCCCCCGGGAAAATCCCCCGACGGGCTCATCTGCCCGGTCCGCAAGGTTCAGGAGCGCAAGGATCCGGTCAACCCGCGCGGTCAGGTCGGCATCTGGGATACCGTAGAATCTGCCAAAAAACGAGAGGTTTTTCTTTGCCGTGAAACGTTCATACAGGGATGGCGTTTCCGTGAGGACCCCGGTCCGGGAGCGGATGTATGCCCCGTCGACCGTTACATCCCTGCCAAAAAGAGTTGCTGTTCCCGATGTGGGAGCAAGTACCCCGTTCAGGAGGCGGACGAGTGTGGTCTTCCCGGACCCATTCGGTCCGAGGAGCCCGAAGACCTCCCCTTCCTCAACGGTGAAACTGATGCCGTTGATTGCCCGGATGCTGCCAAACGAACGGGTGAGGTCACGGAGCTGGATAATGGTGTTCATGGTATCATCATTCCCAGACAGGCTGACTGTGCATCTGGCTGGTATTTTTTAATCCATAGATATTGGATTAATTCCCACAAAATACCTATCACGGAACAGGTAATATATCGACAGATTTTGAATTCCCCGTTTTTAAGTGGCGGATATCAGACAGCAATCCATTCTCACAGGGAGAATAATCGGTCGAAAAAGGAGATTGTATTCCTTTATGAAAAGCGATCCCGGCTCCAGTACATCAATCCTGCAGTAGTTGACCGGATCGGTTCTGGTCTATGAACTATAATCCGGGGCCGGATGACCTGAATTTTTCCCGGGTTCTGGAAAATCCAGTCTGATCGCGTTCCTTTTCTGCTTACTGAAGACCTCTTACCCAATCACGATGCCTGTTAATGACCCGCCACGGAGCCCCATCGTTCTAAAATTTGAAACCAAACGTAATATTTATCAGGTTAGTAAGAATGACTCACGGTGTCAACGGTGAAGGTTATGAAAACCACGACTGTATTCTTCCTGCTGATGGTTATTGTGTCGACACTGTTCGTTGCCGGCTGTACCCAGCAGACTGCACAGCCCACTCACCAGCCAACCGCGGTTCCGACGGCAACATCCGCGCCGGACACGGTGAAACTGATGGATACGACGCTTGGAAAAGTACTGGCAGACACAAACGGGATGACACTCTATTTCTTTATTACCGATATCCCTGCCAGCGGAGCGAGTGCCTGTTACACTGCAGCGAACTGTACCCATTTCTGGCCGATCTTCAATGCCGACACCATCCGGGTTTCCCCGCCGCTTGCTGCAGCGGACTTCTCTACGATCACCCGGACGGACGGGACAAAACAGACCACGTACCGTGGCTGGCCTCTCTACTATTTCCTGAATGACAAAGTCCCCGGAGATGTGAAGGGCGAGAACGTTCTCAAGACCTGGTATGTAGCAAAACAGGATTACACGGTCATGATTGGAAGCACTCCCAAGGCCGGTGCATTCCTGACCGACCCCGCGGGAAGGACACTGTACACCTTTAACCAGGACACGAGCGGGACGAGCACCTGTACCGGTGCCTGTATCGCAAAATGGCCGCCGTTTTCTGCCGGAACTGTTGTCGCACCCTCGGTCCTGAAGTCTCCGGATTTCGCGCCGGTAACCAGGGCTGACGGCGCGAAGCAATGGGCGTTCATGGGAAAACCACTCTATTACTATACCGGTGACAGTGGGTCTGGCATGACAAACGGGCAGGGATTCATCAACAAGTGGTACGTTGCAAATATAACGGGATTCCTTCCCGCCGCACCTACCACAGTGCCCACGACACCGCCGACCACGGTGCCTGCCATGAACTATGGATCCGGGGGTGGTGGGGGCGGCGGCTACTAAGCCCCCGCATTTAATTCATGTACCCGGGGTACATGGCGGGAGCAGGGTATCCAGGTCTCTTTTTAATCGCTGCATACTTCAGGAAATCAGGTCAGAGAAGTAACCTGACATTGCGGCCCAGGCAAATATCTGTACCGATCCCGGATCCCGGCACGGGACGAGGCGGGGAACACTTCTGAAACAACATTGATCCCGTTCCGCGCTGCAGAATGATCGATAATGGTAGCAAAGGAAAAGAACTGTTCGGCGTGATGTTTTCTCCTGCACATGAATCTTCAATGACTCGTGATGGCACCGGGAAAAAAAAGATTATTTCCACGGTCATCAAACCTGTCTGGGGAGGCCCGGAAATGAGGATGTGCCTTATCACCCGCGTGGGAATTTCGCGATGCACTCTCGACCAGGGATTTGCCGTCTGCTAGAACCGGGCTTTTTCAGCACTTTTCTTCGCACGAGAGGATTTCAGCCGGATCGGCGCCCCCGCATTTCCCCACGCAGCTCTTGCAGGCATCGAACTGCGGGGTCGTGACCAGCTGGCAGGTGTCATTGGCCTTACTGCAGAATGCGTAGAGACGGCACTTGTCCCCGAGCTCGTAGACTGCGGTGCAGGCCTCGGGAGGATTCGGCCCGCAGGTGAGGTCGAGACCATGGCAACGGGTGAACTCGCAGACGGGCGAGAGCGTCGGAGCCGGGGTCGTTTCAACAACGGGGGTTTCACCCGCAGGCGATACGGAAGGGACTGCCCCGCCGGGCGGGGATGATGTGCAGCCTGCGATGAGCAGAGCAGGCACAAGCATGCACACGATTGAAATAACGAACGGGATTTTCATCAGAACTTCACCTTTACTAACTAGAACAGATACCCCTGATGATATTTATGGGTTTATCTGGGGGTAACCGAAGATCCCGGCGGTGACGGGTGTCCTGAAGAGGCAAGTCTCCGAAGCCGGTGACAGGAGAATTGGGTGAGAAGGGATACTGGTAGGAGATACGGAAATTAACAACACCGGGCAGGCTTTTTACCTTCGGATTCTGAACCAGTACCCACAGGAAATTGAAGATGAAGGTGCCGGTGCAGAGCCCGAAGAACCAGAGATAGATCTGCATGTCTAACGAAAGATCCGGAAAAAGTGTCCCGCTTATGACATCGAATATGACAGAGTAGGTGATCCAGAACCCAAGATTGAGAATGAACCGCCCGTAATTCATTAAAAGATTCAGTATGATGCGGGAGAAGATAAGTCGGTTAGTGAAACGGGAGACCGGTAGGCCGGGGATAAAGGGGGTATCTGACTGGTCCGTGAATTCCTGCGGGATAATCCAAAGATCGTCTTTTCCCGCGGCGCCATGTCTGTAGGATCCGGACGGGCCTATCGGTTTAACCGGGACAAGGGGGTTCTTGTGTGCCAGGGTTTAACGACGCAAACACCCCCGGGAGGGTATCCCTGGTGAGTAATTCTCTCCTGATCGGTATTTTCTGTCTGCCTGACGCAAAAATACGTTCACCCGGAGAACTCTCCCCTAAAACATGGTGTTGGTATTGGCGGCCGATTCGGGAACTTCCTGCATATCATCGCCGAAAAGCCAGGCCGTGTTCCCGGTCCGGTGGTTTGAGGTACTGGGCGGTATAATGTCCCTGTTGAAGCACCGGCCGGGGAAACTCCGGGCTTCATAACGATTGGACACCCGCGGGTCAGAACAACAGCTGACCCTCATTTCCCTCAGGGAGGTGATAATTTTTTTTAAAGGATCACCGGTTTTTTTTAATCCAGATGAAACCCGAACCGGCATGCTGATACATCGGGTCCCTGTCTAACTTCCGCAACTTACCGGCATATACGAAGCGACGAGGATGATCTCGCAGCCGGCTGGATACGAATCGTTTCTGACCGTGCTGGTGTTCGCAAGGTACAACCTGGACTGCGATGACCCGCGGATATCCACCAGGTTTCCCTTGATGACCAGGCAGCTGCCGACCTCTGCCTTCATAAGGTCGCTTTCGATCGCAGGATCCAGAACGATGAGGTGGTTATTGCTGATGTGTTCGTCGATATACCCCTCCGTGAGACCGGTATATGTCGGGACATCGTAGCTGTATTCAAGCGTGTGGTACCCCATCGTGATGGTGAAGAATGAAAGGATCCCGGGCTTGAGCAGATCGCCGTTCGCGACCGCAAGATCAAGCGGGATGATACCGTCCGGCATCGCGGGCGGGTATTCGTGCCTCCCGACGACCCTGCCGGCAAGCGTATAGGTATAGGATGAGGGGAAGGTAAACTGCCAGTCGCCCACGTTCCTGCTGAACTGTTGCGGCTGGGAGAGGGGGCTCTGGTAGAAACCGCCGTTCCCGTCAGGGAGCCCGGAAGGCTGCCTGCTACCTGCACCCCCGATAAACCACATGATCAAAAGTCCGATGATCAGGACCGGGACGAGGAGGGCTGTCCATTCAAGCAGGGTACGGATGCGGCTCATAGGTAAAACCCGAAAGAACAATTCACGGGGGGATGTGCTTTTGGATAGTATATCTTCCCGGTCTTTCAAATACTAACGCATCTACCCGAACCTGTCCTTTCTGCGGAAATGAGGATTGCATGTTCTCTGAAAAATGTTCATAACCCGCATCCAGAGAGAGGTCTGCTGCGGACAGGATCCCCTTTTTTGGTGTACCATGACTACGTTGTCCAGGTAAAAACTTGATCCGCCTGCTGTAATGGGTTATCTCCTGAAGCGCTTCAGAATCCGGGGGGCATATCTGACCTGCCGGCGCCAGATGTTCCGGGAATATTCGCGGAACCATTATCCTGATACCGGATGAATACTGGATGGACATCCATGGACGAGAGCGCAACGGAAGACGAGCCTTGTGAGCAGTGCGGACTCTGCTGCCGTATCTTCGGCCCGGGCATAACCCCGACCATGTCGAATATGTACATATGGATAGATCAGGGCAGGACTGATATCCTGCGCTGGTTTGTCGCATTCATGGAGAACGGTACACCCGTGCATGGTGTCGACCTCCGGGCTGAAGACCTTGGGAATGTGGTTTGCGTCGAGATGCACCACCCGGACACCGGGGATTACGTCACGGTCTGCCCGTTTCTGCGCCGGGTGACCAGGACACGCTATCTCTGCGGGATCCATCCGGTGAAACCTGAGATGTGCTGCACCTACCAGCCATGGGTCTGGGGCGAAACATACTTCAACAAGTGCCAGGCTCTCAAAAAAATCGACCATCAGTCCCGGTGGCCGCTTTGATCAGATTCCTGAATGGTTAAAAATTCCTGTCTGTTATCGGGTGTCATTATCAGCGTTCCGCCGGGATCGAACCCGGCATAACCGTTGACGGTATAATCGTTAATGGGTGCAGCATACTGGAGGGAAGACTTCAGGTGAGGCTCACTCCTGGAGAACACCGGATATTTTTCATGGCCAGACCGTACATTTTTCATGGGTCAAGCCCCACGGTTGGTGGTTCTTTACCGTCTCGGATACCCTGAAAAGAATTCATCTGCCCGGAACACCATATATCCGGATCAATCATGGAACACAGAAACCCGGACCCCGTCCCCGCCGATGCAATGGAGAGGAATGTCCGTACATTCCTGCCCGTGGTTATCGCGGATCTCAAAGAACTCATAGCGGTTCCGTCCGTGGCTTTTCCGGGATACCCCCCTGAACCGGTCATGCGGATGGCGGCAGCAACCGCAGGACTCCTGCGACGCTCCGGGCTGCCGGATGCCCGCCTGCTTGAAATTCCCGGGGGTTATCCTGCCGTGACGGGCGATATTCCGGCACCGCCGGGAGCACCAACGGTACTCCTGTATGCCCATTACGATGTCCAGCCGGCGCGGAAGGAAGATGGCTGGGAGACCGACCCGTGGACCCCGGTCATCAGGGACGGGCGGCTCTACGGGCGGGGGGCCGCCGACAACAAGTCGGGGATTTCCACCATTGCCGCGACCATCAGGGCATTCTCCGGTAACTACCCGGTAGGCATCAGGGTGATCATCGAGGGAGAGGAGGAGACGGCAAGCCACCTGGAGGCATTTGCCGATGCCCACCCTGAACTCTTTCAATGCAACCTGTTCATCATCACCGATATGGGAAAGATGGTGGCAGGCGAACCGGTCCTGAACACCACGCTCCGGGGCGAGGTCTCCTGTGTGGTTACCGTAAGAACTCTCGACCATGCAGTCCATTCGGGCGAATTCGGCGGCCCGGCTCCCGATGCACTGGTCGCGCTCATCCGGATGCTTGCCACCCTGCATACCAAGCATGGTGACGTTGCTGTCGCCGGCCTCCATGCATACCCCTGGACCGGATCGAGTTCTCTGAAGATCTGTACCGGCGGCTCTCCGGCCTGATCGATGGTGTCGACACCATCGGCTCAGGCTCCATCGGTTCCCGGGTCTGGTCCCGCCCTTCCATCACGGTCATCGGGATCGATGCACCTGCCGTCCGGGACGCTTCGAACATTCTCATCCCGCAGGCACGTGCCCGGATCAGCATGCGTATCGCGCCGGGAGCAGACCCGCAGCACGAACTCCGGCTCCTTGCAGACCACCTCCGGGCTTACAACCCATGGCACGTGCAGGTGGATATCAGCGAATTTCACGCCTCATCCGGTTTCATCTGCCCCACGGGGGGCAGGGCTATGAAACGGCCCGCAGAGTCATGGAGGCGGTCTATCGCCGCCCCGTCCGGAGACCGGGCCGGCGGCTCTATCCCTTTTTTGCATGAACTGAAACGTATCGTGCCGGATGCAGAGTTTGTCCTCTGGGGATGCGAAGACAACGAACGTTCGCGGATCCACGGGGCGAATGAGAGTGTCGATCTCGGCGAACTGGAACGAATGATCGTCACCCAGGCACTGCTGCTGCAGGAACTGGGGAAGCAGGTTCCCGGACCTGATCCTGGCCGGGAGACCGGTTGACAATGTCCGGAACCAGACCCGGCCACCCTGATTCCATCAGGGGTCTCATATCTTATGAAACGGTGAGGTGCCTGTCGTAGAAGTTCCGGATAATCCCCATGAGCCGCCTGTGGACTTCGGCCCGGTGTATGCCCGGCCGGTCTTTGCAGAGAGCGACGGTGTTTGCCTCCAGGCCTGAATGACACACGTCGAGGAAGATGAAATGCCCTTCACCTTCGTCGAGCCGGGTCAGGAATGCACCCGGGATCAGGCTCGCGTACCGCCCGGCATGGTGCTCGAACGGCAGGAAGTCATTCTTCACCGCCCCGATGATGTGGACCGGCACGGACACCGAAGAAAGCGAAGCGGCGTCATGGCCGGGGCCCAGTGCAGGATCAAGCGCGACGATGGCCCGGATCCGTTTGTCATAACAGGAAGTGCGATCGACAGGATCCGCTGGCCGGTCCTGTCCGGCATCCCGGGCGTATACACATCCCCGGTCGCTTCCGGGTACACCAAGGCTGCAATACCGTTGCATTGCTTCCAGGTCAAAGACCGCTCCCCCGAGGGCGATCACCGTCTCTCCTCCCGAACAATGCCCCAGCGCACCGATCCGGGAAGGATCGGCGATCTGCCTGAATTCCGACTGGCCGAGAAGGTAATCGAGCGCGAAGGTACAGTCCTGCGGCCGGAGCCACGGTCTGAATGCGGATGCAGGGTCGACCGTCTCCGGGCCATACACGGGTGACTCCCTGAAATGGGAGACGCCGGCGACGAGATACCCGTTCCCTGCAAGGTACTCACCAATCCATGAATAGTTCCGTGCCGTAGCGGAATGCTCCATGAGAGAGGACAATCACCGGCCTCAGGCCGCCAGTAGCAGGCAGGGCATGTTCGGCTACACGCCCGCGTCCAAGTCCATAATCGTGAGGGGTTTCACGGGCAGTCTGTATGGCAGGGTACCAGGTGTCGATGATAACCGGCCGCCCGCGTGAAAGATCGTTGGTATTCATGATAGTGTACCCGACTGGATACGTCCTCATACTACCACCACTCCCGTATGATCGGGCATTATGGGCGTCCCGGGGGATAAGGGTTGCCAACCACCAGCCTGCACTGCTCTCCTATTCTTCATGATATGTGCCAAGGTCATCGTCGCACCGCTCATCCATTGTATCTTCGCGATCAGAACAGGTATCTGGTGCCGGCCCAGGATTTTTCGGGTGTGCCGGGATAAGGACAGTGCTCATCGAGCTCCCGGGGCTCGTGGGTCTGGGCCGGACTCACTGGTGACCCGTGCCGGTGCTGATCAGCGGGACCCTTTTCCTTACGAAATCCACCGGGAAATCCCGTCCTTTCCTGACCCGTACGCTTCCTTTCTTCCGGCCCCGCCCCTTACCGGAGTACCTAAACTTTATTGCCTGACCCAACCTACCCGGCGCTCTATGGGCCGGGTAGTTGTCTACATTGCAACCAGTCTGGACGGGTTCATCGCCCGTAAGGATGATGATATCTCCTGGCTTGACCCCTTCAGCGGCGGCGGTGAAGACTACGGTTATCAGGAATTTATCAGGAATGCCGGAACCGCTGTTATGGGTGCCCGGACGTACGAGCAGTCGATCATCCACCCGGAACGGCTTCTTATTTGCCTGAAAAATTATGTTCTTACCAGAAGACCCCTGCCGGTGGCATCCGGCATTGATACGGAGTTCTGGGATGGACCGCTGACCGGGCTCGTAAAAAAAGATACGGCAGGAATCGGACAGGGATGTGTATGTTGTCGGCTGAGGCCAGGTTGTCTCGCGGTTCCTTGATGAAGGGCTGGTCGATGAGATCTGCCAGTTCATCGTCCCGGTGATCCTGATGGAGGGGATCCCGCACTATACCGGGCTCCTGCAGGAATTTGCCCTGGACCTTATCGAAGCCGTGCCGTAGAGGAGCGGGATCGTGAAGCTGCGGTATGTCCCCCGCACTGGATCACTTACGATGATACGCTGAACGAGGACTGCACGCGTTTCGGGGCTATGATATCACGTTATTGAGCGTGATTCCCGACGGAAAAAAGAATCCGGACCGCCAGCATCGATCCTGAGAACAGTTTCTCTGTCCGCTGCCCGAATACAGAGTATTTCGGTATTCATGGTTCCTTCGGGATAGTTATCAGTTCATCTCCCCTTCTCAGGGGCCGAAGATGTCGAAGTATATATTAACCGGCACGAGTACCCCATCGTATGAAAACTTCGCTGTTTATTGTACTTGCCGGTGCGATTGTCATCCTGCTGGCAACTGCCGGATGTACCCAGCAGGCTGTCCAGCCAACACCAACCCCCACGCCGCTGCCGACGACCGTCCAGACCACGATCCCGACCACGGTTCAGACCCCGGTACTCACAACTCCGGTTCCCATAACGACAACTGTCGCACCTGCCGTTCCTCTCCCTGTTACTATCAGGGACACGCAACTTCTCTTCACCATCTCCGCACCGGACGGGTATGCGGGTACTACCATTCGGATACCCACGACCGATTATAGCAGCGTCTTCAAAACGACCATCTATAACCCGGCCGCTGGCGGGGCCAACAGGACCATTGACGACAACAGTGGCAACTATACCGTGCTTGCCGACTCGCTGACCATCTTTTCGTACTCCTCCTCCCTGAGCGTGGACCAGAGTATCCGGAATCTCATCCGTAATTCCGGCGCAGTATTTAACGAATCAACCGTCGTGTATAACGGGATCACCTACATCCGGTTCGACGCCAGTCGCAATCCATATGACGGAATGCCCGGTGAAACCGTTGTTTTCGTCGGCAACAAGGGCTCGGCAAACGAGATGGGTTTTCTCCCGGTACTATTTTTCACGATGACTCCCGAAGATACTCTGAGCCAGGCAACGTACGAGAACATGGTCATGTCCTTCCGGGTATTACACCAGCAGAACTATCGGCGATGCACCCGGAAAGGAGACTGACCGCCCTTCCTTCTACCAGTAATTTTTTTTCTTTCCCGGGAACCGGTCAGATCGGTCTGTCCTGCAGGAGCCGGATAATCCGGTCAGGATTGTCGCCCTGAACGGCGTTCGTCGTACGATATCTCGCTGCTCTTTTTCCGGGGGGGCTTTTCGGACAGGGTTCCATCATCGGAGATATCCCCGTCCGGGATGACATCTATCCGGGTATCTTCCTCTTTTTCTCCGCTCTCCTGACCGGTATCGGAGGGTGTACCGTCTTTTGCCGGTAAATGCATACCGGCTGCGACCCGGAGACACTCCGGCCCCTGGGCGTTGGCATATTCATTACTCGGACGTGCGGCATCTGCATCTTTTTCGCTCCGTTCCGTGAACACCATGAATTGCAGGAAGGATTCCGGTTCTCTGAAAACCGATGCATCAATTCCTTCAAACAATATTGTCCTGTTTACCGGGCCGTACCATCCTCCGGTCCGTTCCGTTATCATGTCATTGCCGGGTTCGAAGATATACACCCGTTCAACCTCGCCATCCCGTCCCCACGCGGTCTCAACGATACCGTTACGATCAAAGGTGTAGGTCTTGCCGACCGCCCCGTATTGTCCACCTTCTCTCACGGCAATCCGCCGGCCCCCGTTTTCAGTACCGGAATGTCCTCGGCCGCTGGCCAAACGAGAAGGTCTCTTCAAGCATCCCGTTCTGGTCGAAAATAAACCGACGGAGAATTTTCCCGTTCACGGTGATATCACGTTCGGTCATCATGTCAGCGGACGGACCGAAAAGATAGAGCCGTTGAATGCTTTTTCCGGCATTTAGTACCCGGACTCCATCCCGGCTGTACTGGTAAAATCTGGAGACCGGTCCTTTCCGGGTTCCTGCATATTCAGTAATGAGTACATCTGCCATCCCGACCATTTCTCCCGTTGAGCACTGATTTTTTAACATTTTTCCCGGGCGAGAGAAATACTTTGTCGCCGGGGATATCGCACCCCGTGATGGAGGAACCAAAGGACAGGCAATGCCGGGATGAGATACTCCCCTTGCCACTATAATAATGTTTAATAATGTCTGCAGAATAAGGGGGAATCAACAGGTCACTGGAGAAGTGATGGCGATGGAAATCAAAGAGGTAATCAACCGGGGGAACAACCTGTTCATGACAGGCTCCCTTGCAGGTACTCGGGTTCGGGCTCATCCCGGAGATTTTACGTGAAACTGAATGGATTGATCGGGGCGACGATATTATCCTCGTGTTACTGGCAATTATGGTCTCCAGCTGGTATCTCTCCGGGAAAAACCGTTTCCAGCGATCCCTGGTTCCGTTCGGGCTGCTTATCGTGGCTCTTGCCATAAAGATTGCCGGTCTTACCCTTGAAATTGGCGATCCGGATGCAGCAGGAGATGAATTCGGCGTGATACCGGTCCTGCTCCTCATCGTGATCCTGTCGGGTTATATTCTGTCCACGACGGGAACGAACGAAAGTATGGTTCATACTTAAATTATAACCGGACGAGGGAGTCTGGTTCCCTGGCCGGGTCCTTCCCGACCATTGTTTTCCTCCGTGAAGCCGTCTCAAAACCACGGAGGACGTTATTTCGTCGTTATGCCTTCGAAGCCGTGTGCGATATGCAGGGAGACCCTTTGTGAAGTATGATCCCAGGTTTGGGTATCGGTGTTGCGTGCCCCCTCAGGTATTCCGGATAATAAAGGTGGATGGTCATGTATTCTTTGTTGTATTAAATAATTGCGCCGCCGGACAGCCGATCTTTCTCTGTTTGCAGCACCTGCACGCAAGATATCCTCTTACCAGAGCATTGCCGGGAAAACCCAGTAAGAGGAGAGCAATAATACAACTGAAGACGATCCAGGTGAACTCCTGAACCAGGAGCACAATACCGGCGAGAATGGGGATCATGAACACCAGAAAGTCAGGAACGATATCTTTCCAGGTCATCTTTTTTTGATTGAACCGCCCCGGCAGTCCTTTGGAAAAAAATACCGAGCTCACATACCCCTTGCCAAAAGCGCAGGTTTTCCCGTAATAATAACAGTCGACACAATGCCTGCCCAGCACCCGGTATTCGAGGAGAAGAATGAAAACCAGATACCCGATGACCCAGATAATGCCAAACATATACAGGATATATGCGCCGATACCATAGATCAGGAATGAGACGAGATTTGATACAATAACCGTGATGGCGGGGTAGTTTTCAGGGCAGACCGGTTCCTGCATAGAAGAACTGACGAATTAAACTATCATAAAATTTCCGTTTATCTTCCGCAATTGTGCCGGGAGAGCCCGTCGAAAGGGTGGTCTCAATCTCAGATCACTTCCTGCAGGCGCCTGCGTTTTTTTTTAGAATTCGGTCATGCAGTTCCCGGGGACTTTCCCCGGGGGGAAAGGAGACTTCATCCGAAGCACTACTGCATTTCCTTTCCCAGTTCTTCCATCAGTTCAAGTTGGATCTGCTGGATCTCCAGGAATCTCTGTCCCTGGTTGATCAGAAGATGATCGATCTTCTTATGCAACTGGTGAATCTCCATCTCGGAATGGATGCTTACATCGTAATCGCGTTCGGCATGAAGGCGGTCTCTTGCCTCCTGCCGGTTCTGGCTCATGATAATGACAGGCGCCTGGATAGCAGCAAGGGCCGAGAGGACAAGGTTGAGGAAGATGAAGGGATACGGGTCGAAGGGCCTTACCAGAAGAAGGATGGAGTTCATCGCAATCCATAAAAAAAACACAACGGTAAACAGGCCGATGAAACTCCAGCCTGCCGGCAAAATCGGCAAACCTGTCCGCAAGACGGTCTCCAAAACTCAGTTGCCGGTCAAATTCGACATTGGTATTTTTCACGAGAAGTTCATGGTCCTTCATGCTTTCCGAGACTTCCTCCACCAGCAGGGCAATCTCCTCCTTTTCCTTCTCCAGGACCTTCCGGACGTAATCTGCCCTGAAACGGTTGAGGTCAGCCCGGCAGATATATTCACCGGGTGACCATGCCGGATATTCCTTCCTGATGAGATCGATAATCATTTCAGGAACCTTTTCCACAGGTACGATATCGTTGCGGCCCTTGTATTTCCCGCAGATCTGGCAGAGAAATGTCTCCTGATCTTCCATTCAACTCTCCTTTTCAGAACATCAATGAGCCCACCATTCATATAAAGGGAAGAGGTAGGCCAGAGCGGGGAAAAAAGTCCTGTGGCACAGTCCCGCGATCAATACTTCGGTGTGTCTCCCCGAGAGATGAGGTTGTGTTGGAAGTCAGGCAGAGGGTTTGACTGAGATATCCAGGATACAGGGAGATTGGCAGATGTTCCTGTTTCATCCAAACGTTCGTTTCTTCCTGACCGTGATCCTTCGGACAAGCCCTGACTATAAAATGTTCTGGCAGAATCAACGGATGGATGGTGCCGGAACCCCACCGGGAGTTAACGATGACAAAGGAGTATTCCCCATCCGGTCCGAATCGTTCATAATGCTTATTTTCACCGGTATACCACTACTGGTGATATGTTATGCAAAACCAGCATTTTCCCCTCAATACGCGGTTCAAACCCTCGCCTGCGATGATGACCTGGTTCAGGGCGGACATCGCCATTGGTCTCGGACTTATCCTCCTCTTCTTTTACGTACCCGTTGCGCTCTTTGGGGAGATACCCCTGATCTTTTCCTCTGTTGTGTTCGGGCTGACGGCCGTTGTCTATTTCCTCCTGTGGATCTGGGTCGGCCTCTACTACGAGAGCATGTCGTACGAGTTGCGCGAGGACGAGATCAACTGGAAGCGGGGGATCTGGTTCCGGACGACGGGCATCGTTCCTTACAACCGGATTACCAACCTCGATGTCCGGCAGGGGCCTCTTATGCGGGCCCTGGGGATCTCCAGTCTCGCGATACAGACTGCAGGTTATTCGGGGCAGGCAGTACCCGAGATCCGGATCGAGGCAATCGAGCATGCCGAAGAACTCCGCGAGCTGATCCGGTCCCAGGTACGGGGGTGCTCCCCGCATGATGACGGCACCGGGAGTGTAGAACCAGTATCGTCTCCTTCCGGCATACCTGTCGACCAGCAGATCCTTGCGGAATTACACCAGATCCGCTCCCTGCTCGAACGACAGCGATAGGGGGCACCCAGGACTTTTTTTATTCATGGGGTATAATCCGGATCTGGCCGGTCTCATTTTTTGAATCCCGGAGAGTATAGTTTTGTGAGAGATGCGGGATGCTTCACTCTGTTGAATGAGTGCTGGACTGGGCGATATGATGAGCATTAACGGGGCCCATAATGGGAGGATGCACAGGGAGTTTTGAATCATTGTGCAGGAAATCAAATAATTTCTGAATTAATTTGGCGAGACATCGAGAGTAACAGGGATTTATTCCCGGGAATGTTTTCCCAAAAAGCATTTTTCCGACAATAATGATAAACCACCTTATTCCGGTCTCACGAATCGGGGAAGTTATGTATAGTTCAGAACGGTAGTAGAAACCGGCATTTCATGACACTCGCCAGGTTCACCTCCCTCCATCCCTATCGCAGCTCGGCCGGGTTCCTGCTGATGGTGGTGGTTGTGGTCATTGCCGTTGGTCTGATAACCAGAGTTTTCCTGATGGGAAATCTCGTCCAGCTCGCGGTCGGGGATCTTATTCTTGCGATCATCGGGATCTTCCTGCTGATGCGCCTTGACTGGTGGAGGAGGGCAGGGTATACCACGGGAATCAGGCTGGCACAGGCGCCCCTTGGTATCCTGCCATGTGCAATCGCCCTGGTGTCACTGGGGAACGGCATCCGGGTGACTGGACCCATCGCCATTCTGGTGTTCGGGCTTCTTACCCTCATCGTCGGGTTTGCTGAGGAAACCTTTTTCCGGGGCCTGATACTCACCACTCTTCAACCGACCGGGTACTACGTGCAGTCGTCCTCAGCTCGGTCCTTTTTGCTGCACCTCACCTCCTCAATATCCTCGGCGGTTTATGGGATCCAGCCTTCACGGTCGTTGACAGCATCGCTGCATTCGGTCTCGGGTTGACCTTTGCTGCAATCCGGATTCGGACCGGGAGTATCTGGCCAATTGTCGGCATTCATGCCTTGTTTGATTTTACCTCGCTGATTTCACTGGGAGGGATTACGGTGGCAGCGCAATCCCCGCAGGCCCTGTTCTCCACACTATGTAATCGGGATTGTCTTTGTTGCATATGGCCTGTTTCTTCTCCGGAACAGGACAAAAAAGACAGAGACGAGCTTATGAACTGACCGGCGGCTCCGTCGACGGAATCCATACTCATAAATTATTTACTTTTTTTTGATTGATAATCAGTTCCCGGTATCGGATAATTCGGGCAGCATGCACTTCGAACACATGACGGCTCCCGTATTACGTGATCCATGACACATAATTAGGGCCGGATTGCCCTCGACCTTCCCTACTGTCCTTATGCCGCGGTGAAGCCTGAGGGATATCTGTTTTTTTTGATTGCCAGGTTCGGAAACGCATTAAACTCACGGAGAAAATGCTGTTGGAACATCACACAAGGTGATAACCGTACGAAAATAACACCAGTCATTACTGCACTTCTCGTCATATCGCTGGCGGTAAACGTATTCTTCATCGCGTTCTACATCCCCTCAGACCAGAACCGGCTGTCAGCAATGAATGTCCAGATGAACGCCCTTGGCACCGAAAATTCCCAGCTCCATTCTCAGGTAGAACAGGTTACCGGATCGACCCAGGATATCAGTGAAGGTTTCGCAACACTCCAGGCCCCGGCGGTGAGCCAGTCGGTCCAGAACACGGTCCGCGGGAGGCGTATCGCCCAGTCGGTGGTCCTCCGCGGTTCGATCATGAACATCTCGGTCGAACTTATTCCGGGCAAAGGAAGGGTGCTCGTCCAGACAAAACCCCTGATGGGAGTTGTATTCCAGGGGGCGGCGAACACTGCGGTCGCAGTCGCCGGTACCAGAACCGGGTTCAATCTCTCGAAGAGCGATGTGATCTTCTCCATCGACTCCGCGAGCCGGATCGATGAGGTTGACGGCCCGAGTGCCGGGGCGCTGATGACGCTCCTGGTCATCTCCGCTATCGAGAAGAAACCCGTCGACAGTTCCCTGACGATGACCGGCACCATCGACAATGCCGGACATATCGGTGCGATTGGCGGAGTTGTCGAGAAGGCAACCGCTGCACAGGAGAACGGGAAAACCCTGTTTTTGATCCCCGCGGAAAACCAGGTTATTACACCGCCGTCTTCGACTACCGGTTCGGGGATCTTATCCTCGGCCCTCCCGGGCCAGCAGGTGTCTGCAAAGGATTATATCGAGAAGAACATCGGCATCAGTGTCACCTATGTGAACACGATCGATGATGTTATTGCTGCAGCGCTGAAGTAAGACCTGACGGGATATCCCTGGGGCCTTTCGGTTGGTGATATTCATCAAAAGCCTATTCGGTGATGGCAGTCCTCATACCTTTTGCCGCGCTTGTTACCGGGATTTTGTTCGATGCAGTTGTAGTTTCAATCGGTATGGTACTATGTGGAATGTATTCTGTATCTGGGTAGTATCAGAAAATAAATTGTTAAACGACGGGAGGTGGGGATGGAAAACGGGAAAATTCCTGGCCGTGCAGGGGTCTTACCCGTTCTTGTCTGGCACCGTCTCTCTCTCCGGCAGAAAATACGAGAAAAATGCAAACCATGCGATCCCGATGGACTGCAGCCAGTCGCCATGGATTAACCCGACAATTCCGATAATTCCCAGGAATCCGAGAAAACCCAGGGCCCATCTTTTTTGCATGTCCGTACGTTTTTCCTTGCCAGATATAAATTCAATGTGCTTCATCCGGACTCCGAGCTATCCAACGGATCCTTTCATGCAAAACTACGAAGCCTGTTGTTCGTCACCATCATTTCGTGTCCTCCAGGCTCCAGAATAACTACAATGATATTTACCGGTGCGAATACACCGCCCTTACCCGATCCTTATCAGAAAGATTAAAAATCACCCGTCCTCATAGAGCTTTAATCCGGGGATGACCGTATTGTACTCAGCGCGGTTTTTTTCCGGTCTGTTCTTAAGAGAAATGCAGGAGCAGAAACAGGAATAAACACGATCACATATCCTAACGGATCGTTTCCCGAATCAGCCGGGCTCACTATCGTCAGTGAATGTATGGTATGTATCTTAGATTCATGGTCTTTAATCAGGTAATGTCAATATACCTATTGAGCGGTGAAAACAAAAATGACAGAAGAAACATTCAGACGTTTCAGGAGTGAACTCAACAGCTTCTTTGTCCTTGTCATCCTCAACACGGCATTCGGGGCATTGACCATGGCATTTGGTATGCAGTTTATCGTAACCTCGGTGCTGGGACTGCCCGGGGGGCAGACAGGAGTATTCCGGGTGCTCACCGGTATCCTCTCGCTCGTATGCTTCGGGACCGGGTTTGCGTGGGTGCTTGCCAGCGCCCGGATCCTGAGAGGTGTAACCGCCGTCCGCAGGGACTATAAGAAAAGCACAGAACCGGTATCCGGGGAGATCCTCACCGGCTGGATCGTACGGATCATGGCTCATTACCGGAAGAACAGGGAGACAATCCAATGGATGACGATCATCTGTGCTCTCGGCGGGTGTGTTTTTCTCGCACTGGGCATCCTGAACCTCGTCCAGGGATTTTTCGCTCTTTCACTATCCGGAAGTGCATTGATTCGTATCCTGCCCTTTGTCGCAGCAGCGATCAACCTGACCATCGGACTTGCGAGCCTGCTCTTTTCCACCTGGTTCAGAAAGTATTCCGCGGTATGGGATCACCGGATGGAGGAAGCATCACGGTCCGAAGATGCCCTGAAAAAATCACTGGGGATTGACAGGGAATGAACATCCGACGTTCGCCGTATGAAATTTACTGGGAGATCCTGGTGTACTGCAAATCTCCACGGTCCTTTACCGCGATTATCAACCGGTGTGACCTCAACTCAAAGACCGGACAGGAATATCTCGAGTTTCTCCTTTCGAGAGGATATCTCTCTCGTACCAAAGATGGAGAAAAATCCACCTGGGTCGCGACCGGACGTGCCGCCGAATATATTACCCTTTTTACCGGGATATACCAGAACCTGTTCGATACCATACCGGGGTTCAAATTATAGCATCCCCCTGCACCCCATTTTCCAACACGGATGAGAAAATCCCTGGACCTTCTCACCATCCCCGGACCTGCACCAGGGACAGCAGGTATCCTGAAGAAAGCAATTCCTATCTCCACAGCAATCTTTGCCCGGATGGCCAAAAATTATCCCGGCCCATAGATAGAGATATGGTGCCACGGAGCAATTGTAGCCCATCACGGCCTGGCGATAATTGCACTATACATAAAGTCTGCCGCGTAAAAACCGGAGTATCCGGACCCTTGGACTCGCGATGCGTGAGAAACAGGGAGTATGAACGGCTTTGCCGGAATATGAATAACGAAAATAAAAAACAAGGAAGGAAATGTCACAACAGCTAGGCGGACAGCCTATTATAATTCTCAGGCAGGGAACGACACGGAACCGCGGGCAGGAAGCCCAGAACAGCAACATCGCCGCTGCAAAAGCGGTGGCAAACGCAGTCCGATCGACGCTCGGGCCAAAAGGTATGGACAAGATGCTCATCGACGGCATGGGCGATATCGTCATCACCAATGATGGCGCCACCATCCTCAAGGAGATGGATATCGAGCATCCTGCAGCAAAGATGATGGTCGAGATCGCAAAGACCCAGGACGACGAAGTTGGCGACGGTACTACCACGGCAGTCGTCATTGCTGCAGAACTTTTAAAGAACGCGGAAAGCCTGCTCAGCCAGCATGTTCACCCGACCGTTATTGCCGAAGGATACCAGCAGGCAGCAGTAAAAGCACTGGAAATCCTTTCCACCATTGCAATAAATGTCAAACCGACCGATCATGCGATACTGAAAAAAGTTGCGGAAACGGCGATCAGCGGCAAAGGTGCAGAGGCATACAAAGGCCTGCTCTGCGATATTGTCGTACGGGCGGTAACGATGGTTGCGGATCCGGACGGGACCGTGGATATCGGGCACGTGAACGTACAGAAGAAAGTCGGCGGTAAAGTGGAGGATACCGAGATCATTGAAGGTATGGTCATCGACAAGGAACGGGCACACCCGGGAATGCCGAAAGTTGTGAAGAACGCAAAAGTCCTCCTCCTCAACGCGGCGCTCGAGTACAAAAAGACGGAGGTCACCGCGAAGATCAACATCTCGCGGCCCGACCAGCAGCAGGCATTTCTCGATGAGGATGAGCGGATGGTCCATACCATGGCAAACAAGGTCGTCGCAAGCGGTGCAACGGTCGTATTCTGCCAGAAGGGTATCGATGACGTTGCCCAGCACTACCTCACCAAAGCCGGCATTTTTGCCGTCCGCCGGGTGAAGAAAAGCGATATCGAAAACCTTGCACGGGCCACCGGTGCAACGATTATCAACAGCATCGATGTCATCACCCCCGGCGATCTCGGGGCTGCCGGTCTCGTGGAGGAAAAGAAGCTCTCCGGCCAGGAGATGATCTATGTCTCGGGATGCAAAGACCCCAAGGCGGTCTCGATCATCATCCGGGGCGGTTCAGAGCATGTGATCGATGAACTTGAACGTGGCATGCATGATGCGCTTATGGTAGTCAGCGATGTCATCAAGGACAAAAAAATTGTCGCGGGAGGCGGGGCTCCCGAAATCGAGCTCTCGCTCCAGCTGCGGCGCTATGCATCAACGGTCGGGGGCCGTATCCAGCTCGCGATCGAGGCATTTGCATCTGCAGTCGAGATCATCCCGCGTTCCATTGCCGAGAATGCCGGGCTCGATCCCATCGACATGATCGTGGCGATCCGGGCTGCGCATGAAGCCGGCAACAGGACCTTCGGGCTTGATGTCTACGAGGGAAAACCGGTCGATATGCTCAAGGCGGGCATCGTTGAACCCCTGCGGGTGAAGACCCAGGCGATCATGAGCGCTGCCGAGGCTGCGGTCATGATCCTGCGCATAGACGATGTCATCGCATCGTCAAAGGCAGCAGGGCCTGCCGGTGGTATGCCCCCGGGCGGGATGCCCCCGGGAATGGGTGACTATTAGGATGAAGGCCGCGAACCCTGAACACCGGGCCGGGCAGGGATTCGCATGAGCGTCCTGGTAACATTCATGCAGTCGGGGATGTTCCATGCCGGGGAGTTCAAATCCCTCGATCTCGACAAAATTTCCCAATTCCAGATCAGCCGCCAGCGCACCACCTGCGAACTTCTTGCCACCACGCCGGAAAACCCCGCCGGACACACCGTATATGATCGCACGAAGGGACAACGAGTACCAGTTGCAGGATGTCTTAAAAGATCTCCAGCATAACCGATACCGAAGTCCGTCGGGTAAATAAAACATAACCGGATCCGGTTCATTCTTTTTTATCAAGAAGCCGTTGGGAAACTATGCTTTTGCCGGCTTAAATCAATGATATCCCCGGTATTATCCAGAAGACCGGCAAGATAATTTTTTACCCATTCCTCGTTCTCATATTCCCCGAACGGACGATATGACCCCTGTATTGTAGAATTCTCTTTATCAAACCGGAGCAATCCCAGGGGAGATCCACCCTTTTTTACTAACTGATCCAATTCTTCAAGCGGGTGCCGGTGTGAACTGAATACAAATTTTGTCTCATGTTCAAACCCGACAGCAATTGCGACAAGCCAGGCATTTTTTGCTTCAGTAAGCATTTCTTCTACCAAATCAGAAGTTTTTCTCATCTCTCACTCAAGCAGGGGATTGCAGGCCATTGCATAAATAATTCGTTAATACGAATAATAAAAATGAACGAAAAGCAGGAGTGGCTTTCCCTGATTGCAAGAAGAGCGGTGGTGCAGGACCGGGATTGTATCCCACGTCCGGCGCGGGACGGCAAAAGATCTCTAGCGGATCTGAAATAACCGTCGAACACTTCAGGCTTTTTTCACGTGATCGTTCATCGTCTCCCCGGGAATCATCTTTTAGAAGAGAATTTAATTACGCTGACGCTGCAAAAATATACGTTGAACCGGTCAGAATTTCTGGACCGCACCGGAGAATAGTGGTACACTGATCCTGCACTATATTGAGAAAGTCCTTGCTCATGCACGGTATGAGATTATCGAGGATGATGAACCCTATTACGGTGAGATCCCAGGAGCTGGCAGGAGTCTATGCAACCGGGAAAACTCTCGAAGAATGCCGGGCCAACATGATGGAAGTGATCGATGGCTGGATTATTGTCCGGCTGCGGCGGGGACTTCCCATTCCCCCCCCATAGATAATTGCACCATCGAGGAAGTCGTAAGGTTGGATCAGAGTGCCCGGGCATAAGCTTACTCCGGTCTCGTCGACGGAACTTGTCCGGAGGCTGAAGACTTTTGGTTTTGAGGTCCGTTTCATGGCGGGAAGCACCCGTATATAATCCATGGCGATCTCGTTCTCACTATCCCGAATCCCCACCATTTTTAAATATCCCTCGCCACATAATCTCCGCTTGAGTGAAACCCATGGCACATATCCTTGTAGCATATGCATCGAAGAAGGGATCAACCACAGAAATTGCCCAGGCGATGGGAAAGGAAATCCGGGCCGCAGGGCATCTCGTTGATGTGACGGAAATGAAGTCAGTGTCGTCTCTCGAAGGCTACAATGCCGTCGTCATCGGGGCACCGTTCTATATGGGAAATATCACCGACATGAGAAAGTTCACCGGGAGATACCGTGACGCCCTGGCAAAAGTACCGGTCGCGGCGTTTGCCGTTGGTCTGGCCCCGTTGGGAAAAGATCCTGCTGGCATAGACAATGCGATGAAAAAACTGCAGAAGACTCTTGAACCCCTGGCACCGGTCGCCATGACCATCTTTGCCGGCAGGCTGGACCCGGCGAAGTCTCTCGTGGTTCCAGAAATGGATAACGAAGAAGGTGAAGTCCCCGGTCGGAGACTTCCGGGACTGGACAGCGATTGCGGCCTGGGCCCGGGAACTGCCCGGGAAAATGGGAGTGTAAAGAGGGCGGGACATCTCAGGTAAGCATACAGGCGCAATAGGAATCGGGTGGCCGGGGCAGTACATACCCGGACCTGCCGGAGGTTCGTGCCGTTGCAGCAGACCTGATGTCTCTATTCCCCGTGAACAAGGAGCACGGTGATATTATCGTCGGAACCGGCTTCAAGTGCTATCTCTACCAGGGCTTTGCACGACTTTTTCAGCTTTCCACCATTCGCTAACACAACTTCCTGGATCTTTTCTGTCCCGACAAAATCGTGAAGACCATCGGACGACAGGAGGAGATAGGTGTTGCGGAGGTTTATCTCATAAAAATCGGGCTGTATCACCCCTTCCGGATCGCCGATAGCCTGGCACAATACGTTCGACAGGGGGTGTCTCCACAGGTCCTCAGGTTGTATCTCACCACGTTCTGCCATTTCATTGACCAATGAGTGGTCTTTTGTTGTTGCTACGTCGTCAGCGGTGATGAAATGGGCGCGGGAATCCCCTACATTGATAACCGTGCAGTTGAGATCCTTGTCCACCACTGCGGCGATAATGGTCGTTGCCATGCCGCGTGAATCCGTGTGTTTTTCCCCGTATGTGCGGATCTGGTTATCCGCCTCGGAAACGGCTTCCAGCAATGCATCTTTCGGATCGGTGTCATTGAGTCTGAATGCATTCCTGAGGCATTCAATGGCTATCGCGCTTGCCACGTCCCCTGCCGCATGTCCACCAAGGCCATCTGCCACACCAAAAACATAGTAATCGCCGATCTGTTCGGCGCAGGAGCTGTCCTCATTGATTTCCCGGAGACCCGGATCCGACCGGGCAGAGAACGTGAGTGTCACAGTATGCACAAAGAGTGTCCGGGGAAATAGTATTTTCGATCGGGATCAGGGATATGCATTTGCGAACAAGGAACGGGGGTGTACCGGATTTCTGGTGAAGAAAACAATGGCTGTCTTCTGAAGATCATAATTTTTCTGAGATGACCATCTTAAGAACGTCATCCGGGGCAGGGAGAAACCGGAAAGGTATGAGAATTTTTTCCAGCTCTCCATCGCAGGTCGCCCACCCTGTATCAGCGACCTCAATCGATACGGGGCATTACGCTCCTTTTATCCAGAAGGTTTTCCGATCTTTATGGTATGAGTAAAGACATAACGTTCCATCAGGTACCACAAAACCAGTTTTGTTATTCCATGAGATCCTTTGGATGGTTAACCGCATCGGAACGATTAAGATTCCCTGTACCCAAGGAGACCGTGGATATCAAGGTTCGATAATCACATCTGTTGGGTAACGGTGATAAAGTGAAAACCAATGAAACAACGGCAAAAGGTCTGCATATCATAACTTCAAAAGATGGCACCAGGATCGCGTACGAAAAACACGGCAACGGCCCGGCGCTTATCCTTGTACCCGGAGCACTCTGCGACCGCAATTGTGCCTCAATGCCACGGCTCGTTGCATTGCTCGCCAAATCCTTCGCCGTATATCAGTACGACCGGCGTGGCAGGGGCGACAGCGGCGACACACAACCGTACACGGTGGGCCGGGAGATTGAGGATATTGATGCATTAATCAACGAAGCCGGAGGTGAATCGAATCTCTACGGCCACTCCTCCGGTGGAGCGCTTGCCCTTGAAGCGGCCGCCCGGCTTGGTGATAAAGTAATGAAGCTGGCCCTGTATGAAGTACCCTACAACGACGATCCAACTGCACAAAATGCCTGGAAGGACTACATTCACCATCTCACTGAACTGCTGGCAGCCGGCCGGAAAGGCGATGCAGTGACGTTATTCATGCACTATACCGGCGTGCCCGCCGGGCAAATCGAGGGGATCCGCCATGCACCCTTCTGGCCTGGGATGGAAGCCATGGCGAAGACGCTGGCGTACGATCACACGGCAATTCTCGGCGAAACTGCGGCCATACCGGTCAAAACCGCAGCCCGGATAACAGTACCAACACTCATCATGAGTGGCGCATTCAGTTACCCGTTCATGCATCAGACGGCCGAAACCCTGAGTAAGACGATACCACACGCCCGGCTCGCGACGCTGGAAGGCCAGACGCACGATGTAACTCCGGAAGCACTTGCACCAGGTACTGACTGAATTCTTCCTGTAAACCCAAAAAGGGGCATCGAGGAGGCGTTAACCACATGGCTGGGTAGAAATTACTGTTTTTTTTGCCTGCATTTTACCCCGGACCAGACTGTATTGACCCTGTCCTTCAGCAGAGTGCGACCTTCTGAAAAACGGAAGTTCACGGCAATATGCATTTTTGATATCTCCGGATTCTTCCCGAACTGCCTCCTGTGCGGTCGGTGAACCGGGTTACTGACTGAGGAGAACTCCCCTTCACTGAAGGTCCCCGGAAGATCCGATTAAATACTTCCGGTGCATGAGTGAACGTGGATGAGGATCGTAGTCGCTCTCGGGGGCAATGCCCTCCTGAAACGGGGCGAGCCGATGACGGCAGACCGGCAGCGGGTCAATGTCCGTGCGGCAGCCCGTGCGCTGGCACCGCTTGCCCGGAAGCATGAACTCGTGCTCTCGCATGGGAACGGGCCGCAGGTCGGGCTGCTTGCGTTACAGGCCGCGGCGTATACAAGCGTCGAGCCCTACCCTCTTGATGTCCTTGATGCCCAGACGGAGGGTATGATCGGGTACATGATCGAGCAGGAACTCCGGAACCTGCTCCCCCGGCCTTTCCGTTTGCCACCATTCTTACCATGGTGGAGGTCGACCCTGCCGACCCGGCCCTTACCCATCCTGCCAAGTTTGTGGGCCCACAGTACGCGAAGTCCGATGCGGACCGGATCAGGGTTGAGAAGGGCTGGTCCTTTCATAAGGACGGGACTCTCTGGCGGAGGGTAGTGCCTTCACCACGGCCCCGACGGATCTTCGAGATTCGCCCGATCTGCTGGCTGCTCGAGCAGGGAGTTATTGTCATCTGTACCGGCGGGGGCGGTATCCCCGTCATGTACGGGTCTGAAAACGGACACCAGCTGAAGGGCGTGGAGGCGGTCATCGACAAGGATTTTGCCAGCGGGCTTCTCGCGGAGGAGATCAACGCCGATCTCTTCGTGATGGCTACCGACGTGAATGGCGTATATCTTGGCTGGGGAAAGGCGTCGGCGAGTCTTATCCGGGAGACGACGCCGGAGCAGCTCCGGCGCCACACCTTCCCGGCCGGTTCCATGGGCCCGAAGGTGGAGGCTGCGTGTGCATTTGTGGAGAAGACCGGGAAGAGAGCTGCGATCGGGGCACTTTCCGAGATCGAGGCGATCGTCGAGGGTGATGCAGGGACAACCGTTCACCCGGGCGGGTGAGGGAACATGACAGACTTCGGGGTATATTCAGAAGTGGGAAAACTCCGGACGGTGATGGTGCACCAGCCGGACCTCAGTCTCCGGAGGCTCACGCCATCCAACCATGCCAGCTTCCTCTTTGATGACGTGCTCTGGGTTGACAAGGCACTGGAGGAGCACACCGCGTTTGTCAGCCTTATCCGCGGGGAAGGCGTAAAGGTCTGGTACCTGCAGGACCTCCTGGCCGGGGCACTGTCCGCCAGTGACGAGGTCCGCTCCCAGGTGATAGAACGAGTATCGGCCGGGATGTCGGTAGGGATCGCTGCTTCAGATGCAGTGAGGGTCTGCCTGATGGAGATGGAAGCCGTTCATCTCGCCCGGCACCTGATCGGGGGGCTCACGGTCGCCGAACTCGAATGCATCTACCTGAAGGGCCTGGCCCGCTCCTCGCTCACCGCTGCGGTTGCAGGGCCGGACGCCTTTATCCTCCCGCCGCTTCCCAATACGCTGTTTACCCGCGATTCCTCGAGCTGGATCTTTAACGGTGTCTCCATCAACCCGATGTACTGGCCTGCCCGCCGGCCGGAGTCGCTGAATGCCGCAACCATCTACCGCCATCACCCGATGTTCCGTGATGCAGACTTCAGGTTCTGGTTCACGCAGCAGGGAGATGAAAAATGGGGCGGGGGCATGGACTATTCCCAATCCTCCCTGGAAGGCGGGGACGTCATGCCGATCGGGAACCGGACGGTCCTCGTCGGCATGGGCGAACGGACGCACAGCCAGATGATCGAGCAGCTGGCCCATTCCCTGTTTAACGGGAAGGCGGCAGACCGGATCATTGTTGCGCGGATGAGCCCGGACCGGGCACATATGCACCTTGATACGGTCTTGACGATGCTGGATGCCGGCACGGTCACCGTGTACCCTGAGGTCGTGAACAGGATGCAGGCATACAGCGTCCGCCCCGGTGACGGCCGGGAGATGTTCACGGTCACGAAGGAAGAGAACTTCCTGGGCGCAGTCGCCGATGCCCTTGAGGTCGATCACCTGGAAGTCATCCCCACCGGCGGTGATACCTATGAGGCGGCCCGCGAGCAGTGGGATGACGGGAATAATATCCTGGCACTCCGGCCCGGTCTTGTCATCGCGGCTGACCGGAACACCTCCACCAACCGGAATTTCCGCAGGGCGGGTATCGAGGTGCTTGAATTTGAGGGGTCCGAGCTGAGCCACGGGCGGGGCGGCGGGCATTGCATGACCTGCCCCCTGCTCCGCGACCCGGTGTAACACAAGACCGGTTACACGGATCGGAACGGCTATACCCGGATACCGAGGAGGAGTCAGCCGGTTAATACCCACGGGCACGTTGCGATGATTCAAAAGACGGATCCGACCTGCAGGCTACGGTATCTACCCGGCAGGGTCCTCTATACATTGATATGCGAGAATCAGCTCAAAAACCAATTCTGATCCTATGTCCCCAGACCCTGAGGAACTGACAAATAAATTACCGTATGCGGATTTTTCCCTGCAGGTGCCGGAATACTACAACTTCGGGTTTGAGGTCATCGATCGATGGGCAAAGAATGACCCTGCCCGCCCTGCCCTGATCTGGGTGAACCAGGAAGGTGAGGAGAAAAGATTCACCTTCACCGACATGAAACTGGAGTCTGACCTGGCAGTCAGGGTACTCCAGGACCAGGGAATCCACAAAGGTGACCGGGTATTGATCATGCTCCCCCGGATCCCGGCATGGTGGATTTTCATCATCGCGCTGATCAAGATTGGGGCCGTGTATTCTCCCGCACCGACAATGCTGACCGCCAAGGACATCTCCTACCGCCTCGCTACCGGGGGATTTGTCCTCCTCATCACCGATGATGAAAATGCCCCGAAAGTTTCCCTCGCTAAGGAGGAGTCACGTCTGGCAGTGAGATGCATGGTAGCTGATGGCGAGCAGCCGGGCTGGATCAGCTACCCGGCAGAACGTGCATCCCTCCGGCAGCAGTCCCCGGTACCAGGGCCGGCCCCTTCCGAAATGACAAAAGCAACGGATCCTCTCGTGATCTTCTTTACCTCAGGGACGACCGGCAACCCGAAGATGGTTCTCCACAACCACAGTTACCCGCTCGGTCATATCATCACCGCCCGGTTATGGCAGGACCTGAAACCGTCAGACCTCCACTTCACCATCTCTGATACCGGGTGGGCAAAGAGTGCCTGGGGGAAACTCTTTGGCCAGTGGATCGAGGGTGCAACCGTCTTTGTCTACGATATCCGCGGGAAATTCGATGCGGCAGAGATCCCGCCGCTGCTCGTGAAATACCGGGTCACCACGTTCTGTTGCCCGCCCACCATCTACCGGATGCTGATCCTTCTCGGGCTGGAGCGGTTCGACCTGTCGGCCCTCCGGTATTGCGTGAGCGCCGGGGAACCCCTGAACCCGGAGGTGATACGGATATGGAAAGAAAAGACCGGGCTTGTCATCCATGAAGGATATGGCCAGACCGAAACGGTCCTCTGTATCGGGGCCCTGGCCGGCATGAACTCCCCTCCGGGGTCAATGGGGAGGCCCATGCCCGGATGGCATATCGAACTTCATGATAAGGATGGTAACCCTGTGGGGATTAACCGGGAAGGCAGGATAGCCATCTCCACCGAACCCCGCCCGACCGGCCTGTTCGTCGGGTATCTCGAAAATGAAGCGGCAAATAAAAAATCGTTTGTCAAAGGCTGGTATTATACAGATGACAAGGCGGCCATGGATGGTGAGGGAAATTTCTGGTATATCGGGCGTGACGACGATGTCATCAAGGCATCCGGGTACCGCATAGGCCCCTTCGAAGTTGAGAGCGCCCTGATGGAGCATCCGGCGGTCGCCGAAGCGGCAGTAGTCGGCTCCCCGGATCCTGTACGCGGACAGATCGTCAAGGCATTTGTTGTCCTGAAACCCGGTTTTACACCATCAAATTCCCTTGCCAAGGATATGCAGGCACTGGTGAAGCGGCTGACCGCACCGTATAAGTACCCCCGGTCCATTGAGTTTATTCCATCACTCCCCAAGACCATCTCCGGTAAGATCCGCCGGAATGAGTTGCGCGAACGGGAACTGCATAAGAACCGTGGAACCTGACGCACACATGCGTTCATGTTTTCAGGGATCCAGCAGAGCTCTTCCCGGAGATGTCTCCGGTCCTGGTTTATCGAACGAGGCGGAAATGGAGGTTACCGGCCAGGGAATTTTTTCCCGGCTGATGGAATATAAAAAAAAGTGTGACGGGGATCCGTCTTACCTTTTTTCCGGCCGTGCTCTCCTGAGATGAATGTCGAGCACGCCGTTTTTATACGTTGATTTCGCCCCGGAGGTCGTGACCTTATCCGGGAGGGGGATGATACGGTGCACGGAAAACGATCGCCGGTCCCTGCCGGCAATTGTCTCTTCTTCCCGGTCACAGGTGATCTTCAGGGAGTCGGGACCGACCAGGTGAACGGATATCTTCGCAGCCTCGCATCCCGGTATCATGTCCACCGTCACCATCACTTCATCGTTGTGCTCCGTGACCTCAGTGTTCAGGGTATGGGGGTACAGGCACACGATGTCAGGTTGTTCTCCTTCAGGCAACATCGGATCGTCCACTGGTTCAAAAGCAAGCTGGAACAGGTAGTCCATGGATGCTTTAAGATCATCGAGTTCATCATAGATTGATCGGTGAAAACGTCGTACCATATGTCTACCTCCTTGTGTTGTTGCCCAGGTGCGATCTCACCCGGATATATGGACGGGTGTTGTGCGTGGTAATAGAGGTATCGTTGTTCTCATCGAAAAAATACACCATCGGACAGACCACGGGCACCATGATGCCTGTTGACCGCCCGAACCGACGGGACGGAAAAAAGACAGCCTGCGTGACAGATCTCGGAGGAGGGCCTGATGTCATGGTCTGATCTGTCGGCGATCTCCTCCGGGTCGATATTCTGGTCAAAGAGAGCAGCCCGCAGATCCTGATCTGAGCTAGTGCAAAAGCAGGCACGACTCCTTGAGGCAAATAATTATCATCGTGCTGTCCGTATGTGCTCTCATGACATTCCCGCTCCGGAGCATGATTCTCCTTGCCATCGTCATCCTGCTGGCGATGACGGCCGGATGTGCCAGCACCCCGGATAACGGCCTTCCTACCGGAACAACCCCGGCGGGTACGGGTGATCACTGCCCGGACACAACCGCGGGGAACCCGGCAGACCTGACCAACCAGAACTCCCCGCTGGCAGCGGTATTTCGGAACGGTGCATCGTATACCACGTTTGAGCCGGGCCAGCCCCGTATCGGCCTGGAAAAGATCAGCCGGCGGCCTCTCATCGCCCGTGATGATGGCCGTTCCCGATGACGGGAGCGGGCGGATCTTCGTGGTCGACCAGATCGGGCTCGTGAGGATCATCGCAACCGACGGAACCCTCCTCGACACACCCTTCCTCGACCTGCGGGACCGTATGGTCAGCCTCAACACAGGATATGACGAACGGGGACTTCTCTCGATTGCATTCCACCCGGATTTCCGGAACACCAGCCGCGTCTTTGTCTATTACTCCGCCCCGTTGCGGGCGGGGGCTCCCTTTGGCTGGAGCTGCACCAACCACCTCTCGGAGTTCAGGGTCATGCCCGGTAACCCCGACACCGCTGATCCGGGCTCGGAGAGGATCCTGCTCTCGGTCGATAAACCGGAATCGAACCACAATGGCGGGCCGATCCTCTTCGGGCCGGATGACGGGTATCTCTATCTCGCTCTCGGTGACGGTGGCGGTGCGGATGATACCGGTACCGGCCACACGCCCGGCACCGGGAATGCCCAGGATATGACCACCATGCTGGGCAAGATCCTGCGGATTGATGTTGATACCCCGGGCACCGGGGGGATGCTGTACTCTGTCCCACCGGATAACCCGTTCGTGGGCACTGCCGGGATACTCCCCGGGATTTATGCATCGGGATTCCGGAACCCGGCCTACATGTCCTTTGATGCCGGCGCAGGCCACCACCTCACGACCGGAATGGCCGGCCAAAACCTCTTTGAGTCGGTCTTCATTGTCACCAAAGGAGGCAATTACGGGTGGCACATCCGGGAGGGTACCCATTGTTTCGATCCGGCCAACGATGCAGTGCCGCTCGAGCCGTGCCTGTCCCTGCCGAAGGATCCCGCGGGGAACCGTTGATCGGGCCGGTCATTGAACTCGGCCATGACGTGGGAAATACCATTATCGGCGGCGCCATCTACCGGGGCAGTTCCCTGCCCGCCTTCAACGGGTCCTATATCTTCGGCGACTGGTCGAAATCGTTCATAGGCAGCGGTGACGGTTCCATCCTGGTCTCAACCCCGCCTGCCGGATATGGTATCAGCAGGTACCCATCTGCAGTGAATGCTATTACACCGCAGGATAACCAGATGTGGACGACGCAGGAGTTCAGCATTGCCACCAATCCAACGGAAGGGTGAATGCCTTTGTGCGGGGATTCGGGGAGGATGCTGGCCACGAGATCTATGTCCTGACCAGCAGGAATGCGGGGCCGGATCCGTCGGGGACGAGCGGGGAAGTCTGGAAACTTGTCCCTCCATAGGGAATTATTATTTCACGGGGGTTTGTTCCCGGGAAATTTCCGGGAGAAGAAAATGCCGGAAGAGAGTTCATCATTCAGGGAAAAAAAAGGGAATTCGATTTATGTACTAACCTGTTTTGTATGGAACCGTGGCCGGACCTTTTCCGAGAAGTATTTTCCAATCTCGCCCGAACGCATGAGGTCCGTGTAGACTTTTGCAGGGACACCGGCATACTGGTAAACAAGCCCCGTGTGAAATTCTATCTCCAGAATTTTTGTGCTCTCATCATATCCCACCGAACGCAGAATACGGGACTTAACGGATTGTCTTTCCACAGGTATCGCCACTCTCTAACACGTGCACCGGATGGTTAATGGTTATGATAGAAGATTTGATGGCAGGTTGCTGAATCACTGATTTTATTACTCCACGTGGCGGGTTCAGATTCCGGGCCGGTATCAGGTGACTCTCGCACTGACCCGGTCCGGAACGGGACTCCGTGTATTGGTATGCGAAGGAAAATCCCCCGCGGTGAGCCGGAGACGGTTTCCGGATCTACCACTTTTTTCCATACTCGTTGCCATACGTAAACGATTCGCTGTCCCTGCGGACTCTCAGGTAGGCTGATGTTGTCACCGGGTATCCTAACCTGACAGCAAATGATACGGCCATGTACTCCGGTATCTTCAGAATTTTCCTGAGATCCTTCTGTACGGGACCGCCAAATATGCTCATGACCTGAAAACCAGTATCCAGCTTCTGGGCCATGAGCCACATGTTTTCCATAACACAGCCAAGACTCAGGGTTCCCAGCACATCTCCCTCCGAAGCCGGAGCCCGTTTTCTTGTATCATATATAACAAGGAGGATAACCGGACTCCCCTTCATGGACTCATTCAGGATCCCCGGAGTCTTATCGTTCATGGCTGTCTTAAGCTGTGCCTTATCACGCCACGCCGGCGGAAACTGCATCCCCAGGATCCCGACCTTTTTCTGCCGTAACTCCTCTTCTGACATCGACAACTGCTCAAAATTTTCCTTAATAAAGTCCGGTGACGGACAGGTCGTTATGTTTCCCACCTGTTCCAGGACTTCCCTGTCATCAATGACAATGATCTCAAAATTCTGCATATTATGAGCGGTCGGTGCCCAACGCCCTGCTTCGATGATCTGTTTTACATCACCTTCGGGAACCTGCTTCTTCGGGTCAAAGAACGCCCGGGTCGAATGCCTCTCTTGTATAATCTTCAGGAGATTGTCCATGTTCCTGCCTCACCATATTCGTACAGCTCTGAACTGCATGTTTGCATTAAAAAATTTTTCCCAAAAAATGTCTTAAAAACGGGTCCCGGTTATGGGATTTTATCCTTCCTCACGTACCGGATCACCCGATACAATACCAAAAAAATCAAGGGAGAGGTGCTTTCTTCTGATATTTGCATCCGTGGAATGTTCTCTTTTGTGACATTTCCCGCACAGGGTAATCAGGTTATCAAGGGTATTATCTCCACCCGCTTTAATGGGCTGAATATGGTGGGCGTTCAGACTATAATCAGACCTTCTGATATTTTCATTGGATTGTTCATCAATACCTGCTTCAGATTCCAGGATATGTAACAATTCTTCCTGAGATTTTTTACAGCTCCTGCAGGTATGATTATCCCGCCGAAAGCATTCCGATTTGATTATTTCCCGGAAGCGTGACGGTCTTTCTCCTTTTCTCTCCCGCTCCCTGGCAATAATCCGACCATGACCACTGTCCCATTTTCTCGTACCGCATTCAGGGGAACGGCTCCGTTAATCCGTTTTTTAACCTCTCTCCGGTGACCTGTTCCCCGCAGACTTCGCAGAG
Organism: uncultured Methanoregulaceae archaeon; assembly: GCA_963829335.1. Classification (GTDB taxonomy): domain Archaea; phylum Halobacteriota; class Methanomicrobia; order Methanomicrobiales; family Methanospirillaceae; genus Methanoregula. The sequence continues at coordinate 189,638 of CAWHIE010000011.1, forward strand.
TTCGAACGAGAACGTTTTATGGAAGATACAGGATTCGTACACGTAATCATCAGTGTTTTTATCCCATCCTTTGAACGAAGTACCAGACACCGGGATATGTATTCCCCAGATTATTTTGGTCACACAGCTCATTCTGGGGACGATCATTAAAACAATGTAACGCCTGCAGGGTGAAAGTGGTTCAACAAAAACACGGGAAAATGCGTCTGGCAGCGAACAGCTTGTCCGGGAACCGGAAACATTGTCCGATTTTCTGAACGACACCCCTCCTTGTTATTTTCCGGAGATCACCCTGCTCCCATGGTGCTCATTCCCGGCTTCCATCAGCCCACAATCTCAGAATATCGCGATCACGCATCAACGTCGCCCTGCTGAGTGCCTGTGCCCGGCTCAGCATCCTGTTCTGGATAAAATCATATTCGCAGAGGATCCGGGAATTCCGGAGCAGGGTCGCCCGGATCGGGTGGTGGCGGTATATGACAGGTTCCTGTTTCCTGAAATACCATTTTATCCTCTGGAAGGTGAGCCAGTCGAGTTTCATGGCGAGCGTGGCGTGGAACCTGAAAGTTTCGGCAGGATCCAGATCGTAGCCACGTAAGGAGCAATACGGTGAGATTGCCCGGGACAGCTGGTAACGGAATTGTTTCAGGTTCCCGTCAGGAGTTATGGTAACAAACACTGCCTTCGAATCGTTAAAAAAACCGTACCCACCAACCTCGTATCGGGGAATCTCTTCCTGGTTTGCACATATTCTGGTGAAATCTTCGATAAGTTTCGTTTCATTCTGTGTCGAAAAAGGCCCGGCCAGGGTGATATGCGGGACAACCAGCTTATCCCCGAGATTAAATTTCTCCCGCACATGGTTGCTTAGTGTGCGGATCTGATGGTTCACCGAACCCATCAGTCGGATATCTATCAGATAGCGGGTCATTCTTCCTTACCCCCCGACCCCGGTTTTACTCTTATCCGGCAACCACATCGGGGGTACCGGTATTTTTCTGCGAGTTCATGCACGACACTCTGTTTTGCACCTTTGACACCAAATACTATGAGTTGATCAAACATGCGTCCTGCAGGGCTTCCTCGCAGAGGACAAATTATTATCCTTGAGATTTCATTGTCTGAAGGCGGACCACACGTGCGTTTCCCGGTGCTGTTCCACGAGAGAACCGGCCACTTTTGAAAATTATTGCCCTGTTGCCAACCATTAATGTGGTTTAACAAGCAGTTTTAATCTCCGCACGGTAATTACTGAAGAGAAAAGACAGAGAATGGAATGAAGAGGAAGCATGAGCAAACCTAAAAAAACCAGGGAAAAAACCGGCACGAAGGGAAAGGGCACGACGACCGGAACGAAGACGCTGACCATTGCTATCGGCATAATCGTCATCGTGGCAATTGTGGCAGTCATTGCATATATGCTGCTCATGCCGGGTACGGGCACTTCACCGGCAGGCACATCGGGAATCACCGGGACAGGCACCGGTCCGGCAGCGATGACCGGGGATTCGGTCTCGGTATATTACACCGGTATGTTTGCCAACGGGACGGAGTTCGATTCGAATGTCAACGGGACACCGCTTATGTTTACGATCGGATCCCACCAGGTCATTCCGGGTTTTGAGAATGCACTCGCTGGCATGATGGCCGGCCAGACAAAGACCGTGCATATTCCCGTTGACCAGGCATACGGACCCTACAACCCGGCATATATTTACGTGCTTAACCGGACCGGCAACCTTGCCACGATGAACCTTACCCTGGGAGGCATGCTCACCTACAGTGATCCTTCAACAAATTCGATGAGTGCAGTAAAGATTCTGAATTTTACTCCGGATACGGTGACCATCGATGCAAACAGCCCGTTGGCGGGGGAGGCCCTGACATTCATCATCCAGCTCGTATCCATTAACTAGGATACCGGCCGAACTCTTCTTCTGGAAAAATACGCACATTATCACCTATCGTTCACAAGAAAACGGGACGGGACCGGAAACCCGTTATTATAATCTGGATATGCCAGATGTGGAATCCGTATGATACTTGTTGATGCTTGCTGTACTGTTGTGCCGGAACGGCACGACGATTTTATCAGTGAAGTCAAGAAAATTATCCCCACAGTCCGCAAGGAGAGCGGATGTGTCCGGTATGAACTGGTTGCTGATGTTCACACTCCAGGTGTATTTCATTTCATTGAAGAGTGGGAAAGCCAGAAACATCTCGATGAACACATCGCACGACCCCACATGCAGGCATATTTTGCAACAACTACACCATGGCATTCGGCTCCGACAGAATTGAAAATCTATGAAATCCGGTCTTCGCGATCGATGAGGATGGATGACTGACAGGAGCTGGTGAAATAAGCCCGGCCCTTCCTTCATGAAATCATGTTCAGACATGCACAAAAAGGTGGGGCTTCCGGGAAGATGGATGGAACCCGTGCTGGACCCGGGGGATTACGGGGGTGAAAGTGGATAAACCCCCTTCACACCATATCCAGTGGTTTGCCCATAAACAATCCATACCTGTCCGCTGCTGAAGCAACCGCAATCTTCTCTTTGCCATCAGGTGGATCGAAATACTTCAGGGAGAGCACGATCTTCTGTGTTCCTGTCGTTCCTTTCCAGGATCCCCGTACACGGCCATTGATAACGATGGGGGAAGCCAGGCCGTTGATAAGATTGATCTTTCCCGTATCGGCGGGATCAATCGCGTGCGTGCGATCCCGGTAACCAAGCAGATATTCATCATAGGCAGGCAGCAGGAACGCGGTATGAGCAGCCTGAGGCACCGGTAGGACCGTTGCCGGATTCCAGTAGATCCGCTCTCCGGACTGTTCCCGGTGAAGGTCCGGGCCGGCAGTGACAAGAGCGGCACGTGCATCGGCTGCCGACAGGCCCGACCACCAGAGAAAATCCTGCAGTGTTGCCGGTCCATGGCTGGTGATGTAGCGCCGGGCAAGGTCAGCCAGTGCCGTATGCCGGTCAATAACCGGGGACGGGGAGATCCATTCGTCAAGAAGCACGAACCTCTGCTGCCGGTCCGACCTGGGCCCGAAACAGATTACCCCCTCCAGACCTGCCCGCCCCAGCAGGTGGTACCCCCGCTGGCCGTCAGTAGATACACCTGCACCCTCTAGCACCGCGAGCAGGTCTTTGCGTGTCCGTTGCCGGCCACCCCTGAGTTCATCCTCCAGAGCCTGGTTGCTGGCATCAAATGTCTTCTCGCCCAGTCCGAGCTGGCGGTACCTTGCCGCCCTTTCGGCAATGATGCCCGGTGCAAGAAGTGCAAGCATCCAGTGGATATCCTGTGCGGCTACGAGATGCAGCGTACCCCGCAGGACCCATGACAGAACGATGGTTCTCCGGGCAATTGCATTTTCGATATCCCTTGAAGTTGTGCCCGGCAGCCGGAGGCCGATCGACCACAGTCCACCGGCATAGTCCTGGGCCTGGACGGCACCCAGCCATGCCACGATTTCCTCCGGCAGGGTCAGCCGGGTACCGGACATCGCCTGGTTTCGGAGCCGATCGGAGGCAAGATCAGGCCGGGTCATATACATTGCAGATGCACCCTGCCGGATTACTATCTTTTTGTTCTTTTTTCCAGTTCAGTGATCGCGTTCGCAAACGGTGCTAATGAGAAACAGGGAAACTTTGATGAACTGCTGCGGAAAATACCCGGGATTTTCCGGTTTTTTCGATCGATCTTCGTGATCACGAAAAAAAATAAACCGCGATCATTTTTCCTTTGGGGAGAATTTTCCTTTGGGGAGAATTAAAAAGAAGCGAGGGCAATCTGCTCATCGCGATTCCCGTTACGAGTCCAGCATACAACTCCTGACCGAGGACGCCGGCGGTGGTTAACCAGGCCTGGCCCAGGCTGTGACGGACTGCAATTTGCCGAGAGAGACCGGGCTCAGGCACAGGGCTGGAGCGGACCGACTCGTATGAAAGCGAAAGAGAGCGGGAAGACGATATTTATCTGGTGAGGAGGAGATATTCTCTCCGGAAACCGGACCTGAATGTGCAGATTAAAGGTGGTTCCCTGCAATTAACGGCATTATCCAACAAAAATGAGTGTCCTCTGGAAGTATCTGAAGCCGCAGCGAGGGCTTATTGTTGTCGCTCTCATCCTGGCAGGGATCAGCCAGCTGCTGAACCTTGTCGATCCGCTTATTTTCGGGAAGATTATCGATGATTATGCCTTAAACCCGTCGAACAGCCCGGAAGAGGCACTGGTCAAAGGGGTACTGTTCTGGCTCGGTGTGGCAGTCTCTGTCGCCGTACTTGCCCAGGTTACCAAGGCGTTCCAGGATTATTTCACCCGGCTGGCAGTAAAAAAGTTCGGCATGCAGATCTTCAATGACGGACTGCAGCAGACGCTCCGGTTGTCCTATGATGAGTTCGAGGAACAACGGAGCGGTGCGACCTTATCGGTATTGCAGAAGGTGAAGGAGGATACCCAGGTATTCATAAATTCCTTCATCAATGTGGTCTTCTCTTCTGTCGTCGGGATCGCGTTTCTCATCGGGTATTCGCTGACCAGGAACTGGCTGTTGATACCGGTTTTTGTGATCGGTATTGTCGTGCTCGGTTCCCTCACCGGGTTATTAAGCAGGCAGATCAAGGTGACCCAACGGTCGATCAACCGCGAAACGTATAAGATCGCCGGGGTGATTACCGAATCCCTCCGGAACATCGAGCTCGTAAAAAGCCTTGGCCTGACCTTTCCCGAAATACGAAGGTTACGGGACCAGAACCTGAAGATCTTCACCCTTGAGATGACGAAGGTAAAGAGGATCCGTCTTCTGACCTTCCTGCAGGGAACCACGCTCAGCATTCTCAAGCAGTCAATACTGTTCATCCTTCTCTGGCTGATTTTCCGGAAGGCCCTTACCACCGGCGAACTGATCTCGATGCAGTTCATCTCCACCATTATTTTCGGGCCATTACAGGACCTTGGCAGCATCATTATCAGTTATCATGAGGTTGAAGCTTCCGTCAGTAATTTCGACCAGTTAATGCAGAAGCCCATCGAGCAGAATGTGGAAAACCCGATCGAGATCGACGAGCTGCATGATATCCGCTTTGAGAATGTCGCGTTCCGTCACAAGACCGCACACTATAATGCGGTCGACGGGATTTCCTTTGAGGTGAAGACCGGTGAGACCATCGCCTTTGTCGGTCCTTCCGGTGCCGGCAAGTCAACGCTGGTCAAACTCCTGCTGGGACTCTACAGCCCGGTAAGCGGGGAGATTTATTTCAACGGTCAGCCCTCTTCCCAGATCCGGTATAACCCGTTACGGAGGCAGATTGGGTTCGTTTCGCAGGATGCCCAGCTGTTCGCCGGTTCAATCAAGGAAAATCTCCTGTTCGTCCAGCCGGATGCAACGGACGAGCAGATCATGGATGCATTGCACAAGGCTGCCTGCGATACCCTGGTGAGTAATTCTGCTCATGGTATTGATACAATTATTGGCGAGGGGGGTATGAATTTGTCAGGCGGAGAGAAGCAGCGTATTTCCATTGCCAGGGCGCTGCTGCGTCATCCGCGCCTGTTGATCTTTGATGAGGCAACCTCGGCACTCGATTCGTTGACCGAGAAGGATATCACAAATACCATCCGGGATATCTCCATGAGCAGGGACCAGATCTCCCTTATCATCGCTCACCGGTTGTCCACGATCATGCACGCTGACGTGATCTATGTGCTGGAGCAGGGCAGGATTGTCGAGACCGGTTCACATGCAGGTCTTCTTGACCAGAAGGGTTTGTATTACGCCATGTGGCGACAGCAGGTTGGCGAACGCAGGAATCCAGTGCCACCCATACCGGTTCCGGAAACTTCCCTCCCGGAAGAGCAAATCCCGTAACTTCCATTTTTGTCCTCCGTTTACCCGTTTTTTCCGGACGGCTGTTGGCAGGCAGGTGGGACGGAACCGGCACCGGTCGGCGAAAGGGGGAATCTTCACGACAGTGACATGATCCTGTCCCTTCAGCCACCCAGCCGGAACGAACCGGGAGGAAAGTGGTAAAAATACTCCTCATACATCTGGGAGGCATCACTGTCATCGGGAGGTGAATAGGGTTTCGGTGCGTACCCGAGGATTGTACGGATGTCCTGCCGGACAAAAAAGAGCGGCCGGAGACGATTGCACGCTGGTCCTTTACCCGTACGGGAAGGCGGTGGATATGCTGATGGCAGAGATGGCAGACCACAAGGACACGTGTCGACGGATCCCGCACCATCTCCCGGTACCGGCGCCGGGAGATCCGGTGGATCTCGAGGAACGGGAATGCAAAGTATTCAGAGCAGAGTTCACAGCATCCCTCAATAACGATCTTGAGCTTTTTTTCCTGTGCCGGAGTCAGTCCGGGATATTCTGATTCCTCCATGATGCATCACGACCCGGGGTTTTATTCACTACAGACACATTCCCGTTTCAACAGGTGAATTTTTCGATCGTATAATCCAAGCGTATCCCGGCTGAACCCATGAGGCCAAAATGATGTGTCTGTGAAAGACCCGGGGAGAACATACCCATGGCAGAAAAACCAGCGTGTGCACAGTTTGAGATAGATACCCTCCCGATTCAGTGCCGCTGGTTCCGGAGATTGACGACGGCCCGTACCAATCCGGTTCCGGGTCCGTCAATCACTCAGAGGCCGGGTCCGCACCACTATGCGGCGGGGAAGGGAAGGGGCGACCAGTACCGTGACCCGTCGATCGTAACAGCGGTGAAGTATTCCCGAGACATTTCAATGCCACTCTGAAATTAAATTATCAAACTATTAAATATTAAAAGACAATCCAATTCATGATGATCATGGCCTGTGAACTATTTCGCCCGATACAGAGAGACATCCGACAGCAGGGAGATGAGGATGAAACCGGTGTTACCGGACAGGATGAAAAGAAAAGGTGAAAAAATGAAAAAAATGAAACTGGAACCGGAAATCAGGAGGCATTACGATCCCTCGTGGTCGTATTCTCCTACCATCACCACAATACGGAGAAGATCGCGGACGCCTGTGTAAACGTGCTTGGTGCTGAGGTAAAAACGCCCCAACAGGTCAGGCCCGAAGAGATCGATGAGTACAGACCTCGTAGGTTTTGGCTCGGGGATCTACAGTGCGACATTTGACCCCTCTGTTCTCGACCTTGCCGACCGGCTGCCAAACGCTGAGGGAAAGAAAGCCTTCATCTTCTCAACCTACGGTGCCCCGGCCTTCGTGGCCGACAGGGAATTTGTTGAGAAGAACCACTCGCAAATCCGGGAAAAACTAAAGGCGAAAGGGTACACGGTCATCGGGGAATTCGGGTGTGCGGGGTGGAACACGAACAGTTTTCTCCGGTTCTTCGGGGGTCTCAACAAGGGCAGGCCCGGTGCTGACGACCTCCGGAATGCGGAAGCGTTTGCTAGGGATATGATGGAGAAAGCCCGAAGACAGGATGCAGAGCACGGGGGGACAAAGATACCAGGACCCGGCAATACGGAAGGAAAATGACCGATAAAACTGAAGGAGAGACAATCAGGGTTTTCACAGGGCGCATCCATCCTTGTAGAGATACGGGCTCTTTGTTTTTTATAGAGTGTCTATTCTCCACCTGCAAACCCTGTCCCTGACACTACTATCCGTCATAGTACATTTTCCCGATTGTCGTACCTGATGTGACGGTGCCTCTGATCTCCCTGACTGCCCTTGTCGCAAACCCCGTACTTATCCTGATTGCTTTTCTCTGCACTGCCGCGACACCTGGTCCGCCTGCCAGACCGGCTCGGTAATCCGGTGGATGGTAGTGGTTTTCAGTGCCATGTCAACAGCCTGGGCAAGATCCACCTTGTACCCGGCAGAAATAAATACCGGCCTTGCATCCTGTACGGTCCTGACAGCATTTCCGATAATTTCGCTGTTGTCAAGCACCGGCACACTGGACCCGCGTGCGGCCTCAGGTTGGGCAGCGGTCCCAATCAACAGGCGCCGGGCAACGCCGATCGTTGGTACATCAAGGATCAGGCCGACATGGCAGGCCAGGCCAAATCTCTTCGGATGTGCATACCCGTGGCCGTTGACCAGGAGGAGATCAGGAACAGTGGAAAGGTTCCTGAACGCGTCCAGGAGTGCCGGTCCTTCACGGAAGGACAACAGCCCGGGAATGTACGGAAACGGGACCTTCTGCACGGTGCACCGTTGTTCCACGGCCTTGAGCCCGGGAAACGTCATGACAACGACAGCAGCATAGATCGTATCCTGATCATACGCAGCATCTGCCCCGGCAACATGGCGGATTTCGCAGGTATCGATGGTCTTTTCAAGGATGCAATGGTGCCTCAGCATATCCTGGATCCTGTATGCTTCTTCAGTGCCAGGAGCCCGGATGGATTGGGGAGCTGCATCCTTCTGGAATTTTTTTCCTGTCTGCATCATACTCTTAGTCCGTTTTAACCTTCACTTCATGCGGTATGTCGCTCACCAGCGTATCCAGAACCCGGAAAACTCACCGCCCGGTTCGCAGCGGGTGACCTCCAGGGAATCGACCCGGATAAGCGTATCGCTCCTGGCCTGTGCCATTTGTACAAATGCGTCAAGAGCGTCCTCGCTGCCCTCGGCAACGATCGTAACAGAACCATCGGGCATATTTTTTACAAACCCGGATACGCCGGATTCCCGTGCACAGTCGGTGACAAAGGAGCGGTACCCGACTCCCTGGACCCTGCCTTTGGCACATGCCATGATTCTCATCATTGTGATGAGGATTGCCTATCGCCACAATAAACCTTCCCCTGCCCGGCACCAACCAAATCCTGGAATACCCCTTCCGGGAAATCCTGAGTAATGACATATCCTCTGAGGGAAGTGATCCGCACGCATCCCGTGGCCACATTCTCAGTGCCCGCGTACCTCTTCTCGTGGGCATTCTGGATTCCCGTGGCACTGGTGTTCCCGGGACCCCATGAGGGAACGCTTCCTGTCATTCTCGTTTTCTTCGGCACATTCGGCCCGGCCTTCTCAGCCGTATTCTTTTGCGGGTTGTTCCCGGGAAAAAAGGTGTTGCATCACTGGGAAGGCGGGTGACCCGATGGCGTGTCGGAATGCAATGGTATGTCGCTGCCATCTGTCTCCCGCCACTGGTTATCCTCATGGCCCTTGCTTTTTTCATCGCATCCGGTTTCCCTGCAGGAAGTGTCAGCGCACTGGTTCCCTGGTATCTTCTCCCGCTCGCCTTTGTCTTTGCCATGATAACCGGAGGACCTCTCGCCGAAGAACCGGGCTGGCGGGGTTTTGCCCTCCCGACCATGCTTGAATCGTTCAGTGCTCTCGCGGCAAGTATTCTCCTGGGGATTATCTGGTCACTCTGGCACCTGCTCCTCTTCTTTATCACCTGGTCGTCCCAGTACGGGCTAAACCCCGGATATTATCTTATCATGAATCTCGGCCTGACGACCCTGATGACATGGGCATTCCTGCATACCGGAGGAAGTATCCTGATTGCAATGATATTCCACACCTCATTCAATGGTGCAGCAACCCTCCTCCCGGTCAGCCAGGCTGCGACGGGCAGTAACCTCCCGCTTCTTCTTGTTGCCGTAATCATGTGTGCTGCGGCCGGAGTTGTTGTCGTGATAAGGAGGCAGGAGTTTTTTTCTGTCCGTAAGGAAAGGTTTGTTTAGGTTTTGATTTCCCTCCTGTTTTTGGATGAATCGCAGAATTTGTTCCCTCAGCCGGATTCGTTATGAACCATCGTCTCATGATAGCGAAATACCGGTGACGGCACCGTCGAGCACAATGTTCGTTCACGTCACGGGTAAGGTCAGTCAGGTTGTTGACTGAAAGTATCCGGCCGATGGACTGTTCCGGAGAAATGAGAACCTCTCACCGAATGAATTTTTTTTTGGTGGGATTTATATACCCACGGACGCGACACACCGCATCGTATGAGGCTGGATTTCGCTGCAGATCTTCCTGAACTTAACAAACGCCTGTTTGAACTCTGGAGTGTTCCGCCATTGCGTGAGTGTATCCATATCTTTCCACGGTCCAAACGAAATGAATTTCTGAGGGTTTTCTGCATCCTGGACAAGGACGGCTGGTTGTATCCTTTCATATGCGCCGTGGTCCATTGGGCAAGGCCATCCCAGGTTTTAATGAACGTTGTTTCATTACCCGGTTTCACGGTCCAGATTCCGGCCGAGTAAATTGTCCCGATCTTCGTCATAATAACTACCTCATCCGCGATAATAGTTAAATAAATATTTGTGAAGGTAAATTTTTTTTTCGCAAAGATATCTAATGTCGATATGAAAAAGTAGTGAGTGAGATCCCTGGCTGATGCCCGCCCTATCCTCCGGTGTCTGTTGACTCTTTTCCTCGCTGGCTATAGGCGAGGTTCGAGAGCAGGTCAGCCTCTGCATTCTGTTCCCGTGGTATCCAGACAAATCTCGCTTTCCTGCTTCCCAGCAACCTGCGGATTGCCGGGACAAACTTTTTTGAGGTCTCTGAATGTACCTGCCAGGAACCACTCATCTGATGGATGACGAGTTGGGAATCGCCTGTAATTACGATCTCGTCTCCAGGACAATACCGGCATACCCATTCCGCCGCATGTTCCAGTGCAGAATATTCCGCAACGTTGTTTGTCATCCCGCTCCAGAGCCGATTACCCCATTCCCGCTTTTTACTTTTTTCCCATCTTTGTACACAACGTATCCGTATGTAGCCATACCGCCGGGGTTCCTGGGCCTGCATAATCCGTCAAAGTAGATGGTGATCATGGTGAGCACCCGTCTCCCGAAAAATTCGGGCATGCGGTGACACAGAGACTGCACCGGATAGTTGCAGTCCGGGCGATCCATGGTGCCAGCGGGGCCATGCATTTCTGGAACACTGTTCGTTCCAGCATCCACTTCATCGCAGGGACCATGACGGGCGGAACCCAGGCACTCACGGTCCGGCACCGGAACGCATCGACACCTTCCGGCCCCAATGCTCCCCCCGGGCATACGCTGATGCAGTGTCCGCATCCGGTGCAGGCTGGGGCTTCAGCCATTTCAGCATAACGTTCAGCATGCCGGGATTCCGTGACACTGCATCCGGTCACGACACCGCTCAACAGCAGTCGCGGGCCGAACCGGGGAGAGAGAAGAACAGTATTCCTGCCGAGCGACCCGAGCCCCCCGGCCGCTGCGACCTGCTTCAGCCGGACAACTCCCTGCACTTTTCCGTCAGCAATTCTTACGGGAAGGTAGAGCGGAACGGGCAGGGCCGGGACCTGCTCCTCGTTCAGGAGCGCGGCGAGCCTGACAGCAGTGGTGTCCAGGGCCTCTGCAATCCGGAGCATCCCCCGGGTCTTCTCCTTCGGTGGCTTGCGGTACACCACGAGAGGAACTTCCCTTCCGAACACGATCACCGACCGGGCGGCCGGGAAAAATTGTACAACTGAAGCTCTGTCCTCATTGGGCAGGTCCCTGAGGCTCACTTCGGAAAAGACATCGATTCCCTGCTCTTTGAAAAATACGTTGAGATCCAATCCATTCCTCCCATTCGATCCGGTCTTTCCTTATTGATGAACAGAGTAATTTGAAGTATCTGGTCTATATTCTCTTTCTTTTCCAGGTACAATGTGAATGGTGCCCGACCGTATCTCAGAAGAGCCAGTACAATGCTCCTTTTGGAAGACGGGGGAAAGCGATTTTTTTTCGAAGGGCAGTATCGGGATAAAAACCGGGGATCTTCACGTCGGCCAGCGACGTTCATTCCCTCCCCGTGAAACGGGTCCGTTTCCTGAAGACGTACAATCCCGCCCCGATGAGTACGATTGCGATGACACCAAGTATCAGGGGATTGGCGAACAGGACGGTAAAGATTCCCGTATCCTTGCGCACCTGGATCCGGAGTTTTATTGTGTCGGAGATCACGTCGTTGTCAAGTGCATCACGGTACTGGATCCTGGAATCAATGCCGTATTCTTTCATGGTTGCCGCCGAATCCACTGAGAGGGTAAAGGCTGCTTCCCGCACTTCCCCGGGGGCAAGCGTCCCGAGAAATGCGCTCGTATCGCTGCCGGTAAAAAGATCCTGCGGGCTTATGACAGCCTGTGCATTGTATGCCGTGGCACCGCCGGTATTGGTATAGAGTACGTGGATTGTTTTTTTCTGGCCGGGAGATATTTCAGCGGGAGGCCGATAGAATACTGAAATCAATTTTATTACCCACCTGCACCCCAAAGGTTTCTACATGCCGAAGTGACCTGGTCCCCGTCGGAATTTTCATACGTTACCATGACGTCAACCGGGTATGTCTTGTTGCCGGCATCACCGGATACTGTTACCTTAAACCGACTGCTGATAACCTGACCAACAGAAAAGTCCCCGACATACATGCTGTCGAGTGTCGGAAGGATAGGGCTCTGTTCATTCCGCAGGATCGTTATCACTGCTTTTCTCCCGTTTTCATACCCCACATTTTCGACGGTGAGGTTGATGAATCCCTCAGTACCGACGTTCAGGTGTTCACCTTCAACGGAAAGGACACTGATTTTCAGTTCACGTTTAATGTTCACGGGAAGACTGATGGTCTCGTTTTTTTCCTTGTAGAGATACTGGATGGTATCATTTCCATACTGGTCTGCCTCATAGAGGTACGCAGTACTGCATATCAAGCGAAAGATTGTAGGATCCTGCTGCAGCATCAGGATCTACCTCCATGCTGATTATGCAGGTTGTCGTGCTGCTCCCCGCCAGGTCCCCCAGCTTCTGGGGGCCTGTAGTGACTGTAACCGGCGCGTTGCCGGCATGCAGTGAAACGGTAAGGAATTTTGCGGTTTCCGGGAGATCGCCGGGGTCAGTTATGGCAGGCCGGGAAAATGCGAATTCATTGATCCCCCTGTTTTCAATTACCACCCTGAGGGGGACGGTATCTCCCGGGCGGACCTCGTTTGTTCCGGATATATAGGCTGACAGCTCGGGACTTCCCGCCATGTATTTGGGTTCGGCCAGTACCGGGGATACAACAAGAAGGGCACAGGCTATTGCTGCAAGGCCGAGATACAGGAACCCGGTGGTACTATGAACAGATCCCCGGGTGATTCCGGGATTCGTTTTCCTGCGATTCCTTTTGTCCCGACAACTGTTCATGAATACCCCATTTTTTACCCGGAGCCTGATTTCCCTGAACCGGAAGGCCCCGTATGCGAATCACTCTATTGAAATCCCCGCCGACCATCTGATACGTGGTATCATAAAGAATCGTGTAAGCAGATTGTTGCTTTGACCCGGGTTTTTAATAAATCCTTGTATTGGATTGCGGGTTTGATCCAGAGATGCTGTCATGCATTCTGAAACAGACAGACAGGCAGACAGAGGGGAGCAGTCGCAGAGACCGCATATGTTGATGTTCCGGGATACCGGGTTAAGGGGACTGCAGGCCGGTATCCGGCTCACATTCCAAATATCAGATTACCAGATAGATATACAGATAAAAAACGATGAGGGGGATAAACACGCCGGCCCAGACAAGTTTATTCCACGCATAGATCTCTACGCCGTCATTGGGTTTGACCGGTACAAGAGAGAATACACTGTTCAGCAGGTTCATGGAAAACCCGGCGAATCCGGCGACAATAAATAATCCTCCCAGGGGGATCAGGAATAACGAAACAATTGCCATTCCCATGCTCACCAGCGGTCCGGCCAACCGGATGCGAGCCGCTTCTTCAGGTGCCAGGGTTTTTCCGCTCCGGATCAGGGTGCGGGATGGTTTTGCAAACGCGTTGCCAAAGAGCCATGCCGTGAATAACATCGTGACCGCTCCCAGACCCCAGAACTGGTATTCGGTGACACAGCCGCAACGGTATCCAGCATATTTATGGGCAAGATCGTGGAGAATTGTCGCGATCCCCCCGGCGCAGACAAAGATAATAACCGTCGTCAGTTTCAGTTCGAGCTGGTCCTGGAGAAGGAACGCGGCGGCAAACCCAAAGCCGCTCAACGTTATCACCAGGATCTCGCGGGAAGAAAGACCGAGAATGAGTGCGGGGAGGTTTTCTGCCGGGCGTATACCGCGTTTTTCAATCTCGGTGACATTTGCCAGCCCGATGGTTTCAGAACCCAGGAATTTTTTAAACAGTTCGATAAGCCTGTTCCCTGCCCGGGATACTGATGAGCTCCCGCTCGCCAGAGTACCGAGTATACTGACCACGATTCCTGTGGCTATTGCTGCAAGAGGGGCAACCTTATCCGGAATGAACGGGGATAATGGCAGTGCACGACGGGCAGACCCGGTTGCCGGTATAATCACCGTCGCGGGTGATTGCTGGTTTTCCGGTGGATTTCCTGACGGACCGGTTGAAAAGAGTCCTATGATACTGAAATGGCGTGCCGGAGCGCTGAGCGTCCTTGTCAGTGGATCAATCCTCGTGGGAAGGCGTTCCCAGCCGGGTCCGGTTGCATTTGTTTCCTCGATGGTCAGGTTTGCGGGATCCGACCGGTCCCATTCGTCCTGGCTGAGCGTGAACGAAACGAGAACCGGGGGATCAAAGGAGGCATGATCCGGAAGGAGATGGTAGGCACGCCCGTTCCACGTACTGCCATCTGGTCCCGTGCCGGGAGGGATTTCGGAAGGGGTTACCGGGGTAATACGGATCTCCGGAACGGGTGTTTTTTCTGCACCGGTCACCAGCGTACCTTCCTGGATGGAGAGGGTCATCGCCTGGTCATCGGAACTGATGATGATGGTACAATTAAGCCTGCCATCGGGCGAAGTACCCGTCTCCCCGGATCCGGAGTAATGCCTCGTGCATGGGCCGGCAGGTGTCGTGGTGACCTGCCGCGTTACCTGTGTGACCACGGGTGACACGGTATCTACGGTGGGGACTATCGTGACAGTTCCACGGGTTGTCGTGACCGGGATCGGGATTGCACCTGAGACGGGAGAGGACACTGAAGGACTTATTGTTGCTGTGATGACAGGTACCAGCGTGGCGGACGATGTGACCACAGCACCAGCCGTGACGGTTGCTTTCGTGGTGTAGTTCTGGAATCCGGTCAAGGTGAAGGAGATCTGGTGACCTCCTGTCGGGATTGTCCTGAGGGTAAGGGGCGTGGTGCCTTTCAGGGTACCATCAATATATACCGAAGCACCGGATGGGACGCTTTCAAGGATCAGGACACCGGCAGCCTGCAGGGTAACCGTCGTTCTCACGACCAGCTGAGGGTTTCTTATCAGCGATGGTGGTGCCGTAGTACGTGCAGGAGCGACAGAAATAGCACGTATCCATGGATCCGGAACGCCGCCCGAAGGCCCTGAAACTTCCACGGCTAAGACCGGGACCGGTAGTAACAGAAGGAGAACCAGTGTGACGATAAGGAGACCAGAGAGTTCTTTCATGTATTCACCGGAGAAAGCGCAGGAAACCGCTGGAATTCCTGGTTACATGCCGTTTACTTCTCACAGGTTTAAGCCCATCGATAATTGTTTTATTTCTTTTCGGGGGAATATTACCCGTTTCCAGGAACCAGCTTGAACAGGACTTAAAGGGGAGAACCCGGGAAGGTTGAAATAAGAAATTCAAGGTCCTCGTTCCCATGCCAAACTCGTTTTTTGAGCTGGAGACAACATTCTCTTCATGTGGTACCGGGTGACTGAATTCCAACAGAAAATTATCGGAATTACCCGTGTTCTTACTTCTCAATTCTGTTTATCCGCATGTTGATCGACAGCACATTACTCAACGACAGTCCGGAACCTCTCTATGCAATTATTGTCGTGTGTTTCATCATGTTCATTGTCATAGCATCGCTGAGTTTTTGGGATGCTGTACGATCCGCATGAACATTAATCGCATCTCATGAAAGGCGATCCTGAGTCGGACTGGATGACAACAGAACCCGGGATGTTCCGATCATTTTTCAACCAGTTCCTGTATTAGATATAGATCGAGCTCAAAACTGAGTGATGTGAAATTCGATACACGGTACTGGATATTCATTGCGGCCGCGATGTTTTTTGCGAGCGTTGCCTCCGCCTCCACACTCTCCATGGCATCGGTTCAGGAACATTTCACCGAATGCAACTCGGTGAGTGCAGCATGTTTTGTCCACATCGGCATGGTCCCCTGCATGCTCCTGGGAGTTTTCGCCCTGCTCCCCCTGATGGTTGCCATCCCTTATATCTTCCGCCAGAACGAGAGACCGGGACTCCTTTCGGTGCTGGTGCTCGGTTGCATCGTTGCCTACACGGCTTTCGATGCCGTGAATAATGTTGCCGCCATCCTGGGATATCACCAGGTGTACCTTTTTGCCCACACTATACTCGATCCCACAAATAATGTAACCGGGAATATCGTGGGTACCGGGGACTCTCTTTGTTAACCGTGAAAACGGCACGATCCTGCTCACCGGCTGTTTTGCCGTGCCGGTGTCGTGCGGGGATTGGGCGAGGGTAGTGAAAACGGGTAAGTTGTTGTATCCCCCCCTCGCCGTCGGATCTTCACTTCCAGAAAGACCTCATCTTTTACACCCCGATCCAGCCCCTCTGCGAGCCCGGTTTGCCACTCCGGGCGATCTGTTTCCGGACCGTGTCCGGATATCCTGCAGAAAACGATACAGTTTTCACCCTTTTTCCAGAAACGCACTTTTCGCACCGATCTACGTCAAACGGGGCAATTTCCTTTGAGTTATAAAACGCTCATGTACGCGAATGGGAGGAAAAACTCAGGCTGGCGAGGGGGGAGCACGGTCAAAAGGAAAGAAAGGGCTGTTTTGAGATAAAAATCGGGAAACTTCTTCACAGGGTGCTGAATGATTATCCAAAATAAGCATTCTTAAGAGATTTACAGCAATCAATTACTGTGTTGCAAATTAACTACAGATCCGAAAAATCCTTAAAAAATCAACATTCGAATGATAATTTACCCATGAGACTAAAATTTAATAATAACCATCGTTGACACAGCTGGATACATGTATCTCCACCTCCTTTTTTCCGCCTTGCTATTTTACTTCCCTGATCCTCTTACGGGCCAGAGCAACATAGTCCGGATTAAGTTCAATTCCCACATATCTCCGCCTCATACGTTTTGCAACGATCCCCACAGTTCCCGAACCAAAGAATGGATCCAGGACAATGTCATTTGGACGCGATCCGGAACGCATGCATCGTGCGACAAGGGGCTCCGGGAAGACTGAATACGCGATGGATGGGTTGTCTACCGTAGGGATTTCCCAGACCGTTCTTCGCGTCATGGTTTCCCCCGCATTGTCATAGTACGCGTATTGTTCAGACTTCGCAAAAAGGAATACATAGTCATGGGATCGTGCCGGACGATCCCTGACCGGTTCGAGCCGGTGGTTTGGAATGGACCAGACAATATCGGACCTGAGGTACCAGCCTTCGTCCTGTAGTTCCATCGCCAGCCTCCAGGGAATACCCATCAGATCCTTTGGTTTGAACCCATCCGGGATTGATCGCGGAACTTTCAGCTCTTTTTCCGGGGCCCCCCTGCACATGGCCCACCATGGTTGGCAATCGCTCGCATACGTATCTCCTATGACAAGCCAGAGTGTCCCGGATGGGGTCAGGGTTCTTCGCACTTCCCGGAATATCCCGACCAGGTTTCTTATATACTGCCGGTAATCTTCTTCATGCCCCAGGCCATCGATAAACCCTGCGTACCTTGTGTCCCAGTAAGGAGGACTCGTGATGCAGGAAGAAAATATTTCGCTGGGAAGAGTACGCAGAACGGTAAGGGAATCTCCACAAAGGATCGCGTTGGGCTGCTTCATGACTTCGGTGATGTGCTCAATATCCCCACCGTATGTTTTTATTTCCGGACCAGAGCTACCGGGCTGAGGCGCATGACCGTACCCTGCACCCTGACAACGTGTTTGATCGTGGTCTATCATTTCGCACGACGACGGTTCCCATTCACCTGTCAGGGTTGGGTGGACAGAGAGATCAGACTGGAGCCTCGAAAAACCTGTCATGCTAAACAGCCACCAGAAGACCCGGAAAATTGTTCCTTTCCTGAACATTTTTTCCCATTGAGATGCGCCTTTTCCCCCTGTCCGGGTTCTCATTATCCTCCTCCCTTCCGTATGATGATGAAAGAAATAAAATCTGATCCAAATGGATTTTCATACTGCTCTCTCCAGGATTAACGTACGTGTTCAACAGTTATAATTTTATTGTTGGATTTCCAACACTATTGGTAGTTGCTCGGCTTCCTGGAATAGCACTTGTTTCTTTTATTCTCTGACGTTTATTTTTAACCAAATCCAAATCAAAGAAATACGGGAGAGAGAAAAATCAGCCTACCGTGTCTATTGGCGATCCTGCCTGTCCGACAGAAAATGGATGGGCCACTATTTTTCTGATAATTTTTCACCACAAATCAAAAGACATAATATCGTTTCAGACAACCTGCGTCTGATTATGTCCGATTATATTCAGATGGAAAATCAACAACGATCTTCCTGGACCCTGTGTGTCGTCTGGTTTCGTTTAACGATCAAACCATTTCTGGGAGAGCATAAGTGGACTGTCCTTTTCTTGCTTGGTGTTGTTTCATTTATGCTCGGCATTTCAGGATTCGGGATCTTCTACTCGGGTCAGAACGAATCTGTCCTAAACCTGATCTATCTCACCTTACAGTCTTTTGTGCTGAGATCCGGGATATATCAGGGGCCGTCCATTCTTCTGCTTGATATTGCCCGGTTCTCGGCACCGTTGCTGACCTTTGTATCCATCATTGTTGTCATTACTGATTATATCTACAAGGATGCCCAGTTATTCTGGCTCAGGATTTTCGGACGGGATCACATTATCATATGCGGCCTCGGGTATATTGGACCAATTATTGCGCGCCATTATCACAAAAAAGGTGCACTGGTTGTGGTTATTGAAAATGATCCCCTGCTTCCGGAGATTGAGAAATGTAAAGACCTTGGAATTCTGGTGATCACGGGTGATGCCGCTGATGGGAAAGTCCTCCTCCGGGCAGAAGTTCAGAAGGCACGGATGCTTTTTGCTGTTACAGGGAACGATGAACTGAATGCCAAAGTGGTTTTCAAGGTGAATGAGAGCCTGGCCGGATTGCCCGGTAATTTTATCTCCTGTTATGTACATGTGGTGGATCCGAAATTCTCTAACCTGCTCCGGGCTGCACAAATAACGGTTCAGGACAAAACCCGGATCAAACTTGAATTTTTTAACATATACCAGATCACCAGTTATTGTATTATTGATTGCATTGAAGGGCTACCCCCGGTCAGCCAGGCTCCGCCAGACCTCCATATCCTGATTGCCGGACTGGGAAAGATGGGCGAAAGCCTCCTCATCAATCTGGCTAAACGATGGAGAGAATTCTATGGTCCTGAGCCGGAAAAACGACTTCTGGTTTCAATACTGGATCAAAACGCGGGTAAGAAGGTTGAAAGTCTCAAAATACGGTATAAAAATATTTCAAAATACTGTAAATTCTCCGGGTATTCGATGGATTTCTCATCTGATCCGGAATTTTTCGAAGGGACCTATCTCTATGACCCGGATACCGACCGACGGGTGGATTCTGTGTTTATCTGTACCCCTGACGAACCATTGAATTTTTCCACTGCCCTGTACCTGAACAATAAACTTGATGGAGACGTCCCCATCATCGTCAGGACTGTTCACAGCAAGGGATTTGCCCATTTCTTTAATAAAAAATGTAATTCCCTGGCAGAAGAATTCAGGAATATTCATGTGTTTCCCCTGGTCTCGTGTTCCTGTTGTATCGACTCACTTACGGACGGTATTAATGAGATGGTTGCCCAGGCCATCCATGAAAATTATATCATCCAGAATGTGAAAAACGGGATTCGCCCGTCATCGGATCCGGCAATGCAGCCCTGGTATAAGCTGCATCCTGAATACAAGGAGTCGAACCGGGACCAGGCCGCCCATATGAAGGAGAAACTCGAAAGGATAGGATATATGCTGATATCCCAGACTGACTGGAGTGAACCGCTATTCCAGTTCACACCGGAACAGGTCGAACGGCTTGCTATCGCCGAGCATGATCGCTGGATGACAGAAAGAATTTCGCGGGGCTGGAAAACAGGTCCGAGGGATCCGGCGAACAAAACAACCCCCTATCTCGTTTCATGGGGAGAATTGGAAGAGAAAATACGGGACTATGATCGGAATTTCATCAGGTCCTACCCGATAATTCTTTCCCTGGTCGATCTAAAAATAGTTCCCAGCCCCGAAAAAACTGCAGGAGATTCGTGCACGATCTCCGGCACTCCCTGGACATGTGCTACCAATATCTAATCATTTTTTCTTATGTTGCGAAACGTTCCCGATCCCGGGAAAAAACTCATTTCGAAAATATCATTCAATAACCTATATCTTTCATCCCGGATATTTTTTATTATGCTGTATCGGAGCCGGAAAGCATGAAAGATATTGTTATTGCTGGAGATATCGCACTGGACTGGATCGGGTGGGAGAACCCTGCAGATGAAAAAGGCATCCTTAACAGTACAGGGATCCAGAACTGGAAATTCTGGCCGGGACTCCGGATGGGTTGCCAGGAAGGCGGTGTGTTACTAATCCATTCATTTCTCAAAAAAGCCCCGTGGGGAACGGGAAAGGAGCCAAACCTGATCTCGTACGCTCTTGATTCTCCTGAAAAGATCCCTCCATCCGATATTATTCATTCCAATACTATCCTTGAGAAATTTCCGGCAGAGAAGGGTAAAAAAGAGAGGGTCTGGCGCGTAAAGCGATATTGCGGTTTTGCCGGCCCTGAAAAATTCAAAAATTACAGACTTTCGGAAGATCGTATAAATCCGGATCTTGTCATTCTTGACGATTGTGGGAATGGATTTCGGAATCATCCTGAAGCGTGGCCCGTATGCATCAGGGAGGGAAAGGGCTCACCCCTCATTCTCCTTAAAATGAGTCGCCCACTGCTTGAGGGAGAGTTGTGGGAAAAAATCCGTGAACAAAATCCCGAGAACCTCATAATCGTTGTAAGTGCAAATGACTTACGGCAATCAGGCAGATTTATCAGTCGCTGCCTCTCGTGGGAGCGGACCGTATCAGATTTTCTCTGGCAGATTAAGAACAATACCAGACTGAAACCGCTGGCATCAGCCCGGCATCTGATTGTCCGGTTCGGTATAGAAGGTGCACTGTATTATCAGAATATTCGTGGTCAGATCTCTGCTGAATTTTTCTATACGCCAAAATTTTCCGAAGATTCTGCCGGAGACATTTTTCCCGGAGAGATGCAGGGATATTTTGATTCCTTCACCGCCGTTCTTGCGTACCACCTCAATGGATGGAACGGCTCTGTACCCGAAAAGGGAATCAGGGAGGGACTCGCCGCTCAGTGGCGTCTCGTCAGGAAAGGATTCGGACCGGATAATAAACCACCCGAACTGGCGTATGATCATATTTTTAATGCATTACCAGATGATCCCGAAATTGAGAAAATTATCATCCCGGATTCCGTGATCTATTTTTATGATCCCGCAGGAAACTGGACAATCCTCGGAGCCGTTGCTTCGGAAGGGATAGAGAAAATCGCGAGAGATCACATCGAAAAGGGGAGGAGCAACGAACTGAAAAAGGTCCCGGTGGGCACCTGGGGAAAACTGGTTACCATCGATCGTCATGAAATCGAAAGTTTCCAGAGTGTCAGGAACCTTATCCGGGAGTACATTAAAAATCCATCAACCCGCAACCCGCTGTGCATATCTGTCTTCGGGCCACCCGGGTCAGGAAAATCATTTGGAGTAAAACAAATAGCCGCGAGTGTCAGTGAAACTGCCATTAAAGAGATGGTCTATAACCTCTCACAGGCTGATTCCCCTCATGTCCTTCCCATGATGTTCCACAAGATCCGGGATGAAGTCCTGAAAGGGATGGTCCCCCTGGTCTTCTTCGATGAGTTTGACACTCCACTCCAGGGTCAGCAGTTCGGGTGGCTGAAATATTTCCTGGCCCCGATGCAGGATGGCGAGTTCCTGGACGGGGAAGGGATGCACCCGATAGGGAAGGCAATCTTCATTTTTGCCGGCGGGACCTGCCAGAGTTACGATGAATTCTTCAAAGAGGTCCAGAAGACCAGGGATGCAAAAGGACCCGATTTCATCAGCCGCCTGAAAGGTTACATGAATATCAAGGGTTGCAACCCGAGCGGGTATAATGACCAGTTCTACCTTATCAGAAGAGCGATGTTATTCCGTACGATAATTCAGCGCGAGAGGGCTCACCTCATCTCCCGGAATGGTGAGATGGCGATTAATCCCGAACTTATCCCGGCCTTCATGAAGGTGAAAAAGTACCGGGACGGTGTGCGGTCGATGGAGGCGATTATTCTTGGAAGTTCCCTGGTCGGGAAGAGGATATTCGACCAGTCGGCCCTGCCCCCCGGGACCAGCTCCGCGTTCATGTCGACGAGGAGGATTTCATGAGGCTCCTGCTCGGCGATCTCCTGAAAGACGACTCCCGGGAGGCACTGGCACAGAAGATACACGAACACTATCTCACGGCAGGTCCGTCTGAGCCTGCGGGAAAACCGTGGTCCGAACTATCCGAGAACTACAAGGAATCCAATCGTCTGCAGGCAGATGATATGTTCAGGAAGCTCTGGAGATGCGGGTATACTGTCCACCGGGCCAGAACGACCCCGGTAGAACCTGTTACATTCAGTCCGGAAGAGATTGAGATTATGGCCATGATGGAACATGAACGGTGGATGGAAGAGAAATCTGATAGAGGATGGATATGCGGAGCAAGGGATGATTCCAAAAAGATACATCCCTGCCTTGTGGACTGGGATGAGCTTTCTGAGAGCGATAAGGATAAAGATCGGGTAACCGTTAAAATTATTCCTGAACTGCTGGCTTCTATCGGATTTGAGATTGTGAAGATTCCGGGAAAGGAGTCATAATTTTTTTGAACCCGTAGCCACAAGATTAGTTCTCCACATGGCTATTTTTGGATTATTGTGCCGGATTTCATCATACGCTGCAATCAATTCGAAAAAAATACCGCCACTATCTATCTCCGATAATCAATTGCCCAATAAAAAATAGCAACACTCATGTTCTTTCGGTCCCTCTGTTGATCCAAGGAGGAAAATCCAACAGCATTCTGGGATGGCATGGAAGGAATTGAATCTCCTTACCCGGAAAAAGAATCAACACCAGACACCATGGATCCCTGCGAGGAGAAGGAATTCGTCCCGCGCTATCAGCAGAAGAAAATCAATGTGTTTGTCTCTTCGACATTCCGTGATATGAAGGCCGAACGGGATGAACTTACCCTCCGTGTTTTTCCGGCACTCAGGAAAGTCTGCGAAGAGAGAGGCATTGCGTGGGGAGAGGTGGACCTCCGCTGGGGAATCCCGGAAGAGAAGAAAGGGGAAGTCCTTAGCATCTGTATGAAGTTCATTGACGAATGCCGCCCCTATTTTATCGGGATACTTGGCGAAAGGTATGGCTGGGTAGAAGAGACCGCGCCGGAAAGTGTTATCAAAGACTTCCCCTGGATAACGAACCATAGTGGAGAGTCCATCACTGAACTCGAGATCCTGCATGGCGTATTGAACAATCCGGTGATGGCTGGACATGCTTACTTTTACTTCCGCGACCCGGGATACGTAATCACCCTTCCTCCTGAGTCCCGCTCTGAGTTTTTTGAAGGTCCGGTTCCTGAAGATGTAACAAAATATGGCGCTGACAAAGCGGAATTACTGGCTGAGAAGCGTCGAAGAAAGCTTGTCTTGCTAAAAGAGACGATCCGCAAAACTCAGGTTCCAGTCAGGGAAAACTATCGTGACTCAGTTCAATTCGGCGAACTTGTCCAAGAAGACCTGATGGGGGTGATTGATTCACTTGCACCGCTGGCATTACCGATGAGTGATGTCGAACGTGTTCGTGGACTCTCGACCGTGAGGATATGGCGCACGAAGCTTTCGCCGCGAGCCGTTTCGGTATCTACATCCCGCGCAAGGAGTACTTTGACCATCTGGACTCCCATGTCACCGGCGACAGTAGGCCGCTCGTTGTCCTCGGCGATTCCGGCAGCGGAAAGTCAGCCCTCCTCGCCCATTGGGCGTACCGGTACCGGGCACACCACCCGGATGATCTTGTCCTGCTGCATTTCGTCGGGGCTTCTTCCGAGAGGTACCGATTGGGCTGCCATGCTTCGCAGGTTCATGGGGGAATTTAAATGGAAGTTCTCTATCAACGCGGAAATCCCGGCAAATAATAATGTCCTCCCGATTGTTTTTGCGACCTGGCTTTCAATAGCT
Source organism: uncultured Methanoregulaceae archaeon (assembly GCA_963829335.1). GTDB lineage: Archaea > Halobacteriota > Methanomicrobia > Methanomicrobiales > Methanospirillaceae > Methanoregula. The sequence goes on from CAWHIE010000011.1 coordinate 213,950, forward strand.
GCAGAGCAGTGCCGTGTGGTTTTGGTTATCGATGCCCTCAACCAACTTGAAGACCGTAATGGCGCCCCGGACCTGGTCTGGCTTCCACCCACAATACCGGGGAATATCCATCTAATCGTATCGACTCTTCCAGGACGATCACTCGATGCACTCCGTAACCGGGGATGGCCTTCGATTGACGTGGAACCACTGACAGTCCCCGAACGAAACGCCCTGATTATCTGTTACCTCCGGAAAATACCGGAGAGAACTCTCCATTCCTTTAAGGGATCGTCTGGCTGCTGCCGATCAGATGAAAAATCCTCTTTTCCTTCGCGCTTTGCTCGAGGAAGTCAGGGTGCATGGGGAATTTGAACAACTCACAAAACAGATTGAGGATTACCTCACGGCACAAACTATAGAATCACTTTACGAAATGATCCTTGCCCGCTATGAAAAGGATTACGAACGTGACCGACCGGGTCTTGTAAGGGATTCAACCTCACTCATATGGGCATCCAGGCGAGGGCTCTCTAAAACAGAGTTGATGGATCTGTTAGGGACGAATGGGAATCCACTCCCCGATGCTTACTGGGCACCACTCTTTCTCGCTATGGAGAAATCATGTATTGAGAAAGAGGGATTGATACATTTTTCCCATCAATATTTCATGAAGGCGATCGAAAAACGATATCTTCCAAATGATGATCATAAACATATATATCATGTAAAACTCGCAGAATATTTCTCAAAACAAGATATTGAAGGACGAAGAGTTGAAGAAGAACCGTGGCAGTGGGCAAAGTCACAGATGTGGGAACAACTTCTTTCACTCTTGGATAATTCTGATTTTTTAACTTTAGCATATAAAATAAATAAATTTGATATTGCAGAATATTGGGCAAAAATTGAGAGTGAATCTGCATATCGTATGGAAGACATATACAAACCAGTCATTAACCAATTGGATTATTACTCAAATGATTACATTTGGGCTATCAACGATCTCCTATCAATTTTCGGATATGACGATAGTGCAATTAATTTAAATAAATCTTTCATCGATTCATCAATAAAAGAGAGAGAATATATCTGAATTATCGAAAGCATATAGTAACTTGGGAGATATTTTTTTCAAGAGAGGGGATTACAATCAAGCGTATAAATTTTTTAATAGAACATGCAAAAATTTGTAAGCAAGTCAAGAACATTAAATGTCATATTTGGGCATTCATGAGACTTGCTGATGCTTATAATCACCAGCGAGATGTAAAAAATGTGTTAAATACATTTAATAAATTAATTATTGAATTAAAAGAATATAATGTCTTGAAAATAAATAATTCTGATATTTTAATTGAAAGCCCGGCTATAAATGGAGATATTTTAAAAATTATTGATTATTTAATTAGAATCTGTAGATTATTAGATTCTCCCTGAAATTTTAGTTCACTTGCTTAACGGGAGAGGACAAGAATGTGCATCAAATAAAAAATATGATGATGCAATGAAAGCCTTCAAAGAAGCTGAACAAATAAATCGTCAAACTGGCAATCTATACCTATTAAGCGAATGTTTGCATAATGAAGGAACAATTCTGGTTAGAGAAAATCTTTTTGAAGAAGCATTGAAACTCTATAAAGAAGAGGAAAAAATAAGTATACAAATCGGTAATCCGGAAGGAATTGGATTCAGCCTACAAAGTCAATCCCTGATTTTTTTGGTTAAAAACGATCAGACGGAAATGGAAAAAGTGTATAATAAAAGCTATACAATAGCAAAACAATATAATTATGCAGGATTGCTTAATGCTTTAAAATTTCAGGGAATTTTATTTTCTCTATACTCTTCAATGAGGATAAAATATCTCTTTATTTACATAGTTGAATTTATTTTACTATTAATTTTAAAAATAGAAATATTTATTATTTTCATGATTATTGCAGCAACAATTTTATTCATTTTCATATATCAGATATCCCGATTACGAAATATTCCTTTAAATTGAGCATGACACAACATTTTAGAGGTTCCACCTCTTCCCTGTATATGGAACTTCACTATCGAAAACCCCACTCGATTAGTAGGAATGCGAGAACGGGGGCATTAAGTGACTGGAACTAGGAAAATCGAAAACCCACACTGTTAGTGATGGACAATGTTGCCCTCACAAGACCCCTAAATTATCTCATGATCAAAAAGTGTTCTATCCAATTTACAATGAAAAAAACTCAAAATTATCAAATAAATCCAACAATTTCTATAACTCTTTCCATCAAAAGTTCAAGGTTCACTGAAAAATTATCACGGGGCTCCTTCTCAATAAACATTCCCTTCCTCAATGAAGCCTGCTGAAAAAGGGCGAGTTTCTTCGAATACAGGAAAGCCTGATCATAGATATCGGTTTTTCCCGGAGGAATTGTTGAATGATTTGTGCACTCGAGTACACAACGATCCTGCTCGAACTGGTTTTGCAATTCCGTCAATTGCCTGACAATTGCAGTGTTATTCATATCTTTCAGCGCTTTCCGTGACTTGTCCGATCTGCACATTAGTAAAAACAACCAGTTTACGGTTGATATCAGTAACTGATGGATCTTTCAGGAGAGATTTCAGGTTTTCAAGATCGACCGGGTTAATCCGTGAGATAATGAGCAGGAAATCGGTCATGCCCATCCAGACTTCATTGATCCGCTCAAAACTCGGATGAGTGTCGATGATGAGGAGATCGATTTTGTTGTGTTCCATGGCGTTGAAGACCGCTTGCGGAATCTTGCTGTAGATATCGGCACCGGAGTTAACAGCCTCCTGGAGGGCAAACCGGGTCTCCTTGTTGTCACGTTCCGCTGGTGTAAGAAAGAGCGGTACAGGATGCGGGTTTGAAAATACCTTATTCAGGGAATATACGGGCATATCATGCATCGATGGATCGATCAGGAAATGGGAAAAGTTCGGTCCGGGTGAAACAACCCCAAAGATGAAGTCCTGAGCCGGGGCAAAGGTATTCGCGTCAAGGACCCAGGTGCGGATTCCCTTGCGCGCGATACTGAACGCAAGATTTGCGGCGATCTCGCTCTTGCCATTTCCGCACCCCGCCGAGTAAATAACGAGGATCTTCTTCTTCAGGGATTCAACGAGGGCCGCGTTCATTCTCCCCCGGAATCTTTCTTCAGGATAGCTCTGTACATTATCTCATGACCTGTACGTTCTTTTTCCGCAAATTGCATTAATACTAACGTATTGAGATAGGTAGAGACCGTTGTCCGGTGTCTCTGCAGATCTTCTGCAATGGTATCTGCAGTTGCACCATTATGGTATTTGTACAAAACAAGCCATGCTTTCTTAAGTTTGGGATCGGCAATGGGAATGTCGGGGATACGTTCATACTCAAACTGGTCAGCATCCCGCAGGGTCTGGTGAAACTCCAGTTTTACTTCTGACAGGAGATCATTGCATTCCTTGATGATTTTTTCCGTGGTCTCCAGGGAATTTTTCTGGTGCACTTCGATGCGGTGGATAAGGTCCCCGAGCTGGAGGATCAGGGAGTGGATCCTCTGGATATCTGAAGCAACCGAATGTTCTTTCACGGGATGTGAGCTCATAACTGTTGGATATCCATCTTTTTTTGTATCGATTGATGGATCTTTGAGATGTATATCCGATTCTTCTGATAAAAACATTCTTGTCGGTTTTTCCCTTTTCAAAATTTTGCAGGAGTTATCCGGGTTTTTTAATCGGAATGACTTAATGGCCGGATTCAGGTATTGATCGTTTTTGTGTTGAACTTCCAACACAATTTTTATAACTGTTGAAAGCCTCTAAGGTACCGGTGAGTTATGGAACCCGAAGATTTTGAAAATCCCGACCTGGCCCGGATGATCACCATTGACGACATCGCTGTCCACATCCGTTCCCCGGACACATCGGATTACCACTGGATCGGGCAGAAAGAGGTATTCCGCCTGCTGAGCGCTGCGTGGCTGAAAATGAATGCACAGGACAGGATAATGACCCCGGTCCTCATCGGCCCTCCCGGGTGCGGGAAAACAACCCTTGCCTGTGCGGTCGCAAAAGAATTCCGGCAGCCGGTCTACCCGATGAACTGCACCTCGGATATGCGACCGGATGACCTCCTTATAACTCCGGTAATCGCAAAGGATAACCAGGTCCTGTACCGTGCGAGCGGGCTCGTCTCCGCCATGGTGAACGGCGGTGTCTGTGTGCTCGATGAGGCGAACCGGATGAACGAAAAGAGCTGGGCAAGTCTTGCTCCCCTGCTGGATGACCGGAGATACATTGAATCCATCAGTTCCGGAACAAAAATCTTTGCCCATCCGGAATTCAGGATCGTTGCCACGATGAATGATGACGCCTCGACGTTTACTGTCCCGGAATATATTGAGTCGCGGTTAAAGCCGGTATTACCGGTGGAATTTCCTTCCCTTGTTGAGCTGAAGGAGATCATTGCCTATCATATGCCCTTCGTTGAGGCTGAGATCATTCAGGGTGTGATCCAGTATCTCGACGAACAAAAGCAGGGAGGGACGATCACATCGTACTCAATACGGGATGCCATCAACATTACCCGTTTTTTCAATAAATTCCCTGGTACACCGATTTCCTCGATCGATTCGATCGGCCGGAAGGTTCTCAAAATACATGATCGTCCGGTGATTCTCAAAAAATCCCTGTTTATCGGGATATAAGATTTTTTGGACGATACGACCGCAGAACCGTGAAAAAAAACCATGATTTAACTTTCAAAAAAAAGGTGAGGTGAAAAAATGGACCATCCTGGAACGCATGAGAACCTTCATATTCTTCCTTATGTGCCGGGTATTGCCGAATATGCAGCACACGTCAGAAAGGAAATACTCGACCGGAAAGATTCCGATTTTACCTTAGCGGTCGATCTTCCCCATGGTCTTGAAAACCATGTCATAACTGCAGCAAAAATGCTTCCGAAGGTCAGTGTCATTACCGACCAGTCTTCTTCGCGGGATCCCGATAATTCCCACATCTGCCCCGGTCGAAGCCGTTACAGATCTTTCCAGGACTCGGGCATGGATCTGCGGTTCATTGACACCAGCCTCCCGGTAACCGGAAACCTTGACGACTACCGGTATTTCATCGACCAGTGCCGCTTTTCGGGAGTTGACGCTGTCCTGAAAAATGCCCAGTACTATGGAATATCGCCAAAAGATATCCTGCGATCCTGGATTGAAACTCTCCCGGGTAAAAGCAATCCCGGCGGGTTTTGCCATATTCCTGAACTGGCCACCGATCCCGTGAGGACGGGGAACTTTGAAGACCGGATCTCAACCTATCTGCAGACCCGTCTCCAGTACATGGCCATCCAGCTGAAAGACCTGTTGAGTCACGATATTGATGTCGTTCTGGTATGCTCTGCTTCACATGCTCAGGGTATCCTGCATTTTCTTGATCATGCGCTTGAACCCGTAGACGACACGTTTGTCGTCCCGTCACGGATCTGTGCGGTCAGTGAAGAAGATATTCTCAAAATTTCTCCGGAAGTTCCCTTTTTCATGTATCTCTATGAGCTCTTCCGTGATACGCCGGTAGATCGGGAGAAATGGATCTCTCATGTGTACTGCGGGACAGACCGTACAGATATTCCTGCTGAAAAAATACGGGTCACCCACCAGTACGGGTTTAACCTTGCCTTAACGGACAAAGAGCTCTACCCTGACATGTACAACCTCGTAGCCGCGGCAAAATACTGCATCGATGATAATTATGCGGTCAGGGTATTCCAGAAACTCAAATCATACCCACCCAATGAAAAAACCGAATCCGAATGCACCGTGAAAAACCTGTATGATTACAATTTTATGCCGCTCGGAAACCGGAGGTCCCTCAGCCTTAAGGTTTCTGCATTTTATAACTCGCCGGAGATCGGCAAAATGCGCAGAAAGATCTTCCGGCCGCCCCGTACTTCCTGCTATTCCCGCTGGACGCGGACCCTCTCATCACAGCAGGCAGAACTGGATTTCATGAAGTACATGAAGTCCCGGTTCACCGCGTTACAGGAATCATCGGAAGATTATAACGTTCAGGAGTTTTCCTCCGGGTTTTATGACGGACTTGACGTCCGCGAAACTGTCAGGAACAAACCGTTCAATAAGATTTATGTCAGGCAACCCGCGGTTGAGAATTGCGTCTGCTATGTTATTGACTATCGTTTAGCTGGGCTGTCAGTGCCGGCACATGCTTCATCTTCCAATAAAAAACCAGGATCATTACAGATATCCCTGGATACGCGGCAACGGTTTTGCCAGACAACGATTTTTTTTGACAAGAATTACCCCGGGGTAAGTCTTGCAGCATATAGCGGGAAACACTATACGATCGGGGTAATGGTCGCTTTTGTCGGGATAAAAGACGATCCAATACCCATGATGAATGAACTCAGTTATTCCCGCCCCCTGGAGTCAGCAGTAAAACTGGGTGCAAAGTATGCCAGACAGGTGTTTGTATTTTCTGATACTCCCGGGGAGATCCTGTTGGCAGACCCCGATAAAAAACGTGTGAAGGTACTGCCGTGTGCTGCAATTCCCCCGGTAATCTATGAAAAGATGAGGGAATTTGACATCGATTACTATCGGAGTGACGACAAAAGGGGCGATTAATGTCCGACGGATACGGGATTAGTATGATATCAGGTATTCATTCCTCGGCCAGATCATCTCCCTCCCCTCCGTACCATGAAATACGGCTCCGGCGGAAGGTCATGGCAGATACTCTGAACTGTTCTGAAGTGGGCAATTGCATGAAGAATTTCTCCGGGATTATCCCAAAAGAACCGGGAAGGTGCAGCCATGCAGCGTTTTGATGGTAGCGAGCGTCCATCAAAACATCCGACAGTTGCCCTTGTGTTCTTTGAGGAGCGTGACCACGAGCTCAAAGATGCCCTTCTTGGATCTCTGGAGCAATTTTTTGACCATCTCAAAGGTGAACTTCCTGCTCAACCCCGGTTTTCTTTATGGAACGCACAAAATCCCGGGGCTATCCCGGCCCATAACCAGGACAGGGCATTTTTTCCCGTCATTGAGGAGATAAACGCCAAGATCGTCATCGGCGTAACTGAAACCGGGTTCTATGACCCTTCTCTTTCACGGTGCGTCTTCAGTCTACGGGAGCTGGAGTGGCAGGGGGCTGCTTTCAGCCTACCGCTTCCGAACCGAGAGTCCCGATCGCCGTCACTTCCTGGATCGTCTGAACAAACAGATTATCAAGACCCTTGCTATGGCATGTGGTCTCAGCTCGTGCTCCAGGCCGGAATGTATAGTCTCATATCACCGCTGGGTTGAGGATCTTGACCGTAACCGGGGAGTTTGCGATACGTGCAGGACTGCATTCATTCAGTCCCTGTCGGAATTCCTGAAACAGGATGATGGCGGCGATGAGTACCGGGCGTATGCCTGAATGAGATGTAACGGGTTTTGAGTGAAAGGTAAAAGGAGATAACAAATGATGCGTTTCAAAATAAGGCTTGATACAGTGAATTTGTGTGATCGGGGAGAATTCAGATGATATTTAATCCCCATTGGTTTGACAATTCCCGTCATGATGGTGTAGCCGTTCTCGAAGTAATCGCTGCCGGGGAGAATATATCGTCATTTGTCCCTCTGACCAGAACAACGGTGGAAGGCCTGATTACCGGTCCCCTGGCGGATTTTACCCTGACGCATGTATTCCGGTATACAAAGGAGACCAACCCCCGTGTCATCGAAGCACTCTACCGATTTCCGTTGCCGGGAGATGCAGCGGTTACCCGGGTTGATGTGAGCTTCGGGAAGGTTACCATTCACTCGCTCCTCAAACCGCGGAATGAGGCAGAGACAGAGTATGAAAACGCGAAAAAAGAGAACAGGGCAGCGGCGCTGGTGACGAGGGAATCTCCCGATGTATTTACCCTCCGGATCGCCGGGATCGCCCCGGATGAAGATGTCGTTGTAAAGACCAGGTATGTCCAGATGGGGCAGCCAAAAGGGACCGGTTTTTCGTTCAGGATTCCCCTGACAACGGCTCCCCGCTATGTGAGGAGTGATGAACGATATTCCCGTCATGCAGCCGGGCAGCCTTTCGCGATCCTCCGGGATCCGGTCACCGGGTCAGTCTCTCGGTTTCTTCCGGAGGAAAAGGGACCATCAAAAGCCAGACCCATGCAATTACCGTTTCTCCTGAAGGAATTATCACTCTTGCCGGAGGAGAGGTCATGCCGGACCGGGACTGCGAACTCGAATGGGCACCTGTGCCGGGAGAATCCAATCCTGACTGCCAGGTGTTTTCAGAGGGAGACGAGGTAACACATTTCCTGGCCCTCGTCTCTCCTCCCCGACAAACACCGGTCCATTATCCCCGCGACGTCATTATCCTGGTCGATCACTCCGGTTCGATGGAAGGGGCCAAATGGGAAGCAGCTGACTGGGCAGTGGAACGTTTCATCAATGGTTTGAACGGCGAGGACACGTTCAATCTCTGTCTTTTTGAATCAAGAACGTACTGGTTTTCCGATCAACCACGGATTGCAAACGCCGAAAATAAGGTTCAGGCGATACGGTTTCTCAAGGATACAAGAAGCGGGGGAACCGAACTCGGTGTTGCACTGGAGCAGGCCGTTTCCCAGAACCGGAGAAAAGGGGTATCTCCCGGAACATAATTATTATCACGGACGCAGAAGTGACCGATGCCGCCCGGATTCTCCGCATCGTGGACAAGGAGTCACAACACAAGGAGGCACGACGGTTCAGTATGCTCTGTATTGATGCATCTCCGAATGCTAACCTGGCCCAGCAGCTTGCGGAACGGGGTGGCGGAGTGGCAAGATTTTTGTCAAGTTCGCCAAAAGAGGAAGATATCACTTCGGCGCTTGATGAAATTCTCCTTCTCTGGGACGTACCGGTGGCAGTCGGACTAACACTGCGGGTAAACCGGGAAAACCTCCTTGTTGATCGCCGGAAAGTAACGATGAGTCCCGACGGGATGTGTCATGTCGACCTCGGGGATCTGCCTGCCGGGAAGAGCACCTGGGTCGTAGTCCGGGCCCCTCCCGCGAAAGAACCCATACGGTATGAACTCTGCTGGCCGGGTAACTGTGTCACCCCAGTATCCGTCATTCCCTGCCCGGCGGTCAGTGCAGTGTTTGGGGCCCGGCTGATTTCGGAACTGGAGTACCTGATGCATGGCAGTTACCCGGAAAAGGAATTGTTCCGGAACCTTGCAGGTCTTGGTTATGACCCGGATTCCCTGAGACGTAAACACCCGGATAAGGTCTATGCTGAGAACCAGATGCTGGACGGTATGGGCCTGGTGAAAGACCTGGTGATACGAGCGTCACTAAACTACAAGGTATTTTCCGCTGAAACCGCTTTTGTCGCTGTCCGCTCCGAGGCCGGGCGACCGGTGGAAGAACAGGTTATCATCCCGAATGCATTGCCCTACGGGTGGTCGGAATCATTTCTGCCGAAAGGAGCGGGATACCGTCATTATCCCATCAAAAAAGGTCTGGCAGCAGGTCACGGTATATCTTCCTCCCGGGGTTTCTCCCTTGATTGGGTTGGAGGGGACTCAGACGTTATCCTGCAACCCGACGGCACGATGAAGATGGAATGTCGGAGATTGCCGGGTAATGACAGCGGTGCAGATAATTTCCGTGGCATGACGGGAGTTCGCATTACCCCGGGCAAACAGAATGCCATCCCGGGGAGTGGGTCACCGGCAGGATATTCACTCTATTCAGGAAGCCCCGTGTTTACTGATGGCGTTGCAGTCCTGTTCGATTCAACCCGCACCGGACAGGCAACGAAATTACCGGAAATAGTGGTTCTGAAAAAGCTGGAATGGATTATAAAAGACGGGACCCTCCGGCCTGCGACAGGACTGTACCTCCTGCTCTACCTTGATGACCCGGCTGTACCACGAATAAAGGTGTTCCTGCGGGACCTGCTCCAGCACCAGAATTCCCGGCCGCTGAATATCCAGAGGAGTCACGGAGAACCAGTGAAAATTGTGCTGGTTGATCCAGATGGTGAGTGGGTAGCAAAAGCACCTGTGGTGGAACTGGTTGTGAGGTGACCATGGAGACTCCTCCGGAAAATGTACCTCATTTTCTCCTGATCGGGTGTGGAGGAGCAGGCATAACGATTATTGATCGGGTCGGAAAGGTTCAGATTTCACCACTGACGACCGTTGCAGCAGACAGGGATGATCATGCTCTTGCTTCCAGCAGGGCTGACGTCCACATTCTTCTGGGAGACGACCTTTCCCAGGAATTACAGGAGGGAATTCCTGTGGCACCGGCACCATCGGTGATCGAGGAACGGTATGGAATTGAACACCTGGTTAAACCGGGGGCAATAGTTTTTATTATTGCCGGACTCGGTGGGAGGGCCGGGTCCGGGGCAGCCCCCTTCTTTGCAAAGATCGCCCGGGAAAAGGGGGCATTGGTCATCGCTATTGCGGTATTTCCCTTCAGGATCCACAGAAAGACAGAAAAAATTGCCGACAAGGGATTGCATGAAATACTGAGGTATGCTGATTCCGTCATCGTCATGGATAACGACCGGTATCGCAATATTTTCCCTCATCTTTCTCCGGAAAAGGTCTATTCCCGGGTGAACAGGATAATTGTTGACGTCCTGCACCAGCTTATTGAGAGCATATCCCTGCCGTACCTGATTAATATCGACCCGGACAACTTCCCGGCTCTCTTCAGGAATAAGGGATTGGCCATTATCATGTCCGGAGAGTCCACCGAAGAAGGTGATAATACACAGGCAGTCAGGAATTGTCTGCATTCACCGTCATTCGATATTGACCACCATGGTGCCACGGGTTGTATTGTCCTCATTACTGCAGGCCAGGAATTTACCAGAGATAATGCTGAAGAGATTTTAGGATCGTTTACCCGCGAGCCTGATCCCACGGCAGAAATTGTCTGGTGTTCGAAGATAAAGAAAACGAACAGAGGGAGAGTCCAGATCTATGGGATCATGACCGGGATTCAAAAAAATTCCTGCGGAAAATTAATCCGGATTTAAAGAGATGAAAAAATGGTGAATCAACGTGAACGTCGGGTGAACGCAGATGATGTACAAATTTGACGGGGGGCTGTATCCAAAAGAGAGAACGCCACGAATTCTCCTGGTGTTTTTTGGCGACATTGACCCCTTTATCGAAGAAGTTTTAACCCGCTCTCTCACACAATTCATCAGTTCGATTCTCGCGGATCTTGCCGAAGTACCTGATTTTTTCTGTCGGTACGAACCGGTACCGAAATTCATTCCTCGTTACAACCAGCACCGGGTATTTTTTTCCGCACTCCAGAAGATCAACGGGAATATCGTTATAGGGGTTACCGATAGTGAATTCTATAGTCCTGTGCTTTCCCGCTATGTTTTATGCTATGGCCAGGTGGATGGCCGGGGAATGCTTTCAACATACCTGTTCCGGAAAGGGACACACAACCCCCTTTTGTTCCGGGAACGCTTGAGCAAGCAGATACTCAGGGTTTTTGCCATGGCATGCACCCTCGACTCGTGTCTCGATAGTGAGTGTATTATATCCGATCACCGGCGGGTTGAAGATCTTGACCGTACCAGGTACGTTTGTCAGCCATGCCGGGAAGATTTTGTCAGGAACCTTGCATTTTTCCTGGGAGTTCCTGAAGGTAAACAGGGGACGTTACTACTCCCCGTGTGCGAGTGAATATGACAGAAACAGGAAAAATACCGAATATTCTGGTTATTGGTGTTGGAGGAGCTGGAAATAAAATAATCGATAAATTCTGGACGGCCAGGTTCAATTTTGTGAAGACTGTCGCGATAAATGCCGATCAACAGGTTCTTGATTCAATCCATGCTGACCTGAAGATCCTTTTTGGAAACGGCCTGAATAGGATATCGGGAGAGGGAAATCCCGATCAGTTTCCAAACGCAGTAATGGAAGGACGATCCAATCTCGATGACCTGTTCGAACCGGGAGCCATTGTCTTCATTATTGCCGGACTCTGTCGTGGTTCCGGGCCCGGGGCCGCTCCGCAGATTGCAAAGATCGCCCGGGAAAAAGGGGCTCTTGTTATTGCCCTGGTATCCCTGCCTTGTCTCATCAGGGACGGTGGAGTTCAGCCATTGGAAGATTACCTGCACCATCTGATCGACTCTGCAGATTCGGTTATTGTATTGCAAAATAATTGGATCCTTGAAAACTTCTGTCATAACTATCCGACCGAGGTGTATGCAAAAGTGGATGGAATCATTCTTGGGGTCCTCGAAGGTCTCGTTACCTCGTTGACACTCACCTGCCTGGAGAATTGTGATGCTGAAGATTTCCGGGCAATCTTCCGTGACAGAGGTCTTGCCATCGTGCTCTATGGTGAATCCGACCTTAACGTGATCAACACGAATGAATCTGTCGTCAGGAACTGCCTTAAATCTCCCTCACTGAATATCAATTACCATGGGGCTCGAGGATGTTTTGTTCTCATCACGGGAGGAAATGACCTGAACAGGTTTGATACCGAGGAAATCGCGACATCACTCACGTATGACCTGGATCCCCATGCGGAAATTGTCTGGAGTTCCCGGATCGAAAAGGACATGGAAGGGCGGGTCCGGGTGTATGCGATCGTGACTGGGATCGGCGAGAAGGGGTGACCGTATTGTTGAACCTGCCATGACTGGATCTCTTTGGAAATTTTCAGCGGGTTATGGTGGCTGAAAAATTACCAGGTTTCCGGTTACTTGGACAATGTAGATCCGGTCCGATTCCGATCCGTCCTTTCATTACTGAGGATGTCCCTGTCCGGATCGATTCTGTCGAACGGTCGGATATTTCTCTGCATCGTAGTTGAGCGGCCGGAAAAGGACTGGCGGATCAATAAGGGGGACCATGTCCTTGTTGAATACTATTATTTTGAACGCGAGTACCGGCTAATCTGTTCGACGATTGAAGAGAAGTTCGGTTTTAGTTGGCTGTGATGCCGACAAATGAGTTGATTAAAGGAAAAACAATACGTAGGAAAGTGGGGAAGACTATTGGAAAAATTCAAACCCTGCAGAGGAATCAGCTGATGGTTTTCCGTTATCCATCCAGGGGAATATTTCCAAAAGCGTTAATCGGCTCTCCGTTATCAGCCAGGGTAGTCAGCTCATGACCAATTTCTTCTATCATTTGCCCGATTTTTTGAATAGCCAGCTTTCTTGTATCATGTCGGAGTGTGTTCCCCGATATCGAGTTAAATTCCTCATCGAATTGTTTGATTCTGCTTAATATACTGGGTGCATGTCGGGTGAACAATGTCTGGCGATATCCGTCCTTTATCGACCGTGAGAAGGACTCTGCAGCAAACCAGTCCCCGACAATAGTTACGCTTTGTTCGGAATCCAGATTTTCCTTGATTACTATTTCGACTTTCTCCGGAGGCATGGATTCTAAAAATGTTTTCAGGGTTTCCAGACGCGATTTTCGCGCAATTAAACTGCTTTTCCTTCCGAGTTTTCCCAATTCGTTTTCAATATATTTTCCGTCACTGATAATAAGTCTGCAACCGGCATTTTCCGCATGTTTTGAAAGAGCCAATCGTTCATTCCGCAGAAGTTCCGATTGATAGAGACTTTTCCCGTAGTTCCCGTATCGTTCTTCCCAGACCGGGTCCGATGTTATTTTGTCTGGAATGTGAAATGAACTCAAACCTCCTTTCTGTCGTACCAATCCGAAATTATGCAGGGAGAGTCTACTTCTTCAGCATATTCTGCCATCATAATTGCTCTTTCTTCATGACGTTCTGCACACTGTAAAAGGCCTAAAGAGGATTTGAGATATTTGCGGATTAAGGAATTAAACATTTCTTGAGTAAAAAGCGCCTGTAATTTTTCATCATTTTCTTTGGTATCGTCATCTAACTTCAAGGCATGAAGCTCATAAATCATTTCCTGAGGCAATTCCCCGACTGCAACGGGTAGGGACCGGAATATTCAAAGCCACCGCGTAACCAATTTCCTGGTGAACCCATCCTCTAGAATTTGATGATTCGGTGATGATGGGTAAAAAAACATGTGAATGAGAAATAAATGTCTTTATCATTTGGTGAAAACCAAAGCCAAACTGAAAATTTTTATCCCACATCGGAGTCATACCGTTGGCAATAATGGCTTTAACAATTTTTTCAGCCAAAACAGCATCCTGATGGGAATAACTGATAAAGACCCGAAGAGGCATCTGGATTTCTTGACAAAGCATTTAATTTTTGTTTATCGATTTCTTTTAAGTTTAACTTTTCTAAAGTTTTTTTCTGGTTAGAACATGTAAAGCCCGGGGGCAAATAGAACGGCTGACAGGAATCTATTCGATCGTGGCATACGTTGACGAATGTTGAGCCGGGTTGCATCCTCTTCTGTAAAACCAACGGAGATCAATATCCACTAAACGCAGTTTTCGTTTCTCACGCCTTCCTGAGCTCGGGAAATACTCGCTTCGGAAGGGTCGTCCCACTCGGCATGTCGTTGAACGTACTGCTGATGAAGATGCCGACGGTCTTCCAGGAGGTGGGCATGAGATAAGAGAAATTCGGGATAGGGAATATAAAAGGTAGGGGATTTTTATTCCGGGCTCATCGCACCATTATGAGATTTACTGATTGGCAAGATTCTTATGTCCGGAAGTTGGGTACAGTCTGAAAATTTTCCTGAAAGTTAAAAGAATAGGTTTTTTATTTTCCCCATTATACACACTCAATAATCCGAGGTTTCCATGCATCATTTTATCTCATATTCAACTGTTGATGCACAAGACTTTGCCCTTAAACTTGCCGATGCTCTTGTCGCTGGCCACCCTACAATACCAGTCTGGATCGATAAATTGGAAGAAAAAAAGCGTATCGGTAAGGATTGGGATGAAATTATTGACAAAGCAATCCTTTCCTGTGAGAGTCTTATCTTTGTGATGACCCTGGATAGTGTCGAAGATGTATCACCATGTAAGAATGAATGGAGCCAGGCACTGGCGTATAAAAAACCAATCATCCCACTCATGCTTCAACTGGTGCAAAACTTCCCTTCAGACTTAATTCACGGCATTACATTGATTTTACTGAGCAACAATTTGATGTCGGCCTTGCCAGACTTCGGGAACATATTCAGTGGTTATCAACAAATGAAGGGCGAATCCAGGCGCTCAAGGATAGGGTGGCGGATGCAAACCGGGATTTGCGGAGGGCTTCGGGGAATGATAAGAACCGTATTGAGAAAGATATTGTAGACCTTAAAAAGGAAATCGGCAAACTGGAAAAAATCAAGGATGGGATAAAAAAAGAGCGCGAACCTCTCAAGCAGAGAACCGTGAAAGGCCGGACTAGATTTTTAAATCCGCCACCATTGAGACTTCCAATATCTTTCCAGGACCGTAATATTGAAACAGGCATTATTTCTGATTTTCTTAAAAATGATTCCCGTCGCATGATTGCTCTTATCGGTCGCGGTGGTATCGGTAAGACGGGGATGGTCTGCCGCCTACTGAAATCGCTTGAGACAGGTCTGCTCCCTGATGATCATGGCAAGTTCCCTGTCAGCGGCATCATTTATCTGAGTGGAATTACCGCACATAAAATTGGATTTGCCAATATTTTTGGCGACCTGTGTAAAGCTGCTTCCTCCTAAAACTGCGTCCCGCTATGATCAAATCTACAAAGATGAGCAACCGGTCCGGCTCAAGATGTTCTCTATACTGGAAGAATTCCAGGATCAACCGGTGATCATTTTGCTTGATAATCTGGAGGATCTGATTAATCCTGAAACCTTTTCCTTAATCGAGGAAGATCTACGTGAGGCATTAAAAGCGTTGCTTGAAGCACCTCATCACACAGTCAAGATAATTATCACAACAAGGATTCCTCCCACGGATATCTTACAAATCCATCCGGAACGACTCCAAACACTTCAGCTTGATGGAGATCTTGGTTTACCGTACGCAGAAAATATCCTTCGGGAACTGGATGCTGATGGGACTTGTGGTCTGAAAAATGCCCCGGAACCAGTCCTCAACAAAATTCGTGAATACACACGAGGATTCCCGCGTGCCCTTGAACACGTTTACGGATCTCTTGCTTCAGATCCAAGCACGACTCTCGATGAACTGATTTTAAAGATCCAGGATGCTCCTGATCAAAATATTGTTGAGGTCATGGTTGGTGAAACATTCAACCGTCTTGACAAGAACGCACAGATGGTAATAGAAGCACTCGCCATTTATGGACGTCCCGTCCCCGGTTGCCGTTGATTTTTTACTTCAACCCTATATCAAGACGATGGACTCTCTCCCGATTCTAAAACGATTAGTGAACATACACTTTGTCCGAAGGGAGAAGGAAAGATATTCCCTCCATCCGGCCAACCGCGGGTATGTTATTAGCCTTGTCCCCACAGAATCAAAGATGACTCACGGCGATGGACTTCCAATTTTTTTACAACAGGAATTGTACAGACGTGGTGCTGAGTATTTCCGCGAGATCCGACGTCCCAAGGTGGAATGCAAAACCCTGACTGATATTGAACCGCAACTCTCCGAGTTCGAACTCCGGTATACAGCCCATGATTATCAGACCGCCTTGCTGCTGGTGAATGATATTGATGAGGATTATCTGATAAAGTGGGGACATTGTGGCATGGTTATTGAAATGCGAAAAAAACTGATCGGGAAAATCGGAGACCCCGATATGGAATGCCACAATAAAGCCTATCTCGGGAGTGCATATATCAGGAACGGCGACTCTAGCAATGTCCTGAAATATTGCAACGAATCTCTGGAATATTGTATTAATGCCTTGGAAAAATCAAAGGACTGCAAAATGTCAATGGACATTGAAAGAATTTCCTCGCTGAAGGCACATAGTCTGAGTCAACTTGCGATCACATACCGTCGTCGACTGGGTCAGTTATCGAAAGCAATTGAAATGTATGAACGTTCGCTGAAAATCCATCGTAATCTTAAAAATCAACTTAAAGAATCCATTGCGTTAAAAAATCTTGGGGTCGCACACCGGTATTCCGGTCAGCTTTCCAAGTCAATCGATTATCATAAGCAGGCACTCAAAATTCAACGTGATAATGAAGAATATATTCTTGAGGAAGGGAGATCACTGGGCACTCAGGCTGTGGCTTTCGATATCTGGGTCAGATCCAGAAGGCAATTGAAGGGAGCCAGAGAGCTTCAGAGATTTCCATCAAAGAAAATGATCGACAATGGGAAGGATACCATCTGGCAGAACTCGGATCAGTTACCTGGATTTGGGGGATTTCCCGACAGGAACACATTATCTTAAAAAGGCTTTGGAAATAGCGCAGGAGACCTCAGACAAACATTATGAAGTGGTCTGGGCTATACGTCTTGGTGTCAAGGAATTGTTTTCCAATAATCTTGATGAAGTTAGTGAAAACCTGAAAAACGCTGCAAGTCTTGCCGAAGGGAATGAAAATTCACAATTCGATATTGATTTCAGATTAGCAAGCGCGATGCTTGAAGTACGGTCTGGACGACTTGAATCAGCCAATAAAATCATAACTCCAGCTCTCCAGACAGAATATGGCTTGAATTTGCCTGAAGTTATGGCTTTAGATGGGATAATCCATCTCCGTCAGAAAAAAATCGAAGAGGCAGCAAAACAGTTTAAAGCGACTCTAGAAAAAGCCAATGACCTGCTCCGGCAATCGCCACAATTTTATTCCGCACTTGATGTAAAGGGGGTTGCATCATGTGGTTTGGCCCTCTGCGAAAATGCAAAAAATGCAGAATATATCGACAACGCAGTTTGTTTCTTTAGGCAAGCACGGTCGATAGTGACAGCTCCGGGGGTCATCAAACGAGTGATGTTTTTCTTTAATGAATGCGCCAAAGCTGACGAACAGGGGATTCTTTTGGAGGTTCGGGGCGCAGTTGAAGGATTGAAGTGAGTTTGAATACCCGAATTTGTTAATGTCGGGACTTGTATCATCGGACAAAAATTAAAATATAACTTTTTTGCTTCCCAAATGGTTCTGTTGCATTTACGGGACGTTTGAACAGTAACTATTCCAGAATTACGACTGAGAAAATTTCGTCAGGTCCCGACAACGCAACAGAACTGGATAATCTAATATAACATCGAATATTAGTTTAAAACAGCAAAATTATTCTAAAGGGATTGTCAATGAAGAATAATATCTTTCTAACTGGTTTTTCATATGATTCCCTAATTCCTGATGAGGCTCCTGCTATCCCAATTCTATTAAAAGTATTAGAAGGCGTTCAATCAATTTATGACAGGCAATTAGATCTAAGATATCCAGGATCTAATCTTTACCCTCACGATGTCACCATTGAAGAGTTCTACGATGCAATGAAATATGATACAAAAGTCAATGATCCTACAACAATAGTCGTAAAGATGGTACCCGTCTGAAATCTTTACCATATAACGAAGTATATTGTCATGAAATAAACGATATCGTATCGCAGTTAAAAAATGCGAGCAAGATTATTCCTAAGGGAAGATTTAGAGATTATCTGCTTATTCGTGCCCGTGACTTAAAAAATAATTCTTACAAACAAGGCGATTGTCTCTGGCTGGAGTGAAATAAAGATGATACGCTCCTGGATTTAATTTTAGGGCCTTTTGAAGTATACATTGATAGATTTATGGGGCTTAAGACTGCTTTTGAAGGTACTTTAAGTGTACGCGATACAAAAATGCAGGAGCAACTTCTGTTTTTATTATCCTATACTGATTTATTTCTTAACCATGTACCAAAAGTGGCTATTTACCAAGATAACGCCAATACATTGACGCGTCTGGAAGTTATGAACGTAATTGCCTTTTCTGGTCATTCTGCACTCCATAAAATGACGTTAAAGCAGTTGTGACGAAGGACACAAAGACAGAAGACATTCTGATGTCGGCGCGCATTATCGCGGGTGTTGATGCATCCCTGCCCCTTATTCTTCAACCTGCCTCCGCTGCCTTCGCTCCGCCGGCCTCCCTGCTGGTGGATCTTCAGGAGGAAGCGCTTCAGATTATCGCGGATGTGCGCGTGATCCCTCAGGCGCATAAGATATTGGGCGTTCCGTGATGCCGGAAGCTCAGAAACCATCTGTAGTGAATCCACTAATGCAGTTTTTACGCCCCCTGTTACGACCATGAATTTTCAAACACTCTCACTGGTCATTGAAGAGCTTGCTGCACTCCTCACCGGTGCACGGCTGGAACGTGTTATACAGGGCAGGGAAGGGGGGCTGTATTTCCTGCTTCGGCGAGATCGAAAGAACTACGCGCTTCTCCTGTCTCCCGATCGCGCTCTCCCCCGTATGCATCTGGTGAGATCGAAGCCGCAATCCGTCGATACTCCGCACTCCTTTGTCCTTGCCCTCCGAAGCCGTTTGACCGGTTCTCGCGTAAAAAGCATATCACTGCTGAACGAAGACCGGATAGCGAGGATCTGTCTTTGAATCGCCGTTACCTGAACACTGTCTCGTTTTTGAATTGACCGGAACCTCGGCAAACCTCTTTTTGCTCGGTTCGGATTCCAGGATAATTGCGGCATACTATCCGGTTACCCCTGTTGAGCACGGCACGCGGACATTGCTGCCAGGGGTTTCGTATGTCGTGCCCGGCAAAAAGGCCCTCCGGCCGGACAGGGAAATACGCGAGATTCCTGATGCCGGGTCGCCAAACGATTCAGCAGATGCATTTTATGTTCGTCTGGCGCTGGAACGAAATGTTGCTGCACTCCGGTCGGAGGTCCGCTCCAGTATCAAAAAAGCCGCTGCAAGGGCCGAGCGCAGGCGTGTTGCGCTTGAAGCCGACCTCGGGACAGCAGATCGTGCCGAAGAGCTTAAACTTGCGGGAGATTTGGTACTCGCGAATTTGAAGCTCCTTCACGCTGGAATGGACCATGCAGAACTGACCGGTTACGACGGCCGGACTGTCACGGTCAAGCTCGATCCTAAAGTGTCTCCGTCAAAGAATGCGGAACTCTATTTTAAAAAATATAAAAAAGCCAAGGCAGGGCAACAGATCATCTCGACGCGTCTCCATGATACTGCCGAAGAAATTACCTTTCTCAGCTCACAGCTGGACGAAACGGAGAAGGCCGGATGATGCAGCTCATCTGGATGCGATTCGTACTGTGCTTTCGGCCCGAGGCTACGTAAAAGAGAAGTTCGCTGGAAGGACAAAACGCCTCCGGCGAAGCATGTCTCCGGTTTCCGGACCGTCGTTTGCCGGGGGTGGGAAATTCTCATCGGCACGAGTGCTCGGGCAATGATCATCTTACGACGAAGATGGCCCGTCCCGATGACTTCTGGTTCCATGCCGAGGGCTGCCCGGCTCCCACGTTCTGGTGAGGAACGCGATGAAGGGAGAGCTTCCGCCGGATGTATTGATGCAAGCTGCGGCCCTGGCTGCGTATTACAGCAAGGGGAGAAACGCAGACAAGGTGCCGGTCACCTATACGTTCGCACGGTTTGTAAAAAAGCCGAAAGGCGCAAAGCCGGGGCTCGTCACGATTTTAAAACGGAAAACGATCGTGGCAAGGCCGTCAGACGGTTTGCCGGAGTGATTATTCACGCTTTCTCGCGCCGGGAGGTGATTATTCCCTTTACAGCTTTTAAGTTTCGAGTAGAATTCAGACAGTCTCCGTGAGCAAGCCATGACAAAAAAGATAATCATTTCACTCCTCATTGTCGTACTGGTGTTCCTCGTCACCATTTCTTGCTATTCTCTCGGCCTGTTCGAAAAGCCGGAGTACTACCTCTACGACCTTCAGACCAAGCTCCTGCGCTCCGACAAAGTGTCCGACAGTAGGATCAAAGTCATTCTCATTGATGAGGCTGCACTCAAGTCAGTGGCAGACATTGCGGGCAGGTGGCCGTGGCCCCGGGCTATCTGGTCCGACCTGCTTGACTTCCTTTCGATAGGCGGCGCACGGACGGTGCTCTTCGATCTTCTTTTTCTCGAACGAGATCGGTATAGTGAGACCAACGATCAGACGCTGATAGAGGCGACCAGGGCATCGCAAAACGTTTATCATGGCATGATGATCATGCGCGAAGAGCCTGACAAGGACGCGAAGAACAATGCCGACCTGAACCGTCCCATGCCCGGCGATTTCGTGAACAATTCGCGTTCAAGAACGTCTCCGGCAGTCTCCCGGTCAAGCCGGGCACCGAATATAACGACTTTTCCCTGCCGATCGCCGGCCTGGCAGAAGCGTCCAAAGGCATGACCGTCGTCGAATTCACGCCGGACAGTGACGGCGTATACCGGAGGACGAGGCCGCTCCGGGACTACCAAGGCAAATATTTCGCCGTCCTCGGCCTTGCTCCTTTTGTCGACGCAGCAAGCCCCGTGTCGATCAATAAGGGTTCAATTACCATCAACGACCGGACAATACCGATCGATAAAAACGGGAACTGCCTCATCAATATGTACGGCCTGGACAAGGTGGAGACCTATTCCCTGAGCGGCGTGTTCGCGTCGCTCCAGAAAATCCGAAAAGGCGAAGTCGAGGACCTTCTGGTGGACCCCGACGTGTTCAAGGACAGTATCGTGTTCATCGGCGCCAGCGCCGTCGGTACTGCGGACCTCAAGGCCATACCGGCCGCCCCACGAGCGCTCCCGGCGTCATGCTTCACGTCTTCCTCGCGAACAATTATCTCAAGAACGATTTCATGAGACCGCCCGACAACCGGTTGACGTTCTTTTCCGTCCTGCTCGGAGTATCCTTTCGTCATGGGCCGTGATGTTTTCCAAGCGGTTTATCATCCAGGCCGCATTTCCCGTGCTCCTGCTTTCCTCTATATCGGCTATGCGCTGCTTTCGTTTAAGTCGAACGTGCAAGTCGAGTTGATGCCGTTCCTCTTTGCCATGGTAACGACCAGCTTTCTGTCTTTCGGCTATCTTACCTTTACCGAGGCCGTCGAAAAGCGCCGCGTGTCGCAGTTGTTCACCCAGTACGTTTCCAAGGACGTTCTGAACGAAGTGCTGCACAATTACAAAGAATATCTGAAGTCGAGCACAGGACAGAAGGTCGAGCTCACCGTTCTGTTTTCCGATATCCGTGGCTTCACGACCATGTCCGAGACTACGCCGCCGGAAAAGATCGTGGAAATGCTGAATATCCATTTTTCCGTCATGGCTGATATCATCCTGAAGCACAACGGCACGATCGAAAGTACATCGGTGACGCGATCATGGCTTTTTGGGGCGCCCCTGTCAAGACGGACGACCATGCGGAGCAGGCAGTTCTGGCCGGCGTGGAGATGCTCGAAGGGCTGAAAGAGGTCAATAAACCCTCAAGGAGCGCGGCTTTGACCTGGAAGTGAAAATCGGCATTGGCATCAACACGGGCGTGGCCACGATCGGGAACATCGGTTCCGAACAAAAGAAGAATTATACGGTCGTCGGCGATACGGTCAATTTGTCGTCGCGGCTTGAGAGCATCACCAAAGAGTATAAGACCCCGCTGATTTTTTCTGAATATACATATGTAAAATCAAGGATGGATTACTGTAAGCTGCTCGGCAATGTGAAAGTAAAAGGCCGCGAGCAGCCGGTAGATATTTACACGGTGGAATCGTAGCGAAATTCAGCTGGAAAATGATCAATATTAACGGTGTACTTTGAATCAACTGTGAACAGAATTATTTAGCAGGAGGTGTGCTATGAGAAAATACGTATGCTGTCGGTATGCGTCCTGATCGTGTTACTTTACTACAACGGTCTATGCCCAGGGCGAGTATTATGTCCAGAGTGTGAAAGCAAAAGTGATGTCCGCTGCTTCTTTTAAATCGCCGGTGATGGGAGAGGTGGGAAGGGACATAAATTCATCTCTTCGGAGAAGGTCGGCACCTGGGTCAAGGTCAAATACAACAACAAAGAAGGCTATGTGTCGTCCCTCCTGCTCGCCACGCACCCGCCCTTTGATAAGACGGGCTCATCAAGGGCGAAGAAGGGGACATCAAGCAGGGCGTCCGCAGACGTGCGTCATCTTACACTAGCGCCGCCGCAGCCCGCGGTCTCGCATCCGATGACCGGCGAAGGCTCAGCAAGGAAGAAAAAGCGGACTACGATTCACTCGACAAAATAGAATCTTTCAAAGTGACCGCCGACGAACTTAACGCATTCATAGAGGAGAAAACGCTATGAAAAGAATCGGATCACCTTCCTATCGGCACTTGCGATCGCAAGCGGTTTAACATCTTCGCTTTCTCTTTCCGCGGCCGCATCTGATACGAAGTTCAGACAGCGGGCATCGGCAAACGATGAGATCCTCACAACGGACATTGTAGAAGAAGTTCGGTTCGGGCGGGAAGTCGCGGCGCGGATTATCGCCCGGTTTGGGATATACAATGACCCACAGCTTATGAAATATGTAAATCTCGTCGGAAACGTGCTGGCAATGAGCACGAACCGGCCGGAAATTGAATTCCATTTTGCCGTATTGAATACCGATGAGATCAACGGGTATGCGGCGCCGGGAGGTTATATCTTCGTTACCCGCGGCGCGATCGCAAAGATGCAGGACGAGCTCGAGCTTGCCGGCGTGCTTGCCCATGAGATAGGGCATGAGTCGAAAAACATGCGGTCAAAGAGCTGAACATCAAGGGACAGGACACCTCATCGGTTTCCGGCCTCGCAATGCTCATCGGCGGCAGCTCCGAATCGGCACGCCTGGCGTTTGCTCAAGCCGTAGACAAGGCACTGGACCTGCTGTTTAAGGATGGATACAAACGCGAGGACGAAATTCAGGCGGACAGGGATGCGGTCCTGTTTTGCGCCTTTTCCGGATATGCTCCGACCGGCTTGTCGCGGTATTTCGAACGAATAAATACGGTAAAAGGGAAGCAGACAGAAATATTGGACAAGACCCATCCCTCTTTTAACGACCGGATCGCGTGGATTAACGGGACAATAAAAGAGGAGGGGATCGATTCGGGCAACTATAAAACCGCCAAGGAACGATTCGCAGAAAATATCAAGGCTTTGAAATAGGGGAAAGCTCAGGACGGGGGTTGCAAACTTGTTCGTTCCCTCAGGTTGCTCAACAGCAGGAAAACACAAAATTCGTGCGGTCTCCAAAGAGACCGCCGTTTTTTTGTGGGCTGCATTGATAAGTTTTTTGACCTTGCAATTTAAAGGGAATTATACTATTCTTTGCCATTAATAACACCAGGCAGGAGGTTGGAAATGAATAACCGCTTTATTTTTTTGGCAGTCTTCTCAGCCATGCTGGCATGCATGGCGGTCCCCGCCGCAGCTGACGAACTTCATTATACAAATCTTCTGATCGGCGACCGCGCTTCAGGCATGGGAGGCGCCTATACCGCCGTTTCCGACGACGCGACCGGCCTCTATTACAATCCCGCAGGTATTGCCTATGCGGCCGGCAGAACTTCAATGCCAGTGTTAATGCATATTATGACAATGAGAAAACGTACAAAGGCGTCATCGGAGGCAACGGGTGGAAAAGGAGATCCTCGTCCCTCCTGCCGAATTACTTCGGTGTCGTACAGCCGATGGGAAAATTTAAAATGGGATTTTCTTATGCAGTCCCTGATTCTGTCATGGAGGACCAGCCAGCAGGTATTTACGGGCCTCCCGCTCAGCTCGTCCATTCAGTCGTTCAACCCCGGTTTAACCATAACCTCATATACGATTAATTTTAACAACGAGAGTAATATCTATAATCTCGTCTCTGTATCGGAGCGGCAGAGAGCTTTCTACAGGCTCCAGTTTAGCTACCACCAAACGAGGAGCTGCCTGAGGAATGCTCAATTTATAGATATTCAATGATGGATCTGAATGGGACATATGAGGTTAACGATCGAGGTGAAGGGGCTTGCTGCTCTCTGTTTCAGCAGCAGCTCAGATATTGATCCGTTGGGCCGCACTTCGAAGAACTTACGAAGGTCAGATGAATTTCAATGGGATAATACGCTTGCCATTGCCGCGCAAACAACTCCGAAGAAAACTCTGGATTAAACAGCTGACGGCCCGTTAACTATGCGCAGGAGGGAATACCCCATATCAGGTGAGCTTCGGCGTTGCCGGGTTCCTGATGCAGAGTCTTCTCATTTCTGGCGATATTAATTATTTTACCAAGGTCAATGAACAGGACGTCACGGTAAATGGCCAATCGTTTGCTTTACGTCAACTTGCAGAGCCTATTACGAATATCGCTCTCGGAACAGAATATTATTTCACCAAAAACTGGGCCCTGAGGGCGGGTTTTTTTACGGACAAGTCGAATACCTCGAATGTTGAAGAAGGCGGGATTAACCAGTCGGAACATATCGACCTATACGGCGGCACATTGAGCATCAGCAACTTCACGCGCAACACGTCGGTGACGTTCGGCGGCGGGATAACCGACGGCACGGGAAAGGCGCAGATTGTCAGCAACATCACGAGGGTCCAGGATGCCGTTTCCAGGGGCTGGACGTTATTCCTTTCTTCGTCATACTCGTATTAATCGGTTCAAGGGACCATTCAACACCCGCCTTACCCGCTTTCCCGAAAAAAGAAGGCGGGTGTAAAAACTTCATCGGAATATATACCCTTAAAATACCCTATCGAAGCCATTTACTTGTCCGCCAAAAGGTCGTATGATGTCCCACTTGGCAGTGACTACCGCCTTTCCCAAAGTGAAGAGTACCTTGACTTTAGTACGGTCAGAGCAAATATCATCGAGCAAATTAAACAACATGGTGGGAACATTTTGATCGCCGGTTGATACTGCTGACTGCGGTCACGAACCTTGTAAGTATGTATGCTGATGGCATGCAGAGGTGTTTATCTTGAAAAAATACGTTCTCTTTTTTCTTCGCATTTATTTTACTTACTCCGCAAATCTTCGCCGCGCCCGCACTGAATAAATCTATACCCGAGCCGCCGGAACATCCGGGGAAAAGGCTGGAGGAACGGCTTGGACGCGTATTGTCGTACATGATGCTCGCTCCCCGCGTTCTATCCTGCCTCGGTGAACATACTTTTTTTACGCGTGGATTTTCAGCCCAGTACGGATCCGACTACGGCTGGGGATGGGACATGGACAGATCCAACGTATTCATTTAACCGTGATTCAGACTTCTGGGTGAACAAGGATAAAAACGATTTTATATCCTATTATCGCGAGGTATCTTACGGACTGTTAGCGATACAGGTGGATTTGTCATCCAAAGTATACCGTCTTCCACACAATATGGCGTATTACGGCGATGAGTCAGATTCAGCCTTGCAGAATCTTATCTACTCATAGTATTTCTACTGCATCGACAGGATACGAGCATTTCATTCAACACCTACGATGCCGTCCTCATCATACACGCCGGCGTTGGCGAAGAATCTAATGTTCTCGGAACGACCCCGAACGATATCTGGTCGCTCTACTATCCCGGAACCGACATTTGTTCAACTGTTTCGGGTTCTTGTCTTACAACACAGATCAGGAAATAATGGAACGACAACAACGATTCATGAGGCGATCATCATGCCCCAGACCGATTCGCGGAACAATACCCGCACCCGGCCTGATCGTTGACCCCCTCGGCGTTTATGTTCACGAGTTCCGGCCACTGGCTCGGCCTGCCTGATCTTTACTGCACGGCAGGGGTGTTCTGTCTTCTCGACGGGGTCGGAAGTGGAGCCTGATGTCGGATGGCATATATAATTACAATCCGAACGATCCAGCGGCTCAGACGGTATATCGTCGCCGACGTCGAGTACTACGTTGTATTGGCACGGCAGTTCTCCCGCGCATCTTGACGCATGGAGTTTAACTTACCTCGGATGGGTCACTCCGCAGACCCTGACGACGTATCAGCCCGGTTTTATCCTTGAATCCAGTAGAGTCCGTGCCTGCTCCGTCAGTAGCTGCCGCAGGAACGAATGTAATCAAAGCTCAGGCGTCTACGACAGCGGCAACCAGTATTTCCTGATCGAGAACCGCCAGCAGATCGGGTATGATGCAGGCCTTCCCGGACACGGTCTCTTGGTCTGGCTGTAGACCAGGATGTGATTACAGGCAAACTTTCCGAGCAATTCCATTAATAATAATCGTAACCAGCCCGGGGTTAAGCTTATTGAGGCCCGATGGCGATTGGTCGCTTCTTTTGCCCTATGGCGCTGCCGGCTCTGACATAGGGACTGCCGGCGATGCTTTTCCCGGTTCCACAAACAATCATAATTTCACGCCGATGACCGATCCTTCCTCTGTTCCCTACACGAACTACGGACGGTGAATATCAGAAATATCGCCGAATCACTGTCCTCGAGCCCTACTGCTTCCGTAATCACTTTTGACATAGGTTTTGCCTTAGACCACCGTGAGATCTCGTTCTGGACCGCAATGCAAGTAAATTGACCTGGACTCCGACCCCGGGGCGGATCCTATAACGTTTACAGCAACGGCTCGACTACACCAATAACGAATATCACGGCCTGTGCATCCCCGTCGTACGCTGTCGCGCAATTAACGACTCCTATGAAGTGACGGCCCTCGATTCCGACAACAACGAATCGCAGGCAGCGTTTTGTCACCGCAATCAGCATAAGCCCCTCGGCCCTTAGTTTCAGCGATTTGAATTCAACGGGAACATTGACGATCAGGAACACCGGTGCCATGGACCTCTGCACTTCAATCCGTCATTGTTACGGGCCAGAATCCTCGGATTTTGCATTTACGAACTCGTGCAGTTCGCCTCTCGCCTCATCCAATCCTGCTCAATCAGTGTAACGTTCAACCCGTCATCGACAAACAACGAAAGCGCAGCTCTTACAATTGTGTCAAACGATCCACAAAATTCCACTAGTGAATATTTCGCTTACGGGGCAGTCATCCTCGTCTTCCAGCAGCAGCGGGGGCGGCGGCAGGTGTTTTATCGCCACAGCAGCGTACGGGTCCTATCTTGATCCCCACGTGAAAGTACTTCGAAATTTCCGTGACCACCATCTCCTGACGAACGCTCCGGGCCGCGCTTTTGTCTCGTTCTATTACCAGTATTCGCCCCCGTTGCCGACTACATCAGCAGGCACGAAACATAGACCCTGACCAGATGGGCGCTTACGCCGGTCGTTTTGCTGTGCAGTATCCGTCTTTTTTCGTTCTATTGTTGTCAGTCATAGTTGCACTAAGTTCCTTTGGGAAAAAAGAATGAAAGCAAATGTAGGATGCCACCATATGCGAGTGAATAGTACCTTGACTTAAAATATGCTCGAGAGATAACATCGTTGCTATATAAATTTGGGAGTTATGATTTGTTTCAAAAGAAATTTTAAATGTGAAAAAAGTTATTCTGTGTGTTGCGTTATTCCTTCATTCGTTTACGCTGCGCAGGACAAGAACGTCAATATTCTGTATTTCTTCGCTTCTTGCCCACATTGATTGACGCAACCTTTTATTATGGATTTGAGCAAAGAATATAATATCGAAGGCCTGCAGTTGGAGAGGGAACCCGCCGCTTTCCGTTCCCGGTTAAAAAGGGGGACAAGGCGTTAGCCCAGGGGACGTATGATGTCAAGGGTGTCCCGACCCTGGCAATATGTCGATGGTGTGTACAGGCAAAAAATATCAGGAATGCCGGATATTCGGGATGCAAAAGCTCGTCAAGGCTTTAAAAGCGGCGCATTGACCATTACCGAGGCCATGCAGACATTGAAAGACGAAGAAATTA
>CAWHIE010000012.1:0-47321 GCA_963829335.1 uncultured Methanoregulaceae archaeon
CTGCATAGGGCGATCCCTCGTTCCGGTCCTGTTTGACCACCATACCACCGCTGCTTTTTGTTACCGTCTCAGCTCCGGAGAGATCGGTGACGGTGATGATGGTATTATTGAACGATGCAAAGATGTGAGCAACACCCCACTTTTCCTTTTCATTTGCCATATTATCTCACCCCTGCTGGTTTGATGATCCTCGTCTTTTCAGGGTGCGAATCACTTAAGAACGGAGATTTGCCGTAATAGGAGATCTGCGTCTCTTCGTTCCGGTTAGCCTGTACCCGGAATATTGATGCGTCTGCCACCGATGGCGATATGCCCATGGGTGATGAGCTGGCGTGCCTGTTTCGGCGACCGTGCCAGTCCTTTGCGGTATACCATGCTTTGCAACCGGCGTTCGACCGGGTCTGGACCTTGAGTGCCAGGATGTCTTCGATATCGGCGTTGGGTCCAAGGAGCCCTGACCGCTGCATATGGGTGATCAGCTCGGCCTTCTTTGCCTCAAAAACATTTCTGTCGATTGTGCTCGACATAAGGGCAAGGAGTTCACGGGCTCCTTTCCGGTACCTGCGCAGATAACTCTGTGCCTTCCAGACTTCCCGCTTATTGCGCAGCCCGTATTCAATCACGAGACGGGTCTCCGATTCAATCCGCGTCTTTTCGAACGGGCGCTTCGGGGTCTGATAGGATTTATGATTCTTTCCGGGATATCCCATGATTAAGCGCCTCCCTCTTTCTTCCTCTTCACACCGACGGTAGTTCCGGTTCTTCCGGTCGATTTGGTACGCTGACCGCGGACCTTCTGTCCCGTTTCATGCCGGATCCCGCGATAGCAGCGGATCTTCCTCATGAGGTTGACATCCTCGTCTTTTGAGAGGGCTACGTCGCCTCCAAGAAGGTGCCTTGCCTCACCGGTGTAGATATCCTTTGGCCGGTTCGACATCCATGGCGGGATTTTCGTTGAGTATTGTTCTACCGCGGTACAAAGTCGGTTGACTGACGCCTCGTCAATACGACCAAGCAATGCGTACTCGTCGACATTTGCCATACGGGAAATTACCGTAGAGGTATGTCTGCCAACGCCCGTGATCCCGGTCAGGGCAACCCTTACGGATTTGGTGCCGTCCAGATCGGTGGTACCAATCCTTACAAAGTATTTTATGTCTTCTTCCTGAGCCATCCAATCCCCTCGATGTGTGAGATTTTCTCTTGAGCGCTGAGGGAGGGATTTGAACCCTCGAGTCCCAAAGGGACACAGGTTTAGCAAACCTGCGCCATACCGGGCTTGGCTACCTCAACAGAGCAATCTCGCATCTTTTACAGACACTCGCAGCGGATAACCGCTGCTCCATGAATGGTGCTTTATAATATGGTTGGGTTTGTGTAATAAGTGTTGTGGAGAAGGTACTCGGATCCCGATACATACATTTTTCAGGAAACTATGAGCCTGTAACGGGATTTTTTACGGTTTTTCTCCGGTTTTCCGCACTATCCCTGTTTTATGTTGATTTTCATAAAGCCAGATGAGGACAATCATCCGCAAAACCGGATCTATACCTGAAATGCCTCCGGACGTGATATATCAAGGTCCTCCCGGATAAACACATTCCACCCGGTTTTCCATACAGCAGGGTCAGAACCGGAACAGATAAAATACCACGAACGACAATTGCAAATCTTCGTAATGCTCTCTGGGTTTTTGCTGGGGAACAATATAAGGAAATAAAGGAGAAAAAAGGAGAAATTTCTACAGCGCATTAACCAGAGACTGGCGGGTTATGATACCGGACAGTTTGCCTTTATCCATAACCGGAACTGAACTGATGTTCTTTTTCAGCATCAGATCAATCGTTGCAGAAAGATCTGCCGTCCGATCTACAGAGATGAGCGGCGAACTCATGATGTCCTTGACAAGCAGGTTCCGTATACGGTGATCCTGGTGGTTATCATCGACTGATTTACGGAATTGCCGAAGCGCTATGGCGACATTCGTTTCTGTCACGATCCCCGTATATTTGTCATGGTCCGAAACAACGAACCGGGTGATATTGTCATCAAGCATGCGTCGCCTCAGGTGAACGACACGTTCGTCGGCTTCAATCGTTATCACCTTCTCCATGACCTGCCCGATCCCGATATCCGGGCGGTATTTTTTCAGGAGATCTCCGGCACTTACCTGGCCGATCAGTTTATGATCGCTGTCATACACGATAACCAGCTTATAGCGCTGGAGAAGTGGGATGAGCACGTTGATATTCTCATCCGGATAGACGCTCGTGAAATCTTCCTCGACCACGCTAGCCACGTGGATAGCAGTAGGTGCAAGGACTGAATTCTGTTTGCTGCCAAGCTTCGCTGCTATCGCGTGACGGGAAACCGTCCCGACCACAGAATTATTATTGACGGCAATAAGCGGATCAATACCTTCATCCAGCATTTTATCAAGCGCTTCCGTGATCTTTGCTGATTTGGCAATGGTCGTTGGTTTTGCCATTACTTCTTTGATAAAAACTTCTTTTGTCATTTCGCCACTTCCTTTATGATATCATCCCGTTTTATAATACCTACGATCGAACCATTCTCAACAACCACCAGGCTGTTGATCCGCTGTTTCTCCATTTCTGCCACTGCGTCAGCCAGCGGAAGATCGGGTCTTGTCGTGATGACCGGCGAAGACATCACGTCTTCGGATATTGTGGATACCTTCTCCACATACCGGTATAGCTTTAATCCGGCTGCTTCTTCCCTGCGTAAAAATTTCAGGTCTTTTTGTTCGGTGCCAGGTTTTCCGGCGCCAGGTTCAAGGAATGCCAGATTGGTTTCCGTTATGACACCCGCAAGGGTTCCGTCATTGTTTGTTACTACGAGTTTATCATTTCGTTCATTCATCAGATCGATCACATGGTTGAGAGAATGGTAACGATTGACGATGAGTACGTCTTCCATCACATCCCTGACCATCCCCTGCATGTTCCTGAGCAGTCTCGATGTCATCAGGTCAGACTTTGTTACGATACCGACTACAGTTCCCTCGCTGAGAACAGGAACAGAACTGATATCTTTTTCTACAAAAATTTTTGCAATTGCCTGGGTTCCGGTATCGGGGACTACGACCACGGGGTTTTTCGTCGCAAATACACTGGCCGGGATCTGGTCGATTGGGCGCCTCCGCCACGCAGGTTCTCCATAGCCCATGTGGTATCCGATATCTTTTTTGGTAAGAATTCCTTCCAGTCTGCCTTCCTTCATGACAAGAACACGCGAGATCTTATGTCGTATCATAAGATGTCTTGCATGGGCGATTGTTTCATCGGGGGAGACCGTGAAGACCGGTGCTGTCATAATATCCTGTGCAATCATAGCAGATCACCCCTTTGCAAATGCCCGGACAAGGTCGAACTCCGTGACCAGCCCGATAAGCCGGGAGCCTTCGATCACGGGTAATGCACCCACATTCCGGGTCAGCATCTCACGCGCTGCAAGGTTGATCGTCTGCATCGGAGATGTGGTGAAAAGTTCGCCGGAGATCAGTGTACGCACCGGCAATCCCATCACCTCTGCAACGTCGCCGGTCGTCAACCTGGAGAAGACCTCCCTGCTCCCGAGATATTTCATGATATCCGTAGCAGTAATAATTCCATACAATACATCATCGCTCACTACCGGTAAACGCCGGAAGCGGTACTGGGTCATGTCGTGGGCAACGGTCGAGATCGGATAATCCGGGGCTGTCACACGAAGGGAGGAACTCATGACATCCTCCACGTTCAGCGTACTCCGTTCCGAACCCAGCACCCGCAACACATCCCTCTCCGTGACGATCCCGTTCAGCACTCCTTCATGGTCAACAATGGGTAGACCGCCAATCTTCTTGTCGACGATCGTATTCACTGCATCACTGATATGAGAGTCGTGGGTAAGCGTAGTGATCTGCTGGGTCATGATAGTACCGAACACTCTCGTTGACCGCAGCGAGCAGGTTGCCACCGTGCCGGACCTGGACAAGTTTATACTTGTCTCCGCCTCCCATGAAATTGATCACGTCGCCTGACGTGATGATTCCGCGGAGCTTCCTGGTGCCTGCGTCGGTAACAGGCAGCCGGCGGAACCCGCATTTTGTCATAATTTCTACTGCCCCTATGATGCTTTGCGTAGGGGGGATGGATATGACATCACGGGTTGCGATAGCCATGATCTCTCCTTCCTGTTGTGCGATATGGGATTTGAACTCGATCGGACCCGGTCGAGTTTTCCCTGCATTTTTAAGAGCCTGTCGCCTTGCTTGACACCACGATCATTCTGGTGCATAATCGCCTCCGAATGGTTCGATGACCTTTATAGTTGATGGTTCTGGTATAAATCTCTTCACCGATCAGAAATTTCGTACCTCTGATCCCCGGTCCCCGCTTTATACGAGCCCGGTAAGGATATCATGCCGGTCAACAATTCCAACAATACGGTCCCCGTCAATGACCGGGAGCCTGCTCACATCATGTCTCACCAGGAGCTCCGCCGCAGAACTGACCGTTTCATTTGGACCGATGGTGACCACGTCCTTCGACATCACCTCTTCGATGGTTGTATGGGCGTGACTGGCTATCACCGACTGCATCCGCCGTGTCCGGATCAGATCGCGCCGGGAAATCAATCCAACAATTCGTTTCTTCTTCACCACAGGAAATGCAGAAAACCCGCTCTCCATGATCATGGTATAAATTTTCTGGATCGTATCCGTCGGACTTGCAACGGTGACATCCCGGGTCATATAGTCAGAAACCATGCCGCGAAGTTTGTTGCGGGAGATAATCACCGGAAATATATCGGAAAGGAGAACTCCCCCGACGATATGCGGACGGGGATCAACGATTGCAACGCTGTCGGTCTTGTATTCCCGCATCGCCTTTGCTACCTGCTCGACTGAGTCCGTAGGGACTGCCATGGGTGCTTCCTTCATGTATCCCTCAACGGTCACATTCGATTTTGTCGCAGTTACCCGTAGTCCGTCAGTCAGGTCAATATAGCCGAGAAGGTTTTTTTTTGCGTCCACAACGTATACTTCCCGGAACCGGTTATCCCTCAGGATCTGGCGTGCTTTTGTGATCTGATCATTAAATTTCAGCACCGGAACCTCGAGCATGAAATCCTGAGCCGTTTTCATGTGATAGTATCCTCCTCACGGCAGCCCGAACAGAGCATGAGATTATCGACCCGTTTCAGATCATCAGACATCTGGCTGCAGCGACTGCACATCCCCTGCTCGACAATCTCTTCCCGGTTAATCTCGATGAGATCTGCGAGGAGCTCGTTGAGTTCATTGGAAACCGTAAGGAGGTCACGCACGGTTACAATCCCGATAACGGTGTTGGTTGCATCAACAACCGGCAGTCTCCTTACCTTATGCTTCACCATCATATGTGCAGCATCGCCCACGGTCTTGTCCGCACTCACCGTAATGAGTGGCGTACTCATGATTTCGTTCACACGTACACTACTTGGTTTAAGATCTTTTGATACGACCTTACAGGTTATGTCTTCCTCGGTAACGATACCGATAGGCTGTTTACCTTCGAGGATGATCACGCTGCCGACTTCGTCACGGCACATGGTCCTTGCTGCCTTCGCGACGTTCAGCTTCAATTCCGAGCATCGTCGGATTGGTTTTCATGACCTCCCGCAAGGGGATCTGGGTCTCAAACCGAATCGCATTGGATGTCTTTTTCATGAGTCACCTCCTTGAAGTGCTTCCTGATGATTACAATTAGCATACTCCCCTCCTCTTGTATAAATACAATTTGGCAGGAGCACAATGGCCCTTCAAATCAGTCCGCCCGCACTATGTCACTGAAAGGGCGAATCCGGAAAGGCAGAAATTATAAGAAACATAATAAAGAGCGATTTCTATACATTACTAAAGAATTATGGTGGAATCTTTGTACCTTTGTACGATGCGTAGCCATGGAGGTTTTCAATGAAGATATTTTATCAGACCTATGGTACGGCAAAAAAGAAATTTTCCAACTTCCTTAACCGGTTTTTTAAGAAAAAACGAACCCGTATCGGTATATATGGTCCGCCCAACGCCGGTAAGACAACTCTTGCAAACCGCATTGCCCGTGACTGGACCGGGGATGCAGTCGGGCCGGTCAGCGAGATCCCGCACGAGACCCGGCGAGCACGGAAGAAAGAGGACATTGTTATCTCGGGAGCAAATGGTAGTCCTATAACGATGGATATTGTCGATACTCCGGGCGTCACCACCAAGATTGACTACCACGAATTCCTTGAATTCGGCATGGAGAAGGATGAAGCGATCATACGGGCCCGGGAGGCAACCGAGGGCGTTGCTGAGGCGATGCACTGGCTGCGGGAGGATATTGACGGGGTCATTTACATGCTGGATTCGACCCTGGACCCTTTCATGCAGGTCAATATCATGATGATCGGCATCATCGAAAGCCGCAAACTCCCGGTCATAATCGTCGCAAACAAGATCGATCTTCCTGACGCTATCCCGGCACGTATCCGCAGCGCATTCCCCCAGCACCCGGTCGTCGCTATCTCTGGGCTGGACGGGCGGAATGTCGAGAGCCTGTACGAGACCATGCTAGAATGCTTCGGGTGAATAAAAATGCCGCACAAATGTACAAAATGCGGACGGGAATACAAGGACGGCTCAACCGAGATCCTGAAAGGGTGCGCAAGCTGCGGGGGGAAAAAGTTCCTCTATGTCAAGGAGTCGGAGCTCAACAAGGATGTCCTTGAAGAGAAATCCATTGAAGAGATTGCGAAAGAATCCCGTGAGGATATCCTCGAAATATCGGCGCCGAAATCCAAGGGGGAGGTGCAGATGTATGACCGGGTGGAGACGATCCGGATTGTTGCCCCGGCACGTATGAATTGAATATCGAGAAGATGGCGCAGAGCGATGAGCGAATCGTCGGCGTGGGAAAAGAGGGAAGTTATATCGTCGATCTCATGTCTATGGCAAAGGATGAGTCAAAAAAGAAGAAAGGAAAGCGCCGGTAGTCCTTTTATTTTGTTACCAGTTCGTTTTTTATTCCCTCGTACGGGGCGGGAAGTTCAAGTTTTGTAAAAAAAACATCGGTAAATTCGAGGCAGTTCACTACAGCCCATTCTGCACACCCGTGTCCCAGGCATTTATCCGGAAAGAACTGCTGGTTTTTCTGTGCCAGCGGGTTTTCCCGGAATTTGTTTTTTAACAGTTTCTCAAATTTCTCTGCCTGGGTCTCTTCAGGCTCCCCTTCTCCTTCACCGTGCTGCACGACGATCCATTCGCGTTTAAAATGCATCAGGTAATTCCGGATTTCAATCAGGGTGCGGATGTCAGATATTACAGGATTATTAGTATCAAACGGTGATTTGCCACCGATTGCCAGTATCCTCTGGAATTTGGTTATCACCGGAGCCCGATCAAAATTTTTTTCATTTTTCCATCTCTCCCTTATGTCCCGGAGAAGGTCTTCGTTTTTCTCATCGCAAAAGAAATACGCATTGTCGGCTGCGTCTGAATAGAACTCGTTTATGACAGATTCCAGAAATGCTACTGATGACAGGATCGAGTTGAGGATAAACACTTCATGCCTAAGGAGGAGATCCGGGGATATTTCACCCCTTTCTTCGTAATTTCTTTCAATAACGCACCCCAGCCTGCAAAGGAGTGATGCGGACTGGATATACCGCACCGAGAAACAGTCCCGGAACCTTATGACCGATTCCCCGTCGATGATCTCCAGAGGTATCTTGTTCATCTGGTTATTCTTTTTTCTCTTGAGAGCAAAAAACCATGCAACAGAAAAGACTATGTTTTGAGAACCAGGTTGTGAGGGATCGTTCCGGGGATATCCTCGGCGGTATAGTAGCGTTCATATGGGCCCGGGTATACATTTCGCACCTTGTCGCTAACCAGTGAAGGACGATACCGGGGTTTTTTTTATCATGGTTTTCGCGAGAGGGACGTCGCAGGAACATGAGGAGCGGTCTGAATGAACCGGAGAGTAGCGGATGATGACCGGATGTCGTTTAAAAAAATATCAGGCAGCACCGGATACATGATCTCTTCAGAATCCTGTAATTCTCATCGTCCCCCATTGTACCGAGAAAGGAAATAGGAGAGGTGTAAAATAAGGATAGATTAGCCATCTGGTGAGGATGGCAGTCAGTATAATGTACCCTTGTTCCAGAAAAATTTTCCGTAATAATTTCTTTCAAAGTTTGAATAAATTTTACTGTACATTACGGGAGATTTTATCTCTTTTAAAGGGATGTTGTACATAATTTTTTCAATCTTTTTATAATATTGCCTTGTGTATCTGTCCCATTCCTTCGTCACTTTATCATATCCAATAACAATATAGACAGGAATTTTTCTCTTTGATTCAAATTCCCGGTATCCCTTCAATTGTTCCGGGTATGACCACTCCAGCTGCCCCTTTTCATTCAGTTTTGCCGGATAGTTGCATCCTACTGCAAACGTTTCCCGTGTCGGGAGGTGTTCGAAAATAAAATCAAAATTCTTGCTGCTTTCAACGTTCCTTTCAGGGTCCTTTCCGGAAGAATGATTTCTTTCTACCAGCCTGAAGTTTCCTGGTGAAAAAAGACTTTGCACATGATCTTCGAAGAGTCTTCCTGCATATTCAGGGAGACGGGATGTATGGTAATCGATTGACGTCTGATAGTCGAATTTTTGAAAAACATCACTTAAACCATCACTTATATGGAATAAAATTCCCATGATACCCGATGTACATAATCGGTATAATAATTTTTTACACACTTTAAATTATGTCACATTTTTTGAAATATGGACAAAAGTATATATCTGACAATCCGGATAAGGACTGCGTCCGGGTATCAATCGTCCCTTTTTAAAAGGAATCGTGGGAAGACACCCGGATAAGAAACTGGTACGCCGTTTTTTCTGGTGCAGCACAATGTTTGTCCCTGTGAGTAGAAAGGGAAGAGAGGTGTAAAAAATCCTCATTGCATGCAGGGATACAGCCGTGACGGCCTTATCGAAAAACCGGCGGAACTCAGTCCGGTCTTCTGCTGCTCCGGTAAGGCATGTATGGCCGACCTGCTTTCTGGACCAGTAAAGGCCGGGTTCAGCGGCTTTGTTCCCATTTTATGTGTTCGATAAGGGCATTTACCTTCGAACCTCCCCCGATCTCTTTTCTGGTCAGCACGAACTGCCCGACAACTGCCATCCCTTTTGCCTCGAGAGATTTTTTCAGGACAGGGAGAGTATCTTTTGCCGAACTTCCGCAGGTGGCAAAGATTACCGCTTTTTTCCCGTCGCACCCCCTCAGCGCCGCAATTGCCCCATTGATTGCAGGTGTCGCTTTGAAGGCCCAGACCGGTGTACCAATGACGATAAGATCGGATCCGGAAACATCGATGGCTGCCGGTTCTATGGGATCGCATTCCTCCTTCATCGCACGGTAGCATCCGAGAGTGTACGCGGTGATTGCGGAGTAGTCCTGCTTTAACTTCACCTCAACAAGATTTCCCCCGCAGGCCTCCTTGATCTTTTCAGCAATCCCACGTGTAATCCCGGAATATGAATGATAAATAATACTTGTTTTCATGGTTTATTTCCCTGAAGTTTTCTTTTTATGATTCGTATGCCCGCCCGGCTTTTAATTCTCACGCATGCTATGCGGAAACCAACAGAGTATTACGTCAGTGACACGTGAAAGCGGGGCAAGGGTCATAGGGTCCTTATCCCGGCCCTGATTTGCTTTTGACTGAATCCGACCTGGATCGGGGAACTCAAAATGGTGAGTTACGTTCACGGTTTTGGAAATATCCGTAAAATGCAGTTTTCCAGCCAAAATATGAGAGATTATCGTTTTAAAAATGTTATACCAGACTCTTTTGGTCATCAGATCTCCGCTTGGATCAACAATATCCACTGATTAAGGAAAAGAACATTTGTTTTGGAGTCGTTCCAAAGAATTCCTGCAGAGTGCGGTAATTTTTCCAGATACGCGGTGGCAAAAAGTCGTTGGCGCTGACCGCAAATAAAAATATTAATTCCGAGGATAATCCAACAATCTGAGGCTGAATTTTTATTGAAAAGTAATTGGAATCGATTAAAATCGATAAATAAAAATGAAAATTTTAATATAATAGATAATACTCATTCAAATAGATATGCTCCGAGTTCTATCCTCCATCTATGGGATTGGAAGATACCTGGATGATCAAGAGTACATGCATATTTTTGATAACTATTCGAAATTTCAAAAAGCGAAAATCTTCTTCCTGCCAGTTGTTACCGGGGTTACCATAATTTTTTGGCTCACCAATGGAATTAAGGGAGCGCTTGTTGGTTTTATGTACGGCATAGTCGCAGGTCTGTTCATTATCCATGAAAGTCTGCAGGTGAATAAAAAGAGATAAGAACCTGACACTGCTGAAAACCTTTCGTCAGAATTGCATTCAGGATAAGAGCCCCCTAGTCCTGTTTATACTCCTTTTCCTGAGGTTACAAGAGCATACAGGTAGTTACCGTACCAGATAATTCCCATGACGATGGCAATGCCCAGTGTCATATGAAAATATTTTCTCTGTTCGGTTCGTACATCATACATCAGAAATACGATTAAACCGGTGATAAACCCTCCAAAATGCGCAATACCGTTGTTCGTTGAGTCACCTACATTCATGAATAGTCCGAGGTTCAGGCCCTCGACTACTATCAATGCCAGTATAAAGGTGAGCAACCCGCACATCAGGTAAAACAGAAGCAAGGACCGGGAATTTTCCGGGTGGTCAAAGTCTCTCAGCGTGTCGCCCAGGATCCAGAGTATAATGCTAATAAACATGTACGCGAGGAAGGCGGCAACAATTGCCGAGAATCCCTGAGACCGTACCTGAAGCTCAAGGAGATGGAACAATCCGATCGTCAGAAGAGAAGAGATTATCGGGACGAGAAGGAACGAGATTCCTGCCATGACCCGGAACCTTCGCTTATCGTTCTCGAACGAAAAAATGGCAAGGAGAGCAAAGAAGTATACCACCACATTACTCACCAGATGGGGATAGATCTCGGAATGGGTATAGCTGTTCAAAAACCAGGTCTGCAGTTTCCAGATCTCTCCCGTATTTAAGATAAAATAGGAATCCCTGATCCCCAGGGGAAGGAGATTGATCGCCACGAGAACCCCCGGGACTATGACAAAAAAGAGAATCCACTCAAGGATTGTCCAGGATCCCAGGTTGGTTTTCAGCTGATACCATTTTATTCTGAAATCGCCGGGGATCTCTGTATCTCCCATAGATCTCAATCAGTTGAATGCGGAATAAAGGTACCTGTTCAGAATATGGTGATAAGAGCAATGAACGATACGCTCCCCCGGTGTTCTTACTACCAGGCTGTGATCGGTTTACCAGGGGAGATGTATTGATAGGATGCCGGTAGACAATATCGATGGAGAGGATCGGGAAAGAAAACATGGGGTGGATTTACACTTCGGAGATATTGGTACAGAGTTACCGGTTTTCCATGCCGGACCGTCTTTATTCCGGGGCATCCCCGATTTCTTTATGCCCGGTGATATCCCTGATCGATTCGATCGCACCAACTACCGCCCCCAGATCGTCATAGAGAGGTGATGCCTTTGCCCACAGAACTGATCTTTTTCCCTTCAGCTGAGGAAGAAGTGTTTTCGCAATGAGGACATCCTGCTTCTCACGGATAATGTCCGAATAGTTTCTGGCAATTTCTTCATCCGATTTAAAAATCAGGTCTACCAAAATCGGCCTTCTTGTATGATAGAAAGGAATTGCGTACTCATAATTACCCTTTCCTATCATGTCTTCGGCTTTGACCCCGGTCAATTCCTCCATTGCCTTATTCCATGCAATGACCGTACCCTCTGGATCAATTACCAGGGTTGCATCCGGAAGATCATTAATTATATGGGAAAACCTTTTTCCCGATTGCTTCAGATTTTTTTCCATGTTCTTGCGGTCGGTGATATCCATAGTCTGTATCACGAACTGAATCCTGGTATCCTGACTATCTTTTATCGGTTCCCATGACTGCGACCCGTACCAAATCCCGCCGTCTTTTTTTATTCCCTTAAACTCGACATTGTGACCGCTTATTTTGTTTTCCATGGTGCTCTTAAACAGATCTTTCATTCGTGGTGTATCGTCCTCATGCACCCACCAGACCATGTTACCCAGGAGATCTTTTTGGGTATAGCCGGTAATATTCCTGCAATTCGCGCTGACAAACTGGTTTCTGCCCTGAGAATCACAGATTATCAGCATTCCCGGGGCAGTTTCTACAATCGTGCGGTACAGCCGTTCACTCTTCCGGAGAGCTTCCTCAGCACTCTTACGGACAGTAATATCCGTGACCATTGCAAATGACCCAGCAAATGTGTCATTATTGAAGACAGGTGTTGCTGAGACCAGTGTGTAGAGCCAGGTCCCATCCTTTCGGACATAACGCCGCTCGTACCGGTCCCTTATCCCTTTGCGACGCTCTGAAGTATGATACTCATGATTGGCGAGATCATCCGGATGAATAAACTCTGTGGCCAGCTGCCCCCGGATCTCCTGAGGCGGGTAACCCAGCATCTCCGCCATCCTGTCATTTACCTGCACTACCCGGAACTGGCTGTCAAGTACCCAGATGCCCTCATACGCAGTTTCAACGATGCGACGATAATTTTCTTCATTATCCCTGAGATTCCGTTCTTTTTTGTTCAGCTCATCGTAGTTTTGTCGCAATTCCTCATCGGTTGCAGCAATCTGTGAATACGCAGCCTGGAGTTCCTCGTTGATCGTGCGCAGCTTTTCTTCAGAGCCCTTGGCCTTGGTAATATCACGACCCACTGACTGGTATTCGACGAGTTCCCCCTCCTCATTAAAAATTGCCCTGTCTGTCCAGCTCTGCCAGCGTACGTCTCCGTCCGGCATAATGATACGATGGTCGATGGAGGCGATTGGGTTTTCCTTCGTCAGGTTGAGAAGATGGTCTCTGACCAGGTTTTTATCTTCCGGGGGAATGTCGGGAATAAATTTTTTTCCTATGATCTCGTCACGGGATTTTTTAAAATAACGGCAATACGCCTCGTTGACAAATACATGGGTGACATTGGGAAGAAACCGACAGATAAATTCAGTCTGGTCCTCTACAACATTCCGATAGCGCATTTCACTTTCCAGTAATGCTTTCTCTGCCTGTCTGCGCCTGACAGCAGCGAGGATCTTGTGTCCAAGTTCTAAAAACTGAGGCGTTGGTGTTCCTCCTTTCTGGAGGTAAAAATCGGCCCCATTATCAAACGCTTCGATTACAACATCTTCCCTGCCTTTGCCCGTGAATATAATGAACGGGAGATCTGAAAATTCAGCCCGGATCTTTTTGAGGAGGACAATCCCATCCATCTCCGGCATCTGATAATCAGAGACAATCGCATCATACGATAGCGATTTTATTTTTTGCAGCGCTTCCTGGGCTGAGGTCACCGTATCAACACAGAACTGGCCTGACCTCTCCAAAAATAGTTTTCCGATTTCAAGGAGTGCTGGTTCGTCGTCTACGTAGAGTACCGAGATCATGGTGAGAAATCCTGTTTTGTTGCTTCAGAGCGCAGTTATATGGAAAAATTAATATTCAATTGAAACTATTCTTCCTGAACGGACCTGGCTCATATCTGCTTTCCTGAGCTTCATATCCGGAAAGAAGGTTGTTGAGCCCGTCATTTATTTATCACGGGTATTCAGATTAGCTGATGCGATTAACATTCATCGGCAAAATGAATGTTTCTTCTGTCCCTGAATTTATCCCATGGATTCTGTTATCAGCAATGGGTACAATAACCATCGGAACCGGGTATCAGGCACCCAGTATACTCTGTTTTCGAGGGTTCGTGATTATGCAGAATTACTGCTCTATAGTTCGTTGTTTCTTGGTCTGGCTGCAGTGGGCATGGTATTTACGTCCTGCTTTATCCAGGGCATCTCCTATTCCGCCCCCATCGGAGCGGTTATGTTCCTGATCGTATTCTCCGTGTATAATTTAAACCGGAAAACGGATGAAGCGGAAGATGCACTCAACCATGAATGCCGTTTCCGGATCACGAAAAAATATGAGCATCAGC
The DNA here is from genome assembly GCA_963829335.1 of uncultured Methanoregulaceae archaeon. Lineage (GTDB taxonomy): Archaea > Halobacteriota > Methanomicrobia > Methanomicrobiales > Methanospirillaceae > Methanoregula. Next base: position 14,133 of record CAWHIE010000012.1, read on the forward strand.
TTTTTGTCGCAGCAATCGGGGCATATGGTATCGCGCTCGCCATCGCTGCATTTCATGGCATCGCTGCATTCTGTGTGGTGATGATACCGCTCATAAGCGGAGTATTCTACAGTGTTCCTGTGCTTCCTGAACGGTGCGGATACCGCAGGCTGAAAGAGATTCCGTTGATGAAAAATCTCGTCGTCTCATCAGCATGGGCTTTTGCGTTTTCGCTGGGGCCGGTATATCTTGGTTCTTCCACCCCGGGTACCGGATCTGTGGTGGTATTCCTGTTCATATTCTGCTGGACGTTTGTTGCCTCGGTACTTCCCGACATCAGGGACCGGAGCGGAGATTCTGCAACCGGCGTCGCGACTATTCCGGTTCTGGTTGGCGTTGCGCGAAGCCGGAGTATTCTCACGGCGATAAACATTTCAGCCGGAGCCATAATTCTCATTGTGGGAGGCGCGATCATTCCAATGCCCGCCCGTGCCATTATCATCGCCTCTCTTGTGTATTCCCAGGCCTGCATCCTTTCGATTGACCGGACTACCAGGAATGATCTTCTCTGTGATGTTATTTCTGACGGACAATTCCTGACCATCGGAGGTCTGTGCCTGCTGATTTCATCGATGTCGTTCCTGTGAATCTAAGGTAAAACGGGAGGAGCACATCCAAAGGCACCTCTGAACGCCAGGCCCGGAAATAATAATGATATTATGAAAGGTATATGAACCGGTTCGTAGCAGGAATCAGTTGGTATGGATTCGATCAAAATTTATGAAAAACATCAGAAACTTATCCATTCCCTTTACAATTCCCGGCTCAAGATCCAGATCCTGCTTACCCTGCTTCACCATACTGCATCCCTCAGCCGACTACGCGAGGTGACAGGAAGCACATCCCAGGCATTGATCCCCAAGATCCGCAGCCTCGAGCACCAGGGACTTATTGAGGCGGCGAATTACGAGTACCGCCTTACCCCGCTTGGCGGTGTGGTTGCAATGAATGTCGAAGGGTTTGTCCAGCTCATGGGTGGTATCGACCAGCATCATACCTTCTTCACCGACCATGATCTCTCCGATCTTCCTGAAGCTTTTCTTTTAAGTATCGGTGACCTGTACAATGCAGAGCCAAAACAGGACACCACAACGGATATGTTTTATGTGTACTCCCACTATCTCGAGATCCTCAAAGATGCGGAGTATATCCACGGGATCTCTTCCGTAGCCAGCCCGGGTCTTGCCCGGTTCATTGCCGAAAAAGTGGTCACGGGCATTCCGGTAGAGCTTGTCGTGAATCACGAAGTCGTGCAACTATTAACAACCGAGCCCTATAAATCGAATATGCAGGGGCTTGCCGGGTATCCCAACTTTTCTGTATGGGTAACCGGTGAAAAACTGCGGGTCGGGCTCACCGTCACCGACAAATACCTGTCACTGGGCCTCTTCAAGAAGGATACCAACCTCTATGACAGTTCCTCTGACCTGTTCAGCAGTGATCCCCGTGCCGTGGGATGGGGAGAAAATCTCTTCCGATATTATAAAGAACGGTCAGCACAGACTTGATATTGCGGCGTTGTTCAAGAAAAATAAGCACCTCCCCCCCAACCCATCGCAACCCTTATAATTCCTCTACCCAAATACAATCAGGCACTTTTACAATTGTGCTGACAGATGTAAGTCCGACGTGCTTCACCGCACGGCCTCAACCAAGGCTTTGGGATTACAGGGAGTCAGTAAATAATACTCGACTTTTCTGGACTTACACAGTTTAGGAGGCTCTATTTATGGCACGAATGTATGCTCGAAGAAGAGGCAAGTCATGCTCTGTCCGCCCCTACCGGAAACAGGCACCTGCGTGGTCCAATACGGACGCAAAGGCCATCACCAAAGTGATCCTGGATCTCCGCAAGGAAGGCGCATCGGGCAGCAGGATCGGACTGGTCCTGCGGGATCGCTATGGCGTCCCTGACGTGAAACTTGCTCTCGGTAAGCGTATCGGGGATATTTTACGAGAGAACAAGGTTGCGTCCGAGATCCCTGAAGATCTCCGCGATCTTATGGTAAAGTCACTCGGGCTGCGCAGGCACCTGGGCGAGAACAAGAAAGATCTGCACAACAAGCGCCAGCTCCAGCTCGTCGAGTCCAAAATCCGCCGGCTCGTGAAGTACTACACAGGAAGCAAGAAGCTGCCCAAAGAGTTCATCTACAAACCAGAGAACGTAGAGATTCTGCTGTCCAGGTAACAGTAAAAAAGTTGTCCGGATAACCCATGACCGTCGAAACCATCGCAGAAACCATCGCAGAACAGATCCGCCGACAGGAGTACATCGAGCTTCTTGCACACCATGATGCAGATGGCATAGCTGCCGGCTCGATACTCTGCCATGCGATGTTGCGTGCAGGTATCCGGTTCCGTTTGAGAGTCCGACATGAAGTAACTCCCGCCGACCTGATCGGTGACGGTGACGTCCCTCACCTGCTCTGCGATCTCGGGGCGGGAATGGCTGATCTCCCCAAGGATACCATCGTCGTCGATCATCATCTTCCCGTATTTGAAGGAGTGTTCCATGCAAACCCGAGACTTGAAGGTGTTGACGGCGATCGCGAACTGTCCTCCGCGGGAATGGCGTATATCATCGCCCAGAAAATGGGAGACAACCGGGACCTTGCGGGACTCGTGATCCCCGGCATCATTGGTGACGGCCAGGAGATAACCGGGAAGAATCTCGAGATCTTCAACGATGGTGTGGCAAACGGCATCATCGTCCCGGACCGCGGTATTACCCTTCCCGGGAGGGACATGGCTGAACGGTGGTACATGGCGACCAGCCCGTACCTCGGCGGGATCAGCGGCGGTGAAGAGCGGATCGCTGACATCATGGAACAGGCGCAGGACCAGGCACGGGGAGAGAACAGCAGCCGGCTTGATATCCTGCTCTCCCAGGTGGTGCTGGAATCAGCACCGGAAGCTTCCTATGCAAGCCTCATGGCGATGTACGGGGATACATATCATCTCCAGCGCGAGGTAATAGAAGATGCCCATGCCCTTGCCGCCGTCATTGATGCCTGCGGGAAAGCCGGACATGGTGACCTGGGAGCGACCATCTGTATGCGATCCTCCCATTATCTTGAAAAGGCATGGGAGATCGCCCGGCAGCACCGGGTGAAGGTGATCGATGGGGTGAAAAATGCCCATCCGGACGAGGGTTCAACCGACGTTTACGAAGTGCACGACGTGACCCTTGCAGGCGATGTCGCAGATATCCTTGCACGCGACCGCATGAGCTCCCGCCCGGTGCTCGTATATGCACGTGCAGGTGACTCCTGCCGGATATCAGTCCGGTGCCCTGCCGGCATCACTACGGAGATCGGACAGCTGGTGCGGGATATTGCAGCCACCTGCGGGGGCAACGGGGGCGGTCATTTCCACCGTGCCGCCGCGATCATTCCCTCGGAAAATATCGGGATATTTTCCCGGAGCTGGCAGGAGGCATTCGCGTTATGATGCAGATCCATGGGAAGATCTCGACCCTGCACCGGAATGCAGCATGCGTTGCGGCGGCACTGAGACCGGATAACCTCAACAGCCTGACCACAACCGCCGAAGGTGATCGCGTAACGACAACGATCACCGGAACACAGATCAGGACCATTATTGCATCGGCAGACGATTATCTGATGAATCTGACTATTGCCGATGACGCTTGTTCTGTCAAGCAGCAGTAATCGTAAAGTCACGGGCAAACGACCAGGAGACAGGCAGCCGTGGAAAATCCCGCTGTCTGAAAAAAATACCGGAGAATAATTTCTCCAGGTGATACCATGGCAAAGAAAAAACAGGTTGGAAGAAGAGTAGAAGGCTGGAAAGCCAAGAGCTGGTTCAAGGTATTCGTCCCCGAAACACTCGGTAAGGCGTATATCGGTGACACCATCGCTAACGATGCTGAGAGCGTAGTCGGCAGGATCATGCAGGCAACACTCGGCGAGATCACCAATGATTACGCAAAACAGCACATGAAGATGAGCTTTAAGATCGCTTCCGTGACCGGTGACGCGGCATACACGGAATTTGTCGGCCACGAAGTAACCCGGGACTATCTCCGCTCGCTTGTCAAGCGGCGGTCCTCGCGTGTGGACTGCCAGGTCCCTATCCTGACCAAAGACGGCAAGAAAGTTCGTCTGACCATCAGCTGCTACACGTTTGCACGTGCAAACATCATGCAGGAGCATGCAATCAGGAAAGTTATCACCGAAACAATTGCTGCGCAGGCAGCGGCATGGGATCTGACCACACTCCTCAACGGGATCGTTTCAGGAGAGATCTCCCGGGATCTCTTCAAGGCAGTCAAGACCATCTACCCGACCCGCAGGGTCGAGATCATCAAGTCCAAGATCGAGCCGATCGCTGCCCGGATCTCAACCGTATAACAACTTTTTTTCCCGGGTGGATATCTGCCAGTTCATAACGGCGAAATTATTTTTAACGATAGGATACTTCATTTTTTACTGGTCTCTGTCCAAGATGGAATCCGGCTGCATCCCCGTACCACGTTTCCTTCTCTGAAAAAAGCCGGTTTTTCGGATAATCAGGTTCACGGGTTAGTACCAGCCTACCAAGAAACATAATTAGTCCCGGGATCCAACCATTCCATACGAATGACCGCCAATAAGATCCTCTTTGTCGTACTCGACGGTGTTTCTGATCGCCCTTCTCCCGCGCTCGGTGGGCTCACCCCGCTTGCTGCAGCAGGAAAACCCGTTCTTGACCGTCTCGCACAGGAAGGTATCTGCGGCATTATGGACACGATTGCAGCCGGGGTCCGCCCGGGTTCGGATACTGCACATCTCGCTTTGCTGGGGTACGACCCGTACAAATATTATACCGGGAGAGGTCCCCTCGAATGTGAAGGGACGGGCATCCACATGGAGCCGGGGATGATCGGGTTCCGTTGCAACTATGCAACCGTATCCCGCGAGGGTGTCATCACCGATCGCCGTGCAGGAAGAATCCATGACACCACGGTATTGAGCCGTGCAATTGCCGAAGATGTGGACCTGACAAAATATGGCGTGGAGTTTGCCTTCCGTTCTGGCGCAGGCCACCGTGCATCGCTTGCTCTCCGGGGGGAAAGTCTCGGGCACTGTGTCTCTTCCAACGACCCGAAGAACGATGGCGTACCTCCGCTTGTTGTACAGCCGTTGAAACAGACTGTGGCCGATGCCAAGACTGCTGCGATCTGCAACGAGTTTGTCCTGCAGTCCACGCGGATACTCTTCGATCATCCCCTCAATAAAGAGCGAATAAAAAAGGGTCTCAACCCGGCAAATATCATCCTGATGAGGGGGGCCGGCGAGATGGGACATTTCGAACCGTTCTCCACACGGTACGGCATTTCCGGGAGTGTGATCTCGGCTGCAAGCCTGATCTCAGGCATCGGCAGCGCCGTAGGGCTCTCCCGTGTACCCGTCACGGGGATCACCGGATCGCAGGATAGTAACATTAAGGGGAAAATTACCGCAGCGATCGCCGAGCTGAAAACCAAAGATTTTGTACTGGTCAACATCAAGGGAGCAGACGAGTCCGGGCATGACGGACTGGCGGAGCAGAAACGGGATTTTATCACAAAAACCGATGCTGCCCTTGCCCCGTTACTCGATCTTCATGACTGCATCATTGTCATCTGTGCCGATCATTCCACGCCCTGTACGATCAAGGACCACAGCGCCGACCCGGTACCCGTCATGATTCACGGCGACGGGGTCAGGATCGACGATGTGACAGTATTCGACGAGTATCATTGTGCCGGAGGCGGGCTCAACCGGATAACCGGTTCAGCGCTCCTGCCCATTGCCCTCGACCTGATCAACAAGGCACACAAATTCGGGGCATGATGAGAACTTCGGGGGAACGATGAGAGAGAGATCCGTAAAGAACTGGCATAAGCACTGTCTGCTGCCTGACGGGACAGAGCTGCAGGAACACAGCATCAAGACAGAAAGGAACATCGTCGTAGGCGAGTTCTGCCAGATAGATTTCGGGCTGAGGGGTGCGGATGTCTACGTCGGGGAATCCTCGAAGATCCGCGAGTATATCTGGGCGAGCGGGGATGTACGTATCGGGAACTGGTGCGAGGTCGGGAGCGATGTTATCGCCAAACAGGATGCGTACATCGGCGAAGGAGTAAAGATCGCCGGTAAACTGATCGTCACCGGGGCCCTTGACATCGGGGAGAAGGTCGAGATCAAGGAAGGATTCGAAGCAAAAGGTGATGTCGAAATCAGAAACCCGATGCCGGTCTTCATGTTCATCATTATTTACTTAATGACCCTGCTCAGGATTGAGAACGAGAAGGAACTGGACCGGATTCTCGACGACCTGTTCTCAGAAGAGGAGGAGATAAAGAAGATCCCACTCATGATCCCTGCACGGTCGAAACTGAACCTGAGATATTTCTCCGTCCCGTCCACCATGAAGATCGGGAAAGGGTGCCGGCTCCATGGCAATATACGGGCAGGTTCGATCGATGTCCAGCAGAACACGGTTGTCTTCGGGAGTCTCCGGGCAAAATACCGCATCACGGTCGTAGATGGCGTCACCATTCACGGGAATGTCGAGAGTGGTAGTACGGTCTATGTAAAGAAGGGGGCACACATCCTGGGCGACGTGATCGCAAAGTCCATTGTCCTTCATGAAGAGGCAAAAATTGACGGGACGATCGAAGCCCCGCACGGCATGCGGATCGAGCGCGGGGTATGAGAGCTGCAGAGATCCTCGGCATTAATACAATCAGGTTCATCGAACCTGGTTTTGCCGCACTCACCGACAACGGCTGTAATGCAGTGCTCGCTGAGACAGGAGCTGATGAAGGCCGGCTCCTCCTCGATGAGCATGAGGAGCCGGTTGCGGTAGCATTTCATGCCCCGGGCGGATGGGTTGCAGGTTCATTCCTTTGCAGGAATCCCTCGGTGGCCGTTATCGAACTCTTCGAAAGCGTGAACGGCGAGTTGTTCCAGGAGGACCGGGCCGTCTGGGCAGGAGCAGTACGCGAGTACTACAGTACTGCACTGATGGCACATGTTCCGCCATCAATTGACGATCTGAATCCCACACGGCATGGGATCCTGAAAAGACTTATCACCGGCGTATGGGGAGAGGGGCAGGGCGAGACCTGCATTGACTGTTGCTGTGGTTCGGGTGTCGGTTCTGCCGTGCTGCGTGATCTCGGTTTTACTCCCCGTTCCTATGACAATGACGAATCCCTTCTCTCCCGCGGCCTCACCGAAAAACGACTGCTTCCGGAAGAGACGATGTGGATCGACGCCACCCTTTCTTCAAAGTATATTGAACCCGTCCCAAAAGGTATTATGATTATGGCAGGAGAGTTCAACACCTTCAACCAGGAGATGTGGGAACGGATAGTCGGGGAATTGTGTTCAGTTACCGGTGAGACACTAGTTACCGTGGGTACCGAAAAAGAGGCGGAGCTTGTCCGGGAATGGGGAGAGACAATTGGCAGGACTGTCGAGTTAACAGAGAATCCTGCCGATCCCATTTATGATCGGTGGGTCTGCAGGATTCGGCCGGAATAGACCCGGGGAGAACACATTTTTTTGAAAATGGCTCCTTATAGAGAGAATAATAAAGGCATATTCATTTATTTTAACTCCCGACGGCACCTCGTGGGAGAGAATGACTGTAGTTCTGTCTATCCTGATGTTTTTTTCCCTGATAGCCGCCTGCAAGAAAAAAAATCCGGAATTATGATATATTTTTTGAAAACTGTACGCAGGCATATATCCATCTTTGACAATAATTCACGTTCGTTCGGGATACCGGACAAAAAACGACAGTTGAACCAGAATGTTGAATAAGGAGGTGAATGTTCAATGGCCGATCTGATTTGGTTAGCCGTGGTATTCCTTGTACTTGCACTGGTGTTCTACATATTCGGTGCACGAGGGATCGCAGGGTTCTCAATGGAAATCGCGAAATGGCTCGTGATAATATTCGTCATAGTTGCAGTCGTAACATTCCTGCTTTAGCTATACAGCAGTTGAGAAGAGTGGGTCCCATACTTCTCCAAAAGAGATTATTTTTTTGTTTTCGACACTCATGTTAAAGAATGATGGCATTTCTCCGGATTATCCTGTTTCCTTTCAATATTTCAGATCCGGTTTTGCCACCACTGAAATACAGTAAAGGAGTTATTCCTCCGGCTTTGCAATGGATTGAAGGCTGCAAATTATGAGTGAGGAGTTGACGATCCCGGATACGTGCAACACCGGATGTCACGAAACTTTCACCTTGTATAACACCTCTCGCACGTCACCAGTTTATCATAAGATTTCCTTCCTGAAAGGACGCTCTTAGCGTTCACTACCTCGCGGGGAAAAGTTTTAACCCGCGGAGCAAGAAAGGGACGGGTTGGTAATCCCTCATGAATGATGTAAGAACGATACGGATCCGACCGACCATGATGGCGATGGCCGAACCGATTGAGGACCCCCATTTCCTGCCAGCCAACCCACAAGACCTCCTGAAGGCCGACCCCCGGCGGAGGAGTGCCGTCAGGTTCCAGAGTGCCGGAGTGGCGATGGCAGGAGACCTCTACCGCCCACCGGATGCAAAACCCGAGGTTAAGACCCCGGGAGTGGTTATGTGTGGGCCGATCAGCAGTGTCAAGGAGCAGACCCTCCCCCATTACGCAGAACGGATCGCTGACGCCGGGTTCACCGTGCTCACCTTCGATCCCCGCTCATTCGGCGAGAGCGGAGGGGAGCCGCGGGCACATTATGATCCGAACCGGGTCATCGAAGATTATGCAAACGCAGTTACCTACATGGGCACCCGTGAGGATATCGATCCGGCAAGGATCGGGATCGTCGGGGTATGTATGGGAGGAGGATTTGCTGTCTCTACCGCTGCACGCCACCGTAAGGTAAGGGCTGTTGTTGCGATCGCCGGAGGTTACAGTATCGGGGGTACGTTCCAGCGATTAATGGGCGTAGAAGGGTTCGCCCGATTCCGGGAGCAGGTAAATGAGATGGTGATGGAAGAGTACCGCACCGGCATAGTACACTATATCCCTACCATATCCCGGGGGATCTCCCCGGAGGTCCCAATGGCAGTGATGCCTCTCGAAGAGGCTTATTCTTACTATGACCGAACCCACAGATCCGATGCGCCCAACTGGTCTGAGAAGATGGCCGTAGCATCCCTTGAGCCATACTTCCTCTATAATTCCATCGTCCACGCACCCCTCGTTGCACCGACTCCCATCCTGTTTGTCCACGGGACGAAGGATACTGCACTCCTCCCAGAGTTTGCCCAGCAGGCATATGATGCAGCTCTTGAACCCAAGGAGTTCGTCTGGATCGAGACGCACAACCATATCGAGCTCTACGACCAGGATCCTTACGTGAGCATGGCGGCAGCAGAAGCGGTCCGGTGGCTCCGGCGCTACTTGGTTAGCGGATAGCCCGAATGTAATTATTTTCCAAAACCCGGAGAAGGAGGAAGGTCTCCGGGAGCAAAAGAAGAATATTATTTTTTTATCGATTTCTGTACCTGGTAAATGACATCGGCCGGCAGTACCGACATTTTATGCGCAGATTCTGCATGATCGATAAACTGTCTCATAATTTCACGGTCATTTGTTCCTTTCGCTTCAAAGGAACACTCCATGCCAAGATCTTTGCACATAAATGACGCCATTCTTTCAACATCTCCCTTCGTTACGAAATCTCAAAAGATGAGAGTTATTCTCATCTGCCCGTGTATTGCCCGGGAGATATTATAGGATCTCTCCCCAACTACAGATTTTGAAACAATATTTGAAACGTTGGACTGATATTAAAGAGGGGGCTGAAAGACAGAAAAATGAGGACGCATAGTCAAATCCGGCGATGCGTTGATATATAGTTTGAATTGATGAGATCATGTAAAGATCAAACGGCTGTTTCCTCATTTACTGACCGTCTTACACCGTGATTTTCCACAGGTTTCGCTGTATCCATATATGGTACCAATAGACAATGATATCATGGTATTGACCTCTGAAACTTTCGAATAAGATGAAGAAGTACAGGCTGCTGCTGGAAGTTATCGGGGTGCCCGGAAGTTTTGTGCCATTTTTATCTGGTCTCGTGTTTTTTCCTTGATATAGAGTAAAATCCCAAAGAATCTTTCACTATTATCGAGGAGGGGGCGAAAGGTTACTTTGGCTTTCCAGCGCTTGGAGGATTTCGAAACGATCGCAGTATTGAAATCGTAGCTGACCACCGTTTTTTGCCCGATCACTTCCGGGACAGGATCCTTCAGCTGCTCGTCCGTCTGGTCATCGATGAGCATAATTACATCCCTCCAGTATTTCATCAGTATCTGATTCTCGGGAAGATCAAGAAACCAACCTGCATACGGATTAAAAAAGATAATTCTGCCCGTATTGTCCATGATGATAACAGGATCAAGCGCATCCATGATATTTTTGGGATCTCCTGCAGGACAGGCTAAAAGATGATTCTTTCGTATAGCATGATTATAGAGGGCAAGTTCAATATTAGCAGTAAGGTCCTTCTCGGTGAACGGCTTGTAGATAAACCCGAGGGGTTCAGCACTTTTTGCGCGATCCAGCTGAGCATCATCGCACAAAGCAGTCAGGAATATGATAGGATAATGAAACAACTGGAATATTAATCCGGCCGCGCTGACTCCGTCCAATAACCCCCGAAGTGTTATATCCATCAGAACCAGATCCGGTTTCAGAGCGGCTGATTTCATGATCGCTTCCTCCCCGGAGGCAATTTTGCCAACGACACTATACCCCTTCTTTTCCAGCATCTGCGAAATAATATTGGCAATAATATCGTCATCCTCAACTATCATGATCCGGGCAGCAGTGGTCATTCCAGTCCACTCAATCCATTATTTTGTTACCCTTTATAATATTCGAATTATCCTGCCCATCCCTGCAAGTCTTCCAAAATCATTAAGAAATACAGGTGGTTTCCAGGAGTATTCCCGGCGATTTCAAATAGGACTTCACCACTACCGGCTCTCTTTGTCACTGACAATCAACGATCGGCGCCCCTGTCACCCGTGTTGTATTCCGTGACGCTGGCTATCCACCGTAAGTCAGGTTAGCATGAAGTTAATAATCTGCCCCGGGGCTTTGCCAGGCAGTTATGGCATCCCCTGATTTGGAATGCATCCGGAGAAGGAGATTCTCGTTACTACTGCAGCGTGAACGCGGGGTTAAGGGAGGCGATTGGGATTATTCCCTTGGTTATAATCCTGGACAATTTTCTAAAGGGATAATTTGAGAAGAAAGGGTATCCAGCCTTCCACGTATGACTGGCACTGTACTTCAGGTAACCATTTGAATTTTATATACAGGTTCACAGGGTAAACCATGAGAAACCTCTTCCGGGTAGGTCTACCCGACCGGCATCAGCCCGGGGTGATGGCCGGTGATGCTCCACCCGCCCCCGGGTGTGACGATGAACGTGTTCTCGATACCGACCATGCCAATCCCCTTGATCCCCTTCTTTGGTTCAATGGCGATTACCATCCCTTCTTCGAGCGGATCGTCAAATCCCCTTGCGATAACCGGATTTTCCGCAATCTCGAGGCCGATCCCATGGCCGAGGAACTGGACATTTCGGTTGCCGTATCCCATGAAATTCTCAAGGAACGAGGGTTCCAGATGGGTCATGACCGTCTCATAGATCTGCGAGGGGATGGCACCGGGTTTCAGGAGAGGTGCAATCGTATCCTGTATCTCTACACACATGTGGTGGATTGCAACTGCTTCTTCAGGCAGCGACCTGCCATACACGTAGGTCATGGTCTTGTCGGTATGATATCCATGGACCCCGCATCCGATATCAACAAAGACGAGATCCCCGTCATGCAGTCTCCTGTCCCTGCTCCCGAGCAGCGGGACCGCCGGTGACATGCCGGCATTCCCGCCCGGGCTGTCAAGGTATGTCGGGCGGATGGAACTTTCGCCAAACCCTATAAGTCCCAGGATAATCTCGGACTCGAACATCCCGAACCGCACGATTCCCTGATGTCCTTCGCTCACCATGAGGGAGTAGAGTTTGCCCGTGAACTCCGCCTCATTCATCCCTTCTTTAAGAATTTCCGGAGCAAGGTCTTCCAGAACGCGGCGATGAATTGTGCCTGCCTGTTCCATAAGACCAAGTTCGAACGGGCTCTTGATGGACCGCACCTGCAGGATCTCCTGATCGATGGCCTTCACCTCCCTGAACGGGAAATGCTTCTGAATTCGCTGAAAGAGCGCGAGCGGTACCTGCTCGGTCTCGAGATACACGGTCCCCGGGATGGCTGACAGTGTCGCTGCCGCATCCCGGTAGCTCCGCATCTGCCGGATTCGCGGGAAGCACGATTCATCCTCTGCCCGCTCGAAACTCCGTCGAACCCACAGGCAGGACTCCCCGTTCCGGGGGATGAGCAGCATGCCATCCTGCATCGTTCCGGTGAAATAGTAGAGGTTGAGCTTGGAAAAGATTATGGCAAGCTCCCAACCGGGATGCCGGTCTTCCATCAGGAGACGGAAACGGTCGAGGCGATTATCAAGTTCGCTGAGCGGGACCTTCATCTGCATCCAGTACTATCTGGAATCAAAACTATTTACGAGTGGTGAAAGGTTGAGGAAGGCCTCCTGGTAATATTCAGCCCAGTTTTCGTTTATCCTTCCGGATACCTCATTCGGGCCGACAGAAGACTGGGGTCATTAGAGAATACCGCCGCGAGTTATGCCGGGTCAAGGTCAGGAAAAAAGCACATCATCTGGAGGGATTATCGTGCTCGCCCGTCGTTGCCCTGGTTCTCATCGGCGCCTTTTATGCCCTGCAGGTCTCTTCCCGTCCTTTTTGTGTTCCTTCTTCGTATCCTGGTGGACATCCTCACTTTCCAGTTCCGCGATCACGTCCACCGGGTCGTCCATGAATTTTGTAAGGCGCAGGATCTCAAGGAGCCGTTCCATGCCGATAAAATGCTCGGCCATCACCCGTGCCAGCGGCGACATGACCAGCCGGCTCCCCTGCTTTTCGACAAGTCTGTGGGCGATCAGCTCGGGAAGCACGGGTTCCATGCTGCCGACCATCATACTGTTGATCCGGTCGAGGTCTGCTTCCTCACCACCACACGCGACCGCATTTGCAACGTACTCTTCCGAGCTCTTCTCGAAATCATGTTCCGGTGCCACCTCTTCCATCTCCCCTTTCAGGAGGCGGATCGCGACCTCCTCTTCGGTAAACGGGTTCTCCCGGGAATAGGTGCCTCCCGGTTCGGCGAGAATAACCACACGCCCAAGGTCATGGAAGTCCGGCCTTCCTGCCCGCCCTGCCATCTGGTTGAACTCCTGTACCGACAGCCAGTCCCTCCCCATAGCCAGGGCGTCAAATATCACCTGAGATGCGGGGAAATCCACCCCGGCACCCAGCGCGGCGGTTGTAACAACGGCCATCAGCTTCCCGCCAAGGAATTTTGTCTCGACCTCACGCCGCTCCTGCGACGAAAGCCCGGCATGGTACGCAGCAGCCCTCATCCCCAGTGCGTCGGCGATTGTATGGCACCGCGCCCGTGCATTGGTAAAGATGATCGTCTGTCCCCGGAATCCCTTCGATGAAGTCCGCTTGTATTCCTCAGTAGTCATCTGCTTGATGGTTGGGATTTTTTGCTTGCGTTCGAGGAAAAGGAGATACCGCTCCAGCCCCACCGGGCGTTCGGCATACTGCACGAGGCTGCAGTTCAGTTTTTTTGCCAGCGTCTTTGGGGACCCGATGGTAGCCGACAGGTAGAGGAACTGAGCCTGGGGAGCGAGGTACTTCAACCGTGCGATCATCCCGTCCAGGCGGTGCCCCCGGTCCGCATCCTCGAGCATCTGGACTTCATCAATCACCACCGTTGCGATGTTTGCCATCTTCTGTCCGCAGCGGATCATGTTATCGACACCCTCGTAGGTACCGACAATAATCGGCGACTGGGGGTTCCGGTCCCCCACCTTCCGGGTTTCGGGAAGGTTGAGCCGGCTCACCCCGGTCAGGAGGCCGGTCTTTGCCATCTTCCCGTACCGGGCTGTGAACCGTTCATACTTCTGGTTCGCCAGCGCCACCAGCGGGACGAGGAAGAGCATCCTTCCCCGTCCCTCGAGGTAGTTCTTGATCCCGGCCATCTCCCCGATGAACGTCTTACCGCTTGCTGTTGCGGCGACGACCAGCATATCTTTGCCGTGCAGCAGTCCCGCTTCCACCGCAAGCTGCTGGGCCGGCATCGAGCTGGGAAACCCCGCTCGCTTCAATAAACTGCCGTGGAAGGGGCAGTTCATCGATGGATGCGGTGGTCATGACCGGGTGCGGTTCAAGGCGATCGTAGAGCGCGGCCTTCATCGTGAGTTTATCGGGTTGCAGCGTCGAGAGCACCCGGTCAAGGTCGCGGAAGGTATCGAGAAGGTTTTCGAGATGGGCGATCCCCTCCAGCCCCAGCCGGCCGATATGTGAGACTTCACGACGCAGCTCGCGCTTACCGCACTCCAGACAGATCTTCTCGCCTTTGCCGAACGTGACACAGTTCTCTTCGGTTAACGGGGTATACCGCTCATCGAGCAGGCACATGCGGCAGGCGTCCACGGTCCCGGTTTTAATCTGGAAATCTGAAAGAAATGTTTCGAAGTTAACGTCAGATTTGGTAAGCCGCACATCCGCTTCACGGAGCTGGGAGATAAGGTCCTTGGATGGCGTATGACGGTACTCTTTTTTCCCGCCCCACCTGAGCCGGTATTTCGTCGGACGGGGGCCCCGAGGTGTCTCCGTCAGCTCGGCAAACCCGGCGCCTATTATATGCCTGCCGTCATAAAAAAGGAGCTTGTAACTGCTTCCCTTCTGGGGCTGGATAAGGATCTTCATGGCGAGATCAGGTCGTGGATTACATACGAGAGTTCAACGCTTTCCAGTCTCTTCAAAAAATCGGTGAACTCTTCGTCGACAATGACGATCGTGCAGTTAATCCCGTGAAATGCCGCCTCGATCACGCCTTCCCTTGCACCGAAGAACATATCGGGTTTCTTCCCCGCCGCTTTCAGTGCGATAAACGCCTCAAGCCCCACCGCCGCTACGATACCAGCCTGACCGACGACCTGCAACAGTTTGTCTGACCGGACCTTTTTTGAACCTCCGTGCTGGATCCGTGGTACCTTACAGACGTGAACCTTCCCTTCTTTGTGATCGATGATCCCGTTGAGGCGGGCAACGCCCACATCCTCGTCCTTTTTTGCATCTGCAATAACAGTCCCCATCGCTGCCAGCGGCTTTTTTCCCGCATAAAGAAATCCGGCTTTCATGTATACTCCAACCTCATCTCCTTCCCGCAGTTCTTCTGCGGCGATCGCGGTCCAGACGGAGACCTGCTGGATGATGTCTCGCCGGATGTGCCGTGCATAGGACTCCAGGGACTCGGCATTTTCCAGCACCCACTCGATCCCTGTCTTTGTCACTTCATAATTGCCCCGGCCGCTTGCAGAAACCTTTCCTTCATCGACCAGTTCCCGGATATACTCGGAAATTGCCTGCGGGGTCACGCCCAGTTTTTCGGCGATCTCCTGCTGCCGCACTGCAGGCTGGTGCTCGGCAATTTCGACAAGAATCTGAAGCCGCGAGACCTCACGTTTGCTGCGCAGAATGGAGTACAGGGGATCCTTATCGCCCAGTGTCAAGCAGCACCAGTCCCTGTCCCTTCACATCCAGGTGCGTAACCCGTTTGGCCAGCCCCTTGATAAAGACGGGACTGACACTGAATTTCCGGGAGAGGTCGTTGATGGAAGAGTTGCCCTTGCCGAGTTCTCCTTCAATATTCTCCACCACTTCGCGGAGGTTCTCGTCATTGGAGAGCGAGATGTACAGGATATCAGAGAGATCGGAGAGGTTGCACTGGAAGTTTGCACGGAACTTGTTGTAAGTTGCACGGAACTCTTTTTCCGGCTTCGCACCGGGCTTTGGCATTCGCCACTGCTCCTCCACGAGGTTTCCTTTCTTTAAGATCTGGATGCAGAGCGAGACATTGTCGTCCCCGACCTGCGCACGGATCTCGTCTTCTGTCAGCCAAGATTTGTTCAGTAGTTCATAGACCTTTTTAAAGGAGGGGTCGTTGAACGTCATCAGGAGAGGAACAAGCTCTACGGGATCGTTTACGATTCGAATATGGCCCGGCACGGTAAAAACCCTATACTTATATCGTTCCGCGAATCAATAAAATTTTGCGAGAAATTCATGCAGAAAAAGGGCAAAATCACAGTTCGCGGAATCGTCCAGGGTGTCGGGTTTCGCCCTTTCGTGTATGCCCAGGCCAATGCACTCGGGATTTCGGGCACGGTGAAGAATCTTGGGAGCGAGGTCGAGATCTTTGCGAGAGGAGATAATTTTGAGAGGTTCGTTTCTGAGGTCTCCCGGGGTCCCCCGCTCTCCCGTATCGATTCGGTTGATGTTACCGGTACACTTCAGGAAATCCCGGACGGGTTCTTCATACTCCCGAGCGGTACCGGATCGCTGACCGGCATGATCCCGCCGGATATCGCGATCTGCGACGACTGTGTCAGGGATATCTTTACAAAAGGAGGGAGATACGGGAATTACTGGGCGACCTCCTGCGTGAACTGCGGATCCCGGTACAGCATCGTTCAGGAGATACCCGTACGACCGGGAACGAACATCGATGGCAGAGTTCCCCCTGTGCCCGGACTGTGCACGGGAATACGGGGACCCGGATGCCGGCGCCATCATGCCCAGACGATCGCCTGCAGTTCCTGCGGCCCGCACCTCTCCCTGATCGATGCACGTGGAAACAAGGCGGAAGGCCTCGATCCCCTACAGGAGACCGCAGAACTGCTCGATGCGGGAAAAATTCTTGCGATCCGGGGGGTCGGGGGATTCCATATCGCCTGCATCGAAGATTCCGTGGATGAACTGAAGCGACGGCTGGGCAGGATCGAGCAGCCGTTTGCCATCATGGTACGCCCGGCCTTTATCGGGCAGCTCGCCTGCATCTCTCCGGAGGAATGGCAGCTGCTCACCAGCCCGGTTCACCCTATCGTCGTCCTGAAAAAACGTGATCCCACCGCCCACAGGACGATAAGCAGTCTCCACACGATTGGCTGCATGCTGCCGTATACCGGGCTTCATCACCTTCTCTTCTCCCGCCTGAAGCACCCGCATGCTCATCATGACAAGCGCCAATATGCCGGGCTACCCGATGATTACCGATATCGACCAGGCAATGTCCAAACTCAACCGCGACGTGGACTTTTTCCTCACCCATGACCGGAAGATCGTGAACCGGTGCGACGATTCTGTAATCCGCGACGGGTATATCATCCGCCTCTCGCGGGGCATCGCCCCGAAGCGGACAGCGATTGCCCTGGGAAAGCATTGTATTCTCGGCGTGGGTCCCGAACTGAATGCAAATGCCACCATCTACAGACATGGCTTTACGGTCACTTCCCCTCACGTGGGGAATGTGCGCAACCCGCCGACCCTTGAATACCTGCAGGAGACCGTCAGGAACCTGCAACGCCTCCTCGGGGCGAAGTTCGACGTGATCGCCCATGACCTCCACCCCCGCTTCCTCTCGACCCGGTTTGCCCGCGAGATAGCATCGGACCAGGGACTGGAACTGGTCCCGGTACAGCACCATCGTGCGCACATCGCTGCAACAACATCCGAACCGTGCATCGGCATCGCGATTGACGGGGTCGGTTATGGCGATGACGGGATGGTCTGGGGGTGCGAGATATTCTCCGGGCAGACCCCGGATCTCCAGCGTGTCGCCCACCTTGAGCCTTCTGCCATGCCCGGCGGGGATCTTGCCACACAATTTCCTGAACGGATGCTCTACGGGATTCTTCCGGAGCAGAAGGTACTCTGTCGTTACTTTCCGGGCGGGGCTGGACGGATGTCGAGCTGGGCGTTCTTGAAAAACAGGTCGGAAGCGGTTTCAATGTCGCACAGACCACCAGTACCGGAAGGCTGCTTGACGCCGCATCCGCCCTGCTGGGACTCTGCCGGGAGCGGACCTATGATGGCGAACCTGCCATGAAACTTGAATCCGCCGCAGCCGGTGGCTGCGCTGAACCATGGGAGCTGAAGTTTACTACCAGTGAAGGCCGCGAGATGCTCTCGGGCAGATCTCTCATCGAGACCGCGTTTGGACGGATGCAGGCAACAGGTGGCGGGGATCAGCCGGGCGATAGGTAATATCGCGGCTTCTTTCCAGTATAACCTGGCACGCGGCATCGCTCACCTTGCGATTCATGCGGCTGATCGGGAGGGAATGAAAAATATCGCGATAAGCGGAGGCGTTGCGTATAACTATGCGATCAGGGAAACAATCCGTACAGAGATTATCAGTCACAACTATCGGTGTATAATGAACGCGGATTATCCACTCGGCGATGGCTGTGTCTCATTCGGGCAATGCGTGTATGCCGGAAAACTGCTGGGGCAAAGGGACTAAACTCCGGGTTGCAGGATGTCGTAGCACAATACACGAGTATGAACCAGGAAAAATGATGCAGGGAATCAAAGGCAATGGGAGCATCTGATCGTATTTCGAGGCAGGAAGAGAGGATCAAACATCTTGAGATGGAACTCAACGATCTCCACCAGGGTCTTGTCATCGTCAGGGACTATTATCATGATCTTGGACGTGTTTCTGAAAACCATGAAGCCGCCATAAGCTTTGAACGGGGAATCGTACGACCGCTCATCGAAGATGACCGGGAATTTACCGGGATCTGGAGGTTCCACAGGGAAATAATTATACCCGATCCGTCCTCTCACATACCCTATGCTGAAATGTACGATGCCTTTGTGCGGGACCTGTACAAAAGACGGGGAAATCCCCCGTGGATCAGGAAGTGTTTGAATTTATGTTTGCCCGAATGGAGAACCCCAGCCCGGTGTCTGACCGGGGCGAATGGAAGGGCTGCCGGCTCCTGACAGGGAAAGAATAACCAGGTAACCTGAATATCCTGTTGTTTCATGACCCATGTAAGAATTACCCGGAACTCGGCAATCCCGCTCATCGGGTCGCTCTACTTTGGCATAATAGACCGCGGGACCAGTCTCCTGCAGGTACGTCCGAGCTGCGGCTGTAACCTGAACTGTCCGTTCTGTTCGGTCGACGCCGGCCCGGAGTCAACGACACGCGCTACGAGTTATGAGGTCGAAATGGAGTACCTTGTGGACGCGGTGCGGGGGGTTGCACGGTTCAAAGGTGAGGGTGTCGAGTGCCACATCGATTCGCCGGGCGAACCCCTCATGTACCGGCATCTCCCCGGGCTCATCACCGCCCTCAACGAGATCGATGAGGTGAGTGTCGTTTCCCTCCAGACCAACGGCACCCTCCTCGAGCAGAAGATGATTAACGCCCTTGAAAAGGCGGGACTTGACCGGATCAACCTCTCCCTCCACGCTCTCGATCCGGCCATTGCGAAGTTGCTTGCCGGCGCTGACTGGTACGATGTCGGCAAGATTGCCGAGGCAGCAAAGGCTGTCTGCCGGAGCACCATCGACCTGCTCATTGCCCCGGTCTACCTGCCGGGGATCAATGACGCGGAGATTCCCAAGCTGATCCGGTTTGCTCTGGAGATTGGTGCCGGCAAACGGTTCCCTCCTCTTGGTATCCAGAAGTTCGAGCATTACCGGTATGGCAGATCGCCCAAAGGGGTGAAAGCCCAGAGCTGGTGGCAGTTCTTCAACCGGAGCATAAAGCCCTGGGAAAAAGAGTTTGGGTTGTCACTGAGGCTTGATCCGGCGAGAGACTTTGGAACGGTGAGGCGTCCCTTTATTCCCCTGGTCTTTTCCCGGGGGGAGAAGGTAACTGTCGAGATACGGGCACCGGGATGGATACATGGTGAGAAGCTGGGGTCGCCCGTGACCGGGTGGTTTCAGTCTTCAACTGCGAGAAAGAGTCCGGGCAGGTACGGGTGAAGATAGTTGCGACAAAACACAATATTTACGTCGGGGTGCCGGTATAGCTGGCCTATGCTCCCGGGAAAAGATCTTTTTTGAATTTTGAAGAAGAAGAAAAAAGATTATCCGAACAGGGCACCGAGCCCTGCCATACCGCTCTCTTCGTCTTCCTTCTTGTGCTCTTCCGGTGCCTCTTCCTTTGCTGCAGGTGCTGCTTTGCCCGCTGCTGCGGGTGCTGCTGCGACTGCGGCGACCGGTGCGACGGCTGCCTTGCTGATTGCATCCTCGATGTTTACGCCATCGAGTGCTGCAATGAGTGCCTTTACCCGTGATTCGTCTACCTTTACACCTGCGGCGGTAAGGACTGCCTTGACGCCGTTCTCATCGACCTTCTTGCCTGCCTTGTGCAGGAGAAGTGCTGCATAGATATACTCCATCTTGTTCACCTCAATAATTATTTTATTTTACCAGGCTTTTCACTGCCTGGCTTTCTCTGTACGCTTTACCAATAATCGCATCAACAACGTCTTTCTCATAGATCGCTGCTTCAACGGCAAGACCGCGTGCGTCCCTGACTGCTTTTGTCAGGATCGCGCCCATCGTATCCTTCGTCGGGATCGCTGCGTTCACCGACAGGTTGAATGCCTGAAGCCCGGCGAGCTGGATCTGTCCGAGGATACTGTCTCGTCAACGGCAAGCACGGATGGCTCGAATATACCGCCTTCATGGTAGGCAACCTGAAGGGCAAGTCCGACATCCATCGGCTTGATATCGAGCTTGACCAGGATCGCTGCAAGTTTTGCCGAGATGACCCCGCCTTTCTTCACGACGGTCTTGGTCTCGCGGATCTTGACTTTTCCGCCTTCAATCGCTGCGGGAATGCCTGCCTGCTGGAGTTCGCCCACGATCGGACCCGGTTTGAAACTGGTCGGACCCTTCTCGATGACGATGTCCTCCGGGGCTTTTTCGCCGGGCTTTGCCGCCATCTTGGTCTTGGTCTTTTCCAGCTGCTTGAAGAGTTTGAACGGGTTGTCGTTGGTGAAGATAATCGCCGAATGACCGGAGATATATCTGGAGAGGTCCTTCACATCGCCCGCCAATCTCTGCGAACGCATGCTTGATGAGCGTGTTCCTGGTCACCTTGATGACAGCCTTACCCCGCAGGTTCCTGCGGATCTGCTGCACCTGCTGTGCCGGGATACCGTACATGTCAACAAGCCCGATCAGGGTGAACTTCTTCGCGTTTGCTTCTTGATATCCTCGACCTCGTCCTTCTTCCATGAGGGGAGGTGGTGTGTATACAACGCCATTATTCCAGCCTCACTGCAGGACCCATGGTCGTCTTGACAAACACAGAACGGACGTTCAGCGGTCCCTGTTCGAGAACAGCTTCGACCCTCTTGACGATCGCTTCGATATTCTCGGCGACCTGTTCGGGTCTTCATGGCAGTCGTACCGACCTTTGTAGAAAAGACTGTCTTGTCCTTTGTCCTGATCTTCACCGAGTTGCGCAGACGCTCGACGATCGGGCGGATATCCGTACTGCCGGCAATCGGCATCGGCATCCTGCCCCGCGGACCGAGCCGCGGACCTAGGAACCGTCCGACCTGTGGCATGACCGCCATCTCAGCAAGGAAGTACCGGTATTTACCGGCAATCTCTCCGTGCCTCGCGGGGTGCACCGCCAAGCCGCTCAACTTCTTCAGGGCCGATAATCAGGTCAACCTTGGCATCCTTTGCCTGGGTGACGATATCTCCCTTCCCGATCACACAGATACCGATCTTTTCGCCGATACCGTGAGGAAGAAGAATCGTCTCGTCGATACGATTTTTCGGCTGCGCCATATCGATATTCTTGAGATTGATGGTAATATCGATGCTCTCAGAGAATTTACGCTCTGGCGCCTTCTCAATCGCCGTGTTCACGGCTTGTAAAATTTTGGCCCTATCAACCATCAGATTCCTCCATAGTTCACGACCTTTCGATCTCCTATGGTTTTCTCATGTTATTTCACGAGAACACTGTCATAGTTGCCTGCATCGATCTCGGCGAAAACATCTTTTGGTTTCTTGCCGTCGACCGTTAACTCCCATGCTTACGCATGTTCCGATGACCTCTTTTACCGCGGTCTTCAGTTCGTAGGAGAGCATGCCCTCGAGTTTCATGTTGGCAATCCTGACAGCGGCCTCAAATGGTAGATTCCCTACCACTTTGACGTTGGGCTCTGCGGAACCTTTCTCGATATTCGCCTCTTTCTTGATGAGCGCCGTAGTGGGCGGTATACCCACCGTGACGGTGAAGTTCTTCTTCGCGTCGACTTCGATCCTGACCGGGACCTGCATTCCGTTGAATGAGGCGGTCTTCTTGTTGATCTCGTCGACAACTGCCTTCACGTTGATACCGAGTGGTCCGAGCGACGGTCCCAATCGGGGGACCCGCAGTAGCCTTTCCGCCGGGTACTAAAACCTCGACCACTTCTGCCATAGTCTTTGCACCATGCCGTCCCGTTGATGAAGGGCTCCCAAGCTTGGGTCTGTAACTATTGATGTGAAGGGAAATAAAGGTGATCTTGGATATGGCTGGTAGATGATCTCTGTCACCCATGTAACAGCCCCGTTTCAACCCCCGTTTACTATCCGGACCACCCGGAAATCACAAATTTACCAATAAACAGAACCGTTATTTTGAGATTTGCCTGATTTGACCTCAGTTTGGCCTATATGTGGTATTATCGCGCCCGGAAAAGTGCCCTCACAGTCCCTTTTGGTTTGAGGATCGTCCGAAATATGACCTGCACTTGCTGTACTGGTTCCCGCAGAAAATCACCCAGCAAAACGACCTCTGTGTTCGCATCCTGAAGGCGGATCAGGCATGCCATAGCCTCTGGGGCAAGGTGAAAATGGCGGACGGAAATTGGAAACTGCATTTTTCACGTCAGAGGATTTCACAAGGCACTGTGTGTCAGACGCGTGTCGTCGGGATTTCTCCGATGGAGAACATGAGAAGAATGGATATGATTCCTGATACTGTTCGGTCCTGCAGGAACCATAACTGCTAAAAGGTACCGCAAAGTGTACAATTCCAGTTTTCTCTTCGAATAAAGAGGTCTCAAAATGTTTTCGGAAGAATAAGGCAAATCATTTCATGATCGGATTCTCTATAATTCGATATTGAGACACCGTAAAGCCTTGTCGGGAAAACTCTCAGGGAGAGGGAGAATGATGTTCCCTTGCTACAATTAGGACCGCGTGCTTACTGTCCCAGTAAACATCGCCGAGTGAGAAATCTGCCCTGATCTGACGACCATTCCGCCGGATCACCGGGACATCCGGAACCAGCATCCTTGCACCTAACGCTGCTTGCCCAATCCGTTCCTGGATTACCTTCTGATGATCCGGTTCAATCATATCAAGGAGATCCCTGCCCACCAGATCCTCTCTTTGATCTGCGCCGAAAAAATAGAGACTCGCAGGATTCACATAGAGGATCGATCCCTCGAGGTAAACCACTATCGCGTCCGGTAACCATTCAGCCAGATTCCGGTATCGTTCCTCGCCACGGATGATGTTCTCCTCATACTGCTTGTGGTTCCAGATCAGGAGCGACGAGACAATAAGCATTAAACTGAAGAACACCCGGTTCAGCAGGGCAAAGACAAGAGAAACATCCCGCGGAGAAAGGAAAAAACTCGCGGCTATGAGAATAATTGCCATTATCGTAACAACGAAGGGTCCATAACGCCACTCCCAGTACAGTGTCAGGAACAGGGGTACGAAGTACAGGATCCAGACTGTGAGACCAAGGGGTGTAATAATATCGATGTAAAAAATGACAAAGGCTGAAGCAAGGATCAGGCTCACGGTCCGGAGGGTATTTTCCCTTATCCGGACCGATCCAGCATTATGTACGTTCACGATGCGAATATCGCCCCTTTATTCATATAAATTCTTGGGTGAATTTTTTAGGTTACTTACAATTCAGCATTCACCTTTCATTATCCATTCTCCGAAGGGCTAGCAGATCTCAGCGATGATCCCGGAGAGGAATTTCAATCTATTTCTGACACCATTTTTTGCATCGCTTAGTTTTTATATTAATTTATGGAAGACACCTTCCACGAAAACTAAATACAAATAATCTGCACGTTAGTAATGTATGTTCAGGAATAAACCGGACCTGACACGAAAAGGCGGCGGAATATTGTGAATGAGCCAGTTCAATCAATAATCAGAAAACAGATTAAACCAGCCATTGTGATATTTTTTATTCTCACGCTCATCACGGGTATCATTTACCCGCTGGTCGTTACCGGATTCGCCCAGGTGATCTTTCCGGCCCAGTCAAACGGAAACCTCATAGAACGTGACGGTCAAACAGTCGGTTCTACATTGATCGGACAACCCTTCACCTCCCCGGGGTATTTCTGGGGCCGCCTCTCCGCCACGTCTCCGGTTCCCTATAATGCGGATGCTTCTTCAGGTTCAAACCTCGGACCGACCAACCCGGCACCATCGATGAGGTCAAAGCCCGCGTTGATCTTCTCCGAACGGCTGATCCAACGAATAACCAGCCGATTCCGGTCGATCTCGTTACTTCTTCTGGAAGCGGGCTTGATCCGGATATCAGTGTAGCAGCCACGTACTATCAGGCTCCCCGGATCTCACACGAGCGGAACCTGAGCGTGGAGGATGTAGAAGCACTCATAACGAGTCACATTGAACCACGTCAGTTTGGTATCCTCGGTGAACCCCGCGTTAATGTCCTGAACCTGAATATCGCCCTTGATGATGTGAGTGCAGACCGGATCGCGGCGCCATTAACCTCATCAACGATACCGCTGGAGCCAGACACGTCTTCAATGATTTTTAGCGTGAGGATTTCTGACTGGTTCCAGCTCATCATCTTCTTTGCCGTGGTCATTGTGTTCCTCGTGCCGGTAGGTGGATTCATGGCACAGGTGTATACCGGCCAGCAAAATGTTATCTCCTCGATCTTTGCCCCGGTTGAACGCCGGTTCCTCTGCGATCTCCGGTATCAATGCAGACGATGAAATGGACTGGAAACAGTTTGCTATTGCTCTGATGGTCTTCAATATCCTCGGAATTGCACTCGTCTTCATTATCCAGGAGTTCCAGCAGTTTTTGCCCCTCAATCCTGCCGGCATTGGCCCGGTACCGTGGGACCTTTCTCTCAATACTGCTGTCAGTTTTGCGACCAACACCAACTGGCAGGCTTATGCCGGGGAGACCGGCGTCAGCTATCTGACGCAGATGATCGGGCTCACCGTACAGAACTTCCTTTCCGCTGCGATGGGGATGGCAGTCCTTATCGCGCTGATCTACGCGTTCACCAGGAGATCTTCAGCCACGATCGGTAACTTCTGGGTGCTCCTCATCCGGAGTGTTATGATCCTGCTGCCGATCAGTTTCATTATTGCCATTATCCTCGTTTCCCAGGGAACCGTTCAGACGTTAAGCGGGCCGGTTACCGTTCAGCTCCTTGAACCGATCCACGACAACACCGGCACGCTGATCACGACACAGCTGATTCCACTCGGACCTGCGGCATCGCAAATCGCGATCAAGATGCTCGGAACGAACGGAGGGGGATTCTTCAATGCGAACTCGGCGCATCCGTTTGAAAACCCAACCCCGTTTTCGAACTTCGTCGAGCTCTTCGCGATGATCATTATCCCTGCATCGCTCTGTTACACGTTTGGAAGGATGATTGGGTCAGCCCGAAAAGGGATCGCGATCCTCATAGCAATGACGCTCATCTTCCTGCCGTTCCTCGGTCTCGTGATATGGTCGGAAATGAGCGGGAATCCGGCATTTACCCCTCTCGGGGTCGATCAGACCCCTTCGTATATCCAGCCAGGGGGAAATATGGAGGGTAAAGAGGTGCGGTTCGGCATTGTCCCGTCGTCTCTCTTCTCAGTCCTGACGACAGCCATATCCTGCGGGGCGGTCAATTCCATGCACGACTCGTTTATGCCTCTCGGAGGGTTCGTCCAGATCTTCATGATCCAGTTCGGCGAAGTGATCTATGGGGGCGTCGGTTCCGGGCTTTACGGGATGCTCGTCTTCGTTATCCTCGCGATGTTTATCGCCGGGCTCATGGTCGGGCGTACACCCGAACTCTATGGGAAGAAGATCGAGCCGGACGAAATGAAGATCGCGACAATTCTCATCCTTATCCCTATTTTCCTGATCCTGATCCTTACTGCTGCCGCGGTGCTCACAGATCCGGGCAGATCGGCAGTCTTCAACCCGGGAGCGCACGGGTTTTCGGAAATCCTGTACGCTTTCTCGTCTGCAACAGGGAACAATGGGAGTGCCTTTGGAGGCCTGTCAGCAAACTCGTTATTCTACAATCTGACGACTGCATTTGCGATGGTCGTCGGACGTTATGCTACCGCCATCCTCACGCTCGCACTCGCGGGCTCGTTTGCAGTAAAGAAGATTGTACCTGCGGGAGAAGGCACATTAAAGGACCATCGACCGCTCTTCATCCTGTGGCTCGTCTTTGTTGTAGCGATTGTCGGAGCGCTGAGTTTCCTCCCTGCACTCTCCCTTGGACCTGTTGTTGAACACCTGAACATGATTGCAGGAGGGATGATACATGTCTGAGAGAGGAGGAGGCCGGAATCCCCATGCAATCCCGGGACTCTACCAGCGTGCGGTCCTCGAAGCGGTCTACAAGCTTGATCCCCGGACACTGATCCACAACCCGGTCATGATTACCGTTGAGATCGGCAGTGTGATCACCACCCTCCTGTGGATACAGGCGCTGACCGGGAAGGGGGAAGCCCCCGCCGGTTTTATCGGTGCCGTCTCCGCCTGGCTCTGGTTCACGGTCCTCTTTGCCAACTTTGCCGAAGCCCTTGCAGAAGGCAGGGGCAAGGCGCAGGCAGAATCGCTGCGCAGGATGCGGCGTGATACTGAGGCCAAAAAACTCAACCCCTCGTACACGTTGATACGAGGGAGAGAACCAAAAGAAAAATATATCGAGACTGTCTCGTCCTCAACCCTCCGCAAGAATGACATCTTTTATGTGAAGGCAGGGGATACCATCCCCGTTGACGGCGAAGTGATCGACGGAGTCGCGTCGGTAAATGAGAGTGCGATCACCGGGGAAAGTGCACCGGTAATCCGCGAATCTGGTGGGGATCGTAGCGCTGTCACGGGGGGAACGGTAATCCTCTCCGACTGGCTTATTGTCCAGGTCAGTGCAAATCCCGGAGAAGGGTTCCTCGACCACATGATCGGGCTGATCGAAGGAGCGAAACGGCAGAAAACGCCAAACGAGATTGCCCTCAGTATTCTCCTTATCGGACTGACTGCGGTGTTTGTTGTGGTATCAGCGACGCTCTATGCCTTTTCGAAATACAGTGTAGAAACAGCCGGTGCCGGAACGACGGTGTCTATTACCGTGCTCGTCGCACTCTTCGTCTGTCTCGCCCCGACAACGATCGGGGGGCTCCTGAGCGCGATCGGCATTGCCGGGATGGACCGGCTCATCCAGCGGAATGTGATCACAACATCAGGAAGGGCTATTGAAGCAGCAGGCGACGTGGATGTTCTGCTGCTGGACAAGACCGGCACCATCACCCTTGGGAACCGGCAGGCGGTCGAATTTATCCCGGTTGATGGGACGGAGATGATGGACCTCGCAGAGACGGCCCAGCTGGCATCCCTCGCCGATGAAACACCCGAAGGCCGCAGCATCGTGGTGCTGGCAAAAGAAAAGTACGGTCTTCGGGGCAGGACCGTCGGGGCGACTGAATCCAGTACCGAGATGCAGTTCATTCCCTTTTCCAGCCAGACCCGAATGAGCGGAGTGGATCAGGGAGATATTCATGTACGGAAAGGTGCTGCAGATGTCATGTTCCGGTATATCGGGGAAAATGGCAATCATATTTCTGAGAAATTAAAACACGAAGTTGATACCATCGCACGGGCAGGCGGCACGCCTCTCGTTGTCGCGAAAAACGGGAGAGCGCTTGGTGTTGTATACTTAAAAGATATCGTGAAGGGGGGAATAAAAGACCGGTTCGCCCAGCTCCGGAAGATGGGTATCAAGACGGTCATGATAACCGGTGACAATCGTCTTACCGCAGCAACGATTGCTGCAGAAGCCGGTGTTGATGATTTCCTTGCAGAAGCAACTCCCGAGAGTAAACTGAAATTGATCCGTGAATACCAGACCGGCGGGAGGCTGGTCGCGATGACCGGAGATGGGACGAATAATGCCCCGGCCCTTGCGCAGGCCGATGTCGCTGTGGCTATGAATACCGGTACACAGCCAGCCCGGGAGGCTGCGAATATGGTTGATCTCGATTCCAATCCGACAAAACTGATAGAGATTGTCGAGATCGGCAAACAGCTGCTTATGACCCGCGGGGCGCTGACTACGTTCTCCATCGCGAACGATGTCTCGAAGTATTTCGCCATCATCCCGGTCGCATTCGCCTCAACGTACCCGGTACTCGGGTCGCTCAACGTTCTTGGCCTCCACTACGGAATACTGTCAGCGGTAATTTTCAACGCGATCATTATTGTCATTCTCATCCCACTCGCCCTGCGTGGAGTGAAGTACCAGGCAATGTCCGCTGAAGAAGCATTGCGGAACAATATTCTCATCTACGGGGTCGGCGGTCTTATCACCCCGTTTATCGGCATTAAGATTATTGATATGCTGCTTATACTGATAGGAGGATAAAGAAGATTTATGGCTGCTCCTGCCGAGTGTCGCCCCGACCCCGATACCCTCCTCGCCCGCGTCCAGGGCGAGGAACGCCTCAAGCACCGGGGCAAACTGAAAATTTTCCTGGGATATATCGCAGGTGTTGGAAAGACATACGAGATGCTCAAGGCCGCACACCTCCGCCAGGCTGAAGGAATCGACGTGAGAATCGGGTACGTTGAGACCCATGGCAGGCCGGAGACGGAAGCACTGCTTGAAGGGCTGAGTATCATTCCCCGGAAGATGATGGAATACCGGGGGGTCACGCTCCCGGAGTTCGACATTGATTCAACCCTGTGCCTCCGGCCATCACTCGTTCTTGTCGATGAACTCGCCCACACAAATGTCGCCGGCTCCCGGCATCTGAAACGCTACCAGGATGTTGAGGAACTGCTGGATGCCGGTATCGATGTGTATACAACGCTGAACATCCAGCATGTCGAAAGTCTCAACGATGTCGTGGCACAGATCACCCGTGTTGTCGTCCGCGAAACCGTTCCGGACAGGGTGATTGATGAAGCGGCCGAGATCGAGGTGGTCGACCTTGCACCTCCGGAACTTCTCCAGCGGTTGCGGGACGGGAAGGTCTATGTCCCCGATATGGCCGCCCGTGCAATCGAGCAGTTCTTCAATGAGGGCAACCTGTATGCACTCCGCGAACTTGCCTTCCGCCGTGCCGCAGAGCGGGTCGACGAACAGATGCTCGCCTATATGCAGACCCGGGCAATACCGGGCCCGTGGGCCGCAGGGGAACATATCCTTGTCTCTGTCGGTACGGGTCCATTATCCGAGCGCCTGGTGCGGACAACCCGAAGGCAGGCCGACCGCATGGGTGCCCAATGGACAACTATCTATGTCGAAACCCCGGCGCACCACCGGCTCTCAAAAGAGGCAAAGGAACAGCTTGCACGTACACTGCAGCTTGCCGGGAAACTGGGAGTCTACAACGGTCACCACATTCGGGCTCAACATTGCTTCGACGGTTATCGATTATGCACGACGGCACAATATCACCCGGATCATCGTCGGAAAAACACTTCGCCCCCGATGGCAGGAGTATGTGTTTGGATCGGTTGTCGATCAACTCATCCATGACAGTGGCAACATCGATGTCTATGTGATCAGCAGTGAGAAAGGTATCCCGCAAAAAATCGGGGATCTTGAGCCTCTGCTTCCGGCATCTCCGCCCAAAGATTATGTCGCAAGTCTTGCCCTCGTCGCTGTCATTACTATCCTTGGCTGGCTGATCAAGTCGTTCATTTCCCAGACCAATCTCGCTATGCTCTACCTCCTCGCGGTTGTTGTCATCGCGTACAGGAGAGGTCTGCGGCCTGCAATCTTTACTGCGATTGTCGGTGTTATTGCATTCGATTTCTTTTTTATCCCCCCTTACCTGATGTTCAGAGTGACCGATTCCGAGTATCTTATCACGTTCCCGGATTGATTACCGTTGGTACCCTGATCAGTCTTCTTGTTGCGCGGGTACGCGAGCATGCATATGCCGCACAGGCGCGGGAGAATGAGACCGGGACGCTTTATGCCCTTTCACAGGATCTCTCTGTTGCTGCTGATGCCGGTTCGATCATTGTTGCGGTAATCCGGCATATCCGTGACATATTCAAGTGGGAGAGCGTAGTCCTCCTTCCGGAGGGAGACCGTCTCGTCGTTCACCCTTCAGAGACCGGCTTGTCCTGGATGCTGATGACATTGCTGTGGCGACCTGGGCATTCCAGCATGGTGCCATTCCCGGGTATGACACCGATACCCTCCACGGATCACCGCTCGGTACATACCGCTCCAGAGTTCGGCTGGAGTTCTTGGGATCCTCGGCGTGAAACCTGCTGATCCCGATGGCGTTATCACCCACGAGCAGGAACGTATTCTCACGGCATTTGCCAACCAGATGGCACTTGCGCTGGCACGGGTGAATCTGGTCAGGACTTCCAAAGGATAGGGAACAGAAGTGTTGAATATCTGATTCGCGGCGGGTTCAGACCTTATACCCTCTGTAAATCCGGCCTCCATTTCAGCCCCCGTTTACCTCTCCAGAGCGTTCTCATTTCGCTTATTTGCCCATTTTCAGATCATTGTTTTACAATTCGCGTGATATTATCTGTATTTGACCATATATGCCATAATAGTGCCCGGAAAAATTCCTCTACAGACCCTTTTGGATGGCTGATAATAGAAAAAATGGACCTGTCAGTACCGCATGAGTTCCTGAAGAAAATCACCCTGCAAAACGACCTCCGTATTCGCATCCGGCTGGCAGATCGGGTCTTCCATGGGGAAACGGATGTGGTAATAATTGTTAACTGAAAGCAGAATTTGAACTTTTTACGTCGGAGATTTTACTTAAAAACAGGTGTCAGACGCATGTCTTCCCGGGCTCTCCGACGGTGAATGCAAGGGAAGGGAAGGGCAATACCGATATGATGATAGTATTCTTTCGCTGTTCCGAGACTATAATCGGCGGACACAACGTTCCATTTATATATCCGAGGGGAAGAGTGTCTTTTCGGTTATTTCACGGACCCATGAATGCCGGTTCTCCCATATATCCCATACTGAAGCTGCCCATTTCATAAGCATCGTTTCCTTTTCCTGCATCTGTTTCCGCCATCAGGACGTCCATCACGGTCAGCTCGGCTTTCCGGCCGGAGGTCCAGCCGGGGCCAGTCCTTCCTGCGGGATGCGATCTTCATATGTGCCAGCTGGACCTGACGGCCCGTGTACCCTTTCTCAAGAGCGAGGTAGAGCCCGATCAGGCCAAACACCGCGGTGATGGGGCGGCGTCTTTCCCCCCGCATGCTGTGCCTCGTACGCATCGACGGCATGCTGGTGGATGAACCTGCCGTCCTGCTTGGCAAGGGTCCAGTACAGTCAGCTCATAATACGTCTCCAGGCACTCACCTGAGGCGTTGAACCGGTCGGCTAACTGATGTGACGGTCAGGGAGTTTCAGCCCACACCCGGGGCATTCAATGGTTTCATCCGCACTCATAAAGATCCTGATGGGTCATGCAGAGATCCGGGGTATATGTTGTATACCTGTTTCTGCGGAAACATGCTGCGGCATCAGGGCACCAGAAGCCTGGAGCAAAGACCGGATGGAAAGCGTGGGATGGGCGCCATGAAGACATTCCTGATGGGGAGGAGGATGGCTGGTATAATAAACTATACGTGTAATGCATGCTGGTAGGTTGATCATGACCATTACCATAGATTCAGAATCCTGCTCCCGGTGCGGGACCTGCTCCGAGGTCTGCCCGATGGGGATCATCGATGCCGCGGATGAGGAAAAACTCCCGCTGATCCGGAGGGAAAAATCCGGAGATGTGCATCTCCTGCGGCCAGTGCGAAGCATTTTGCCCGTCCGGGCGCAATCGTGCAGGAAGGTGGGGATGACACACAGACAAAGGCTTCGCGAGAGGGGGCGATTCCCGCGGACCGGCTCGGCCTTTACCTGAAGAGCCGGCACTCGATCCGGTGTTACCCGCCCTGAGCCCGTGCCAAAAGACACGATCGTATCTATCCTCGATATCGCACGGTTCGCAGCCTCGGGGGGAAACAGCCAGCCGGTGGAATGGCTCGTCATACACGAACCCCAAGAAGTCCAGAAGGTCGCCGGCCTGACCGTCGATTGGATGCGGGAATTGGCCAGAAGCAACCATCCCATGAGTGCCTATGCTCCGCACCTCATCACCGCATGGGAGAAGGGCAATGATATCATCTGCCGTCATGCACCCCACCTCCTCTTCCCGCATATACCCGGAAACCAACCCGCTTGCGTCCACGGATGCGATTATCGCCCTGACCCATGTTGATATTGCTGCGCCGGCATTCGGTGTCGGTACCTGTTGGGCAGGGTTCGTCGCAGCGGCGTCACTTTCCTACCAGCCCCTGCAGGATATGCTTAACCTTCCCAAAAGGCAGGGTGCCGGCATACGCGATGATGTTCGGGTACCCCAGGTACAAACCGCACTACATTCCCCAGCGGAAATCCCTCCGGGTGACATGGAAGTAAAACGGGGGGAAAAACGATGGTTCACAGTCCATAGCAATCAATGGCAGCCCGAGAAAGAAATGGAACACCGCAATGATGCTGGAAAAAGCCCTCGAAGGAGCAGAATCGCAAGGAGCGCGAGACGGAGTTCATTCATCTGTATGATCTTGATTTCAAGGGGTGCACCAGCTGCTTTGCATGCAAACTGAAAGGCGGGAAGAGTTACGGCAGGTGTGCGATTTGCGACGAGCTGACACGGTGCTCGACAGGATCCATGATGATGCAGATGCACTCATCCTCGGTTCACCGATATATTTCGGCACCGTCACGGGGAGATGCGATCGTTCATGGAGAGGCTCCTGTTCCAGTACTTGCATATACTAATCCCCCATCAACCCTTTTCGAACGGAAGATCAAATCAGCCTTCATCTACACGATGAATGTCTCGGAACAGCAGATGAAAGA
>CAWHIE010000013.1:0-191981 GCA_963829335.1 uncultured Methanoregulaceae archaeon
TGCCACCGTTCACCAAGGAGACAGCGGCTCAGAAAGTCCGCATGGCCGAAAACGGATGGAACTCACGCGATCCTGAGAAGGTATCGCTTGTCTATACTCCTGACAGTTTCTGGCGTAACCGGTCCGAGTTCGTCCATGGCCGCCAGGAGATTATTGCATTCCTGCGACGGAAGTGGGCAAAAGAGCTCGACTACCGGCTGATAAAAGAAGTCTGGGCATACACCGACAACCGCATCGCTGTCCGCTTCGCGTACAGAGTGGCACAACGATGCCGGCAACTGGTTCCGCTCGTATGGCAACGAGAACTGGGAGTTTGCCCCAAACGGCCAGATGCAGCGGCGTTTTGCGAGCATCAACGACCTGCCGATCAAGGAGGCGGACCGGAAGTATCACTGGCCACTGGGACCCCGCCCGGAAAATCGCCCCGGGTTGTCAGATCTGGGCCTGTAAATTTTTCTGAAAAGGTCCGTTTATTTAACTTCTATTTTTTTGACTCTGTTGAAATCCTAAGTTTTCAACAAACTACGAATCACCTGTTATCGGAGGGGACAGTGCCTGTCCCCCCGAACCGCCCCTGCGCTTTGCGATGGTGTTGTATTACCTTCTCTGGAATTATCGCTCCAGAGGGGATGCCACAGCGGCGGGGGCGGAGGCATTACGTGCCGTAGCCCCCAAGAGCGTTGAGAAAAATAGTATGAGGTTTTCTACAGAGCAATTTTTTTCAGATTTCGTCGAAAAAAATGAGCCTTATATTCGCGTTCCGGGAGGTTTCACTGATACATGATGGGTCAAACAAGGCGGAACGACTCGGTTTAAACACCATTCACCGCTTATCTCTTCCTTCCAGATGGAAGTGATGGAGTAAGCGATGAAATAATGGTGTCATGAAGATCGCCACAGACAGGATCAGCACAAAGCCGCAGTACAGCGCATAAAATCCCGCGAATATCTTTCCTCCTTCGGTATGAAGCACATCCACGGGCCCATACCTCCCATGAGCATCGCTGAATTCAGGAATGCGTCTACAGGTTCCAGGCCCTCAAATCCCCAATATCCCGCAATTCCAATACCCAGTGAAAACAGGATAAGCACACATGAGAGGAGGGCAAACTTCACGAGGCGGAGATAAAATTCCCGTAACGGGAGGAGTTTCTCCTCTTTTCGCTCGAATTTTTCCAGTACCATGCCTTATCTCCACATTTAATTGTCCATTGTCTGAAGTAATTTTTTTATTTTCGTGGCTTAATCGGGTGAACCGGCACATTTCTCATATAATGAGAGGAATGAAGCATGGAGTGAACTTCCCTGTAAAGGTCGTATTGACAAGGGATCTATATAAAAAAATTGCCTGTTCAGGATTATTTCACTCATTTGATTCGGTGTTGTTGATCCGCTCAAAAACCTGGTTCCTCTCGACCACTACGAGACTCTCGTCATCTTCACCGGCACCCTGATGATGGCCTCATTCACACCGGACTCTTTCCGGTCATCGGCGCAGAGGAAATACTTACCCTGTTTCTGTATGGTGACTGTCTTTTCCTGGGTGGTGGAGACATCATTGAACTGGACGAGGGGCACGATACCCTCGTAGTCCCACGTTTTGGTTATGGCGTTCCATACAGGGAGTGAGGCCTGCAGTCTTTCCCTGTCACCAACATCGAGGAGCAGGATGTTTACGCTCGCCGGGACGTTTGGCGGCGATACCCGAATCGTATACTTCTGATCTGGATTGAGGTACACAACGCCAAGATCCTGCTGGATATCAAGACAGTCGTAGTCGTTAAAATGGATGTTGATGGTGGTGTCGACAACCCCGGTCTTCACCGTCGGTG
Organism: uncultured Methanoregulaceae archaeon; assembly: GCA_963829335.1. GTDB lineage: Archaea > Halobacteriota > Methanomicrobia > Methanomicrobiales > Methanospirillaceae > Methanoregula. The sequence continues at coordinate 1,833 of CAWHIE010000013.1, forward strand.
TCACGGAAGTTGCCTGCACCGGGGGGGGACTTATCGGCGAATTTGTCAAAAGCGGGGGAGCGGTGGTCACAGGTACGGGAGCGGTATTCCGTGAAAAGGTGCAGCCGGCGGTGCATGCCAGGTACCTATCACCAGCGCGACAAGAAGACACATGTAGGGAAGCGATCTCATGATGTTCAATTTCAAAAGTGTCCCATATATGGCTTACGATCCTGAAATACCGGCTTGTTTTATCGGATGTCTCCTGCGCAACCAACAGCAGGTTACTTCCGGGAAAAACTACTTTGTGTTCCGGCACCAACATTCCCTCACGCACATCCTGCGTCCTATAGGTATTCAAGAGGGGTTTTGTGAGGGAAGTCGCCGCTAACTTCAATGCGCAGTCAATCGAGCGTGAGGTGCAGGAACACTGGCGCACCCACGACACGTATAAGACCGTAAAAGAGCATCGCTCGCGGGGGAAGCCGTTCTTTTTCGTCGACGGTCCTCCCTATACCACGGGGACCATCCACCTCGGGACTGCCTGGAACAAGATCCTGAAAGACAGTATCCTGCGTTACCAGAGGATGAATGGCAGGAATGTCATCGACCGGGCAGGTTACGACATGCATGGGCTGCCGATCGAGGTCAAGGTGGAACAGGAGCTGGGGTTTAAATCCAAAAAAGATATCGAGACATTCGGCATCCAGCCGTTCATCGATAAGTGCCGGGAGTTTGCGATCAAAAACAAACTGCTCATGGATGACCAGTTCGCCAGTCTCGGCGTCTGGCTCGACTTCAAAAATGCCTACCAGACCGTCACACCCGAGTATATCGAAGCGGCCTGGTGGACACTTGCCCGGGCTGACGAGAAAGGCATGCTCGAACGTGGGCACCGGGTGGTGAACTGGTGTCCGCGGTGCGAAACTGCAATTGCCGATGCGGAGGTCGAATACTGGGACGAGAAGGACCCCTCGATCTTTGTCAAATTCCCCCTCAAAGGAAAACAGGATGAGTATCTCGTCATCTGGACCACAACACCCTGGACCCTGCCCGCCAATGTCGCGGTTGCGGTCTCAGAAGGGATCGAGTACGCAAAGGTCTCGGTCGTGAAGGACGAGAAAACCGAGTGCTTCTGGATTGCCGAGCCCCTGGTAAAGGCTGTCCTGAAAAAAGGACGGTTCAAGGACTTTACCCTGCTGGAGAAGAAGAAGGGAACCGATCTCAAGGGCTGGGAGTATGATTCTCCGCTCCTCGGACATGTTCCCATGCAGCGGGAGATCAATCACAAGGTGGTGTCCGCGGACTTTGTCCTGCTGGAAAATTCGGGTATCGTGCACATCGCCCCCGGGCACGGGTGGGACGATTACGTGCTCGGGTCTAAAGAAGGACTCCCCATCTTCTGCCCGGTGGATGGCGCCGGGAGGTTCAAAGAAGAGGCCGGGGTATTTGCCGGCCAATACGTACGGGATTCGAACGAGAACGTCGTTGCCGCTCTCGGCAGTCACCTGATCGCACAGGAAGCCGTTGTCCACCGCTACGGGCACTGCTGGCGGTGCAAGACCCCGATCATATTCCGGGCCACTTCGCAATGGTTCCTGAAAGCCTCAGAGATGAGGGACCTGATGCTCGCTGAGGTCGCAAAGGTCACGTGGTATCCAGAGTGGGCCGGCAGTGCACGATTCTACGACTGGATCAAGGAGGCCCGTGACTGGTGCATCTCCCGGCAGCGCTACTGGGGAATCCCGATCCCGGTCTGGGTCTGCCCGAAGTGCAACCGGTACCGGGTCATCGGCACGCTCAAAGAACTGGGAGAGGCAAGCGGCACGCTGCTCAAAGACCCGCACCGCCCGTTTGTGGACGCGGTGACGATCCCCTGCACCTGCGGCGGGACGATGAAACGGGTCGAGGATATCTTCGATGTCTGGTTCGACTCCGCAGTGGCATCCTGGGCAACCCTCGGTTTTCCCGGGAAGACCGCAGAGTTCGAGAGCTCTGGCCTGCCGACTTCATCACCGAAGGGCAGGACCAGACGCGGGGCTGGTTCTACTCGCAGCTGGGCGCAAGCACAATTGCCTTTGGCAGGGCTCCTTACAAGAGCGTCTGCATGCATGGTTTTGCCCTCGATGCCGAAGGCAAGAAGATGTCAAAGAGCCTCGGCAACGTCGTGACCCCCGAAGAGGTCATCGCAAAGGTGGGCGTCGATGTCCTGCGGCTGTACGTCCTTTCATCATCGGCTCCCTGGGATGATCTCAAGTTTAACTGGGAGGGCGTCGGGACCATCAATCGTGCGGTCAACATTCTCTGGAACGTCTACCGCTTCCCCCTCCCCTACATGATCCTCGATACATTCGAACCGTCGAACCGGAATGGTGTTTGGGACGATACCTACGTCAGGATGCATATCCGTCGGATGCCGGATGAGGACCGGTTTATTATCTCCCGTATCAATTCGGTCGCCGCCACGGTCGACACGGCACTGAAGGAATGCCAGCTGCACCGGGCAACCCGTGAGCTGGTCACATTCATCCTGGAGGATCTCTCCCGCTGGTATGTCCAGCTCGTCCGCCCGCGGATGTGGCTCGAAGGAGAATCAGAACAGAAGGTGTTCGCCTATGAGACCATCTATTACGTGATGCGCCGTCTCACCGCACTGCTCGCCCCGTTCTGCCCGCACCTCACCGAAGAGTGCTACCGGAACCTTCGATGCGCTTATGATCCGGCAAGTATTCACCTGCTGGACTGGCATGCCGGAGACCTGTCGCTTGTTGATACATCCCTCGAACATGCCGTTGAGATCGTCCGGTCCTTTGATGATGCATCCGCGAATGCCCGGCAGGCGGGAAAACGGAAACTCCGCTGGCCGGTCGCCGAAGTGGTCGTGGTCACGAATGCCGAACCGGTAAAAGATGCGATTGAACGTCTGAATGCCGTCTGCAAGGACCGGGCGAACGCCAGGAAGGTCTCCATCATCATGGGAAGATGGGAACGGATTGGGTGGCATGCCGAACCGGTGATGAAGGCGCTCGGAAAGGGATTTGGCAAGAACTCCTTCAGGGTCAAAGGGCTCATCGAGGCTGCCGACGGCAACCACCTCAAGGCAGAGATCGAGGCCGGGCGGACAGTAAACCTCGGTACCGGCAGCGATGTCTTCGAAATCGGTACAGAGCATGTGACGTTTACCGGGAAGCTCCCGGCTGATGTCTTCTCCGCTCCCATGCAGGACGCCACGGTCTATGTGGATGTCAGGCTCGATGACAGCCTCGAAACGGAGGGCTATGAACGCGAGGTCATCCGGAGGATCCAGGAGATGCGGAAACAACTGGACCTTGTCGTCAGCGAGTCCATCTCGGCAGAAGTGCTGGTGAACGATGCCCGGGTCTACGGTCTTCTCAGCAAAAACAGCGGACACAAAATTGCCGGAGAAGTTTTAGCGACAGGCTCTGACAAAGAAGTCCTATTCACCTTCTTAAAACCAGGAGACCTCCTGAGAACCCATGATATGGTAAAGGACTGGGAGATTGAAGGGGCAACCGAAACTGTCAGCATGACTATCGGGGTCTCACGGACCGGATAAGAAACGAGGATTGAGGCGGAGTTACCGGTGGTGTTCAACCTTATCGGTGAACCGGAACCGGAATTCGTACCGCTTCCCGGTGCGACCTCGATCGTTGCTTTCAACTGGTGCTTTGCGAGGAAACTGACCAGTCTGAGACCAAGGGTTTTTATTTTTTTCAGGTCGAACCCCACCGGAAGCCCGATTCCGTTGTCGCCTATCGTCAAAAGGTTCGTATCATCGCTTTTTGTCATTCTGACGTACATCGTACAGGGGGCGTTCCGCTGAGTATTGCAGTCAAATGACGGGGGAAATGCGTACTTCAGGGCATTTGTCACCAGTTCGGTGATGATCAACCCACACGGCATCGCCCTGTCAAGATCAAGCGTCATCCCTTCTGCCTCTACCACAATCCTGATCTTTTTTGATAATTGATAGGAAGTGACTACCTGCCCGACTAACGTATTCAGGTACATATCCATATCCACCCGGGAGAAGGTCTTTGTTTTATAGAGTGTCTCATGGACGAGTGCCATACTCCGGGCCCGGTTCTGGAGATCGAGCCGGAGAAGCCGTCCCGCCGGATTTGCCGTATCGTAGGTCCCCTCGAGGCTGAGGAGCGAGATGAATGCGGCAAGGTTGTTCTTGACCCGGTGGTGGATCTCCGAGAGGAGGACTTCCTTCTCCGCGAGAGACTCGCTGAGTTCCTGTTCCTTCGCTGTCAGTTCATCCACTTTCTTATGCAGCTTTTCCCGGGAAGAGGAGACCTCCTCATATGCAGTGTTAAGCAGGGCGTTTCTCTGTCTGAGTTCCTCCTCGCTCTTCCTGAGCCGGGTAACATCGCGGCTCGTGGACAGGACGGCCACGACCTTTCCCCTGGCATCGAATTCAGGAATAAGGAACCAGTCATAAAAACGGCGGTCATCACCGGTACCGGATTCTATCTCGGTCAGGACCGGCTTCTTGCCCGTAAAGGCCGTGCGTATCTTCTCCTCCCAGTCTTTTGCCCTGTTCTGGGGAAAGTTCAGTTCTTCCGGCGTTTTCCCGATGATTTCCTCCGGAAGTAAATTCGTTATATCCTTAATTGCCGGATTGACATACGTATGGCGGAGTTGACGGTCATACCGGATGATCATGTCCGGGTTGTGCTCGATGAGAGTACGGTATTTCTCCTCGCTCCTGCGTACTGCAGCTTCGGCCTTTTCCCGCTCTGTGAGCTGGGTCTGCAGTTCTTCGTTGACCGTCGCAAGCTCCTCGTTGGATGACTGGAGTTCCTCCTTGGCCGTCTCCAGCTCCTCGTTGACACTCTGGAGTTCCTCGTTCTGGGACTGGAGTTCGTGAAAGGCTGTCAGGAGATCTTCACCCGTCTTATGCTCTTCCTCGATCATGGCCCTGAGGTGCTCCCGGGTGTCCACGAGTTCCTGCTCCATCCTCCGGTATTCTTCCGGGCTGGCAATCAGCGGTACTTCCTCCCCTTCCGGTACAGGCCCTGTTTCCACTTTTCCCCCGGCCAGAACATCCGGGGCCGGGGATTCGTCCTCGATTACAATGAGATAGTGCCATGCGTCGGGCATATGCGATGAATGAACAGGCGCGACGGTAAACCCGACCGATCGGGACCGTCCCACGACGGTGATCCTGACACCACCCTTCTAACGGGTTTGCCGGTAGCTTTCGCTTTGTGGATAGCAGTGCGAAGATCGACGAGGAGATCGCGGTGGATCATCTTGTTGAGGGTGAGTCCTGCCGCTCCCTGAACGGGTTCCAGGTACGGGCCGATCTTCCCGCTGAACTGGAGAATATCCATCGATTCGTTCACAAAAACAGATGGCGGGCCATACGTCTCAAGGATACGGTTCGCCTCGACAACCGGATCAAACCCCTGTAGGGAAAAATCCCGTATCTGACGGCGCGGTGGCGGCCCCCCGGCCGCCTTCTTCCCGAGTGGGATCGTAAGCGTGACGCGTTTCGGGGCAGGTTTTTTCCGGTAGATCCGGAACTTCTGGTCGATGACGGAGAACAGATCGGTAAAGGTGCCCACCGTTTCGGAGATACCCAGCAGGAGGACCCCATCCGGGTTCAGGGAATAGTGGAGGATCGGGATCACCTGCTGCTGCATTGGGATTCCCAGATAAATCAGAAGATTCCGGCAGCTGATGAAATCAAGGCGCGAGAAGGGGGGGTCCCTAGTCAGGTCATGAACGGCAAATATACAGGAATCGCGGAGCTCCTTTTTGACCCGGTAGTCCCCGTCGATCTTGTCGAAGAAACGGATCCTCCGCTCTTCGCTGATGTTGAGAACTTCCGTTCCTGGATAGATACCTTCGCGGGCTTTTGCGATAGCCGGTTCGCTGATATCGCTTGCAAATACCTGGACCGGAATACTGACTTTTCGTTCTTCCATGGATTCGAGGAGACTCATCAGGATGGAATAGGCTTCTTCTCCTGTGGAACATCCCGGGACCCATATGCGGATCGGAACGCCCGCAGTTCGTCCGGCGAAAAAATGGGGAAAAATTTCCGTCTTCAGCACCTCGAATATCCTGGGTTCCCGGAAGAATGAGGTTACGTGGATGAGCATCTCCTCGGCAAGAGCCGCGATTTCATCCGGGTGGTCGTCGAGGTAGGATGCATATTCGTCCAGGGACCCGAGTTTATGGAGGATCATCCGCCTGCCAATCCGGCGTCCGACAGTACTCTGTTTATACTGGCTGAAGTCGACACTGTCGGCATTTCTCAGCAGGGTAAAGATCTTCTCAAGGACTTTCTCATCATGCTTAAGCCGGTCACCTGCTTCCCGCTTCTCACCCGGGATCAGATACGGGTTCTGCCCGATCCTGACCAGCTCTTCTGCAATTCCCCCGGTGTCGAGGACAAAGTCCGCGGCGCCGGTTTCGATCGCACTTTGCGGCATACCGGTCTGGGTCGCAGATTCGATACTCTGGGCAAAGGTTATCCCTCCCGCCCCATTGATGGACCGTATCCCTGATGCGCCGTCCGAGGCGGTCCCCGAAAGGATTACCCCGATTGCAAAGGTTTCCTTATCTGCGGCAAGCGAGCGTAAAAATTCATCGACTGGCATGAACCTCCCCGCCACGCTTGTTCTAGGAGAGAGGTGAAGAATACTTTCGGATATCGTCAGGATCGCATTCGGGACGATCACGTAGACGTGGTCCGGTTCGATCTGCATATTATCTTCCGCCTCCAGTACCGGCATCCGGGTCTCGCGGGCGAGAAGCTCGGCAAGCATGCTAGGATGGGTGGGGTCGAGGTGCTGGATATAGACGAACGCCAGACCGTTTTCAGGCGGCAGTGCATGGAGAAGCTGAGTAAATGCCTCGAGACCGCCGGCCGATGCACCTATACCGACGACCGGAAAAAGTCTTTCCTCATATTTGGGCCCTTCCGACAATGAAGGTGCAGCTTTTTTCATCCGGGTCCCCGAAGGTTTTTTCGTTTTCCGTGAATTTCTCTTTTTCATTTCAGGCACCATGACCGCGGACAGGTGAGGAAAACCCTCAGGATAATGAACAGGTATGTGATCTGATGCTGGCTTGATTATATATTTTCGCCTCAGGATACATTCCGTTTCCCCGGGAATTTTAGGACTGCGAGTGCTCTGTACGGGGGTCATCGGGTATCACGTCCCGGAAGCGCTAAATGGCTCAAGAAGGGTACGATTACACATCTGTGAAAACCAGGGCGGTGACTCTTTCATCTGCTGCTATGATAGTCCCGGACAAAGATCAGGACTGCCACGATGATGGTGGCCGCCATGATAACAATGAAAATGTCGGTGATGTAGTCAAGATAGAGTCCGACAAGAGAGATACTCCCGATAAAATATCCCATAGTAAGAAGAATGCCGCACCAGATTATCGCACTGATGAGATTATAGGCAAGGTACCGGTGATAATTCATCGAGTTAACCCCTGCAAGGAACGAGGGGAGATTCAGGACCGGCAGGAACCTGCTGAGAACGAGCGAGACCGGGCCGAATTTATCCAGGAGATCGAAAGCACTGCGCACACGCCTGTCGTTCAGGACCATCGGGCAACTCCGTTGGCATATGGTGAGACCGAGGAGCCGTCCGCACCAGTAATTGATCTCGTAGCCTGCAACTCCGCCACCGACAGCGACGACAAGGAGCCACTCCACCGACAAGCTGTTGCCGGCCGCAACGGCACCGGCAAGGAACAGGAAGGTGTTGTCGGGGATCGTCCCTCCCACAATCGTGGATGCAAGCATGATGACGAGAAAAACCAGCAGGTAAACCCATATTCCGAAGCTGAGGATCTGATCCGACAGGGAAGTGGTGGTAAGCGGCAGCAGGGCCGAAATGAGGGAAAACACGCTAGGGGAAAATCCCCGCTCAAGCTATATGAATCTCATTATCGGTTCTCCGGCAGTCATTTTGCACAGCTTTTGCAAATTTTTTAGGTAAGGGCAAGGAGAATACTACTGGCGGCGACTCGTAAGATATACAGGATTTTGGAAGGATGTTCTTAGGTAATCCATTGAAACAAATTGAAGAGATAATACTTCATTTTTGATATAAAAAAGAGAATTGGAATAGATTCCATTAAGAGAAATTATCATAAAAAAGTATTGGAATTATTGCATCGGCATTGAACAGCACCTTTGATTCCTTTTTTTATTTCTTGTCCCTGAACCTGAAACGGAATTCTGCTCCCTTGTCAGAATGGATCTCTATCGATGATCTGAGCTGGTGCTTTGCCAGAAAGTTGACGAGCTTGAGACCCAGCGTTTTTGTGGTCCCGACATCAAGGTAATCGGGCAGCCCGATGCCATTGTCCCTGACTGTCAAAATATAAGCGCCGTCATCCCTGGTTAGGCTGACCCCCAAGGTGCACGGTGCGCCCCGGACTTTTTCGCAGTCGAATGACGCCGGGAACGCATATTTGAGGGAGTTTGTCATGAGTTCATTGATGATCAGTCCGGCCGGTGTTGCCCGAGACAGGTCGAGAGTTATCCCCGGGGCCTCCACGACTGTTTTTACAGATTTTGCTGTTTCGTAGGAATTGGCGATCTGCCCGGCCAGAGTAGAGAGGTATACATCCATGTTAACCCGGGAATAGTTCTTGGTGCGGTACAGGGTCTCATGGATGAGCGCCATACTGCGTGCCCGGTTCTGGAGATCTTTTTTCAGGGCGAGGCCGGCAGGAGAATCGTCGTACGCACTTTCAAGCGAGAGCAGCGAGATGAACGCAGTCAGGTTGTTCTTCACCCGGTGGTGGATCTCTGAGAGGAGAACTTCCTTTTCGGTCAGGGTATCATTCAACTCATGCTCCCGTTGGCTCAGTTTCTCAATACTCTTGCGCAATTCCTCACTGATCGCTGTAATCTCCTCGTTCATTGCGACAAGATCTTCGTTCTTGCGGATAAGGTCCTGATCGATCCGGTACCGCTCATTTGCGTACCGGATGCTACGGGAAAGTGATGGTCCGGTGATCTGGCCTTTTACGAGATAATCCTGCGCTCCTTCATGAAGGGCTTTCATACCAGTCTCTTCGTCATCGAACCCGGTGAGAACCACGATCGGTATTTCCGACGAGACCGATCTCATTGCCCTGAGCGTCTCGATGCCCTGGCTGTCCGGTAGGCCGAGATCAAGGAGGATAAAATCGATCTTCCCGCCCGGAACAAGTGATTTCGCTGCGGCAAGAGTCCCTGCATGTGTAATCTCAAACAATGATCCCCGCTGATCCCCCAGCAGCTCGCGGAGTATCTCCGCATCCGCCAGGTTATCTTCAATCGCAAGGATCTTCATGATCGTCAGGCACCGGTTTTTGGAGGGAGCGTGACGATTGTGAACCAGAAGCTCTCGATAGATTTTACAATTTTTATGAACTCCTCGAACTTCACGGGTTTGCGGATATAGCAGTTCGCATGGAGGCGGTACGATTCAATAATATCCCGTTCATCCTGGGAGACGGTCATGATGACTATCGGTATCATGCTCAGTGAAGGATCGGCTTTGACCTCGCTCAGGACCTCCCGCCCGTTCTTCTTGGGCAGGTTCAGGTCGAGCAGGATGAGATCCGGGCGGGGTTTGTCGGTGTAGGGCGGGGTATTTCTCAGGAAGGCCATCGCGGCCTCCCCGTCAGTGACGATATGCAGGTTGTTCCGCAGCTTGCTCTCCTGCAGTGCTTCCTGCGTGAGCGCAACATCCGCAGGACTATCCTCTACGAGAAGAATCTCGACCGGACGCGACAGTTCCGGATTTGTCGGTTGTCTGTTCATGGTTTTACCTCCCGGTTGGTTGGGAGGGAGAATAAAAAGGTCGATCCTGCACCCGGCTCAGAACGGAGGGTAATTTCTCCGCCGTGACGTTCGACGATCCTTTTGCAGATGGCAAGCCCGATACCCGTCCCCTCGTACTCACCCTTGGCATGCAGGCGCTGAAAGATCTTGAATATCCGTTCGTTATACTGCGGATCTATGCCAATACCGTTATCGGCAACCGAGAAGATCCACCTGTCCCTTTCCCGCTGGGACGAGATCCGGATATCCGGGATCGTGTCCGGCTCTGGAACTTGAGGGCATTTCCTATCAGGTTCTGGAAAAGTAATGTGATCTGGGTTCCGTCGGCAAAGATGTCAGGGAGCCGGTTGGCAACGATCACCGCCTTCTTGTCCCGGATGGAAACCTGAAGATTAGAAAGTGCCTGGTTGAGAGAATCGTTCATATCAATGAGGCTGAATTCGTGTACCTTGGTCTGTACCCGGGAATAGGTGAGGAGATCCTGGATGACCTGCTGCATCTGTTTTGTCCCGTCGACAATAAACCCGATATATTTATCCGCTCTTTCGTCAATCTGGCCTTTGTACCGTCTTTCCAGAAGCTCAGTAAATCCGGAAATTGCCCGGAGGGGTTCCTGAAGATCGTGGGACGCGATGTAGGCGAACTGCTGGAGTTCGAGGTTGGACCGGGCAAGTTCCTCGCTCCTCTTCCTTAACTCTTCGGCAGTTGCTTTTCGTTCGGCGATCTCTTTTTCGAGGTTGCTGTTCGCCTCTTCCAGATCGATGGTCCGTTCCTTGACCCGGTCGTCCAGTTCAACGTACGCCTTCATCAGGGCATCTTCCGCCCGTTTTCGTTCGGTGATATCACGGGCGGCAGCGAAGACCCCGGCAATCGTCCCCGATTCATCCCGGAAGACCGTCGCGTTGTACAACACCGGTGTTATCCTGCCGTCCCGTGACGTAACTTGAGCTCGTAGTCAGTAACGGATCCGTCCCGGAACACCGTCTCATACCCGGCCTTTGCCTTCTCCGGCTCGGTGAAGTACCGCGAGAAGTCCGTACCGATCAACTCTTCCCGGGGAACACCGGTGATCTGGACCGTCGTCTCATTTACATCGCTGATGGTCCCGTCAGGATTGATGGTGACCAGCGGGTCGAGGCTTGCCTCGATGAGAGACCGGTTATACGCATTCGCACGCCGGATAGTCTCCTCTGCCTTCTTCCTTTCGGTGATATCGCGTGCAGCGGCAAAGACTCCGGCAACAGCTCCCTGTCTCGTCCCGGAAGACTGCTGCATTATAGAGGACCGGGGTTGTCGCGCCATTCCGGTTCCTGATCTCCAAGGCATAGTCAGTCACCGATCCATCCCGGAACACTGTCTCATACCCGGCCTTTGCCTTCTCCGGCGCGGTGAAGTAATGGGTAAAGTCCGTGCCGATCAGCTCTTCCCGGGAATACCCGGTGACCTTGACGGTCGCGGCATTCACATCGCTGATGGTCCCATCAGTGTTGATGGTGACCAGCGGGTCGAGACTTGCCTCAATCAGGCTCCGGTTATAGGCATTTGCCCGGCGGATCGCCTCCTCCGCCTTTTTTCTTTCGGTGATGTCACGGGCAGCCGCAAAGACACCGGCAACAGATCCCGCATCATCCAGGAAAACTGCTGCATTATACAGTACCGGCGTTATCCTGCCGTTCCGGTTCCTGATCTCCAGGGCATAGTCCGTCACCGATCCATCCCGGAACACTGTCTCATACCCGGCCTTTTGCCTTCTCCGGCTCGGTGAAGTAATGGGTAAAGTCCGTGCCGATCAGTTCTTCCCTGGAATACCCGGTGACCTTAACGGTCGCAGCATTCACGTCGCTGATGGTCCCGTCAGGGTTGATGGTGACCAGGGGATCAAGACTCGCGTCGATAAGGCTGCGGTTATAGACACTCGCTCGCCGGATCGCCTCCTCGGCTTTCTTCCTTTCGGTTATATCACGGGCGATGGTTGAAGCCCCGATTAATCTCCCGTTCCGGTCCTTTATCGGAGAGAGGGTAAGGGAGACCGGGATCGTCCGTCCGTCTTTTGGCATCCTGAGTGTCTCATAGTGGAAGATGGATTCCCCGCGTTTGATCCTGTCGAGGATATAGTCAAGGTCATCGACCTGGTCATGGGGAACCAGCATGGATACGCTTCGCCCAATTGCCTCGGACGCTGAATATCCGTAGATCTTTTCGGCGCCGGCATTCCAGCTCAGTATGATACCGTCGAGAGACTTGCCGATGATGGCATCGTCTGAACTCTCTACGATGGCCGCCAGGATCGACCTCTCCGCCTCGGCGCGTTGTTGTTCGGTGATATCACGGGCCGCTGCAAAAACACCGGCGACCGCACCCGTCTCGTCCCGGTAGACCGACGCGTTGTAAAGAACGGGAGTAATCTTCCCGTTCCTGTGACGGATCCTCAGCTCGTAGTCCCGGACAGATCCATCCCGGAACGCAGTCTCGTACCCGGTCTCGGCTTTTTCGGGATCGGTGAAATACTGGGAAAAATCGGTGCCGATCAACTCTTCCCGGGAATATCCGGTCACCAGGACGGTCGCCGCATTTACATCGCTGATGGTCCCGTCAGGGTTGATGGTGACCAGCGGGTCGAGACTCGCTTCAATAAGACTCCGGTTGTAGGCGCTGGCACGCTGGGAACTGATATCGATGTCAGAAGGTTTGGTTTTCCGAAGAGGGTTGGGTATTTTTTTTGACATGAAAGGTCAGGATAAAAACATAGTCAGGCTTTTCAAAGGGAGTATTTCGGTTATTTCGTCGATACAGTTGAGGGAAAATCCATTTTTATACATGATAAATATTATGTTTTCAATTGCCGGATCGTGAAATCACCCGCATTTTCGAGAATACGATCGTCCTGATGACAGGACAAAATGCGCTTTCTCTGCGTCCCTTACTTCCCCAGTTCGCCAAACCGGATGGTGAAAACCGTTCCGTCCTTTGTGGTCACCCCGACTTTTGCCCGGAGCTGGTGTTTTGCGAGGAAGTTCACCAGCTTGAGGCCAAGGGACTGGGTCGTCGCGATATTGAAGCCTGACGGAAGGCCAATACCATTATCATTTACCGAGAGAAGATAGACCCCGTCAGTTTTGTGCAGCGAGATCCGGATGGTGCAGGATTCCCGCCGTTCTGCAATGCAGTCAAAAGCCTCCGGGAACGCGTACTTGAACGAATTCGTGACCAGCTCGTTGATGATCAGCCCGCAGGGAGTTGCCCGGGTGATGTCGAGGAGCGTGTCATCAGCGTTTACGATCGTCCTTACGAATTTTGCGGTGGCGTACGAGGCGGCAATCTGGTTGACCAGGGTTTTCAGGTAGACATCCATATCGACATTCGTGTACTTCCTGGTCCGGTACAGGGTCTCGTGGATAAGCGCCATGGACCGTGCCCGGTTCTGGAGATCCTTTTTGAGTGCAAGGCCCTCCGGGGTATCCGTATAGGTGTTTTCGAGGCTGATGAGCGAGATGAATGCGGCAAGGTTGTTCTTGACCCGGTGGTGGATCTCGGAGAGGAGGACATCCTTTTCTTCCAGGGCTTCTTTGAGTTCCGCCTCGCTCTGGCGGAGAACCTGTTCACTCCGCCCCAGTTCGCCGATATTCTGCTGCAGCTCCTCCTGCGTGGCGTTAAACTCCTCGTTGATAGCGCCGAGTCTGTTCGTTCGTCGTGAAGAGCTCGATGTTCTTCCGTGCGAGGTCGGCCGTCCTCTCTTCCACCCGGATTTCGAGCTCATCCCTTGACTTTATGAGTGTGGCTTCCGCCTTCTTCTGCTCTGTAATATCGATGCCCATCTCAAGGATTAACAGAGACCCGTTCTCATCGTAAAAAGGGAAGTCGTAGATGTCGTAATCCCTGCCGTTCGGGCCGGTCCAGTACCAGTGGTGCGGTGCTTTTGTCCTCATCACCGTGTATGTTTCGCAGGTATCACAGGGCTTTTTCAGATTAAACAGGAAGTCGTGGCAGCAGCGGGTGTCTGAGTACCCGAAGGTCTCACGGAAATAACGGTTGGCAAACGGCATCCGGTAGTCCTTATCAAGGAGGCAGACATAGACGGGCAGTGTCTCCAGCACATCATAGAGCCGGTGTCGCTCCGTTCCGATCGCTTCGATTGCCTGTTTCAGCTCCGCCGTCCGTTCCTGAACCCGCATCTCCAGCTCGCTGTGCTCCTTGCGCAGTGCCTCCTCAGCCCGCTTCTGTTCAGTAATATCCGAAAAAACTGTTGCAAACCTGTTCTTCGCAGGAGAGAAGACCGATATATGGAAGATCTTTCCCATCGGGGCATACGCGGTGTTAAATTCTTCCGCGATCCCACTCTCCGCCACCCGGGCATAGATATCGAGATACGGTGGCACACCGGCCCCATACAGAACAGATGCGAGTGCACCTACCGCCTTTTCCTGCGGGATGCCGGTAATCTCGGAAAAGGCAGGGTTCACTTCGACAAGGCGGTAATCCGATGCTTTACCCTTCTCATCGGGAATAATATCATGGACAGCCACCCCCTCCGTCATGGAAGCATACAGGGAGCGGAACTTTTTCTCGCTCTCGTTGAGATCCCGGTAGAGAAGGTTGTAGGGTTTCTCCTGCCCGACCTCTATAATCGCCCGGTAGAAGAAGTAGTAGGCGAGGAACCTGACTACATGCCCGATAACACTGAATATGTCGACAAAGCTCTGCATACTCGGTGAAAGCTGAATTCGGAAATGATCATAAGGATGATCGCGATGACGAGGTTGTCGAGGACCTGCCTGTCGAACGATTCCCGTTCCGGTAGAGGAGGACGACTGCCCCGATCAGGAGGATACAAATGATATACTCGCTGACGATCTTGAACGGTGTCAGGCCGACACCTTCGATATAAGTGGCCGGAAAGACACCGAAGACGAAGATGGAAGCGACAATAATGATATCTGCAACGAGGTAAATAGCGGCGATGAGATCCATCCGGAAGCTTCCGCCGGATCAGCAACGGTGCAGCAAGGAGGGTAACCGCCTGCATGTACCGGGCGGCAATCCAGAGCCGGGTGCTGAGAGTCCCGCCGCCTTCGGGGAATATGCCGACCCCCTGGTACACCGTAGTATGAAGAAAATCAAGGACTGCGATGAAAACGAACGTTACGCCAATGAAGACGAGATAGTTGTTCTGGATGATCCGGCGCGATTTCCATACGAGGAGAAAAATAGCGACTGCGACCGCGATCGTAGAGAATTCGATTGCTGTATGGAAGAGCGCGAAGTTGTACCTGCTCACTGCGTAGAGGATTGCGATGACGAGGATGAGGAGGAACGCGGGGATAATGTTCTGGCGGACGCAGGAACACGCCCGGGTGGAATAGTGGCGGAATCCGGAATTTTCTGCTGATGCTCCAGGTTGGGGTGACGCCATCATTTCATACGATCCTTGATGAAAATATTGTCCGGGTACAGGGATAATACATTAAGGAAGTATTCTGCATATGTACCAGCGATCACGATTACACTTTATCACGGAACCGGAACCGGAATTCCGAACCCTTATCGGAATGGACCTCAATGGACGCCCTGAGCTGGTGTTTTGCCAGGAAGTTGACCAGTTTCAGCCCGAGGGTCTTTGTTGTCGCGATATCGAGGTTCCCGGGAAGTCCGATGCCATTGTCCCTGACCGTCAGGATATAGGCGCCGTCGTCCTCCGTGAGTCTCACTTCTATCATACAGGGGGCTCCCCGGATCATTTCACAATCGAACGACATCGGGAAGGCGTATTTGAGGGAATTTGTCAGGAGCTCGTTGATGATCAGACCACCCGGCGTTGCCCTTGACAGGTCGAGAGTTATCCCGTGGGCATGAACGACCGTTTTTACGGATTTTGCCGATTCGTATGAGCTGACAATTTGACCGACCAGTGTTGACAGGTACACATCCATATCGACACGGGAGTATTTTTTTGTCCTGTACAGGGTCTCGTGGATGAGCGCCATTGACCGTGCCCTGTTCTGGAGATCTTTTTTCAATGCAAGACCGGAAGGCGAGTCATCGTACGTACTTTCCAGGCTGAGCAGCGAGATGAATGCGGTCAGGTTGTTCTTTACCCGGTGATGGACTTCGCTGAGCAGGACTTCCTTTTCCTTCAGGGCTTCATTGAGCTCGTACCCCTGGCGGGTAAGTTCCTCAATGGCACTATTGAGTTCCTCGTTTTTCTCTTCCAGTTCAGCTTCTGCTATCTTTCGTTCGGTAATGTCATTGCCCTGTGCAATCGTCGAATGGATGGTTGAGCCGTCAGCTTCAAAAAGAGTCGCGGAGTTCCAGAGGACAATCCTGATCTCTCCTCTGCGATTGAGAATGGGAATTTCGACAACCTTCAGCCGCTCCCCGTACATGGTCTTCCTGATAATCTCCATCGAAGCATCCAGATATCGCGGTGGGAAAAGCACCTCAAGTCGCTGACCGATGATCTCTCTCGCAGTCCTGCCCGTCAGTTCCTCGAAGGCATGGTTGAACCGGGTGATCACGAAATTCGGGTCCCAGACAACAATCGGGGCATTGGCGTAATTGATCAGGTTTTCAAGATACTGGCTTGTCTTCCGTAACTCCTGTTCTGATTCGAGAAGCTCATTATTTGACTGCTGCAATTCTTCCTGGGTCGCCGTTATCTCCTCGTTTGCAGCGTTGAGATCTTCGTTCCTGCGGAGCAGTTCTTCTTCAACTTTCTTACGCCCGGTGATATCCATATGATACCAGAGGCGCCCCTGTAGTTTTCCGTCCACGACTATGGGGATGAAATCCCGCAGGTATGATCGCCCTTTCTGCATGGCAATCTCCTCTCCCATGACCGGTTGTCCCCGGCGTACAATTTCGAGGATGCGGTCTATTTCCTCGACGGGGTGGAGGTACATATTTCTGATTTTTTCAATCATTTCCCGTTGGGTGAGACCGATCAGATCTGAAGGCGATTCGCGGAGCTCGAAATAGTCGCAGAAGGTCTGGTTGGCAAGCTCTATCCTGTCTTCCCATAAGAGCAGAATACCAATATGCATGCTCGAAACCAGCGTGTTCAGGCGTTGAAGTGTTGTTTGCAGGATCATTTCGGCACGCTTGCGTCCGGTGATATCCTGCACAATCCCGATCATCCGGACCGGTTTGCCACCAGGATCATACTCTCCCCGGCCCCGGGCCAGAATCCAGCGTATGATACCGTCATTGCGGAGGATACGGCATTCAAAATTCCAGTTTTCCTTTTTTCCTATTGCATCCTGGAATTTTCGATCAACCTCTTCACGGTCTTCCGGAATAACGTGATCGAGGAACATCTCATAGGTCCATTCCGGCAAAAGTTCCGCGTACCCGAATATCTGGTCATGCCGCAGGCTCCTGTAGGCAGTGTGCCGGACAAGATCCAGGTCCCAGGTTCCCATCCGGGAAACCTCAAGCGAGAGATTCAACCGTTGTTCATTTTCCCGCAGTGCCTCCTCGGCCACTTTACGTTCGGTAATGTCCCGCATGTAGACATCGAGCCCTCCCTTCCGTCCCTGCATGAACACTTCGTACCATCGCTGATTCAGCGGAGACTGAGCCACATAGTGCTCAAGGGAGTGCTTCTCAGCGGCATCGACGTAATGCTGGTGGATGCGGGTGCCCACCAGGGCCAGGTACAACTCCCATATGACCCTGCCGAGCAATTCGGCGGCAGGCTTTCCGAACGGGGCCTTCTCGGCCGCCTGGTTAACCACGGTAAACCGCCACGTGTCATCCAGCGAGTAGAACGTGTCTGCAATACCTTCAAGGATGGTTTCCGTCCTCATCTGCGCCTCGCGAAGAGCCACGCCCGCTTTGGTGATTTCTTCGATTTTCTGGAGCAGCTCCTCCTGTGTGGCAGTCAGCTCCTCGTTGACCGCGTTAAGTTCTTCGTTTTTATTGAGGATTTCCTCTTGGGCTTTCCTGCTGTCGGTGATGTCACGGACGACTGATACTGACCCGATAATGATCCCCTGTGCATCCCGGACCGGGGTAGAAGTAACCTGGCGATACCGTAACTCTCCATGAACCGGAGTCCGGATGATCTCCTCCTGGTTCCTCACGATCTCCCCGGCAAGGGCTCGCAGAGGCGGCGCCTCTTCTACCGGGCGGGGGCTGCCATCCGGGCGGAATACCTCCAGACCCGCAGCCATTTCTTCTACATCGATATTGTTACCATACTCTTTTCCGAATTCCCGGAGGGCCGACGGATTTGTGAGGGTGAATTTTTTTTCGGTATCGGCAAACCAGATCTCGTCGCTGATGCTGTTGATGAGAGCTGACAGCCGATCCCTCTCGGTCCTGACTTCGGACAAGTAAGCTCTCAATTTTTTGTTCGGCTTGTTTCCGGGCGGTGATGTCGGTAAGGAATGAATAGTAATACCGGGGACTGCCATCTTCGTTTGTTACGAGATGGACAAGGAGTTCAATCGGGACCCGTGTGCCGTCCTTCCGGATATATTCCTTCTCGTACCAGACCGGCTTGCCGGTGCGGTGGAGATCGTCGAGATGGTCGCCGTTCCACCTCCTGCCATTCCGGGGGTGTCAGAACCTTGACCCAGTCTACACCTTTCAGCTCCTCTGCTGAATACCCGGTGAGATCCTCGAATGCCTTATTGACGATTCCCATCTTCCCGTCCGGGTAGCCGACGCCAAACGGCTGGGCCGACTTGTCGAGAATGTCAGCAAGGAACGTATTCCGCTGCTGGCTCTCCCGCAGGGCTTTTTCTTTCCGGATCAGTTCGTCATTATTCTGCCGCAGTTCCTCGGTGATCGCCGTAAGCTCCTCGTTCATGGCGCCAAGGTCCTCATTTTTTTGTTTGAGTGCATCCTCCGCCCGTTCGAGATCCCTGCCGATCCTGCCGGAAAACCGTGCGATGACCCAGGCCGTTACAAAGCTGAATATGACGATGGAGGCCGAAAGGATGAGGGCGTCCTGAACCTGGACCATATCCGCGATAATAATGAAAATAATGTCTTGCACTACGGTGAGTATGATGACAAGAGGGACGAATACCCGGAGGAGCCTGGCCCGCGTTGAACTGCCGGTGAAATATTTCAGCGGGATTGCTGCCTTGCCTGCGGCCGCGACGATCCCCACTCCTGTGAAAAACCCGGCGAGTGCCGACATGAGGGCCATGGGGATGAGCACGGTGTTATACAGGAACGGGGCCTCGTACACATAGCTCAGGACGAACGTGAATGCTGCGAGAGCGATTGCGAGGCCGGTTATCCCTGCTGCGTCCCGTACCTGCTGGTTCCGCTTTGTGTTGACACCAGGGGGGAGAGGAGGAGGAGAAGAACGATCGCTGCAGGGATGATCAACGCGGAAGCTGCCGGTGAAATAGGAGTGGTCGGGTTCCCGAGAAGTGCACTCCCGATCCGGACCGAAAGGATCTCAATGAACGTGTGAGTCCCCATCAGGCTGAACACGAGTTCTGTCGCCTCGATGATCGCGATACCGGCAAGGACGACCCGGACCACGAACGCCTGCTTTCCCGTATGAGGTCGTGTCGCATGGAACACGAGGACAAGGCCGAGGATAGATCCATATGAGAGCCGCAGATACTGCGATTGATTTGTACCCAGGCAAAATGCTCGTGAAGGCGGTAACTCCGGACGCGAGACCAATAAGGCCGATGGCACCAATCGCGGCGGTAATAAGACCGGCCGCTATGGTTATCCGTTTAAGGACGGCCCCTCCGATCCGGCGGGCATGCCGGATCCTGTCAGCCCGGAATCTTCGTCTATAGAAATCAGTCCTGCTTTGTTTAAAAGATATAAACACGAGGGGTATTTTATTCCATCCGAAAGTGACCCGAGGGGCTCCGTCTCCCGTTCGGGTAAGGGTTCTGATACGTTCGTTAGTAGGTGGATACGTTTGAGTACGTGATACCTCGCAGTTGGTAAGCGCGAAGGTTAGATATTTTCTCTAACGAGAAAATGAGATTATAAGAAAATTAAAAAAAATAACCTTACAAAATCCCTTCGCATATTTATCACGGAGGTATGATAGAACATCGGGTTTTGGTTGTGGACTTGTAATATCCTCTAATTCCCGGATTCGTTTCTCTAAATTTTCTATTTTACTCTCTAACGCAATGAATCTCCGTTCAACTTTTTCTTCCATATATGTGGTCCTCTCCCTTGAATTGATTTGAGGGGATATTATTATCTTTGAACAGGATCACTTTTCCCACATGCCATCCGCGATGTATCTCAAACCATGAGTACGTTTGATCAATTGCGAACCTGCCAGGACCATTCATTCAATGTACTTACATCATCCGGAAATGAAAATCGGGATATGAAAAAAGATCCAATCCTTTCTTACGTGCCGGCCACGAGTTTTTCCAGGAACTCCTTACCCTCCGGGCTCGTGAAGAGTGGCAGTTCGGTCTCAACAGTAACCGCACTCCGCTCTGCCATCACATGCTCCCGGGTTACCGGGTTATAGCCTTCCTTCGCGGTAATCTTCTTGTAGACCATCACGCCCCGGCGCTGCCAGGCAGGTGTCGTGGCAAGGTTGAAGCCCCGCGTATGCATCATCTCGTGGAGATCCTTTGCCGGCAGCCCTTTGAGCTGGTCTGCGGCCTTTTTCGGGCGTATACCTTCCCCGATAAGCGCCTGCTGGCAGTAGCCGTTCAGGTGATTTCTCCAGGCCTCGTTCTGGCGGCCGGCCAGGTACTCGACGGCAAATTCCTGCGTCGCCGGTATGACCCGTGCATCGAACGAGAGCGGAGCGGCTGTCTCCAGGGCCAGGGTGAGGGCGCTTGCGGCATAGGATGCGGTCACCGAGTCGATCTTCTCCACCCTCCCATTGAAAGGAAGCCGGTTAAAATAAAGGCTGATCTCGTCCGAGAAGGTGAATGCGAATTCAGGATTGAGGCCGCTGTCAGCGACGAGGGCGACACAAACCTGGACCATCGCGTCGTTGAACCGGCCGTCAAAAGGCTTTTTTAAGGAAAGCATTCCGGCGAGGCGGTGAAAGGCACGCCCGTCAAGCCTGACAAAAACAGGAGGAATGGCAGTAATCGCAGAAAATATTTCCCGGTTTTCCATACAGACAACCCTTGCGGGAGCAAAGAAAATATGGGGGTGTCTCCCGCAGTACAACGGGCCTAACTCTCTTCCGTGGTGCCGCCGGAGAAGGCTCCCGGCAGATGACGGATCAGGACGATATCGTCAATCGCACTGATAATTCGGTACGGGATCTTGAGGCCTTTGTAATTTTTCAGCTCGAAGAGCTGGTCGTTGACCTTGCCGACGACTATCGAATCTATCTTCTTCTGATCCACATCGATGAGAACATCTTCGACTTCGCCGACAAACATGCCCTTGTCCGTATAGATCTGAAGCCCGAACAACTCCGTAATCTGGGTTTCCATCGTTATCAGATGAAAGTATATACTTAAGAGTTAAAAAGATAATCCTTTGTTATGGACGGGTCTTATCGTATCGGCCGCATTTTCGGGATTCCAATCCTGATCCACTACACGTTTATCCTGGTTATCCCCCTCTTTGCCTGGATCATCGGAAGCGAAATCACCAATAACATCGACGCGATAACCTCGATATTCGCCGTGCCGATCGATACCACCCTCGTCACTTCCGGGCTCATTCCCTACCTTGTCGGCGCGATTGTCGCCCTCGGCCTCTTTGCCGGTGTCCTTGTCCATGAACTCGCCCATTCCATCGTTGCCCGCAGGAAAGGTATCAAGATCAACAGCATCACCCTTATGATCTTCGGAGGCATCGCGAGCATGGATGAGGGAGTCCCGGACCCGAAGGCAGAGCTGCCCATGGCACTGGTTGGGCCTCTGACAAGCCTCCTCGTAGGCCTCGTCCTGGTCGCTATCATGTACGCGATCCCGTTGTTCGTATCAACGGCGGCAAGTGCAGGGGTGCTTGTCTTCATCTTCGGCTACCTCGGCCTCCTCAACATCATTCTTTTTGCCTTCAACCTCCTTCCCGCCTTCCCGATGGACGGAGGGAGGGTGCTGCGTGCATGGCTGGCAAAAAGGATGCCGCTTCACCGGGCGACAAAGATCGCTGCGGATGTCGGCAAGGGGTTTGCTATTGTCTTTGGGATCATCGGTCTCTTCTTCTTCAACCCGTTCCTGATCCTGATCGCACTCTTTATCTATATCGGGGCGAGCTCGGAGTCTACCGCCGTCAAATACAGTTTCCTGCTGCAGAACGTGACCGTCGGTGACATGATGAGCAGCCCGGTAACGACCGTGGCGCCAACGCTCCCCGTCAGCCAGGTAATCACCATGATGTACTCGAGCAAGCATCTCGGGTTTCCGGTCGTTGACCGGGATGTCCTCATCGGCATGGTAACGCTTGCAGACGTAAACCGGATGCAGTCGATCGATCGCGAGGCGATGCAGGTTCGCGATATCATGACAAAAGACCCGGTCACGCTGCCGCCGAACGCACCGGTGATGGAAGCATTAAAGATCATGTCTGCCCGCAACTTTGGCAGGATCCCGGTAGGTACAGGACGGGAAGATCCTCGGGATCGTCACCCGGACGGACATCATCAAAGTGACTGAATTAAAACAGATCTAGAACTCCAGCAGCGGGTCGAGCACCGAACTTCCCGCTATGTTCCGGAACATCCCGATATTTTTAAACGGGCGCTTAGCGAGAACAGCCGTTACTCGTTTCTTCCCCACACCCGGCAGCCATTTTATCGCGACTGGCGGCAGCGTGTTGATCCTGACCGGCACGGGTAACGCGGTCACCGATCGCATACCCCAGTCGACGACGACGGCATCGATCATGTTCTTCTCCGGGAGACACACGGGAATACCGACGAGGATCGGGTAGGAACCCATCTGTCGCCCGAACGAGAGGATGCCGGAGACTTCGATACGTACGTCACGAAGCACCGTGCCAATGGGATAGACCTGCCGGAGCATCGGAAGATCGAAATTCTGCCGCACGAACTCCTTGAATGCCCGGAACCGGCGATCATATCTTCCGAGCGTGTTGTCTGTATAGGCGGGCTGTACCTTCAAAGGGCATCACCTGACGGATGTTTACCCGTCGTACCAACAGCCCCGCATCGCGGACCCGCACCAGGAACTCTTCGTTGAGTGCATAGGTCTTCCCGGTCTCCCCGGCCAGGCCGCAGACAAAATTGAGTCCGGGGAGCAGTCCGGGGATACCGTCCTGTCGGCGGCCTCCTTCCTCGTTCACAATCCGGATCGCCCGGAAGACATCCCCGGCCTGGGCCTTCAGGTTGTTGGCTGTAACAACCGCCGGATCTGCAGTCTCCATGCCAAACGCGGCAACATCGCCGGGCGTGTGATGCCGGATGATCGCCCGCAGCGCCTCCCGGCTCTCTTCTTCATGCCGTGCTATCGTCGCCGGGTTCGTGTTATCAATATGCAGGGTTTTCAGGTCAGGAGCCGCGGCCCGGATCGAGGCAAAGAGATGCTCGATGAGATCCGGGCGGGGTGCCGGGTACTCCCCGACTCCTGCACCGTAAGCAAGAATGTCCGGCTGCCGTCCGACCCGGAAGTGCCTCGCTCCGTGGGCATACAGGGCAGCAACTTCAGCGGCGATACCTTCTGTGCTGCGATACTTCGGGCTCCCGTAGAATGGCTCGGTGCAGAACGAACAGCCGCCCGATGCCCCGTGCGAACATCCCCGGGCGGTCTCCAGTTCGCACATCACGTACGGGTAATCCGGGTGTTGTCCGATGATCCCGCTCCCGGCGACACTCCAGGGATCGGTACGGTGATAATCGAGGATGCCGGCCGGGTCTCCGCCATTGAGATAGTTGTCGAGCGCAACCGCCGGCTCACCCGCGAGGAGAAGATCGAAACCCGAGATGACCCGCCGGACTGCAACCTGCCCGCCCTCCGGGGAGTACCCGAACCCGATTGGCCCCCCGATCATTTTCTTCGGACCCCGGAGCATATGCCCGACCTGCTCAATCTCGCTGAGGGTCGCGGGGGTGCCCCCGAGATATTTTCCCGGCACGGTTACGCCGGCGATCATGATCAGCAGTGCTGCAGCGTCCATCCGGTTGATATACGCCGGATCCTTGCGGAGCTGGTCGATGGTCAGGTACCGCACCGCGAAACCATGGGCGGCCAGTGCACCGGCAACCGTGCGGATATAGGGCGAGATATAGGGAGGGACCCCGAGACACGCAGGTTCATCCACGTACCCGTCGAGAATATAAGCGTCAGCAGGCATACCCGATCGCCGCGAGAAGTTTTCGCGCCCAGAAGAGCTTGCCCCGCTTCACCGGGTCCACGTTCTCGTCGTCAAGGTCAAAACCGATGAGGGTGATATGCCCGGCGCCGAGTTCGTCTACGGCAAAGACCGCACGGTCACCATCGGAAAATCCACCAAAGTTATGGACGTGCGCAAGCGGGACACTCTGCGTGGTACCCACCAGCGGCCCTCTGAACCGCGGCACCCAGTACCCGGAGCAGGGACATGTTATCCCCGTGCGCATGGATCACGACGATCGTGCCGGATTCGTTCATGCCGAGGAGGCGATCGGTTGCACCGTCGAGATCGGTAAAGACCGCATCCGGGCGGATACCGTGTTCAACGAGTACATCTGCCGCTGCGTCCGCTGCACAGATGACCCCACGTATCTTTGCGAGTTCATCTTTCAGGCAGGGAGCATTCCCGCAGACCGTGACATCCCTGCCGCTGATGAGGGTTTCGAGGGCTGGCAGATCATCGCGGGACAGGAGTGCCTCCAGCAGTCGTGCCGCTTCTTCATCCTGTACCCGGGAAAACCCGAAATATTCGAGGATCTCGCGGTACCATGGTTCCCACGTTTTAAAATCCATACCCAGCCTCAGAATTTTTTTGTGCAATATCAGGTCATACCGGCACCTTCCCGTGGTTCCGGCTCGCGGTTCTCTCCGGTCTTATCCAGGAGTAAGTTATACCCGGCGCTCCCACACTCAGGCATTTCCTGCTGTTTTTGAGGGGGGCTTTAACATGCCTGCCGGAGACTGACGTACCATTCTTTTTCACTTCGTTCTCGAGACCAACGAGGTTCCTGAACTTCTTCAGGATAGGTTCGATGATAAACTCAAGCAACTGGGCTTTGTTCTCCACCTTGCCAAAGTAATGCAGGGGGAGTGTCGCGGCCGCCATATTCGGGTGGCCGCCGGCATCCCCCATCTCCCCGAATGCTTCCGAGAGGGCATTCCCGATATGCAACCTGATGTCACGGTTGCGTGCTGAGATGACAATCGCATTGTCGGTGATACCGTAGACCAGCGCCGTGTTCACCCCCTCAAGCGTGATGAGAATATCGGCTGCCTGAGGGAGTGCATCGCGGTTCATGACGTAGCCTACGTTGGCAAAGAGGTACCCGCTCTGGATCTTCCGCCGGGTGATTGCCGTCCCGATAACATCGAGGGTTTCCTGCGACATCGAGGGCGACATAATCTTATCGAGCAGGTCCGCATCCGTGAGGGGCAGGAGGAAACCCGCGTAGTTCAGATCCTGCGAGGTTACGTTTCGCTTGAACTCCTTCGTATCGGTCCGGATACCATAGAGAAGTGCTGTCGCTACTCCCTTGTCGACCGGCACATCGAGCTCCTGCAGGTACTGGGTCAGGATGCTGGCGGTGGCACCTACGCCCGGGCGGATGTCGACAAACGTGCTCTGGGTCGCCGTATGCCGTCCGTCTTTGTGATGGTCGATGATGATATTGATCTTTGTCTGCGGTGGGACGTCGTTGTTCGCCCCGGGCCCTGAACAATCGACAAGTGCAAGGTACGTGCATTTCTGGAGCGCCTCGGGGGTCAGGTGCTCCATCTTGATGTCGAGGAGGTTGACAAACGTGCGGTTCTCCTGGTGCCCGATATTACCTTCATAGAATATCCGCGTTGCGAGGGATTTCGGGTTGGCATGTTTTGCGATCCCGGCAAGTGCCATCGCAGATGAGATTGCATCCGGGTCCGGGTTCTTATGGGTGATGATACCCAGAGTGCCCTCCCATCCGGCGAGGAGGGTAAAGAGCCGCTGGGAGATCCTGCTCGAATGCTGCTTCCCGATCTGGAGGATCGCCGATCGTGCAACCACTTCCTGCGGGTAGAGTACCAGGTCTGCCCCGGCAGCCGTGAGCTTCTGCCCGTTCACCGGATCGATCGAACGTGCGACCATCTGCACTGAGGGGTATCTCTTTTTTATGGCGACGACAGCGGCAAGATTGGCTTCCCCGTCACCGGTCATGATGAACGCGATCTCGAACATCGGAAGGCCGGCAAGCATGTCCGGGGAAGTGATATCCCGCAGGTACGCGTCATACTTCTGGTCGCGGAGGTTTCGCACCCGTGTATCATCCTTGTCGACCACGATGACACGTTCATTCTCCCTTGCAAGTTCGAGAATGATGTTGTAACCGTTGGTCCCGCACCCGAAGATACAGTATTTTATCGGTCCCGGCTGCTCGGACGGGGCTTCCTGTGGCATGTTACTCAAAGATGTACCACTCCAGCGTATTAAGGGATTCCAAAACATCCTATCGCCAAAACATTTATTCGGCATCATCGACCACATTATTAGGTCTAACTGGCTGGGTCTGTCAGTTAGTTCGGCATAGCGGCGGACTCTTAATCCGCAGGTCAAGGGTTCAAATCCCTTCAGGCCCGTTTTTCATGAGGTTTTTTTTATAAAATACACGGTTGAAAACGTATAATTTTGTTAGAGATAAATGATTAATTTTTATCCCGATATTCTTATTTTTTCTATTCAGGGCAATATTATTTGTAATCCAACCGATCCGGTCTGATTCTGATACGGTTTTGGATTCCTATCCGGTTTTCCCGGAAAAAATCCGGAAATGATTTACAGCATAAAATTCAGAAAGATAAAAATCATATCGGATTATTCGTCAGAACTTCCTTTAATGGTAATTAAAGAAAAATGCAAAACTCCAAATTTTAGAAAGTCTCCTGAAACTTTCGGCAAAATCCGGTCAGGAAGGTGGATACGGAAATTAATAGTTATAAAGAATTAATGGGTTTTCAAAGATTCCTCTCGATTTCTGATACGTCAAGCTGGCAAGAGAGTCTTGACGACGTGAATTTTCTCTCACAAATCGAAATCACGATTCCATTTTCTTACTACCAGATCGCCAGGGATTACATGGACAACGGGCAGTTTGATTGGGCCCCGTCACCAGCTGCAACTGCCGTAACAAAGGTTAAAAAAAATTACGGAAACAGGAAGAGGAGGAGAAAAATCGGGTATCCCTCGACTGGATTTGATTTAGATTTTTTACATTGGAAAAAATTGCGGGTTAAAAAAGTTAAGACCATTTTCCCGTAACCGGTATCCTCCCCGGCGACCACTCAAACGTATACTGCCTGTCCCCTCCATCCCATACTCCGTTTCCGTTATAGTCAAGCCACCAGTCCCCGTTCAGGAACACTCCCAATTCACTTCTTCCATCACTATTCCAGTCGCCTGTGACTGCCTGAACTCCTGGTGAACCGAACGTATACTGCTTATCTATTGGTATACCATCCCATACTCCGTTTCCATTGAAGTCCAGGTACCAGACCCCGTTCAGGAACACTCCCAATTCACTTCTTCCATCATTATTCCAGTCGCCTGCGACTGCCTGAACTCCTGGTGAACCGAACGTATACTGCTTATCTATTGGTATACCATCCCATACTCCGTTTCCATTGAAGTCCAGGTACCAGACCCCGTTCAGGAACACTCCCAATTCACTTCTTCCATCATTATTCCAGTCGCCTGCGACTGCCTGAACTCCTGGTGAACCGAACGTATACTGCTTATCTATTGGTATACCATCCCATACTCCGTTTCCATTGAAGTCCAGGTACCAGACCCCGTTCAGGAACACTCCCAATTCACTTCTTCCATCATTATTCCAGTCGCCTGCGACTGCCTGAACTCCTGGTGAACCGAACGTATACTGCTTATCTATTGGTATACCATCCCATACTCCGTTTCCATTGAAGTCCAGGTACCAGACCCCGTTCAGAAATACTCCGATCTTCGCATTGTTTCCAAAGGGTGTATTATCCAGTGGATCAAGGATTCCATCGATATCATAATCGCCCCAGCCGATCCATTTCCGAGACGCTCCGCTTAATTGCCACCAAAATGGAGTGGATGGACTATTATAAGGATAATACATCACACCTTGTTTGGTCGATATTGGACAGGTAACATAATTTGTATTCTTATACATTTCGTACATGGGACTAACGGCAAGTCCACTAGGCCAATAGTTACATGCGATACCATTTCCCTGATTATTTTCATCCAGTGCACCATATGCGTGAACCATCTCGTGTTCATACGACCCCGGTTCTGAATTGAAGGTAGGGCCGAAGTATGAAACCAACACTTTATCTGCATATCCTTGATCTGGACCTATCGCTATGGATCCCCTATCATCATGAGTGAAAAAACAAAGAATTACAGAATCTGCATTACGGTCTTGTTTCAATCTATATGCTAAATTCTCGGTATATCTCTGATATGGAGAAACATTTCCATATCCAAACTGCTGGGCAGCTCGTTCCATCCATCCATCCGGGCCCCATGTTGAAGCATCATCTCCCAAATTATGTCCGGAAACAATAATGTGAGCCTGTAGCCCATCGTTGATCACATTTGCACCGGGTGGCGGTGAATTCTGAAGAATTTCCCAAGTTCCTACGCCGGCATCATAACCCGCATCATCTATTTCTGCCTGCGACCAGTTTCCATACCAACTCGGAAATGTAAAATCGGTAAAAATATAAAAATAAAACAGTTTCCCTCGTGCATAGGGC
The DNA here is from genome assembly GCA_963829335.1 of uncultured Methanoregulaceae archaeon. Lineage (GTDB taxonomy): Archaea > Halobacteriota > Methanomicrobia > Methanomicrobiales > Methanospirillaceae > Methanoregula. The sequence goes on from CAWHIE010000013.1 coordinate 30,474, forward strand.
GCGGATTGGGAGCCTGCTGAAACTGAAGATACTGAAGATGCAGAAGAAAGTAATTCAGTCTTTTTCAGGGAGGTGATAGGTCTTATGATAATTTAGATGATCTATAACCAATTGTTTTCGACTTTCAATAATAAATGCCGATATTTGGGTATCATTCAAACCAATAATGGATCCGAGTTCTTCATTAAATTGTGTAAGATTGTTTACATGAAACTGTTTGCCATTAGTAATTGTGAGATTTTTTAAAAGTTTGTTCTCTACTTTAATTGAATAATCATCTATTTGTTCCTGAAATAACCCCCAGGCCATACGTTCATTCCAGTAATGTAGAAAATCCGTGACATTCTGAATATTTATCTCATTTTCAGAATCATGTGAAACATTAAAGTTTGAAGGGACTATTGTTGGTTGTATGACAGGAAAGTTTTCATTCACTGATGCAGTTACAAATCCAAAACAAAACATCGATAGTGCGAATATTACAATAAGACAAGTCATAATTTTCTTCATAGTAATCACCGGGTCCTCCTTGTAATAATAACCAAAAATAAACTTACGAGAATTGCTGACATCGCACTGACAAGAGTAAATCCCGGAACCGATGTACCCTGTGGTTCAAGCGTGATATTGAATTGGTTATCGGAACGGTACGAAATTCGCTTCACGCACAAAGGTCTGATACCCCTCCTTTCGGACGGTAATTCTCTGGTTAAAACCGAGAGCTTTTTTCATTTTATACGAACCATCCGCACCCGACTCTGTCGTAGCTGTGACATGATAATTTTCACCAACCGTTTCAAAAACAATTGATGCATTGGGAATTGGCTGGCCTTTCGAATCAACAATCCGTCCGGTTACCCAGATTGTGCCCGGGGGAGGGGGGCCGGTATATCTTGTAAAATTTCGTGTTGCGGAAGCACTATTCCCCAGTGCATCAACAACTGTGACCGTGATATGATTTGTAGTGGAATAACACGGAACTTCACACAACAAAGCAAAATGAACTCCATAATTACTTCCGCATACCACAAGATCCTCACCATTTGTGATTGATACATTCTTTATACCGTGCGGAGCATCTATTGTTCCACGAACTGAGACGAATGCCGGCGCCACATCCAAATAGAGAGTATCTCCTTCCTCTGGAAAAGTAACATTTATAGTGATATTTCTTTCATCCGCTCTCACTGTCGGAACTATTGCTATCACTGCCATCAGCACGACAATCAGAAAAACAACACATCTAACCGAATTCATCCTATACTATTACTCCTTTTTACAAAATTTTTGTTGCGCCATATGCTACTTTTTTCATGATCGAAATCTTTTTTTGCTTTGACTTGGGAAACCCTCTTACTTTCTGATCAATAGCAGAGAACCGATAATGCATTACTTTCAAAACATAAAAGATAATTATATAGTTTCGCTATTTATTAATCACTGGTATACATATTATTCGCAGCGATTAATATGACCCTGCAAGAATGAATGTTTATTTTATCTCTGAAGTCATGTTATGGATTCTATTAACTGAATCAGTTGTAACGTCCACCGGGATTATCGGGTGCACTAACTCTTTGAACCCCCGGATCCTCTTAAAAACCATACTCTCCAGCAGTAAAATAACCCCATATCAGACCCCGATTTCCGATTTTCATGATCCGGAAAACCCCGCAAAACGCCCCGATTGTACCCTTACCAGTAAATCGGATAATTGGGATTTGTTTGCCAAAATAACCCCATATTTCACCCCAATTCCGACCCCCAAAACTGCGTGAGTTTCGATCATGAGCCTGCTTTAGCCTACTAAGGACGAGATCTGCCACCCAAAGGGCATTGGTATCCCATTGAAAAGGGGATGAAAACTGGCGAATATTTCGGGTTATTTCCGATAAATAACCGTGATTTCTGGGTATTTTGACTACGACGGAAAATGCGACGCAGGGAAAAACAGGTTTTTGTCGCAAAGAAGAGATGCTGGGAAAATATGTTTATCAGATTTGATCTCCGACATAACGTCCCTCATGAAAGAATCCGCCACTCCCATCCATAAGGTTTCTGCCGCCGGTGATGACCGGATCGACCAGTGATTATATGGATTACGGGCAGTTTGATCAGACATCCGTCACCGGCAATCGTTGCGGTGAAAAAGGTGAAAGAAAAATTACAGAAGGCGTGAAGAGACACGAGAAATCCCGGGTATCGCTCGACTGGATCGAATGAGTTTTTTTATCTATTTTATTATCGAAAAAAATGGTGCGGGTTTAAAATGTTAGTTCCATTTTCCCGAAACCGGTGAGTTGCCGGTTATAAGGAAATTATGTGCCCGGTCGATTCCCGTTCTATCCCATATACCGTTTCCATTGAAGTTCCGACAATACTGATATGTTGATGGCCGGAATAGCCAAATTATATGGATATTAAAATTCAGTATTGTTCGAGAGTTTTTATGAAACAGATATTTCTTACTATTATTTTTTGTTAGGTTATTATCGGACCGGTTCATGCGAATACCTTCCGTTATGGGAATTTGACACAGACTAGTAAGGTGTCACCTTACGGTTCAAGAGTTATTTACGGTTCAGCTGTTTTTCATGATCGTCTTTTTTAATTGGTGGTATAAATCCAAATCCTGAATCCCAAGATTTTCGAGTTTTATATAATGACGTCTGGTCATCTTCCGATGGCAGTAACTGGACTAAACTTACTGAAAATGCACCATTTAGTCCTCGAAGCTCTCTCAAGGTTGCCGCATCAATAATAAACTCTGGGTAATTGGTGGTATTGAAGCAAACTCAAAGCGAAACGACGTATGGTCATCTTTTGATGGCAGTAACTGGAGTCTAGCAACTGTCAATGCAGGATTCAGTCAGCGAAGTAATCCCGTTGTTGTTGTATTCGATAATAAACTCTGGGTGATAGGCGGACAAGATTATCAGTATAATCTAGTGAATGAGGTCTGGTTTTCTTCAGATGGAAGTACTGGACACAAATTACTGACAACGCGGGTTTTAGTCGATCTTCAGGTTTTATTTTGAGCGGTGCGGTATTTAATAATCGTATTTTCATCTTTGATGTTGCACTCAATCAAGAGAGTTGGGGAACAAATGAAATATGGTCCTCGCCTGCTGGTAAGAAATGGGTCCTGGTGAATGAAAATGCGTCATTCAGAGTTATTTAACATACACCAGTGACTGTCTTTAATGGCAGACTCTGGATCGTTGGAGGTGGTATCCACACCCCCCCTGCGCTTATACCAAAAATTACGTAAGAAGAATTGGAAAAAGAAATTTTTTTTAATTCTGTCTGGTCTTCGATTGATGGTAACAACTGGACGCTGGAAACGGAACACGCAGGATTCAGTCCCGGTATGGGATGGGCGTCGTGTCGTTCCAGAACAAGATCTGGGTTCTCGGAAGTTTCCCTCATGCTGGTGATGTCTGGTATATGCCGCTTCTGATGGCAGGTCCAAATCAAACCGGTGTTATGCCGTCGGTTCTATCATCAACGTCGAACCCAGCCGTTTCAGGTACTTCAACTCATTCTGCGTTGAGTCCGATCTCTCCAATTCCGAGTCTTGTAATTGTGGCGGGGATCTGTGCACGTTATTCAAAAGCCGGGAAGAGGTCATCGTAGAGAAGGTTATATCATTGCTATTTTTTCAAAATAGAGTCATATTATTAAAAATCAATGATTTGCGCATTCAGTCTTCATGGTTGACTTTTAATGTTCAAAGCCATACGACGATAAATTTACTAAATCTTTTTTTTATATTAAATAATTCTGTTGAGTCAATCAAACAGACTCCACGGTGCTTGTTTGTTAGTGTTCATTAAAGGGAATGTAATGAAAAGAAAATACTTCGGTCATAACAGTGGTTGTCCCAATCTCTCCCAGTCTCGGATCGTGAAGGGAAGGCAAAGATCTTCATACAGATGCCATTAAAGGAGAACACTTCGCAGGCAGTAGAGGAATGGACATAGTAATCGGTAAGATCGGTCACCTCTGTCTCCGTCAGGCATCTGCTGTTCCATTAAGCACGAGACCCCCGAGCCTTCTCGTGGTACCTATCAGATCATGGATCCATGAATAGGAAGAATCTACATGATAGAAGTGTCTCCTGATCAGGAAATTTGACAGGTGGGGATATGAGATCAGATTTGCTATTACAGTTATTGTTAAAAAGTCCTCTGAAATCCCTCCGTTTCATGAAATATCCATTTAAAACCCTGATTTTTTGATCCCTCGTTTTCATGGCACAGGAGGGCGCTGGTGGGAGGAAAATGCCTCAGAAAAGTTACCCATTGCATTTTTTTCCGGGACCGGTTAAAGCCCGCTAAATTGCACGGATTTCTCCTGATTAAAACGATTTTTTCCGAAAAATAACGATGTAAACGAAGAATCCTGTCAGGAGTTGGCACTGGTTCCCATGGAGATTTTCAGTAAATTTTTCGATATGCCAATTCTTCGTCCGTTTGCCAAACCGGGCATTTTACGGGGACTCGATCTCCCGGGTCCGGCAAAATACGTCATAGCACCTCTGAAAACAGGTTCTCACCGGGCGTGAGGGTTCTTGTACCCGTCCGGCCCCCACCATTCCACTCGCCGACTGATAATTCGTGGACGAGGAGCCTTCTCCAGATCCGCTCATGCTGGGTACGGAGCCAGAGCTCGCGGAGAACAAATGCAGGGAACGGGAGAGCCCGCAGACCGCGGAGCTCGTCCGGGAAAAGATCTTCATAGAACGGTTCCGGATCGATCCGGTACCGCGTCTGGCGGACCTTCACGAGCCGGATGGATGCAGGCTTGAAGAGGAGGAGGTCGTACAGGAGATCCGGATCCGGGTTCGTTTGCCAGCGGTAGCCCATCCGCTCCGCAAATCTCTTCGCCTCGTTAATCGCTGCTCCTGGTTTCTTCCCCCGTGTCATAAAAGTGGCGACCTGACCGTGATTTTTCCGAAAACGGTCAGTGCAGTATCCGATATGTTTCATGGGTGGTTGAATTCCTTGTGGTCAGCTCTCTATTCACGAAGGTATACCCGTAAAAGTGTAACAAATTTTATTACCACTCCTTGTCAGAGACTTCAGGTCAGGAGGCAAAGCACCCCAAGCCGCTGGCTCAGATTTTCCAAATGTCGGTGAAACACAAGGACCCGTCAATAGAATAGTCAATACAATGAGATCGGGGATTAAGGAAGTTCATGGATTCATACACGGATTTGGTGGGAAAACCTGAAAATCTTTTGAAACGACTGAAAAAATAAAAAAATGGATGGATCAGGACTGCACGACAATAGTACCTGTCATGGAGGGATGAATTGCACAATGATAAGGGTATGTGCCGGGACTGGTAAACGTAAACTGGTACGATGCACCGGTTGACAGCGAACCGGATGAGAATGAGACCGGAGATCCTGAGTCGGAGGCGATCTGGTGGGTCGGGCCATCCTGGTTTGTCCAGGTGACAGTCGTTCCGGTCGTGATTGTCACGGTTGCGGGACCGAATGCAAAGTTTTTGATGGTTATCGCACTCGACCCACCGGAAGCTGGGGTTGTCGCCACCATCGTTGTGACTGCCGGGGTTGTCCCCACCAGGGTTGTCGATGCCGGGGTTGTTGGCGTCGGAGTTGTTACGGCACTCTGAGGGGAAGTACAACCGGCACTTACGCTGGCAAGGATCAGCATGATAGTACATGCCGACCAGAACAAGAATCTGGAATAAGGAGCCATAGTCTTTCATAGCAGGGCACATAAAAAAATGTTCCTGTCCGATGAGTCAATACGGAAACATGCGTCCCTATCCACGAGTACCTCGAACAATTTGAATATGCATACAACAATGGAAGTACAATCATAACAGGTACCGCAATGGCCCAGGTATTCCCCGGTGAATCAAAAAGAGCTTCGCTACGACAAATATTCTGCCAGGAATACGAATAAGAATTATGCCAGGCACAATCCGGGTGATAATGAAGTGACGGAAAACATGTTCCTGCCCCGGGTAATCTCCTGGAACATGACCCTCCGCTGTAACCTGCAGTGTCCGCATTGCTACATCGATGCGGGGGGAAATGTCGGAAAGAAGGAGTTAACTACCGATCAGGGAAAACTGCTCATTGACCAGATTGCCGAGGTGAGCAGGCCACTCCTTATCTTCAGCGGCGGAGAGCCACTGCTCCGGCGCGATTTTTACGAGCTTGCCAGGTATGCAACAGAGAAAGGGATGACCGTTGCCATGGGGACGAATGGAACACTCATCAATGACACTGTTGCCCAAAGACTCAAATCATCCGGTGTAAAAGCGGTCGCGGTGAGCATTGATTCCCATATATCTGAACGACATGACATATTTCGCGGACAGACCGGAGCATGGGAACAGGCATTTCAGGGAATTGATGCATGTATACGAAACGGAATACGGGTCCAGGTGAACACAACGGTCACAGCGCAGAATTTTGACGAGGTGGAACAGGTTATGGATTTGGCAACGGAACACGGGGCATCCTCCTTTCACCTCTTCTTCCTCGTACCGACCGGGCGAGGAGCAAACATCGGGGATATATCCCCGGATATGTATGAGGACATTATCTCCCGTGTCCTGGATACTATGGTCTTTGGCAGGAACCAGCTGCGGATAAGACCGGTATGTGCCCCCCAGTTTATCCGGATTGCTTTGCAGAAGGGATATGATCTGAAAGAATGGGGTCGCGGGTGCATCGCCGGGCTGAGCTACTGTCGCATCTATCCGACCGGAGACGTGACACCCTGTCCGTACCTCCCGGTAACGCTTGGGAATATCCTCGATAAGGATTTTAAGGACATCTGGTTCAATTCCCCCGTACTGAAAAAACTCCGCAACTTTAACACATTAAAAGGAAAGTGTGGCGTATGCGAGTACCGGAATGCCTGCGGGGGCTGCCGTGCCCGGGCATATGGAATGACCGGTCCCGTGAACACCTGCAGCGGCCTCCATGAGCCCGGAGAACCGGGTGGGGATTATATGGCAGAGGAACCCTGGTGCCCGTACATCCCGGGAGGTGAGGATAGGTGAACGAAACGGTCCTGGTGGATGAGAGAGACCGGGCCCTCCTCCAGTGGCTGCAGGACGAGTTCCCGGTAACGGAACGACCCTGGCGTGAAGGCGGGACGAGGCTGGGGATGTCTGAAGAGGAGGTAGTATATCGCGTGCGGAGACTTTCCACCGGCGGGGTTATCCGATCGGTCCATACGATCCTGGATAAACGAAAAACCGGATCCGGGAGCTCAACCCTGATCGCGATGAGAGTGCCCGAAGGAAAGATTGGGGACACTGCTTCAGTCATCAACGAATATCCGGGTGTAACCCACAACTACCAGCGTGAACATGAGTATAACCTGTGGTTTACAGTGAATGCCGGAAACAAACAGGAATTAACGGGTATAATTGACGAAATAAAACAGAGAACTGGCATAAGAGGTCCTGACCTTCTGGATCTCCGGACCGTACGGGTATTCAAAACCGATGTCCGCTTCAGATTTTCCACCGGAGCTCATATCACCAGAACCCGTGGAGGACCCTCCCCCATCCCGGCAGCAATGGATGAGACCGACCGGGCAATCCTGAGAATTACCCAGAATGACATCCCTCTGGTTGATGAACCTTTCAGGAAGATTTCAGAACAACTGGGGATAGAGCAAAGTGAAGTGCTGACACGGCTTGAACGCCAGATCCGCCACGGAATGATCAAAAGGATCGGCGGTTCCGTCAATCAAAGGAAACTAGGCATCGTCGCCAATGCGGTCGTGGCATGGAAGGTGCAGGAAGACATGGTGGAGGAGACGGGAGAGAAATTTTCTTCGTATGATGAGGTTACCCACTGCTACGAGAGAAGAACGGTCCCGGGAGTGTGGGATTACAACCTGTTTACTGTCCTGCATGGATATGATCGCGAATCGGTGGAAACCTGTGCGAAACGACTTTCTGAAGCGACAGGTACCAGCGACTATATTTTCATATTCAGCACCAAACAATTCAAAAGAACGAGCATTATTCATGGTCTTCAGAATATTCCCCAGACATGAGAAGAGAGGTACAATGAGTCGGACAAAATGGTGTTACATGGCTGATCCATGATCCGGATTACCCAGCTGCTGAACGGTACGGGCACGGTAGGTACTGCCCTCAAATACCGGCATGTCGAGCCGCACGAAGTCCCCCGTCCGGTTCTCGCGTTTACGGAAACCCGTCGGCCGGTGGTTTTCTGGAACATGACCCGGAAATGCAACCTGTCCTGTGCGCATTGTTATATCGATGCAGGTCCCGGTGCTACCGATAGATCGCCACTGGGAGAATTGTCGTTTGAGGAGGCAAAAGCATTTATCGCAGATCTGGCAACGATAAAGATCCCTCTCCTCATGTTCTCCGGCGGGGAACCACTGGTGAGACCGGATTTCTGGGAACTTGCGGAATTTGCACAGGCATGCGGTCTGACAACCGCAATGAGCACCAACGGTACGCTGATCACCCGGAAGATTGCGGAAAGGATCAAAGAATGCGGAATAGAATACGTGGGGGTTTCACTGGATGGAGCGACCGGAAAGACCCATGACGCAATCAGGAATGGACCCGGGTGCTTTGATAAATCCATACAGGCCCTGAAATATTGCCGGGATGCCGGGATCAAGACTGGTATCAGGATTACCGTCACGAAGGATAATACCCAGGAGGTTGCTCCCCTGATCGATCTTGCCCACAAATTAAAGGTCCCGCGGTTCTGCGTCTACTGGCTGGTCCCGAGTGGGAGGGGCGGAGGGATCTACAACAAACAGATCACCGTGAACGAATCTTCCCGCATTTTTGACATCCTGTTCCAGAGAGCGGAGGAATTAAAGGGAGAGGGGATCGAATTCCTCACGGTAGATGCCCCCCAGGACGGTATCCGTCTCCTCAAGAAGCTGAAAGAGAGCGGGAGCAGGGAATTTGAGAATGCCCTGACCCTGCTCCAGTGCACCGGGGATTCGTGCAGCGCCGGTGACCGTGTCGCCAATGTTGACCCTTCGGGTACTGTCTATCCCTGCCAGTTCATGCAGCGGGAAGAGTTCAGGATAGGGAATGTGCGGGAACAGAAATTCAGCAGGATCTGGAGCGATGCGGGAAACCCTGTTCTCAGGTCATTCCGCCAGAAGAAGAGTCTCCTCACGGGGAAGTGTGGCTCGTGCGAATACAAGGACGTATGCGGGGGGGGTTGCCGGATTCGGGCATATTCGCATTACGGGGACCTCTGGGCCGATGATCCTCTGTGCCCGTATAATTAACGGTTCTTCTTTAACAAAGGAAGAACCGTTACCGCCATTCACTTATTAGCGGTAAAGTGATGTAGTACGATGCCGATTAGACTCATAGCATATACTTTCTGACACCCGATGATGGGGCTTCCGGGGTTCTGGACGTGCGAACTTCGGTAAACCGGAAGCGATGGCAGTTTCCTGAATAGAGAAAACGTGACTGGTATGAAAAACAGAAAAAATAAGACTGGTAACGTCCCTGGTGCACACCAGAAAATAGTCGTAACAAAAGATGGTCCCTACGTCGTTTCCGGCAGGATTCCTCTCACAGAACAGATCATCACAAATGACAGGGACGGGTTTTCCTGTGAATGGCGCAAGGGTGAGGAGATACCCGCTCCAGGTGAAATATTCTCTATGCCGCTGCGGTCAGTCAAAAATCCTGCCGTTCTGCGATGGAATGCACACAGAAACCGGTTTTGACGGGACCGAAACGGCTGACAGGAAACCGTATTGCGATAAAGCAGACAGAATCAACGGACCGTCGCTCACCCTGACAGATTTTATCGACTTGTGTGCTTCCGCCCGTTTCTGTGACCGTGCCGGAGGGATCTGGAAGCTGACCCGGCAATCAGATAAAAAGAAAGCAAGATTTCTGGCGATTACCGAAGGAGGGAACTGCCCTTCAGGCCGCCTGGTTATCTGGGATAAAAAGTCTCATGAAGCGATAGAGCCGGAATTTGAACCATCTGTCGGACTGATCGAATATCCTGATAACGCGGGGAAAGGGCCGGTATGGGTGCGGGGCAGGATCCCGGTCGAATCTGCGGATGGGACTCTGTATGAGATTCGCAACCGGGTTACCCTCTGCAGGTGCGGGAGATCAGAGAACAAACCGTTCTGTGACAGCAGCCACCTTGAGCTGTTGTCAAAATAATATTCAAATCGTCCACTGTCCTCCTCGGGCTACAGGTCCGGCCTGATAAACCCTTTTCTGCTTATTGGCGATCTTATTAATTTCCCGTTATTTTTCCTCATTCGTTTTTTTGTGTTTCAGGAGGTTTTCTTTCAAATGCTCCTTTAACTTCTTGGGATCATTGATCACCTGCTGCATTTTTTTGGTCTTGGCCAACCCGGGAAGGAAGAGTTCCTCAAATTCCTTGTCTGAATGGCAGACTTTCTTTTCTTTCTCATCTTTTTTTTCCATGATTTGTTCACCTCAGTTTCGATTGGTCAGTTGCGGGTTCAGTTCCTGCCGGAAATACTGCTTTTTCTTAATCCATACAAAGCCATCCCGTTTCGATATCACCGCAACGTCCACCGGACCCCCAACGGTTTCGGCCTGCATGGAAACCTTTCGTTTCATGGACGTTAGATTCACGAGAGATTCAGCCATCGCCGCAAGTTCGGTTTTCGGGAGGGATATCACCACGTTGATGATGGGAGTACTATTCGAAAGGCGATAATTGTTCAGGTACGTCGAGATCCGTTCAACAAGTTCATCGCTTTTCGGCTGGAACTGATTTTTCAGATTGGATTTTTCATCTTCGCCCATGGTTTCAATACTGTCGACGATTGCCTGAGGGTATTCATTGAATATTTCTGCCAGACTTTCCACCAGTGCGGTGACGAGCCGGCTGTCCACGCCGGACATGAAGATATCGACCATCTCCCTCTGTGCGAAAGGAATGACATAGGCACCATACTCCGGTGTGATCTTCCTGTTCTCACTCTCAGTATACTTCAGGATACCCGACAGCCTCCCGTCAATAGAATACGTGATGAGCGAAGGGAAGATCTCTTTTTTCCCAAAGCCGGTAATCACGATGCCGGAGAAATTCTGGGATGCCGGATCCTGAATTCCGGTAACCTTCAGAAAAAACAGGAAGGGGATCTCTTGTAACTGGACCCGTGCCTGATCCGGTATGGGGAGTTGTTCGAAGACATCGGTTATCGCTTTTTTCGTAATCTCTTCGTAGGAAGTAATGAGAGCCTTAATGCTGGATGCATCTGCACCTGCGACATATTCGGCGCTGCTGATTTCAGCATAAAAGTTATTGATCTTCTCTGCGACAATCTCTCCGATCTGATCTTCGTTGATGACCCCGAGGTCACGAATCATCTCAGATGCCTGTTGCTGGAAGAGTGTCCTGAACGAGAGATAATAGGTATAGATCAACGAGGTGAAATACTGCTTTTCGATATCAGGCGTGATCAATTCCTGTTCACTCTTCAAAAAACTGATAAAACGGTCGGCATACTCGGCGAGAGTCGGAAGGGGTACCGGCCCAAGGGATTCTTCGAACCGGGTAAGGACCGGTTCCCACGGAATTCCCAGAAAACTGGCATTATTATAGATCATAAGCGATACGGCGTGATTATCAGACAGCCCGAAGATTTTATTCGCCGACGTAAAGATCTTTTGAGGGCTGTCAGACGGGCCGATTACCAGACTGACGGCACTGTCTGCCGCAAGCGCGATCGCCTCTTTGTTCATGATCACGATTTCTGCAGTCATGATAACCTCAGGGATTTAATGAAAGCACTATACAGCAATCCCTCTTAAAGGTTGGGAAGGAGTCCCGTATCCTCTCGTGAAGATTCACGAAAAAATGCATCTGCATGGTTATGGCAGGGTGATAAAGATCTGCCGCCAGGGTTTCCTGCCGATACTCCGTGTGCGGTGACCCTTGCCGGTAAGGTCTTCAGCGAGCAGGATATCCCCTCTGCCAAACCGCCGTTTCTCGCCACTACCCGCCTCTATTTCCGCCCGCCCCTCGATGGTTACCACATATTCCCGGCAGACAACATTGTGCCACGGGTATTCGTACCGGGGCGGAATTTCCCGGAAAAAAACAGCCTTTGCAGCGGCCGGCTCGCTGAAGAGTCCAAGGGGCCCTTTTGACTCAAGGTCGATCTCGATGTCCTCAAAACAGGAGTGATTGTCCGGTCCATTGTAGAGTCTGGTAATTTTCACAGGCATCACCATACATGTGGATGGATTAATAATACCAGACCGTTCATCGGGCATAATCTCTTGTATTTGGATGAGCCGGATCATACTGATGAGATATCACGAAGTTCATGCGATTCATACTTCAACTCATCTTTTTGACAATTCATGATGGAGCAACCGTGTGGCTGATACCTGTCCATCATTGGCAATGTACCACGGAGTTACATCATCTTTATCGTCGCCACCCTGGCAGTTATCGTTCTGTCCTGCCTCTGCATCAAAGCAGTCTCCACAATGCTGGAACGATTCTCAAGCCGTCGGTCAACCGGTCAAAAAGGGCGAAATCGCAACAGTCTGAACCAGGGAGGAAATGGGAGAATTATTGTCGCGAGATATGCGGGTTTCCCTTCAGGTAGAACCGGTACGGCTGGTCCTTTGCTTTGGAGATCCCGATCCGGGTCGTCTTTACGATCTCCGCCTCAGCCGAATGGCCGGATTCAGGAAGGCTCCCAGCGGACCTTATAATGAGAGTACCTGAGAAGAGAGGGGTCCCGTTGAACTCTCCGGTTATCGCAAGAGCCTGTGTCAGCCGCCCCGGGCCGCTGCAGAGGAGACGTATCTCCGTAGTCCCGCGTCGCTCCTGCATCACCGGGATACCATCGACCGGTTCAAGAGCCCGCAGCAGTACCGCCCCCTTATGATCTCCCTGCCCGGTGACAACATTCAGGCACCAGTACTTCCCGTATATGAAAAAGATATGTGCATGGCCGGGCGGACCGAAGAGGACACTGTTGCTCCCGGTTTTGCCATGAAATGAGTGTGCGGCAGGATCCTGGTGAAGGTATGCTTCGGTCTCGACGATCCTTCCTGCCGTCGTGTTCCCGCCGTCTCTATGCACCAGCTGCTGCCCGAGGAGGTGTTCCGCAACCGTAAGAGTATCCCTGGCATAGAATGACTGGTGAAGAATCATCTTGTTCTTCCTCGTATCGTCCCTGGTGAGAGACTGCGTCGGCGGTTGTCCTGGCGTTGCACCGGGGAATCTCCCTTCCGGCCATGATTCGGCCATATTCACGTGATCCATCCCATCCGCACCCATCGCTCGTACTCATCGCTGCGGAAATCCCGGTTCTCTTCAATGATCGCCCGGAAATATAAACGGTTATCGGCAAGGATCGCTTCCTGCGCCGGATCGGAAAAACCGTTCCTGACCGCAGCAGCAAGGTTCCTGCCGAGGGCCTGTGCCGCAGATCCTGCATCATCCACGGCATCCGCCCTGCCGGCCGTGGCAATGCTGAGCCCTCCTACGGAAATAATTCCAAGATAATTGAGCACGTGGTTCAGGTACGCAACCGTGTCATCCCCGCCGGATTCATGAGTGGTTGTAATGGCACACCCGAATTTTCCCGCCAGTACCTGGTAATGGATGGCATCGGCCAGCCGGTCGAAGAAGACCTTCATCTGCCCGCTGATGTTATCGATATAGACCGGCGAGCCGAAGATGATGGCGTCTGCCTCCTTCATTCGTGTAATCAGGGCCGGGACATCGTCGCCAAAAACGCAGGTACCGGTGAACGAGCATGCCTCACAGGCGGTACAGGGTGTAATGCGATAATCCGCCAGATCAATCATCTCCGTCTCAGCACCGGCCTCTGCTGCACCTTCGAGCACGAGCCCGGCGAGTCTCCGGGTGGTGCTGCGGATCGTGCGGGGGCTCCCGTGAATGGCAAGGATCTTCATTTCTGGATGCTCTTTGCAGTTCTTTATGGAGCGGTAGTTATTATAGTCGCGGGATGGGGTGATCTTCCCGGTGAATTTTATCGAAAAGAGATGCGGAGACTGCAGTACAGCCTCCTGAAAAGATTACTTTTTCTTCATTCCTTCGAGCCAGTCACCGATGAAGGCACCGACAATGAAGATGATCACAAGGATAATGATCCCGATAAAAATGCCGATACCACCGGCAAGGCCGAGGCCGAGGCCAAGGAGTCCGGGAGCAAAGAAGAATGCAATAAGCCCGAAGATAACCCCAAGGACGATCCCGATGATCGCCCCGGTCTTGAGGAGCCCCCAGAAGTCTTCCTTCCCTTTATGGAAAAACCCATACGCGATACCAAGGATGAGAATCAGCAGTTCAAACCACATACAACTACTCCTGATAACCAGCAATATCGCACCCCTTTGGTAAAAAGGTTACGGAAATACCGGTATTCTGCGCGGCAAATCCTGCTCCGGGCCCGGATGGAAGATAGAAGGGCCGTAGGACTGAGACTATCAATGATAGGGATAAAGGGGTCCCCCCAGATTGCAGGAGTCTTCATCGGTGCGTTGCTCAGGTACGGAATGCGTGACAGAGAAGATGCCGGGGAGGGATGATTCTTTCGCTATACGGAAAGGGCAAAAAAAGGCGGGATGGAATTTATAGAGCCTTCCGTGCAGGTTGTTTCTTTTTCCGGAGGCCTTCGAGCCAGTCGCCGATAAAGGCGCCCACCATAAAGATGATCACGTAGATGATGATGATGATGAAAATATCAAATATCCCAGCGAAACCCGGGCCGAGACTGAGGCCTCCGAGAACAAAGACCCGCGATACGAGCACAAAGGCAATGCCCAGTACGAGACCGGCGATCGCCCCGTTCCTGAGGATACCCATAAAATCTTCCTTCCCGCGATGAAAAAAGCCAAATCCGATACCGATAATGAAATTCAGCAGGTAAAACCAGATATTATTGTCCATGAGTACCAGCAATATCTCGTCTCTTATCTAAAAATGTTCCGGCTGATGGCTTTTCTGCCGGTCATATCTGTGAACTGCCCGTTGAGGAAGTATCGGCACTATTGGCGCTTATGGCAGGAGAATGCCCGCGTTAAAACGAGCCTTAACAAAACCTTAATGAGAACCTGCGCCTATTCTCCCGCATGGCCTTCATGATGGATTACATGGGAGGATGGGGTGGCGGCTTCCCGTTCTGGGGTCTGGGCATGATGTTTTTCTGGCTGATCGTCTTCCTGATCATCGCTTACCTGGTGTACCAGGACGCAAACACGCGGGGGATGAACGGGCTGCTCTGGGGAATCCTCGTGCTCATCCCGGTGCTGGGGGTTCTGTTTCTGATCATCTACATTATCGTCCGGGAGTCCGGCGGACCAAAGGTAATGCCCGTCGAGAAGAGCCCGATAGATATCCTGAAAGAACGATATGCAAAAGGAGAGATCACGAGCGAACAGTTCCAGACGATGAGTGGGGAGCTGAAAAAATAACCTGGTGGCGGGGATATTTTTTTAGCATACCTTTTTCGGCGACCTGATATTTGAGAAGTGTGGGGATTGTTTTAACCAGCGGAAAGCAGAGACAGCACGTATGGGCTCACCAATCATCTCATGCCGGGCAGTTTTCTTTCCGGTTATATCGTTACCAGGACTATGTACAAAACCTGCAGCGGAACACCGTGGTCTGACGGGCAGGTTCACCTGCAGGATTCCTCTCCTTCTTGCTTTTTTTCTGGTGAACAGAGGTAATAACCCAAAAGCAGATGATATCCGGAGGGATCCATGAACCCGGAAGAGAAAATTATCGTTATGATTGTTGACGATACGTTTCACCAGGATACACCGCACGGCCGAACGATCACCCGGATCGTGCAGGGTCTCACCGATTTTGATATTGAGGTGTCTGCTATTGCCTCTCTGGAAGATGCCCGTTCAGCGTACGCAAATTTACCGGAAGTCGATTGCGTCCTGATCAACTGGAACCTGGGGGATATGCAACCGGAGACTCATGACGATGCAAAACAACTGATCCGCGAAATCCGGCTTCGGAACGAGGATATTCCGGTCTTCCTCATGGCAGAACCGGCAGAGGAACCCGGCACCACCTTCACCTCGCTGAATGTCGACACGATCAGGGAGGTGAATGAATTCATTTACATCATGGACGATACGCCGGAGTTTATTGCCGGGCGTATCACAGCAGCCGCAAACAGGTATAAAAAATCGCTCCTGCCGCCCTTCTTCGGTGCTCTGGTGGAATTTTCCCGCGACTTTGAGTATTCCTGGCATACTCCCGGGCATGCCGGGGGAACGGCCTTCCGGAAATCGCCGTCAGGGCGGTTATTTTCAAAATTCTTCGGAGAGCAGCTCTTCCGTTCCGATCTCTCGATCTCGGTCGAGCGAGCTCGGGTCCCTGCTTGACCATTCCGGACCGCTGGGCGAGGCTGAACGGTATGCCGCCAGGGTCTTTGGCGCAGATATGACCTATTTTGTGACCAATGGCACCTCAACAGCAAACAAGATCGTCTTTTTCGGGAGGGTCACGAAGGATGATATTGTCCTTGTCGACCGGAACTGCCATAAATCAGTTGAACATGCACTCACGATGACCCACTCGGTACCGGTATTCATGATTCCGACCAGGAACCGGTACGGGATTATCGGACCGATCCCTCCGGACGAGATGACTCCGGAGCGTATTAACGCAAAGATCGATGCATGCCCGTTGACAAAGGGCAGGGAGAATAATAAACCGGTTCACGCGATTGTGACCAACTCGACCTATGACGGCCTCTGTTACCAAGCCACTGAGGTAGAAGGGCTCCTCGGGAGGAGCGTGGACAGCATCCATTTCGATGAAGCATGGTATGCCTATGCCCGGTTCAACCCGCTGTACCGGGAACGGTTTGCGATGCGGGACGGTGCAGGGGATCCGGCAGGGCCGACCATCTTTGCCACCCAGTCAACCCATAAACTTCTCGCTGCCCTTTCCCAGGCATCCATGGTACATGTGAGGAACGGGCGGGTCCCGGTTGATCATCCCCTTTTCAACGAAGGTTTCATGATGCACAGTTCCACATCCCCGCTCTATCCTATCATGGCAAGCCTGGACGTGTCATCGAAGATGATGGATGGTGCCGCAGGGCGTATTCTGACAACCGAGTCGATCGAAGAAGCAATAAGGTTCCGGCAGACTATGGCAGGAATATACCGGGAAGTCTGTGGAGTCGGGAAACCGAAAGACTGGTGGTTCGGCGTATGGCAGCCTGATACCGTGACCGACGGGAAAACAACAATAAAAGTCCCGCTTTCCGAAGCCTCGTTTGAAACCCTGCGAGATGATCCGTACTCCTGGATATTACACCCGGAGGAGAAATGGCATGGGTTTCCCGGGCTGCCTGATAACTATTGCATGCTTGACCCGACCAAGGTCACGGTCACGATGCCCGGGGTGAATGAGGACGGTACACCCGGAAGCATGGGGAATACCCGCTGCAGTCGTAGTAAAATTCCTGGACACCCGGGGAATTGTTAATGAAAAGTCCGGTGACTATTGCATCCTCTTCCTCTTCTCGATAGGCAATACAAAAGGGAAGTGGGGGACCCTCATCACCGAGCTCTTCGAGTTCAAACGTCTTTATGACGAAGAGACCCCCCTTGAGGAGGTCTTCCCTGACCTGATCCGCGCCCACCCGGACCGCTACGGGGGGATGACGCTGAGGAGCCTCACCGACGAGATGCATGCATTCAAAAAAGACCACCGGATGTGTGAACTGCTTGGGGAGGCGTTCTCTCTTCTCCCGGAACCGGCAATCGGGTTCGCTGAAGTGTACCAGAAGCTGGTTCGGGGAGAGGTTGAACAGGTACCGCTCCTGAAAGCAGCCGACAGGATCGCAGCAACCGGAATATTCCCCTATCCTCCCGGTATCCCGCTCTTCGCCCCGGGTGAACGAACAGGGAACCAGGACGACCCACCTCTTCAGTACCTGAAATCGATGCAGGAATTTGATATCAGATTCCCGGGATTTGAACATCACACACATGGCATTGAAAATGTCAGAGGGGAATACCGGATTTATTGTGTCAGAGAGGACCGGATGTGAACCCCATTTTCGGTATATCATGGAGAATGTTTCATTCTACATTTTGATTCATTATCAGTTTTCAAAAATTGAAAACATCCTCTGAGTTTTCAGAAAAAATCTTTATCCGGGATTGGATTCCATGGGGTCTTTGCCCTATCGGCAGATGGTATGATGATGAAAAAGAAAGTGTTCCCCGGTTTGATGGCGTTGCTTGTCATCGCCATCGGTCCAGTCAGTGCAGCAAGAACCCCGACCAGTCCAGGCCAGCCAAGCAAGAGCTGCCTGGCCTTCTTTGGGAATGCCTGGCCTTTCCTCCCCCGGGTTTCAACGCGGCGGGATTTAACTTTGCTACAACCATGCATGCGGGATCTGATTTTACAGCGAACGGAAATAACCTAATGCGGTCTCACAATATGATGTGGCCTGCTTCCAGCAATTCCAAAAGATCTAAAATTTTTTTTTAAAGAAAAATTTCACGGACAAAAGCCCGGTATCGTGAATTTCTTTATAATAGCCCTTCCTTACCTGTTTTCCCTTGGATTATTCAGCCATTGTGAAAGACTTCCCAGTTGCCGGAAAGCTTCAAGCATGGGGAGTTCAATGCCGGAACGACGGGCACTGCGGAAGAAACGCCATCGATCACGCATCCTTGGGCTGCCCTTTCCCCGCTGTTCGATAAGGTAATCGAGAGTTTCCCGCTCTTTTTTCATCCATGAGAACCGGGCAAGTACAGATTTGGCATAGTCCTCTGGATCCGGCCAGGATTCTGCACAAATTTTCGCACATTCCAGGGAGTGGACAATCCCTTCACCAGTGAACGGGGCTACGGTCCCGATGGATTCACCAACCCCGACGATTATCTGGGACCTGCCGTCATTCCGGGTCGTTTCCCGGTAAAACGGAGCCGAGTAGTACGGGGAGGCAACCCGGACATCTCCCCGGCAACTGCAGAGCAGGTTGAATGCAAATCTCCCGGACAGGTCCTGGTAAAACCAGTCCATAAGGCTTTCAAGACTGGTAAGCCCGATGCCGCCGATGCCGATGTGGTACTGATTCCTGCCGAGAGGAAAAACCCAGATATAGCCGAGTCCGGGCACCCGGTTCCCATAGACTCCTGCCTCAAGACGTCCGTTCCCGCGGGGTTCTACCGCGATACGGTGCTGCAGGGTTGGCAGAGTCAGGTCCGAATTGCAGGGAGGCAGGAGGTCCCGTGCAATCCCGGTCGCATCCACCAGAACATCATAGTCTTTTGCCTCCTCCATCCCCAGGTTCTTCCGTTTCAGGGTAATACCCAGCCTGAAATCACGGATGAGACGGGGTTTGTCAACGGTGAGCAGGGGCGTCTTTGCCACGAGGCTGTCGAAATTCATTGAGGGCATAGGCTCAAGGAGGTATTCGTTCAGGTCGAGGCCGATATCTGCAAGGAACCGGGAAATACCTGCCGGGGCACCCCACCCGCATGAGCGGAAGCCACACCGGGTATCATGCTCCACGCCGTCATAGACATCCGGGACGTGCCCGTCCTGCTGGAGAAGCCGGGCAAAGTAACTCCCGGCAATCCCTCCTCCGGCGATTGCGATCTTCATAGAATCCCCCCGAACACTATCACCATAATGCATATGGTAACCGCATAAGCCATCGATACCCCGACCTGCTGCAACATTAGTTTATTGGCATTTGCCTCAAAGTCGGGAAAAGGTGAGTACAGGGCACGGGTACAGAGCTGATCGATCCATCCCCCGAGGACCGTATTGATTCCGGCAGTAATCGTCGTAGCAAGCATGAGGATATACGCGAGCCAGAGATTTCCCAGGACCAGGGCCATGGGGTAGATCATCAGGGCAGAGACGGACATGGTGATAACCCCATACCTTGTCGAGTGCGGGAGCTCAGGGACAGTACCGAAGAGGTGCATTTCGAACCCAGCCGGTCAGAATTGACGTCCCGCCGCATCATGGAAACAACGAAGCAGGTCACGATCAGGCCATGCAGCAACGACAGGATAAACGCCAGCAGCGAAACGATGCCGGTCGCTGCATAAACGACGGTAACCGTCACCCCGACAACCAGCCAGGGAAATATGTACCATTCGGTAAACGGGCGGTGAGCAAGCGCGATGCGGGGATGGTTATACCCGTAATCAAAGAAGAAGCCGAGAATCACCAGGAACGGGATAAATACCCGGTAGATCGTGAGGTATGCGGCGAGGATCAGTATCACAACCGTGACGATGGCAGATATCATGCGGTACTCCCGGACGGTCGCCCATCCATAGACGAGGGGGCGGTCACGCCCGGTTTCCCTGCTCTTCTCCCGGCGGTCGATCTCGAGGTCCATGATATCATTCCACAGGTGCCCATCGATATGGATCAGGACCGCGGTAACTGCGGCGATAAGGAACAGGCTCCAGTCGGCGACTTTGAAACCGGCTTCCCACAGAGTCACCACAAACCCGATCAGAATGGCACATACGGTAAAAGGAAGGAGCCCCTCAATCCTCAGGATACGCGGGAGCGCACGTGAGTCCATGGTATCCTTCAAAGTGGTAAGAGGAGGATGAAAAAGGTTCGGATATCATCTGACCTGTCATGAATTCACCGAGTATTCCCGGGAATACCTGCATCATCCCTGCCTTTTACCGGATGTTAATTTTGTCGGGTACAGGTAGTATCGGGAATTACGCGTGTTCGGGATTAATCCGGGTAGGGCATTCTCCCGGATCGGTAACAGGGGGTTTGATCAAAACCGTCGAGTCCTTAACCCGGATTATCTGTGGAATGTTCTTCGTACCAGCTTTTCTCGTTTGGCAGGACCGGAACTTTTTACCTCCATCAGTCCAAGTATCCACGATGCACGAGTTTGTACGGAAACTCATCCATATCATCGTGGGTCTTGGAATTGCGTTGATGATTTTTGTCCTGGATCATACAACAGTGGTCGCAATTCTTGCAGCCGGTCTTTTTTTGGGCATACTATGTATCGATCTCATCCTCCGGGGCTATACACTTCCGGGAATCTCCCCAATCCTGAGCTATGTAGATCGGCATGATCCCCTTCCTGGGAAGGGTGCATTCTATTTTGCGGTGAGTTACCTTTACCTGTGTTATCCTTTTCCCGGCACCTTTTGTTGTACCAGCAATTGTTACATGGGCGGTGCTTGACGGGGTCGCAGCGGTTACAGGAATGCGATTTGGCAGGAGGATTATTTATGAAGGAAAATCCCTGGAAGGAACTGGCACGGGAATTTTTGTCACCTTCCTGGTCCTGGTTCTGTTCATGCCTGTTTATGGAGCCCTGATTGTTGCTGTCGTTGCAGGAATCCTGGAAATGTTCTCCCCGGTTGATGATAATTTAATTATTCCGGTCGGTATCTGCATTCTTTTAACGCTCATTCACGTGCTTGTCTGAAAATTCATGGGAATACTGCACGGTCTGTTCCCACGAAAATTTCAGATTCCTTATCATGATCTAAATTTCAGAAAAGAGAGTTACGGATCCCTTTTTCAGGTCTGCATCAGCTTTCTTCAACTCCGATATTCCTGCTGCGTACTGTCAGCTGGAATCCGAGAATTATGAACAATAGCCACAGGGTCCCGATTATATCAGCTTCCTAAAACATCGCTTGCCCAGTGTGCCCCCAGATACACCCGTGACGGGCCGATGAGCAGGAGCAAAGCACCACAGACTGCGATAATTGTTTTCCGGACAGATCCGGTCTGGTACATCCATGCAAGATATGCGATGAAACCAAAGAAGACAACAAAAAAGAGGACATGACCGCTGGGATAACTATACTGGTCGATGAGGGGGAATGTATCAGACGGATTTGGCAAATAATAAGGAGGACGCGGGCGGGCAATGAATACCTTGAGAAATGCTGTGATGACGAAATTGCTCGCCGTAAAAAGAGTGAAACAAGCTTCCAGCCACTGGCGCCTGATCAGGAAAAATGCCGTCACTGCCCCGATCATAAGAATTCCTATAAAGGTTTCCCCGATCGCGCTCACCTCCTGCATGACCAAAGAAAACACAGGATTATTTTCCCCCCGTAATCCCTGAGTAATCTTCAGATCACAGGGAAAAACAGCAAAAAAATGCGCAGCAAGCGATATCGCTATTGCACCGGTAAGCAGCAGTACGATCGCGGCTTTTATTCTTCGATCCATCGTATTCCGTATTGATTATGGCGATAGTTCATATTAATAACAGGTCTTTCCCGAAAATAAATTGTTATTCTGCTTTTTTTTCGAAGCATCCTTACATTCGCGATAGTGATATCCCGGGATTACTCTTCGTTGGTATAGGCCTGCAACAGTTTTTTTATGTCAATTTTACCCATCTGCAGCATTGCCTTCATGACCCTCTGCACTTTTTCCGGATCAGCATCATTCAGCATATCGGGGAGGATGACAGGAACAACCTGCCACGACACACCGAACCTGTCTTTCAGCCAGCCACACGGCTGTTTTTCTCCGCCCTCTGAGAGTTTCTCCCAGTAATCGTCGATTTCTTTCTGCGTCCCACAGTTCACAACAAAGGATATTGCCGGTGAAAAGGTGAATTGCGGGCCACCGTTGATCGCGACAAATTCCTCCCCTTCGATCAGGAAATCCGCGGTCATCACGGTACCGTTCACGCCGGGTCCTGCCTCCCCGTAGCGGAGAATGCGCAGGATCTTCGAATTTTTGAAAACGGAGACGTAAAAATTCATCGCCTCTTCGGCCTTGCCATCGAACCACAGGAATGGCGTGATCGTCTGCATACTACATTCCTCCTTGTTCCTCACTCTTGATCAACCAATATCATGTCGCCCACTTAACTTTTTGCACTCGTTTCATTTTCTGTTATCCCTGCCCTGACAATTTTCCTGACAAATGTCGCGGGGAGCGGATTTTCAGCCGGGAAATGAGGGGTTGTCCTGGATGTTGTAAAGGGCATGAGTTCCTTCTGGATATTTTTAGGGCCGATCTGCCTGTCCTGCCTCCACCGCAATCCTTTTTTCTTCCCCGTCCCATCCATCCGGTATGCCCGGGATGGACCTCAGACGCTCGCTCTTCATCATCGTTCTTATCATCATCACCCTCGTTGTTGCAATCATACTCAGTGCCGGAGGACCCTTTCCGGGACCGGAGACAACGAACGGGACACTCACGGGAATGTATCGATAGGGCCGCTATGCCCGGTCGAACCCTGCCTGATATCCCATGACCGAATCGTCGCGGCGTACGCAGCACGACCCATTATGATTACCACCGCCGGGGGTACTTTTGTTGGATCGGTGACCGCAAATCCTGATACCGGCTATACGATCTCCCTCAGGCAGGGAACTTATATTGTAGATACCCTGCACCAGGGAGTTGGCGGAAGTAATCTGCCAAAGACCGTGACCATTCGTGCCGGCGAAACGGTCACTGCTCGATATCTCCATCGATACCGGCATCCGGTGATCTTCAAGGCCGCGATTTTTGCCTCGTCCCCGACCGATCCTTTCAGCCGGAAAATTAGTCCCCCGTCGCGGCGATCAGCAGAAATCCTCGGTGAAATAGATTTTATTGTCAGGGGCTATCGCAACACCGATTCCTTCGCGGTCAAATGACGGCGTCAGGATATTTTCCCGGTGCCCGCTGCTGTTCATCCAGCCGCTGACGGTAGTCTGTGCAATTTCTTCCGGGGAACTCCAGTCATATTCCGTCCTGCCGTTGCTATAGTACATGGCAGAGGAATAGAGATTATTCTGGAAGAGATTTTCTGCAATACCATAGGTATAGTACGAAGCATAATCTTTCCTGCAGGTGTAACCAGCATCAGCTCCCCGGTCTGTCGGGTTCTCCCCACCGGGGTCCACATGGGCAAAATAATTCCGGGCAGCCATGTCCTCGCTATGATCTCTGGCGATATCACTCAGGGCAGGGTCGAGGAACAATGGTACAAGGCCGCCGATTGTCCTCTGCTGGTTGATCAATTCGTGCACCCTCTGCTCAAGCCCCGTTGTTGAGATGTTGTAGGGGTTACCGTCGATGGATATCCTGGCAGAAGTCGGGAGGGGAGTTATTTCCGCGGGAACCGGTGCCGGTTCTGCAGGTTATTACCGGTACCCTCGAAGATAAGGGTCGCAGGCGCCGGGGTCTGGCTGGTTACCCGGAGGAAGAGAATGAGAGGTGGTGGCCGGTCCTGCTGGTGCCGGAGGGGAGTTCGGCGGGAGAGCCAGGCCGCTGAAGAAGAAGAACAGGACAAGGAGTATTCCGGCACCGAGGAGGGTGATTATTATGAGAGAGGAACGTCGTCGCATAATCCTGAGTCCTTGAAGAGGGTCTACCTGCTCAACGCAAGAAAGATAACCACCAGCATTATAATGATCATGATCGCGATTATGATTTTCAGCCAGGGGATTCCCTCCCACGTCCTGCCGCTCTTTTCGGGCCGGGATATGGTGCGATAGCCACCACCGGTCGCCGTGGTGGTCCCGCCCCTCCCATAGGATATTCCCACGCCGGGAGCGGGTTTTTTCTTCCATGAGTCTATCCCGGCGCACTGGTGGACGGGCGGCAACCGGCAATCCGGGCAGAATGTCCCCTTGCAGTGCTGGCAGGTGAACGGAAGAGTGCATTCGTTCCCGCAGTAATCACAGCGTGCCATGATGCACCATTGTGTTTTTTGCATAAATATCTATGATGCCATCAGGCACATTGCCCCCCCGTCTTTAAAAATAGACCATGAGAATATCAGAAAATGACATCCTCCCTGGGAAACCTGAGCTTCGGCATCGGCTTGTCAGCGGCGTAGCCTACCGGGCAGAGTATCACCGGAACGAGTGGTGCCGGGATCGAAAGAATGCGGATGAATTCTTTCTGGTCAAACCCTCCCATCGGACATGAATCAAAACCCAGTGCTTTCGCTCCATTGAGCGCATTCCCGAGCGCAAGATACGTTTGTGCCTGCGACCATGCAAGGCGCTGTTCGGATGACATTTTCCGGGTAAAATCCCGGGCCATGCCGATCACCCTGCTCTGAACCTCTTCCGGAGCTCCCGATTTTGCAAAGAGGATCGCAAGCCTGCGGATAAGTCCCTCGTAATCCGGGTCTGCACAGAAGACCAGAAGGTGCGAACAGCTCGTAATCTGTTCCTGGTTGTTCGCTGCAGGGCGGAGCTGATCTTTTGTCTTCTGGTCCCTGATTATTTTGATCTTCCAGGGCTGGAGGTTCAGTGCCGATGGTGCATATCGCACCAGTTCGAGGAGTTCCTCGAACTTCTCTTCGCTGATCGCCCTGCCATCAAATTTTTTCGTCGCATACCGCTGCATTACAATATCCTTAAACTGCATCTTTCACGACTCCGTTTATATGCGGCTATCTCCTGGCCTGGTATTTAAAGTTATATTTTCAGGAAAAATCCGGAAAAATGTTCTGACGGTCCTCATCGACTGCTGCAAATCTCCACCCATCCCCTCACCCTCAGGGGCCCTGTAAACCTTCCCATCAAACCCCTTATGCCCATTGAGTACCGGAATTACTATGGATGGGACATTATTCCAGCGGTGATGTCGTGATCGCCTCTGTTTGTTTTGACGGAAAGAGCGGGGTTAAAATACGCCCTGCGATGGTCATCGGGCGTGGAGAGCGTAATGACATCTTCCTCTGCCCCATCAGCAGCAGGCCGGCAACAGATACACTCTCCGTCCCGGTTTCACTTGATGATTTTTCAGAAGGAGGACTCGATCTTTTCGGTGAAAGCTATGTTCTGGCGTCGCATGTTGTACGGATCCGCTGCGGCGAGATCATTGGAAAAAAGGGACGACTGACCGAAGAGACCATCACCACCGTTATGTCCCTCGTACCGCAGTCACTCAGACCTAATCACGGAGAGAGACAGAACCCACGACGTCCGGGTGCAGGGAAGTAATCGATCAGGGTCTTCATCCTGTCGCCAGATATGCCCCTGCCAGCCGGCGAATGACACCAGTATCCTTATTATCCGGTGCGGTGAGGTTCCTGTAATGGACATAGCACGCTGCCTGAAAGAGATCGAAACCCGGGTGGGACGACTGTCTCCCATGCAAAAGTTCCTTCTCGGCACTGATGGGTCCGTCACCCAGATCCTGGAAGCAATCACGGGAAAACAGGTCGTAATCGAAACACGGGAACAAAAGATAATTCCTGCTGATCCTGCGACCGCTGAACGGCTTGGGATCGGGCAGGGTGATCCGGTCAATTACCGCGTCGTCGAGATCAAAACGCTTGCCAGTGGCGAGGTGCTGATCTATGCCATATCGCATACTCCCATCGGACGGCTTTCCCCGGAATTCAAAGAAGATCTGATGAAAGCTGATATTCCTGTCGGAAGGATTATCCAGAACCACCGGATTGAGTCGCGGCGCGAGATCCTTAATGCCCGGGTATCTCCCGCAACAGATGAAAC
Organism: uncultured Methanoregulaceae archaeon; assembly: GCA_963829335.1. Taxonomy (GTDB): domain Archaea; phylum Halobacteriota; class Methanomicrobia; order Methanomicrobiales; family Methanospirillaceae; genus Methanoregula. The sequence goes on from CAWHIE010000013.1 coordinate 56,961, forward strand.
GGGCAGGATATTTTCCCTTGGGAAACACGAACCACTTCTCAGCCGCCAGTACCGGATTATCCACAGGGGACAACCGTTGATCTTTATCGAGGAGCAGTTCCCCTATAACAGGTTCCTTGACGAACGCAGGGTAATTGTTCAGACACCTTCTCGGCTACACCTGACGCTTATCGATATGCATGGCGGATCCGGACGGGTCGATGGCGGCATCGGCATAACCCTTGACGAACCGGGTATTCTTCTCGAGGTATCCGCTAACCCGGACCTCGTGGTGAACGGGTGTGACGGCGTGACGCGCGAAAGGGTTATGGATACCGCACAAAAGGTGCTGGAGGGGTTGGGGATTGGCGGGAGCATATCAGTTACCGTGAGGGAAAACGTACCATCCCACATCGGACTGGGCAGTGGATCGCAGATTATGCTCGCAACTGCCCGGGGGATTGCCGAAGTCTATGGCAGATCGGTTGCGGTACAGGACCTTGCATTTCTTATCGGTCGTGGCGGGACGTCCGGCATTGGCACTGCGGCATTTGAACACGGGGGATTCATCATTGATGGCGGGCATGCATTCGGGCAGGATCGCGGGAAGAACGGGTTCAGGCCTTCATCGGCTTCTGCGGGTATATTCCCGCCACCTGTCATCGTGCGTCATGAATTTCCTTCCGACTGGCGCATCCTGCTTGCAACCCCTCATCTTCCTCCCGGAGCGAGCGGTGGCAAAGAGAAAGACATCTTCAGGACCCACTGCCCGGTCCCGGTTGACGAGGTACGGACGCTCTGCCACGAGATCCTGATGCGGATGCTCCCGGGCATAGTCGAGCGGGATCTCGACCTGTTCGGTTCATCGGTTAATGCGATCCAGGGTCTGGGGTTCAAAAAAGTCGAGCTGGGCCTGCAGCCGGATGAGGTACCGGCACTTATTGAGACGGTGCGTTCAGCGGGGGCGGCAGGGGCCGGCATGAGCTCGTTTGGTCCTACGATCTTCGCAATCGGAGATACGGACATGCAGGCAATACAGCAGGCAGCCAGGGAATTCATGGATGATCACGGAGGCGGATCGACCCTGATTACCTCAGCCCGGAATACCGGGGCACTGGTGAGAACGGCATAATTTTCATCCTGATTTCTCCAGTCCTAAAAGGACCGGGATTTGCCGGTAATTCTTTCTGCATCCAGATCACATCGAACGGCTCACCGAATTTCATGCCGGCATTATGGAGCCTGCCAACTTCCGTAAATCCATTGCGGATATGAAAACGGATACTCGCCGTATTCTTTGATGCCATGTTAGCGACCAGTGAAGTCATTCCCAGTTTTTCCGCCTCGGTCGCCAGCCGTTCAAGAAGTTTATTCCCCAAACCGTTACCCGTGAATTCCGGCAGGATGAAATAGGTGAGCATCCCCGTCGTCATGAAGGCAGGAAACGGCAGAACCGGTTTGATAAGCCCGAAACCTATGACCCGGGCTTGGTGTTCGATGACAAAAAACGCCAGGGTTCCCTCGCGTAAGAACCCGAAGAACCGCTCGTTGACCGGCATCTCGGGGTATGCGGCATAGCTGGTTTGTGCATAGTAATTGAAGATGGCAATAACCGCATCGCGGTCACTGTCGCTGGCTTCGCGAACGATAACGTCCCTTTCTGGATTCTGGATCCCATTCTGCATGGTAGGCGGTCAGAAATAGGATTGAGCCGGGTGTTCTAAAGGGTTTCGGCATGAGGAATAATGGAGAGAAAGAACAGATCTACAAATTGGCTCTGGAGAAACGGGCATAAAAATTGTTCACTTCCGAACGGATTAAAATCTGAATATTTACGAGAGTTCCCCGCATCAGCGCCTCTCCATAACACGACAGGCAGGAGGACTCACCGGTTTTGTCTCAGATTCCCGCCCCGGCCGATAAGGCACATCCTTAGAGGAAATAGCCACTCAGAAGGTTGATGTGAAAATCTCTGGAAACGAGAGAAATATGGCGGGGGTCAAGGGGATACTCCCCTTGGGCTGCTTCCCCCTTTGGGGGAGAGAGGGGGTCACCCTCATAGCCTCCTAAAATTGTAAACAAAAAAATGAACAACACTATGTTTCTTCGGATCTTAAAAATAGTTATTTCCCGATCTTTACCAGCATCTCTTCCAGGGAGGGGTACCGGGACTCGATCTTCTCAACCCGCCCCCCGGATTCCGTGATGATACCGGTGCATTCGTTGAGTTCCTTCATGTCCTGTGCCTCCCAGATGAAGAAACCCTCTTCCTGCCGGTAGGGTTTTGCATGCCCGACCAGCCTGCCCGGATCCTCGATCGCAAAGAAAATCGTATAGGTAAGCGTACCGAACTGGTCACGAAGCTGGTGCATATTCCCGAATGCAACCATTTTGCCGCGTTTTAAGATCATGACCTTATCGCAGATCGCCTCTACCTGATAGAGGTTGTGCGCCGAGAGCACGATCGTCTTACCTTCCTTTTTGAGCGTGCGGAGGTAATCGGCGATGAACCGCGAGGTCATGGGGTCAAGCCCGCTGGTTGCCTCATCATATACCAGGAACTTCGGGTTATGGATGAGCGACCGGGCTATCGCCGCCTTCCGCTTCATGCCCTTGCTGAATTCACCGATCTTCTTCCCTTCAGGTTCAAGCGAGAGGGCGGCGAAGAGCTGGGTTGAGCGGAGCCGGATCTCCTGCGCCGGGAGCCCGTAGATCTCCCCGAAAAATGCAAGATAATTCTCGGCTGTCATCGTTTCATACAGCCGGGACTCTTCGGGGAGGTACCCGAGAGTTTCTTTGAGCGCAATCGGATGTTTCACCACATCGATATCGTTGATATACAGAGAACCGGATGTCGGCGTTATCAGGCCGGAGATGATCTTGAGAAGGGTCGTTTTCCCTGCCCCGTTATGCCCGATTATCCCGAAGATCTCGCCGTCTTCAAATTCAAAACTTACATCATCCAGCGCGGCAAAACCGTCGAATTTTTTCGTCAGGTTACGGGCAGTGATCATGGGATACCTTATCGATTAGGTTTGCTTGGAGTGCACCATATACCTTGGGATGCGGGCATCGTCCTCCCCCGTAACCTGAACTTCCCTGGAAAAAGGAAACAGGACCGGAAATATTTTGACTCATCCTTAAAAAGTTCGGACTTTCACTGGTGAAGAGTAACGTTTATAGATCAGGTCAGTGTCAATACCGATGATTATTTGACCGATACCCGGTACAACTCTGTACCCAATCCTTACCAGGGTTTCGATGGATCACCACTCCTGCCTGTAGAGAGAAGAAACGTCCATGAGCACGCTAACCGACATTGTCACCCTGTCCCGCTGGGAAATAAAGAAATCCTTCTCAGTGATGAGCAGGGATGTCCTGCCCCTGGCAATTGTCCTTTTTGTCCTACTTGTCCTCGTCACCGGTTTCACCGCCCAGACCGGGCTTCACCTGCAGGACGGGATGTACAGGGTCGGCGTTGACGACCCGCAGGTCGCCCAACTCATCGCCAGCGATGCCCGTTTCTCCGTATACCAGCTTGATGCATCCACCCTGAATGCGAACAGGAACGCGTTTGATGTGGTCATTGTACGGGGAGAGGTAGCCTCCCTCGGGACCGACAAGGCCAACGCTGCCCTGAAAACCCTCTCCCGGGACTACGGGAAATATGTCAACAGTATCTACAACACCGAAACCGATCTCTTTGCGGCGTACCCGCTCTGGATCGACTCTGAAAGTGTCAAGAGCGAACTCAGCTTCCTCGCTACCCAGAGCGGCCAGTATATAAGTGCCGCCCCCGGCCGTGCTCCTCCCGTGCCTGAAGGCGTGATCCAGAATATTCCCACTCCTTCACCGGCACTCTCCATTACCGAGGACCAGCTCCGGGCACAGCTGGTCCAGTCCAATACGCAGAATACCCAGCTATCACGGTATACTGAAGTTCTCTCCTCTGGCACTTCGATGGGCAATTTCAAGACGCCGTCGCAACTCTCGCCCCCCCTCCCGTTCGATTCAATCATCCTCGTCTTTATCTTTATATTCCCTCTCTATTTCACCTCCCAGTTCTTCATGATGAGCATCATGAACGAGCGGATCGAACGCAAAGGAGAGATCCTCCTTTCCACTCCGGTAAAAGCATCATCAATTATCATCGGAAAAGCTCTTCCATATTTTATCGGGATGCTCATCATATGCACCGGGCTCACCCTCTATCTCGGAGCGTCACTGCTCATCATTCTCCCGCTCATCCCGATCATCTTCTTCTTCCTCGCAAACGCGCTTCTCATCGGCATGCTCTCCAGGAGTTTTAAGGAACTCTCTTTTATCTCAATCTTCTTTTCGACGGTGGCAACCTCGTACCTCTTCTTCCCGAGTATCTTTGCCAATGTCCATGTGATCAGCCTTATCTCCCCGCTCACGCTCATCGTTCTCACCATCCAGGGCAGCGCCTGGACGGTCACCGATTATCTCTACTCGACCTCGCTCTTCTGGCTTACCGGCGCAGTCCTTTTTTATATCGCGACAAAAAATTTTAAGGACGAACGGCTGTTCTCCGAAAAACCGCTTGCGACCCGGGTCCGTGAGTTCCTCTCGGAGATCCTCCCCCCGAAATATCCTTTCACCTCTCTGTTTCTGCTCAGCGGATTTTCCATTCCGTTCGTATTTATGGTACAGATGATGTGCCTCGTGCTTTTCTTCAACCTGCCCATGCCTTACTCTCTGGTCTTCCTGCTGTTGTTTGCCGCATTGATCGAAGAGTTCGCGAAAGGGATCGGGATCTATACGATATTCTCCCGCGATGCAGCTTTCTTCACATGGAAAAATCTCGTTATTGCCAGCGGCGCAACGGCTTTCGGGTTCCTTGTCGCAGAAAAGCTTCTCCTCTTTGTCACCATCTCCCAGATCTCAGACTCGGTTTTTGGCAGCATCCTATTTCTGTCGCTGGGATCCCTCTGGCTGCCACTGTTACTGCACTTTGTCGGGGTTCTTATCGTCGCGACGTGCCTGAAACTCGGGGGAAAGAAATGGTTTGTACCAGGCCTTGCGATAGCGATGGTCGTGCACTGTCTGTATAATCTCTATTTCATTCTTGGGTGGCTTGGATGAAGGGTAAGCATCTCTCGATCATCGCAAAGAAGGAGTTCAGGGGGCTCCTGAACGAAAGGACCATACTCCTTGCCGTCCTGCTCCAGCTCTTTATCGCCCTTTTTTCGTCATTCCTGATGGTCGGGCTGACATCGATGTACGACCCTTCATCACTCTCGAAATATTCCCATTACCGGTACAGTGTCGCATATGCGGGAAATGACTCCCAGCTCCTTACCTATCTCCAGACAAGCCAGGATTTCCGGGTCTACAAGATGGATCTTTCAACGGCAGTGGCTGCCCTTGGGCAGCGCAAACTGGCTGCAGTCATTTATGTGCCTGACACACTGCCCGACGCACCGGATCCCGTCAAAATCACCCTTTATACCGTGCAGAACGATCTCCAGAGTGCCATCGTGGATGTCAAGCTCAAGGACATCTTCCTGAAATACGAGCAGACCCTCCGGCAGATACGGGAAGGGCGGCTGGACATACAGCCGCTGCCACTCCAGATCCCGGCCTCAACGGGCGGGGGAGACTTCTACGAGTTCGTGTACGGCCTGCTCATTCCGCTTCTTGTATTCATGCCGGCAATCATCTCCTCGGCGCTTGTGATCGATCTGATCACCGAAGAGTACCAGCACGGGACGCTTGAGACGCTCATCTCGACGCCGATTACCTTCCCGGAGATGATCTGGGGCAAGGTGCTGGCCTGCGGGTTACTCGTGCCGATCCAGGCGGGAACGTGGCTGGTTCTCCTGATGTTAAATGGTATCGAGATCCAGAATGCAGGGCTGATCCTGCTCCAGGTCACCGTCTCGTCACTCATCCTGATCATGATAGGAACCTTTGTGGCGCTCCATTACCGTGAACGGACGGCAGCCCAGTTCATTTTCTCGACAGGACTTGTGGTGGTCATTCTCCTCGCACTCGCGGTGCCGTCAAATCCACTCAACCTGCTGACAAGGCTTGCGGTCGGGACAGCAGGTGCGGAACAATGGCTTGTCCTCGGCGTTGTCATGGCAATGGTCATCGGTCTTGGATACGTAACGCAGAAGTATGCAGAACGGATCGCAAAAGATCATATGACCGGCTGAACTCACCGGCCGGGATGCTAAAAAATGTTGATTTTCTATCTTCTAATAGTAAGGATTAGAAAGCGGCATGTCGTAGATTTTGTACGTTTTCCCTGCACTGGTGAGAAAGACCGCGGCCTGGTCGGTCCCCCGGGTGCCGCTCATGACCAGCTCGTCTCCACGACGGGGTTTCCTCGAACCGTCGTTTAAATACTGCTCATTTACCTGGCCGGTGGAGAGGGTGACCCGCATCATGATATTCTGGACGAAGATCTCACCCTTTCCGCCGTTATAGGTGAGGTGGATCGTGGCATCGGGACGCTGTTTGTAGACCTGGACGTCAACGGTCTGTTCGGCGGGAAGGGTTTCCACAGCGAATGGTGTTGATACGACCGTTGCCGTGGAGGTAGAAGTTGTCGGGGAAGGGCAGGGGAACGGTTGTTGTTGCCGGAGTGTTGATCCCGGTCTGGGTCGGACTGGTGCAACCGGCAGAGAGCGCACAGAGAATAAGAGCTGCCAAGGCTAACAAAATCGGGCTGCATTTCATGAATAGTCCTTTAATTTTTTTTATATTTCTGATTTGCGCTCCGGAATCGGGCTGATGGATATTTGACCCCTTGCACGGGATTTTCCCGGCAGTACACGGTTCCGGGCGGCATAAATGCATGAAATGGCAGAATAGAACAGTTAAATTAAAATGGACACCCGGATTAACTTTACCTATCAGGAGCAAGAGGGAATGTTCTGTCCGAAATGTGGAAAAGAAACTGATGCTTTAGGAAAATTCTGTCAGTGGTGTGGGGAGGATATCGTAGCGGTCCCGGCAACAATCATCGCCACTCCGGAGGAGGAGGAGTGCCCCGATATCGGGGTATATGCCGGCCTTGGCAGGAGGCTGATCGCTTTTGTTGTGGATTTTATCCTGATCCTGTTGTTTGATGTGGTCGCTGCGTTTGTTCTTGGTCTGACACGGGGAATCCAGAATCTCTACTTCTATCTCGTCCAGCATGCACCGGTCAGTTCGCTGACACCGGAGGGGACCTCGATGGCACTGTACGGATCGATCATCGCATCGTATGGCATTCTTCTGATTGTCATTCCGTGGGTCTACTTTGCCGGGTTCGAGTCGTCACGCAGCCAGGCAACCCCGGGTAAATTGCTCATGCGCATCGTAGTAACCGATCTTGAAGGAAACAAACCCACGTTTGCACGCGTCACACTCCGTCACTTTGCGAAGATTATCTCCACACTGGTCATATTTCTCGGATTCCTCATGATCGGACTCACCAGGAAACGCCAGGGTCTCCATGACAAGATTGCCGGGTGCCTGGTGCTCCTGCAGGAATAAGAAACTCCTTTTTTTAAGAAATTTCCGGCCCACTCTGATGCCTGGCAATTCACCAATATTACTGATACCTGATCTTCATGCCGAGCAGGTACAGGATAAGACCAAAGGTTATGACGTTGGCAGCGATGATAGGAAACGAGTTGATCCAAATCCCGTATGCGGTCCAGAGAACCATGCCCGCAGCAAAGAGCAGGAGCATCGCCAGCGAGAAATCCTTAGTCTCCCTGAGTTTCCAGGTACGGAGTACCTGGGGGACAAATGAGACGGTTGTAAGAGTCCCGGCAAGATAGCCGGTGAGAGCGATCATGTCCATGAGATATCTCCTGAATACTTAACCATATAATAATTTAAAACGACAGGCGCATTCTCCCGGTCGTGACATACGGGTTTCATCGTTTCTGGTCTGGTATTCTGATTTTTATCAGTGATGCATAGGATAGTCAAGGCACCGCTCCGGCAACCACCGGGCAAGCGCTCCCAGGACAAGGATACGTTCACCGGATCCCTGCCGGCAGAACCGGACGGTTCATGCTTACGGGTGCCAGCAGACTGCATGAAGGTTCTCCTTCTCAAACCTGATACCACAAAAGTGAAAAACAGATCGGGTGAGCGGCGCGAAAGTGCAGGAAAAATTTCCCGGATAATCAAGGATAGAGAGCGCGATATATCCGTGACTTTTTTATGCCCGTGAGGATTTTCCCGGAGTTCGGGTTCTTGTCCCGGTTGCCTTGAAGAATGTATAACAGAAGACCCCGTCCTCCCTGCATGTGCGGTAGAGATCCCGGATTCCCCGTTCCCAGTCCTCCGGGCTGATCATGCCCTTAGCCCGAGCCGTATCTCCGACGCCTTCAACCATCGCCGTAAAGGTCAGTTTTATGAAACCTTCAACAAGGTCAGGGTGGGAGGCATCAGCATAGACCATACGGGGCGAGACATGGACTTCACCAAATCCTGCGCTCCTCAGGAGCGGATAGAGCTCTCTCCCGATAAGGGCGTTTCCTCCCATATCCCTCTGGAGGCGCACGAGACAGGCGATAGATTTCTGTGCGAACCGGCTTTGAGGATGGAAAAATGCAGAACCATGATCGCCCTCTATCACGGTAATTGTCCCACCCTTTTTCAGGAGGGGGCGTAGTCGCCTCAGCGCACGCTGTGGTTCGGCAAGATGTTCAAGAACGAAACAGACGAAGATATGGTCAAAGGTCCCATGCCCGAACGGGAGTCGAAAGATATCTCCTTGACAGAAGGTGACATTGGCAAGACCTTCTTCCCGGATCATGCTCTCTGCCCGCTGGAGCGAGTCCGCCGAAATATCTACCGACGTAATAAATGCCTGGGGATTGTTTTTTGCGAGAATTACTGTCTGGGCACCGACCCCGCAACCGGCTTCCAGTACGCGGGATCCGACAGGATATTTCGTGTCGTCATGAAGGAGGGCGGTGAGCGTCTGTGCCTGGTCAGTAAGCCGCTCCGACTCGTGGTCGGTGTACCCGTGGACATATTTTTTACGGCTCATGTCATCCTGTTCCCTGTTCTTTGGTATACACGTTGAAAATACCGGCATAAATACCATGACAGCCGGGTTTCGTTCATGTATCCCATCAGGTCCCGGGAATAATCGGGATCACCGATCTACGAAAATCTGGAGGATACCTGAAATAGCCCTTCTCCCGGAGTGGATCTGAAAATATAAATTCAGACCGGGTTTTTTCGGCAGCCGTGATGTAGGAATGAAATCTCAGCCGGCGGATCTCGGGCAGTGCAAGAAACCTTTTCGTCTCGGATGAATCCGTATTGATATATTTTTCAAACCTCTCCTGCACGGAGGTACTGCCTGTCAGGGAGTAACGGGTTACCAAGAACGATATCTCGTCTTCATCGATGATGATCCATTGCAGAGGGTTGGGCAGGGGCACCCGCCTCCCCTGAAGTTGCCGGGCACGGATACCAAGAAACGCAACGGTCCTGAAACCCAGGTACAGGAAGATCGATGCTGTGGCGAACCCGAGCGCCAGAAGTGTAGTCACCTGTCCGGAAACCCAGGAAACAAAACTACTGCCGGTTGTAATAAAGAGCAGAATACTCGGCCCCGGAAGTATTCCCAACGTGATCTTCCTGTCCGACAAGGGATACCCAAGAGGGATGCCGGGATATGCGAGTGCATCGATACCCAGATGGATAAGGGCCCCGGCAAGGATCACAAAAAATGACAGGGCCAGCGGTATAGTCAGCGCCAGGGCAGGGATTATGCCAGCAAGATATGCCAGCTGGATCCCTATGGTTGCAAGCCCCGAGATGACAACGCTGCCAACGATACTGTGAGCAAATCCCCCGTGAGTGAAAATATAGAGTTGGGGAGATCTGTCAGAAACTATCCGGAACACAATATCTGCGTCCACAATGACCGCCCCGACAATAGCAAACGGAAGCAGAGAAGGGGTGCATCCTGCCGCAAAAAATAGTATCACGATAACCAGCGCATGGGAAAGTGCATCCACACATCAGTTTTGCCCGGTCGATCTACAAAAAGGTGCTGAACGACACGTTCGGAAGGAAGACCTCGCTTCCGGAGCAGCACTATCCTGATGAACCAGTTGAGTGCAGGAAATTTTTCACCCGTCGCAGATATTTTACTGGCGTTTCAAGCAATAAGTCGGGGTGAAAACAGGAGATTAACGGTTGTGCGACAATCCGGATGAAAAAGAAACTGAACCGGATGATCCTTTTTATCTCATTGTTTATAAAATATTTTTGGGATAAATTCATTTACTCTTACCACTATGTGGTATTATGACGGTGATGGAACGTGTTTCCGGAGCGGATGATCCATCCGAAGTACATGGAGCAACGAATCGGGAAATCACGAAAATTTATATCGATCCTGGTAAACCGGAACACAAAGTGCAGAGTTTGACCGCTGATATTATTTACCGGTACAAAACAGGATAAGAAATACCTGCCCTATCCCCCGCATCCATTGCCGTTCTTTTACGAGACCCCCTCCGGGAAGATTTCTGATGTAAACTCTTGATTCCCAGTTTCTCTCTCTCATATGCTAACCGGCAATGGCAGGGATGAGACGTTACATTGGTGCGTGTCCGGAAAGACGGATAAAACCTGTCTGATTAATAATCCTATCGACGATTCTGATACGATCTCACGGGAAAAAAGGTCAGACTTCTCTTAAAGCAATCAGGCCAGGGCCGAGATTCGAACCCGGGTCGGAGGATCCACAGTCCTCTAGGATAACCAACTACCCTACCCTGGCAGATGTCCTTTTTACATTTGCACCGGACTCTGATTAATGTATCCTTATGGATCGATTACAGATCGAATGGTGGGGCGAAAGAAGTGGTAGTAAAACAACCGCGTAGGATCATAAGGTGATTATTAATAGAGTCAGGTGTCCATTACATATCAGGTGGCTCTGATCACAATTCCTTAAAACCTGAGGCGTGGCACATCACCGATTGTGCACCGGGAATTGGTAAGATATTTCATCAGAAATCAGAGCGGGAACGAGGTGGAAGGGTATGGCGGAGAACCCGAAGGTCAGGACGCCGATTGTCTGCGTAATGGGACATGTTGACCACGGGAAGACCTCCCTCCTTGACCGGATCCGGGGGTCGTCAGTCGTCACTTCAGAAGTGGGAGCGATTACCCAGCACATAGGTGCGACCGTTGTCCCCATTGACGCGATCCGGTCCATGTCCGGGGCGATGGGAAAATCCATCAATATTCCCGGGCTGCTTTTTATCGATACCCCGGGGCATCATGCGTTCACCACCCTCCGGGCACGCGGCGGGGCACTGGCCGACATGGCGATCCTTGTCGTCGATATCAACCAGGGATTCCAGCCCCAGACCATTGAGGCCCTCCAGATCCTGAGGAATTGCCGGACGCCCTTTGTCGTTGCCGCGACCAAGATCGACCGGATCCATGGCTGGCGGGTCTTCGAGAATGAATCCATACTTTCATCGTTTGCAAAGCAGAACGACCGGGTGAAGGGGGATCTCGAGAACAAGACCTACGAGATCGTAGGTAAGCTCGCGGAACTTGACTTTTCGGCAGACCGGTTTGACCGGATATCCGATTTCAAGCGCAACCTGGCAATAGTACCGGTCAGCGCCCATACCGGTGAAGGTATTTCAGATCTGCTGCTCGTCATGATTGGGCTTGCCCAGCGGTACATGGGCGAGGAACTGGCCCTTCTGGTCGAGGGACCGGGCGCTGGAACCGTACTAGAAGTTAAGGAAGAACGGGGGCTCGGGACTACCCTCGACGTGATCCTCTACGACGGGACGCTGGCTATCGGGGATGAAATTGCAGTCGCCGCTCAGGACGGTATCGTGGTGACAAAGGTGCGGTCGCTGTTGAAACCCCGGCCAATGAAAGAGATTCTGGTCGAGGACAGGTTTGAGAGGGTAAAGACCGTCGCAGCAGCAGCGGGGATCAAGGTCACAGCCCCGAATCTTGAGAATGTGATAGCGGGTTCGCCATTTTTTGTGATCCGTGGCAACCGGGAAGAGGTGGAAGCACGGATAAAAAAAGAGATGACGGAGATCCACGTCAAACTTGCCGACGAAGGGATTGTGATCAAGGCAGATACCATCGGGGCGCTGGAGGCGCTCTGCAAGGAACTTGAGGGGAAGGGCATTGGCGTGATGCGGGCAGAGGTCGGCCCCGTCAGCCGTCATGACCTCATCGATACCGAAACCATCAAGAATCCGGTCTTCCGTGTACTCCTCTCGTTTAACACCCCGGTACTCCCGGATGCCGCAGAGATGATCAAAAATCCGCTCTATACACAGGTTAAGGTTTTTGAAGGCAGGGTGATCTACCAGCTGATCGATCAATATCTTGCATGGCGGGACGAGCAGAAACGGCTCCAGGAAAAACAGCGATTCGAGCATATTGTGATGCCGGCAAAGATCCGGCTCCTTCCGGATTGCGTATTCCGCCAGAGCAACCCTGCAGTCGTTGGAGTGAGGGTACTTGGGGGAAAACTCCGCAGCGATGTAAACCTGATCAAGACCGACGGGAAGAAGGTAGGGCATCTCAAGTCCATGCAGCTCCGTCAGGAATCCATCCGCGAGGCGGATGCGGGACTCGAGGTCGCGATTTCAATTGAAGGTGTAACGGTCGGGAGGCAGTTGAATGTCGGGGATGATCTTTTTGTAGATGTTCCTGAACGGCACGTGAAAGTGCTCGAACGCGAGATGCTCAAAACGCTGAACATGAGCACACAGGAAATTCTCAACGAATTCACGACGATACGGCGGAAAGAGGATCCCTTCTGGGGCAAATGAGCCGGACGAATCGCGACGGACGCGAGGATTTAATAGTGTACCGGTATAATAAAATGGGTACTTCTCATGTGTAGGCATTATTGCCGGCAGCCTGGAGACGTGAAAGATCCCATACCGGGTTTTTCGAAGGACCAATAAGGAGCAGAGAAAATGGTGGAGTTAAAGATCGTTGTATCAGATCCAAAGACCGGTCGTGCCTTTAATGTGGATGCGAGTGGTGGAGTGGCAGGAGCAATCGTAGGTAAACGTATCGGTGAGGAGATTGATGCGGGTGGCCTAGGGCTTGCGGGATATAAAATCCTGATCACCGGGGCATCAGACCGGACCGGAATACCCGCAAAAAAAAGCCTGCCGGGTGCGGGACGCAAGAAACTGCTTATGGCAGAAGGCGTCGGGTTCCACCCGACGATGGAAGGCGAACGCCGGAGAAAGACCATCCGGTCAAACGAGATCACCGCTGACTTCGTGCAGATAAACACCCGCGTCACCACATACGGAGATAAAACCCTTGACGAGCTATTCCCCACGGTTGCCGGGGAGAAAAAAGAAAAACCGGTAAAAGCCGGTAGAAGATAAAATATCAATTCTCTTTTTAAGGCTTTAATTAACCTCTTCCGGAAGAATTCACCGGAAAAAAAGGACTATGCCTGATAGGTAACACTCGCCGTGCCAAACGCGGAAGAATTCGTCGCGGAGGTGAGCAGTTTTCCGTCTTTCCATATCTTGACCGTAAGAACATGGGAAGACTTGTCCTCCTTTGTAAAGGTCGCGGTAACATTTCCGGTCGTACTGTCCAGAGTAAATAACCTGTCACCGGAATTTCTCACTTTTTGAACCGAGGTATCGATCCCATAGGTTCCGTTAAACCCGCCGATATAACTGACTTCGACAAATAGTCCTACAGCAGGTATCACGACGGGGGTCGTCGGTTTGACGGTAGGGAATGTTGTGCCGGTACCCGGAACCGGTGTTGTGCTGCCAGGCGGCACCGTCGTTTGTCCTCCGGGAACCTGCCCTGGGTTCCCGCTCCCCAAAAAGAATGCCAGTGCAATTGCCGCTACCGCTACAATACCGACAATTACCGCAATAATCACCCACTTGTTATCCCATGAGTTGTGTCTGCCTCTTGTCATGAATCACCTCATCAAACCTGTCTGATGATATATAAGCAATAAATCATCGAAATACTTTGTTATCACAAATCCGGTTCGTTTACACCCTTCCTCCGAACCGATCGTCAGTTGACACATATCCGGACGAGGATTACCCTTTCCTTACGGCTCCTGCAAGCGCATCTCTCTGGTCTCTGAACGGTACCTCGTATTTTTTTGCAAGCAGGACCAGTGCCGCTGCCGGCAGAAGGTTGCCGTCGAACTGCTCCTTGATCACCCGGTTCATTTCCGAGACGACAGCGGTTTCCTCCATTCCCCGGGCTTTTGCTATCCGCCCTATCATTTCCTGGATGGGATCATTTCGCTGAAAAACAGAAGACGTTGGTTTGAATCCGATAGGAATAATTATCTCGTTTACATCAAACCGGGGTGAGAGAACGCCATTCTGCTGGGCGAGAAGACCGTCTTCCTCTGCCTGGTTCAGGAGCTTGTTCGCCTGCTCGGTGCTCATCCACTTCCGATCGAGCGCATAATAATAGACCAGCTCATTCTTCCGCATACCGGTCTTCCGGGTATGCTTGAAAGGTGCTGCAATCGTGATTTTAATGGTCACTTCGGGGCCCCAGAAGAATATTTTTCATGTCCAGCGCATCCAGACCTTCTCCCCGCCCCTCTTTTGCGATATCGATATCGGTCCTTGATACCCTGTCGGTCAGACGGAGGAAGAAGACCTCGTTGCCAACCGGAACCTTGCCCCCCCCCCGCAGGGCAAGCAGGAGGATGGATACCTGCAGGTCAGCGGCTTCCGTGATCACCCCGGGACGGAGAACATCCGGTGTGATATCCCCGAATGTCGCCCGATCAACTGCAATCTTTACCTTTGTCTTTACCTTTACGAGTTCTTTCTCGGTCTTCTTGGTTGATTCCGCGTTATCAAAACCAGCAATGTATTTCAGGGTCTCGTTAAACGGCATTCCCATGGCAAATGAGAGATCCACACGCTGGGGGAAACGATAATAGATCCTTCGCATAGCTACACTATGGGAAGGTTGTAAAGAAAAAAGATTGCTGAAACCGATTTGACAACGAGCCGAAGTGGATTTTTAATCACCCCGTCTCATTGAGAGATAATACTGGAATCCGGTACGGTTATCGGGAAAAATGATATCCTGTTTTTTTAAAAAAAAATGGGAATTTATTCGAGTAACACCGCATTAATGACGCCATCCTGTCCCGGACGGCTCATGATACGGGCATTTCCAATTTCGGTCTTGATAATTGCGCCTTTGGTCAGGAGGTTTCGCCGCACATAGTTCGGGTTTGCCCCATTTTCGATGACACTTGCGATCGTGACCTTCTTAGTCTCGCCGTTAGCGGGGTTGGTCACATTTGCATAATTTGCACGGAGCGCCCTGACTTTCTGGTTTGCACCGGTAGTCCGGATGTTTTTTCTCCGGTCTTCTCCGATATGGGTGTCTGCGGGTGCGAGCCCGATCTCTGTTCTCCGCTTCGTCTGTGCCGGGCGGCGCCTGCCACCGGTTACCTTTCGTACTGATTCTCCCTGCCACTGCATGGTGTCACTCTCTTAACAATTTCTCCGGGAACCTGTCCCGAAGATGGTGCTCTATATATTCCCTTCTGAATTATTTATAGTATTTCCCGATTCTATTCCATCACACACCTGACCACGGAAGCCCGGATGGAATTTGATTACTTCGGAGAGATTACGAAAAAAGAGATCCTTTATATTGAAATCCGCCCTTACCCGACAATATTCACGATAATATTGTATCGAGGAGTATCGCAACACCGTCACCGGTCTTCAGGTTTGTCCTGAATACGGGCATCCGGGGATTATACCGGTGGATATCTGACTCCATCCGGTCAAGATTTGCTCCAACGAACGGGGCAAGATCAACCTTGTTGATCACCCCGATCGTGCAGTCACGGAACATCATCGGGTGCTTGTTTACCACGTCGTCTCCTTCTGTTGAGCTGACGATCACGATCCTTTTTTCTGCACCGAGACGGAAATCGGTGGGACAGACCATATTGCCCACATTCTCGATAAAAAGGATATCGATATCATCAAGGGGCAGGTGTTCGATCGCATGTTCCACAAGATGGGCATCAAGATGGCATTCCTTTCCGGTATTTGCGTTGTAGGCCGGGATACCCAGGGCGACAAGTCGCCGGAAATCATCGTCACCATACACATCACCGGCGATTGCGCCTGCACGGAGTCCCTTTTTCACCAGCATGGGGACGAGCCGCTCGATGAGTGCAGTTTTTCCTGAACCGATGGCTCCGAGAAGGTCAAAGGCCCTGACACGGTGCGCTTTCAGGTTCTTCGCATTATTGTCGGCGAGGGCGTTGTTGACGTCGTAGATATCTTTCTCGATCCTGACGTCGATGTGATGCATACTAGAAGGTGGGAGCGTACACTGTTTATACCTTGACCCCCAAATTCTGGTGTAATGGTACAAGGTGAGTGTATACTATATCCCTGCTATTTCAACGCAGCATATAGCCGTCGTCAGGGCCGGAGAGTATCACTGAGCCGCGGGGCAAAGGCCCCGGTGATCCATGATCTTGAACGCGCATTACAGCGGATCGGGGTCACGTTCCGGATCGAGGACCACCATCACCCGGCACACTGGATGCGGCATGAAGGCCGGGTCGTTGTCGTTTGGGCTGATCGTAAAGAAGCCCTCATAAAAAAAGTCGCTCAGAGACTTGAGGTGAAACGGTGAGTGGCATGTATGATCTCCACACTCATACCATCCTGTCCGATGGAGAGATGTTGCCTATCGAGCTGATCCGAAGGATGGCGGTGCTCGGGTACACCAATGTCGCCATTACGGATCACGTCGATCCCTCCAATACCATATCCGTGATCGAATCGCTGAAGCAGGTCCGTGAATCTGCACAGCTTTTTGGCATACGGTTACTCTGCGGAGTCGAGATTACCCACGTCCCCCCGTCACAAATCGCAGATCTTGCAAAGAAGGCAAAGACTGCAGGGGCGGATATCATCGTCGTCCATGGAGAGACACCGGTGGAGCCGGTCGCTGGTGGCACGAACCATGCAGCGTGCGGATGCAGGTATGTGAATGTTCTTGCTCACCCGGGACTTATTTCTCTCGAAGATGCCCTCCTTGCCGCAAAGAATGGGGTTGCCCTCGAGATTACCTCGCGGGGTGGTCATAACCGGACCAATGGGCATGTCGTTCAGATCGCCAGGGAAACTGCTTGTCAGATCGTAGTGGATTCAGATGCGCATGCTCCCCAGGACCTGCTGGATGAGCGCGCGAAATTTATCATTGCAAAAGGGGCCGGACTGACCGATGCTGAATGTAGACAGGTTATATCTTTAAATATCGACCAGTTTCTTGTTTCCTGAAATTTCTATTTATACTTTCACGCAATATTTAAATACTGCGCCATCCCATATATATAAATTACTAAATTATTCCAGTGCCATTTGTATCTTTGAGGTGTTGTGTGAAGGTTGTTGGTCGAGCGATGAGCACCGTTGGCAGCCGGATGCTCATTATCCAGTGCGATGCCGCCCAGCTTCCCCCGTTATACAGCGAAGTGACTGACCGCCGGATGAAACCTGTGGGAAAAATCCTGGATCTCTTTGGCAATGTCAAAGCACCGTACGCTGCAGTCCTCTGCCGCGAAAAATGCACGGTCCAGCCCAATGAAAAACTCTTCGCAAAGTGACAGCACACTACCCGGGATACGCCGGTTCCGAACAACAACATGTATACTATGGTGAATCTTAATGCAGGAAGTTGAAAAATTAAAAGTCCTTCAGAGTGAGAGGGAAGCACTTAAATTACGCACGAAGGGAAAAGAGGTCGAGAAGAAGGCCGAGAACCATACAGAGACGGTCTGCCCGGAGTGCGGGGGCAGGCAGCTCGTCCATGACTATGAGCGGGCAGAACTGGTCTGCCAGAGCTGCGGTCTTGTCATCGATGGTGATTTTATCGACCGTGGCCCGGAATGGCGTGCGTTCGACCATGACCAGCGTATGAAACGCTCACGGGTCGGGGCTCCCATGACGTTTACGATCCACGACAAAGGTCTTTCAACGATGATCGACTGGCGCAACCGTGACTCGTATGGCAGGGCAATCTCATCCAAGAACCGGGCCCAGCTCTACCGGCTTCGAAAATGGCAGCGCCGGATCCGGGTCAGCAATGCAACCGAGCGCAATCTTGCATTCGCCCTCTCGGAACTTGACCGGATGGCGTCTGCACTTGGTCTCCCGAGAAATGTCCGTGAAACTGCAGCGGTTGTTTACCGCGATGCAGTTGACAAGAACCTGATCCGCGGGCGGAGCATCGAAGGTGTTGCTGCTGCAGCGCTCTATGCAGCCTGCCGCCAGTGTAATGTGCCCCGGACCCTGGACGAGATCGCAGAAGTCTCCCGTGTATCCAGAAAGGAGATAGGCAGGACATACCGGTTCATCTCCCGGGAACTCGGGCTCAAGCTTCTCCCGACTTCGCCTATCGATTACGTACCGCGCTTCTGCTCCGGACTTACCCTGAAAGGAGAGGTCCAGAGCCGTGCCGTGGAGATCCTTCGCCAGGCAGGAGAACGCGAGTTGACAAGCGGCAGGGGCCCGACCGGAGTCGCCGCAGCCGCAATTTATATCTCATCAATTCTCGGCGGCGAGCGCCGCACCCAGCGGGAGGTGGCCGAAGTGGCAGGGGTCACTGAAGTCACTATCCGGAACAGATATAAGGAACTGGCAGAAAAGTTAGATATCGAGATCATTCTCTGATATCATCTCATTTTTGGGCTCGTAGATCAGGGGTAGATCGTTACGTTCGCAACGTAAAGGCCGCGGGTTCAATTCCCGCCGGGTCCATACCTGTTTTCATTCGAATAAATAGAAGTTATTTTTTGTTCATCGCCTGGATTTCACTTTCAAGGGTTGTCTTCAGGCGTTCAACCGCTTCATTGAGATCATGTGTGGTTGTCAGGGTAAACTGGTTATCGGTTTTCGGGTCCTGGTAGGTAACGATATACTCAATCAGTCCATCTTTTCCTTTTTTTGGT
Organism: uncultured Methanoregulaceae archaeon; assembly: GCA_963829335.1. Lineage (GTDB taxonomy): Archaea > Halobacteriota > Methanomicrobia > Methanomicrobiales > Methanospirillaceae > Methanoregula. The sequence continues at coordinate 75,943 of CAWHIE010000013.1, forward strand.
TCAATGATAAATTTTGCCACAGCTTTGCACTCCTTTTGATATACTACCTGAGATAATTGAATTTTATAATTTTTATAACTTTGAATGGTTTATTGTTCTCCCGCCGCGGTCATCCGTTGTTCCGACGTTACTACACGTTGACGTGACCAAAACGATATAATCCCGGGCTGAACAAATATTGCTGATACCAATAATCAATCACCATTGAATAACCGGAGATGCTATGATTCAAATAAAAAATAGCGCTATATGTATTCATCATTTTGTTGTCTGCTGCCCTGCTGATTGTGACACCATCATCGGCGTTCAATATTACTATCTACGGCGATACTGCAGGGTTCAATCCTGCTCTCCACACCGACACCTTTACTCTGGAATATTCTCTTCCGGGTTCTTCCGGAACAGCACTCGATGACAATATTACGAAATATACCGATCCCTCTGTTGATGTAATTTTTATGGGTGGCGACGACACCTTCAGTCAGAATACTGCGTTACAGCTCGAACAGGCAGTGGGATCCGGCAAGGTATTTGTCGTCTCGAATAAAGATTACCAGAAATTTGATGCCAGTCTGCCGGCCACAACGGGAAATAATGTAAAGGATGCGAAGTTCCTGCGGGTAACCAATCCGGATACAACGCTTTCGAAGACGATTTTCAGCGGTTTGCGGGAGAACTTCCCGAATACCGATCCATTCTCCTCGCGTCAGCGAACTACGGCAAGACCCGGCGCAGTCACACTCCTGAGTTCTGATAACAATGATCCTGCCCTGCTTTACTGGCAGTACGGGAACGGGTACGTCATTGAATGGACTGTCGTATCCAATCAGAGATTCCTGAACACAAGCGAAGCTGACCTTATTAACACCCGGTTAATGACGTATCTCCTCAATCTGAGAGTTCCGGGGACGACCCTTCCCACCACGGTAACCCCGACCAGTACGGTTCCGGTCCAGTCGGATACCGGGGATATCTCGGTTTATTCATCCCCGCTGGGGGCAAGTATTCTGATTGACGGGCGATACTACGGGACTACACCGGCAAACCTGACCGCTGTCCCGGCGGGAAACCATATTATCCGGCTGGCATTGAGTGGATACTACGATTACGAGGGTACCGTGTATGTACTTGCCGGCCAGACAACCCATTCATTCGGGACACTCCAGCCTTTGAATCAGTACACTGCTCCCCCGACACCGGTTCCGACAACCGCAGGTCCAATAATCATTGAGGTCCCGGCGACGCCTGTCCCAACACCGACCGGAGGCCCCCTGGATAATCCCGGGGTCCTTGTAGCAGTAATAGGAGTTATTACTGCAACTATAGGAGCAGCCGCGACGATCTTTTCACATGTTTTTAAAGGTAAAAAAGAGTGAAGGGTTATGCCCGCACCAAAATTCCATTTTGATAAGCGCTGTCCTTTCATGCATACTGCCCTTATCGGATATCTGCCGTGGATGGACAGGAACAACTATATGGAATCCGCTGAAAAATAGTATGCCGCAAAAGTGGGGGCTCGTAGATCAGGGGTAGATCGTCACGTTTGCAACGTGAAGGCCACGGGTTCAAATCCCGTCGAGTCCACTGTTTTTTTATCAAATCCAGTCGAGTGATACCCGGGGTTTCTTTTCCTCTTCCTGTTTCTGTAATCTTTCCTTCACTTTTTTTACCGCAGTTATCAGCCGGTGACGGCGACCGGTCAAACTGCCCGTAGTCCATATAGTCGCGGGCGATCCGATCATCATTTGGTGCCGAAATCTCGTGGAAAGGAGCTGGCTGCTCCGCCGGTCCAGGACCTGATGAATTTTCAACGGGGATCGCATCAGACTTCACGGGAGGATTTTCCAGGATATGAACCGGTTCCTGGAGGATAAGGGGAGGAGCTGCGTTCAGGATCCGGGGCGGAACAGGTTGGGCAACAGGAGATTTCTGTAAGATTCCAGACCGGAATAACAGGAAGTCCACAAAATCTTCGACTTCCTTACGTTGTTCCGGAGTTAACGGTCAAGCTTACTCTCCAACGATTCCATAGGATTTACCAAAGAGTTCTCTGATGATGAAATATCTCTTCCTGTTGGTATTTATAGTCAAAGACCCGCACCTTCATTTTTTTCTGCAACATCCTGACCGGATCTTCGATACCATTAAAAAAAGCCGGTGCTAGGGAAAAGTCAAAAGAAAAATATGCGCCCGGACAATCATGAGGATCGTTATTCCCAGCGGTGCTGGTACCCTCGCTTCTCTACCAGGCGGCCATCGATCAGGACCACTTTTTCCTTAATTGCCGTGCCGATGATCGTATACGTAACGCCTTCTACCGGATGACGCGCGGGGGGCAGGGTGAAGATCAGTTCGTAATCCCCGCCGCCAAACAGGGCAAGTTCAATGGCCTGGTCCCGGGGGATCCCGGCAGGGAGGGGGATTTTTGCTGAATCAAGGGAAAATCCACATTCATTGACACCGACCAGGTCATACAGCGAGAGGGCAATTCCGTCACTGTCATCCATCATCGCGCTGACACCGGACCTCCCGAGGCGTTTTCCTTCCTCTACCCGGGGCTGTGGTTCAAAGAGTGCCTTTTCATGTTGGGAATACCCGTCAAGGTATGCCTGTGCCTGTCCGGGTGTTCCGGTGATACAGACAAGGTCGCCCGGGTGTGCACCGGTGCGACGCACAATCCGGTCCCTGTCGACAAGCCCGATGCCGGTTGTCACGACCGTGAGCTCTCCATGATGGTCTATATCGCCCCCGATAATTGCAGCACCGAACCTCCTGCAGCAATCCTGTGCACCCTGCATGACACCTGCCAGGTTCTTCCAGTCGTCAAGTCCGACTGCAATCAGGAGATAGTTCGGCTCGGCACCCATGCTCGCGATATCCGAGAGGGTGACTGCAGCACTCATCCAGCCGATCTGCCAGTCGCTCATTCCTTCTTCAAAATCCGTGGTGCGATGGAGCATGTCGGTCGTCAGCACCATGAGCCGGTCCCCGCAGGGCACTTCGGCACAATCATCCATGGTATTCTCTTTTCCAACAATTTCCGTAACGACCTTCAGGAGCTCGCGGTCATCCACTTTTGCGCACCTCCTTACCCCGTTCGCTCTTGTACTCTTTGAATATGTGCTCGATCATGTCAGATTTCTTCTCGCGTTCGTGCTCCTCCTGCTCTTCCCGCCAGCGGTTAAGGGCTTTCTCAAACGGTTCCTTGCCCGCCAGACCCTGCTTTCCCCGTACCTGAACGCTCGCATCCTGATCGGAAAGGAGAGGGACACCTGATTCCCGGAATACCCTGATCATCTGCGGATCGCTCTCTGCAAGAGCTGCCCTGCCGGTAATAACCGCCCTGATCCGGGCTTCCGCAAGATCCCTGACCACGCTCCTTCCCCAGCCATCAAGACGGGTCACATGGATGATGTCGCCCTCTTCGATCCCCACATCATCTATAAGCCTGCGGAGCCCGTCTTTTGTCAGCGCATCCATCACTTTCACCGGAAGGACTTCCCCTTCCATAGAGAGCTCAGCAAACTTCCTGATGCGAACGAGGCGTTTGGAAAGTGTACGGTTGCGCCGTTCCTCCTTTCGTACCTGTTTTTTTAAGCTCTGGATAACCGCATCTTTCTTTATAATCTCGGTATCCTTCGCAAGCTCAGCGTCCTGCACAGTATGGACTTTCCGGATACGTGCCTGAAGCCTCTGGATTTCGAAGTCCTTCTCCTTGACCTCTTCCTGCAGGTCAGCGACAAACGTGCGCAGGCGCTTTACCATCCCGTCCAGGACCCTGACCCTTCTCATCATGTTTTACCTCCACCGGTAACGGCGGTACTTCAATTGACTGGGCGGGGGTTACTGAATTCATATCCCCGATTACCTGATCGAGCGACTGCCCCCTGATAACCCGTGCCCGTACTTCATCAAGGTCGTGCCCGGGGGGATCCGCTTCATCAGGTTCTGGAATTTGTGGCGGTACTGGCGGTACGCATCGAGCGCTGCAGAAAGTGCATCCCGTTCGTGATCATTTGTGTAGGGGAATGAAGCGGTAAGTTCAATCTTTGACTCAACGCTCATATCCTGCCTTGGAGTATAAGGAACCGCAGAGAAAGCCCGCCTGACCTTCTCCACCGAGTACCGGCATCTCCTGCACATCTGAGGCGATAATCAGCGGTTTCCCGACGCGGTAAAGTGACTCAACGACATCTCCCATGTTCATCTGCCGGGAACTTGCCAGGTGAAGCAGGTGACCATCGAGATCGACTGCTGCGACTGCGGTCGTCGTGCCAGGATCGATTCCGACGATCAGGTACCGTGGTTTTGCTGAGAGAGGGCGGAACCGGATCCTTTCAAGGCGTTTTCCGCTGATCCGTACCTGGACATCGGCACCCCGGTAGGTTGATACCGGAACCTGATCCCTCTTTGCAAAGACACGGAAAGCGACCCTGCTGCACCCCCCAAACGCCCGGGTCATCTTCTTTTCATATTTCAGGCCTGCTGCAACCAGGTCCATCTCGATCTCCCTTCCCTTGAGTTGCACTGCCCCGTGGATCTTGCGGACGTACCGGTTCTGACTCCACCCGCCCTTTCCAGGAGACCGGTGACGGCTGACGACCACTTCACTCTCGTTTTCGAATGCGATGACCTCCGCTCCAGCTCCAAGGGAGGCCACCTGAGCCGTCGTGCGGGCTTCGGCAAATGGATCGAACCGGTTGAACCTGATATTATACCTGGCAGCAACCTTGCCGAGAGTCTCCTTCCGTTCTCCTCCTGTTACCTGGACAAGCCGGGTCTGCGGGGGCAGTGCCTGTAAAAAGAAGAAGAGCTCGTGCTGATCAGCGGCAATCTCCTGGAGGCTGTCTACGGCAAGAATATCCGGTTGTTCATCGTTGAGTATACGGAAAAGACGAAACATCGAGACTTCCGACTCGCTCTCGATAACCGGCCCCTCCATCCGGACAAGGGCATACATCGGCCGACGTGAACGTGATCGTACTGAACCTTTGACGATATCGATGCCAAAGACCTTCAGCCGATCACGCATCGCAGCGCATCTCCGCGATCATATGGTAACTGGTATTTCCGTTTGAAAAAGGTGAGAATATTATCTATGTCCCGCTCCAGGATCGTTTGTGCATTCGGGTGGCAGGTTTCTACCCATTGTGGCCAGTCAATGATCACGCACCTGCCCTCCTCCATAAGGATATTGTATTCAGAAAGATCGGCGTGGATGATTCCCTCGTGATAGGCTTTTCCGGCGTATGTGAGTATCTCATCAAGGGTTTGCTCCGGCTCTTCAAGACGACAATGGCTGAGGTTCGGGCCGTTTATCAATGCCATCACCACGGTATGGCGGTTCTGGGCGATGGGCAGGGGAACACTAACCTTCGGGTGCAGGGTGGTAAGGGCAAGGTATTCCCGTTCCGCTGATCTCCGTGACGCAATCAGCCAGGGACAATGGCCTTCTTCCGGCATATATTCCCGGTTGACCCGTACTGATGAGAACGAGCGTTGCCCGACCCGGTGGAACTTGATGGCAACGGGACCAAGTCCGAGGGCTTCATACACCACCGACTCCTTTCCCTCGCCGATACGGGAGCCGAGTGCCGATATCGTACCGTTCTTTGCAAGCGTTGAGAGGGCAAGTGTATCGTAACCGCCAAAGACAAGAGCGTACCCGTCATAGGGCACCGGATTGAACCGGACCATCCCCCAGGCGATTAATCTGGACAGGCGGTAATTGACCTCTGATTCTGATAGCCTGGTTACCAGTTTGATCTGATCCAGTGGTACCCAGGCATACCGCTTCATCCCGCGTTCGAGCGCAATGAGGATGGATTTTTCATATTTGTTCAGGGTGCGGATGCGTTCCGCGGCGACGACCATAATCGTTAGAGTGATTATGTGTCAGACTATAAAATCACATGTTCCCTGACACTCCTGACCGTCAACAAAACCTTAAACATCTTTTATCGTCCAGTCTAGAATGGATTGGCGATGCAGTGCAATAAGTGCAGGAGAGAGGCAGTACTTTTCCAGGTATACTCCGGCCAGCACCTGTGCCGGCAGCATTTTGAAACGGACCTCGAAAGAAAAGCAAAACACGAAATCCGTACCCACCGCTGGCTGGAACCTGGCGATCATATCGCCGTTGCTCTTTCCGGAGATGCAAACAGCGGTGCGCTTCTGTATTTTCTTAACAAACTTACTTCCAGCCGCCACGATATCCGGATATCGGCGATCACCATCGATGAAGGCATCATGGGATATCGTGATCCGGTATGTGCGAACGGAATTGCCAGAGCATCCGGTACGGAATGCATCAGCACATCGTTTCCTGAACGTTTCGGTATGAGTATCGATGAGATCGCCCAAAGGAAGGGGGTCACACTTTCCTGTACGTATTGTCGCGTGCTCAGGAACTTCCTGCTGGACAGGATTGCCACGGAACACGGGATTACGAAACTTGCGACGGGCGATGACCTGGATGACAGCTCAGCATCGGTCCTGAAAACAATTCTCCGGGGAAATGCCGATATGACCGCACGTGCAGAGCAAACAAGAAGAGGAAAAATTCCCCGGATCCGCCCGTTCATGTCTATTCCCAAAAAAGAGGTAGCTCTCTATGCAGCGCTTCATGTCGAGGGATATGATCATTCCCGGTGTCCGTATCGTAACGATCGGTTTGAGGAGGATATAAGAGTGATGCTGGAAGATTTTACCACTCGCCACCCGGCAACGGGATATGCCCTGATGAGCCTGAAAAATCACCTCGCCGGCACGTGGTGCACCCACCAGGATACGGTTCCTTCCTGTGAGCGATGTGGTGAACCGTCAGACGGGATTTGCATGAACTGCCGGATCATCGATGAGGTGACTGCCGGTGGCTCATAGGCGGGGGAGGATCTGGAGGACGATCCGGAATTCTCCCGGGATACAGATTTCCCTGTATTTCATAGCTTTTGCCCTGCTCATTGGGCTCTATACGATAATTGTTCATTCATTCTATCCTCTCCTGGAAAACAAGCCTATTTCATGGGCAAATGCACTTTTTTTTGTGGTCCAGTCGATGACAACGGTGGGAAATACCGAGTTACCCCATTTCGGAAATTCGCTCATGATGTTACTTTCGATCCAGATCATTCTTACGGGAGTAATTATGATCTTCATCGTTGTCCCGCTCCTTGTCGCCCCCTTTGTTATCACCCTTCTTGCCCCGACCCCGCCAAGGAAGACACCCCATGCGCTTTCGGGTCATGTCGTCGTATTCGGGTATGACGAGATCATCAGGTCCATGATCGACAGCCTCGCCATCTCCGATCATGATATCGTGATAATCGAGCAGGATAAGGCATTTGCACTTGAGATCGCGACGAATTACCGGAAAAGGGCGTATGTTATATGGGGTGACTATACGGATCCGAATACCTGGTCGGGTGCACATATGGCAGACGCGGGGCATATTATTATCTCCAAGGATGAACGTCTGACTGCAAATATTGTACTGGGAATTCGAGATCTGGCTCATGGCAAGATCATCTCCGTCGTTGACAAACTCTCATTCGACCGTTACCTGCGATACGCGGGAGCTGAACACGTCCTCTCGCCAAAACATACGACCGGGTGGATCCTCGCACACCATTCAGTCTTAACATTGAGCGGAAATACAGCTCCGGAGGTTCCGGGGCTGGAACAGGTAAGAACCAACTCCAGGAACCATGCCACCCATGAACTCCGGTTGATCAACATTCCCGTAATCCGCGGGTCTAACGCAGAGGGAAAGACGCTGAAGGACCTTCAGTCTGTATGAAAAATACGGCGTAGTTGCACTCTTCCTCTGGAAAAAAGGTAATTTCGTTGCATGGCCCGTCGAGGAAGAAAGGATCGACATCACCACCTCTCTTTTCCTCTTCGGGAAAGAGGATGCAATCGGGGCGGCAGTCCGCGATGAATTTGACTCAGACGGGAGAAGGGATGCTCTTGCAATTATCGCCGGATTCGGTGATGTGGGTGCGGCTGCATACGAGGAACTCCGTGCAGGCGGGATCACCTGTGTCGTTGTTGATTTGAAACAGCAGGGTGTCAACCAGGTTATCGGTAATGCCGAAGATGAGGAGGTGCTCAGAAAGGCCCATATCGAACAGGCGCAGACTCTGCATCGTGGCGCTGAACAGTGATAATGTCAATGTCTTCACTACCCTTATGGTCCGCAACCTGAACCCGGATATTCGTATCCTTGCACGAGCCAATGAGCCTGCATCGGTTGACAAGCTTTACCGGGCAGGTGCAGATTTCGTCGCCCTGCTCCCTACGATTGGGGGGCAGACAATTACGCGGATCATTCTTGCCGACATCATAACCATACTCCTCGACCTCCCGAATGGAGAGATGGTGATCGTAAAAGATATTACGACGCAAACGCCGACCAGGGTTTCCTGGCTGGTCAAGAAAACCGGGGTGAAAATAATCGGGATAGAAAGCCCGGATCATTCCGTTGTTACTCCGGGTCCGGAGGAAACTCTTACAAAGGGGGATGTTGCCATAGTGGCAGGGAATAACGAACAATTGAAGAAGTTCATACGTTTAGTATAACCGAAGTGATCTTCATGGGGACTGAACTCGGCTGCAGAATGGGTCAGGTTGAACAGATGATCCGTTACGCTTACTGGACCAGCGGGTGCAGGGGAATTGTTGTTGGGCTTAGCGGGGGTGTTGACTCTGCGGTGGCTGCAGCCTTCTGCTGCCGGGCAATCGGCGGTGAAAAGGTTCTGGGGCTCTCTCTTCCGTCTGCGGTAACCAGACAGTCTGACATCGAAGATGCCGCGATGCTGTGTAAAACGTGGGGTATGGAACACCGTATCATAAGTATAGAACCGATGCTTGACGGGTTCAGGACCATGCCGGCATTTAAGGATTCGCGGTATCTTATCGGTAACCTCATGGCACGGACCCGTATGACGATTCTGTACTATCAAGCCAACCGGGATCAGAGCCTTGTCTGCGGTACGTCAAACCGAAGTGAATACATGCTCGGTTACTGCACAAAATTTGGCGATAATGCCGCAGATCTCCAGCCAATCGTGCATCTCTATAAAACCGAAATATATGTGATCGCCAGAGAGCTGGGAATTCCGGAGTCAATCCGGATAAAGACCCCTTCGGCCGGCTTATGGGAAGGGCAGAGCGATGAAGAGGAGATCGGTCTGTCCTACGAAGAGATCGACACTTCGCTCAGGATGCTGGAACTCCGGAACTGGCAGGCCGATACGCCCCATGAGAAGAAGGTGCTGGAGCTCGTGAAAAAAAGCGAGCACAAGAGACTTCCGTCCCCTAATCTTTTAGCAGGACCGAAAAGACCGTAAGGAATTTTTCCGGCTCGTTGAGGAATGAAAGTGCCGTTTCGTTCCCAATAAGGTCGTAGAGCGGAGCCTTGCAGAGATGCCCCATCCCCGATGCACAGGTTGCCCCAAGATGGCGGAGGGGTGGCAGAGAGGGGTAATATGAATTCTTCTGCATCGTTCCGGAACTCATCGCATAATATGCTGCTCCGTGGAATTTTTCATACGCCCCATACTCGCTTTCGAATGCCGTTGAAACAATATTTGCCATGACCAGCGTCAGATCTTCTGAAGGGTTGATGGAGATATGGCCATATTCCGGCGGGATTATTACAAGATCCCCTGCACTCGCGGATATCATCACTGCATCATCAAGGAGCCGTGACTGGAGAAGGTACCGGGCGTTACCTTCAATTACTTCATAGATCTCCGGATACCCGATACCGGCAGAATTCTTCGGGTGGTAATGCCCCTTGGTCTTTACGTATTCACCACACAGATCCCGTGGAGGGATGACCGTGAGATCGTAGCGCAGCTTCTGGCGACGGAGCCAGGACCAGTCCTCATCCGACTTTGCCAGGTCCCTGTACATATAGTAGAGCGATCCGCTGCACTCGCACGAGGGGCATGCGAGGACCGATCGCATATCTTCAATCGTCCGTACCGAAGGCTGAGGCAGATCCCCCTCCCATCCAAACATCACTTCTTCTTTCGCCCTGCAAGTAAATAATACCCGGCGCCGCACCCAATCAGGACGAGGATCCCGGCAGCAGCCAGAATCGGAAGCAATCCATTGGATGCCGGTTTCTTCAGGACTTTCACGGGTACATTAAACGTATCCGAGACCTGGCTGATGTCCTGGGCGTCCCGGTACCGTACCTCCGTAGTGAGGCTATATTCCTTTGCCGCCGCGGTATCGCCGACACGTATCTGGTAACGGGCAGTCGCTGTTTCACCGGGTTTCAGGTCGCCAAGGTAAGCGGTATCATCGGTGCTCGTAAACGGATCAACTGCTGAAAGACGAGCCTGGGCTTTATACGCGATGGACGAGCCAGTGTTGGTATAGGTGACCTGGATTACCCCCTCAGATCCCTGCATTACCTGCACCGTTCCGGGGATGAAGGTGATCTTTCCACCAACAGGTACACCGATGGTTTCAGCCGCAGACGTGACTATGTCCCCGTCACGGTTCTCATACGTGACTACGATGTCCACAGGATAGGTCTGGGCTTCCGCATCGCCGGAGACTGAAATTTTGTACCGGGAGGTTACCGTTCCATCACGGGGAAAATCTCCGATAAAAACGCTGTTGTCGGAAGGGATTATCGGGCTTGCACCATTGCGGAGGATCTTAACCGAGGCTTTCCTGCCGTCCTCTAAACCGATATTTTTTATCTTCAGGTTAAGATATCCCTCACCGCCTACGTTCAGGTTCTCCGGCACTGCTTCGAGGACTTCTATCGTTATCTGTGGTTTGATCTTTATGGCGATCGGGAACGTCTCCGTTACCGGCTGATAATTAAACTCGATAGTATCAGTACCGGCCTGGTACGACGATGCGAGATAGGTATACCTGAGGGTGAGCGGCAGCTGGTATTCACCCGCGTTCGCATCGGCGGTGATCTTTGTTGTGAATGCGACTGTTGCAATACCCTGGCTTTTAATATCCCCGGCCGACTGTGGATCGCCCCTGACAATGACCGGTGCATCACCCGAAGAAAGCGAAACAGTAACTCCTTTAGCAGTTGTCGGGAGGTCATCTGTCGCAATAGACCCTTTCATTACAAACTGCAGACTCTCTACTCCGCTGTTCTGAACATTTATGTGTATAACTGCTTCATCTCCAGGAGTGAACTCGTTCGTACCCGCTATCGATGCCGACATCTGAGGACTTCCCCCGAGATACGAGGTCACACCTGTGACTGGCATACAGCACACCAGCCACACTACGAGGAAAACAATGGGTGCTCCAGAATACTTCATTATCAATCACTTGTTGTTATTGTTATAACAACATTTATTATTGCAGGATATAAAGCGATGTTTCAATGAAATTGCCGTCAGGAAATCCGGTCAGGGTCATTGATTGTCTCAAATCACTCGGGCTGACAAATTACGAAGCACGGGTGTATATCGCACTCCTGACGGTAGCAAGTGCCACGGCCAGCGAGATTCACGAGATCTCCGGGGTTCCCCGTGCATCGGTGTACACGGTGATCGATCAGCTTCTGAATAAAGGACTCGTCTCAGTCTCCCAGTCTGCTCCAAAACGGTTCGCCGCATTTCCCCCGGAAGATGCCATTGCCCGGTTGATGGACCACATCGAAAACGATGCACACTATACCCGGGATTCCCTGTCAACGATATATCGGGAACGGACGAGCCCGGAGTCCGGATATGAGGAGCTGATCTGGAATATCTATGGTATTGAAAATATCAGGAAGAGACTCATTACCCTGATCTCCGGTGCCGAGAAGGAGATCCGGATTATCGCTCACCCAAGGATTCTTTCACCCGATATCAAACACATGCTCACCTTGATGGCCAGCCACGTCGACGTAGAGATTATCACCCCTCACTGGACTGGAGACTCCCCCTCACCGGGAAAAATGAATGTGTATGTCATAAAATATCCCGATGTAAAGCAGGAGATGAGTGATTCAAAGGACATGATGTCAGGAGGTATCTGCATCGTAGACGAAAAAAGCGTCCTGGTTTTCATGGGATTGGGCGAAGAGGATGTCGTAGCGCTGTTCTCTGAATCCGAAGGATTCCTCCGTTTCTTCACGCGTTATTATAACCTGATCTTTGACTGGGCAAAAAAAGCCGGATGAAATGATAACCTGACCTTTCAATAATCCCGGATCTCTTCCATCTCTCCTATCTCCATCAGACCCTTCATTGCCTGGGTCTGCACCCAGCAACCCCCTTCCTTTATTGCTGCCATTGGATTGGTACCGCCCACTGCTGCAATTGCAACGAACTGAGGGCTCACCGGAACGCCAAGGAGCGGAAGGTTGGGAATGCCCACTTCGAGAACTCCCGAGAGGCTGCTGTTCGCAAGCTCGTCCAGCACCGTGCCTACCTGAGGTTCGGCCTCCATATGGAATTCCCGGATATTTGCGAGGATCGAGCCGCTTCCCGTTCGCATCACGCTGGTGACCGAGGTCGTTTTCTGGGAGAGGAGGACCTGGAGAGGATCGATGGTCGTGTGTTCGTACAGGATAATATGAGTGAACCTCAGGGGGGTTCGTTTTTCTATCTCCACAACTCCGCCACCAATGGGAGTAATGGGAATTCCACGACGGATCAGGAGACCATCAAAGGTTACGCTGCAGATGGTACCTGATCCCGGTGAAACCTTTCGGCACCGCGTACCCGTCAACTTTCTCTCCCGAAGGGAAAAATTTTGTACGACCGCTTACCGTAATTCCGGTCTTATAGGCGTCCTTAAGGGTTGATACTGCAAATTCGAGATCTTCATTTTTTATAACTGACAAGTTATAAACGACCCTGCCCTCATTTGAGACCGGATCATACGTCACCTGCATTGCATAATCTTCAATGCTATGGTTGACAAATTTGAGGGGGACGGTCATTATAGTAATTTCAGACATCGCAATAGAAAAATTGTTCTATAAGACCATGGCAATTTATGTATGATGGAACACGATATGCGGGAAAAAGCCAGGCATGCGATGCGTCTCATTCTTGAGGCAGCCCGTTTTGAGGTCGAGGAGGTAGACGAACCACTTGATCTGTCTGCGGTACGCGATGAAACCTGCCTTCTGGTACTCTGTTCTAATGACAGCGACCTTATCGGGCAGTTCGATAAAACAAATTACAGCCTCATGATCGATGATCACGAGATGTCCTGTAAGAAGCTTCTTTTCTCTGTTGACAATGACATCACCACCGAGAACTGCATCCAGTGGGGTATTGATGAATTTGTGCGATACACGGGTGAAGCAGTCCTTGCCGATATCCTTGACCGTGAACTGGCCCTGGATCTCACCCCTTCGAAAGGAAAGAAAATAAGCTCAGCTGTACCTGCCGGAGAGCCCCGGAAAGAAGAACATTCCGGTATCACCATCCCGCATTATCCGGTAAAGATCACTGAACAGGCAGCAATGCGAATCGGGGGCGTTCAGGGCGCTGCAAAACTCCGGTTCATCCCGTACTATCTCTTTCATTACACGAGCAATGGCGAACAGATCTATAAGGACAGGCGAATTCCGTTCGATGCAGAGGGCTGGGGGGCAATCAACGCAATAAATGGGATAAAGATCGAGATCGATCAAAAACTGGTTGAGGAGAATGAAATCCCCGGAGGAGCCGAGGTCTCTGATCCCCACATCCGTAAAGATGAGGCTACTGAGCGGATTGTCAGCGAGCTGATCGACCGTCTCACCCAGAAAGTACGCATCAAGCAGGAGAAAGGAGATGCCATCTTCTACGAAGAGAAGATCCTCAAGCCAGATAAGAAAAATATTACGGTCGATACCCAGCAGGTATATCTTCCGGTCTGGCAGATCCGGGGCAAAAAGATCGTGGAGATCAATGCCTTTACCGGTGAACTGCTGTCAGAACCGATGGATGAAGGAGTTGAAATATTCTGAACCTGGGAAACCGTTTCCAGCTCCATTTTTAGAAGAATTATGAAATCCGGATGTGGAAAAAAGATCCGTCGTAACCGTTGGACAGAAAAACAATTTTTATGGTAATTTCCGGAACATCCCTATGATTACTATTCTCGGCGGGGGCCCGGCAGGCAGGATTGCATCGATCCGACTCGCCTCTGCAGGAAAGGAGGTCCAGCTCATTGAGCAGGGAGGAATCGGGGGGCAATGCCTCCATTTCGGATGTATGCCCGTCTGTGCGATGAATGATGTTGCCCGCATGATCCATGCAGCACGTACCTTCCAGGGACTGGGGATCATGGATTCCGTTCCGCGGGTGCATTTTTCATCTCTCGTCCAGGAGATGAAAGAGATCCAGGGAAAGATTGCTTCCATTCTCGACCATGAAACCAGAAATGCCGGCGTGAACATAACGTACGGGAGGGTTGGCAGGCTCGAAAAGGATCGGGTTTTTTTAGATGATGAGGAGATTGATGCCGAAACGGTAATTTTAGCCACAGGTTCGCGCCCAAATATTCCCGATGAAGAAGGTATCCGTCTTTCCGGCATTTATACGCCCCATTCATTATGGAACATGAATACACTCCCGGATACGCTCACTATTATTGGCGGCGGAATTATGGCCGCTGAATTTGCCTATATTTTCAGGGAATTCGGTTGCAGGGTAACGCTGGTATGCAGGAGTTCTTTCCTGAAAAATCTTGACGGCCATCTCCGGGCTCTCGCTCTCAAGGAACTCAGGGGAGTTGACATACAGGAAAATACCCCTGTCTGCTCATTTTGCGGTGACCCGGGAGTTAATTCGGTCAATGTGAGAATAAACGGGCGTGATGTGCCTCTTCAGGCCGATGCGGTTTTGCTGGCCACGGGACTCGTACCCCGGTCTGAGATGCTGAATGGGGTTGCGAAAGGACCGGCCGGAGAGGTTATTGTTGATGACCGGATGCGAACGAGTGTTAAGAACGTGTATGCAGCAGGCGATGTTACCGGACCCCCCTACCTGACCCCGGTTGCCCGCCACCAGGGCCTTGTCGCTGCGGACAACATTCTGGGAAAAGAGCGGAGGATGGATTACCGTTACATCCCCCAGTCCCTCAATCTTACCAATGAACTCGCCTTCTGCATCGGTAGTGTAGAGGGCACGGCGAAACTCACCGTCCCCGGCCCCGCCGGCCCCGGGACATTCTGGTCCGTTCCTTCAGGGAATACAGGACTGGCAAAGATCATGGCGGATCCCGATTCTGGAGAGATCCGGGGGATGTGCAGTGCCGGGCCCGGGGGAGGGCTTATCGCAGGCTATATGGCATTTCTCATGCAGCGGAATTTCTCGGTTCATGATTTTGAGGAGTTTATCGAAGTCCATCCATCCACAGACGGGGTCTATGGTCTTGCAAAATATGCATCGGAACTATTGAAAAAACGTGATTGATTGGGATCGGCCGCATCTTTTTTCTTATCATCCTTTTTTGAGATCTGTTATCGTTCCCGTCGTTTCTGCTGAAGGTATTATTACGGTCTGAATCGAATATACAAGATACATCCCATGCTGATAAAACCGGGTGCCTGCCGATGACCTCTCCTCAAGATACTCTCGCATTTGATCAGACACGGCTCGATAAAGTACGTGCCCTGAAGGAAAAAGGAATTACCATCTTCCCGTCTTCATTCGACCGGCAGCATACGGTGTCCGAGATTAAGACCCGGTACGCGGATATCACCCATGACAAGAGTGCAGAACCGGTCTCCACCGCCGGAAGAATATACATCGTACGCAACCATGGGAAGACACTGTTTGCCGACCTCGGTGACGAGACCGGGAAGATCCAGCTCTATATCCGGAAGAACGATATCGGGGACGAGCAGTTCGAGTTGTTCAACCAGTTCATCGAACGGGGGGACATCATCGGGGTAACCGGTCATATCTTCCGCACAAAACTCGGCGAGATCACGATCTGGGTTGACACCTTCACCCTCCTCTGCAAGGCGGTCTGTTCGCTCCCGGAGAAATTTCACGGGCTTACAGATATCGAGAAGCGATATCGCCAGAGGTATGTAGACCTCATCGTCAACGAGGAAAGCAGGCAGACGTTCCGGATCCGGAGCCGGATCGTGTCCCTGATCCGCAGGTATCTTGACGATCATGGGTTCCTGGAATTCGAGACCCCGATCCTCCAGCCGGTGTACGGCGGGGCAAATGCACGCCCGTTTACATCCTACCACAACTTCCTCGATCAGAAACTCTTCCTCCGGATCGCACCCGAGTTGTACCTGAAGCGGCTGATTGTCGGAGGATTTGAGAAGGTCTTTGAGATTGCGCGGAACTTCCGCAATGAAGCGGTCGATACCGATCACAACCCGGAATTTTCGATGGTGGAAATTTACTGGGCGTACCGGGATTTCGAGGATATGATGGACCTGACCGAAGCTATTGTCTCCTCCATCGTCCTTGAAATCCATGGGAAATTTGAGATCCCGTTCGAAAATACCAGCCTGAATTTCCAAAGGCCCTGGAAGAAACTCTCCATGACAGATGCGGTCAGGGAATATGCCGGCATCGACATCTTTGCCCACACGGTCGAACAACTCCGTGATCTCGCACGAGAGAACAAGCTGGAAGGCTGGGAGAAATCCCAGACACACCGCGAGTTCCTTGTCCAGTTCTTCGAAGGGCTCGTTGAAGAAAAACTCATCCAGCCGACTTTTATCCACGACTACCCGGTGGAGAACTCCCCGCTTGCAAAGCGGCACCGGACCAAAGAGGGATTCACCGAGAGGTTCGAACTGTTCATTCACGGTATGGAGGTGGGCAACGGCTTCTCGGAACTGAACGATCCGGTCGACCAGAAGGCACGGTTCGAGGACCAGGATGAGAAACGGCGTCTCGGAGATGTCGAAGCCCAGATGATCGATTACGATTTCATCAATGCTCTCGGATATGGCATGCCACCGACCGGCGGGGTGGGCATCGGCATCGACCGGCTCGTGATGCTGCTCACCAATAATGTATCGATAAAAGAGGTGATCCTGTTCCCTTCGATGAAGAAACTGCAGGAAGAGGGAGAAGGGGATGAAAAGGAGCCCGGCCCAGATCAGGAAAGAACGTAATTCTTTTTTTCCCGGCAGAACTGTTATCCCAGCAGTGCTCAAACCATTCTTCCATGGCCACCACAAATCCCGGAGAATCCTCCGCTGGCGCCAGGGAACATAAGCACCCTCATCACGAGGTATTCTCCGCCTCCCGTGCGGGGCACCTCGACTCCCGCCTGCGCAGGTTTATCTATCGCCCTGACCGTCTCGCAGAGCGGTATGTGAAACCCGGAGATCGTGTCCTCGATTTCGGCTGCGGCCCGGGATTCTTCACCCGAGAGTTCGCGAAGAAAACCGGTGACACCGGCATAGTAATTGCCGTGGATTTTCAGGAAGAGATGCTCCGGCTCCTCCGGGAGAAACTGGAACCGGAAGGCCTGATGTCGCGTATCAGGACGCACCAGTGCGCCCAGGACTCCATCGGTCTCTCCCCGGAATGGGACAGGAAGATCGATGTCGCCTTTGCGATCTTCGTCGTCCACGAAGTGCCGGATCCGAAGAAACTGTTCCGGGAGATTTCATTGCTTCTCATGCCCGGGGGCCCTTCTCTTTTATTCGGAACCCCCGTTCATTGTCTCAGGCACTGAATTCCGGGATAATCTTGCTCTCGCACAGGAAGCGGGGTTCGCGGTGGTTGAGAGCCGGTTATTTTTCGTGAACCGGGCGGCGGTGCTGAGGAAGAAGTAAGAGGTCAGGTACCATGACACTGATAACCAACGAGGATATGCGGAAAAAGATGGCACAAACAAAAGAGTATTGTGTCGTTATCCTGAAAGCCGGGCCGAACCGGCATATACCAGGAGTCGAGAAGATTATCTGGGAACACGGAAGGCGGAACTTTGCTCTCCGGGAAGAGGGTGAGCTTTCAATCGTATGCCCTGTCGCTGACGGCAGCGAGGTGAGCGGCATCGGGATCTTCAATGCCGGGATTGACCGTGTCAGGGCGATTATGGATGAAGACCCGGGCGTACGGGAAGGTGTGTTCGTCCACGAGATCCATCCGTGCCGGAGTTTTCCCGGGGATTGTCTGCCAGGGTAATGTTGTTCGGTATTAGAGCGAGTGTGACAAGGTATATCCTGCTTGTTGATTCACAAAAAAATTCTGCCAGAGGGAGGATTCAGGATAAGGAAAACTCCCTGTCCTGGGCAAGCTTTGCTATAATCAGGATTCAGAAGTGGGTCTCAAAAAGATACACTCTAATATCCCCTATACGGCTTCCGTTTTCCTTTCCGGAGCATTTTCCGGCACTAATTTATGAAAAATGTGTATAGTTATTAAGGGATTCCTGAAATTCTCAGCCTGTTTAATAATCCGTGGCCATTTCAGCGCAGAAAATGGCATTATTTAGCACTATTGAAATGGCAAAACCGGATCTTCCACAGACTGGGATAGCGGGATGGGAGGTCAAGTAAGGAAACGCTTGTATTGCCCATTTTCCCTCGATTCTCGATTAGATCCGAAAAGTAACTAAAAGAGATACAATCTGGTTTCTCCTATACGGCCTCCATTTCCCCTTCAGGAAGGCTTTCCGGCACTAATTCACGAAAAAATGTACATAGTTATTTGGGGAATCTCGCAATTCTCTGGCAATACGGTAATCCGGGGCTGTTTCGGCGCAGGAAATGGCATCATTTAGCACTAATTGGGTGGCAAATCCCGACCCTCCATAGACGGGAGTAGCCGGTAAGATGTGAACGTCCCGGAATCGCAATACAGAGGAGTTTTAGTTTTTACCTGAATATTCTATTTATCCGAAGTGCACGTACATCACTTCATCAAGAAGAGTTCCGTTTTTGGTAATGGTGTTCCGGTGGACTGCTTCACAGATGAAACCACATTTCTCCAGTTAAATTATCTGAAAAAGAACGAGAGGGGGGAACTAATGACCTTCACTCTGGGTTTTAAACTAGAATTTTTGCATTCAAAGGTCTTTCTGGAACAGCATCGGATTCTGCCGTCGTATCAACCATTGCCGGACGAATACTGCACAGACTACAAGCCCGAGCCCGATGAGGCCAATTAAAAGGTACAATAAATGGAATGCCAGAATTAGCGAAACTTTGTGGTGCCGGTGGAATTACAGTTGTCTGACTTAGCACCGGCTCGGCTTCAATTGGGGCCCGATCTGACACATCCGGGGATGAGTTTTCAACGACTAGTCCTTGTATATGAGATGTACTCACAACCGAAGTGGATGAAGTATTCAGTGGTGATGATCCCGCTGGTTTTACCGCGACCGCGAAATAGGAAAAGCCCGGAGTATCAGCAATAAAATAGGAAATATCGCTGGATTTGTAGTCGAACCGGGTGGGAAGTGTATTCCATTGGGTATCGTGGTATCGCATCATGACGATATCTTGCGGTGCTGCCTGATGAGTGTTAAGCGAAGTTCCCGAAACGCCGAATGATATTGTTCCATGATCGATCGCTGTGGGATTCAAGCCGATGGGGGTTATCTGCTCGTAGCCGGTTACAGTTAAGCCGTGAATTTGAAGTCCCTCCCCAGGAAGAACTGGCTGGGCAATAAGATCGAGCTGACCGATCTGCCGGTTAGGGACTAACTGCACCTGGTTGATTATCACCATTCCTTCAGACTGGACGAACGAAAATGTCATTGTCTGGCCGGGACCTGCTCCGGGGTTGTTTGCGAGGATCTGTTCGGTCGAGCCGTGGCTCCGAGGATCCGCTGTCAGGAAAGGAGACGTCAGAGACGGGAATTGCGGTCGTTATTTGAGGCCTGAACTCTTCGAAGACAGTTCCTGGAACTGGATTCCCATGAGGATCAAAATCCTGGATTTTTACCACCAGAACATTGCCGGTTGAGTTGGGATATTGCCCATGGAGGACAGTCAGTAATGAAACGGTGTCAGTAGTCTTGTAACTGAGTGCAAAACCGCTTATTGTAAGACTGCGTGCGCTCAGTACAGGGCGCAGATTTTCAACGCCATTTACTATAATGATATATGTCCACTCCGGAAATGTTGAGATCGGTAGTCAAATGCACTTCCCCATCTGAAGGAAAGTCATCATAAGGGTGGTTGATAGTCACGGCTACCGGGGTGCCAGGCGCGATAATATTATCATTGGGGGATACAGAAATTGATGTGGGCGGCATAGGCTGGCTGACATTTACCCCGATAGAATCTCTCCAAACATTCCCCGCTTCTCCAGATACGCAATCGGGAACACCTGTTCTACCCGAATCGAGTATCTTTGCGGTTTTGTCCCATTGGTCGTGAGGAATCGTATCATTCGCACACCATTATTGTCCAGCGTAATGTTTGCATATTCTGCAGTGCCGTTTTTCAAGAAAGAAGACGTCGAACCCGGCCAACTGGAGCTGACATCCTGATAGATCGCTTTCCCCCCACCCCCTCGGAACTGGTACGCACCGGCATCGGGAAAGGCAGGCGCAATTCCGGTGAAGGCCCGGATCGCTATCGAATGTTACGCCTTCCTGATTGGGTGCAATACTGGGCGGTTGATCATCCGGATTCCCCGTCATGATACTGGTATTTTCGATCCACAGATGATAGGTTGTAAGGGGTATTCCGGTCACGCACACAAAGATCATTTTGCCGCGTTCAACGGTGTTAAGGCTGGTCTCGATCTTCAGGGCGGGTTCGACTAGGCTCATCGTATGCCACTGTGAAACCGTCTTTCCGGTATAATGTACCCCACCATTTTTGTAATTGTCTTTCATCCCGTTGAGCGATGATTCGGCCGAGAATACATAATTCTGGGAACGATCGAGAAGAGCAGTAGCCCAATAGTTCTGGCCCGGGGTTGTTCCGCCGCCCCAGAACCAGGGGGATGAGTTGACTGAGAGATTGGTAAGAGACTGATTGGTAGAATTATCGCGGGGGAGATAGGTCAGGGTCGTACCATTCTCATCTTTAACTTTTATCGTGATGAATTCCTGCGTATTATTTATATTATCATATCGGTAGATGTTGTCCAGTGCCCGGTACATGTTCGTATCAATACGGAAGGTTAAGCGATCGCCGATTGTGGCCGACTTTGATGTAACCTCTACACCCCTATCGATATCCCAGGCACTGATCTCAAGAGTTGGATCCGATACGGACATCACTATCGCCGGGCTGCCATTCACATTGTATGCAAAACCGGTCGATGAGTTGACGAGATACCAGTTCCCGGTATAACCGACAAAGTTGTCCGGTGATACAAAAAAATGGGTCTCATTTCCTGCGATGTCGACGGATCTGCTCAGCGGATACACCAACGGATTGACAAATGCCCACCAGCCTATCGTAGTGCTGGGACTCCCCGTTTGTGCCTGCACCAAAGCAAGCGCCGGGGATAAATTCAGCCCTTCTTCTCCAATGAACACCGTTGCGCCCTGGTTGATGTTTGGCGCTACAACAGAGTAATTTCCGTTATAATATGCCTGGACATGAGTAACCGCGAAGAGAAGTAAAATAACTGTTATAGTAAAGTAAGAGTAAAGTCTTCTCTTTTTTTCGAGTTTCATAATTCCACTGAATAACATAATAAACGTATTATAAAGAGATGGATGTTTCGCAAACCCTGCATTTATTTAAAGAGGAGATTTTTAGGCTCTGTAGAATTCCTCAGTGAGAATCAGGAATGACAAAGTTGAGATCATTCTTGAGAGGGTAGAGAGGGTAATTTTGATTTTGATCTCCTTGATTTTGAGCCGGTATTTTCGAGCCTTGATCGATTCACCGAAGCTCCTTTTCATAATAGAGAAAACCGTTCCGACCTTACTTCTTTGACGATACCTTTTTAGATCAAACGATCATTTAGCACTATTTGGGAGGCAGAACCCGATCCTTGGAGGAGAAAGGGGAGCGGAGAGTTGGTGAACACCGCGGTATCCCTAATATTGAGGAATTTCTATATTTACGGATATTCCCTTTATCCGAAATAAACATACATCACCTCGTCAAGGAGAGTCCCGTTTTTGGTAATAGCGTTCCTGTGGACGGCTTCGCGGATAAACCCGCACCTCTCCAGGACCCGCATCGATGCGGGGTTGTTTGAAAAAATTCCTGACTGGAGCCGCACAATATCGTACCGTTTGAATGCAATGGGGACAAGAGAACGTACAACATCAGTTACGATACCCTTCCCCCATAGAGACTCGGAAAGCCAGTACCCGATATCTGCAGATCTCCGCTTCACATCATCCAGTGGATGGATGCCAATGCCCCCAACCGCTTCACCCATGACCTCAATTGCGAGGAGGTGATTTGGCGTGGGTCCTGTTGCCATGCGAATAAACCTGTGGGCACCCTCCAGAGTATACGGGGAGGGTAATGCGTCTCTCATCATCGCCGCTATCCGTGGATTATTCGCATGCCCGTGCAAGGGAACAGGCATCGTCCGAGGTCCAGTCGCGGAGTGTTGAGGTCGGGGTGGTGATATCCATAATTGGATTACCGTTATGCAGGAAAGTAATTAGGATTGATGGGTTCGCCGGCTGATGGTTTCAGACAAGTAAAGACTTGCCGAACAGATATAGGACATTAACAAGTATCCTCGCTCTGATCAGGTATATCCGGATATGGATCCTTGTCTCAGTATTAAAGCATCCCGGCGGCCCTACCCAAGCAGGCTCTCAATCTTCTTCTGGTCGAAGCCGAAGACAAATTGATCCCCGATCTGGATGACAGGGGTCCCGATATGACCCGTCTTTTCGATCAGCCAGTTCCTCGCTTCCTCGTTTTCCGCGATATTGATATCCTCGAAATCAATATGTTTGGATGTGAGGAATTCCTTGGTCATGTGGCAGTTATGACACCCCGGCGTTGAGTAGACCTTGACCTTTTTCCCTGACATGCCCCAGGTCTTTGAGATGTAGGATTCGCGCCCGGAAAACGTCTTGTACTCATGGTACCTCCCCGGATTTTTCTTATCGTAATCCTGGTGATATTCTTCAGCCGGATAGAAATTCATGTACGGCCGGATTTCTGTTGCCACCGGTTTTTTGAACTTCCCGGAACTGTCTAGGTCCTTCTTCGAGGATTCCGCGAGCCGTTTCTGCTCGTCGTCATGGTAGAAGATGGCGGTGTGGTACTGGGACCCCTTGTCGGCAAACTGGCCTTCCGCATCGGTCGGATCGATCTGCCGCCAGAAGACATCGAGAAGCTGATTGTACGAGATCGTATCCGGGTCATATGTCACCTGCACCGATTCCAGATGCCCTGTTGTGCCTGACGAGACCTGTTCATATGTTGGGTTCGCTGTTGTACCACCTGCGTATCCAGACACCACATCAGCAACACCCTTAAGGTTCCGGAACGGTGGCTGCATGCACCAGAAGCAGCCCCCGGAAAATGTTGCTTTCTTCAGTTGTTTATCCAATCAAATCACCTGTTCTGTTCAGCCGAACGTAAACGTATATGCCCGAAGTCCCGGCCGTGTACTATCCAGTTCCAGGGTATGCTCACCGTAATCAGTCCCCTGCACGAGGGTATAGAGCTGCTCGTTCAGCACCATGACGGTGCTGCCGTTGACGTCTGCGCCGGCATTCATCGTGATCGGGTTGCCATCCAGCAGCACTGTTACGGCATTGGTATCAGGGGAGCTTGCGACAAAGTACACGTTCTTCGCATTGTACCGGTAGATGATACTTCCGTTTCCTGTGGATTCCGCGTACTCACCGCTGAAATTCCAGGTTCCGGTAAGATAGAGCATATTTGTCTCAACAATTTCAGGGCGCACGAGAGTCTGCAGCCCGGTGGCGAACGGCCGCCCGTTGCCCAGGTACTGGTTCTTTGCAGCGCCGAAATACGTCTCGGGGCTCCCGACTTTCAAGAAATCAACGGGAACCGCATTGGCAGGGATACCCGTTGTATTGGAGATGGTGATGTTGATACCCAGCGCTTCCGCCCGTTCCTGCAGGAGAGCCTGGATCTTTTTCTCGGTCGTATCGTAATCACCTTCACCGATGTGTTTATCGACGATAAAACCGTCGATATCGATCAGGTAATCTTCCGGCCAGTACTGGTTGTTGTAGGATGACCATGTCGCATAGTTGTTATCAAGTACTACCGGGTACCGGATGCCGAATTTTTTGACTGCCTCCCGGACATTGTCGATATTGTGCTCGAACTGAAACTCCGGGGTGTGGACACCGATTATCTCAAGCCCTGTGTTATGGTACTTCGCATACCACGCGTTCAGGTATGGAATTGTACGCTCGCAGTTGATGCAGCTGTACGTCCAGAAATCCACAAGGATGACCTCCTTTCCGATCAGGCTGCCTATGGTGATGTTATCGACATTCACGTATCCAGAGGGCTGGGCGATCTCTTTTGCAAGCTGTACTTCTGTGCCTTTTCAGCATTGACTGTGGTCCGGTTGCCCGCCGCAACCGTTGTCCCGGAAACAGATTTATTGGGAGTGAACTGCCCGAGAAAAACGATCGCCGCCGCGATAAGAATTAATGCAACGATAAGTGCGATTGTCCTTTTTTCCATCCGATTCAGCTCCCTAAGAGAAAACTGTTGAGCAGGGGCAGGTTTGCAACAAGTCCCAGGGTCTGCGTAAAGATTAGGATTCCGAGAATTATCAGCAGGATCCCGAAGACGATATTGACATATTTCAGCATTTTCGAGTATTTGTTGATCCACGCTACCGCCTGTGAGGCGAAGAGCCCGGTGATAATGAAGGGCAGCCCCAGGCCAAGCGAGTAGGCGAGGAGCAGGGCGAATGCGAGTCCGGGTTTCGTCGCGGCAAGACCGAGGATCGCTCCCAGTGCAGCCCCGACACAGGGAGTCCATCCCGCAGCAAACGCGACCCCAAAAACAAACGATGTCACGTACTTCGATTTTATGCCTTTCACACTGAACTTGTGCTCCTGCTCAAGCCATCCGATACGTATCAGCCCGGTTAGGTAAAGCCCGAAGAAGATGATGATGAGTCCCCCGGCCCGTGACAGCCAGAGCTGGACCCCATATGCCACCGATGTCAGGATCGTGTTCAACAGAACTCCCAAAAGAGAGAAGACCACGGAGAAGCCGGCTACGAATAATATGCTTGCAATAATGATATCCCGTCTCCTTGATTTGGCATCCCCGGTCGTCGTGCCGGCAAGGTAAATAAGAAAGCCCGGGACAAGTGGCAGGACGCAAGGTGCGAGAAAGGAGACAATCCCTGCAAGGAATGCCACCAGATACGATACTTCAACCATCTATCAACATTCCGCGTGAGCTTGTTTCAACGATTTTTATTCTCTTCTGAAGACGATCATTCACCTGAGGCATCAAGCTATCACTGTGCCTTGCTTCCCCCGGGTTCAACCGAGCTGCATGGGTTCGCCGTGGCAGACCATTTCGCCGCCGCCGGCTTCCTTTACGATTACCACATTCCCGCAGACGTTACATCGGTATACTTCACCCGCTTTCTGAACGTTTACCATATTACCATCCCTGCATATTGGTTGTTCGCCGGGCCCGAAGTCCGTATTTCAACTGAGTGATTGAATTATGGGAGATATAGATTTCGGCAATTTTCAAAATCTGTTTCGAGTAAAAACCGTGATTTTTTAGATTTTGAAAAAGGGAATAGGGTGGTTCGCAGGAGAGGAAGTTTTTATAACGATGATCGGGTATTTGTTTTTCATATGATTTTTAACAAAAAAGATGTTATTGAAAAGATTAATAAGGAATTTAAAAATTAAATCCATTTTCCCGTAACCGGTATCCTGCCCTGCGAGCCGAATGTATATGTCCTGTCTGTTCCATCCCATACTCTGTTTCCGTTATAGTCAAGCCACCAGCCCCCGTTCAGGAATACTCCGGACTCTGTTATTCCATCTCCGTTCCAGTCGCCGGTTATTGCCAGACATCCGGGCGAGCCAAACGTATATGTCCTGTCTGCTCCGTCCCAGAACCCATTTCCATTATAATCAAGCCACCAGCCACCATTCAGGAATACACCTACTTCATACTTTCCGTCTCCATTCCAGTCACCAGTCGCGGATTGAACACCAGCAGAGCCGAAAGCGTATTGCCTGTCTATGATCGCACCATCCCACAATCCATTGCCGTTGTAATCCAGCCACCAGTTCCCGTCAAGGAAGAAGCCGGATTCTGTAATCCCGTCTCCATTCCAGTCACCGGTAACACCCTGAAATCCCGGGCCGCCGAACGTATATGTCCTGTCTGCTCCGTCCCAGAACCCGTTTCCATTATAATCAAGCCACCAGCCACCATTCAGGAATACACCTACTTCATACTTTCCGTCTCCATTCCAGTCGCCTGTTACTGCCTGAACTCCATTTGAACCGAACGTATACTGCTTATCTGTTGGGATACCATCCCATACTCCGTTTCCGTTATAGTCAAGCCACCAGTCTCCGGTGGTATTTCGGAAGACGCCAATTTTTGTATTTCCTCCCCACGGTGTCGTATCCACCGGATCAAGGATTCCGTCGCTATCATAATCACCCCATCCTATCCATCTTTGAGATGATTGACTTATTTGCCACCAAGGATAAAGAAAGGCATCATACGGTGAAAACATCACACCGGACTGAGTCGAACCTGGACAGGTGTAAAAATTTGTATTCTTATACATTTCGTGCATGGGACTAACGGCAAGTCCACTTGGCTGATAATTGCATCCTATACCATTTCCTCCCCATTCATCTAAAGCGCCATAGGAATGCACTATTTCATGTTCATATGATCCAGGCTCTGAACTAAACCTATAACCCCCGTTTCGGACGCCCCAGTATGAAACTAAAATTTTATCGGCATATCCTTGATCCGGACCTGTTGCTGTCAGCTCCTTTATCGTCATGGGTGAAAAAGCAAAGGATTACAGAATCTGCACTATAAATTTGTTTAAATTGATATGCCAAATTCTCTGTGTATCTTTGATAAGGATAACTATTTCCATACCCAAATTGTTGAGCTGCTTGTTCCATCCATCCATTTGGACCCCATGTAGAAACAACATCTCCGAAATTTTGTCCGGTGACCATAACATGAGCCCACCCTCCATCATTAACTACGTTTGCGTCAGATGGTGCCTGATCCCTAATTTTCGACGTTCCACCATATGCATCATACATTGCATCATCTATTTCTATTTGTGTCCATGCCCCATCGGGACCCGGTATCGTGAAATCAGTAAAAATATACAGATAGTATAGTCTCCCTTGCGCGTAGGGGGCTGATTGGGAGCCGGGAGTTATTGAAGAAAGCAATTCCGTTTTTTCAGGACTCTGATACGACTTATGATAATTCATATGATCTATCGCCAATTGATTTCTATCCTCAGTAATAAATGCTGATACCTGATCATCATTTAAGCCAATTATTGTGCCCAGTTCCTCGTCAAATCTGGTAAGGTTTTTTATATGATACCATTTGCTGTCAGTAGAGGTAAGATTTTTCAGGATTTGATTTTCTGCTTTAATGGAAAAGTCACTCAGTTGTTTCTGAGATAGTTCCCAGTGCATCCGTTCATTCCAATAAATTAAAGCTTCTGTTACATTTTGAATTTCTACCCCACTGTCGGTCCCCTTGGAAACATTAAATTTTAATGGGGCTGTTGTTGGTTGAACGACTGGAAAACTTTCCTTCTCTAATGCATGTACGAATCCGATACAAAGAATTGAAAGTGCAATTACAGCAATTATACCTGATATCATCTTCTTCATAATAATCACCTACTCCTCATGGCATTAATCAAAAATAAACATACAAGTATTGCTGATATTCCAATCTCAAAATCAAAGCCTGGAACCGGCTTTTCTTGCTGTGTAAGGGTAAGATTAAATTTATTATATAAGGGTTTGAATCTCACTTCACTAACAAGGGTCTGATATCCTTCCTTTTTGACGGTAATTTTCTGGAAATAACCCCAAGCCTTCTGCATTTTATATGAGCCATCAACACCAGTCTTTGTCGTCGCCGTAATAGGATTATTTTCCCCGATCGTTTCAAAAATAATTGAAGCATTAGGAATTGGCTGTCCGTTTGAATCAACAACCCAGCCAGTTACCCAGATAGTTCCCGGACCGGGGGTCCGGTAAATCTTGTAAAATTTCGCGTTGATGAAGCATTACTCCCCAACGTATCAAATGCTATTACTGTTATATGATTTGTATTAGAATAACATGGAACATCACACAAAATAGTAAAATGAATTCCATAATTACTTCCGCATACGACAATGTCCTCACCATTCGTGATTGAAACATTTCGTATGCCGTGCGGAGCATCGATCGTACCCTGAACCGAGATAAATGCTGGCACCACATCTAAATAGATAAAATCCCCTTCTTCCGGGGAAGTAATATTAATAGTGATATTTTTTTCATCAGCTCTAACAGTTGGCACCATTACCATCCCAGCCAGCAATAATGCCATCAGAAAAACACTTATTTTCACAAATTTCATTGACCTCATTCCTCCTGATTACTTAAGTTTTTGTTTGAACCGCATTCCCCATTTTTCTGTATGAGTGAAAATCTTTGTTTTCATTAGCCTCGGAAAAGAATGGTCTAATTTCCGTTCATATCAGGAAATCATAAAATCTGGATATTTTCACTGAACCAGATGAACATTATAAATATAGTATTATTTATCCCTCACGAACATGAAGATTATCCGCTCCGATTAACATTTACCCGGTAAAAGTGAATGTTCCTTTGCGTTCCTGAATTAATCTCAATGATTCTTTTCAGCAATAGGGTTACTCCAGCTGTTGTTGATATCGGTCCCCCCTTTTGAAAATTTCTGGATCACGGAGAATTCATCTCCTATCACTAATCTCGGTACTTTCGGATAACAATCAAGGGAACCTGTTCAAAAACCATGTTCTCCCCGGGTTAAAATAACCCCGAATCAGGCCCCGATTTCCGATTTTCATGATCCGGAAACCCCGCAAAACGCTCCGATTGTACCCTTATCAGGAAATTGAATAATTGAGGGTTGTTTGCCAAAATAACCCCATATCTTAACCAAATTCCTACCCCCATAGCTGGGTGAGTTTCGATCATGAGCCTCCTTTAGCCTATCAGAAGCGAGATCTGCCACCCAGAGGGCATTGGCATCCCTTGAAAAAGGGGTGAAAACCGGCAAATATTTCAGGTCATTTTCGTTAAATAACCGTTATTCCCGGGTATTTTGGCATGACGCAATGAGGAATTTCCGGTAGAGAAGGAATCCTTATGATGACGTACCGTGTTGCCGAAAAATAAATCCTGCCAAGAGCACCAGTGGTAATGCCCAGGTATCCTTTTCAAACTCAGCTTCCATTCACTTGTGATACGGTTCCCCACTGTTGATCCTGCATGCCCGGTAGACCTGTTCAAGGAGCAGGAGCCGGGCAATCGGGTGGGTGAAGGTCATCTTCGAGAGCGAAAGTCGCATATCGCTTCCTGACAGTACTCGCGACGAGAGCCCGAGATCCCCGCCAATAACAAACGCGATCTGGTTCATCCCGCTCAGCTCCCGATGCCGAACGAACTCTGCCAGCTCAACACTTGACCAGACCGTTCCAATAATATCGAGGGAGATGACGAATGAACCAGCAGGAATCGCTGCAAGGATCCGTTCACCTTCCTTTTCTATCGCAGCCTTCTCTGCAAATATGGATGCAGAAACTGGCCGTTTCTCCTCGGCAAGTTCCCGGATCTGCAGGGTTACGTACGGGCGGAGACGTTTTTCATATTCGGCAATACCTTCCCGTAGGAATTTTTCCTTGATCTTACCGATAGCGATAATCAGAATCTGCATAAGGATCTCCGGGGGGAAGGTGATGGATTCCTTCGCCACAAAAAGAAATTATCCGAATAACTTTTTTGATTGCTCAAGTGCATCAACAGCAGGGAGCTTCTTCCCGGTCAGGAACTCGATGCATGCCCCGCCACCGGTAGAGATATGGGTGAAATCGCGTTCGATGCCCATTTTTTCAATGACCGCGGCAGTATGACCGCCTCCCACAACGGAGAATTCGACCTTCGAGGCTGCCCTGAGCAATTCATAGGTCCCTGTAGCGAAGTCAGCATCCTCAAACACACCTGCGGGACCGTTGAAGACGACCGTTCCCGCTTTTTTCAGGGTCTGCACCATCGATACAAGAGAATCCATCCCAAGATCGAGCACCGGTGTGTCTTCCGGAATTTTGTCAACGGGATACTCGACCCGGTGGTTATCCTGCCGTACAGCAACTGAATCCGGCATGACAACACGGTCCCGGTACAGGGAAAGGATTTCCTTTGCCTTCTCGATCTCCGGCTGGTACTTCGAGCTGGGCGATCAGCTGGGTGGAGGGCTTTCCGATGTTGTAGCCGGCAGCGATCAGAAAGACATTCGCCACGACTCCGATCACGATGACCTGGTCCGCGATGCCGTTTGCAAGCACATGCCGGGCAACATCAATAGAATCGTCCACTTTTGTGCCGCCAAGAACCATAACCACCGGACGTGGGGCGCCGGAAAATACCCGTGAGAGTGTCGAGACCTCTTTTTCCATCAGGAGGCCGCCTGCCGATCGCATGACCAGCGGAAGACCCACGATAGTGGGCTGTGAGCGGTGGGCGGTACCAAATGCATCGTTGACAAAAAGATCTGCCATTGAGGAGAGTTTCTTCACCAGATGTGTTTTTTTTGCCTCTTCTGGTTTCAGGGTCAGGTTCTCTTCCGCGTTGAACCTGACATTCTCCAGCATCACGATATCGCCTACCTTCATCGAATGGACTGCCTCGCGGGCATGTTTCCCGAAGATACTATCCACGTACTGGACTGGCTTTCCTAACAGCAGCTCGAGCTTCTCGGCGTGAGCTTCCAGCGTCGTAAAATCTTTTTTCCCGGGTCTGCTCTGGTGGGTGACAATCACCGTCCGGCTTTCAGAGAGGGCATGAATTGTCGGGAGGTGTTCCCGGAATCGCTTATCATCGAGAATCAGGTTGGTGGTGGGATCAATAGGGGAGTTGAGATCGAGGCGGAGCAGAACGGTCTTTCCGTTACAACCCAATTCCCTGATGGTTCCAATCGGCATCCAGACCACCTCGTACCTATTATGATGTACTCCGGGCTTTGATCCTCTTCATCCGGAAGAGCTCTTCGCGTTCCATTTCGTCAAGGCGCATCTTAATGAAGTCCCGGGCTGCGGTGAGTTCAGGTATAACCTTGAACTCGAGAGCGTTGACCCTCCTCTTTGTCTTCTCGATCTCATCGAGCAGACGTTTCATCGTGGTCTCGATCTCGGCGCTCTGTATGATGGATTCCACCAGGTCTTCGAACGCCGAAGCCGTCTCATCAATGACGGTTGAAGTTCCCAGCACACCGTAGCCCCGGTCGATAAGAGTCTTTTTCACCTTCGATGACTCTATCTGGGGTACGATAACCCCCATGATATTTTTGCTCTTCAGGGTAATTTCCGGGACCTCTTTCACCGAGAATGCCGCTGACTTAACCCCGATAGCACCTTCTACGGTGTTGGCGAGAGCCATCGTTCTCGCGGCAGCCTGATACTTATCCAGTAGTTCGCCGCGGCTGTCCTTCGCAGTCGCAAGCACCTTGAAAAATTCAAGGATGAGTCCATCGCGCTTCATTTTGAGGATTTTGTAGCCACGCTCGGAGAGCTGGATCTTCCGTTTGAGGTTGATCAGTTCCGACCGGGTTGGCTTGATATCACGCAGCGCCATGGAAACTTACTCCTTCTTTGCATCACGGAACTTCGGGTGGTACTTCTGGATCAGCTCACGGTCGATACGGACCAGCTGTTCGACAGGCAGTGTAGATAGCAGGTCCCATCCAAGGTCCAAAGTATCTTTAATTGTCCGGTCTTCGTCATACCCCTGGCGAACGAAACGGTTCTCGAAGATATCTGCAAATTCGAGAAGCATCCGGTCACGTTCAGAGAGGGCGTCCTTACCGACGATTGCTACCAGCCCGCGAAGGTCATTGCCTTCAGCGTACCCGGCGTACATCTGGTCAGAGACTTTCTTGTGATCTTCACGGGTATGCCCCTTACCGATACCGAGGTTCATCAGCCGCGAAAGCGAGGGCAGCACATTCACCGGTGGGTAGATACCCTTCCGGTGCAGATCACGGTTGACCACGATCTGTCCCTCCGTAATATATCCCGTCAGGTCAGGGATCGGGTGGGTGATATCGTCACCGGGCATGGTCAGGATAGGGATCTGGGTAACTGAGCCTTTGGTTCCCTTGATAATACCGGCCCGCTCGTAAAGACATGCAAGATCGGTATACATGTACCCCGGGTAGCCGCGACGTCCTGGTACTTCTTCCCGGGCAGCACCGATCTGGCGCAGCGCTTCACAATAGTTGGTCATATCAGTGAGGATGACAAGCACGTGCATGCCAAGATCGAACGCGAGATATTCTGCGGTCGTGAGGGCAAGTCTCGGGGTGATGATACGTTCGACGGCCGGGTCATCTGCAAGGTTCAGGAAGACCACCGCACGCTCAAGGGCGCCGGTACGTTCGAAGTCCTGCATGAAGTAATTTGCTTCTTCCTTGGTGATACCCATCGCAGCAAATACAACGGCGAAACCTTCTGTTGAACCGGGGACTTTTGCCTGCCGTGCGATCTGGAGCGCCAGCTTGTTGTGCGGCAGCCCTGCACCCGAGAAGATCGGAAGCTTCTGACCACGGACAAGCGTGTTCGTGCCGTCAATGGTAGAGACACCGGTCTGAATGAAATCCGACGGGTTCGCACGTGCGTACGGGTTGATCGCAGCACCCGTAATATCGAGACGTTTCTCCGGCACAATCTCGGGACCTCCATCAATCGGCTTACCGCCACCGGAGAGGATCCTGCCCAGCATTTCGCGCCCCACCGGCATCTTGATAGCTTCACCGGTGAACCGGACCCGGTATCTTTACCAATACCGGCAGTTGTCTCGAAGATCTGGACAACAACCAGCTCGTCGCTGGTATCAAGGACCTGCCCCCGCTTCATGGTACCGTCAGCAAGGACAAGGTTCACAAGTTCTCCATAACCAATCGGCTCGGTCTTTTCGAGGAAGACGAGCGGACCGGCGATTTTAGTGATTGTCCTGTATTCCTTCATGCTGCCGACCTCAGTACATTGAATTCAGCGTCCATTTCCTTCTCAATCTTTGCGAGCTCAGGTTTATAGTCCTTGATGAACTTGATCTGGTTCAGCTCGTTCTTCGATTTGATCGTGTTTATCTGGGTGGGACTGACACCAGAAATCTGTGCCGCATAGGCAAGATCAGCGAACAACTTGATGGCTTTCATCATGTCGTACTGTTTCTTCATGTCGCAGAATGTGTCAACTTTGTCATATGCGTTCTGCTGCAGGAAAATTTCACGGATCATTCGGGCGACCTCAATGGTTACCTGCTCAGATTCCGGTAATGCGTCAGAACCGACCAGCTGAACAATCTCCTGGAGCTCGGACTCTTTCTGGAGCACCTCCATCGCCCATGAACGGATCTTGTTCCATTCCGGAGAGACCTCGCGGTCATAATAATCCTGGAGGCTTTCCAGATAGAGGGAGTATGAATTCAGCCAGTTGATCGCCGGGAAATGACGGCGTTGCGAGAGTTTGGCATCAAGGGCCCAGAATACTTTTACGATACGGAGGGTATTCTGCGTGACCGGCTCGGAAAAGTCCCCGCCCGGGGGAGACACCGCTCCGATAACCGAAACGGATCCACGGGCACCGTTCAGGGTTTTTACCAGACCGGCACGTTCATAGAATTCAGACAGGCGGGCTGCGAGGTATGCCGGGTATCCTTCTTCACCCGGCATCTCTTCGAGACGGGAGGAGATCTCCCGCATTGCTTCTGCCCACCGCGACGTTGAATCGGCCATAAGGGAGACATCGTACCCCATGTCACGGAAGTATTCAGCGATGGTGATACCGGTATATACCGAGGCTTCCCGGGCAGCGACAGGCATATTCGAGGTATTGGCAATCAGTACGGTCCTCTCCATGAGAGGCTTGCCCGTCTTGGGATCTTCAAGGTGCGGGAACTCCGTCAGCACTTCCGTCATTTCATTGCCGCGTTCACCGCACCCGATGTAGACCACAATCTCCGCGTCACTCCACTTTGCAAGCTGTTGCTGGGTGACCGTTTTCCCGCTCCCGAATGGTCCGGGAATAGCAGCGGTGCCACCCTTTGCGATAGGGAACAGCCCGTCCAGGATCCTCTGGCCGGTGATTAACGGGATGGTGGGGTTCATCTTTTCCTTGACCGGACGCGGGACCCGCACCGGCCAGCGCTGAATCATCGGGTACTCACGGCCATCCTCGAGGACACAGATGATCTCATCTACGGTGAAATCACCACTTTTAATCGACTTGACACTGCCCGGTTTGGCATTCGGGGGAAGCATGACTTTATGAACGATATTGGTTTCCTGGACGGTCCCCAGGATTGCACCGGGTTCGACCTTGTCACCGGCTTTTACCACCGGTTTGAAGGTCCACTTCTTGTCATGGGAAAGACCGGGGGCGGAGACACCACGCTCGATGAAGTTGCCCATCTTGTCCACAAGAACAGCGAGAGGACGCTGGATCCCGTCGTAGATACTTGTCAGGAGGCCGGGGCCAGGCTCGACTGCCAGCGAAAGTCCGGTATTTTCTACCGGTTCTCCGGGCTTGATACCCGAGGTATCCTCATAAACCTGGATAATGACGTTGTTGCCCTGGATCTTGATGACTTCTCCCATCAGTGCTTCTTTACCGACCTTTACCACGTCGTACATGTGGGCGTCAAGATTGACTGCCGTAACGACAGGTCCGGCGATTCTTTTGAGGACCCCTTGTTTGTGTTCCTTTGTTTTTTTCTCTTTTACTTCCACAGATCAACACCCACCGATCTTTTGATTCTCTCTCTCATGGACAAACCCCCTTCCTCGCCACCAATTGCGATGACGGTCGGCTTGACGGAATTATCCAGCGTGGCGCGAAGCCTGCGGGGAATTTTCTCCATATCGCTGCTGTTGAGGACGAGAATGCCGACTTCCCCGTCCTGCAATACGCTGGTGATATATTCATTGCGTTTTTCGTCATTATCGGCTGCATATGTTTTCCGGATACCGGCAAGACGAAACCCAAGGATGAACTCACTGTTCCCGATGACTGCAATCTCCATTTATACCACCAGATATTCTGCTATCTTCTCCGAAGGGAGTTTCGATTCCTTCCCTCTGGCGAGCGCCCGCAGGTTAAACACTTCGTATTTTTTCTTCTCCAGGTAAGCAAGGACCGGGTAAATCGAGAAGGGATTGCGCTTTGACAACCGATCCATCCGTTCGAGTTGTGCCCGGTGTCAGCCTCGTCTCAACATCCCGAATCGTTTTGTCGCTTTTCAGCTCGTCGAGGAGGGGGAACAGGGACTTCTGGCGGATTTTGGTTTTAAGCATGTCAATGAATTCGTTCTGGTCCTGGATTGAGGTCAGGTTCGAGAAATCCTCGGCCGAAAGAGTGCCGCCCTTGATGTAAAAATCCCGTGTATCCGATTCGGATCTGTCAGTACGCAGCCTGAAAAGAGTTTTTACGTTCTTTATGTCGATATCAAACCGGATAAAGTCACGGAAAAGGTCTCCCCCTTTGATCCCGCTTTCCGCCTCATCGATAATCTCTGCATAGAATTGTTTGTACAGCTCATTTTCCAGCCGGGAGAAGGATCCGCTCTCTTTTGCGATGGGATATTCGCGGGAGAAGACCGACGGGTACATCCGGAACCCTTTGAGAGTTTCAACAATCTTATCAATGCTGTCTTCTGCCAAAAGGCGGTCAAGCATAACCCGGTCAAGACTTCCGGCAGGAACCAGGATCTCCTTGATCTTCCCGGTCTTCTCACCATGTTTCTTTCCCCGGATAATGGTGAGCGCATTCTGGATATCCCAGCGACGGAGATAAGAGCGGGTGAACTGTTTTAAGGCGCCCGGCATAATCTCCTGGATCTTCTGGTATTCCTTGGCAAGATTCCAGCTCAATGCTGTTTCAATAAGATCGATCCCGCTGAAAACCGGACTGAGCTCGTCGATTTCCTGCCGGTATTCAGTTTCTCCGATGATACGGGTGATCTCAGGGAGGCTCATATTGAGCATCCGCATATATTCCTCACGGGGAAGGAGTTTTGCTTTTCTCACCCGCATCCTGGTACATACATAGATGTAGGGTGCTGAGACAAACCTCATGCCAGCCATGTGTTTACCCCCTCATCCAAACAGGATATCAGATGCATCTTTCAACCCGGATTCCCATACCTTGGCAAGGAACGTGCGGTAGCTGTAATCAATCTGTAATTCGCCACCCTCACCTTCCACAAGGATCCCGCCATCAATATCGACAGGATTCCCGACTTTGAACTTGGCAAAGTCCGGATCCCCGGAGATAATATCCTTAACTGCCGGCAGATCGCGGCTGTTGCAGGAAATTTTGCCCTTCGGGATCTCCTTTTTTGCCTCGGTAAGGAGTTTTTTGATGGCTTCACGATGGAAGCTTTCAGGGAGGCGGGCAATTTCCAGCAGGGTGGTTTCGTAGACTTTATCAAGGAGTGCCTTCTGCGTATTCAGGAGCTCCCGTTTCACAAGCAGATTTGCAGCAGACACTTCCTGATCAATGATATGGGCGGTCTGCTTTGCTGATTCTGCCTCTGCTGCGAGCTTGATCTCTCCGACACGCTTGCCAGCTGCCGCAAGGATCCTGTCTGTTTCCTGCTTTGACTCTGCACGTATTTTCTCTGCTTCTTTTTTGCCTTTTTCCCTGATATCTTCAACAACTGCTTCCAGTCCCATTGTCTGCCCCGGTTTAGAACAACAGCAGGAGACCGACGACCAGTCCGAAAATAACAATAGTTTCCGGAATGACCGTAAGGAGCAGGACCAGCCCGAAAACATCCTTATTTTCTGCAGTTGCACCGACTGCTGCAGAGCCAATCGCCATCTCGGCCACGCCTGCCCCGATGCCGGTTAATCCTACGGCTAAGCCTGCGCCGAGTGCCTTCATTCCTGCCTGCGATGCCTGTACCATTTCCAACGTCATGTTTACATCTACCATTTTTAATCCTCCGTAAATCTTCTCTTCATTCCAAATGGATTGTATTTCTTGCCTC
Source organism: uncultured Methanoregulaceae archaeon (assembly GCA_963829335.1). Taxonomy (GTDB): domain Archaea; phylum Halobacteriota; class Methanomicrobia; order Methanomicrobiales; family Methanospirillaceae; genus Methanoregula. Next base: position 113,068 of record CAWHIE010000013.1, read on the forward strand.
CACCTTTGTAGAATTTGGTGAAGAATTCGACATAATGCAACCTGATTGAGTGCAGGCCGCCCCCGAGAATGCCAAGCGCCATATTCAGCACATGGCCGATCAGGAAAACAACAACACCCATGATAATAAAGAGCACCCCGACGATGGTGATGTTCTCGAGCTGGGGTGTTATGAGCATCCCAATCGCAATGAAGTTTACTACCATGGCGATAGCTACTGAAGACAATCCCACGGCCACAATACGTGCATAAGAAAGCACGTGACTGATAATCGTCGGAAGTTCTACAATCTCAAGCGCGGAATCCCGTGCAATGAGGAGCACCCCGACAACAGCTATTACTCCGCCAACAACTGCTGCACTGTTTATGCCCATGGCAACTTTCGGGAATGTAGTCAGGTCCGGCATAAGGGGCATTGCGGCGATCGTCCAAATCACGATGAGAATCCCCCACATCACGGCGAGCCAGCCGAAGTTGGCCATCACCGCTTTCATACGGTGCACACCATGATCCTGGCGTGAATGGTTGATCATCCCGAATATTCGCCCGAGGGTGATATGCAGGATACCAATCCATATTGCCATGATCATCAGTTCAGGGATGGCCGGCCCATGACCGCCTGCCTCGCCCCCACCTATCTTCAGGTGCCGGCTGAACATGATTGGCTTCCACGGGAGGGCAAAACCAAGAAATTCGCTGTAGAGCAGACCAAAGATGATGCTTGAGATGCTTGCATTCCGGAGTACTGCCAGCAGTTGCATGGTCTCCTCCCCTTTCAGAAATGCCCGCAGGCCAAAGCACAAAACAAGGAGCATCAACCCGTAACCCACATCGCCAAGTATCAGCCCGAAAAAGATGGGAAATACAATGGAGAGTACGAGCGTCGGATCCAGCTCGGTATACTTCGGACGGGAATAAACATCCATAAGCATCTGCGCCGGTCTCGCAAATGACGGGTTGTCATACTCAACCGGCACGATATCGTGCTCAAGGTCCGTAGGAAGTACGGTGACAAAGATCTTCCCCCCGGCCGCGTTGACAAGTGCATCACTGACAGTATCAATCTGATGTGTGGGCACCCATCCCTCTGCGACGAAGGTCTCTTTTGTGGTAGCAAACCGGAGCGGGGCCTCGGTCTGTTCGACTTCCGTCATTAAAAACTCTTCACATGCAACCAGGAATCCGGCGTGTTTTTCCCTGACAGCAATCAGATCCCTGTTGATTTTGGCGATTTCTTCGGTGATCGAGGAAATCTGGCCGGAATAATAATCAATACGTGGCTGGGGCATCCCCGATTCTTCAGGGATCGGGACAGCCTGGTATGCAGATTCCTGCAGAGACCGTTCAACTTCGCTGCGCTGATCGGCAGGTGCAACAACTACAACGAAATTTTTTTCCTTTCCCTTGGAAAAATACATTTCACTAGGTACGGAAAGCGTCACTTCACGTGCAACATAGCCGGCGAATACCGAAAATCCGGAATATCCGCGGTATAGATCAAGATCGACCGGGATATTTACAAATGGCTTTATTTCGGCAATTTTCTGTTCAAGCTCTTTTACCCGGGTATCAAGTTTTGAACGTCTGACGGTAGCTCCTCAACCTCCTTTTCAAGTATCGGAAGTTCGCGCTCAATCTTTAATTTGAGCTCTGTCCGGGACACTTAGTCACGGGTTCCAGATCATCTGCATGAACTGCGATGGCATTCTGGATTGCCCGAATCTTGACAAGATCACCGGATACTTCACTTGCCCCGGGAAGAGGTGTGCCGATTTTAAAACCCTCATAGCCTTCTGCCTTTGCCTCAACATAATCTTCAATATGGAACAGGTTATGGCGATAGAGCTCCGCAACAACCGGACCCATCTGATCCCTGGTAGCAACGATGAGCAGTCTGCTCATCTGTTCAGGCTTTAACATGCAGCTGCTCCTTGAACCGCATCACCAGCAGCTGCACTGCTTTTTCGAGGTTTTTTGAACCTTTTTCCTGTATTGTCGCTGCCCGTTGATTGCCATTTTTAATAATCTCTGCATGTTTAAGTGCCGCCTGGTGCCGTGCTTCTTCCAGTTTCAGCTTTTTGTATTGTTCAGCATTATTCTGCGCTTTCGTAACCAGATTATCAGCTTCCAGCTCGACCTGAGAATGCCTGTGCTTCTTCTCTTCCTGGGCCGCACTGATTGTTTTTTGGTACTCCTCTTCAGTTTTTTTAATGTCTCGTAGGACCTCAGTCTTCATCCAACCCTCCTCTCACGGCAGTACAATAATTGGTGAAAAAAACAATATATGTATTGTTATTTACGCTCAAACGATTGGTTACGGTGATGATTTCTAAGAAAAGAACAGATTCAGGAAAATCCGGTTTTTATTTCGTATTTCACGTGCCGGACGGATACCCCCCCGGGTAATGGGGATATATCGACCGTCCGCCCGCTTCCTTTCAGGGTGATACCTGCCAGCTCATTACTCGAACAGATCAGGTTCTGTTCCGGATGCGTCCCCCGCCGTATCGAACAGCTTGTGAAAATTTCAGGTCCGACTGAAACGACATAGGAAATCCGTCGCGATCCGGGATGGTCTTTTGGCAATACCAGTAATGGCACATGAAAGGTTCTCACCAGATCCATGAGCATCAGGGCAGCTTCAACAGCTCCGCCTTCGGGAGCTGAAACAACAACAAGGTCACCGGCATCAACACCCTGACAGTATTCATCATGAGAGGTCTCGATATAGAGCCCGAACCTGTCCTTTACACGCGATACGAGCAAAAAAGAATATTCCCCTTGTATGAGCAGCAATTCATCAGGAGGATAATTCATATCTCTGCCACGTTATCTGACTGGCAGCTGGGACAGATGGGTTTTTTTCCGATACCTTTGAATCGCTCGCTGCAATCATTGCAGCGGTAATCCTTCCCCTTCACTCTGTCGGGGGGGAGATCGATATCAACCGGTCCACCAACGGTACACATCCACAATCACCTCACTACGGAATCTCTGCGTCATTATTTAATTCTATCTCATGTCCTGCGGGCAATCTGTGCGGCTCCCCATAATATGAAAACTTTGATGGAAGAGTACATGCTCCCCAACCGGAATACAGCATGGAAGTGTTGAGATCTCCTTTTTATCCTTATAGGAAAACGATGGGCCTCATAGCACTGTTTGGGCAGGATTATGCGTTTGCTTGATTTAAACTACGGATAAACCATAGGTCGATGCGACGACAAGGGGCAGCTTTGATATAGGCTCCAAATCGGGACGAATTCCGGTTGACAGAAAGAATAAAAGGGCGTAATTATTACGAACCGAAAAAAGGCTTTACGATTTTCCTCAGGCGCACGTAAAGAATGGGAGAAAGAAACGAGGCTCGTTTAGGCTTATTATACTCGTCATCAGTACAGGTGAGGGTATATCGTCGGTGATAATTTTTTCCGGTATCAGATCCGTGAATCCTGATTCAATGTTAAAAATTCACAGAAAAGTATCCAGGTTTTCCACAGGAGAGAAATTCTGGATGTTATTCTGATACAGATATCTTAAACATTGTTCAAATGGTAATCCCAAGAATATCAAGCAATACAAGAACGCAGATACCCGGAAGTCCGCCGACCGCACAGATAATTACAGTCGCAATACTATAACCAAGATCCGGTTTACCCATCCATTGCATGACATGCAGAAAATTCAGAAGGAATAATGCTATCAGTCCCAGAATAGCGTTGACGACAAGAACCGAGAATTTTTTCACCAGAAAATACACCACTGCGATAATTGCCACGACAAGAAGGAGGGTAACCAGTACATCCGTCATATTCCTATTTCCCAATAATTCGCTGCCTGGTTAATTTTATCGAAGGCAGGATCAGAGATCCAATTGCGCGGGATTCCTTACTCAATCCCGCAATGTTTTTGTGCATATCAAATACGTTTCCTGAAAGCATTGCACTCCGTATGGGTGTTTCGTACTCACTATTCTCCATCCAGAATGCATTCGAGAGTTCAACGGAGAATTCACCACTCATGGGGTTTGCTGTGTGCGCACCAACCACGTTATGAGCATATACAATACGTTCATCCGCGATTTCGTCCCGTTTCCCATCCACGACGAAATTATGATGACCTATAGAGGGCAGACCGCCAAAACCGCCCCGGATTGCACTACCGGTACTTGTTTTGCCAAAGCGGTACGCAGTCTTTAGATCGTAGGCAAATGTCTCAAGAATGCCTTCCCTGATAAAATCAACACGACGCGTTGGTGTACCCTCAGCATCCCACCGGACGCTCCCGTTTCCTTTTTCAATCAGAGGGTCGTCATACATCGTGATCCTGGGATCGATCACCGGTTCGCCGAGGGACTGCCCAAGCCGGGATCGACCTGCGTGGACATTTCTTCCGCTGAGCGCTGGTATAAAAACATTCCCCAGCAGTTCCCCGTATGCAAGGGGTGAAAGGAGGACGTCATATTCCCCCGTAGCAATATCTTTGCCGTTATCCGATTCCATGGCAAAAAATGTCGCTCTCTCCCCGACAGCCTACCGGATCCACGTTGTCCATAAACGAAGAATGGTCGAATTCATAACCGGTAGACTGGTTGTGAATTGCCTCAAGGGAAAGCGAGATCCCGGAATGCTGGTTGGTGTATCGGACCCCGTTGCTGTTCGCAAGTGTTACTGTTGCCGAAGAGAGTGCGGCTGATCCGGCAGTCACTTCGGCCGGGTGTTCCGCCGCTCCCGCCAGCATCTTCCCGACCAGATCGATAACAACCGCCGGTTCGACTTTCAGAGATGCATCATAAGAGAGGGGAGCCTGGGAGAGGGGAAGAAAAGCCGGCAGTCCTTCCCATGTCTGCGGGGTCGCAAGTTTTCCACTGGCAATCGCCGCATTCAGGCATTCACGCCACTGGTCAGGATCGTTTGTCCCCGATGATCCAATTTTGCCATTATGAATAGTCCGGACGCCAAGACCGCAATCCTTCGATGTGACAGCAAGGTTCACTTTTTTTCGTTTCAGCTCCGCAGAGACCGATACTCCCCTGACAAAAAAGACCTCGACCTCATCGACCTTTTTTTGTGCTTCGAGCACGAGTTGATCAATCCACTCCACTGCCACCCACCACCGCATCGAGTAAGAGAATATGGGGTGCTCCGTCGCTCACGGGCACGCTCTGACCCCCCTTCCCGCAGTATCCCGGGCTCATGATACGCTTAGTGCCGCAGAGCGCAATTCCATGAAGAGTGGTCAGGATTTCTCCGGATAACGAGACATCCTTTACCATTTTTGTACACACCCCATTTTCGATCAGGTAACCATACTCTGCATTGAACTGAAATATGCCCCGCCCGGGATCGACCTGGCCACCCCGGGATCCTTTGAGAAAGATTCCGTTCCGGCATTCTTCAAAAATCTCATCATCCGTTGCATCCCCGGCTTCGATGAAGGTGTTGCTCATGCGGACCAGAGGAGGTTCGCCCGGCATTGCCCGTGCATGACCGGCTACACCATTTCCCACCGAAGAAAGTGTTTCGCGACTGTGGAGATACGCATTAATTACACCTTTTTTAATTATTTCTGTACGGAGTACCGCAACACCTTCGGCGTCGACCGGGTCAAAACCAAACTCGGGAATTCCGGGGTCGTCGATAATGGTCAGGTTTTCATTCCCTATCTTCTGACCGGTCTTCCCCTTCAGGACCGAGTTGCCTTCCTGGACCAGATCGCCTTCGCTCGCATGCCCGACCGCTTCATGGGCAAATACACCCCCCAGTTCCGGGTCAAGGACCGCCCGCATTTTTCCGCCTTTTGCAGCCCCGGCATCAAGGAGCGCGACCGCGATGTCGGCTGCCTGTTTTCCAAGGCCCTGGCGGTGCCGGAGGTTGAATCCGTGAATCGAATGTTCACGCTCATATCCCATCTGGACATTTCCGTTTCTCGAAGCAACTGCCATCACATTAAACCCCGAACGACACATTTCATAGGAATATTCATTCTCAGAACTATCAGTGAAATGAACATTCTCAATTTTTTCGATGTAATTTGCTCTCCTGTTCACCACGGAAGGGTGCACTGCTGCCTGTTCGATGCCGGAGAGCAGGGCCGATTTCTCTTCAATATCCACATCACGGGGGTCTTCTTTCATAGATGGAACAGGAAGAATACCATGCCCGGACATCTCCAAGTACAACATTTCCCTGCGTGATCCCGGCCAGCCTGCATGCTGTCCGGAGAAGTGTATCAAATTCCTTACCATGACAGGGAGTGTAGTTATCGATCTGGAGGACTCCCCATCCCGTTGTATGGAGGACTCTGATCACAGCATTATTGAAAAAGGATGTCCCGGCAGATTCCACCACGCCGTTATCGATATCAATATGGGTGACCTGCCCGGTCACATGCCGCAGGTCATAATAACGTACCCCTTCCATCGCACTCAGGCCGCTGTTTTATTAATCGCCGGGGTTTCAGCAATAATCGCCGTCGACCTTAACGCCATATTTTTCAGTTTGGTAAGGAATCCTTCGGCATTCTCAGGGACCAGCGCGAGATTGAGGACATCATTAATAGTATCAACGGGGATGACCGTAACAAGTGGCTTGAACCGTTCCTCAATCAGAACATCATTGATATTTGCCCTTGGGATAAGAACAGTCCTGATCCCTGCCTTTACTGCAGCTTCAATCTTAAAGGTCACCCCGCCTACGGGAAGGACATCACCGCGAACGGAGAGCGACCCTGTCATCGCGATATCTTGCCGGACGGGTATGCCTTCAATGGCACTGATAACAGCCGTAGCAACACTGATCGATGCTGAATCTCCGTCAACCCCGCCATAGGTACCGATGAACTGGATATGAATATCGATATTTTTCACATCCTTTCCGGTGAATTTTTTTAATATCGCGCTGACGTTTTTGATCGATTCCTGTGCGATCTCTTTGAGCATCCCGGTTGCAATCACCGTCCCGCTTGCTCCCTGTGAAGGAGTGACTTCCGCCATGATGGGGAGTACGGAACCGGAATCACTGCCCATCACGGCAAGACCGTTTACCCGGCCGACACGGGTCCCGTCCACTACCGTGAGCTCATATTCCCTGCTTCTCCGGATATACTCATCAGACACCTGATCCTCAATCGTACGTGCGGTCAGCTTTGCGGTGATTACGTGCGCAGCTGTAGCAAGACCTGCGCCTTCCTGGCGTGCGATATCCCCGGCGACGCGGATAAGGCCGCCCATATCCCGTAACTTCAGGGTTAGGTGTCCCTTCCGGTTGGAACGCCGGCGGGCTTCACGAATTATTTCTTCGATGGCGCTCTGATCAAAATGGGGAATCTTCCCGTCATTCTTCACTTCCTGCGCAATGAAACGGATATATTTCTGCCGGTTCTCCGGAGTGTCATCCATGGTCTCGGACATATACACTTCATACCCGTAGCCACGGATACGTGAACGGAGTGCCGGGTGCATTCCCTGAATGGCATCGAGATTTCCGGCAGCAACCATCACGAACCTGCAGGGAACCGGTTCGGTCCTGACCATCGCCCCGCTCGATCGTTCACTCTGACCGGTAATGGGGAATTCCCCTTCCTGGAGTGCGGTCAGCAGATTCTGCTGGGAATGCGGAGTCAGGGTATTGATCTCATCGATAAACAGGACCCCGCCATGTGCCCGGTGAATCGCACCTACTTCGACCCGGTCATGGGCTGGGGTCTCAAGTCCCCCGCTCTGGAAAGGATCATGGCGGACATCGCCAAGCAATGCACCTGCGTGAGAACCGGTCCCGTCAATAAAGGGTGCGATATTCTTGGTATCGTTGGATACGAGAAGCTTGGGCACCATTGTTTCTTCCCGGGGGGTCGTGTACCTCAGGGCCATGAAGACAAAAGCTGCGGCGATAATCCCCAGAAGCCACTGGTATGTGAGGAATGCATAACCGATTATTCCAATCAGCAGGAGCATCAGCAGGGTATTCCTGAACTGGGTTTTTTTCTTTGCTTCGGCTTTATGGGCGGCGACGATCTGTTTTCCCCGCCCCCCCGCGACGGTCCTGATTACCGGGTTGTTGGGATCGTCAGAGTTCGGGTACGCAAGAATATCCTGCAACTCTTCTTTGGGAAGGAGCTCGGCCATGGCTTTGGCCAGCATCGATTTGCCCGTACCGGGACTCCCTATCATCATAACATGCCGGCGCTGGACTGCTGCTTTTTTTATGACTTCAACTGCATTTTCCTGACCGATCACCTGATCAATCAGTTTCTCCGGTACAGTAATCTCGGAGGACGTCGTTATTACGCCTATCGTCTGCACAACCTCCTGCTGCGTATCCTGAGGTTGTGTTTCCTCGTGCTGCGGTGATAATTGTTCGGGAATTTCCATTGCGGAATATACCTCGTTTTCCTTTTGGGGTTTCATATAAATTGTTGCATAATAGTTTAAGTACTTTCAGCTGATCACATCGGATTGCCATAACGGAGAGAGTCAGGCAGAACGATCAATGCAAAAAACACAATACCTACTATTGTACAATAAATTCCTGAAGAAAAAAATACAACTCGCCGGTTTTAGGAAGAATACCATGAAAGTGATCTGTACGGAAAAATCACAACTACTTGCAACAAGCCTTGCCAGGGCTTTGAAAACGAGCGTCACAGAAGTAAAATATTCCCGTTTTCCTGACGGGGAGATCTATCTTATCACTGGAGAATTGGATGATGAGACTATCATTGTCGGAAGTGTTGTGGATAACGACGCACTCGTCCAGCTGCTCCTGATAATCGATGCATGTGAGGGTTCAACGAACCGGCTTGTATTACCCTATATGGGATACGCACGACAGGACAAGCGGTTCCGTCAGGGAGAGCCGGTTAGTGCACGGGCCGTTGCACAGGCACTCAGCCGTGGAGTTACCGAGGTTATTACCGTCAATATCCATGAAAAGGAAGTCCTCAGGTATTTTGGCGTACCAGTACGGAATATCTCCCTCGCCAGCGACATCGGGTCGTATATTAAAACCTTACAGCTTGACAATCCCCTTATACTTGCACCAGATGAAGGCGCCCTTGCATTTGCGGAACAGGTGGCATCTGCCGGACGATGGGATTTTGATCATCTCGAAAAGAGCCGCCTGAATGGAATGGAGGTTCGGATGGCTCCCAAACAGTTATGTGCTGCATCACGATCCGTAGTGATTGTCGATGATATCATATCGACGGGAGGGACCATCGCCACCGCCTCTGGCATGCTCTACCAGCAGGGAGCAAAAGACGTATTTGCCGTCTGCGTGCATGGAGTGCTCACCGGGGGGGCTTATGTGCGGCTCACTGCATCGGGAATCCGGGATGTCGTCTGCTGCGATACTATCGAGCGTGGATGCAGTAAAATATCTGCTGCCAGCCAGATTGCCCGGGCAATTACAAAGCCCGGTTCTGCGAAGAACCGGAAAGAATGATGTATTTTTTTCCTTCTCCGGGTTCCTGCGCATGAAAGCCATCCTTGACTCCAGTTTTTTTTTCTCGGATTGTCCGATCGCCGGAGAAGTATATACTACGCCTTCGGTCCTGAATGAGCTGTTTGACATACGGTCCAAGGGCAGATTCGAGAAATTTTCTGCCGAAGGACTAAAGGTTGTTTCTCCGAGTGAAAAGAGTAAGGTAATGGTGCTGCAGGCAGCAAAAAAAACCAGAGATATCAGCATCATTTCTGAAACGGATTGCGATATTCTTGCCCTGGCGCTCGATCTTGAAGGAGTTCTCTGCACCGATGACTTCGCTATCCAGAACGTCGCAGGAGTTCTGGGCATACAAACCGCCCCGATTATCCAGCGGAAGGCAAAACGCATCCACTGGAAATATCGCTGCAGTGGTTGTGGCAGATATTTTGACCATGACGGAGAATGCCTCATCTGCGGTTCAATAATTAAAAGAAAACTTAAATAGATACCAGCGAATCTTTTTCCCATGTCTTCCCTTGACGATCTGATTAGCCGGGCGAAGGTGCTCCTTGCTGAAGGACACAGTCCGGGTCAGATTGCAGATGAATTGTCACTTTCCATGGAAACCGTGACATGGCTGCTTACCCAGACAAAAGGTACTGCCGCTCCAAAGGATGTTCATATCGACTGGACAGCGGTCAGCAGCTACGCCCCGTTACTCGAAGAAACGGCGTTGATGCTGCTGCAGAGGTACTATGGAGACCAGCAGGATGAGAATATTTCTCCGCCGGGCAGCAGAGGTTATTGTCGGTATTTCACTGTCAGGAGTTCCCCTTGCAACCATCATTGCTGTACAGGAAGCAGCAAAACTTGCGATATATCACCCGGCAAAACAGAACCAGAGTGAGCATCCGATGGGATCAATCAGCGGGAACTTTGCGGCAATCGGCGGGGAACATTGCATCGTTGTCGATGATACGATAACATCCGGAAATACCATGCGGGAAGTAGTGAAGTATTTAAAGAAACATAATGCGATACCTGTTGCGATCTGGGTAATATTCGATAAGCGCGGTATCAAAGATATTGATGGTGTCCCGGTCTACTCGCTCTTCAAAATATCCCGTATTGACTGATCACCAATTTTTCAGAAGCCAAACACAGAATATTTATATAGAAGTTCAATTCCACCTTTTACATCATCGGAGGATCCATTATGCAGTCTAACCAGCCAATTATCATATTAAAAGAGAATGTAGAGCGTAATTATGGGAAAGAAGCCCAGCGCTCGAACATAGCGGCCGCAAAGGCAATCGCCGGAGCCGTCAAATCAACCCTTGGTCCACGGGGTATGGACAAGATGCTTGTCGGTTCCACGGGGGATATTGTGATCACCAATGACGGCGCAACGATCCTTGGGGAGATCGCCGTTCAGCACCCGGGTGCGAAGATGGTGATCGAGGTTGCAAAGACCCAGGACGACGAAGTCGGTGATGGCACCACAACGGCAGTCATTATTGTGGGCGCGCTCATGGAGCAGGCCGAGGGTATGCTGGAACAAGGCATTCACCCGACCGTGATCGCCCAGGGATATCTGATGGGCATGGAAAAGGCACTCGAGATCGTGAACAGCCTTTCACTCCATGTTGACCCGACCGATCGCAAGACCCTTTTTAAGATAGTTGACACCGCCATAACAGGCAAGTCGATTGAGTCGGTGAAGACCAAGCTCGATGGTATTATAGTCGACGCCGTGATGGCTGTTGCCGAGAAGACGAATGGTAAGGTCCTGGTCGATGAAGACGACGTGATGATCAAGAAGCAGAAAGGGCAGGCAATGGACGATGCCGAGCTGATTCGGGGTATTGTCATTGACAAGAAACGTATCAGCGAGGGAATGCCCAAAAAAGTGACAAAAGCAAAAATCGCTCTGATTGCTACCCCACTCGAGATAACGAAAACCCAGGTCAAAGCGAAGATAAAGATCACGAGTGCAGAACAGATCAATGCTTTTTCCGAGCAGGAGCGGGACACCCTAAAAAAGCTTGCTGACGCGATTATTGACAGCGGTGCGAAGGTTCTTCTGTGCCAGAAGGGGATCGCAGATCCGGTCCAGTTCTATCTGGCCAAGAATGGGATTCTGGCAATCGAAGATGTGCCGGAAAGCGATATGAAATATGCCGCACGATCGCTCCACGCCACTATCGTAAACAAAGCAGACTCACTTACCGGAAAGGATCTGGGATTCGCAGAACTCGTTGAAGAGGATACGGATGCCAATATCACCCGGTTCTCCGGGTGCAAGAACCCCAAGTCTATCACCATCCTGCTCCGTGGATCAAGCGATTATCTTCTCGATGAACTCGAACGGGCAGTAGTTGACGGGAAACGCGTTGTAATGGACGCGATGGAAGACGGCACCTATGTTGTCGGTGGCGGAGCGGTCGAAACCGAGCTTCCTGATGAAGATCCGGGACTACGCCTCAAGTGTCGGTGGACGTGTCCAGCTTGCCATTGAAGCGTATGCGGCGGCGTTTGAATCCATTCCCCGCACGCTTGCGGAGAACTCCGGATACAATCCCATTGATAAACTGGTTGAACTCAAGAATGCTCATTCAAAGGGAAAGAAACATGCAGGGTTAAACGTGTATGAAGGTACTGTCATCGACATGCTCGGAGAAGGAGTCCTTGAACCCCTGAGATCCAAACGCCAGTCGATCCAGAGCGCCTCAGAGACCGCTGTTATGCTCATCCGTGTTGATGACATGATGATCACCCAGTCAAAGTCACCTGGCGCCGCTCCGGCGGGATATTAAAAATTTACGAGCAGGGAAGGAAACAGAGGTAATATCCCTGCCAAATTTTGTTTTTCTGCTTTCTCCTTTTAGAGAATATCCGCATTTACAAAGAATTAAATCTAAAATTACCACTCATCCTCATTCTGTCACACCAAAAGAAAAAGATCTGTCGTTTCGTTCATCAGATAACTATTAGAGCAATTGATGAAAAAAATATCAGAACCGGTTGCCGAGGTAGTACTCAGCCCGGGAAGGCGGTAGCCTCGAAAGCTACTGGCGCTTCGCGCCTCGGGAGTTCAAATCTCCCCCTCGGCGTATTTAAATCGCTGTTTTTCCTGAATTATTCATTCACAGACATCTTGGATTTCCCTATAATTTTTACTGATTTTTTGAAGGCCGATGCAAGAGGAATTACTGAGGATTTGCCAGTCACAAATCCCATAAAAAATTGCTACCTAATTTAAATAACAAATGAAGATTGGAATTAATTTTCCATATGGACGCTGATTTCTTCAGATTTTTATTTTGTTGTGACAATAAAATTATTTATAGTACTTATTCAGATTATATGATACCATTGATGTGTATTCAGTCGGGGAACGGTAACAGAATTCGTTCGATGGAAACCTTTCAAAACAGGGTGAAGCGTCATGATCCGGATAAAGAAAAATAAGCCACAGATTTCGGCAGATGCCAAATCATTTCGCATTATCCGACGGCTTTATCTGAATCGCACGTACATGCCAATAAAAATTGGTGCAGTTGTCGGATATATCCTCTTAGGAATGTTATCTGCATCAACGTCTATGTTCGGTATTCTTGTCGGTGCGATGTTAAGGATCGCCGGTTATTAAATTGTTACAGGATTATTTCTTCATTTTTTATATTCAGGTTTTTTTCTCTCCATGGTATCTGGGAGGACCATGGTTGAAAGGAAAGATATTTTCTGCCACTGCGATCATTTTACAATAACTGTGCCTACAAAGGTCGGATGGAGCATATCATTATAACTATAGGACCCCGGCTCATCGAAAATCCAGCTCCAGCCCATTCCCGGGGAGAGGAGAGGAGAGTCCTTAACATTGACAATCGAAATCCTGTGAGTTGGATTATACAAGGCTGCATCCTCTGTGGAATCCGCATTCACCCATCTGACAATCGAACCTGGTTTGACCGTTATGCTTACCGGATCTAATCCATCTTTTCCGATCCTGATGGTGTTTTCAGACACCCGGTTTGTCGATTGCGGTGCCGGCGTTGTTGTCGCGGTCGGATATGCTGATGTCTGAGCATTCACGGTCATCGTGGCTGTAGGTTGGACAGGTAATGCCGGCTGGGTGCATCCACAGACTACAGCCATTACAATTATAATCCCGAGAATTATCAGATATTTTGTCATAAGACTGATCTCAACGGTATCCCGTATATAATCTGACATCGGGAAAGGTTATACGCACTCATCAGGATTCATGAGGCACTCCACGCGGAACCGGTTCTGAATGGAGGGTTATCGGGATGCCCGATATCAGGTCTATAAACTCCTCCACATGATAATGATCGGACATCACCATATCCGTAACAAGTACAGGGGGCAGGGCACGTGCAAATTTCCATCCCTCCAGCGAAGGCATGGGAAGAATAGCTCCTATTTCGTCCTTTCCCATGGTTTGTATCTTCTGTAATGCACTGATGACCCGTTGCCCCGCACATTCTTTTCCTGCATGTAGTACCCTGACAACAAAATCATTGCAGTGCACGTAAGCCTTGCTACCGAGTCGATCCTGGAGAATACAGGTAAGCAACCGGTTAAACCTGATTCCTGAAAATGTGAAAATTCGGACCTCAACCCCTTTGATCCCGCTCCGTTCGACAACGTATAATTCATTCCCTCCGGTTCCATCAGGGATCCGGGCAAGCACGGTTTGCACTATTTCCTGCTCATGCTCCCCGAGGGGGAGAACTGATCCTCCCCGTGCATGTATCTTCCTTATCATCCGGCAGACCAGGGGTGAGAAGCCCCCCTCGCCAGCACTTGTCCAGAAGATGCGGGAAGATGCTGATCCGCTTGGTACTACGACCACAATATTATGTCCTTCATCGCATTTCACCATCGACCAGTTCTGTCCGCCGAGCGAGATCTCCTCTGAGTTTTTGCTGTTAACGAACCGTGCATCCAGCTTTCCTACCACTTCACCATCCGGTGTGACGGCACGGTATTCTCCTCCTCCGCTGATCACAGAATAAAGTTCCTTCCAGTTCGAATGCCCGAACATCCGCTCTGCCTCAGGTCCAAGCATCAGCATTTCGCCATCAATTGTAAGGTATAATGCCGAGATAAGATGGGTAATAATCTGATCCAGGATCTTTTGTCCCGGTTCCCTGAAGACCGGTGAGGAAAGTAAGGATATGGTGAGCCGCCTTCTGCTGATTCTTGAATGATTATGGACATTCAGGAAGATTTGCTGGAGGAGAACATTGTATGGTCTCAGGGGGGGCACCAGATTTTCAACATCCTTTCGGATTGCACATTCTATGATTGCGAGACTGCATAACAATTCACAGGGATCCTGAAGCACCCACGCCACATAAGCAGATTTTCCCCACGGCCACACCTCCCCATCCGCTGGAGAAAGGATGAAACAGAATTCGGGGGACCAACCTGGACAACGACATCAAGGTCCCCGATATCGATACCAAGTTCGAGTGTGCTCGTGCAGATGATACAGGCGCCATCCTGTGATGTAAAGGCTTCTTCGGATGTTTTTTTGGTTGCAGGAGCGAGCGATGAGTGATGGATGTGGAGATTTCGTATCCTGCCCGGCGCTTGCTTTCATGAGTTGTTCAGCTACGCTCCTGCTATTGACAAAAACGAGCGCCTTTTTTCCTTCAACGATCCTTGCCAGAGCATTGATTCGATCCTTCTCTTCCGGTTCGATAACAAATTGAAATTGCTTTTCTTTGGGAGGAGATGCAATCGTAACGAGTTCCGCTTTATGCCGGCTGTCCGAGAGCCATGCCAGCACCTCTTCAGGATTTCCTGCTGTTGCAGAAAGACCAATCCGCTGGACCTGCCTTTTTGTGATACGGTCCATCCGGTCAAGCAATACCTTGAGATGCACACCACGCTCGGCCTCAACAAACGCATGAAGTTCGTCGATGATGATGGTCCTGACCTGCCGGAGATCCGAAGAAAGTTCTTTTTCCTGAAGAAGCACCTCAAGTGACTCGGGAGTGATCATGAGAAAATGGGGGGGTTCTCCATCCTTCCAGGAACGATCCCCCTTTGCCACATCGCCGTGCCATTTCATTACTGACAATGATGTTGGTATACAAAAAGTCCTGAAACGATCTTCCTGGTCGTTGATCAGCGCTTTTAAGGGTGAAAGGTAAAGACAGGCCACTCCCGCCCTCCCGTTTTTAAGGATGTCATCCATTACCGGAATGAGTGCAGCCTCAGATTTCCCTCCGGCGGTCGGTGCAATAACGAGCACGTCACTCCCGGCGACCACCGCTTCATACGTCTGCTCCTGAACCTCGCGGAGTTCTGTCCATTCCAGTCTCTGTGCAAGTACCTGCTGGAGGGATTCGTGAAGCTTTGAGAATACTGATGACACGATTTCTGTAGAGCGTAGTGCCTGACGCATTATGGTCTTTCCGGGTCAATACGGATTGATGAACTATTTCTACCTCAGCGCAATCTATCATTTGAAGTCCGGTACTTTTCGGTGAGCTCCAGGGACGTGGGATGGCATATGCGCTTGGGCGCACCAGTACGGTATCCTCCTGATGGAGGTAATCAGTACACTTCCAGCCTTCACACTCCCGATAAGTATCAATGGATAGGCAACTGCAATGTTCATGGGGCTTTGTGCCGCAGCTTTCCTTCCGGCGTTTGCTGTTGGTGTGTATGTACAATCTCCGTCGACAAAAGTTACGTTGTCGAGTATGGTATCCAGTTCGGGGGTCTGGTTTTGTTGGACCGCCTTCTTCCACGCAGCAGAGGCAAAACCACACCCATTGTCATTGCCCTGCCCGTTTCAATGACGGTCATAATAGTCATGCAATGGCAATACGGCGGACGGCAACCTTCATCTTCGGGGGTTGCTAAATAATCCATAAAATCATTGCAAATAACCCCGGTGGAAAATCTGACCATCCGTTCAAGAGAAACTTTTTTTGTTCAGAGGAATGAGAACTAACCATGGAACTCGCAGAGAGAAAATGCACAACCTACCGGACCGGGTCTCCTCCGTTAACAAGGAAAGAGACGTCTGAGCTTCTTGGCGATGTACCCGGATGGTCTCTCGACAACGGTCACCTGATCCGATCGTTCGAGCTTGATGACAGCGGCCAGTGCATTGAATTTTTTAACGACGTCATGACCCTCTCAACCCAGGAGGGACATATACCGGACATATGCTTGAAGAAATCCCGGATTATCGAAATTGCATACTACACCTATCCAGCAGGCGGGTTGACACTCAACGATTTTATTATGGCCGCAAAGCTGAACGCCCGAAGATAAATGAACAGATACGTATCCGGAAGTTTTTTATAAAATATTATTTCAGATTAAATTTCCTGGTAATTTTTTCGCGGATCGCTTCTTTAGGGTACGCCCCTATAATCCTGTCGACCAGCTGACCGCGAGAAAAGAGCATGATGGAGGGGATTGCTGTAATATTGAACTGCATGGCGAGATGCCGGTTGTCCTCGGTATTGCATTTACCGAACGTGACTCTCCCTGAAAATTCCTTCGATAGTTCCTCAAGAACCACCCCTACCCTGCGGCATGGTGCGCACCATTCTGCCCAGAAATCAAGAACAACATAGGTATGGGTCTTAATGAACTCCTGGAAATGGATCTCATCGACATGCTGTACATCAGCACTGACGGGGTGTTTCATTTTCGCTTTCAGCTCCTGTATCCTCTTCTCCCTGATACGGCTGATCTCGTCATCCATACTTCTTTGTAGATAATTGAGTAATTAAAGCTCCCGAAGAACCTGGTAGAGGGGAACTGAGTAAACTATATCTGGGCATGCCGACTATATTATAACCCTGATTCTAGGAGCGAGGTAGGGTAGTCAGGATATCCCGACGGGCTCATAACCCGTAGATCGATGGTTCAAATCCATCCCTCGCTACTCGTCTTTTGTGAGATTTTTCGCATTCCGGATTATTAAAAATTGATTAAATAGAATATTCTGAATTTCTGGTCGACCGGCTCATGAAGGTCCGGCTTCGAATGATTCCAGCTTGGCCTGATAGGTCTCATCAACAAAATCCACCAGGTGCATTTTTGCCTGCTCTCCTTCTATTGCCAGAGGGTAACAGCCTGTCAGGCAACCAGTGCAGAGATCTTCCCGGTCCTTGCCGATCGCTTCGAACAGCGCATCGATAGAAACATGGTGAAGCGTGGTCGCAGTGATTTTATGTCTCACTTCTTCTTCGGCCCGGTTACTCGCAATAAGCTCCTCGCGTGTAGGCATATCTACTCCAAGGTAACAAGGCGCCTTGATTGCGGGTGAGCCTATCCTTACGTGGATCTCGCGTGCCCCGGCCTCTCTCATCATTTCAATGATTCTCCGTGATGTTGTACCGCGCACGATGCTGTCATCAACAAGCACAATGGATTTATCCTTCAGGTGGGCGGGGATCGGGTTGAGCTTAAGCCGTACTGCTTTCTCCCGTTCCTTTTGGGACGGCATGATGAACGTACGTCCGCTGTACCGGTTTTTCATCAGTGACTCAACAAACGGGATTTTCGAACCTTCTGCATATCCTATAGCGTATGCGGTACCCGAATCGGGTACTGAACAGACCGAATCGGCATCCGCGGGATCCTCCTCATGAAGTTTATGCCCGATTTTCCGGCGCACATCATAGACCAGTACTCCATCAATAACCGAGTCTGCCCGTGCGAAATATATATATTCGAAGATGCAGTGAGCTCGCTTCCCCGGAACCGCTATCCGTGTGCATTTAATTCCCCCGGAATCGATCTGAACAAGTTCCCCGGGGTAAATATCCCTGATGAACTTCGCATTCAGGGCATCGGTCGCTACGCTCTCGGATGCAACAAGGTAACCTTTCTCAGTTTTACCGATACAGAATGGCTTGATACCAAGAGGGTCACGAAACGCATAGATGATCCCATCGATCATCATTACGACCGAATAGGAGCCGCGGATCTTCTGCATGCAGATCTTGACAGCATCTTCCACGTTCCCGGAATCGCCGATCTCATCCATCAGGATCTTCGCGATTATCTCCGTATCAGTTGTTGTAGCAAAGATCTGCCCGGCCTGCTCGTATTCTGCACGGAGCTCACAGGTATTCACGAGATTGCCGTTATGCGCGATGGAAATTAAATGGTCCTTGAACTGAAAATTGAGTGGCTGGATATTTTCCGGCAGGTTCGCTCCGGTTGTCGGGTATCGGACATGCCCTATCCCGGCGTTCCCCTTCAGGTCACACAAAACCACCGGAGAGAAAACATCGGCAACAAGTCCCGGCCCCTTGAATTTATGGAGGTTGATACCATCAAAAGTGGATATACCGGCGCTTTCCTGGCCACGGTGCTGGAGAGCGTATAACGCATAATAGAGTTGAATGGATGCACCGCCAGCATCCACGATGCCAACGATACCGCACATGATAGGACTCTAATGTGTTGGAACTTTTGGTCGCTTTGTGTGCCACTTATCGCCGGACATTTTCGTGCTCCTGCCAAAACCGCAGGATGAACAGACTTTTTTCTGGGCGTGAAACGAGATCTTCCCACAGCGCCGGCAGGCGATGTGAGTAAATTTGTTCATCTTACCCATTGAGGGGGTGCCTTTTGACATGTTACTTCACCTATTGTTCGAGTGATGGGGATATATAGATAACATTATCCCCGCGTACTGATGAGCGTACCTACCTTCTGAACCTGCCCGTTCTCAACTTCCTCTGCTTTATCAAGCACGAGGTTCATATGAACATCGTATCCCTGGAGAATGCCACGAATTTCTCTCCCGCCTTTGAGAGATACAATAACGGGCTGCCGGTTCAGCACCTGATCCAAAATATCCAACGGCCGTTTGGTCATAACAATACCTGTTACCATCGCTCTGGAGTAATATATGTGGGTGAGCCGGTTACTTAAACATACCGTAGATCTCCTTTCACCAGATACAATTCTTCACCGAATCAAAACGGACCCGCTGGGATCGTTATAGTTCTGGCGATGCAAATTTTTTTCAAGCGAGAAAGATGAATATACGAATTGTACCAATGAAGAAAATTATCGTAAAAAAACGCCATTCCATCCGAAGGAGCCAGGCTCAGGATCTCCTGACAAGACTGTTCGATCAGATCGGAACGTCTGCACAATTTTTCCATGCGGATATGATCGAGGTCATCGAGACTAATGCCGATGTTTCGCTCTTCATGGTTAACAAAAAACTACTGCTTATGGATACCGGAGACTGGGTATTCCCAACGTTAAAAGGTGCAATCCAGTTCACGATCCCTGAACGCAGGATAGTTGTGGATGCAGGTGCAATACCCTTTGTAGTCAATGGCGCAGATATCATGCGGCCCGGCATCGTTTCGGTGTCCGACGATGTTAAAGCCCATTCACCCGTCCAGATCGTGGATGAGCGGCATGGCAAACCCCTCGCAATAGGAATTGCACTCTTTGATGCGCCCGATATGCGTGCCGAAACTTCCGGAAAGATGTGTAAAAATTTTCACCACGTCAGCGATGAAATATGGAATATCGAAATCTGACAGCATAGAGTTCGGAGGAATTCATGCGTAAAATCGGGAATTCTTACGGTTTTACTGGAAAAATCCCGGATAGATCGTTTCAAAATAGATACTATTAAATAAGTTTCATCATACAGTTTTTTTATGGTTAAAATCATTGACACCCTTCTTGGAAAGAGTTCCACCAGTTCGGATGACGATTATATGGAGCTCGACCTCGCATCCTACGAGGAGCATGGGGGTTCTGCCCCGGCGCTGCTCGTGAAGATCGCGACAATTACTGATCTCAAGGATACCCCGCGGGTCAAGGATGAAGTTTATAGTGGTAATATAGTAATTGTTGACATTTCACGGCTCAAAATGGACAAGATATCCTATGAGCGGGTGTTAAAAGACTTAAAAGAAGTTGCAAAGGACGTCAACGGGGATATTATCGGTCTGGGGGATCAGAGATATGTGGTACTCACCCCGATGTCGGTAAAAATCTCCCGTGACAAGATTGGTGGGGCCTGAAAGGTGCGGACAGTCGTTCCGGGTCCATGTCCTTGTTGTAATACAGAAATTGAATATATTTACCAGACAGAAAATATTCCCTATTTTTCTGATATTCTGATCATTTCTGCCCTGTGCGATTCATGCGGATACAAATATGTCGACACCCAGCTCCTGAAGGACAATGAACCGGTTCGGTTCGAGCTGAATGTGAACTCGCCCGAAGATCTTGCAATCCGCGTCGTGCGGAGTATGAGTGCAAGCCTCGAAGTTCCCGAGCTGGGTGTGAGAATAGATCCTGGGCCGGCGTGTCAGGGTTTTGTATCCAATGTTGAAGGGGTTCTGGATCGTATTGAACAGATCGTACAGGGGGCCCTGATTTGGGGGGAGGAGGAGGAGCAGAAAAATGCACGAACGCTCCTTAAAAAAATTGAACGGGTGAAAGAGGGGTCTTTGCCAATATCGCTCATTCTTGAAGATCGGTATGGCAACAGTGCCATCATTTCGGACAAAGTTCAGACGAGTGTCTACAGGCCGGAACTAAATTAACACAGTTCAGGTAATTTCGATATCCCGGAGCCACACCCCGGATTCTCCGATAACTTCCCCGACGACTTTTATTCCCCTGACAGCCTTCTGTACACAGGTTACATTTCCGGGGGGGACTATGTAGACATATCCCATTCCCATATTGAAAGTGCGGAACATCTCGATCGTTGAAATATCCCCGGTTTTCTGGATCCATGAGAAAGATTTCCGGGGGGGTAACTGGTGTGTCAATGCGGAACCCGTACCTGCTGAGCCGTTTCAGATTGAGCAGTCCCCCCCCGGTGATATGGCACATGCCGTGGACCGTGCAGGCGGACGCTACCTCAAGGCTTTCATGGTAGATTCGCGTCGGTATGAGGAGCTCTTCGCCAAGGGTCCTGCCGTTCCTAAGACGATCGCTCATAATCCGCATATTTTTCCACTACTGTGCGGGCTAGAGAAAGTCCGTTGCTATGGACACCGGTGGAAGGGACCCCGAGGATTTTGTCACCCGGCTCTATTTTACTGCCGTCGATAATTTTGTCCTTTTTTTGTATTCCGAGGCACGTACCGGCGAGGTCGAGACCATTGACAAGACCACGCAGGGAGGCGGTCTCACCCCCCACGATATCGATATTTGCCTGGCGGGCACCCTCGTTCAATCCTATGCCGATCTGAGCCATCTTATCGACGGATAACGTGTCCGTGGCGATATAGTCTACGAACGCAACGGGCTCCATGTTCATCACATAGAGATCATTTACGTTCATGGCAACGCAGTCGATACCAACCGTACTCCAGTCCTGCATTTTATCAGCAACCAGCATCTTTGTCCCGACACCATCGGTAGTCAACGCAAGGGCCGTCTCCCCGAAATCAATAAGTCCGGCAAAATGACCCAGACTGCCCGCCATTTTAAAACTACCTTTTCTCCGGTAGGTCAGGTTTTTTATCAGGGATTTGATTGCTGTGGCCTCGAGATCAATATCAACTCCTGATTCACGGTAGGTGATGTTACTCATGACACTCCTCCGATAACATGAATTCATCATGAAGAACCCGTACTGCCCGTGGTCCGTCCTGTTGTTTCACGACAAATGAGATGTTTGCCTCTGACGATCCCTGTGAGATCATCATGACATTGACTCCGGCATTTCCAAGTGCCGTGAAGATCCTGCCACCAGTGCCCGGGGCCCCGGCCATACCGGCACCAACAACGGCAACTGCACAAACATCATGGTTGTGGGAAACTTCCCGCACTATCCCCTGTTTCACGAGATCGGCGAGAGCATGCACGGCAGCATTAAGATGCGCTTCATCAACAATAAGCGAGATATTTGCTTCCGACGATCCCTGAGAGATCATCATGACATTCACTTCATGATCTGCAAGGATAGAGAAGATAGCTTTTGCTACTCCCGGTCTGCCGATCATCTGGGCTCCGTTGATGTTTATTGCAGCAACTTTATCGATATAGGTCAGGGCCTTAACCACACGGTGATCCCGTTGCCCGTTCCGTACAATAACAGTTCCCGGATGGGAGGGATTGAACGTATTTTTTACCCGGACGAGGATGTTCTTGCGCATGGCTGGCTCTATTGAACGCGGATGCATGACTTTTGCACCGAAGTAAGAGAGCTCCATTACTTCAATATAGGAAAGGGATGGCATTACCCGTGCATCGCTGATCACCCGCGGATCGCAGGTCATTATGCCATTTACATCGGTCCAGATCCAGATCTCATCCGCATCGATTCCAGCGCCGATAATGGATGCGGAATAATCCGAACCACTCCTGCCAAGGGTAGTAACGACCCCGTTCCTCGTGCAACCCATAAACCCCATGATGACGGGAACTTCTTTTTCCAGCATCGGCCCGATCCGTTTTTTAATCCTCGCGTCGCTTTCAGGAAGTGCGGTGGATTCCCCATGCTGGGATGTGGTAAGAATCCCTGCTTCGCAGCCGTCAATGACGGTTGATGCGATACCCCGCTGGCGGAGAGCTGCACTTAGTATGGGGGCAAGCAATCGCTCCCCGAATGAGATGATATAATCTTTTGATCGGGGAGTGAGCTCTCTCAGATTATAAACGGCAAAGAGGATATTCTGAAGACTGATAAGGCGGTCCTCGATGACCGCTCCCGTTTCGGCTACATAATCAGGAGCGGCTCCTTCGAGAGTGGTCATATGACGTTTCCCCAGTGCCTGGATCAAGGGTTCGATCGCAGTGTCTGACTTCGCGGTCGGAAGCTTATCGGTGATTTCAATCAGGAGGTCGGTTACACCGCGCTGTGCAGAAACAACCACTGCCACCTCGTCTCCGGCTTTATGGTGTTTTTCTAAAATATCCACAACTTTTCCGATACACTGCGCATCGGCCACTGAAGTCCCGCCGAATTTCATCAGAAATCTCATTTCTCGCTCACTTTTGGCTGTGCCATTTATTTATGTAACTATACGATCCACAAAATAATAAGATGCTTGCAGAGGAGGTCGTGGATTGCCATGTACTGGTGATCGGAAGTGGTGGTGCCGGGGTAAGAGCCGCAATAGAGGCATCGCACTATGGTGACACCGTACTCGTTTCAAAGACCATTGTCGGTAAAGGCGGCTGCACAACAATGGCTGAAGGTGGATACAACGCAGTCCTGAGGGAACAGGATTCATGCGGAGTTCACTTCGAGGATACGCTCAAAGGGGGTGCATATCTCAATGACCCGGAACTTGTGAACATTCTTGTCAGGGAAGCCCCACTCAGGATGAAAGATCTGATTACCTGGGGGGCGGTGTTTGATTTCACTGATAACGATGAAGTTGCCCAGCGCCCGTTTGGAGGCCAGCGGTTCCCGCGAACCTGTTATGCAGGTGACAGAACCGGCCACGAAATGATGACCACGTTAGTCGAGCGGCTCGGCTCTTCGAAGGTAACGCTGCTGCAGGAATTCACTGTGATTGACTTGCTCAGAAACGGAGAGGCGATCATTGGTGCAATGGCACTCGACGAGAAGGGCAACCTTGTACTTCTCAAGGCCGACAGCACGGTTCTTGCGACTGGCGGGGGTACCAGAGTTTATGATATCTCCACGAACTCATCGAGCGGTACAGGGGATGGTTTCGCGATCGGTTATCGGGCCGGTGCTGAACTGATCGATATGGAAATGATCCAGTTTCACCCGACCGGGGCTGTATATCCTTATGATGCACGGGGGAGGCTCGTAACGGAAGCAGTACGCGGTGAAGGAGGCATCCTGCTCAATAATATCGGAGAACGGTTCATGAAACAGTATGACCCTGAACGGATGGAACTTTCCACCCGCGACGTCGTTGCACGTGCCATCGCCACCGAGATCCTCAACGGCCGAGGGACGCTCCATGACGGGGTCTATCTTGATGTTACTCACCTGCCTCGGGAACAGATCGAGAGCCGGCTCCCGGTCATGCTTGAGCAGTTTCTCAAATTCGGTGTCGACATCCGGGAAAAACCCATGGAAGTCGCTCCAACAGCACACCATATCATGGGAGGACTCCGGATAACTCCGGAATGCCGGACAACGCTCCCCGGGTTGTTCGCATGCGGAGAAGTCGCCGGGGGCGTTCACGGGGCGAATCGCCTCGGAGGAAATGCTCTTGCAGAGACTCAGGTCTTCGGCAAACGTGCCGGAGAGTATGCGGGAAAATCAGAAAAAAAGGTTAAAAAAGTGAATGGAGAACAAATTGGCAGACAACAGGCACTTCTTGCGGCATTCCTTGAGGGTAGCGAGAGCCCGGCACGAGTCCGGACACAACTCCAGCATGCAATGTGGAAGGGCGCCGGTATCTTCCGGAACGCGGCAGATCTCTCAAAGACGCTGGATATCATCAATTGTCTGCCACTTGCCAGTATCAGGGCAGATTCCCACGGAACATTGCTGAATGCTGCATCGTCAGGAACATGTGTCTGACCGCCTCCCTTATCTGCCGGAGCGCACTGATCAGGAAAGAGTCAAGGGGTGCCCATGTCCGTGTTGATATTCCCCAGACATATGACGCCCGGCACTCTCCTTTCTGTCATACGTTTATTTCACCGGCAAGAGAGGGAATTGAGACAGACCGGGGCGATGTCATGAAGGAGATAACCGTACAGAGTTTACCGCTATGATCCGGAGGCAGACACGGAACCGCATTTCGAACGATACACGGTGAACGTAAACGAAGGGGCACGTGTTCTGCATGTTCTCCATGCAATCCATGATCAGCTGGATCCGACACTTGCGTACAGGTACAGCTGTGGATCAGGCCAATGCGGGAGTTGTGCCGTACAGGGTGAACGGTGAACCTGTGCTTGCATGCATGGAAGAAGCCCACGACAATATCACTATCGAACCCCTGGATTTGTCTGTAAAAAAAGATCTTGTTGTCGATCTTGTCCCTACCCTGGAAACAATCGCATCCCTGAAACCGTCAGACACTTCAAAAATGCCAACGAAATCCGATATTGATGCAATTAAACCGCTCAGGACGTGTATCGAGTGCCTCAGCTGCGTCTCGGTCTGCCCCGCCATGGACGTGACGAAGTTCCTGGGACCAACGGCTATGCGTCAGGAAATGCGCCTTGCGCTCGACCCGCGGAACATCGATGACAGGATCACGGCCGCTATAGAGGAGGGTCTTTTTACCTGTACCAGTTGCCAGGCATGCTGGAAGGTCTGCCCAAAGGAGATCGAAATCCCAGGCAAGGCGATAGAGAAGCTCCGGGCTCTAGCAAACCGGCGGGGACTCACCCTGCCCAGGCATCAGGAAGTGGCGGCGCTTATCAGGGAGACCGGACGGAGTGTTACCCGGACCGGACCGATATTCCAGGAGATGGTCGGGGAGATTGTGGAACCAGAAGGAATTCCCAGGGCGACCGTTGGATTCTTTGTCGGCTGCATGTATGGAATGCGCCTGCCGGAGACTGCTGTTAATGCTGTCGAAGTGTTGAGGCGGAACGGGATCCGGGTGATCATTCCCAAAGAGCAGGTCTGTTGTGGCTCCCCGCTTATACGGACCGGCCAGCTGGAATTTCTTGACACCATAAAACGAAGGAATATTGATGCGTTCAGGTTCCGGGGCATCGATACCGTCATGACCATGTGTGCCGGATGCGGTTCTACCCTGAAAAATGATTACAGGACTCCGTTCAATGTAATGGACATTTCCGAAGTGCTTACGAAATATGGCATAGAGCCCCCGGCTCGTCTGCCTCTGAAGGCCACCTACCACGATCCCTGCCACTTGATGAGGGGGCAGGGAATTAAAGATCTCCCCCGTAAGCTGATTGAACAGGTATGCGAGCTCGTTGAGATGCCATCCATCTGTTGTGGTTCCGGCGGGGGCGTCCGAGCCGGAAACCCTGAAGAAGCAGCTGCTCTCGGCAAACGTCGTGGCGATGAGATAAAAAAGACGGGGGCTGATATCGTGATATCCTCCTGCCCGTTCTGCGAATTCCACATCGCGGGTCATACGGATAAGCCGGTAAAAAACTTAACTACCGTACTCCTTGAAGGGTATAGGGAAAAAGATCGAAAAAAAGGATATGGCAAAAAATCAACAAAATAAGGATACGGTAATTATTCAGACATTCTCTCTCGGAAAATTTTTTTCAGATTAAAAAATCGTTTGGATCTTTCAGTCAGGATGCCAGCTTCATCAGATATTCATTCGCCTCAAGTGCGGCTTTTGCCCCATCTCCGGAGGCGATGATAATCTGTTTGCTCTTTACTGAACTCACATCACCAGCTGCAAAAACCCCGGGCACATTCGTATGGCAGTTTATATCAACAACGATCTCCTTTTTCTCATTCAGTGCAACAAAACCATTGAGGAAATCTGTGTTGGGGAGCCACCCGATCTCTATGAAAATCCCCTCCAGATCGATCTTCTGCTCTTCCCCTTTATCACTTTTCGTCGTAACCGCAGAAAGGAATTTATCGCCATGGAGAGCGGTTACCTGAGTGTTTAAGTATACCTGAATATTCTTTCTCGACTCAAGCATCTTTGTGTAAATAGGATCTGCCCGGATGCCGCTTCGGACAATCAGTATAACTGAGGGAGTGATTTCACTCATCTCCACGGCAGTCTGGATAGCGGAATTGCCACCGCCTACCACAGCCACTCGTTTTCCTTTGTATAAGGGACCGTCACATGTAGAACAGATAGAAAGACCCCGCCCGAGGAATTGTTCCTCATTTGCCACCCCAAGTTTTTTAGGACGATTACCCTGTGCAAGGATCACGGTTCTTGCTCTAAAGGTATTTTCTGAGATAGTCCTGACCGTGAAAATATCTTCTTCTTCTGAGAGACTGACAACTCGATCGAGTTCCAGCCGCATATTCAGGGTGCGGACCTGTTCTTCAAATTTTTTCATCAGATCTTCGCCGGTTATCATGCGGTAACCCATATAATTCTCTATTGCCCATGATTCCAGAGCCTGCCCACCAATATTTTCACTGATGATAATTGTTTTCAGCATCTTTCTTGCGCAGTAAACACCCGCCGTTAACCCCGCAGGACCAGCTCCGGCGATCAAAACATCATATATTTCTCCCGTTATTGTTTCGCCAAACAGGTCATTCAGCCTCTGAGAGTCAAATCCAACAATCACTTCACCATCGACAATAATAACCGGAACACCGCGTTGGCCTGACAGTTCTGTCATTTTTTTTGCCGCATCGGGATCTTCACCAACATCAATCCCTTCATAGGGGACCCCGTGTTTATCGAGAAACGCCTTGGCCATCCGGCAATAGGGGCAGTTTTTTGTTGAATATACGGTGACTTTCTTCATCAATTCGAAAAATAGTCTTGCTTCTTATAAATATATTGACACAAAGCTAACCAATCTTTCATCATCGCAACTTTCTTTTTGAACAAGCTCCTATACACACCCTAAGGGATCTTCTGATCATCATGTCCGAATCGGGGAGTCTGATAAAATACATCCTGTTTTGTCTTGCACTTCTGTGCCTTATCAACGGTACATGTGCCTCTCCAGAAAATCTTTACTCCACGCCAGAACCTTCACTCTATCTTAATTTCAACGAGGGGGGGGCCAGTTATGCCGTTGATGGCTCGGGTAATGGCAATATGGGGACATTATACGCGATCACGCGAGTTGAAAATGGAGGCTGCGGGAAATCTGTATTTTTTAACGGAATTGACAGTTACGGAGAAATCCCTTTCCGTTCCCGGAATCATCCTGCACAGGAAATAACGGTATCAGCATGGTTTTTTACGCATTCGTTTGATCCTCAGGTTTTAATTTCGACCTATGAAGAGGGAGGATACCGGCTGGGATTTGACGATGGCGAAGACCTCTGGTGGACCCTGAACCTGGAAGGTAACGGAGAGATATCAATACCCATTCAGCATGAAAGCATCTCGCCCGGTACGTGGCACCATATTACCGGAACGTATGATGGACAGAAAATGAAGGTGTATCTGGATGGCGTACTCAGAAACCAGGTGAACGTAACGGGTGCCATCCATTATCAGTATAATAATTACGTTACACTGGGTGCGGATGCAGGAATCTATAATCAGACAGATCGGAATTGTCCGATGTATTTCCGGGGCGGGCTTGATGAGGTCAGGATCTATGACGCTGCATTGACCTATGCCCAGGTAATGGATGACCGGTATGCCTGTTCACCGGAGCCCGGGGCGATATCAGGAGATTTTTTCAATACGTCCGGGCCCGTATCACCATCCTGTGCCGTACGATCAGGTTCTGTTGTTATTGGCGCAAATGAACAGACATCGCGAATTCTTTCCTTTAAGAACCGAAATGAGAATGGGACCTGGAATGTTACTTTGCCCCCGGGCTCCACACTCATTGTGAGAGCCCATGATCTCTACTCGCTTTCTTATCCTGATGCATGGTATATCGAGATTGGCGATGAAAAAAACGGCAGGGTAACCCGATCCATTGCATTTCCCAACAGGAACAATGCTCCGCTGAAAGGGGAAATCCCCTCAGGGAATGCAACGGTGCTGGTCAGGTATTTCGACGGCAAGGGACGTTTCCCCTCCAAAGTTGCTGTTGATTTTGAGAGTGTTATCTCCCCAGTCCCTCCTGTGGCCCCCCAACAGACAATACTTAATTACCCAATTATTGTGATCTACTCAGCTTCCTGGGCAACCCTGATTGCTATCATCCTTGTCATAATCTGGCTTCACCGTCGTCGGAAAAACCTAAAAACTTCGGGGTTTGAAAAGAGATAGTAAAATAAAAGGAAAGATTTTTTAATTACAAGGTAATTTCACGGAACTGCTTTCCGAAAGTCCCGCAAATCGAGCATTTCTCAGGAGGTTTTGCGATCTCAATATTACCGCATACAGGGCAGAGAAAAATTTTTTCCCGCCCGATATCTCTTCCGGATTTTATCGCAAGGAGTGCTTTTTTGTACAGATTGGCATGTACCTCTTCGGCCTTCATTGCATAGGTAAATACCAGGACGGCATCACTCTTCTTTTCGGCTTCGGCAAGCTTCACAAAATCCGGATACATACTGGTAAATTCATGCGTCTCTCCGGCAATACTTGCCTCAAGATTCTTTTCTGTTGCCTGAATCGTCCCCAAAACTTTTAGCAGTTTTTTTGCATGAATCGCTTCAGCTTCAGACGCCGCCTTATAAAGAGTTGCAATGTTGTTGAACCCTTCAGCACTGGCTTTTTCAGAAAAAGCCTGATATTTTCGGACTGCCTGAGATTCACCAGCAAACGCTTCCATCGCATTCTCATTTGTAGTCATGCGGAGAAATATAGTCAGAATTCAATTTAAAGATTCTTCATTGGGCACTCATAATTTTTTGATTCCGGCATAATTATTGCATCGCATTTTGAGTACCCGGAACAAAAAAGAAAGGTTTTTGTTGATCTACACGAACCGCTGCCTTCATATAAAGAATTTCTCATTGATCAATTTTTTTTATTACAAGGATGTCACCATGAAAAAAATGAAGGAAGTGCCTGTCAGGGACCGACCACGTGAAAAAATTGCCTCGAAGGGGGCATCTGTTCTTTCGGATAATGAATTGATCGAGGCAATCATCGGCAGAGGAACCAGGAACAGGGACGTCCGTGAAATTTCAAAAGAAATCGGAATACTCATACAAAAACGCAGGAAAAATCTGCAATATAAGGACTTACAGGAGGTTGAAGGTATCGGCCCGACTAAAGCCTCCCAGATAGTTGCCTGTTTCGAATTGGGGAGGCGTTATTTCGAACCGACTGGAACCGAGATCAAAGTGACAAGACCTGAAGATATACTTCCGCTTGTTGCCGATTTTAAAGGGAAAAGACAGGAACATTTCATCTGTCTCACGCTGAACGGTGCCGGGGAGGTTCTCGGCAACAGGGTTATTACCGTTGGTCTGCTCAACCACAGCCTTGTCCATCCACGCGAAGTCTTTGCCGATGCGATAACCGACCGTGCTGCTTCCATCATCTGTGTCCACAATCATCCCTCCGGCTCTCTTGAGCCAAGCAGTCAGGATATTGCCATCACCAACCAGCTCAGAGATGCAGGCTCGGTAGTTGGCATCCAGCTCATAGACCATATCATTGTATCGAAGAATGGACATCTCAGCATGAGGGAACGGGGATTGCTCTAAAAGATATGCCCGAACCTCTTTGATTCAATCGTCATTCCCGGAACATTAAGTGTCATGGTAAATATCATCTGTTTTTTTGCTCTGTTGAAATCCTAAGTTTTCAACAAAATTACGAATCACCTGGTATCGGAGGGGACAGTGCCTGTCCCCCCGAACCGCCCCTGCGCTTTGCGATGGTGTTGTATTACCTTCTCCGGAATTATCGCTCCCAGAGGGGATGCCACAGCGGCGGGGGCAGAGGCATTACGTGCCGTAGCCCCCAAGAGCGTTGAGAAAAATAGTATGAGGATTTCAACAGAGCCTTTTTTTTCTTTATTTAAGGGGCGACCTGTATGCTCTTCCCCAATGCGAATCCCTTTTTGTATGCTGCTTCCAGAATGTCCGGCTGTTCCCGGAGATTTCGGATCGTGTCCATATCATTGACCAACAGACTCATCAGAATACTGGCAATCGATGATATCAAAAAAGGCCTTCATCGTCAACTTTGCACCGACAAATACTTCGGGTATTTTCATACCGGAGATGCAGATGAACAGCCCCCTTCGCCCTTGTTTCTTTTCATGCGATATGAGAGGTTTTTTCCGCACATATTTTGCCATGAAAAAAACCTGGAACCGATCGATAAAGGATTTGAGTTTTCCGGGAATTCCCATGGTCATGACTGGCGTTGCGACAATGAGACCATTCATTTCAATCATTTTGGGATACAACCCCTGCATTTCGTCATCAAGAATACAGGTTTCGTGATCCCGGCAGAACATCATCTCCTGGCATGCCTGGAAATCGAGGTTGACGAGAACAATTTTTTCGATCGTGCAACCGGCATCTTCAGCTCCCTTCAGGGCCCGATCCAGTAACAGCGCAGTATTGCCCTCAGTGAGCGGACTTCCCAGAATTCCGATAATCTTCCCGGCCATACTACACCTTAAAAAAACGAACGCAATATAGCTTTGCAAAAGCATTGCCATTCATCAAATCTGTTGTATACTCTTGCACGAACGCAACCCATATATATCTTTAACGTGCATGAAAGTTTTGGTGAATCAATTGACCGAACAGAAGACGTATAACGCAGGACAGAAAGTCGGCCCGGGCAAATATGTTTGTCTCGATTGCGGAAAGGAACTCACTCTTGATAAGAGTGAACAGGATCTCAGGAAATGTCCTTCCTGTGCCTGTGAAGAATACCAGTGCTTCCCCATGACGCATATACGTCCTGATATCAAGACGCCGGAGGATGCAAAAAATCCGCCAAAGCGTGGGAAAAGCAAACAGTAAGTTCTTATTTTTCTTTTTGAACACCGTATCGCCCTGATGAACTCTGGACAAACGCCATCTGATATTGTCCTCACCATTGAAATTCCGGCGTTTTCATCCAGGATAATCTGCAACTAACTTGAGAGAAAAATCATGGTAAATGTATCAAAAGAAGGTCAGGTTTTCAGATGCGATATCTGCGGAAATGTCGTGGTTGTTAAGGAAGCCGGTGGCGGCGAACTTGTCTGCTGCGGAGAGCCCATGATTCTGGAGAGTGCATAATTATGTTGAAAAAAGATTCTGAAAAGGAACTAAAAACCCTTGAAAAGAAGATCGGAAAAGTACCGAAATTTTTCAAAGAACTGACAGTGAATGAACCTGAGATGTTCGATCTTGTCATGAGATTTGAGCAGCATATCTGGGATGACGGAGCTTTGTCAAAAAAGACAAAAAAACTGATTGCGATTTCGATTGCAGCAGCTCTTCGCGACCAGCATGCTGTCCGGGCCCAGCTCGCCGGGGCAGCGAATCTCGGGGTCACCAAAGGAGAGGTCGAGGAGGCACTACGTGTTACATTCCTCCTGTCTGGAATGCCGGCGTATGTGTATGGTAAAGCCCAGCTTGATGAAGTGATGAAATAACAGGACTGCCCCTATGGAAGACACACCCTGTACCATGTTTCCCATCATTGGAGAACCGGCACCTGAATTTGAAGCGGAAACAACGCAGGGGCCGGTTAAACTCTCTGACATGAAGGGAAAATGGGTGGTTTTGTTCTCACACCCTGCCGATTTCACGCCGGTCTGCACAACCGAGTTTATCGCATTTACAAGCATCTACAATGAACTCAGATCACTCAATGTTCAGCTGATTGGACTCTCGGTAGACAGCATCTCTGCCCATCTTGCCTGGGTACATGCTATCAAGGAAAAGATGGGGATTTCCATACCATTCCCGATCATCGCTGACCTGTCTATGGTGATTGCAAAAAAATATGGTATGATCCACCCCGGACAGAGTTCGACTGCCGCCGTCCGATGTGTCTTTTTTATCGATGATAAGGGTATCATGCGGGCAATGATCTATTATCCGCTCCAGAACGGGCGGTTCATGCCGGAGATCATACGCCTGGCAAAGGCCCTTCAGACTACTGACAAGTTCAAAGTCTCTACACCTGCCAACTGGCAGCCCGGAGATAAGGTTGTTGTCCCGCCACCAAAGACTGCGGCTGAGATGGAGAAGAGACCAACTGAGGGCTATGAATGCAAGGACTGGTACCTCTGCTTCAAAAAAATAGAATAATTCAAAACATTTTCTTCTGAAATTGATCAAAAACCAACCTTTTTTAGTATTGCCGCCACAAGAAAACTGCTATGCCAATCAGGATCCTCGCCTTTGCCGGAAGCCCACGCAGGCACGGAAATTCTGAAACACTGCTTGACTGGGTTCTCGCATCGATGAGCGAGGATCCGGATGTTAAGATTGAAAAAATTCCCCTTACAGAAGCCGATATCAATCCCTGCCGGGGGTGTAACGCCTGTGAAACGCTGAATAAGTGTATACAACGGGATGGGATGGATATTTACCATGACAAAATTATCGAAGCTGACTGCATTATCCTCTCCTCCCCGATATACTGCATGGGACTTGCGGCGCAGGTGAAGGCGCTCGTCGACCGGGCACAGGTCTTCCGTTCAAGAAAATATGTCCTCAAGCTTCCGATTGTCCCGGCTGAACGGAAAGGTAAACGACTTGGGATCTTCCTATTCAACGGCCGGTCAGACATGGAATTATGTCTTTGATGCCGCAATTCCTTCGGTAAAATGTTTTTATCACGTGATTGACATCAAAGATGCCGACATCAGCTACCTGATGGTTAACGGGGTGGATGAGAAAGGCGCAATCGACTATCACCCCACTGCAAAGGCAGATGCAACAGTTCTTGGCAGGAATACAGTCGCTGAGTTGAAAAAGCGTCTCGCTCTATGAGGGTACATGGAAATAAAAGTACTTGGCATATCAGGAAGCCCGCACCGGCACGGCAATACTGAAACCCTTCTCGACAGTTTTCTGGAGGGGGCAAAATCTGCAGGTGCTCATGTCGAAAAGATTGTGCTCAAGGAACTCGACTACACGCCATGCCGCGGGTGCAATGCATGCCATAAAACAGGTGACTGCGTCATCCAGGACGACGCGATCGTGCTTTTTAACAAAATACTGGAAGTGGACGCCATTGCGGTTGCTTCTCCGATTTACAGCATGGGGATTACTGCAGAGCTCAAGGGGCTGATTGACAGGGGTCAGTACCCTGTGGGCCAGGAAATTTATTTTAAAAACCCTTTTTTTTCCCAATGAACATATAATCCGTCACAAAGGAATTTTTATCTCTACTGCAGGACTTTCGTGGGATAATGTGTTCGACGCTGCTTTTCCTGCGATCACCGCTTTTTTCAACGGAATCGGTTTTGAGTACTACGATAATATCATAGCAAATAATATGGACGCTTACGGGGGCATTAACAAACACCCGACCGCGTTAAAGGAAGCCTTCGGGAAAGGGCAGAAGGTAGTCCGGGTGCTGGAGAAATTAATCGCTGACATTCCTCAAGATAAAAAAGGTCTTTAATGATTTTTTCTCTCTCCATCCGTTTCAATTTTTTAAATTAAAAAATAGATATTAAAGAATGGCGGTGATTGCTTCCGGATAGAATGATACCAGCAGCATACCGAATGCCGCAAGAATCATTATTACAAATACAGCCTTATTCCACGCAAACACCTTTCTACCGTCAAGAACACTCACGGGAAGCATATTGAAAGCAGCGATCATCGCATTGACCTGTAACCCGATCATCCCGGTCATTGTAATTATATTACCGGTGAAAAGGTTCCCACTGCCTCCAAAGATAAGCAATGCTGCGAACGGGATGCAGAGCAGGAGATTAACCATGGGTCCTGCCACTGAGATTTTACCGTTCTGTTCCCGGCTGATACCCCGGCCATTCGAATCATAAATGACAGTTGCACCTGGTGCCGCAAATACAACTCCGACAAGGGCGGCAAGAGCAACAGCTACAAGAAGCATGGTGTTGTCTTTCCGGAATTCTGCCCAGAAGCCATATTTTATTGCGGTAAATTTGTGCGCCATCTCGTGGAGGATAAATCCTATACCAACGGTGAACAGGGATATGCCAAGGAATAACAGGGCAGTAACCGGATCTACCCGTCCGGTGTCCCGAAGAAAAATAATCGCAAATGCCAAAGATATCGCGATCCAGGCTATAAAAAGATCAAATTCTTCGCGTCTGGATATTCGTTCGAGCATAAAATCACTGATAAAATAGGGTGTTCCTGTGTTATCTGTTTTGGCGTTGGGAGCCTAATGATATGTTTATTTCAAAATATCAGATATGTATATCATATGTCTCTGGATAAGATACGCGCTGATATTACCAAAGTAGACAGGGAGATTATCCGGCTTATCGCGCTACGGCAGAATTACGCCGGATCTATTGCAAAGATCAAGATCAATAAGGGAATTCCGATCCATGATGAGCAACGGACTACTGAAGTTCTTGAATCTGCTTTTAATCAGGCGGTTGAATGTAAAATTGATCCGGTGGCAGTTCAGAAAATTTTTGATATTCTCATTACGATGAGTGAGGACCGACAAAAGGATTGTTCCGGAGAGGGAAATCTTCCCTGACGAACCTTTTGCCGGTCTACCCGACCCAACCGGAAAATATGATAATACCCAGGGCAATCATTGCGATCCCGACAATTATCCGTAAAACACGACGGTATTTGGTCTTCAGGATATTTGCATGTTCCATAGGTATCCCATATGCGGCGAGCAGGAGGACCAGGACCAGTGGCATCACAAACACGAGATTATACAGGATCAGGTATGGCAGGCCGCTCATAAGGGAAAATTCTCTCCCCATGAGGCCGAGGATAGTGATATAAATCCCGCCTGTACAGGAAAAACCGAATAATCCGGACAGAATACCCAGCACAAAAGCTGCAGGAAATGAAGCTTGCCCTCACATAGTGCCCGATAACACTTTTCTTTGATTCCGGTATCGACAGCAGAAATTCTTCCCGGTTCCTTAGCACATCTATGAGGGTAATAATCCCAAGGACAACAGCGATGGCAGCACCAAGAAGGGAAAGACCCTTTGAAAATCCTGATAAGGAGATAAACGAAAACAATCCGATACCGGTTAACAGGTGAAAAATAAACACGGCCGCAATGTAGGTGCCACCGATAAGAAGGATACGCCTCGTGTTTGCAATGGCAGATATAGATATTAGAAGGAATATCAGGACGGATAACCCACAGGGATTTATACTGTCGATCAAGGCAGAAACGATCACGAGCTGAAGGGTCAGGGCGCTGATAGCCGGGGGGCAACCACCCGGGATAGCAGGTGTAGTATTCAGTGAAGAAGTATTACACAAGAGAACCCGTTGTTTTTCTTCAAGAATTTTTTCTTCAAAATGATCTTTTATCTCGACATCTCCGACAAGAGCATTCGGACCTATAAAGATGGTGGGAATTCCGGAATTTTCAACATCATATTGGCGGCTCATGGCCAGAAATTTTTCCTGGTTCTCAACGCTATGGTAGACTTCCAGCGATGTGACATTTAGTTCCGGGTATTTCGCTTCAAGGCTGGTGATAATGGGTTTGACCGTTTCACAATGGCTGCACCCGTCACCATAGAAATAGTATGCAGTAATCGTCGAATCGGGAAGGGTATGATTCAATGGCTGGGAAGTATTCCCGGTAAAAGTAATATCAGGGATTATTTTTTTTTAATTTGTTCGAGAATAACACCCTCGAGGTATCCAGGA
The DNA here is from genome assembly GCA_963829335.1 of uncultured Methanoregulaceae archaeon. Taxonomy (GTDB): domain Archaea; phylum Halobacteriota; class Methanomicrobia; order Methanomicrobiales; family Methanospirillaceae; genus Methanoregula. Next base: position 149,811 of record CAWHIE010000013.1, read on the forward strand.
ATATCACGGTCACCGATCAGGGGAGTGTTATTACCGACAACAATTACTTCCGGGACTCCGGGATTCTGTATGCCAAGTTTCTTATTTAGCGAGTTTGAAAGGGCCAAATTCGTCTCATTATGCCAGGTTTCAAGCAACTGGAAATTCACATCAGGGTATTTTTTTGAAAGATTCTGGATGAACGGCATCACGTTATGGCAATGAGGGCACTCTTCGCCATAGAAGAAGAAGACTGTGACTTTGCCGGCGTCTGAAACCTCATTCCCTGAAATTGCGGGTGGCGCTGATTTCATGAGCGGCATGACAAAAATAGCTGTGCCGCCGATTATTACGATGATTAATACCGCAACGGCAATTTTTATTGTTTTATCCATCCCGAGGATCTCCTGTACATTTTTGTAAATTACTCGCTTAATAACATGTCTCAGGCAACAACGAAGCATTTATTTCTGTGAGATCATCGTCCCTACGCCGTCACGAGTAAAGAGTTCAAGGATCAGGTTATGTTCCACATTTCCGTTGATGATGTGAGCATAGCAGACTCCGTTTTCCACAGCCTTGATGACGGAATTCACCTTCGGAATCATACCCTCACCAATTGCCCCGGATTTTTGCAGTTCGTTAGCTTCGCTGACCGTAAGTTTCCGGAATACCTTTGTCCTGGCTGTGTCCATGACTCCGTCAACATCGGTCATATTGATGAGTTTGTAGGCCTTGAGTGCGACCGCAATATCCCCCGCTGCGGTATCTGCATTGATGTTTAAGTCTCGCACCGGAAAGATCTATTGCGATGGGCGATATCACCGGGATATAATTTTTTTCAAGGAGGATGTTCAGGATCGCAGGATCGATCCATTCAATCTCTCCCACATGGCCAAGATCGACCTCTTTCTGGATTCCCCCGACATCGATCCTCTGGAGATCCATTTTCTTCGCGATGATCAGGTTCCCGTCACTCCCGGAAAGACCGACGCCCTGTGCACCACATTTTGCAATCAGGGAAACGATTCCTTTGTTGATCTTACCCACAAGAACCATCTGGGCGATCTCGAGTGTTTCCTGATCCGTGACCCTCAGACCACAGACAAAGACCGACTCCTTACCCATTGCCTTCATTTTCTCGCTGATCTCCGGACCTCCTCCGTGCACGAGAACAACCCTGATTCCCACATAATGCAGAAGTACCGCGTCACGGATTGCATTTTCGAGAACGACAGGATCGACCATCGCGTGTCCTCCGAGTTTGATCACGATGGTCTTCCCGTGGAACTGCTGGATATAAGGAAGAGCTTCCATAAGGACATCTTCGCGTTTCATCATGTAGTGTACCTCCCGTTTATCTCGACATACCGTTCGGTAAGATCGCAGCCCCATGCTGTGGCCTCTTCTTTGCCGGTACCAAGATCAAGGATAAAGACAACCTTCTTCCCGCACATTATCTCTTTTGCTTTCTTGAGATCTGCGATGATCGCCCCGTAATTTACGAGAGGATACTTCGTATTCCCATCACCTATCCAGAGCGAGACTGCATTCGGATCGAAATCAACACCGGCTCGTCCCGCCGCTGCAATGACCCTCCCCCAATTCGGATCTTCGCCATAAACAGCAGTTTTTACGAGCGGTGATTCCACAATCGTACGAGCGATTTTCGCAGCTGCCTCTTCTTTCTGCGCTCCTTTAACTGTCACCTCGATTAATTTTGTCGCACCTTCGCCATCGGCCGCAATCTGCCGGGCAAGTGAACGGCAGCACTCTTCAAGGGCAGGATAGAATTCCGACGGGTTCACTTTTCCTGCCTCTCCTGTTGCTGTGCAAAGCGCGATGTCGTTCGTGCTCATATCCCCATCTACAACAACACGATTGAATGTCCGCCGAGTAGCCTGCCTGAGGGCCTGCGATAAGGGTTTTGCGCCGATATCTGCATCAGTATAGATAAATGCAAGCATTGTTCCCATGTTCGGCGCTATCATGCCGCTTCCCTTTGTAATTCCTCCAATCGTGAACGTCTCTGTTTGTACGAGCGCGTGTTTGGGATACGTATCGGTCGTCATGATGGCCTGTGCTGTGAGAGTTTCAGCTTCCGGCGTACGACTGAGCTTAGATGCTGTTTCTTCACACTGGCGTTGAATGAGCGGGAGATCGAGATATCGCCCAATGACACCGGTACTGGCAACCCCTACCAGATCCGGTTCAACATTCAGCGCAGACCCGGCAAACTCCGTCATCGCAATGGCATCGGCATATCCTTTTTTTCCGGTATAGGCATTTGCACAACCGCTGTTTGCGATTACCGCTTCCATCCTCCCTTTTTTAATCTGTTTGCGCATCAGTTCAATCGGGGCTGCTTTGACAAGATTTTCGGTGAACACACCTGCTGCGGTTCCGCTTGCCCTGATGAGCGCCAGACCGAACTTCCCTTCTTTCATCCCATGGGTACTGACCCCTTTAACTGCACAGATACTCCGAAAGGTCATTTCAGATATCAGCTCCCTCTTTGGCAGAATGCGGTGACCCGACTGCATGTATGATGTCCGCACGGGTAAGAATTCCAACCAGTTTTTTCTTCCGCAGTACCGGTAAACGTGCAATACCTTCTTTCAGCATCAGCGCAGCAGCTGACTCAACATCCATATCCTCGGTTGCAGTGACCACCCGGTGAGTCATTACCTTTTCCGCCTTCATATCCCCGATGTTGCGAAGCGCATGCTTTGTCTTCTCCCAGTTGATATATTCCCGGATGGGGATCTCGATAATCTCAAAGGGGGATGGCAACCAGAGATCGTCGGAGATCCTTTCGGATTCAAGGAGAGAAATGAGATCTGATTCTGTAAGCATGCCTGCGAGTTCTGAACCTTCCATAACCGGAAGCCCGCCAATATGATGTTTCCTCATCAAGCCTACTGCCTCGCGGAGGGATGTTTCAGTAGTGCATACGATGGGATCCTTTGTCATTGCATTTTTAACCAGCATTGTCAATCACCTACGGCAGCATCCCTGCTCCTGTCAGCCCATCATTTTCTTTTAAACCACACATGAGGTTCATATTCTGAATGGCCTGGCCACTAGCCCCTTTCACAAGGTTGTCAATTGCAGAAACCGCTACGACACGCAGTCCTTCGCTCTCGACCATGATATCACAGAAATTGCTTCCCCGGACCGCGGCAAGCGACGGCTTCTGGTAGCGGATAAAATATTCGCCCTTATAGAAATCACGATAGATTTCTTCAACATCTTTCTGCTGCATGGGTTCGTTGAGGAGGATATGGGCTGTCGTAAGAATACCGCGGTTGACGGGCACAAGATGGGGAGTGAAGTAACATTTCGCTTTTGAACCAAGCCGTGAAAGCTCCTGTTTCATTTCCGCAAGATGCCGGTGTGATGTCCACTTGTAGGGTCCGATATTATCCCCAACATTCGGGTAGTGAGTGGTGGCAGAGGGATTGTCACCGGCACCGCTTACTCCGGTCTTTGAATCAAATATTACCGTGTGAGCATATTTTGCCAGGGGAGCTGCCGCCAGGGTTGCTCCGGTAGGGAAACACCCGGGGTTCGCAACGAACTTCTCATTAATACACTCTTTACGATGGAGCTCCGGTATACCATAGGGTGCCACAAAATAATCTGAGTGAGTGACCCCGTATACCGTCTCATAGATCTCTTTGGGTAACCGGTAATCGGCACTGAGATCGACAACCTTTATTCCCCTCGACAGGAGTTTGCCTGCATGGAGCATTGCAGCGGTATGGGGAACTGCAAGGAATGCAACATCTGCGTCGATCGCATCGGTATCCGGGTTTTCAAATTTGAGATCAGTAAATCCCTTGAGGTGGGGATGAACCTGATCAAGAGGTGTTCCTGCCAGTTTTCGGGAAGTGGCACAAGTGACCTCTGCGGTTGAGTGGTGAACAAGGAGACGAACCAGCTCGCCACCGGCATAACCGGAAGCCCCGATAATCGCAATTTTCATAAAAGAATATCCGGTTATAAAAATTTAATGGTTTTTAACGAGCCGGTTGAAAACTGAACATGCGAGAGAGAGTGTGAAAGAACCAAAATGGTTTCAGGTTGTATCGTCAGGCCGGCTGGGAAAAAGTTCATCACGATAATGTCTATTTTTTGAAATTTGAACAAATCTGACAGTACAAAATTAGATCTGCCCAAGTTTCTGCTGATACAGTGTGTGGAGGCGCTGCCCCAGCAATTCAATTCGCTGCCGGTCTTCGAGTCCTCCCAATAAATCTGAAGGTAACGCATCGACTCCCTTGGATGCACCAAGATATGCACCACAGATAAAACCGATGGTATCCGTATTTCCTCCTGCGTTTGCAGCTACCGTGAGGAGATCGGATGGATGTGAGTATCTTCTGATAAGGAAAATGGAGATGGGAAGCGTCTGGAACACTGACACGTCATTTCCAATTTTTAGTAATGCGGTCTCGATATCCATCCCCTCTTTTTCCAGAACAAGGGCGTTTCTTATTTTTCCGCCCAGGACTTCATCTTCATCCTGTGCCTTTTCAAGCGCTCGTTCGATGGGATCAGGGCTTTCGTGAAGGGTGTGGTAAATGAGAGATGCGAGAGTTGACACGGCAGCATGCGCTGCTGGATGAGTATGAGTTACGTTGCATGCACGCACCGCCCGTTCGCTTCCTTCATTCATGTTCGGAAATGTCAACCCGAACGGAATTGCAACAGGAAGGCATCCGGCTGTTGTCGATTTCACCCCTTTCCGGGGGATATTTTTTTTGATGGTATCTTCGCATGCTGCTGAAATTGAACCATCAGGAAAGCGAAGGTTCCCCTGGTCATAGAGTTCACGGAGTGCAGATGAATATCGTTCTTCATTGTATTTTCCATCGGCGATCAGTGTTGCTACCAGGATCATCAGCTGGGTGTCGTCAGTATATTGCCCGGGTTTAAGACCATCGTTTGGATGACCCTTATAGGGCGCCGGTAACCATATTTCATCTTGTTCAGGTTTGGGGCAGCACTTTCGTTGGGCATACCAAGCGCATCGCCGATCGCAGCACCCAGAAGACACCCTTTAAATTTTTTCAGCATCAATTCTATATTGAAAAAGCCGGATAGATAATCCTTGTTATAACCTCCGCATTTTACAAAAAACCCGGAATTATCAGATATTAAAAAAGATCCTAAAAAAATTTCCCGGTGAATCTATTCGAGATAAATCGGGCAAAAATATTTTGATTATTTTGCATTGGTATTTTACCAAATTTTATATACCATCGTTTAACATGATTAATAATGTAAAATTGGTGGGAACATGACCGAGAATTTTAATGTTAAACTCGTCGAGGATGTGAAATATTACACACCCGACCCACAGTACAAAAAAAATGCATGGATGGGAGATTACCAGAATGCGTACATGAAATTTCTGGCAGATCCGGATGCATTCTGGACCAAAATGGCTGGCGAGCTCGAGTGGATCCGGCCTTGGGATGCGGTCAGGGAATGGAATTACCCTTATGCAAAGTGGTTCACCAATGCAAAGCTGAACATTACCGCAAACTGCCTTGACCGCCATGTGAACGATCATCGGCGCAACAAGGTCGCCCTTATCTGGCGTGGGGAGGGCGGTGTAGAGCGTATTTACACGTACCAGAAACTCCTCTCCCAGGTATCTCGCTTTGCAAATGCGTTAAAGAAAATGGGGGTGAAAAAGGGAGATCGTGTCTGTATTTACATGCCTCTTGTCCCTGAGCAGGTTATCGCAATGCTTGCATGCGCCCGAATCGGAGCCGTTCATAGCGTGGTGTTTGGCGGTTTTGGTGCGGCAGCACTGAATATGCGAATTCAGGATGCTGAGGCAAAGATTGTCATCACGGCAGATGTGGCGATCCGACGCGGGAAGGCAATTCAACTGAAAGCAATTGTAGATGAAGCGATCAATAACGCTCCTACGGTAGAGCACGTCGTTGTACTGCGGAGAAGGGATCCTCCGGTTGATATCCACCCGACCCTCGAGCTGGATTTTTATGAGATCATGGAAGGGGTTTCTGATGAATGTCCTCCGGAAGTTATGGATGCCGAGGATCCCTTCTTTATACTCTATACCAGTGGGTCCACGGGAAAGCCCAAAGGGGTTGTGCATACCTGTGGCGGGTACATGGTCGGAACACATTACACGAGTAAATACGTCTTTGATATCAAGGACAATGATATTTTCTGGTGTACTGCCGATCCGGGCTGGGTCACCGGGCACAGTTATATCATCTACGGACCGCTTGCTGTCGGCACCACCGTTTTTATTACCGAATTAACCCCGGATTATCCGGATGCAGGAAGCTGGTGGAATCTCATTGAGGAGCAGAAAATCACGATCTTGTATACAGCCCCAACCGCCATCCGTACTTTCATGAAGATGGGTGAGAGCTGGCCCAACAGGTACAACCTGAACTCGCTGCGGATTATCGGGTCAGTTGGTGAACCCCTTAACCCTGAGGCATTCGAATGGTACTATCATGTGATTGGAAAGGACAGGTGTCCTATTGTCGATACCTGGTGGCAGACAGAGACAGGAATGCTGTTGATCACCACCATGATGGGCGAAAAGATGCGCCCGGGATTTGCAGGAAAACCTATTCCTGGTGTCATAGCTGATGTTGTCGATAAAACCGGAAATCCTGTCCCGGCGAACACCATGGGATTCCTTGTTATCAAATCGCCATGGCCCGCGATGCTCAGGACGTTGTATAAGGACGATGAACGGTACCGTAAGTACCTGGTACACTATTGATAATCTTTACACCGCGGGCGACCTCGCAGTCAAAGGCAAAGATGGCTATATTATGATTCTTGGACGTGCCGATGATATCATAATAGTTTCCGGCCACAATATCGGAACGGCCGAGGTTGAAAGTGCACTGGTATCTCATCATGCAGTTGCTGAAGCTGCAGTTATCGGAAAGCCGGATCCGATTAAAGGAAATTCCATCAAGGCTTTTGTGATTCTTCGTGTCGGGAATCAGCCAAGTGATCATCTCATGCAGGATCTGCTCCACCATGTCCGCATAACCCTGGGACCGATTGCAATGCCCCATGAAATCGAATTTGTAGAGAAATTGCCAAAAACCCGCAGTGGCAAGATCATGCGTCGGGTGTTGAAAGCTAAAGAGATGGGTGTCGACCCGGGGGATATTTCAACCCTCGAAGAATAAGATTTCAAAATTTTTTGGATCTGGTATAAGATTTATCAAAAATATCCGGATAAAAGGGAAAACCATGAAAGAGGTAGTCACTGAAACGATATTGGGTATGGAGGTTGAAAGAGGCCGTTGGATCCTCGTAATCCTTGGGATGATAATCAACCTGTGTCTTGGAACGATTTATTCCTGGAGCGTCTTTGTCGGGCCGCTCACCACCTATTTCACAAAAACGTTAGGTCAGACAGTTACGGCAAATGACATACTTTTGCCATTTTCGGTATTCCTTGCGTTTTTTGCAATAGCAATGCCATTGACCGGCAAATATATCGAAGTGTATGGACCACGGAATATCACGATCGCCGGGGGGATCCTGACCGGTCTTGGCTGGCTTCTTGCCTCATATGCAACATCAGTGCCGATGCTCTACATTATGTACGGAATTATCGGAGGTGTAGGTGTTGGAATAGCCTACGGCGTGCCAGTTGCTGTTGCTGCACGCTGGTTCCCGGACAGGAGAGGACTGGCAGTAGGGCTCACCGTACTTGGATTCGGATTCTCCGCGTTCTTCACCGCCAACATCGCGGGTTACCTGATCGGTGCGTATGGAGTGATGACGACGTTCAGGATATTTGGAGTTGTCTTCGTAGTCCTGACAATATTGCTTGCGCTGCCGTTGAAATTCCCCAAAACCGGATGGGTTCCGGCGGGCTGGACACCTCCAGCCCCAAAGGAGGGGGAACAAAAATCCTGTGAACTTACCCGGTCGCAGATGGTTAAAACATCGTCATTCTATGCGCTCTGGGCATGTTTTTTTATAGCCTGTCTTGCCGGCCTGATGGCGATATCTATTGCCAAGCCTGTAGGCACCGACGTGGGAGTTGAGACCGGGCTCGCAACTGCACTTGTCGGAGTCTTTGCGATCTTCAATGGGTTTGGACGTCCCGTCTTTGGTACGCTCACGGACAGGCTGACCCCGCGGCTTACAGCCATGATGTCGTTCGGTCTGATCGCATTGGTGTCGCTTCTTATGTGGCAGATCCCGACCGTCCCGGTTTATCTTATTGCCTTTGTTGTCCTCTGGGGATGTCTGGGGGGCTGGCTCGCCATCGCTCCGACGTCCTGTGGCAGCTATTTTGGCACCTGTGACTATCCACGATGTTACGGGATTCTCTTCCTGGCGTATGGTGCCGGGGCAATTGCAGGTCCCCAGCTGGCCGGGTTCATCAAGACCTCAAGTGGATCGTATATCGGAGTGTTCTCCTATGTACTTGTCCTTTCAATAATCGGTTTTATAATCGCATTCGCCCTCTTAAAGCCGCCAAAAGCGGTTCAGCAACAATAACTTTTTTTATAAATCAGGGAAGCTGGGAAATTTTCCTTCGTTGAGCAATGCGATATCCGGAAATTACCTGAACGGAATCGCCAAAGTCCTGGTCAAGCACCGGATCTCCAGAGTCTACATAAAGAACAGGGGTTTCCCGAAGTTTGTGGGGAGTAGCCACAACGATGATGTTGCGAATCCCCACTCGTTTCACGATACGTGAACTGATCTGCTGGTTTCCCCGCCCAAGGATAAATCCCTGCGCTCCAATCGGGCTTAAGAGAATTTTTGCTTCCTGTGCATGCTCAAGCAAAGCCCAAAGTGTTTTTTCGTCCAGATCCCTGGCAATCATCTCCCCGTTTTTTATTGCATCAATCCCAAGCAGTGTTTTATTCAATCCTAAGTCCCGGGCAATGGCTTCCAGGGTGGTACCGGCCCCCAGAACATAGAGCACGTCGGGAATCATTATCTCATGAATAAAGCGTGCAATATCTTTTTTTGCACGTTCTTCGTTGCTATCTTCATATATCTGCTTCGAGAACTGTGTCTTTCCTGCCAGTGACGGGACACGGGCAATTCCATAAAGACGGGTTTTCAGTTCTCCATCCCTGTAAGCATCTTCATCCACATCCATTATTTCAGAATCCCTTAATGACTGAATCGCAAAATCTGTTACGATTTCTGCTGCAACAGAAGGATTTATTGCAAAAACACCGGAGAACATCTTCACACCTGCCGGAATGCCGAGTACCGGCACATTCCGGCCAACGACATCAAAGATGTCCCGGGCAGTCCCGTCACCACCACAGAAGAGGATCAGATCAACTCCTTCTTCAAGAAACCGCTGCGCTGCAATCTTTGTATCCCGGGCGGTGCTTTCATTCTCCGGATAACTGATAACCCGAACAGGCTCCAGGAGGGTTTCTTTCAGTGCATCCTCTCCCATTTCGCCGGATGGCGCCAGAAACATCAGATTTTTATTACTCTTAAGGGCATTCAGGGTAATTTTAGCACGATTTATTGCCTCCGGCACTGCACCACGAACAGTTGCTTCTTCCCGCTTGCCATCGGTTCCCTTGAGACCTACAGCTCCACCCATCCCGGCGACAGGATTTATGAGAAAGCCGATTTTTTTCATGAAAAAAGGTTCAGGAAATTTTTGGTATCCGGGCGATTGCCTCTTTAATCAGCTCATCCGGGTATTCATAGTCCACCAGGCTGCCCGCGTAGTAGGCATCATATGCGGTCATATCGAAATTGCCGTGGCCGGAGCAGTTGAACAGGATCGTTTTTGACTCGTTTGTCTTGTTGCACTTAAGTGCCTCATCAATGGCGGCCTTCACCGCATGTGCGGTCTCCGGGGCAACAATGATACCTTCCGTGCGGGCAAATGTCTGGGCAGCATCAAAAACCTCACTCTGGTGGTAGGCCACTGCCCTCATTACACCATCGTGTACCAGACGGGAGACAATCGGGGAATCTCCATGATAGCGGAGCCCCCCGGCATGCATGGATGGTGGCACAAAGTCATGTCCAAGGGTAAACATCTTGAGAAGGGGTGTATATCCGGCTTCGTCCGCAAGATCGTAGGTATAAAGTCCCTTGGTCAGGGTCGGGCAGGAAGCAGGTTCAGCACCGACAATATCCACATCTTTGTGTTTTCCGGTCAGTTTATCCCCGGCAAACGGGAAGGATATCCCGGCAAAGTTGGATCCGCCACCTACACATCCAATCACCACATCCGGATATTCGTCTACCATTGCAAGTTGTTCCCGGCACTCAAGCCCGATAACAGTCTGGTGAAGACAGACATGGTTCAGCACTGAACCGAGAGCGTAATTGGTATTGGTATGGCTGGCCGCATCTTCCACAGCTTCGGAAATGGCCATACCAAGACTACCGGGGGTATCAGGATCCTTTTCAAGCATCGCGCGACCGGCATTTGTCTTGGTCACTCGGGCTGGGAATACATTCTGCTCCCCAGACGTGCATCATGGACTTCCGGTACGGTTTCTGAGTATAACTTGAACGAACCATGTAAATGGTACACTGAAGACCAAAGAGCATCGTAGCAAATGCGAGGGCTGATCCCCATTGTCCTGCCCCCGTCTCAGTTGCTATCCTCTCAACCCCGGCCTTCATATTGTAATATGCCTGTGGAATAGATGTGTTCGGTTTATGACTGCCTGCCGGACTGACACCCTCCCATTTATAGTAGATTTTTGCCGGAGTCTTCAGGAATTTTTCAAGGCGGTGGGCCCGGTACAGGGGGCTTGGTCTCCAGAGCCGCAGGACATCCCGCACTTCTTCCGGGATATCGATGTGCCGATCGGTGGTGACTTCCTGCCGGATCAACTCCATGGGGAAAATAGCAGCAAGATCCTGAGGCCCTATCGGCTTCTGGGTCTTGGGATGGAGCGGCGGATCGAGAGGTGACTTCAGATCTGCCTGCACATTGTACCACTTTTTTGGCATCTGCTCCTCATCGAGGAGGATTTTCGTTTGCATACTAGGTACTTGTTTTGTATAAATATATACATTGTCCTACAAATATGATGCGAGATGTTATTTAAAATGCATTTAATTTTTTATGATTATTAGGGGACTGATTCGGGTAGAGTTTACAAAGGAGGGAAAATTATGATAGTACCAAATCAAAAAATTAAGTCTCAATTCTTAACGTTTTGATCAGTGATTGATGGTACGATCGAATATTAAAGTACAGGATCAGAAAAAGAATTCCCGATAACAACATGGATGAAGGAAAATCGTCATTTTACCGGATAAGCAATATTTTTCTTTTGAGCTATTGTTTAAAGCCACTATAAATAAAATTAATATAGTGCAGATCCCATGTGTACTAGCGTTGTCGCAAACACAACAACACAGGGTTTACAGGAGGTATAATGATGATAAAATCACTGGGTAACGTACTCGTTCATCCCAATGCATTTTTCAAGGATGCGCTCAAGGAGAAGGAGAGCCTTAAAATTCCCGGACTCATCGTTGCGGTACTGGGGATTGTTTCAGCAGTATACGCGTATTTAATCGGCGGAATAACCGGAAAGATGCTGGCCGGAATGCTCCCCGGCATGGAATCAATAATCGCCATTTTCGCAGTTCTTGGCGCTGTGATTGGGATTTTCTTATTCTGGGTGATATGGACTGGTGTGTTCTATTTGATCTCATCGCTTTTCAAAGGAAATGGGTCCTTTAAACGGTCTCTTGAATTTGTAGGGTATGGTTATCTCCCCCAGATTCTGGGAGTGATCCTTACCATTATCGTTGCTCTGCAGTATCTCCCAAGGGTTGTTGTTCCCCAGATCACATCAGCCATGGCCCAGAATCCGCAGATGATCATCGATGCCACAAATGCTTTGATGCACGATCCTGCGATGCGGGAACTGACTCAGATTACTTCGATAATTTCCATTGTATTTCTTCTGTGGAGCGCAAATATCTGGATCTTCGGCATGAGAGGTGCCCGACAGCTTTCTGAAAGGGATTCGGCACTCTGCGTGGGCATACCGGTTGTCGTCTTTATTCTCTATATCATATTTACCATGACAGGGATTTAACATGAAAAACACGCGATTTATTCTAATCTCTACCCTACTCCTGATTTTCAGCATGGGGGTTGGGGCGGTAACTGCATTACAAACGCCGGACTCGCTGGTCAGCTGCCGGCAATGTCTATGTGTCAAATGTTACGTTCGATCCAGGAACGTTTTTTACTGATGATACCGGTACGGTCATGGTCTATGTCACTAATAGCAACTCCGATGTCAGTGTAGTCGTAAATCATGTAACATTCGGGGATCAGAATATCCGACTTACCAGTTCTCCCTATGATTCATCGGCAAATATCGGTCCTCTTCAGAGACAGCCTTTCACATTTTCCGTTGTCGCTGATGCGCCAGACGGGACGTATTTTCCGACATTCTCGCTGAGCTTCCGTGATGCAGACAGTCTTTACTACCGGGCTACTGCTGAAGTCGACAATACACCCCTTGAACTGACCATTGTTGATAAACCCGATGCATTCACCCAGGGAAAGAAAAAGACCATTTCCCTGCAGGTGGCTAACCCCAGGAAAAATGATGTCCGGAATGTTGTGCTTGATGTCTCCGGTACCGGCATCACTGCCACCCCGGCAAAAACGTTCATTGGAAATCTTGCGGCTGGTGCAAAAATGCCGGTTAACTTTACGGTATCACCCGACCAGGAATCTCAGCTGATCCTGAAGGTGACGTATAACAATGGAAACAATCCACATACGGTGACGATGAATCTCCCCATCACCTTCGGGGTGGATAAAATGCAGGCGAACCCCGTAGTAAGCAATGTTCAGGTTACATCTTCTGGCGGCATCTACCACATTACCGGAGATGTAAATAATGCCGGGCTGGAAACCGCAAACACCGTCACGGTTACCTCGCTTGCACCCGCGATTCCCCAGGACCCGTACAAGACCTATGTTGTCGGCGCTCTCAAACCCGATGATTTTGGAAGCTTTGAGGTCACATTCTCCGCAAACGGAACCACAAGCATCCCGCTCCAGCTCTCCTTCAAAGACACCAATGGCAACCAGTATAGTACTTTGCAGGAAGTTAACATTGCAGCGACTGCTCCAACTTCCCAGAACAGCGGCGGATCGAATCTCCTCTTTCCCCTTATCGCAGTAATCATTGTTATTGGCGCTTGTATCGGCGGATGGTACTTCTACGTGAGAAGGAACAAGAAGTGACCAGCCCTGTGGATGAACAACCGGTCATGGTGTTCAAAAACGTCGTCAAAGTCTACCCGCTTCCCGCGGGCGATGTCACTGCACTGGATGGTATAAACTTTGAAGTGAAGAGGGGGGAATTCATATCGATTATGGGACCGTCTGGTTCCGGCAAGTCAACACTCCTGAACCTGATGGGATGCCTCGATACGCCAACATCCGGTGATATTTATATCAGCGGTAACTGCGTCTGTGAGATGTCTGATAAAGAACTAACCGAACTGCGAAGGGATCGGATTGGATTTATCTTCCAGTACTTCAATCTCTTCCCTCTCTTAAACATCCTCGAGAACGTAACCTTCCCGATGATGCTGAAATCCCAGAAAGAGGTGGATCCGGAAAGAGGAAAGGAAGTGCTCCGGTCGGTCCAGCTGGAGGATAAATTATTCACCCATACACCTATGGAAGTTTCTGGTGGCCAGCAGCAGCGGGTTGCCATCGCCCGGGCGCTCATCAACAATCCTGACATCCTTCTTTGCGACGAGCCAACCGGCAATCTTGATTCAAAGACCGGTGCCGGCATTATGGACCTGATGACAGAACTCAACCGTAAAGGTACTACCATCATCATGGTTACCCATGACCCGCACATTGCTGAATATTCCCGGCGGACGATCCGTATCGCGGATGGGAGGATCATTGCATGATCTTCTGGGAAATTGCAAAACGTAATCTCCGGATTCACCTGTTGCGCTCAACGCTGGCAATGCTCGGCATAGTTATCGGGGTTGTCGCCATTGCATCGATGGGGATCCTCGGCAACACGCTCGTGCTCTCGGTTTCAGACAGTCTTCACACGGTCGGCGACAGTGTGATCGTTTCTCCTTACGCTGGTGGCGGTTCCGGGTTCGGGCAGGGTGGGGGAGGTTCGACAAGCCTGAAGATCACCGATCAACAGTTTCAGCAGATTAAACGTGCTGTTGCACCCAACATCGCAATTCCTGTCCTTCAAACCGCGGATATCATGAGACTTGGCGTTGGGAGCGATGCAATTGTAGCCCCGATTTACGGTCTTAGCCCTGATGATGTACCCAGCCTCCTGAACCTGAAGGCAGGAAGTTACAGTCGTTCGGATTCCGGGTGTCTGGTCGGATCAAAATTTGCCGATGATCACAACGTAAAGGTCGGTTCCCGGATCTCCATAGGCACGGATGGGGACAAAGGAACCCTGCGTGTAACCGGTATCATCGAGGAAAGGGGGATCAGTTTTGATATCAGGTACCGACTCTGCAGTTGTTGTGACACAAAACTGGTTCGAAACGACGTATAACCGGAATGATTTTGATACGGTTGTCGTGAAAGTAAATCTTGGCGTGGATTCTGCAGTTGTAAAAACAACCATCGAGAAGCAGATGAACAAGAGGGATAAGATCGTCAGCGTCATGGACAGTAAGGCAACTCTTGCGACAATTTTTTCTGCGTTCGGGGCGGTCACTACTTTTGTAACTGCTATCGGTGGAATCTCCATGATCGTCGCGGGCGTTTCAATTTTCAATATCATGATGATGTCAGTGACCGAACGCATCAAGGAGATAGGCATCATGCGGAGCATCGGTACCCAGAAACGGGAGGTGATGAGCATGTTCATGTTCGAGGCGGTTATCCTTGGTACCGTCGGGAGCCTCATCGGGGGGTTACTAAGCATACTGGCAGGATACGCTATAAGTGCCCTGTTGCTGAACACCACGAAGTACCTGTTTGTCTGGTCGAGTGCGATACCTATTGTCGAGGGGGTCTGCTTTGGGATCATCATCAGCCTTGCCTGTGGTATTTATCCGGCATATAAAGCAGCGAACCTCAGCCCGATTGAGGCATTGAGGCACGAATAAATCACTTCTTTTTTTCCCTTTTTTTCTGTGAACGTGAGACCTTAATTACCGGCGGGTGCATACAGTCTGCTATGAGTTCCCCGGCACTCATGGATCCTGACTGGAATATCATATGGAAGCAGCGACAGGAATTGCACGAGTCCTCAAAAATTTCTGATGATTCATCCCACGACTGGAACAGAAGAGAGAATGCAGAGCGGTACTACGCAAACGCCCGGAGCGAGTACGATGACCGTGTGAAAACCACCATCGCTGCACTCGATATCAACCGGAATTCAAGGGTACTGGACATTGGTTCCGGGCCCGGGACACTTGCAATCCCCATTGCTCCGCTGGTGAAGGAGATTACTGCCGTGGAACCCGGCGCCGGCATGGTGGAGATCTTCAAAAATAATGCGGAAAAAAAGTTGATCCGGAACATTACTTTTGTACAGAAACTGTGGGAGGACGTTGATCTCTCCGATGACCTGACAGGTCCCTATGATATTGTGATCGCATCACTTTCTCTGACCATGCATGATATCCGGGAGGCGCTTATGAAGATGAATGCTGCATCATCGGGATCTGTCCACCTCTTCTGGTTTGTAGACATGCCTTTCTGGGAGCGGATGTACACCGACCTCTGGGAACCGCTGCATGGGAGCATGTATCACTCCGGGCCAAAAGTTGACTGCCTCTTCGGAGTCCTCTATCAGATGGGAATTTACCGGACGTGACCATGCTGCCGCTCGCAAAGGAGTACCGCTTCGGGAGCAGGGAAGAGATGCTCGGGTTCTTCCGGAAGCGGTTCGGTGCAAGGACACCCGAAGAGCAAAAGGTAGTCGACGAGTATGTCACGCCGATGATGCGAACAGAGGGGAATGCGGTCGTGATCTCGGGCAACTCGACATTTGCACATATACAGTGGAAAAGATTATTTGAGACCAATAAGATTTAGCAAATATTGCTGATATGTCCAAATAATTCCGATTATCACCGGGATATATACGATTATTGCCGCATGAGATAACGGTATATTTCTCGCGTGCTTGAGTCCAAAACTGATCAAAATTGCAGCCCAGAGGGTAATAATCACTAACAAAACTATGAAAATGGAATAAACTGCGGAAGAAAGGGGATCAGATCCCCCTCCTCCAGCAATAAAATGCAGGTTGAAAGAATTGGATAGGACATCAACAACCAAATATAGGATATCAAAGAAGAAAAGGCCAAAAGCGATTCCATATCCGGAATTCTGCAGAGTAATTTCAAGTCTGCCTTCACCCTTGAGTGGAAGGGTAAGTACATACAACAGAACGGATAAAATAACCCAAAAAAAATAAAGAGAGAGCAGGATAATCGGGAGCAGTATTATTAAAAAAAAGACAGTTCCAAAGGATCCAAGGTAAAATGATCCCATTGAGATGATTATTGCAATTGTAAAGATAATTCCGCCTATTGTCAGAAGGGTGAAGGTCTGCCAAAGATTGATACTATCGCTTGAGATCTGTTTGAAAAAATGATCAGGCGTCAGAAGAATTTGTTGGACTACAGCGAAAAAATTAACCTGTTTTTTACCCTGAGCAGTATGACTGCCAACCTCATTTTCCCTTTTCAATTTTCTTCTGTGAAGTAAATAACTGATGACAATTACGGCACAAAGCAGGGGAACGCCTATCAGCAAACTGAGAAATATGTAAACAAATCCTTCCATATTCGTCATGAGTAAAGGCTTCCTTTGCGACGAGTTATGTCGAAGAGCGAAAAATGCATATAAAACTTGTATGATGCTCTGATTGATAAAAAAGCGGTTTTTCTTCTGGATGGAAAAATTTCCATATCGGATCCATAGCGATCCAGTCGGGTCACTCATACTACAAAGCGTATATAATTTTGAGATTAACGCGTGGAGCACCAGTGTGGCCGCCGGCCTTGTGCACTCTTGGATTGCCACCGGCATATTCACCACAAGTAAGGAGCTGTTGCTATAAGCCGAATCAACCAGATACGAAACAAAAACCGTATGGCGGAGGAATTCCGGCCGCTGAACAAAGACCCGAACGGAACTCGTGGAAGCCGGCCATGACCCGAGGGAGACAACCGCTCATGGCCCTCCGCGAAGCCGTGCTGATCGCGAAGAAACGGGGCGAGACACGGCAGTTCATGCACGAGCCGGGCACGATCTGCAATTTCGTGATCTACTGCCCCGGTTTCGTGGCCCACGTCCGGATCAAACGGGTCACCCGCGTCCACTGCGACCATGCATGGATCGAGCGTGAGGCCGCCGATGCACTCGCAGCACTCCGGGCTATCGCGTCCGGGTCCGGGATCTCCCGCGAGCTCTGGGTTTTCCTGCCCCGAGGGGCGTTCCGGTTCTTCCGGGTTAGGATACCGGGCTAATCGGAGCTGGATCGCACAGGTGCCGTGATGCCGGAAAAACCGGGCCGGCAATCCGGACACCGACTTGTAACGCCGGCCAGCCAGCCAGACCGGGGCGGGAGTTATACACCCGATCCAGGCACCCCCGAAGGAATTCTCCGTCGGTGAAATACTCGAAGAAAAGGGTCAGGGAAGCTGATGATCGACTTCTCGTAAAATGCCCGGATTGGCAATCGGAGCCATTATAGCAGACTTTTTCCGGACCCCTTTTTCGGGCACCTGAAAATAGATCGAATTGGGGGAAAAACGGTACAATGAGGAGATTTTTCTCCGCGTTATGGGCCCGGATTGGTTTTCGAACGTCGGATATGAAAAATGGCTAATTAGCAACAATTGGGTGGAAAAAGTCCGCTGAAACCGTGCTGGGGTTTTGGGTATTAGCCGGTGATCTGGGGATCCAATTAAAATGATTTAAGTGTTTGCTGAGATGATTTTACCCACTCGTTAATTTTTGATTCGATATACTTCCTTGTTTGAAAACGCGGGTTGCGATATTTTTCCACAGCCCGATATTTTTGATCGTCTTTGTTGTACTCGATGTATCCTTTCAAGTACTGCTTTCCGGTTAACAATTTCATTTCTCGATCAATTCTTTCTTTTAGTGAGTGTGTTTTTTCACTAGGGGTACGATCAAAAATTTTGTCAAGTCCCATTTTGCATAAATCATAGGATGACTTGCCATCAGACTGTTCCATTAAAAAGTTGCATAACAAAACCGGCTATTCCCTCGCGAATTTCTTGACCCTCCATTTCAGGAACAAGTGCAATAGGTAACGTGGGGAGTTTTTTCAAGGATTTCCCCTTCATTTTGATCAATTCATTTCTCAAGGTTGTATCACTAATGAATTTTTCATTTTTAACATCAAAAATATCTTTGACGACGATCTGGCAATGATTTCCATCATTGTTGAAAGAAAGTCGACTACTCATTGTTTCAGGAGGGATTTTTTTTGGTATTCTGAAGTACACAAATGGGATAATTCTCGTGGCTCAATTTTTTTATATTCATCAAGTTTATCCGCTTTCGAGTGATCATTAAAGGTCAAATCGATAATAAGCCAAATTTTTGAATTCCATGCAATAATGTCTGGGATTTTTCTGTTTTCCAGATGGAGTATTTAATTTCGCCTCGATTAGGAAGTCAGATAAATTTGCTTTTGCAAAGGGCAATGAAAATCGATGATAAGAATAGAAAAGTTGTATCGTGTTTCTCCATAATTCAATCCGTTTATTAAAATTAGGCAAACATCTCAACTCCATCAAAAAAGATTGAGGTTTTGCCAGCGTTATCTTCTCCTTGAACGGTCGCAATTCGTGGTGCGGCATTTACGCAACCATCGCCAGGTATTGTCAGATACGCATAATCCAAACCGACATCCATATAGATGATGTCCCATGTATGCAAATCAACACCCTTGAACCGCTTGAAATCGCATTCTGATTCAATCTCAGTTAACCAAAGATTCATTCCACTTTTTCCAGCAGATACAACATCAGAAAAGGCTTGAAGATCTAACTCTTTTGAAAAATTTAATTCAAATGCGCACAATTTATTATTTCGACTGTTTGTGGCTTCATAAAGTGAATCTTCATATTTATTCGCCATATCTGAAATTGAGAGCATAACAGCATCAACATCGTATGCTTGATTGACGGTTACTTTGCCATTGTTATACCATTCTTCAGTAATGTCAACAGCTAAGCCATCCCTTTTTTGCCATCGAACACTATTAATTGCAATTTGCTCTTTTGCACGCTCTAAAAATTTATAGATGCCGGGTATAGGTTCTTTTTCGCTATACCATGCTTTCATGCTAAATTTTCCGGCATCTGCTTTGGGGGTCAAACCATCGGCAAAGATTAATCCAATTCCCTTTTCAACCCAGGATTCGATTTTTTTGTAATGCATCAGATGATTATATGAAAGCCAACACCGATCCAGTCCTTTTTTACCACCAATCCATTTGGAGATGGCATTATCCGAATCTTCGGCTTTAAGCAGACTATAGAGAATCCATACCCGCTCTCTTGACGCATCTAGAAATAACGATCCCGGCGTGGATCCACCAATATTGATGTACCAGTGAGGTGCATCTAAGCTTTTCCAAATACTGTCATTAGGAGCGTTTGGGAGATCCTTCACTTGACGATTACTTTCAAGTAAATAGGCTTTTAATTGTGTCCAGTAAGTAGCACCAAATCGAGTCAATGATTCTTTATTTCCCTCCAAACCCGCTTGAAATAAGTTTTTCATTTCAGCGAATGATTGGGAATTTGACATGGAAATATCACCCAGAAATTAACTATTTGCATTGATACGACTGTTCAAATTATTAATCTTCGGCTTTTAATTAAAAGATTAGATGTCTTAAGCAAGAGGTATGCATATTGTGAAAGTGTCTCTATATTGGAATTATGCAAAAAATGAGAGAACTTAATTGAGATTTTTACTTACCCAACCCTCTTAATCCGTCCCATCGCTTCCTTCAGCCGCTCCATCGAGGTCGCATACGATAGCCGGATCCAGCCCGGTGCATAGAACGCACTGCCCGGCGTTGCCGCCACATGGCCTTTCTCAAGCCAGCGGGAAGCAACTTCCATGTCATCGCCGGCAACCTTGACGAAGGCATAGAACGCCCCGTCAGCAGGTGCGGTCTCGTAGCCCATCAGGTTCAGCTCGGCAATGACGTATTTCCGCCGCCGGTCGAACTCTTTCCGCATCTCTTCGACGCAGGACTGGTCGCCTTTGAGCGCCGCAACCCCGCCCCACATCGCAAAGGTCGTGGCCTGGCTGATGGTGTGCTGCTGCACCTTGGACATCTCCGCGATGATCTCCTTGGGGGCAACTGCGTACCCGAGCCGCCAGCCGGTCATGGCATAGGCCTTCGAGAAGCCGTTGATGGTGATCGTCCGCTGCGCCATGTCGCCGATTGCGGCAAGCGAGATGTGTTCTTTGCCGTAGACCATCTTCTCGTAGATCTCGTCGGACATCGCATAGATGTCATAATCCGTGCAGAGATCCGCAACGAGCTTCATGGACTTCTTGTCGAAGACGGCACCCGTGGGATTCGACGGGGAGTTGACCACGATCATCTTGGTCTTTGCATTGACCCGTTCGAGAAGAGAGTCGTCGAGCTGGAAGGTTTTGGGGTTGATCGCGTGCTTCACGACCTTCCCGCCGGCGATCTGGACGCAGGGCTCATAGGAAACCCACGCCGGGGTGAGGATGATCGTCTCGTCACCCGGGTTCAGGACCGCTTCCATCGCTTCGTAGATCGCGTCCTTTGCACCGCAGGTAACGATCACCTGTTCAGGAGTGCAGGGAAAATGATTCTCTCTTGTTATTTTTTCACTGATGGCATTCAGGAGTTCGGGGATCCCATTGCTCGGCGCATAATGCGTCTCGCCCCTGTTCAGCGCATCGATGCAGGCATCCTTGATGTGCCTCGGTGTGTCGAAATCGGGCTCACCTATCGAAAGGCTGATGACATCGATGCCCTCCCGCTGCATCTTCTTTGCCTTATCGGATATCGCAATGGTTGCGGAAGGAGCGACCGCAGCGATCTTTTCCGAGAGCCGTTTCATCTCAATCGCTGGACAAGTTTGATGGCGGATTCAACTGCCCTCTTCGCATAATCGATCCGCTCATTTGCCTCAAGGCGTGTCATGCCAGGTCCGGAGATACCAAGGGTTACCGGTTTACCGAATTCAAGCGAGAGGTCGATAATCTTCCGGGCTGCATGCTGCACGACAATATCGTCATGCTGGGTGGCACCTTCTATGACGCACCCGATGGTAACAACAGCATCGACTTTTCCCGCCTGCAGCATCTTCTTGATCGCCAGCGGCATGTCATAGGCACCCGGCACGTACAGGCATTCTGTCACTTCCGCTCCGAGAAAAGCTGCGTGCTCTCTTCCTTCAATCTCCATCATATACGTGATGTCGCGGTTGAACTCCGCAACGACAAATCCCAGTTTTATCGGGTTGGTATCGCACATATCAGATCATCTCTTGGAAATGGTTCCACATAAAGTTGTAGGCTTGGTTTCACCGGCGGGCTGGGCCGGCATCGGCAAATCCCTGCCGCTGCCCGGTGCCTGCCTCACGCTCGAGGTCTTTTGGGTGCAGCACGAGTTTTACGGCATTGACCGCATGCTCGCGGGTTCGTTGTTCAGCCAGCCATGCCAGCTCCGAACCGTCCTTTGCCTCGTCTTCATGGACGAAGACCTCGATGATATGCGTGTTCGTCATGAGCTGGCACATGATGAGACCCTGCGAGGCTTCGTGGGCACACATCCGGTCCTTGTCCTGCCCCCCGGGCATACCCAGTGCCATGACAATATCGCACCGGCGTTCCTCGATCAGTTTCTTGCAGGCAACCGGGAGATCCTTGATCCCCGGCACGGTTGCCCGCTCAATCGCCACACTGGCATGTTTTTTAAGCTCGTCGATGGCGATGGCTCCCATGTTGACGCGTGAGAAGGTGGTGTCGGCGACGCCCACTCTCATCCCAGCACCTCGCTGGCCGCTTCGACACCGTCGCCCTTCGTTTTGTATCCCAGTTTCTTTAACGCGTACTGTGTCGCCGCAAGTGTCGCAAGAATCTCTGGTGCACTGATCGCACCCATGCTGCCGATCCGGAAGATTTTCCCCTTCAGGTGGTCCTGCCCGCCGGCAATCACGATCCCCATCTTCTTGATGATTGCCCTCATCTCGTCATCCTTCACACTTTCAGGATAGGAGAATGCGGTAACCGTATTGGAATATTCGTGTAGTGCATCAGTCTTCGGGAACAGGGAAAGCCCCCAGGTTTTCGCTGCTGCCCTCATTGCCTGCGCCATCTTCCGGTGACGTGCGATACGGTTGGCCATGCTCTCTTCCTCGATCGATAAGACATGCTTCCCGCAGTGCGAAAAAGAGCGGAACTGCCGGTGTATACGGGGTCTCCATCGGTTTACCGGCGGCACTCTTTTTGTACGCCGCAAGGTCGAGATAGAAGGGGGGATTCTTACAAAGCCTCTCCCATGCCCGGCCGCTTACCGAGATACCGGCAAGTCCTGCCGGGGCCGCGAAACATTTCTGGGATCCGACAATGGCAACATCCACTCCCCAGGCATCTGTCTCAACGACATCGCCACCAATCGAGGTAATGCCATCCATTAAAAACAGGGCATCATACTTTTTGGCGAGGCGGCCGACTTCCTTTGCGGGATTCTTGATACCGGCAGATGTTTCGTTGTGCACGAGGGTAACTACCTCTGCACCCTGCCTGAGCCGCTCCTCAAGTGCTCCAAGGTCAAGCGGGGTTCCCCAGTCAGACCTGATTTCGTGTGCCTTTCCATAACGCTGGCTGATTTTAAAGAGCCGCTCACCAAACTTCCCATTGACAAGGCAGGCGATTTCCTTGTCCCTGCCAAAGTTTGCAACAGCAGCTTCCATGCCGGCAGTTCCGGATCCACTGATCACAAAGAGGTCGTTTGTTGTTCCAAATGCAGTCTTCAATACCCGCACGCAGTCAGCATAGACCGCACCGAATTCGGCGCTGCGGTGATTTATGGCCTGACGCATCATTGCATACCTGACCCGTTCCGGCATCGGAACCGGGCCAGGCAGCATCAGAAGGAGTTCTTTTTCCATGTGGATCTGCTCATAGTATATCTATATAGGCACAATATATGTTTGGATGGCTGACATTGCAGACGTTGCTATCATTTCGGGATCCTCTTCGGATTCGGCAATTACGGATAAGGTGAAAAAGGTCTTTGACGAGAAGAAGGTGGCGTATGACGCCCAGATCATCTCAGCCCACCGTGATCCTGACAAACTGGATGCCTACATCAAGACCAGTAATGCGAAAATTTTCATCGCAATCGCCGGCCTTTCTGCGGCCCTGCCCGGCGTTATCGCATCGAAGACGGATAAACCGGTAATCGGTGTCCCGGTGAGCGGGACACTCAACGGACTCGATGCACTTCTTGCTATCGCCCAGATGCCAAAAGGCGTGCCAGTTGCCTGTGTTGGTGTTGACAATGGTGAGAACGCAGCGTGGCTGGCAATCAGGATTCTGAAGTTGATAAAAACCTGATTCCACAAGCCTTTTCTATCTTTTATTCTGAAAAAATCGTATTTGCGCTTATTGCGGGGTCAATGATCCGGATTTCCTCCCATACGGGCAGACATACAGGCACAGACCGCAGACCGCAACGCTCTTTTTCTTCTCCATTTCCCTGAAGTACTGGTCGCAGGCTGCAGCGTCGAACCGCGCCTCCCGGGGTTCATCCTCATTAAAAATTCTCCCCGTAAACGCATGCTGCGGGCAGATATCCACACAAGCAGTACACTCACCGCACCGCGGTTCCATAGGAAGACCCGTTGAGTGGAGCGGGGCATCGGTCAGAATGCTGACCCAGCGGACACGCGGGCCATGATCCGGCGTGACAAGGAGGCAACTCTTCCCGATCCAGCCCAGTCCTGCAAGGTGAGCCGCGAGTTTCTGGGAGAAAACGCCGCAGATATTCTTGTCGTCAGTCCGTTTGGAGGCAGGTACGGGGAATGCTCTATGGCCGGCTCGCTGGAGCTGGTTTGCCACCCGGACTCCGATCTGGTCGAGCATCTGGTTGACGACATCGTAACTGTTGTGCCGGTACAGAATCGCTCCTTCAGGATCCTTATCCGGCAGGAGGTCGACAAGACTGTCCTGCAAGACCTATCCCGATCACAACGGCAAACGGGATAGCGGGCAACCCGGTTCTCCTCCCTGCGCCAGGATAAAGTCATGGGCAGATGAGAGATCAGCAATACCGAAATAATCGGCACCGAGGGAGAGGGCAAGTGTCCTGAGTTGTGCATCCAGATCCATGATATCAGATATATATCGCAATGATGTGCGGACATTTCAGAATAGCGGTCATGTCAGAGGATTGCAAATCTCATGCATACCAAATGAGATGTATCCGCACTATTCCTTGCACTTCGGGCACAATTCTGCTTCATGCCCGCATGATGCATGGTGGAACAGGAACTCCGGGAGAGGAATTAACCTGGTACTAAAATACTTATAGGCCATAAGAGTAAAACGGTCTGCATGCAAGCCCTGAATGAGCCTGTCGTTACCATTAAAGGAGTGAAAATTCGGGCCCTTCACCTTTCATCCATTGATTTCGATGTCATTCTCAGGATAGAAAACCCGAATCCTTTCGGGGCGACTGTGAGGGAACTCCCGTTTACTGTTTTTTTCCGGAGCGGTACCCAGGAAAAAGAGATCGCCAGCGGTGAGACAATCAAAATGGATATCCCGGCAAGTGACAGTATTGAGATAACTGTCCCGCTTACCTCCCACGATCTCGCCCTTTTCGAAGGGATTGTGAGTTTGATTAAAAGAGGGAATATTCAACTGGAGATCAGGGAACCGCGAGTTATCGATCATATCATCGGCTGGTCCCTCCCGGTCACGGAAGAGATAGAAATTACTGAACATGAGATTGCTGAAGCTGTTTTAGGAAGATCCGGGGTAAACAGGGTACATAATCCGGTGTCCAAATTTACAGTTTTCTCTCGGATAGCCTGCAAACGCCTCTTTGAGGATTTTCGTTGGTACTCGCGCCGGCCATGTAGACAAGAATCGGGGCTCGTGTGCAACGAAAAAAGTAACGTATTTACGATTAAGTACGGGAAGGAGAAACCCCTCTGTCAAATTTTTACCGGAAGAGGGAGGTCTTGAGAGAAAGGGGGGGGGGAAGGCAACCCTCCTGTCTGACATTTTCAGGAGCGAAAGTTTCTGAAGGGAGTTATTCTCTTTCTCCTTCTTCCCTGTTCCGAACAGCTCGTTCACCACCTTGATTGCACACAGATCCCCGCACATCGAGCAGGTCTCCATATCCCCGTCGCGGCAGTGGATCTTCTTTGCATGGTCGCCAAAAAGAGCGAGCCTGAACTGGGCGTCCCAGTCGAGTTCATGCCGGGCCTCGGCCATCTGCACCTCGCGTTCCATCCGCCAGCCCTCATGTTTCCGGACCGTGTCCCCGATATGCGCAGCGATCTTTGCTACCCGGGTACCTTCAATGATATCCGCAACATCCGGAAGGGCAAGGTGTTCGCTCGGTGAGACCATGCACAGGAAATCGGCACCATTCAGGCAGGCTGTCGCCCCGCCGATGGCTGCCACGACATGGTCGTAGCCCGGCGCGATATCGGTAACGATCGGGCCGAGGAGGTAGAGCGGGGCATGGTCGGTGATCTCTTTGATCATCCGAACATTATAGCCAACCTGGTCGAGCGGCATATGTCCCGGGCCCTCGATCATCCGCTGGACCCCTTTTGTAAGTGCCCGCTTTGCCAGCGTGCCGAGCGTGATATACTCTACCGATTTTGCAAGTTTTCCCGCATCCTGGAGGCAGCCGGGGCGCATCCCGTCCCCAAGACTGATCGTAACGTCATATTCTGCGAGGATCTCTAACAAATAATCGTATTCAGCATACAGCGGGTTTTCTTCATCACGCTGCATCATCATCGCACAATGGAAAGACCCGCCACGGCTTACTACGCCCATCAGGCGGGGATCGCTCCTGAGCGCCGCGAGGGCCTGCCGGTTGACCCCGCAATGAAGAGTCAGAAAGTCCACTCCCTGCTGGCAGTGCTCGCGGATGACTTTGAAGAGCAGGTCGGCTGTAACGTCACGGGCACTCCCTGCCCGGCGGACCGCCTCGTACACCGGGACAGTCCCGACCGTTGTGTCAAGTGCGAGCATCTTTTTCCGAATTGCAACGAGGTCGCCACCGGTCGAGAGGTCCATTAAGGCATCGGCGCCGTTCGCAATCGCTGCCTTCGCCTTTTCCTCCTCAAGCCCGGGATCGCACCGGCTTCCCGATGTGCCGACGTTCACGTTAACCTTGACCGTGCAGTCTTCCCCGATGGCACAGAGTTTGTGGTTCCGGGCAGGGTTTAACGGTACAACAATTCTTCCACATGCAATCCCGCGGGAAAGGCGTGCCGGATCCATGCCCTCCGCTTGTGCCACTACGTCGAGTTCCGGCGGAACGCCCGAAGTACACCTGCGGATCAGCGAATCCATAAGAAACATCTGTCGGGAGTCCTTATTATTGTGTATGCGTGTCAGGTGGATTCCCGAACAGTCAGGCTTATCAAACTCCTATATTTTCGGTACGGTACTCGTTGATGCCGGCGCTGTGCCGATGGCTGTCAAGCCATATAAAGACGAGATCGATACCATTGTCCTGACTCACTGCCACTTTGATCATACTGCCTATGTAAAAGAGATCGCCCATATGTGCAAGGCAAAAGTCGCCATTCATACCATCGATGCAAGGGGACTGGTTGATGACGCCTGGAGTCTTTCCATGCATTTTGGCGCACGTTCTCCCGGGATTGTACCTGACATCATACTTGGTGAGGGGGACATCATCGGAGAATTAACCGTTCTCCATACTCCGGGTCACACTCCGGGAAGCATCTGCCTCTTTTCTGAGCGGGAGGGGGTACTTATCAGCGGAGATACGGTCTTTTCTGACGGTTGTTTCGGGCGGTATGATTTTCCGGGGGGTAGCAGGATGGAACTTACGCGTTCTCTTGACCGTCTCTCGCTTCTTGAAGTTGCCGGGCTTTACCCGGGTCATGGGGAACCGGTCGAACAGGGAGGCAGCCGGCATATTACTGCCGCACAGGAGCTCATGAAGAGCGGATATGGATAAAGGAATTTATTGCCTCGTTTTTAAAAATCCCGGTTGCACGATCCAGGTGGGCGCATTGGGTCCCCTGACCTTCCAGCCTGGCTGGCATATGTATGTTGGATCAGCTCTCGGGAGTGGCGGGTTACAACGGCTCCGGCGTCACATCTCACTCGCTCAACTGCGCGATAAACGACCGACATGGCATGTGGATTACCTTCTCACTCATACTGATTTTTCTCTCATGTACGCAGTCTGTGCGTTCACGCAGGAGCGATTCGAATGCAGTCTTGCCCGGGCGTTCGGCGATTCGGGGATTCCTGCATTCGGCAGCAGCGACTGCCTCTGCCCATCTCATCTCTTCTACCGGGAGGGCGATCCAAAGGAAGAAATAATTTTACTGTTCCTGAAATTTCATCTTACTCCCCGCATCAAAACAATCATGAGCTATTGAGTGCAGGATATCATATGAAGGTTCTCGGAATATCGGGGAGTATGCGCAAGGACGGTAACACGGCTCAGTTGATAAAGGTCATTCTTAAGCGGTGCGATGATCAGGGAGTAAAAACGGAATTTGTATCGTTGGCAGGAAAGAAAATCAATCCATGCCTTGGTTGTGAGAAGTGCAAGGAAACGAAGTGGTGTGCCATCGAAAATGACGACTGGGGGGAGATCGCTCAGAAGATAATTGACTGTGACGTGCTTGTCATCGGTTCACCGACCTATTACTATGACGTCTGCGGGCATCTGAAAAATTTCATTGACCGGACATATTCACTCTATCACGACCGGAAACTCGCAGGCCGGAAGGGTATCGCCGTCGGTGTACAAGCTCAAAAAGGCGCAAATCGCACTATCCAGACAATTGAAGGATTTCTGAGCAGTCATGAGTTTTCTTCGCTTGGTTCTGTGAAGGGATCCGGCTATGAAGCGGGTGCAGTTCTCAACGATCAGGAGGCAGTAAAAAAAGCACAGAAAACCGGTGATAAGATCGTCCGGCTCCTGAGACCTAATCACGATTAAGACAAATATGAACCAATAATCCTAATCGCATTTCTTTCCCGTCATCGATTCAATATCGATCCTTATTACACAGACATTTTCGATCTCATCATCGGAAAACCGGTGCGTTCTGCCTCCATAATGATGCATGATGCAGTTCAGGCCTTTTTTCTTCTCCTCCTTGTCAATTATGAAATGAGCCCTGCCAAAACCGATTACACTGCTGTATCGCATGCTCCAGTTACACGGTCGATCCGCACCGATTACGTTGTCACACTGGTCAACCTCAAAGCAGCATCGGGAATTTTTTTTAAGCAGTGAGATTTTTTTCCCCTCACGCGCTGAGTGAAAATAGATTGTCCTGTCTTCATAACCAAAACTGACGGGCACGATATAGGGTTCATCACCGTCAGCCAATCCTATTCTGCACACGATCGCATGGTGAAGGATAGATTCAATTTCGAGGCGGTTTGTAATCTCCCGATCGTCTCGTCTCATGGTCCCGCCATGTGGTATTCGTTCTCAATCCAGACGGGTTCCATGTCAGACCAGTTCGTACAACGTTGTACGGCGTCTGAGCGTCCTGCCAACGTCTTCTGCAACCCGTTGCATCTCATCAGGATCGAGATAATCGGTATTGATTGCACCCGCACCCTTTGAGATACTCTCCTCAAACATCGTTCCACCAAGATCATTGGCACCTGCGATCAGGCTTAACTGCGCCATCTTGATCCCTTCTTTCACCCAGGATACCTGTATGTTCCGGAAATTGTCCAGATAAAGCCGGGCAACCGCAACCATCAAAAGATCCTCTCTCCCGGTCGCTCCCGCCCGTGCAAGGTTCTGCCGGAATATCGGGGTGTTCATGTGAATGAATGAAAGTGGGACAAATTCTGTAAATCCGTGTGTCTCATCCTGAATTTTGCGGAGAACTGCAAGGTGCTGAACCCGGTCTTCAACACTCTCACAGTGACCATACATAATTGTGGCAGTTGTTGGGATGCCAAGGTTATGCGCCTCCTTTATAATGCGCACCCATTCTTCTGTTGATATTTTTTGCGCACAGATTTTTTCACGGATCGCATCTACGAGAATCTCGGCTGCAGTACCGCACATCGATCCGAGTCCTGCCTCTTTCATCAAAGCAAGCACCGTTTGGGTACTTATGTGGCTTTTTCTGGCAGCGTATGCGACTTCCATCGGGTTTCCTGCATGGAGATGTACCCCCGGAGCAGCCTCACAAATCCAGCGGTAGACGTCACAATAGGAGTTGGCATTAAAATCGGGATGGAGTCCGCTCACTGTGCAAATCTCGGTAACTTCACGTTTTTTTGCGAGAGCGGCTTTTTCCTGGATCTCTGACCTGTCATGAAAATAGATTCCATCGTCTCCGGGTTTTTTTGAAAAACCACAGAAACCGCAGGCATTGACACAGAGGTTGGTCACATTAATGTTCTGGTTCCTGACATAGGTAACTTCGTTGCCAACCCTTTGTTCACGCATTTCATCAGCAGCCGATGCAATCTCCCAGATCTCCCGATCCTGTATCCTGAAAAGATCCCGTGCTTCGTCTTCGCTGAGACGGTGCCCGTTTTTCACATCGTTCAGCAATATCTTCAGATGGCTGTCCATTCCTCGCTCCGGATAATTCTCAGGCAACGTAGTGTCCGGATAAAAGTAAAGGTATCGTATCCATGTGCCACATGATTATTATCCTCCGCGCCAACCATCACTACAGGAGAGATATGGAGCAGGTAAAAATATCACTGACAAGAAAGATGGCGGATGGATATATTATCCCTCTCGGGCCGGCAAATCTTGTCGCAATAATGACCGATGTTGGTATGGTCGGCTGCGGTGCATTTGACGTAGCAGCACTTGATTCGTTCAGCTATCCCGCAGCGAAGGTGAGACCCTCAATGGGCCCTGCCATTGTAGATACCGATGATATCCTGAAAGGGATCATCAAGGAGGCAAATCGCTCCGCGTTCGGGCGTGGGATACGGATCGGCATGACGGGGCGGCAGGCCCTCGAACTTCTCTGATATATTTTACCCATCCCGGGTTTGCTGTGAATCACTTCTCTGATGCAGACATTCTTTAAACCAGACCGTACAGTGTTGTGCGCTCCCTCAGGGTCCTTCCCAGGTCTGCTGCCATGCGTTCCATGATCATCGGATCGAGATAATCTGCATCAGGTGCTCCTGCATGTACGGAGACATCATCTGAGAACATGGTGCCGGGAAGATCATTTCCCCCGGCCAACAACATCATCTGGGCCATTTTACGTCCCACCTTACCCCAGGGAACCTGAATATTTTCAAAATTATCCAGGAATAACCTTGACACAGCAATCATCAGCAGATCCTCCCGCCGGTTGCGCCAGCCCGTGAGATCCCCGCCTTATAGAGCGGTGTATTTATGTGGAGATACGACAGGGGAACAAGTTCCGTAAAGCCGTGGGTTTCGTCCTGGATCCTGCGGAGAATCCCAAGGTGCTCTGCCTGATCTCTCGCTGTCTCACAGGATCCATACATGATTGTTGCTGTCGATGGAATGCCCAGAAGGTGCGCTTCTTTGATGATTCTCACCCATTCAGCGGTATCCAGTTTCCGCGGACAGATCACCTTTCTGACCGAATCCACAAGGATCTCTGCTGCGGTACCCTGGAGTGAGCCGAGTCCCGCGGCTTTCAGCCGTGTCAGCACCTCAGTACTGGATACATTGCCTGCCGATGCTGCATGGGAGACCTCGTCCGGGCTGAAAGCATGCAGGTGAATGTGCGGCCCTGTTTCAAGCACCCAGGAAAGGATATCACAATATGTGTCAACCGAAAAATCAGGATGCACGCCGCTCAGCAGACAGATTTCTGAAACGCCGCGTTTGAGAGCGATACGGGTTTTTTCCTGAATCGCTGACTTATCGTTGCAATAAGCCTCCTGATCATCTGCACGCCTGCCAAAACCACAGAACCCGCAGAGGTTCTTACAGATATTTGTCACGTGGAGGTTCTGATTTCTGACGTAGGTCACTACGTTTCCTGTGCGACGCTCCCTCATCTCATCGGCTGCAGAGGCAATCCGCAGAGAGTCCCGTCCCCGGGTATTCAGAAGCCAGGTGGCTTCCGATTCTGTAAGACGATATCCCCCGAGAACATCTGAAAGGAGGAGTGAGATCTCTGTCATGGTAATTTGCCAATCTAACGCCGCTTTTTCCCGCTTTTATCCGGCTTCTTACCTTTTTTATTTTCACGGGAGGACAAATACAATTCATGAATAACCATGATGGCAATAACGACAATGGCGACTTCGATAATATGAAGCGGGAGATACCCTACCAGAGGAACCGAAAATAGCGCCTTCCCGACAATCCAGTCTTCCTTTACCGGCTCAATGGTC
Organism: uncultured Methanoregulaceae archaeon; assembly: GCA_963829335.1. GTDB lineage: Archaea > Halobacteriota > Methanomicrobia > Methanomicrobiales > Methanospirillaceae > Methanoregula. The sequence goes on from CAWHIE010000013.1 coordinate 181,420, forward strand.
CCGATTCCCGGAAAATTAGTGCCCTGATCCGGGCGGGGGTTATTATCCCCCCAGGTAATATATCCCGGGTGCGGGGGAGTATAATTCCCAACGAGTTTCATCCCTTTGATTTCGGTAACCGGGGTAGTATCTGCATATTGTATCGCCCGGTGGATAATGGGATGAACGCTGGTGAGACCATTCGGCTTGTAGATAATGACATCGCCATACTCTGAAAACTTGACATCGCCATTCTGTTTTCCATCAACCCAGGTTTCAAACGTGCCATACCGATCTTTCTGGACAACGACAACCAGGTCTCCCACATTCATGTGGGGCACCATGCTCTGGGATTCAATGGTAACAACAGCGGGCCAGGTGCCACAGATGAGGAACAAGGCAAGGGCGACTCCGCCAACGACGGCCACGATCCACAGGAGATCGCGTGCAAGCGATACCGCCCAGTGATCACTTGTCCTGAATCGGGTAACCAGCGTCCGGATATCCTTTGTATTATTATCGTCTGCCATTTCTTAACGCCTATATCTGATATTCCGTTATTTTATTAACTTTCATACTTTGCCACGTGATCTTATAAAATGCAGCCGGTTTCATCGTCAGATCCACAAACCTGATACATAGTACATTCCAAAAAAAATCAGGAAAATTCCGCATATGACAATTGTTTTTTTGTAGGCGGTTTCAGAGAGAACTGTCCTGCCTCTGGACACGCTGGTTGATACTACTGTGTACCATGTGGTATCTGCGGTCCAGTGCCCGAACATGAAGGCTATGACAAGAACCAATCCTCCCTCAAGACCGGCAATCACCATCGCGCTCCCTATTGAGAGCCACCAGATCCAGAAATATGGATTTGCCGCGCTCGTCATCAGTCCAGCAAGATATGGATTGGCAACAGGCTGGTTCAAGGAATTATCAAGAGTGGCTCTTCTGCTTCCCAGGATTGTCAGCGCCCCGAATACAACAAGGGCAATCCCTCCGATTCCCGCGATCAGGCCTGTATAGGGGAGTGCAACGGTCGCCAGTCCCAAAAGGATGAGAATGACAAGAAAAAATTCTACTATCATGTGCCCCAGTGATACTTTCAAACCTGTCGTCCATCTGCCGGAAATCGAGGCATTGATTGTTGCAACAAGGGTTGGGCCGGGTGCAAGTGCCCCGGTCAGTCCTATAACAAAACCAAGGAGCACCATCTGAAGAATATCATACATAAACCGTATCCGTAATAATTTCGTGATAGCGTTCCGGCCTGATGAATATCAACCATCCGTTTCGGCATGCCAAAAATTCATATACCCGCATACGTGTAAAGATAAAACCCTATATTTTCTCTGCGACCAAAATAGTATCCATGCTTGATGCACAGCAGATCACACTCCAGTTCCTCGAGACAAAACTGCAGGTGCATCCTGATGTCGTACGTTATATCCAGGAACAGGACCAGCCGGATCTCATTGAACGCATTATCTCGCAGGTTCCAGGCGGCACCATTGTAGTTTCCTCAAAACATATTCCCGGCATGAATGCCACACGGGATGGAACCCGATTTCTGACCGATCCCTCTGTTGAAGTAATAAGCGGCAGTTCCGGAACATCCGGCAGTGTGAACGGTACGAGTGATTACCTTCACTATTTCCGTGATCGGTACAATCGTCTCGGGAATATGATACGCAGCCGGTGCGGAGGAATGCCGATCGAGGCACTTACCAGGAATTCCCGGTACCGTCAGGAAGAATGTACAATTATTGGCATGGTTGTCGAGGTGAAGACAACAACAAATGGTCACAGGATTGCTGAAATAGAGGATTCTTCTGCAGGCATTCCCGTGCTCTTCCGAAAAGATCGTCCTGTTTTTGCCGACGCAGAACGAATAATTCACGATGAAGTTATCGGGGTAAAGGGAAAACTCTCAAACGATGGGAAACTTTTTTTTGCAGAGCAACTTTACCGCCCGGACATACGTATCGACAATATTCCGTATAAAAGCGAATTGCCCGGGAAAGCAGTCTTTATCTCTGATACTCATGTGGGAAGTAATACGTTTCTTGAAGAGTGCTGGAACCGGTTCGCAGACTGGCTTTCGGATTCCGATTTCTCGTATCTCCTTATTGCAGGCGACCTGGTTGACGGCATCGGAATCTACCCGGGCCAGGAAAGCGAACTGGTGATCAAAAATATCTACGAACAGTATAATGCATTCGGCGAAATGATGCGGGATCTTCCTTCGCGGATGAAGATCATCCTGTCACCGGGAAACCATGACGTCGTTCGTGGTGCAGAGCCCCAGCCGGTAATCCCACAACAGTTTACCGGGAAATTTCCTTCAAACTGTATACTTGTCGAGAATCCGGCCGTGGTAAACCTTCAGGGAGTCCGCGTCCTGATGTATCATGGGAGATCTATAGACGATATGATCGGACTGATCCCCGGTGCATCCTACGAACAGAGCGGGCTTATGATGGAGGAGATGCTCAAGCGCCGACATCTTGCGCTGTCATACGGACGCCGGACACCCATTGCAGCAGGGAAGGTGGACAGGTTGATAATCGATCCGTTGCCGGAGATCCTGCACACAGGCCATGTCCACATCCGGGGGATCACCCACTACAGGGGAGTGCTTGGGATTAATGCAGGCACATGGCAGTCCCAGACCGCATTCCAGAAGCAGATGAACGTGAACCCGACACCCGCCCAGGCAGTTGTCGTGGATCTCCAGACACTGCAACCTGAAATTGCCAATTTTTTATGAGAGATTAGTTTGTTCCTGCTCTATCGGTCGCGAAGAATCTCTGAGAGATTTTGCAGATTCTGTTGTAAAAATTCCCGATCCTTATCGGCCAGTCCTTTATCGGGAACAGTCATGTCAGGCTGAATGCCAAGCAATGTGACACGGGTTTTTGAATCGTGTGCAATAAATTTCATTACTTCTGATAGAGGTAAGACGTGGGTTGAGACCAGGTTTCCCTCAATTTTTCCCGGATTTACTACGTTAATCGTACCAGGTCTGACATTCAGATCTGCGGAATCGAGAAGGATGACGTGATCCGGCTGGAACCTGCGGATGGGAGCAGTGACACTTTCCGGAACGGTCCCCGCTAAAAATACCTTTACAGAGGGAAGATGCAGTTTTTCAATCTCCTGTGCAGCATACATCCCAAGACAATCAAAAGGCGAGAGATCGTCGCCAATTCCTATGACAGCTATGCGATGTGCGTCTTTTAGTCTTTGATGCAGCACAGTCGCAAGATCGGCAAAGACCTGGTGTTTCATGTTACCACGGCTTCCGGATCGGTTCCTGAATCCGAGAGTTCGCTTTTCAGATATATGGCCGCCGGTGTTGTCGGACAATGCCGCTCGCAGAGACCGCAGCGTATGCACTTGAAAAGTTTTACCCGGGGTTTTTTCTTCCGTTTCAGTTTCTTATCCTTGAACTCAACCTCACGTTCATTCTCGACCATGGTAATAACATGCGCCGGACAGATAAGCGAGCATTTGGAGCACCCGATGCATGTATCGTCATTAATGGTAATTCTCCCGCGGAAAGCTCCGGGAACCGGGACTTTTTCTCCTGGATAAAGGATGAGTAACCGGTTTTGACAACAGGTTATGAAACATTTCCGATATCACACTCATGGATTCACCCAGAGGTAATTGATAACAATGACAATCGCAACCTGCAGAAGTGAGGCAGTGGCAATATACTTCCAACCGATCGTGTTCAGCTGGTCGATGCGTATACGGCCCGTTGCAACCTTGATCGAAGACAGAATCAGCACAACAAAAAGTGTCTTTGCGAGGAACAGGAAAAAGCCAACGACCCAGCTAAGCCAGATGGGGGTAACCGTAAACGGCATTGTCGGGCCGCCAAGGAATATCGCCGCAATCAAAGCACTGCCAGCAACCAGGAGAACATCGGAAGTGAGGTGCATGACAGCCAGTCTGCGCCCGGTCAGCTCTGTCCAGGGTCCTGCTACAATCTCCGTCTCCGCCTCCGGAATATCAAACGGGGTTCTTTCCAGTTTTGCCTGAAGTCCGATCAGGGCAATTACAAAACCAATCGGCTGAAGGAAGACAAACCACATATTATTCTGTTGCCAGATCATTATCTCCGAGATCGACCATGTCCCAGCCATCAGTGCGGGTGCAAGGAGCGCAAGGAAGAAGGGTACCTCGTAAATGAACAACTGGGTAACGGCACGAATTCCCCCCAGAGCAGAAAAAATATTCCTGCTCAGCCACCCCAGTAAAAAGAGCGCGATTGTGGGAAGTGTGAACAGATACAGAACCATAACAAGGTCGCCCTGGAATGCGAACGGACTGCTCCCAAAAATGGGAATGTAGAGATATGCAGTCATGACCGCTGCAAGGGCAATCAGTGGTGCTGCATCAAATACCGGTACGTCCACACCATCCGGATCGATCACTTCCTTTCCCAGCATCTTGACAAAATCTGCAAGCGGCTGATAAAAAGGTGGACCAACCCGGTGCTGCATCCTTGCTGCAATCCTGCGATCCAGAAACTCAAGAATCAGGGCATAGGATATCAGGAATAAAAAACCCGGGAACAGGAAAATATAAACAAGAATAATAAGGGAATCAATCATGGACGCTCCGGATTCTGATAACGGGTACGGAATCGTTTCCTCAGCATATCAAAATTGATCAGGCCCTCCTTTCCGGTATCGGAATTTACCACGGTGATTCTTGATGTGCATGAGAGGCATGGATCAATTGCGGCAACAATAACAGGTATGTCTGCCAGGTTCTGATTGACCAGACACATAGCAACAGAGGTCCAGTTTGCAAGGGTCGGCGTACGAATATCAACCCGTTCAACTTTGTCCGTGCCATTTGTTCGAATAAAATGAACCAGCTCACCTCTGGGGGCTTCATAACGGGAGAGAATTTCCCCCTTGGGTGCATTTTTTGGCGCATTGACACGGATCGGGCCTTCCGGAAGATTTTCAAGGCAGTACCTGACAATCCCGATACTCTCCATGAGTTCTCCTATGCGTACACGAGTCCTGCCATATACATCGCAGTTGGTATCTGTCACAACGTTCCAGGGTATATCCGCATAGACAAGGTACGGATCATCCCTGCGTACATCGTAATCCACACCACTTGCGCGTGCCGTTGGTCCAACCGCACCATATTTTAATGCCTCCTCTTTTGAAAGTCTGCCAATACCCCTGAAACGGGCGAGGAGAGTCTTCTGATTGTTCACCATATCGACGTATTTTTTTACCCGTTCTTCGAGTACGCGGGAGACGTGCAAGAGCTGTATTAACCTGTTCGGGGGTCAGGTCACGACGTACCCCCCCAACCTCATTCATGCCATAGTGAACCCGGTTCCCGCTCATCTCTTCCAGCGTGTCCTGAACCGCTTCACGGTCTCGCCATGTCCACATGAAAAGAGTGTTGAACCCAACCTCGTGGGCAGCGACACCCAGCCACAGGAGGTGGCTGTGTATCCGCTCCAGCTCTGCAATGATTGTGCGGATATACTGTGCCCTGAGCGGAATCTCAAGCTGCATCAGTTCCTCAATTCCTTTGGCAAAAACCGAGGTATGTGAGTGTGAGCAGATCCCGCAGACCCGCTCGAGCAGACGGGAGGACCCGGATAAAGTCCCGCTGTTCTGCTGCCTTTTCAATACCCCTGTGATTATAGGAGAGATCAAGATCGAGACGGATAATTTTTTCACCATCTGCGATGACCCTGAAATTCACCGGTTCTTTTAACGCCGGATGATGGGGACCAATGGGTACTACCACTTCAGGCATCTATACCCTCTCCCCCTTTATTCCCCCGTAGAATGTGTCCGGAGCGGGCGTCCAGTCTTTTCGAAGGGGATATTCATTCTCCGGCCAGTCTTCATTCAGGATAATTTTCTTTAATTCGGAACGACCCTGGAATACAATACCAAACAGGTCATGGATTTGCCTCTCGTAGATCACCTGCCGGGGGGAGGATATCTGACGTCGTCGGGACCTCAGGCGCATCACGAGGGAGTTCAAGAGCAATGGAAATAACCATGCGATGCGGCCCTGTCAGATGGTAAATCAGTTCAAGGGTTTTGCCATTATCAGCGGCACTGATGGTGAGCAGCCGGTCGCAGGATAACAATTCCTGAACTGATTTGATCGCTTCGCGGATACGTCCTGGCGTCGTAGTGATTCTGATACGGTTCGAGCGGACCTGTTCTGCAGTTCCGATATCCTGTATCTTTTCCCTCACAAAATCCAGCGTTAAAGGATCGATCATTGAGTTGCCTCATCGGATTTCTGTCGTATTTTTCAAATTTTTTATTCCAGTTTTCTGTCGCCATTCTTTTCCCCCATGGGCGATGTCCTCCTTGAGGAGATTCAGGCACGTCACTACAGCATTAATGATCTCGTCCGGACGCGGCGGGCATCCCACCACAAAGGCATCGACAGGAATGACATTTCCACGCTGTTGACACTATGATACAGTCCATGGAATACACCCCCTGATGCCCCGCATGCACCCAGGGCAATCACGTATTTCGGCTCGGGGATCTGTTCCCAAACCCTGCGTAACCGGGAAGCATGTTTTAACGTGACATGCCCGGTGACGATCATGATATCCGCATGTCTTGGCGACCCTTTTACAAGAATCCCGAAACGCTCAACATCGAACCTGGGCATAAGACAGGCAATAACTTCAATATCGCACGCATTGCATCCTCCGCTGTTAATAGAGGGTTACCCACGGGGATTTCACCCGTGCCCAGTTCACAATGCGCTGGCTGAGGGTCAACGGGACTGCCATTGTGTAGCATCACCTTCATCGCGAATATATTAAATCATTGGATGGAACAAATGCACGATAATCCTGACGGAGAAGCGTGTTTTGAAGCCATGGATGCGTCATCACCATACAATTTTCAGCAAAGGATCCTGCACTCATTGTTCCCACCTGAGGATCGCAACCGCAAGAACAACAATACCAAGATAACCAAGTGTCGCCCAGAGTGGAGCATCCGGAGGAGCTATTGCAATAACCAGTGCTGCAACATGCACAACCGTAAAGAACAAGGCTACATAGAAAAACTGGTACCCGGGCTGGTAGGCCTGTGCCTCGATTGCCTCGCCACCAGCATAGGGCATCGTCTTGTTGAATGAACGGATAAACGGAGGGGCAACTGAACGGGACCATGCATACATCAGATACCCTGTCGCGAGCGCAAGAACCATGATAATGACCGGGGTTGTCAGAATATCCCAAACCTGCATTTATCGCACCCCCCAGGTATAGAGCTGCCCGCCGGCATGAGAGATCCATTCAAACGATTCAGGAAAGAGCCCGAAATAAACCGTGATGATCGCAAGAATAACAATTCCTGAAATGAGGGTCACGGGAATCTTTTTGATATTTTCTGGCATTTTACCGGTCTGACTTTTTTTATCCGGGAAAATAAGTGTCGACATAACCGGAACATAATACCCAAGAGAGATGGCACTATTCAGTGCAAGAACCAGCGCGAGAATAACGCCACTTATCATGGATGTCACCATACCTGCCTGTTCAAGGAGCAGTTTTCCAAGGAACCCGCAGGTAAATGGCACGCCGCTGAGTCCGAATATGAATATAACCATTGATATGCCCAGAAGCGGATGGCGTGCTCCCTGCCCATTCATCTTGGCGGTTTCAAAAGAACCGGCACTGAATGCAAAGGCATCTGCTGCAAGGAAAGCCCCGGCTTTCATCAGACTGTAGGCAATGGCATAATACAAACCGGCAATGAATCCCAGCTGCAGGTTATACACCATTCCTATGCCAAAACCCAGCAGGATATATCCCATCTGGGCGACGCTGGAATATCCGAGTATATAACGGAGATCCGGCTGGTTGAGCGCAAGAAGATTCCCGGCAGTCATTGTCAGAACGGCAAAAAAAATTACAATAATCCCAAGGTTCGCGGGAACTGCAACGTTACCGGGCAAGGCTGATAACGAGAGAAACATCGCAATAAGCACACCGATCTTCGTTGCACCCACCATAATGGCGGTTACCCCGGCAGGTGCATGGGCATACGCATTCGGCAGCCACGTGTGCATGGGGACAATCGCAAGTTTTACGCCATATCCTACCAGGATCAGGACACCTGAAACCATGATGAGCGCCGGATCTGCGCCGGACAGAGCTTTTGGGAGTTCATGCAGATTCAGTGTATGCCCGGCCATGAAGAGGATGGCCACACCAAGGAGTGCGGTTAAGGTTCCACTCACCCCTTGCACAAGATATTGTAGCGCCGAACCAATTGCAGCGGGATCTTCCCGGTGCCGGTATGCACAAAGGGCATACACCGGAATTGCTGATAACTCGACCATCACAAAGATAGTGAAGAGGTCGGCAGAGAAACCTATCGCGACAGCACCTGCAAGTGCAAAAAGGAAGAGCGGGTAATAGAGGTGAACAGGTCCTTTGGGATCAATACTTCCCTGTGAGGCCCAGGCTGCAATTGCACCAATACCTGTAATAAGCAGCCCCCCCGTTAGTCCAATAAACGGAAAATCAGTAAATGATGGATGCGGTATAATAACGGCCAGCATGAGGCAGAACACCACAAAAAGCCATACGGCGGCGAGTACCCCTCCAAGAGAACGAAAAGTCCGGGGGAGGAATTTTATACAGAAATAGAGTACCACACCGCCGATTGCTACCAAAAGGGGAGCAAAAAATGCGATTTCTTCTGGTGTCACCACCCCACCCCCAATGTGATAATTACCATAAAAGCAACAAGAACACCTGCAAAGACCGCAGCATTCCAGTTTGCATCACGGTTTTCCATGCCCATAAGATATTTTCCGACAGCAAACAACAGGCGGGCAGCACCGATCGCGTAACTGTAGATTCTCCCAAAAAATACCTGCAGCCCGCCGGCCAACGCCATAACCCCACGGCCGGCAGCTTCATACACCATATCAAAGTCTCTCATTGATGTATCGTGGGGCTCAAGGAATTTACGTCCAACTGCAAAGAAGAATAACGCTGCGGCTCCCAGAACGAGAAGTGCGCTAACGACATGCATCGGGGCATATGCATCATAGACTAACGGGTATGGCAACAGGGCATAGAGAATTTGCGGGTAGATACCAATCACGATGCATAAGGCAGCAGCCCCGAGCATCCCCGCCTGCATGAGAAGAGGTGGATCTGTGGCCTTGGTATCTCCTGGCCTTAAAAATGCAAAATATCCAAGCTTGAGAAAAGAAACAAATGTCCCGAAAGAAGCGATCTCAAGAAGGAGCCAAAGCCAGAAATTTGTTTGCTCGGCCGCGAGAAGGACCATCCCTTTGGAGACATACCCGTTGAAAAGAGGTATCCCGGAAATAGAGAATGCTGCAATCCAGAAGGCAATCGCAGTCACCGGCATCTTTTTCTGGAGACCTCCTATACGGCTTAGCACATTTTCACCGCTCTTCCAGATTATAACGCCGATGGCCATGAAAAGGAGGGCTTTATAGAGAATATGATTAAAAAGATGGGCCATTCCACCATCCAGTCCGAGCTGACCAATCTCATTTGCTGTTCCCAGCCATCCGAGTATTCCCACACCGGCAACCATGTAGCCTACCTGAGAAACTATATGGTAGGAGAGAAGGCGGCGCATGTCATTCTGGAAGACGGCGAACGTCACACCATATACGGCCATGAGAGCCCCCATGAAGGCAATATATTCCGTTCCCGGCTGAGCCCGTGCGAGAAGGTACACTGCAGCCTTGGTTGTGTAAACGCTCAGGAAAACACTTGCGATAAAGTTGGCCCGGGGATAGGCGTCGGGAAGCCAGGTATGCAGCGGGAGGAAGGCGATATTTACACCGATCCCGAGCACGATCAGGACCGACGCCCATAGCTGATACGTAGCATTTGGAATGCCTGCCAAAGGCCCGACAATCGGCGAACCTGCTCCTAAAAAGAGCATGGCAATACCAACGGCGAGGAGACTTCCCCCGAGGCCATGGAAGAGAAGATAACGATATCCGGCATTGATCGCTTCCCCGCCCTCCTGCCAGATCAGGAAGGTAGACGTTATTGCCATAATCTCCCAGAAAATGAGGAGGGTTATCCAGTCCCCGGCAAAGACCACGCCAAGGGAGGAGCCTGCATAGAGGAGAGCATAGAACTGGAGGCGGGGGGTTGCAGCAATTGCTGCGTAGAGGATGGCAAGGAATGTAATAATTGCAAAGATTACTCCGGTCAGATACGAAAGGCTGTCAATTTTCAAAAGGGTCAGGGTATATCCCATAAAGGGCAGATTCCACTGCATTACGCCTGTCGCAACCGCACCGGCGATATAACCTCCGGGAAGGAGGAGGACATCAACAAGCGCAATTCCCCCAAGTGTAACAAGCAGAATCTGGCGTACACGGTCTCTCAATACCAAAACAAATGGCGCACCGATAAAGAAGATCAGGAAGGGCGGGATCGCAGTGCCCATAACCGCAGGAGCGGATACAAGAATTGCGGTATGGGTTACACTGGCTGCGACCTGGGCACAGAGTGCATACGGACTGTAAGGCATAACGGTCCAGAC